>NZ_JAMBNO010000004.1 GCF_023715105.1 Hydrogenophaga intermedia | reverse complement strand
CTGCGGCTTCTCGCGCTGCGGCTTCTCGCGCTGCGGCTTCTCGCGCTGCGGCTTCTCGCGCTGCGGCTTCTCGCGCTGCGGCTTCTCGCGCTGCGGCTTCTCGCGCTGCGGCTTCTCGCGCTGCGGCTTCTCGCGCTGCGGCCTCGCGTTCGGCTTGCGCCCGCTCGGCCGCAGCCTGGCGCGCTGCCTCGGCGCGTGCGGCCTCCCGTTGTTCGGCCTGTTCGCGTTCGGCCGCTTGCTGCGCGGCCTCGGCCCGCGCTGCGGCCTCACGCGCCGCCTGGGCCTGGGCTGCTTGCCGGCGCTCGGCTTCCTGCTGCTGGGCCTGGCGTTGCTGTGCCTCGGCCTGTTCCTGCGCCAGTCGCACCGCCTCGGCCTGTACAGCGGCCTCCCGCGCGGCCAGTGCCTGCGCGGCGGCTTGCCGATCGGCTTCGGCCCGCAGAGCCTGCAGGAGCGTGGTCTCCCGGCTCGCTGCCGCTGCTTGCTGCGCCGGGTCGTCCTGCTGCGCTTTGGGCGCTTGCACCTCGGGCAGTGTCGCGTCCTGCTGTGCGAGCACTGGCGGCGCGGGTGGTGGCGCGGTGATCGGCGCCGGCGTGGGGTCCGGTGGCGGCGCGGGCGTTACGGTGGGTGCGGGCGCGTCGGACGCCAACCGCTCGGGCTCGGCCCGTGCGGGCTCGGTGCGTTCGGCGTCGGGCGGGCGTGTGGCCGATGCCTGCGTGGCCCGTTCGCGCGCAGCTTGTTGTTCTCGTGCGGCTTGCTCTCTTGCCGCCTGCTGTCGCGCGGCTTCCTGCCGGGCAGTCTCGCGCCGTGCAGCGGCCTGCTGGATGGCCGCCTGCCGGGCAGACTCCTGGCGCGCAGCGCGCTCGCGCGCGGCGGCCTGGCGTTCGGACAGGGCCTGCGCGGCGGCCCGGCGGGCCGCTTCGAGGCGGGCCGCTTCGGCCGCGCGCGCCGTCTGCAGCGTGCCGTAGTCCAGCACTGTGAGCGCAGGTGCAGGGATGGCGGTGGGCGTCGTTGGCGGGGTGCTTGACGTGCCGGCTGCCTCGGCCGGTGCCGTGTGGGCCTCTGCAGCGGGTTCAGGGGCGTTCGCCGCGACCATGCTGGGCTGCGGTGCGGGCTGAGCGTGTCGCCCGGGTGCCTCGGCACGCCGCTCCTGCCAGGGCAGGCCGAAACCGGGCAGCCCGAGCCCCTCGCCGCCGAAGGTCAGGCCCAGCAGCAGCACGTGCACCGCCAGCGACAGCCCCCACGCGGTGCCGGCGCGGCGGCGCGGCGTCGCCATCCAGGCGCCGGGCTGCCAGCGCGCGGCCAGCTCCGCCGGCAGTTGCTGCACCGGTGGGCGACCGGGTTGCCGGGGCGGGCTGGGACTGTGCATGCGGTGCATTGTCCCGTGGCCCGCGCGCGCGTGGCCATCCGGGTGCCGGGCTCAGAGTTTTTCCGTCTCGCCCGCCTTGGGCTGCCATTTCATCAGGCGTTTCTCGATGCGGCCCACCGCCGCGTCCAGCACCAGCGCGAAGCTGGTGAGCACCAGGATGCCGGCCATCACGGTGTTGATGTCGAACTGGCCCTCGGCCTGCAGGATGAGGTAGCCCACGCCCTGCGACGAGCCGAGGTACTCGCCCACCACCGCGCCCACGAAGGCCAGGCCGACGCTGGTGTGCAGCGAGCTGAACACCCAGCTGGTGGCGCTGGGCAGGTAGACGTGGCGCAGCAGCTGCTTCTGGCTCGCGCCCAGCATGCGCGCGTTGGCCAGCACCACCGGGCTCACTTCCTTGACGCCCTGGTAGACGTTGAAGAACACGATGAAGAACACCAGCGTGACGCCCAGAGCCACCTTGGAGGCCATGCCCAGCCCGAACCACACCGCGAAGATGGGCGCGAGGATGATGCGTGGCATGGAGTTGAGCGCCTTGATGTAGGGCTCGAGGATGGCCGATGCCATGGGCGAGAGCGCCAGCCACAGCCCGCCAGCCAGCCCGGTCACGGCGCCGATGCCAAAGGCCATGAGCGTTTCGGCCAGCGTGACCCACAGGTGAACGTAGATGTCGGCGTCGCGCACGAACCAGACCCAGATGCGCGTGAAGATCTTCAGCGGTTCACCGAAGAAGAACGCAGCCTGCCGGTCGTTGTCGAACATGAAGGTCGGCACCAGACCGGGCTTGGTCATGACGTGCCAGAACAGGAACAGGAGCGCGAGCAGGCCGAGTTGCCACAGGCGCAGGTTGCCCGGGCGGGGTTTGAGGAACTTCCACATGCGTTGACGGTGCCGCGCTCAGGCGGCCTTCTGCAGTTGTTGCTGGTAACCCTTGAGCACCTCGTCGCGCAGCACGGCCCAGATGGCCGCGTGCAGTTCGAGGAAGCGCGGCATCGTCTTGACCTCGGCCACATCGCGCGGGCGCTCGATGTCGATGCGGAAGTCACCGATGATGTGGCTGGCCGGGCCGGCGGACATGATGACCACGCGATCGCTCATGGCGATGGCTTCGTCGAGGTCGTGCGTGATGAACAGCACCGCCTTTTTCTTTGCCGCCCAGAGTTGCAGCACCTCGTTCTCCATCAGCTGCCGCGTCTGGATGTCAAGCGCCGAGAACGGTTCGTCCATCAGGATGATGTCGGGGTCGAGCACCAGCGTCTGCGCGAGCGAGGTGCGCTTGCGCATGCCGCCGCTCATCTGGTGCGGGTAGCGGTCACCGAAGCCACCCAGGCCCACGCGGCGCAGCCAGTCGTCGGCCTGGGCCCGCGCGTCGGCGTCGGCCACGCCGCGGAACTGCAGCCCGGCCATCACGTTTTGCAGGCCGGTGCGCCAGGGCATGAGGCTCTCGCTCTGGAACATGTAGCCAGCGCGCGCGTTGATGCCCTGCAGGGTCTCGCCGAAGATGCGCGCGCTGCCCTTGCTGGGTTCGAGCAGGCCGGCCGCCACGTTGAGCAGGGTGCTCTTGCCGCAGCCCGTGGGGCCCACCACGCTCACGAACTCGCCCGCCCCCACCGTGAGGTTCACGCCCTCGACCGCGGTGTAGCGCTGGCCGGGGGCGTCCTTGCTGATGAAGGTGCAGGCGACGTCCTGCAATTCGATCGCCGCTGCCGTCATGTCATCCCTTCGGGTACTTGGCGTTGGCCTTCTGTGCGAACGCGTTGGTGTAGACCGCGTTCAGGTCGAGCTTCGCCTTGGCGAGCTCGGCGTCCACGCTGCCCAGTGCCTTGAAGGCAGTCTCGGAGCCCTTGGCCGGGATCAAGCCGTCGGGCGAGAGCGCCTTCTGGGCGGCCAGGAAGCCGTCGATGTAGATCGCGCGGTCACCCAGCAGGTAGCTCTCGGGCACCACCTTGATGATGTCGCCCGGGCCGGCCTTCTGGATCCACTTGTTGGCGCGCACCATGGCGTTGGCCATGGCCTGCGCGGTGTTGGGGTTGCGATCGAGGAAGGGCTGCGGGCAGTACAGGCAACCGGCCGGCATCGGGCCGCCGAACACGCGCTCGGCCTCGCTCACGATGCGCGTGTCGGTGACGATCTTCAGATCGCCCGAGCGCTGCAGCAGCGTGATCACCGGGTCGAGGTTGCTGATCGCGTCGATCTGCCCGGCGCGCATGGCCGCCACCGCGCCGTTGCTGGCACCCACGCCCACGATGCTCACGTCGCTCGGCTTCAAGCCCGCCTTGGCGAGCACGAAGTTCACCAGCACGTTGGTCGAGCTGCCCGGTGCGGTCACCCCGATCTTCTTGCCCTTGAGTTCAGCCACGTCCTTGAAGTTGGGCATGGTCTTGGGGTTGATGCCGAGCACGATCTGCGGCGCCAGGCCCTGCAGCACGAAGGCCCGCATGGGCTGGCCCTTGAACTGCATGTTGATCGTGTGCTCGAACGCGCCGGAAACGACGTCCGCGCTGCCGCCCACCACGGCCTGCAATGCACGCGAGCCGCCCGCGAAGTCAACGATGGTGAGGTCCAGGCCTTCGTCCTTGAAGTAGCCCAGTTGCTCGGCGATGGTCAGTGGCAGGTAGTAGAAGAGGTTCTTGCCGCCCACGGCGATGGTGCACTTGGGCTTCTCGATGCCCTGCGCGAAGCTGAGGTTCGGCAAGCTGGCGGCGGCAATGCCGCTGGCGATGAAGTGGCGTCGTTGCATGGTTTGTCTCCTGGGTGCGGATGGGAAAGGCGCACGCCCGCAGGGGGTGCGAAGCACCGAAGGATGATAGGCCGAGGGGGTGTCCGCACGGGACACGCGGACATCAGGGTTGACCCTGTGCCCGTGTCACCCGATCGGCAGGCCGTCCACGAACACCTTGAGCTCGTCGGGTGTGAACGCGGTCCAGGCCTCGTTGCTGGTAAGCGGTGTCGTCACGATCACCGCGGCGCGGTCGCCGGGCTGGTTCACGGTGGCGAAGTCCACCGTCCAGTCGCAGTCCTTGAGCGTGGCCTGTGCGAACGGGTGCTGGCGTACCAGCCAATGCAGGTTGGTGCTGCAGTGGGCCCACAGCGCCTCGCCGTTGGAGAGCAGGAAGTTGAAGCTGCCAAACCGCGTGACCTGCGGAATCAGCTCGCGCAGCGTGTGGGTGAGCTCGTGCACGCTGGGCAGGCCCGCGTGCGATTTGTGCAGCTCCTGCATCAGCCAGCAGAAGGCGCGTTCGCTGTCGGTGCTGCCCACCGGGCGGAAGTGGCTGTGCAGCGGCGGGGCGTAGTCCTTGAGGTCGCCGTTGTGGGCGAACACCCATTGGCGGCCCCAGAGTTCGCGCACGAAGGGGTGGGCGTTCTCCAGCGCCACTTCGCCGATCGTGGCCTTGCGCACGTGGGCAATGATGTTGCGGCTCTTGAGCGGATAAGCCTGCAGGAACTGCGCCATCGGCGAATGCGCTGCGCTCTGGTGGTCAAGGAACAGGCGCAGGCCCTTGCCCTCGAAGAAGGCGATGCCCCAGCCATCGGCGTGATGGTCGGTGTTGCCGCCGCGCTCGCGAAAGCCGGTGAAGCTGAAGGTGGCGTCGGTGGGGGTGGCGCAGTTCAGGCCGAGCAGCTGGCACATGGTGGCGGCTATTGTGTGCGGCTGTCGGCCTTGAGCCGCAGCGCGGCGATGAGCGCCACGCCGCAGATGACGGCCAGCAGGATGAAGGTTTCGTTGAAGGCGGCCAGCCGGTCTGGTGCGCGGCTGGCGCTGTCCAGCACCTGGCCGTGCGCCGCGAGCCGCCACTCCAGGAAGATGCCGCACAGGCTCACGCCCGCGGCGCCACCCAGCATGCGCAAGAAATTGATGGCGCTGGAGCCTTGCGGGATGTGGCTGCGGTCGAGCCCGCGCATGGCGCCGATGTTGAGTGAGGGCAGGACGAAGCCCAGCCCGATGCGACCCAGAATGGCCCAGAGGATGAGCAGCGGAATGATCAGTCCCGCGTGGTCTAGGCGGATCGTCACCATCAGCGCGAACGAGGCTGCCAGCATCAGCAGGCCGATGCTCACCAGGCGGTGCGTGGGTTGGCGGTCGGCCAGCCGGCCCACCACGGCGATGGTGACGGCCAGCACGAAGCCCGCCGGCAGCAGCACCGTGCCCACGACCGAGGGCGAGAGGCGCAACCCCATCTGCATGTACACCGGCAGCAGGTAGGTGGAGCCGAACAGCGCGATGCCGTAGATGAAGGCCACGATGCTGCCCATGGCGAAACGCCGGTCCCGAAACAACGTGAGGTCCAGCAGCGGGTCCACGCCCTGGCTGGGGTGGCGCCGGCGCTGCTGCAGCGTGCGCCGCTCGAGCCAGATGAAGGCGACCAGCAGGCCGACGGCGGCCGCCAGCAGCGTGAGCGCGGTGGCCGCGGTGCCGCCCTGCAGCTCCACCAGGCCGTTGAGCAGGCACAGCGTGCCCAGGGAGGCGATCAGCAGGCCGCGCCAGTCGAGCCCGGCACCGTCCCGGTTGGCGGCGCCCCCGCCAGGTGCGGTGGTGGGGATCAGCTTCTTCGCCAGCCACAGCGAGACCACGCACAGCGGCACCACCATGAAGAAGATCGAGCGCCAGCCGAACCAGTCGACCAGCACGCCGCCGATGCTGGGGCCCAGCGCCGGCGCCAGCACCACGCCCATGCCGAAGATGCCGCTGGCGCGGCCTTGTTCGGTGGAATCAAAAGCGCGCAGGATGATGATGGCCGGGATCGGCTGCACCACGCCCGCCGCCAGGCCCTCGGCCACGCGCGCGGCCAGCACCAGCGGGTAATCGTTTGCCAGGCCGCCGGCCACGCCACCGACCAGCAGCAGCCACATGCACCCCTCGTAAGTTCGCCGGTAGCCATAGCGCGCCAGCAGCCAGGGCGTGGTCAGCATCGAGACCGTCATGGCCGCCATGAAGGCGGAGGACACCCACTGCGCGCGCTCCTGGCCCAGCGTGAAGTGCTGGCTCATGTCGGGAATGGCCACGTTCACGATCGTCGACGACATGATCGAGGCCATGGTGCCCACCATCACCGCGAGCAGCAGCAGCCATCGGTAGCGCGGGCCGTAGCGCTCGCGCAGCGCGGGCAGTCCGTTCGGGTCTTGTGCGGCGTCGCTCATCGCGGCGCGGCAAGGGCCGATTTCACGCACGCCGGGCACAGGCAGGCTGTGCCGCGGGCCGCTTCGGGTATGCGTGCCAGCAGTTCGGGCGTGAAGGTTTCGCTCACGCACCAGCAGGGCGGCTGTGGCTCGCCGGTGGCCTTTTGCATTTCCATGGCGCACCGGTTGTCACTGCCGCACAGCGGGCAGCGCGTGGCGTCGACGGGCAGGGGCATGGGCTCGGTCATGGGCGGCAGCGGGGTGCACTGTGATACGGTCGGCACGTGATCCGCCTTGCCATTGTCGCCGCAGCGCTGTGGGCCGCTGCCGCCGCTGCCCAGAGCCCATCTCCCACCCCCGTTCGGGTGCCCGACACCATGGCGCAGCGCCTGCTGGCCTGCACCGCCTGCCACGGCGAACAGGGCCGCGCCACGCCCGACGGCTACTTCCCGCGCATTGCGGGCAAGCCCGCGGCCTACCTGCACAACCAGCTGCGCCATTTTCAGGCCGGACGGCGCCAGGCCGTGGGCATGGCGTCCCTGCTCGATCACCTGGACGACGCCTACCTGCGCGAGATGGCGGCGCATTTCGCCGGGCTCGATCTGCCTTACCCGCCACCGGCGCCCGCGCAGGGCACGGCGGCGCAGCGCGCGCGCGGCGAACAGCTGGTGCGCGTGGGCGATCCGGCGAAGAACCTGCCGTCGTGCAACAGCTGCCACGGCGAGCGCATGACCGGCGTGCAGCCCGCCATCCCCGGTCTGCTCGGCCTGCCGCGCGACTACCTCATCGGCCAGCTCGGCGGCTGGCAGACCGGACTGCGCCAGGCCAGCATGCCCGATTGCATGGCCGAGGTGGCGAAGAAGCTCAGCGGCGAGGACGTGAGTGCGGTGGCGAGCTGGCTCGCCGCGCAGCCGCTGCCGGTCGATCCGAAGCCTGCCGAGCGCCTGCCGGCGCCCTTGCCCATCGCTTGCGGCAGCGACCTCGGGGGCGTGCGATGACGCGCCGCCTGCTGTCGATCGCGCTGGGTTTGATCTTGCTCGCGGGCCTGGCGTTTGCGTGGGCCGTGTGGCGCGAGTTGCGCCCCGTGCCGCTGGTGCAGGCGCCCGAACTGACCCCCACACCGGCGTTGATTGCGCGCGGTGAACTACTCGCCCGCGCCGGCAACTGCATGGCCTGCCACACCGCGAAAGGCGGCGAGCCCTGGGCCGGTGGACACGCGGTGCAGACGCGCTTTGGCGCCATCGTGAGCAGCAACCTCACCCCGCACGCCAGCGGCCTGGGCGGCTGGAGCGCTGCCGAGTTCCACCGCGCCCTGCACCACGGCCAGTCGCGCGACGGCCGCCTGCTCTACCCCGCGTTTCCCTACCTGCACACCACGCGCCTGGCGCGCGCCGACACCGACGCGCTGTTTGCTTACCTGGGAACGCTGGCACCGGTGGAGCGCGCGCGCGAGCCGCACCGCCTGCGCTTCCCGTACGACCAGCCGCTGGCGCTGGCGGCCTGGCGCGTGCTGCACTTCGCGCCCGGCGAGCAGCGCGACGAGCCGACGCGCAGCGCCGAGTTGAACCGCGGCGCCTGGTGGGTGCAGGGCGTGGCGCACTGCGCGGCTTGCCACCGCGCGCCGGGCGTTCTCGAAGGCCCTGGTGAGGCGCTGGCGGGCGGCCCCATGCCCGATGGCGCGTGGTGGGCACCGTCGCTGCTCGACCCGGGCGAGGCTGGCGTGCAAGCCTGGTCCACGGAGGACATCGTGCGCCTGCTGCGCGACGGTCGCACCGACCGGGCCGCCGTGAGCGGCCCGATGGCCGAGGTCGTTCGTCACGGCACGCAGCACCTGCCCGAGGCCGAACTGCGCGCCATCGCCGCTTACCTGAAGGATCTGCCCGTGGTGCCGCAGCCGCGCGATGACGTGCCTGCCGAGCCGCGCGTGCTGCTGCAGGGCGCGCGCGTGTACGAGCAGCACTGCGCGCAATGCCACGGCAAGCAGGGCGAGGGCGCGTGGGCCGAGGGCGCGCCGTTGGACGGCCCCTGGGCCTTCCCGCCACTGGCGGGCAACCGCGCCGTCACGCAGGCGTCGCCGGTGAACCTGGTGCGCTGGGTGCTCGACGGTGGCTATGGCCCCACCACCACGGCGCACCCGCGCCCTTGGGGCATGCCGCCGTTTCGCAGCCAGCTCAGCGACGACGAGATCGCCGCCGTGGCCAGCCACGTGCGACAGGCCTGGGGCAATGGCGCTGGTGGCGTCAGCGCGCTGCAGGTGCAGCGGCTGCGCTGACGGACAGAGGGCCACCTGCGCAACCTGCCTGCGCGGATCGATCCCGCTGTTGATCCGCACGGCGCCACGCCGCCTGGGGCATCGGCTGTCACCTGCGCTACACGTCTGACCGACTTTCGGCGGAGGCAACCGCTCATCGTCCTTCGGGACTAGGAATTACTGCAGCCAGCGTATTCGGCGAACAGGCGTTCACTTCAAGAATCACCTCGCTGCAAAACAAGAATTTCACCTGCACAGGGAGCGTGTTGCCCAGGAGATCTACATGGCACTGGATGTTTCCCCCGCCTTGAGCGCCCTGATGAGCGCTCGGCCCGCGCCCAATGACGCACCGGACGATCAACCGCTGCGCGTGTTGATCGTCGACGAAACCGCCCTCATCCGCGAAGGGCTCAAGACGACCTTGAAGCTTCTGGGCAGGTCCCTGCAGGTCGAAGAGGCCGAATGCTGGGAGCGCGTTGCGGCGCGTTGCCAAGAGGCCAGCCACCTCGACCTGATATTGCTCGACGAGGATCTCCTGCCGTCATGGAGCGCCGACGATTTTGCGACGCTCAGGCGGCGTCAGCCCGAGTTGAAGATCGTCATGGTGAGCAACCGCGAGAGCGGTTCTTCCATGCGCGAAGCGCTTCGCCATGGGGTCAATGGCTATCTGTCGAAGAAGGTGAGCAGCCGCCTGCTGACCAGCGCGCTGCAACTGGTGCTCGATGGCGGCACGTATGTTTCGCCCGATGCCATCTTCATGGCCGAGTCCGCCGCCGACCTGCGCCGAGCCGCAGCTCCGGCGGCGCTCCATGTCGGCCAACGCAACGAGCTCACCAGCCGCCTGACGGCGCGCCAGCAGGAAGTACTGGCGCAGCTCATGAAGGGCAACAGCAACAAGCTGATCTGCCGCGAACTGGGCATGGCCATGGGAACGGTCAAGAGCCATCTCGCGGCCATCTTTTCCGCGCTGCAGGTCAGCAGCCGCACCGCCGCGATCGCTGCGGTGACGCAGGCCCGATCGCCGCACCGCACCTGAAGGCCCGTGCGGGCGGGGCTGCCCGCTCCGTGCGCAGCACGATGGGTGTCTGTAACCGTTGCTTCCGGTGCAGACAAGCCCTCGAACCACGGCGCCCTAGAACTTCTGCACCACGGCCTTGAGCGTATCCAGCCGCTCCTTGCACACCGAGCTGGCGATGGACGCGGTCAGGCTGTTGATGCCCAATTGATATTGGTACATGAGCAGGTCCGTGTTCGAGACCTCGTCACCTTTGGCGATGACGGACATGTTGTCGCGCAACTCCAGCTCCGACGCTTCCATGACGGGGCTGACGTTGTCGAACAGTTCTCCGAGACTGAGTCCTGGCATGGTGCCTCCTGGGTGTTAGGACGTCTGTGGGGGAAGGTGTGGATGCGCCGAAGCGGGGTGCGGTGGGCGCATGCTGGTTTTGTCGACACGCACCGCGGTGTCGAGCTGTGATTTCTGGTGCATGGTCGGTGGCAGCCGTTGCAGCACCCACAGTGCAGCGGTCGCGGCGGTTTCCATGGCGCGCAGTTGCGCGAACGTGTCCTTGTCCTGCGGCCGCTGCTGGCCCCATCGGGCGTGTTCCTTCAAGCGCCCCAGCAAGGCCAGACTGGCCTCGTGGTCGTCGGGCAGCCAGGCGGCCAGCACGTCGTGCTGTTCAGGCGTCAGCGAGAGCTGGAATGTCCTCATGCGTTCTCCTCAGGGATGGAAACGGACACGCAGTCCGTCGGCAAACACCACTTCCTGCGCACCGATGGCTGTCAACACTTTCCCGTCGATCTGACCGCCGGGCGCGATTCGCTCGCCCGAGGTGGTGATCACATATACGGTTCTCGTGGAGGGCGATGACATGACCGAGCCGGTGGCCGATGAGACGCGCTCGATTCTCGATGGCCACATCGTGCTGTCGCGCAAGCTTGGCGCCATGAACCACTATCCCGCGATCGACGTGCTGGCCTCAGCGTCGCGCGTCATGGGCGCACTGGTGACCCCGGAACACAAGGCCGCCGCCGGCCGCGTTCGCGAATTGCTCGCCAAGTACGAAGAGATCGAGCTCCTGCTCAAGGTGGGCGAATACAAGAAGGGCGCCGACCGTGTGGCCGATCAGGCCATCGACAGCCGCGAGGCCATCCTGGCCTATCTGCGTCAGGGAACGCACGAACACTGCGGTTTTGATGAGGCGCTCAGCCGCCTGCGCGCCCTGGCGGCGCGCTGAATCGTCAGCCTTGATCACCGCGCTGATCCACAGCGCCCATCCACCACGAAACTCCCGGCGGCGCGCGCGTCGACCGATCACCCACGACCCCCTCGCGGGGCCCCCGCCTAGGCCGTCTGACCTCGGCCGTTTGCCTGACGCGCCCCTGTCAATACTGACAGGGGCGCTTTGTTTGACGCTGAAAAGTGGGATAGACTTCAGGCGGGAGCCGCAAGGTTCCCCCCGCTTTTCCTCCCTGAGCGGGTGCCTTAGTGTGTGACAGCAAAAAGGCTTCCCAACCCGGCCCATGGCCGGGTTTTTTTTGCCTGTGCGCAACCAGGGCGCGTGTGCGCAAGCATGGCCATACACTGCCCCCATGCTCTGGGTCAAAGCCTTTCACATCGTCTTCGTGGCGAGCTGGTTTGCCGGCTTGTTCTACCTGCCACGCATCTTCGTCAACCTCGCCATGGTGCCGCCTGAGAGCGTGGCCGAGCGCGAGCGCCTGCTGTTGATGGCGCGCAAGCTGCTGCGCTTCACCACCTTGCTGGCTGTGCCCGCCATCGCGCTCGGGCTGTGGCTGTGGTGGGGTTACGGCATCGGCCGCGGTCCGGGCAACGGGTGGATGCACGCCAAGCTGCTGGTGGTGTTGCTGGCGGTGGGCTACCACCATGCCTGCGCGGGGATGCTGCGTCGGTTCGTGGCGGGTCAGAGCCGACGTTCACACGTCTGGTACCGCTGGTTCAACGAGCTGCCCGTGCTGCTGCTCGTGATCGCCGTGGTGCTGGTGGTGGTGAAGCCTTTCTGAGGCGGGTGGAGGCAGGTCGATGCGCACGTCCGCCTGGCCACTGGCCCTGCTTTATGCCGGGCTCATCCTCTACGCCAGCCTCTACCCATTCACGGGCTGGCGGGTGCAGGGTGTGCAGGCCTGGTCCTGGCTGGATGCCCCCTGGCCCCAGTACTGGACAGCCTTCGACCTCTACGCCAATTTCCTCGGCTATGTGCCGCTCGGCTTCCTGATGGCGGTGGCTGCGCTGCGCCTGGGCTGGCGCCAGGGCGTGTGGTGGCTGGGCGCGGGGTTGCCGATGTTGTTGTCGGCCGGCATCGAGAGCGCGCAGACCTACCTGCTGGTGCGCGTGCCGTCGAACGTGGACTTTGCGCTCAACACGCTGGGCGGTCTGGTGGGCGCCGCGCTGGGCTGGCTGGTGGGCCGTGGCGGGGCCTTGCAGCACTGGGGACGCTGGCGCGAGGCGTGGTTCGCCCCGGGGGCGCACGGCAGCCTCGTTCTGCTGGCGATCTGGCCGTTGGCCCTGCTCTATCCGTTGTCGGTGCCCTTCGGCCTGGGCCAGGCCTGGGAGCCACTGGCCCAGGCGTTGGCCGAATGGTGGTGGGACACGCCTTTCATCGCCTGGCTGCCGGCGCCCGGGTTGCCTGATGCGCCCCTCAGCCCGTTGACCGAGGCGTTCTGTGTCGCGCTGAGCCTGCTGGCCCCGCTGCTGATGGCCTACGGCGACATGCGTGGCTGGTGGCGTCGGATCGTGTTTGCGGCCGTCTTCCTCGCGGCGGCCTGGATGGTGGGCGGACTGTCCGGCGCGCTCACCTACGGTCCGGTGCACGCCTGGTCCTGGGCCACCGAGCCCGTGGTGGCGGGCTTGGTCGGGGCGGCGCTGCTGGCCGCGTTGTGCGCGCCGCTCACCCGGCGGCTGTGCCACGCGCTGATGCTGCTGTGCCTCGGGGTGTCGCTGTCGCTGCTCAACCGCGCACCGGAAGTGCCCTATTTCGCGCAGGCGATCGAGGTCTGGGAGCAGGGCCGTTTCATCCGCTTTCATGGCGTATCCCAATGGCTGGGGTGGCTGTGGCCCTACGCGGCCATTGCGTTCGGCCTGTACGCGGTAGCGCGCCCTTCGCCCCGCGACGAGGGGCGGTCCTAGAATCGGGGGCATGTCCGAGTCCGCCACGCCCGCGCCGAAGTCCTACTACCGGCGCCACATCTTCTTTTGTCTCAACCAGCGCGAAGGCGGCGAGGCCTGCTGCGCTGATCACCAGGCCGAAGCGGCCTTTGCGCGATGCAAGTCGCAAGCCAAGGCGCTTGGCCTGCTGGGCCCCGGTGGCGTGCGCGTCAACCGCGCGGGTTGCCTGGATCGCTGCGCAGGCGGGCCGATCGCGGTCGTCTACCCCGAGGCCGTCTGGTACAGCTATGTGGACCAGCACGACATCGACGAGATCGTGCAGTCCCACCTGCGAGATGGTGTGGTGGTCGAGCGGCTGCTCACGCCGCCCGACGTGGGCCGCTGAGGTGAACGCGCAGACCGAACTGCATTTGCTGGCGGGGCCATCGGGCGCCCTCGAGGTGGCGATCGATCGCCCCGAAGCGCCGGCGAGCGGATGCGCCGTGATCGCCCATCCGCATCCGCTGCACGGCGGCACCCTGACCAACAAGGTGGTACAGACGCTGGCGCGAGCCGCGGTGCTGGCCGGCTTGAAGGCGGTGCGCTTCAATTTTCGCGGTGTGGGTCGCAGCGAAGGCGTCTACGACGAGGGGCGGGGCGAACTCGGTGACCTGATGGCCGTGGTGCAGGCCGAAGCACCCGAGGGCCCGCTCGTGCTGGCTGGCTTCTCGTTCGGTGGTTTCGTGGTGAGCCACGCCGTGCAGCAACTGCATGCCCGGGGCCGGGACCTGAGCCGGGTGGTGCTGGTCGGGCCGGCGGCCAGCCGTTTCAATCTGGCACCACTGCCCGAGGAACTCCATGCGCGCACCCTGGTCGTGCATGGCGAACTCGACGACACCGTGCCCTTGTCGGCCGTGATGGACTGGGCCCGTCCCCAGGTGCTGCCGGTCACGGTGGTGCCTGGTGGCGGTCACTTCTTTCATGGCCAGTTGCCGCTGTTGCGCGAGTTGGTCTGGCGACACCTGCGCAGCTGACCTGCGTCCTGTGGCCGCGATTTCTTGAACCGAGGATCCTGTTTTGTTTCTGTTTTTGCGCTCCCTGTTTGTCACCTTCTCCCTGATGCTCGGCCTGGGCCTCCACCCAGGCGCGGCAGCCCAGATGCCCCAGCCGCCAGAGATTGCGGCCCGGGCCTACCTGCTGCTCGATGTGACCACCGGCCAGGTGCTTGCCAGCAAGGAGCCGGACGCGCCGGTCGAGCCGGCATCGCTCACCAAGCTCATGAGCGCCTACATCGTGTTCGACGCCTTGCGTGCCGGCAAGATCAGCCTCACGCAGACCTTCGGTGTGAGCGAGCGCGCCTGGAAGATGCCCGGTTCGCGCATGTTCATCGACCCCAAGATGCAGGTGTCGGTCGAGGACCTCATCAAGGGCATGATCGTGCAGTCGGGCAACGACGCCACCGTGGCCCTGGCCGAAGGCGTGGCCGGCTCGGTGGAGCGTTTTGTCGAGCTGATGAACCAGCAGGCCAAGGCGCTGGGCATGAACGCCACGAGCTACCGCAACCCCGAGGGGTTGACCGAAGCCGGCCACACCACCACGGCGCGCGACCTGGCCACGCTGGCGACGCGCCTCATGAATGACTTTCCGCAGTACGTCGGCTACTACGCCATCCAGCGCTACCGCTACCCCGGCACGCCCGCCAGCAACGACACCAACCGCAACCTGTTGCTGTTCCGTGACCCGACGGTGGACGGCCTGAAGACCGGCCACACCAACGCCGCAGGCTACTGTCTGGTGGCCACCGCGCGCCGCCCGGTGCCCGGCCTGGGCGATGGGCCGGCGGGGCAGCGCCGTCTGCTGTCGGTGATGCTCGGGGCTGCCAGCGAGAACGCGCGCGCGGCCGAGACCCAGAAATTGCTCAACTGGGGCTACACGGCCTTTGATACCGTTCGCCTGCTGGCCGCCGATCAACCCGCGGCCGAACCCCGCGTCTGGAAAGGCAAGGCCGAAACGGCCAAGCTGGGCCGCGTCGAAGGGGTCGTGGTGTCGGTGCCGGCCGGCGAAGGTGCGCGGCTGAAGTCCGAGGTGGTGCGACCCGAGCCGCTGGTCGCCCCGCTGCAGAAAGGGCAGGCAATCGGCACCCTGCGGGTGACCACGGCCGCCGGGCAGCCCGTGGTGGAAGTGCCGCTGACGGTTCTCGAAACCGTCGAGGAAGCGGGCATTTTCGGCCGCGCCTGGGACGCGATCCGCCTCTGGATCCAGTGAGCGGGTGCTGAGCCGCTTGCGCGGCTTGGCGCCGCCGCCGCGCCAGTGCTACACTAGCGGGCTTTTCGGAATTTTCCGGAAGGCTTTGCTATTTTCAAACGTTTAGGGACGTTTTCAATGCCAACCATCAACCAACTCGTGCGCCAAGGCCGGGAGGTCGAAAAGACCAAATCCAAGAGCCCGGCCATGGAAAACTCGCCGCAGCGCCGCGGCGTGTGCACCCGTGTGTACACCACGACGCCGAAGAAGCCGAACTCGGCCCTTCGCAAGGTCGCCAAGGTCCGCCTGACCAACGGCTTTGAAGTCATTTCCTACATTGGCGGTGAAGGCCACAACCTGCAGGAACACAGCGTGGTGCTGGTTCGCGGCGGTCGTGTCAAGGATCTGCCGGGTGTTCGCTACCACATCGTGCGTGGCTCGCTCGACCTGCAAGGCGTGAAAGACCGCAAGCAGGCGCGTTCCAAGTACGGCGCCAAGCGTCCCAAGAAGGCCTGACCGGTTTTCTGAATTTCGGTGCCGCCCGGTTTTGACGAGCTGGAACGGCGTAGTGGCCTTGAACAAAGGCCGAGTAAGTGCAGGCTCCCGATGGGTCTGCGGGGTGTTCGGATCAGACAGGACGTCCGGACATCAACTGAAGCAAGAGGTGAATCATGCCCCGTCGTCGCGAAGTCCCTAAACGTGAAATCCTGCCGGATCCCAAGTTCGGCAACGTCGAAGTCGCCAAGTTCATGAACGTGATCATGCAAGGCGGCAAAAAGGCCGTGGCCGAGCGCATCATCTATGGTGCGTTCGAGCAGATCGAGAAGAAGTCGGGCAAGGACCCGCTGGAAATCTTCTCGACGGCCATCAACAACGTCAAACCCATGGTGGAAGTCAAGAGCCGCCGTGTGGGTGGCGCCAACTACCAGGTGCCCGTGGAAGTGCGCCCCGTCCGTCGTCTGGCGCTCTCCATGCGCTGGATCAAGGAGGCGGCCAAGAAGCGCAGCGAGAAGTCCATGGCCATGCGCCTGGCCAACGAACTGATCGAGGCCACCGAAGGCCGCGGCGGCGCCATGAAGCGCCGCGACGAGGTGCACCGCATGGCCGAGGCCAACAAGGCCTTCAGCCACTTCCGCTTCTGATCCGGACGAACCCCTTCCGATCAACCTGACCCGAGAGCCCGCAAGCCCCCATCCGGGGTGGCGGGCTCGAACCCTTTCCGGAGTATTTCCATGGCCCGCACCACGCCCCTCGAGCGTTACCGCAACATCGGCATTTCCGCGCACATCGATGCTGGCAAGACCACCACGACCGAGCGCATCCTGTTCTACACCGGCGTGAACCACAAGATCGGTGAAGTGCACGACGGCGCCGCCACGATGGACTGGATGGAGCAGGAGCAGGAGCGCGGCATCACGATCACCTCCGCCGCCACCACCTGCTTCTGGAAGGGCATGGATCTGTCCTATCCGGAGCACCGCTTCAACATCATCGACACCCCCGGCCACGTGGACTTCACCATCGAGGTCGAGCGCTCCATGCGCGTGCTCGACGGCGCCTGCATGGTCTATTGCGCCGTGGGTGGCGTGCAGCCGCAGTCGGAAACCGTCTGGCGCCAGGCCAACAAGTACAAGGTGCCGCGCCTGGCTTTCGTGAACAAGATGGACCGCACCGGTGCCAACTTCTTCAAGGTCTACGACCAGATGCGCCTGCGCCTGAAGGCCAACCCCGTGCCGGTCGTGATCCCCATCGGCTCGGAAGAGAACTTCAAGGGCGTGGTCGACCTGCTCAAGATGAAAGCCATCATCTGGGACGAGGCTTCGCAAGGCATGAAGTTCGAGTACCACGAGGTGCCGGCGGAACTCGTTGCCTCCGCGAAGGAGTGGCGCGAGAAGATGGTCGAGGCCGCCGCCGAAGCCAGCGAAGAGCTGATGAACAAATACCTCGAGGAGGGCGACCTCACCGAGGAAGAGATCAAGCTCGGCCTGCGCACGCGCACCATCTCCACCGAGATCCAGCCCATGCTGTGCGGCACCGCCTTCAAGAACAAGGGCGTGCAGCGCATGCTCGACGCGGTGATCGACTTCCTGCCCTCGCCGGTGGACATCCCGCCTGTTGCCGGCACCGACGAGAAGGAAGAGCCCGCCACCCGCAAGGCCGACGACGGTGAGAAGCTGTCGGCGCTGGCCTTCAAGCTCATGACCGACCCCTACGTGGGCCAGCTCACCTTCGTGCGCGTCTATTCGGGCGTGCTCAAGAAGGGCGACACCGTCTTCAACCCGGTCAAGGGCAAGAAGGAGCGCATCGGCCGTATCGTTCAGATGCACGCCAACAACCGCCAGGAAGTCGAAGAGATCCGCGCTGGTGACATTGCTGCCTGCGTGGGCCTGAAGGAAGTGACCACCGGTGAGACGCTGTGCGATCCCGATGCCGTCATCACCCTGGAGCGCATGGTCTTCCCCGAGCCCGTGATTGCACAGGCCGTGGAGCCCAAGACCAAGGCTGACCAGGAAAAGATGGGCATCGCGCTGCAGCGTCTGGCCTCGGAAGACCCTTCCTTCCGCGTCAAGACCGACGAAGAGTCCGGCCAGACCATCATCTCCGGCATGGGCGAGCTGCACCTGGAGATCATCGTCGACCGCATGAAGCGCGAATTCGGCGTGGAAGCCAACGTGGGCAAGCCGCAGGTGGCTTACCGCGAGACCATCCGCAAGAGCGTGGAAGAAGCCGAAGGCAAGTTCGTGCGCCAGTCCGGCGGCAAGGGCCAGTACGGCCACGTGGTGTTCAAGATCGAACCCAACGAAGCCGGCAAGGGCTTCGAGTTCGTGGACGCCATCAAGGGCGGCGTGGTGCCGCGCGAGTACATCCCGGCGGTGGAGAAGGGCGTGATCGAAGCCCTCAACACCGGCGTGCTGGCCGGCTTCCCGGTGGTGGACGTCAAGGTCACCCTGCACTTCGGTTCGTACCACGATGTGGACTCGTCCGAGCAGGCGTTCAAGATGGCTGCCATCTTCGGTTTCAAGGAAGGCTGCAAGAAAGCCAACCCCGTCATCCTCGAGCCCATGATGGCCGTGGAAGTCGAGACGCCCGAGGACTACGCCGGTAACGTGATGGGCGACCTGTCGTCCCGTCGCGGCATGGTGCAGGGCATGGAAGACATGGTCGGTGGCGGCAAGGCCATCAAGGCCGAGGTGCCGCTGTCCGAGATGTTCGGCTACTCGACCACGCTGCGCTCGATGTCGCAGGGTCGTGCGACCTACACGATGGAATTCAAGCACTACGCGGAAGCCCCGCGCAACGTGTCCGAAGCCATCGTCGCCGCGCGCGCGAAGTAAGTTCAGCGGGCCGCTCCCTGCGGAGTGGCCCTTGTTTTCAGTCGGTCTGCGACGCCGCGCCGCCCTGTGCCCGTGCGGGGTGATCCAGCAGCAGCGTGCAGACCTAAAACCGCAACACGGGCGTTGTTCTTTTTGAAGGAATCGACATGGCAAAAGAGAAATTCGAGCGGACCAAGCCGCACGTGAACGTGGGCACCATTGGTCACGTTGACCACGGCAAGACGACGCTGACGGCGGCGATCACGACGGTGCTGGCGACGAAGTTCGGCGGCCAGGCCAAGGCGTACGACCAGATCGACGCGGCTCCGGAAGAAAAAGCGCGTGGCATCACGATCAACACCGCACACGTTGAGTACGAGACGGCCAACCGCCACTACGCGCACGTGGACTGCCCGGGCCACGCCGACTACGTCAAGAACATGATCACCGGTGCTGCCCAGATGGACGGCGCCATTCTGGTGTGCTCGGCCGCTGACGGCCCGATGCCCCAGACGCGCGAGCACATCCTGCTGGCGCGCCAGGTGGGCGTGCCCTACATCATCGTGTTCCTGAACAAGTGCGACATGGTGGACGATGCCGAGCTGCTCGAGCTCGTCGAGATGGAGGTGCGCGAGCTGCTCTCCAAGTACGAATTCCCGGGCGACGACACGCCGATCATCAAGGGCTCGGCCAAGCTGGCGCTCGAAGGCGACAAGGGCGATCTGGGCGAGCAGGCGATCATGCGCCTGGCCGATGCGCTGGACAGCTACATCCCCACGCCCGAGCGCGCGGTGGACGGTGCCTTCCTGATGCCGGTGGAAGACGTGTTCTCGATCTCGGGTCGCGGCACCGTGGTGACCGGCCGTATCGAGCGCGGCATCATCAAGGTTGGCGAGGAAATCGAGATTGTGGGCATTGCTGCCACGCAAAAGACCACCTGCACGGGCGTGGAGATGTTCCGCAAGCTGCTCGACCAGGGCCAGGCCGGTGACAACGTGGGTATCCTGCTGCGCGGCACCAAGCGCGAAGAAGTGCAGCGCGGCCAGGTGCTGTGCAAGCCCGGCTCGATCAAGCCGCACACGCACTTCACCGGTGAGGTGTACGTGCTGAGCAAGGACGAGGGCGGCCGTCACACGCCGTTCTTCAACAACTACCGCCCGCAGTTCTACTTCCGCACGACGGACGTGACGGGTGCGATCGAGCTGCCCAAGGACAAAGAGATGGTGATGCCGGGCGACAACGTCTCGATCACCGTCAAGCTGATCGCGCCGATCGCCATGGAAGAAGGCCTGCGCTTTGCCATCCGCGAAGGCGGCCGCACCGTCGGCGCCGGCGTCGTGGCCAAGATCATCGAGTAAGGAGCGGTTTCATGGCTGCCACCAAACAGAAGATCCGCATCCGCCTCAAGGCGTTTGACTACAAGCTGATCGACACCTCCGCTGCCGAGATCGTCGAGACCGCCAAGCGCACCGGTGCCATCGTCAAGGGCCCCGTGCCCCTGCCCACGCGCATGAAGCGTTTCGACATCCTGCGCTCGCCGCACGTCAACAAGACCAGCCGCGACCAGTTCGAGATCCGCACCCACCAGCGCCTCATGGACATCGTCGACCCGACCGACAAGACGGTCGACGCGCTCATGAAGCTCGACCTGCCCGCGGGCGTGGACGTGGAGATCAAGCTGCAATAAGGCCCGCCGGCCGCTTCGCCGGGCATTTGCCCGGCGGCGCTTGCAGCAAAGAAGCCCGCCGGATATACTGGCGGGCTTTCCGGCTTCTGGCCGGAGATTTCGTGGTGCCAGCCGATCCCTGGATCGGCAAAGGCCCGTAGCGCGAGACCCCGGTTTCGCACCATCAGCCCCGGCCAATTGCAGTCGGGAACGGAGAAAACAATGAGTCTGAGCAACTCCCTCGGGTTGTTGGGCCGCAAGGTGGGCATGATGCGCCTGTTCACCGACGACGGGGACGCCGTGCCCGTCACGGTGATCGACGTGTCGAACAACCGCGTCACCCAGGTCAAAACCCAGGCCAGCGACGGTTACGACGCGCTGCAAGTCACCTTCGGCAAGCGTCGTGCCTCCCGTGTCACCAAGCCGGTGGCCGGTCACCTGGCCAAGGCCGGCGTCGAAGCCGGTGAAATCATCCAGGAATTCCGCGTCACCGCCGACGTGGCTGCCCAGTATCAGCCGGGTGCCGTCGTGGCGGCCAATGCGCTGTTTGCCGCTGGCCAGAAGGTCGATGTGCAGGGCACCTCGATCGGCAAGGGCTTCGCCGGCACCATCAAGCGCCACAACTTCGCGTCGCAGCGCGCTTCGCACGGCAACAGCCGTTCGCACAACGTGCCGGGCTCGATCTCCATGGCCCAGGATCCGGGCCGTGTGTTCCCGGGCAAGAAAATGACCGGGCACATGGGCGACGAGACCGTCACCACCCAGAACCTCGACATCGTTCGCGTGGACGAGGCGCGTCAACTGCTGCTCATCAAGGGTGCCGTTCCGGGCTCCAAGGGTGGCTTTGTCACGGTGCGTCCCGCCATCAAGGCTGCGGCCGCCAAAGGAGCGAACTGATGCAAGTCGAACTCCTCAATGACCAGGGTCAGGCCGCGTCCAAGCTGGATGTGCCCGAGACCGTCTTCGGTCGCGATTACAACGAAGCCCTGATCCACCAACTCGTGGTGGCTTATCAGGCGAACGCCCGTCAAGGTACGCGTGCACAAAAAGACCGTCAGATGGTCAAGCACTCGACCAAGAAGCCGTTCAAACAGAAGGGCACCGGTCGCGCTCGCGCCGGTATGACGTCCTCGCCTCTGTGGCGCGGGGGCGGTCGCATCTTCCCGAACAGCCCGGACGAAAACTTCACCCAGAAGATCAACAAGAAGATGTACCGCGCCGGCATGGCGTCCATCTTCTCGCAGCTGGTGCGTGAAGGCCGCCTGTCGGTGGTCGAGTCGATGAAGGTCGATTCGCCCAAGACCAAACAGCTGGCCGACAAGTTCAAGGCGATGAATCTCAAGTCGTCGATCCTCGTGATCGCCGACGAGGTCGATGAGAACCTGTACCTGGCCTCGCGCAACCTGGTGAACGTGCTCGTGGTCGAGCCGCGTTACGCCGACCCGTTGTCGCTGGTGCATTACAAGCAAGTGATCGTCACCAAGGCGGCGATCGACCAGCTCAAGGAGATGTTCGCATGAGCGCCATCCAATTCGACGAAGGTCGCCTGATGCAGGTCCTCGTGGCACCGATCGTGTCCGAGAAGGCCACCATGGCTGCCGAAAAATCCAATGCCGTGCTGTTCAAGGTGCTGCGCGACGCCACCAAGCCCGAGATCAAGGCCGCCGTTGAGCTGATGTTCAAGGTGCAGGTCAAGGGCGTGTCGGTCGTGAACCAGAAGGGCAAGACCAAGCGCTTCGGCAAGACCGTCGGCCGCCGCGACCACGTTCGCAAGGCCTACGTGACGCTGATGCCGGGCCAGGAACTCAACTTCGGTGGGGAGGCCGCGTAATCATGGCTGTGATCAAGATGAAACCGACTTCACCAGGCCGTCGCGGCATGGTGAAGGTCACGCGCGAAACCCTGCACAAGGGTGCGGGCTTCGCGCCGCTGCTGGAACCCCAGCACCAGAAGTCGGGCCGCAACAACAACGGCCACATCACCACGCGCCACAAGGGCGGCGGTGCCAAGCACCACTACCGCGTGGTCGACTTCCGTCGCAACAAGGACAACATTCCGGCCAAGGTCGAGCGCATCGAGTACGACCCGAACCGCACGGCGCACATTGCGCTGCTGTGCTACGCCGATGGCGAGCGCCGCTACATCATCGCCCCGCGTGGCGTTGAAGTCGGTGCGACCCTGCTGTCGGGTTCGGAGTCGCCCATCCGTGTGGGCAACACGCTGCCGATCCGCAACATCCCCGTCGGTTCGACGATCCACTGCATCGAGCTGCAGGTTGGCAAGGGCGCGCAGATCGCGCGCTCGGCCGGTGCCTCGGCCGTGCTGCTGGCCCGCGAAGGCATCTACGCCCAGGTGCGCATGCGCTCGGGCGAGGTGCGCAAGATCCACGTGGACTGCCGCGCCACCATCGGCGAGGTGTCCAACACCGAGCACAGCCTGCGCCAGATCGGCAAGGCCGGTGTGAAGCGTCACATGGGCATTCGCCCGACCGTTCGCGGTACCGCGATGAACCCGATCGACCACCCGCACGGTGGTGGTGAGGGCAAGACCGGCGAAGGCCGCGCACCGGTGGATCCGTGGGGCAACCTCACCAAGGGTTACCGTACCCGCAACAACCGCCGCACGCAGTCGATGATCGTCTCGCGTCGCAAGAAGTAAGGGGTTGACCACATGACTCGTTCGCTCAAAAAAGGTCCCTTCGTGGACCACCACCTGATGGCCAAGGTCGAGAAGGCCCAGGCCAACAAGGACAAGAAGCCGGTCAAGACCTGGTCGCGCCGCTCGATGGTCCTGCCCGAGTTCATCGGCCTGACGATCGCCGTGCACAACGGCAAGCAGCACGTGCCGGTGTACATCACCGACCAGATGGTCGGTCACAAACTCGGCGAGTTCTCCCTGACGCGCACCTTCAAGGGCCATCCGGGTGACAAGAAAGCCAAGAAGTAAGGAAACACCATGAGTACGGAAACCCGCTCTGTCGTCCGTGGCGTGCGCCTGTCGGTGGACAAAGGCCGCCTCGTGGCCGACCTGATTCGTGGCAAGAAGGTCGATCAGGCTCTCAACATCCTGACCTTCACCCAGAAGAAGGCCGCAGGCATCGTGAAGAAGGCCCTGGAGTCCGCGATCGCCAATGCCGAGCACAACGACGGTGCCGACATCGACGAACTGCGCGTGAAGACGATCTACGTCGAACAAGGCACGACGCTCAAGCGTTTCGAAGCCCGCGCCAAAGGCCGTGGCAACCGCATCAGCAAACCCACGTGTCACATCTACGTGACGGTCGGCAACTGAGAGGCACAGGAACATGGGACAAAAAATCAACCCGACCGGCTTCCGCCTGGCCGTCTCGCGCAACTGGGCCAGCCGTTGGTACGCCAGCAACCGCGACTTCGCGGGCATGCTGGCCGAAGACATCAAGGTGCGTGAGTACCTCAAGGGCAAGCTGAAGAACGCCGCCGTCTCGCGCGTGGTCATCGAGCGCCCCGCCAAGAACGCCCGCATCACCATCTACTCGGCGCGTCCGGGCGTGGTGATCGGCAAGAAGGGCGAGGACATCGAGAAGCTGAAGAAGGACCTGGCCGCCAAACTGGGCGTGCCGGTGGCCGTCAACATCGAGGAAGTGCGCAAGCCCGAGATCGATGCCAAGCTGATCGCCGACTCGATCACGCAGCAGCTCGAGAAGCGCATCATGTTCCGCCGCGCCATGAAGCGCGCGATGCAGAACGCGATGCGCCTCGGTGCCCAGGGCATCAAGATCATGAGCGCCGGTCGTCTGAACGGCATCGAGATCGCCCGCACCGAGTGGTACCGCGAGGGCCGTGTGCCGCTGCACACCCTGCGCGCCGACATCGACTACGGCACCTCGGAAGCCAAGACCACCTACGGCGTCATCGGCGTCAAGGTCTGGGTCTACAAGGGCGACACCCTGGGCCGCAACGATGCGCCCGTGGCCGCCGAGCCGCGTGCCGAAGAAGAGCGCCGCCCGCGTGGCCCGCGCCGTGAGCGCACCGAGCGCCCGGCCGGCCCTGCCGCCCGTGCTGCCGTGCGCCGTGGCACCAACACCGCACCGGCCGACGGCAGCGACAAGCCCGCCGAAGCCACGGGTGGTGATTCCAAACCCGCCGTTAAGCGCGTTCGCAAAGACGCTCCCGCACCTGCAGCTGCGGACGGCAAAGGAGAATAAACATGTTGCAACCCGCTCGTCGCAAGTACCGCAAGGAGCACAAGGGCCGTAACACCGGTGTCGCCACCAGTGGCGCGACCGTGGCCTTTGGCGACTTCGGCCTGAAGTCCACCGACCGCGGCCGCCTGACGGCCCGCCAGATCGAGGCCGCGCGTCGCGCGATCTCCCGTCACGTCAAGCGTGGCGGCCGCATCTGGATCCGCGTGTTCCCCGACAAGCCGATCTCGCAGAAACCTGCCGAGGTCCGCATGGGCAACGGCAAGGGTTCGGTCGAGTACTACGTGGCCGAAATCCAGCCCGGCAAGGTGCTGTACGAAATCGTGGGCGTGCCCGAGCAACTGGCCCGCGAGGCCTTTGCCCTGGCCGCCGCCAAACTTCCGCTGCGCACCACGTTCGTGACGCGCCTGCTGGGTCAGTGATTCAGGAGAACACACAATGAAATCTGCTGAACTGCGCCAGAAGGATGTGGCCGGCCTCGAAGCCGAAGTGAAATCGCTGCAGAAGGCCCATTTTGGTCTTCGCATGCAGAAGGCCACGCAACAACTCAACAACACCGCCACGCTGGGCGACACCCGCCGCGCCATTGCTCGTGCCAAGACCATCCTGGCCGAGAAGCAGCGCGCAGCCGCCAAGTAAGGAGCCAACCATGACCGAAGCCAAAACCGCACTCAAGCGCACCCTGGTCGGCAAGGTGGTGAGCGACAAGCGCGCCAAGACCGTCACGGTCCTGGTCGAGCGCCGCGTGAAGCACCCGATCTACGACAAGATCGTGATCAAGTCCAGCAAGTACCACGCGCACGACGAGAACGGCGAGTACAAGCTGGGCGATCTGATCGAGATCACCGAGAGCCGTCCTATCTCCAAGAGCAAGAACTGGGTGGCCAGCCGCCTGGTGCAAAAGGCCGCCATCGTCTGAGACCCTTTCAGACCTTGCGCAGCGCGCCCCGAAAAAGCGACCGACAATCCGGTCGCTTTTTTGTTTTCAGCCACCAATCAACGAGGAGTCACCATGATCAAGGTCGGAGACAAGCTGCCTGCGGGTACGCTGATGGAGTACAGCGAAGTCGAGGGCAACGGTTGCAGCATCGGCCCCAACCCGGTGGATGTGCAAAAGGCCAGCGCGGGCAAGACGGTTGCGATCTTTGCGCTGCCCGGTGCCTTCACGCCCACCTGCTCGGCAAAGCATGTGCCTGGTTTCGTGCAGCATGCCGCCGACTTCAAGGCGGCCGGGGTGGACGAGATCTGGTGCGTCAGCGTGAACGACGCGTTCGTGATGGGCGCCTGGGCGCGCGAGCAGAAGTCCGCCGGCATCGTGCGCATGCTGGGTGACGGCAGCGCCGACTACACCAAGGCCACCGGCCTCACCCTGGACCTCACAGCCCGTGGCATGGGGTTGCGCAGCAACCGTTACTCCATGCTGGTGAAGGACGGCGTGGTCAAGACGCTCAACATCGAAGCGCCGGGCAAGTTCGAGGTCAGCGACGCCGGTACGCTGCTGGCGCAGGCCAAGGCGCTCTGATCCGGCGGGGCTGCAAAAGCCCCGCCTCGCCAGGCTGCATGGCGCCTCGAACGGCTGCCCGAACTGGCCGAACCTGTGTCCCGCGTGATGCCCTGCCATCACGTGGGCCATCACGCGGGCCAGGCGCGCATGCGAAACGCATCCACCAGGAAGTCGATCAGCGCGCGCACCTTGGGCGTGAGGTGTTTGCGCGTCGGGTAGATCGCGTGCACGCCGAGATCGAGCGAGCGGTACGCGGGCAGTATCTCGACCAGCGTCCCCGAGGCCAGGTGCGGGCCGACCAGGAAGGTCGGCTGCAGCACGATGCCCTGGTGCTGCAAGGCCGCGGCGCAGCAGGTGTCGCCGCTGTTGGTGCGCATGCGAGGTGACACCTTCACGCTCACGGGGCCTTGCGGCCCCTGGAACGCCCACTGATCGCCCGTGGCCAGCAGGGTGTAACTGATGACCGAATGCTGCGCGATGTCGGAAGGCTGCGCCGGCGTTCCATGCCGGCGCAGGTAGTCGGGTGACGCGCACAGCACCAACCGTGTCGAGGTGAGCTGCCGGCTCACCAGCGAGGATGTCTGCAGTTGCGCGATGCGCACCGCGAGGTCGTAGCCCTCGTCCACCAGATCCACCAAGCGGTCAGACAGCGTGATGTCCAGCACCACCCTGGGGTGCAGCGCCATGAAAGCCGGCCACAGCGGTGCGAGGTGCAGCAAACCGAAGGTCACGGGCACATTGACGCGCAACTGTCCCACAGCCTCCCCGGCTCGGGTACTCAGTTCGGCCTCGGCCGACTCCACGCCCTCCAGCAATGACCGGCATCGCTCCAGAAACACCTCACCCTCCGGCGTGAGCGAGAGCCGGCGCGTGGTTCGGTGGAGCAGCCGGGTGCCCAGCCTCGCTTCCAGGTCACTCACCAGACGGGACACCGCGGTCTTGGACAAATCCAACGCGTCGGCAGCCCGCACGAAGCTGCCGGCGTCGATGACTGTGACGAAGGCACGCATTTCCAGAAATCGGTCCATTCCCGTATTGTCCCGATTACCGGGATAAATAGTTCAAGTGAAGACTATTTATCGCTTTTTCGAGGCCTTTTAAAGTGAGCCCTGTCCCGGCCGTTCGCTGCCTACGGACCCACTGCCCGATGGGAGCCCCCTCATGTCACGTTTGCCCACCTTGTTCGTATCGCATGGCGCGCCCAGCTTCGCTCTCGACCCGGGGCGTGTAGGGCCGGCGCTGACCGCCCTGGGCCGCGCACTTCCGCGCCCGCAAGCCGTGCTGGTGGTATCGCCGCACTGGATGACGCCCACGCCGCGGGTGGCCGTTTCGTCGCATCCCGCCACGATCCACGACTTCGGGGGCTTCGCCCCCGAGTTGTATCGGCTGAACTACCCGGCGCAAGGCCACGCCACGATGGCGCAACGCGCGCTCGAGTTGCTCCAGGCAGCTGGCTTGGCCGCGCACGCCGACGAGGGTCGTGGGCTGGATCACGGCGCCTGGGTGCCCCTGATGCACCTGTACCCCGACGCTGACATTCCCGTGTTTCAGGTCTCTCTGCCCGCGCGGCTGGACGCCCGCAGCGCCTGGGCCTTCGGCAAGGCGCTGGCACCGCTGGCCGACGAGGGCGTGCTCATCGTCGGCTCCGGCAGCCTCACCCACAACCTGTACGAGTTCCGCAGCGGGCACGGCCGGGAAGAGGCCTATGCCGCCGAATTCGCAGCCTGGGTTCGCGAAGCCGTCGAGCGCGGCGACGCCGCGCGCCTGCTGCGCACGCTGGACGAGGCGCCCCATGCGCAACGCGCCCATCCGACGGCGGAGCACTTCTGGCCGCTGCTGGTGGCGGCCGGTGCAGCCGATCTCACGCAGCCGGTGCACGTGCTCGAAGGCGGCATCGTGCATGGCGTGCTGTCGATGGACTCGTTTGCCTTCGGGCTGGGCGGGGTGACGGCATGACCATGTTGCACGACCGGCAGGCCGACATCGTCATCCACAAGCCGCGGCACCCGATGGCGCCCAGCGCCGGGCTGGTGCTGCTGTTTCACGGCGTGGGTTCTCGCGCCGAGGATCTGCGCCCGTTGGGCGAGGCGCTGGCGGCGCAACGTGCGCAAGACTGGGTCGTCAGCGTACGCTCGCCTTCGCCCGCCGACGTGGGTGCCGGTTGGCAGTGGTTTTCGGTGCTGGGCGTGACGGAAGAGAACCGCCCGGCACGCGTGGCAGCGGCCATGCCCGCGTTCCAGGCGGCGGTACTTTGCTGGCAGCGCGAGGCGGGTGCCGATCCAGCGCACACAACCCTGGTTGGCTTCTCGCAAGGCGCCATCATGGCGCTGGAAGCCACGCAGGTGGCTGGCGCCGCCCTTGCCGGGCGGGTGATCTCGCTCGCCGGACGCTTTGCACAAGCGCCGCGCCGACGGCCACCCGAGACCAACATTCACCTGATGCATGGAGACGAGGACCGGGTGATGCCGGTGGCACTGGCGGTCGACGCCGATCGGCACTTGCGGGCACTGGGCGCGAGGACTAGCCTGGACCGCTTTCCCGGCCTCGCCCACGCCATCGATGCGCGGGTGGTCGACGCCATCGCCCGGCGCCTGGGCGAGACGCAGGCGCTGTGATGAACCCGCCCCCTGGCGATGCGAGTGTGATGCACATCGGCCACCGCGCCACGAGCTTGCGCGGTGGTCCGCAGGGCGACGCGGTCATCGCCATTGGCGCTGGTGAGATCGCCGACCCCGTTTTCAGGCACAGCCTGCCCAGCGCCCTCGGGATCGATCAGGCGATCGATCGGGTCGAGGATGCCTTGACCGCGAGCGGCCGTCGCCACCCGGGCTACCAAGGGGGGCGGCACACCGCCCCGCCCGTGCGCTGAACTGGCGGGGTGCCTGCTCAGGCCGTTGCCGGTACGCGCAGGCGCAGCGGTGCGCGATGCTGATCCCAGCGCGCAACGTGTGCGCTCAACTGGTGTGCTGTCACGGCCGACAAGGTCCAGCCCAGGTGGCCGTGGCCCGTGTTGTAGAACACGTTGGGCGCGCGGCCGGGGCCGACGCGGGGCATCATGTCCGGCATCATGGGCCGCAGGCCGGCCCAGGGTTCCACACGGCGTGTGCTCACGCCCGGGAAACAGCGGTTGACCCAATCCACCAGCGGGCGGATACGGTCGGCGCGGATGTCGAGGTTGAAGCCGTTGAACTCGGCCGTGCCGGCGACGCGAAAGCGCTCCGCGCCGAGGCGGCTCGTGACCAGCTTTGTCTCGTCGTCGAGCAGGCTCACCCGCGGCGCGGCCGCCTGGCTGCTCGCGTCCTGCAGCATCACGGTGATCGAGTAGCCCTTGACCGGATAGACGTTGAGCCGATCGCCCAGTTGAGCCGCCAGCGCGCGGCTGTGCACGCCAGCGCAGACCACCACCGCATCGGCGCCCAGCACCTCGCCACTGGCCAGCGTCACCTGCGCCGAGGTGCCGGTGCTGCGCACGCGAGAGACCTGCTGACCGTTGAGCAGGCGCACGCCATGGCGCACACAGGCCAGGCTCAGGCCGTGGGTGAACTTGTGGATGTCGCCGGTGCTGTCGCTCTCGGTGTACCAGCCGCCGTGGTACTCGCCTTGCAGGCTCGGCTCGATGGCGCGCATTTCATCGGGCGTGACGGCGCGACGCGGCAACCCGCCTTCGGCCAGCAGCTTCGAGACCTCGCGAGCGTGCTCGAAGCCATTGCGGTCGCGGTAGATGTGCAGGATGCCGCGCTGCTCGAGATCGAAGTCGACGCCCTCGGCCTGCGCCCACGAGAACAGGTGATCGCGCGCCTCGATGGCCAGGCGCGCGGTGGCGATGGTGTTGTGGCGGTACTTCGGGATCGCGGCGACGAACTCCGCGAACCAGCTCAGCTTGTGCCAGGTGGGCCGTGGGTTCACCAGCAGTGGCGCGTCGGGCCGAAGCATCCACTTCAGGCCCTTGATCAGGGTGGACGGGTGCGTCCAGGTTTCGGCATTGGAGGCCGACAACTGCCCGCCGTTGGCATGGCTGGTTTCCATGCCGGCATAGCGGTGCCGTTCGATCAGGGTGACCTGGTGACCCTGCCGGGCCAGGGCGTAAGCGCTCGTGACGCCGGTGATGCCGCCGCCGATGACGATGATGTTTGCCATGGGAATCTCTCGTGAGGTGCCGTCAAACAGGGATGGGCACGGCCGGCACACCACGTGCTGGCCATGACCCCCTCTGTTTGGAACCTGAGAGATTCACCCGCCTTGCGGCAGCGGGTTTGCTCCTGCGGTGGGCCGGGTGACGAACCTGGCCACTCTTCAGAGTGTGAAGCGCATCGAACGGTCCTTTTGCCTGAGAGTTTCCGGGGCGGTTGCTCCTTCGGCGCCGCGGGGCCGCACCGCGGCCCGACGGTCTCTCCCGATCGACGACGCAAATGTAGCCGACCTCGGCGCGCCGGCGCCGCGCCGTCGATCAGTGGCCGACGAAGCCGCGCACCTTCGTGATCAGCGCGTTCCGCTGCACCGGCTTGACCACAAAGTCGCTGGCGCCGTGTGAAAGGCAGTCGAGGATGACCTGGCGGTCGCTCTGGCCGGTCAGCATCACCACCGGCACCTTGTTCAGCGGCGCCGATTGCTTGAGCTCCTTGAGCAGGTCCACCCCGGTGCCATCGGGCAGCAGGTAGTCCAGCAGCACCAGATCGGGCCGCGACACCTTGAGCATCTGGCGGGCGCTCTCGATGGTGGACACCGCGTGCACCTCGAGGTTCGCCTGGCGCAGCATGTGGGCCACGATCCTGCGCACGAACTCGTCATCGTCCACCAGCAGGATCTGTTGCCGCAGGCGGTTGGCGGATTGCGCCAGTTGCCGGGCCGAATCCAGCGGCCCCTGCAGCTCATCCGTGATGGTCTCCACCCAGCGGCGGATCGGTTTCTGCGCTTCCAGCAGGTGCTCCATGGCCGGCGCGATCACTGCGTCGCCAATGCGCCGGACCTCGCGCGAGGCCCTGTCGTGATCCTGCACGAGCGATGCGTCGCCGATCACCGAATCGACGAAGTTTTTCGCGAATTTGTTGAGTGCCCCGGACATGGCGCTCTCGGCGCTGGTGGCGATCGAGCGTGCGCTTTCCGTGAAGGCACGTCCCTTGTTGATCTGCTCCGCCAGCCGATCGCCAAGTTGCTCCGCCTTGCGCGCGAGCGCGGCCATCTCTTCCCAGGGCTGCGCGACCTGCATGTGCTCCAGCGCCGTCAGCGCCAGGTGCACCGACATCGGCAGGCGCTTGACATCGTGCACCAGGGGCCAGAACAGCACGTAGTCGTCGAACACTCCCTCGTGACACAGCTTGTAGGCCTGGTTCACCTGCTCCTTGCTGCACAGCACGACGGTCTTGTGCACAAGCCCCTGCAACACAGCCGACCGGCGGTGCAGGTTCAGGTACACGCTCTCGCAGGTGTCGAGCGACTTGAAGGTCAGCACCAGCACCCGCGGGCGGACCTTGTCGAAGATCGGGCAGTAGGCCTCCGGATCGCTGCAGGTCCTCAGGTTCTGGTATTCAAGGCGAAGCACGCTGGACACCACCTCCGTGTCGGCCGAGCTTTCGCCGAGGATCAGGATGCTGGTTTCCCTGTTGAGCGACATATGGCACCGATTGTTGTGGGACACGCGCAATGTCGCCATGGTCGGCAAGGCCCGCCCCGGTGTCTGTCGGGAGTTCTCGATCAAGGCCGGCGTTTGTCGATCGGCCTGTGCACCTGTTCACGCCCGCCGCGCGCCGATCGTTGTGCCGCTCACCCGCGGGCACGGGCATCAGCGCCCGCTGGCACCGCCCCCGCGCACCGTGCTTTCCATCAGGCTGCGCGTCACGCGCGGCGGTGCATCGCCCCGGTGGAAGGCAAGTTTTCGGTCGCGCAGCGCCACGTCCGACGCGGTCACGCGGTCGAAGCGGCGCAGGTGGTCGATCCAGGACTCATCGACGATGACCTCGACAAAGCGCCCGGGGTCGGCGATGTCGTGCAGCAGCTCCCACGAGAGTGCGCCATGGCGCAGCCGGCTGCGCCGGCTCTCGTTGAACATGAGTTCGCGGAATTCATCGGCGCGGGCCGGGTCGATCAGGTACTCGATCGTCACCATCACGTTCCCCTGCGGCGGTGGCGAATCGATGCGCGGCGCCGGCAGGATGCGCTTGGGCGTGAGGTCGTCTTCCAGGCCCGCGTCGGGCAGCCAGCGGTTGGCGGCGGCCATCGCGATGAGTCCGCTCACGGCGGCAATCCCGAGCGCCGTGGGCACGGTGGTCCAGGTGGCGATCTGGCCCCACAGTGCGGCGCCCGCCGCGCTCGCGCCCATGATGGCCATCTGGTAGATCGACATGCCGCGCGCGCGCACCCAGTCGGGCAAGCCCATCTGGATCGACACACTCAGCGTGTTGGCGGTGGTGATCCAGGCCGCGCCGCCGAGCAGCATGGCAGGCACCGCAAGCCACAGGTTGTGCGTCCAGGCCATCACCGCCATGGCAATGGCCTGCAGCAGCGCGCCGCGCAGCACCAGGCCGTCGCGCGAATAACGCTCGCGCAGCCGCGGCAGGAACACCGTGGCTACGATGGCCCCCGCGCCCATGCAGGCCAGCAGCAGCGTGAAGGTGCCGGCCCCGCCGCCGTCCATGCCGCGCGCGAGCAGCGCCAACAGCGCCAGCAGCGCGGTGGAGTGGAAGAAGAAGATGGCGATGCGCAGCAGCACGCCACGCAGCAGGTACGACTGCGCCACGTACTGCCAGCCCACGCGCATGGCAGTGAACAGCCGCTCGCGGCCCAGCGGGTTCGGCGTGTGCTCGCGCCGCCAGCGCAGGATGATGACCGCCGCCACCAGCGACAGCAGCGCGTTCAGCACGAACACCCAGGCACTGCCCGCGCTGGCGATGATCGCCCCGGCCAACAGCGGGCCGACGATGCGCGAAGCGTTCATCGACACGCCATTGAGCGCCAGCGCGGCGGGCAACTGGGCGCGTGGCACCAGTTCGGGCACGATGGCCGAGAACACGGGCCAGCGCATGGCCAGGCCAATGCCGTTGGCAAAGGTCAGCGCCAGCAGCAGTGCCGGTGTCATCGTGCCGAACAGCACCACCACGCTCAGCAGCACCGACACCACCGCCACCCACAGTTGCGTGACGAGGTAGTAGCGCCGGCGGTCCAGGTTGTCGGCCAATGCGCCGCTGGGCAGGCCGAGCAGGAACACCGGCAACGTGGACGCCGTCTGCACCAGCGCCACCCACAGCGGCGTGGTGGTCAGCGAGGTCATCATCCACGCCGCCGCCACGTCGTTCATCCACATGCACATGTTGGCCATCAGCCAGGTGAGCCACAGCATGCGAAAGACAGGCTGGCTCAACGGGGCCAGGGCCGAGGGCAGGGCGGGCTTGCTGGACATGGACGCAACGATACGGCGGCGACGGCTGGGGCAACCTGGAGGGCTTGTGAAGCGGCGGCAGTCCTCAGCCCGTCAGCGCCGCCAGCACCGCCAGGCGCGCGGCCGCCAGGTCCCACCCGGCCCAGCCGCAGCTTTTGAAGAACACCGGCCCGCGTGGGCGTGGCGCATCGAGCATGTCGCCCAGCGTCGGCACACGCGTCACGTCGATACCGGCCTGCAGCAAGTCGCCGGCCTCGTGGTCGGCGTCGCGCGTGTCCACCACCAGCGTGCCGCGCGCGGCGATGTCGCGACACACCGCTGGGTCCCACTCGGCCATGCGCGGTGTGAAGGCGCCGACCGCGGCGACGAAGGCGTCGTCGCGCGGCGCGCCGCGCAGCGCCACGCTTTGCGCCGGCGTGCCGCTCACCACCAGCGGGCAGTCGGCGAGCGCGGCGTCGGCATCGTCGACACGCTCGGCATCGAGCCCCATCGATCGCGCATGCGCCACCAGCGCGTCGGCGCTGGCGGCACTGCGCGAGGCCACGCGCACCTGGCGCACGCCCAGGCCGGCGGCATAGGCCTCCAGGTGGGCGCGGCCCTGCACGCCGGCACCGGCGATGAGCATGGGCCCATCGGTGCGGGGCGCGAGTGTGCGCGCCGCCAGCAGCGAGACGGCGGCGGTGCGCCGCGCCGTCACCGTCGGGCCGTCCAGCAAGGCGATGCGCCGCCCGTCACGCGCGTCGAACACCACCACGTCGCCCTGGATGGCGGGCAGGCCGCGCCCAGCGTTGTCGGCCACGTAGGTGATGAGCTTGGTGATGGCCACTTGCGCATCGGTGGCAGGCATCAGGAACAAGCTGCCACCCTGCGGCAGCGGCAGCACCGTGCGCGTGGGCACGCGTACCGAGGTGTCGCGCAACAACGTGGCGATGGTGTCGGCCAGCGCGGGGTAGGGCAGCGCGGCGGCGGTGGCCGCAGGGGAGAGCAGGCGTTCGGTGGTCATGTGCCGATCATCGGTGAAGGCGCGCCATGAAAAAAGCCCGCCGGGGGCGGGCTTCTTCGGGCGAGGCACGATCCGCCGCCGGGACGCCCCAAGGCGGATCAGCCCCCTTGGGGGGCAGCGACCCGCGCAGCGGCGGAGCGTGGGGGCTCACACTTTGGCCGAGGTGATGTAGCTGTCGTAGCGCCACTCCGAGAAGCGGCTCCACAGGATCTGGTCGCGCTGGAAGGCGCGCATGTCCTGGTGGATCTTCTTGAAGTCGGCCGACTTGGCCTCGTGGGCAGCGAACACTTCCATCGCGGCCTTGAAGCCGGCGTCCATCACCGCCTTCGGGAAGGCCACCAGCTTGGTGCCACCGGCCACCAGGCGCTTGAGGGCGATCGGGTTCTGGGCGTCGTACTTGGCGGTCATGTCGCGGGCGGCCACGGCACCGGCCGCGCGCACGATGGCCTTGTTCTCGGCCGACAGCGCGTCATAGGCCTTCTTGTTGATGAAGAACTCCAGCTCGGCGCCGCCTTCCCACCAACCGGGGTAGTGGTAGAAGGGCGCGACCTTGTTGAAGCCCAGGCGCTCGTCGTCGAACGGGCCGACGAACTCGGTGGCGTCCAGCGTGCCTTTTTCGAGCGCCTGGTACACCTCACCGGCGGGCATGTTCTGCGCCACCACGCCCAGCTTGGCCATGGACTCGCCGAACAGGCCGCCGCCCAGGCGCATCTTCAGGCCCTTGAGGTCGTTGACGGTCTTGATTTCCTTGCGGTACCAGCCGCCCATCTGGGTGCCGGTATTGCCCGCGCTCATCGAGACGATGTTGAACTTCGCATAGAACTCGTCCATGAGCTTGCGGCCATTGCCGTGCTCCATCCAGGCGTCCATGTGGCGCGCGGTCAGGCCGAACGGCACGGCGCAGCCGAAGGCAAAGATCGGGTCCTTGCCGGTGAAGTAGTAGGAGGCGGTCTGCGCCATCTCGACCGTGTTGTCCTGCAGCGCGTCCACCACGCCGAAGGCGGGCACCAGCTCGCCGGCCGCATGGATCGACACCTCGAACTTGCCGCCCGACAGGGCCTTGACGGTCTCGGAGAACTTCTCGGCCGAGCCGAAGATGGTGGGCAGCGATTTCGGGAAGCTCGAGGCCAGGCGCCAGCGCACAGCGGCCTGGGCGTGAACGGCGGGGGCAACGCCAGCGCTCAGCACGCCTGCGATGCCGGCGTGCTTGATCAGGGAACGGCGATCCATGTCGGGAAGTCTCCAGGGTTGTTCAAGGACAAAGGGGCGCGTGCGAACGCGCCCCCGACAGAGATGGTAAGTATGCCATCTATCCACGGCGCGCCTTTGCGCGCGTCCGGCCGCGGCGCTGCTTGCAGGATCGTGCAAGGCATTCGCAGGATCGGGCTAACGCTGGCCCACGGCGTCGCGGAACACTCGCGCAGCGTCGATGGCCTCGTGCCTTCGGATCGTGCTTTGCCAACCCAAGCCCATCGGGAGAACCCATGACCCGCCTGAACGTCAACGGCCGCGACCACACGCTCGACGTGGACCCCGGCACCCCCGTGCTCTGGGCCCTGCGTGACACGCTGGGTCTCTCCGGCACCAAGTTCGGCTGCGGCGCTGCCTTGTGCGGCGCCTGCACCGTGCACGTCGATGGACAGGCCACGCGCGCCTGCGTCACGCCGGTGAGCAGCGTCGAGGGCCGACGCATCACCACCATCGAGGCTGTGACCGCAGGCAGCGATCCGGTGGGCCGCGCGGTGAGCGAGGCCTGGGTGAAACACGACGTCGCGCAGTGCGGCTACTGCCAGAGCGGCCAGATCATGAGTGCCACCGCCTTTCTGAAGTCGCTGCCCAAGGGCAAGCGGCCCACAGCCGACGAGATCGATGTCGCCATGGCCGGCAACGTGTGCCGCTGCGGCACCTACCAGCGCATCCGCGCCGCCGTGGCCGACGCCGCGCGCGCCATCGTCTGAGCGACGGAGACCGACCATGCTGCTTCCCACCGTCCCTGCCGACATGCCCCGCGCCCTGCAGCTGATGCTGGCGCGGGAACACACCGACGTCGCCGCCTTGCCGCGGCGCGACTTCCTCAAACTGACCGTGGCCGGCGGCTTTGCGCTCGGCGTGGCGCCCCTGGACGTGCATGCACAGGGCACCGCGCCTCCCGGACTGAAGCCACAACAGCAGCCGGCGGCCTTCGTTGCCATTGCGCGCGACGGCACCGTGACGGTCACCGTCAACCGGCTCGAATTCGGCCAGGGCGTGCAGACCGCGCTGCCGCTGATCCTGGCCGAGGAGCTCGACGCCGACTGGGCCCGGGTGCGCAGCCAGCTCGGCACCAACGACATGGCCTACGCCGACCCCATGTTCGGCATGCACCTCACGGGTGGCTCCAACTCCATCAAGCACAGCTACACGCAGTACCGCGAGCTGGGTGCGCGCGCCCGCGCCATGCTGGTGTCGGCCGCGGCGGCGCGCTGGCAGGTGGATGCTGCGCGCCTGCGCACCGAGACCGGCCACGTGATCGGCCCGGGCGGGCGCAGGCTGGGTTACGGTGAGCTGGCCGACGATGCGATGAAGCTGCCCGTGCCCGAGGCGGTGGTGCTCAAGGACCCGAAGCAGTTCAAACTGATCGGCAAGCCCACCACGCGGCTGGATGCGCGCGCCAAGAGCAGCGGGCGGCACGACTTCGGCATCGATGTGCGCCGCCCGGGTCAGCTGACCGCGGTGGTGGCCCGTCCGCCGGTGTTCGGCGCGAAGCTGCGCAGCGTGGACGATACGGCCGCCCGCGCGGTCAAGGGTGTGAAAGCCGTGTTGCGCGTGCCGCTGGACCGCGGCGCCGAGGGCGTGGCCGTGGTGGCCGATGGCTACTGGCCCGCGAAAACCGCGCGCGATGCGCTCAAGCTCGAATGGGCCACCGACGCGGTGGAGAAGGTCGACAGCGAACGCCTGCTCGCGCAATACCGCGAGCTCGCGCGCCAACCCGGCGCAAGGCACTTCGACGCTGATATGGCGCCGCTGGCATCGGCCCCGAAACGCATCGAGGCCGAGTTCACCTTCCCCTACCTGGCGCACGCGCCGATGGAGCCGCTCAACTGCACGGTCGAGCTCGGCGAGCAGGGCACCACGCTGTGGGTGGGCTCGCAGATGGCAGGGCTGGACGGCATGGCCGCCGCCCGCACGCTGGGCTTGAAGCCCGAGCAGGTGCGGGTGAACGTGCAATCGGCCGGTGGCGGTTTCGGCCGACGCGCGATTCCCACCAGCGACTACGTGGTCGAGGCCTGCGGCATCGCCCGTGCGGCGCAGGCCGCCGGCCTGAAAGCGCCTGTGCGTACCGTCTGGAGCCGCGAGGACGACATCAAGGGCGGCTACTACCGCCCGATGCACGTTCACCGCGCGCAAGTCGGCTTTGACGAACGTGGTCGCGTGCTGGCCTGGGACCATGTCATCGTGGGCCAGTCCATCGTGGCCGGCAGCCCGTTCGAGTCCATGATGGTGAAAAACGGCGTGGACGCGACCGCCGTGGAAGGCATGCGCGAACCCTATGCGGTGCCGATGCGACTCACGGTGCATCACCCCAAGGTGAACGTGCCGGTGCTGTGGTGGCGCAGCGTGGGCTCCACCCACACCGCCTTCGTGATGGAGACCCTGATCGACCAGATTGCGCGAGAGACGAAGCAGGACCCGGTGGCCTACCGGCTGGCCATGTTCGGTGACAAGCACCCGCGCCACACCGCGGCGCTGCAGCTCGCGGTGGACAAGAGCGGTTATGGCAAGCGCACGCTGCCCGCAGGCCGCGCCTGGGGTGTGGCGGTGCACGAGAGCTTCGAATCCGTGGTGGCCTACGTGGTCGAGGCCTCGGTGAAGGACGGCGAGCCCGTGTTGCACAACGTGACGGCGGGCGTGCACTGCAACCTGGTGATCAACCCGCGCACGGTGGAGGCGCAGGTGCAGGGCGCGGCCCTCATGGGGCTGGGCATGTGCCTGCCGGGCGCCGCCATCACGTTCAAGGACGGCGTGGTCGAACAAAGCAACTTCGGCGACTACCGCGTGGCGCGCATCACCGAGATGCCGCAGTTCGCGGTGCACACCGTGCCCAGTGCCGACCCGCCCAAGGGCATGGGCGAGCCCGGCCTGCCGCCACTGGCGCCCGCGTTCGCGAACGCGATCGCGCATCTGACCGGCAAGCCCTTGCGCGACCTGCCGTTCAAGCTGGCGTGAGGCTTCAGGCCGTCGTCAGGGGCACGTAGCCCTCGGCGCGGCCGCGTGCGGCCTCCACGTCGCGCAGCGGCGAGAGGCCGAACTGGCGGCTGTACTCCCGGCTGAACTGCGACGGGCTCTGGTAGCCCACGCGGTAGGCGGCACTGCCCACGTCCAGCGCCTCGGCCAGCATCAGGCGGCGCGCCTCCTGCAGGCGCAGCCGCTTCTGGTACTGCAGCGGCGACATGGCCGTCACCTGCTGGAAGTGGTGGTGCAGCGAGGACGTGCTCATGCCCACGTGCTGTGCCAGCGCGTCCACGCGCAGCGGCTGCGCGTAGTGCTGGCGCAGCCAGGCGATGGCGCGCGCGATCTTGTTGGCCGGGCTGTTGGCGGTGGCCATGCGCAGCAGCGCGGGGCCATGCGGCCCGGTGAGCAGCCGGTAGAGGATCTCCTGTTCGATCAGCGGCGCCATGGCCGCGATGTCCTGCGGGCGTTCGAGCAGCCGCACCAGACGCAACATCGCGTCCAGCAATTCGGCCGGCGCACGGTGCACGGCCACGCCGCGCGGGTTGTCGCTGCGCAGCGCCTCGGGCGGCAGGCTCACGCGCGAGAGCACCTCCTGCAGGCGTGCGCTGTCGATCGCCATGCCCAGCGCCAGCTTGGGCCGCTCGGGTGTGGCCTCGACGATGCACGAGACCACCGGCAGGTCCAGCGTCACGAGCAGGCAGTCGCCCGCGCCGTAGTGGTAGACCTCCTCACCCAGCGTGAGGCGCTTGCTGCCTTGCGTGACCAGCGCGAAGCACGGCCACTGGGCGCTGTGCAGCGGCAGCGAGGGCGAACTCTGCCGCGAGAAAAACAGGTGGTCGATCGCGGTCGGCGTCAAGCCATCGGTCTCGGTGGATCGGGCAATGACGTCGTTGATGGCCTGCAGGGCGTCGGTGGGCGTGGGCAAGGGGCTCTCCACTCGGTATCGTGAACGACGGGATGATCGTCCAAGCCGCAAGGGCGACGGCATCGAGGGGTCATGTGCGCAAGCCGTTTGCAGCATCGGGCAAGCGATTCGTTGCATCGGGCAAGCGATTCGTTGCATCGGGCAAGCCGTTGGTCGCCCGCGCGTCACAATCGGTGCGCGCCCTGCGTCTACACGCGCATGAACCACGACCCCGCACCGGACCCTTTCTTGCGGCTTCGCCCGCGGCTGCGTGGCATCGCCTATCGCATGCTCGGCAGCGCCGCAGACGCCGACGAGGTGGTGCAGGACGCTTGGCTGCGCTGGCACGAAGCCGACACCACCGCGGTGACGAACGCCGAGGCCTGGCTCGTCTCGGTCACCACACGGCTGGCCATTGATCGCCTGCGCACGGCCAAGACGCGGCGCGAAGACTACGTGGGCACCTGGCTGCCCGAGCCCATCCTCACCGAGGCCGACGCGCCGCAAACGCCCGAGCAGATGCTGGAGCGCGCCGACCAGTTGTCGGTGGCCTTCCTCGCGGTGCTCGAACGCCTGGCGCCCGAAGCGCGCGCGGCCTTCCTGCTGCGCGACATCTTCGACGCCGACTACGGCGAGGTGGCGGCGGCACTGGGCAAGAGCGAAGCGGCCTGCCGCCAGCTGGTGCACCGCGCGCGCACGCTGATCGACAGCGGGCGCTCGCGCCACGTGGTGACCCCGCAGGAACAGCAGCGCCTGCTGCGCGCGTTCGCCGGCGCGGCCGCGCGTGGTGACATGGCCGGCCTGAAGGCGGCGCTGGCCGAGGATGCGCAGCTCATCAGCGACGGTGGCGGCAAGGTGCCCAGCTTCGGGGTCCCGCTGCTCGGTGGGCCTCGCATCGCCCAGCTCTACCTGGCCGTGAGCCTGCGCTTCGCGGGCCGCGTGCAGTACGAGCTGGCCGCGATCAATGGCGAGTGGGGGCTGCTGCGTTTCATCGACGGCGCGCTCGAGTCGGCGCAGTCCCTGCAGATCGATGACGGACGCATCCGCGGCCTGCACGTGCAGCGCAACCCCGACAAGCTGCGCCGCATCGCCGAGGCGCGCGGCCGCGCGCTGCTCGATCCTTCGGTCACGCAGTACGACGTCACAAAGCCCGGGGCTTCCACGTCTTGAGGGGTGAAGGCTCTTCTTCACCTTCTCTTCGTGAAAGGCATTTCCGTGAACGCTCCCCGACTTCCCTGGACCGAGATCGCGCCCAGGACCTACCAGGCCATGGCCGCCGTCAAGACCACCTACGCACGCTCCACGCTCGGCCAGGTGCTGATGTCGCTGGTGGATCTGCGCGTGTCGCAGATCAATGGCTGCGCCTTCTGCGTCGACATGCACGCGCGCGAGCTGCGCCACCTGGGGGAGGGCTGGCAGCGGTTGAACAGCCTGTGCACCTGGCGCGAAACGGTCCTCTACAGCGAACGCGAGCGCGCCGCGCTGGCCTGGGCCGAGCTGCTGACACGCCTGCCGGATGGCCACGCCGGCCACGACGCCGCGTACGAGACCCTGCGCGAGCACTTCAGCGAACAGGAGGCCGTCGAGCTCACCTGGACCGTCGCGCAGATCAACACCTGGAACCGGCTGTGCGTGGGCATGCACGCGCCGGTGCCGGACAAGCCCCTGGTCTGAGCCGCGTTCAGGCCGTGCCGCGCGCGTCGGCGATCAGGATGTCGGCGAGCCGTTGCGCCGCGGGGCCCGCGGCCTCCCGGTCGCGGAAGACGAGGTAGAGGTCGGTGAAGCGCTCGCCACCGCGGCGCATGGGCAGCGGCGCCAGGGTGCCGGCGTCCAGGTCGCGTCGGATGAGCTCTTCGGGCAACCACGCGAAGCCGTGACCACCCCGCGCGGCCTCAATGGAGGTCGACATGTGGCTCACCGTCCAGCGTCGCGGCGTCTGCACCGCCGGCTCGTGGGCGCGCTGCGGGCTGGTTTCGCGCACCACCAGGTGGCGGTGCTGGCGCAGGTCGCGCAGTGTGATGGCGCGCCCCAGGTGGTGCAGCGGGTGGTCGGGGTGCGCCACCAGCACGAAGCGCACGCGCATCAGGTGCTGGCCCTCGTAGCCCGTGGGCACCGTGCCGAAGATGGCCAGATCCACCGCGCCTTCCTCCAGCAGCGTGCTGCGGTGGCCCAGCACCGCCTCCACCACCTCCACGCGCGTGTGCTCCGCGCTCTGGCCGAAGCGCTCCAGGCAATCGAACAGGCGCCGGTTGGGGTAGATCACCTCCACCGCCAGCCTCAGCTCGGCCTCCCAGCCGAGCGAGAGGCAGGCGCCGGCCACCTCAAGCGCGGCGGCCTCGGCCACCAGGTAGCGCGCGCGCCGATAGAGCTGCTCGCCGGTCGGCGTGAGCCGGGCCTTGCGCCCCTCGAGCGTGAAGACCTGCACCCCCAGTTGCGACTGGATCTGCTGCACCGCGTAGGTGACGGAGGATTGGCTGCGGTGCAGCAGTTCGGCCGCCTTCGCGTAGCTGCCGGCGTCCACCACCGCCACCAGGGCGTTCCATTGATCGAGCGTGACGCGTGGGTGGGCCATGGGGGTTGTTTGATCGAATGATTGAATGGTTTTGAGCAGGATTTTGCGCTTTTTCATCCATTCATCCGATGTTTCAATGGCGCATCCCCTCCACACGGAACCCCGCCATGAAAACCCTGCTTCTCATCCGCTCCAGCATCCTGCTCGGCGACGGCCAGTCCAACCGCCTGGCCGACCGTTACGCCGCTGCCTGGCAGAACGCGCACCCCGAAGGCCGCGTCATCGTGCGCGACCTTGCCGAGAACCCGCTGCCGCACCTGGACCTGGCGCGCGTGGGCGCGTATTCCACCCCGGCCGAGCGCCGCACGCCCGAGCAACAGGTGCTGGTCGCACAGTCCGACGAGCTGATCACCGAGCTGCAGGGCGCCGATGTCGTGGCACTGGGCCTGCCGCTCTACAACTTCGGCGTCCCGTCCACGCTCAAGGCGTACTTCGACCACGTGGCGCGCGCCGGCGTCACCTTCCGCTACACCGCCAGCGGCCCCGAAGGCCTGGTCAAGGGCAAGCAGGTGATCGTGTTCGCCGCGCGCGGTGGCCTGTACCAGGGCCTGCCGCACGACACGCAGACCCCGTTCGTGCGCAACTTCCTCGGCTTCCTGGGCATGACGGACGTGCGGTTCGTGCACGCCGAAGGCCTGGCCATGGGCGATGAGCCGCGCGCCAAGGGCCTGCAAGCGGCCGAGGCGCAAATCGACGCGCTGCTGGAGCCGGTGGAAGCCTGAGCGAGCGTTTGCAGCGACCGCAAGCCGTGGGGCGGTGTCATGCCCGCACCGCGGCGTACATCGCCTTGATCAGGTCCGATTGCGTGACGATGCCCACCAGGCGGCGCTGCGTGTCGATGATCGGGATGTGCCGGTGCCCGCCGTCGGAGAACACCGGCACGAGGTCGATCAGCAGTCGATCGTTGCTGGCCACGCGCACCTGACGCGTCATGATTTCGCCCACCGTGTGCACCGCCATCGGCGTGCGTGAGCGCGCGTGGCGCAACAGGGCTCGCAGCCGGTAGCTCACGCCCTCGTGCACGTCCATGTCCACCTGGCGCATGAAGTCGGCCACCGTCACGATGCCCAGCAGGTGCTGCTGCTGGTCCACCACCGGCAGCGCTTTCACGCGGTGCTTGCGCATCAGCGCCCAGGCCTGGCGCAGTGGCATGTCGGCGCGCGCCACCACCGGGTCGGGAGTCATCACATCGGCGCAACGCAACTCGCCCATGGTGCGACGGTAGGCCGCCGCTTCGGCGTGCTGCAGCAGGTCCTGCAGGTCTTCGCGGCTGATGTCGAGCACCTGGTTGTAGTGCGCCAGCGCCGCGTCGAGATCGCCACGCGTGAAGCGCGCACCGCCGGGCTCCACCGCCGCCGTGTGATGCACATGCGGCCAGCGCCGGCGCGTGAGGTTGTTGTAAACCAGGCCCGCGAGCACGATGAGTGCCGAGTCGAGCACGATCGGCGGCAGCGCCACAGCCACATCGTGGCTGCCGGTGAGCACCATCAGCAGGGCCGACGCGCCGCCGGGTGGGTGCAGGCAGCGCAGCGCCATCATGAGCGCGATGGCCAACGCCACCGCCAGTGCCGCGGCCAACGCGGGTTGCGGCACCCAGGTTGCGCAGGCCACGCCCACCAGCGCCGACAAGTTGTTGCCGGCCAGCACCGACCAGGGTTGCGCCAATGGGCTCGCGGGCACTGCGAAAACGAGCACCGCACTGGCACCCAGCGGTGCCACCAGCGCGGCAGCCAGCGCGTTCGGCGCACCACCCACGCCTGCGGGCGCGAACGCCGCCGCACCCAGCGCTGCCACAAGGATGCCCAGACCCGCACCGATGCAGGCGCGCCATTTTTCTCGCGCATCGATGCTCAAGGCGGCGGGCCACAGCGCGCGCAGCGAGAGCGCGAGTTCAGCGAGCAGGCGCTGCGCAAAAGCGCGCCAGCCGCGTGGCGGCGCTGAAGCGGGAGAGGGGGGCATGCTGGGCAGCGGGCGGCGCAAGCGCCCACGTGGCTGGAACGGGGCGAGGGCCTCGCGTCGATCGGTTCTGAAGAACGAGCGAGTGTGCCAGCAATGCCCCTGGCTTCCGGGCGGCAGGGGCTCTTGCCTTAGGATGGCTGCGCCCGCAGGCGGTGACTTCAGTGCGCCCCCCGCGGGCCGTTTTTTTGAACCGTTGCCCGAGGAGAAGACCATGAAAACCCGTGCAGCCGTGGCCTGGAAGGCCGGCGCCCCGCTCACCATCGAAGAACTGGACCTGGAGGGTCCGCGCGCCGGTGAGGTGTTGGTGGAGATCAAGGCCACGGGCATCTGCCACACCGACTACTACACGCTGTCGGGCGCCGACCCCGAGGGCCTGTTCCCCGCGGTGCTGGGGCACGAGGGCGCGGGCGTGGTGCTCGAGGTCGGCGCGGGCGTGACCTCGCTCAAACCGGGCGACCACGTGATCCCGCTCTACACGCCCGAATGCCGCCAGTGCAAGTTCTGCCTGAGCCGCAAGACCAACCTGTGCCAGCTCATCCGCGGCACGCAGGGCAAGGGCCTGATGCCCGATGGCACCTCGCGCTTCTCGCTCGGTGGCAAGCCCATCCTGCACTACATGGGCACGTCCACCTTCAGCAACCACATCGTCGCGCCCGAGATCGCGCTGGCGAAGATCCGCCCGGACGCGCCGTTCGACAAGGTCTGCTACATCGGCTGCGGCGTCACCACCGGTGTGGGCGCGGTCATCTATACCGCCAAGGTGGAGGCGGGCGCCAACGTGGTGGTGTTTGGCCTCGGCGGCATCGGCCTGAACGTGATCCAGGGCGCGAAGATGGTGGGTGCCGACAAGATCATCGGCGTCGACCTGAACCCGGCGCGCGAAGCCATGGCGCGCAAGTTCGGCATGACGCACTTCCTCAACCCGAAGGAGCACGCCAACATCGTCGACGCCATCGTGCAGCTCACCGACGGCGGTGCCGACTACTCGTTCGAGTGCATCGGCAACACCCAGGTGATGCGTCAGGCGCTGGAGTGCACGCACAAGGGTTGGGGCCGCAGCATCATCATCGGTGTGGCCGAGGCCGGCGCCGAGATCAGCACCCGCCCGTTCCAGCTCGTCACCGGGCGCAAGTGGGAAGGCTCGGCCTTCGGTGGCGCGCGCGGCCGCACCGACGTGCCGAAGATCGTCGACTGGTACATGGAAGGCAAGCTCAACATCGACGACCTCATCACGCACAAGCTCAAGCTCGAGGACATCAACAAGGGCTTTGATCTGATGAAGGCCGGCGAGTCGATCCGCAGCGTGGTCGAGTTCTGAGATGGGTGAACTCAAGACGCTCGAAGAACACCGCTGCTTCGGCGGCGTGCAAGGCTTCTACGAACACGCCTCGGCCGAGATCGGCCTGCCCATGCGCTTCGGCGTGTTCGCGCCGCCGCAAGCCGGGCCGCGCCCGGTGCTGCTCTGCCTGGCCGGCCTCACCTGCAACGAACAAACGTTTGCCATCAAGGCCGGTGCGCAGCAGCACGCGGCGCAGCACGGCCTCATTCTGGTCACGCCCGACACCAGCCCGCGCGGCACCGGCGTGGCCGAGGCCGATGCGCACTGGGATTTCGGGCACGGCGCGGGCTTCTATCTGGACGCGACGCGCGAGCCCTACGCGAAGCACTGGCGCATGGAAAGCTGGCTGATGCAGGAGCTGCCCGCGGTGCTGGCGCAGCACTTTCCTGTGCATGCAGATCGCGTCGGCATCACCGGCCACTCCATGGGCGGGCACGGCGCTCTCTCGCTGGCGTTGCGCCACCCGGGGCGCTTTCGCAGCGTGTCGGCCTTCGCGCCGATCTGCGCCCCGACCGAGGTGCCCTGGGGCCACAAGGCGTTCGCGGGCTATCTCGGCGAAGACCGCAGCCACTGGGCGCAACACGACGCGGTGAAGCTCATCGAGAGTGGCGCGCGTGCGCCGCAGCTGCTGGTCGACCAGGGGCTGGACGATCAATTCCTCGCGCAACAACTCGCACCCGAGCGGCTGCAGGCGGCCTGCACCGCGGCGGGCCAGCCGCTCACGCTGCGTCGCCATGCGGGCTACGACCACGGCTACTTCTTCATCCAGAGCTTCGTGGGCGAGCACGTCGCCCACCACGCGGCGGCGTTGAACGGCTGAGGCGCGGCCTCAGTTGCGCGCGCTGCGTTCGAGCTGCACCGACAGCAGCGCATCGCCCGCCTGGCGCAGCGCGCCCAGGGCCTCCCAGGGCTGGTGCTGGCGCAAACGGTAGGCGGCTTCTTCCAGATGCATCGAAGGCGCGCTGCCTTCGGCGGCGCCCTCACGCACCAGTTCGCGCGCATGCTCGACCCGCCGCGCTGCCTTGTCGTCGTGATCGCAGTAGATCTCGACGATGGCTGCCCGCACGTCGTCGCGCAGGGCCTGCACATCGGCGCCGGCGGGGGGCGGTGTGCCGGGCAGCGCGTGCCCCGTGGCGTGAATGAGGGAGTCGATGCCGACCATGGACGCTTGCGTGTCGATCATTGCCACCTCCGGCTGGCGTGGCCCGGGCACCGCACCCGCGGCTTCGTCGCCAGCAAGTGCAAACAGTATGAACCGATGGTCGGCTTTTGGGGCAACCGCGGGTCGACACCGGGCCGGGCGCGCCTCAGAGCGTGCGGGCGATCGCCTGCGCGGCCTGCGTGAGCCGTGGCAGGAACTGCGGCAGTTCGGCCAGCGCCACCCTGGCCGACGGTGCCTGCAACGCCAGGGCGCAGCGCACGCCGCGTTCGCCGTGCGCGCGCACCGGCACCGCAATGCACACCAGGCCATCGACGAACTCCTCGGCGTCGAAGGCGTGACCCTGGCGGCGGATGGTCGCGAGCTCGGCCTCCAGCGCCTCGCGCCGCGTGAGGGTGGTGGCGGTGTGCCGGCTCAGTTCCAGGCCGTCCAGCAGGGCCTGGCGCCGTGCGGCACCCAGGTGCGCGAGGAACAGCTTGCCGCTGGCCGAGCAGTGCAGCGGCACGCGCGTGCCCGGCCGCAGCTCCAGCCGCAAGGGAAAGGCCGACTCCACGCGGTCCAGATAGACCACCTCGGCGCCCGAGAGGGCGGTGAGGTTGCAGCTCTCGCCCAGCTCGGTCACCAGCTGGCGCAGCACCGCGTGGCGCACGCCGTGCTGCGTGCTCGCGCCCAGCGTGTCTTCGCTCAGGCGCAGCAGGCGCGGCGCCAGCGCGTAGCGGCGGCCGTCCGGTTCGCGCTGCAACCAGCCGCCTGCCTCCAGCTGCACCAGCATGCGGTGCACCGTGGGCTTGGGCCAGCCGCAGGCGGCCACCGCCTCGGGCAGGCTCAGCGGCCGGCCCTCGCGCACCAGGCGCTCGAGCAGGTCCATAAGGCGCAGGCCGGGGGTGGTGTTGTCGATGGAATCGCTCATATCTCGGAATCCGAGACAAATCCGCAAAAGTTTTCGAGACGGAATGTAGGCCCACCTACAGTCCCCGCCAACCACGAAAACGAGGAGAAGCCGCTCTTGCGATTCCACAACGCCGTCATCACGGGCGCCTGCGGCGGCCTGGGCCAGGCGCTGGCGCGCGAGCTCATCGCGGGCGGGGCACAGGTGGCGCTGGTCGGTTTGAACGCCGCCACGCTGGACGCGCTGGTGGCGCTCGCGCCCGAACGCTGCATCGCCTACACGCCCGACGTGAGCGACGAGCACGCCATGGCCGCGATGGCGCGCGACTGGATCGTGCGCCAGGGCGTGCCCGACCTCGTGATCGCCAACGCCGGCGTGGCCGGCGGCTTCGACACCGCGCGTGCGGAAGACCTGCGCGTGATGCGCCGCATGCTGGAGATCAACCTGCTGGGCGTGGCCACCACCTTTGCGCCCTTCCTGCCCGCCATGCAGGAAGTGGCGCGCCCGGCCGCGCTGGTGGGCGTGGCCAGCATCGCGGGCTGGCGGGGCATGCCGGGTAACGGCGCGTATTGCGCGAGCAAGGCCGGTCTCATCGCCTACCTGCAAAGCCTGCGTGCCGAACTGCGCAGCACGCGCCTGACCGTGCACACCGTGAGCCCGGGCTACCTGCGCACCGCGCTCACCGCGGGCAACCGCTTTGCCATGCCCGGCTTGCTGGAGCCCGACGAGGCCGCACGCCGCCTGCTCGCGGGCGTCGCCGCGGGCACCGAACACATCGTGCTGCCGCGTCGCATCGGCTGGCTCTCGCACGCGCTCAATCTCCTGCCCGGCACACTGCACGACCGCCTACTGCTGGGCCAGCCACGCAAACCGCGCGCCGGCGAACCCGGATCGACCGACATCCCCGGCTTGAAATGACCATACCCACGGAACAACAGATCGCCCTCATCGGCGCCGGCCCCTCGGGCCTGGCAGGTGCGCGCTGCCTGCAGAAACACGGCGTCGCTTTCCAGGGCTTCGAAGCGCACGGCGACGTGGGCGGCCTCTGGAACATCGACAACCCGCGCTCCACGGTGTACGAATCGGCGCACCTGATTTCCAGCAAGCGCATGACGGAGTTCCTCGAATTCCCCATGCCCGCGCAGGTGGCCGACTACCCGAGCCACCGGGAGCTGCTCGACTACTTCCGCGCCTTCGCCGATCACTTCGGCCTGCGCGCGCACTACCGATTCCACACGCGTGTGCTCAAGGCCGAGCCGGTGAGCGACGCGCCCGACACCCTGTGGCGCGTGACCACGCAGACCAGCGAGGCCGCGCCCGAGACCGCGCTCTACAAAGGCGTGGTGATTGCCAACGGCACGCTGGCCGAGCCCAACCGGCCGCGCTTCGAGGGCGCGTTCAGCGGCGAGGTCTGGCACACCGCGCAGTACAAGGCGGCCACGCAGCTCACCGGCAAGCGCGTGCTCATCGTGGGGGCGGGCAACTCGGGTTGCGACATCGCGGTCGATGCGGTGCACCACGCGAAAAGCATCGACATCTCGGTGCGCCGCGGCTACTACTTCGTGCCCAAGTACGTGTTCGGCCAACCGGCCGATTCGGTGGGCGGCAAGATCACGCTGCCGCCCTGGCTCAAGCAGCGCATCGACAGCACCATCCTCAAGTGGTTCACCGGCGATCCGGTGCGCTTCGGCTTTCCGAAACCCGACTACCGGATGTACGAATCGCACCCGGTGGTGAACTCGCTCATCCTGTACCACATCGGTCACGGCGACGTGGGCGTGCGCGCCGACATCGCGCGGCTCGACGGCCGCACCGTGTACTTCAAGGACGGCCGCAGCGGCGAGTACGACCTCATCCTCACGGCCACTGGCTACAAGCTGCATTTCCCCTTCATCGACCACGCGCTGCTGAACTGGCAGGGCATGGCGCCGCGGCTGTACCTCAACATCTTCGCGCCGCGTTTTCACCGCCTGGCCGTGCTCGGCATGGTGGAGGCCAGCGGCCTGGGCTGGCAGGGCCGCTACGAGCAGGCCGAACTGGTCGCGCGCTACTTCAAGTCGCTGGACGCCGGCACACCGCAGGCCGCAGCGCTCAGCGCCGCCAAGGCCGGCGGGCCCGGCACCTGGCCCGACCTCTCCGGCGGCTACCGCTACCTCAAGCTCGAACGCATGGCGTACTACGTGCACAAGGACACCTACCGCAAAGCCGTGCGCGAAGCCGCCAGGGCCTTCGGCTGATCACCCCGAGGAAACACGATCATGCTGCCCATCGACGAGATCCGCCTGAACTTCAACCCCGCGTCGCTCGCGGTACTCAACGCGGTGCTGGCCTTCCTGATGTTCGGCATCTCGCTGGACACGCGCATCGAGGATTTCAAGCGCGTGGCGCGCATGCCGTTGGCCTTCACGGTCGGCATCGTGGCGCAGTTCCTGTTCCTGCCCGCCATCACCTACGCGCTCACGCTGTTGCTGGGCGTGGGGCCGAGCATCGCGCTCGGCATGATCCTGGTGGCCTGCTGCCCACCGGGCAACGTGAGCAACATCCTCACGCACCGCGCCAACGGCAATGTCGCGCTCAGCGTGTCGATGACGGCGGTCTCCAACGCCATCGCCATCGTCGCCATGCCGCTCAACTTCGCGTTCTGGGGCGGCATGCACCCCACGGCGTCGGTGCTGCTCAAGACCATCGCGCTCGACCCGGTGCAGATGGTGGGCCACATCCTGCTCATCATCGGCCTGCCGTTCGCGCTGGGCCTGTGGGTGGCACACCGCTTCCCCGCGCTCACCGCGCGTTTCAAGAAGCCGGTGCGCATCCTCAGTTTCCTCGCGCTCATCGGTTTCATCATCGGCGCCATCGCGGGCAACTGGCGCTACTTCCTCGACTACGTCGGCCTGGTGATCGTGGCCGTGGCGATTCACGACGCGCTGGCCTTTCTCATCGGCTGGCTCAGCGCGCGCGCCGTCGGCCTGCCCGACTACGACCGCCGCGCACTCTCCATCGAGGTCGGCATCCGCAACGCGGGTCTCGGCCTGGTGCTGATCTTCAGCTTCTTCGGTGGCCTGGGCGGCATGGCCGTGGTGGCCGGTGTCTGGGGCTTCTGGGACATCATTGCCGGCATGGTGCTCGCGGGCTGGTGGGGCCGCCGGCCACTGCAGGGCGGTGTGCCGGAGAACGTCACCGCATGAGGGCGCAGCGCATCCTGGTCACCGGTGCCGACGGCTTTCTCGGCCGTGGCCTCATCGCCGCGCTCGCGCAGCGTCCCGACAGTTCTGTCGTGGCCACCGACGTGCGTGCCGTGGACCCCGCGCGGCAACGGCCCGGCGTGGTGTACCGCGTGCTTGACGTGCGCGACAGCGGCCTGGGTGCGGTGTTGGCCGAGCACCGCATCGACACCGTGGTGCACCTGGCCTCCATCGTCACGCCGGGCAAAGGCTCGTCGCGCGAACTCGAATACGCGGTGGACGTGGGCGGCACGCGCAACGTGCTCACCGCCTGCCTCGCGCACGGCGTGCGGCACCTGGTGGTGTCCTCCAGCGGCGCGGCGTATGGCTACCACGCCGACAACCCCGCCTGGCTCACCGAGGACCACCCGCTGCGCGGCCACGAGGCCTTCGCCTATGCGCACCACAAGCGCCTGGTGGAAGAGATGCTGGCCGAGGCACGGCGCAACCACCCCGCGCTCGCGCAGACCGTGCTGCGCATCGGCACCATCCTCGGTGAACAGGTGGACAACCAGATCACTGCGCTGTTCGAGAAGCCGCGCCCGATCGCGATTGCCGGCAGCGACAGCCCCTTCGTCTTCATCTGGGACGAAGACGTCATCGGCGCGCTGCTGCACGCGCTCAGCGGCCAGGCACCATCGGGTTGCTTCAACCTCGCGGGCGACGGCGCACTGAGCATTCATGACATCGCCAAACGCCTGGGCAAGCGCACGCGCGTGTTCCCGGCCTGTCTGCTGCGCGCCGCGCTCGCCATCGGCCGAGCGCTCGGCGTCTCGCGCTACGGGCCCGAGCAGCTCGACTTCCTGCGCTATCGCCCGGTGCTGCACAACAGCCTGCTCAAGAGCCGCTTCGGCTACGTGCCGAAGAAGACCAGCGCCGAAGCCTTCGACGCCTTCGTGGCCGCGCGGCGCGCACAGGGCCGTCCGCTGTGAGCGCGCCCACCCCGTTCTCGCGTGGCGATGCGCTGCGCGCGCTGGCCGTGGTCGTGATCTGGGGCCTGAACTTCGTTGTCATGAAGCTCGGCCTGCAATCGCTCAGCCCCTGGCTGCTGGGTGCGCTGCGGTTCGCGGCCGCAGCGCTGCCCTTCGTGTGGTTCGTGCGCCCGCCGCCGCTGCCCTGGGGTTTCGTTGCGGGCTACGGCCTGGCGCAGGGCCTGGGGCAGTTCGGCTTCCTGTTCCTCGGCCTGCAGCTGGGCATGACGGCCGGCATGGCCTCGGTGGTCATGCAGACGCAGGCCTTCTTCACGTTGATGCTCGCGCTGCCCATACTGGGCGAGCGTGCGCGAACGCGCCAGTGGCTGGGCGTGGGCGTGGCGCTCGCCGGTCTGGTGCTTATTGCCGCCGCCCACGGCGAAGGCCCTGGGCAGATGACGCTCGCGGGCTTCGTGCTCACGCTGTCGGCCGCGTTCATGTGGGCGGTCTCCAACCTGGTGGCGCGCCGCGCCAGCCAGCTCGCGCGCTACGAGCCCTTTCCCTTCGTGGTGTGGAGCAGTGTTTTTCCCATCGTTCCGTTCGCACTGATCGCGCTCGCCCTCGACGGCCCGATGCAGGTGGCGAACCAGCTCGCGGGCATGGACTCGCGCGCCTGGTTCGCGGTGCTCTACCTCGCACTGGGCGCCACGTTGCTGGCCTACAGCCTGTGGACGCGCCTGCTGCAACGCCACGCCGCCGCGCGCGTCACGCCGTTCTCGCTGCTGGTGCCGGTGGTGGGCCTTTGGGCGGCCTGGGCCGCCTTTGGCGAACTGCCCGTGCCGTTGCAGTGGCTCGGTGTGGCGGGGGTGATCGGCGGACTCGTGATCAACCAGGGTGGTGTGCCGCTGCGCTGGCGCCGCTGAGCCGGAAGAAGCCCACCGCTTCGGCCAACCGCGCGGCCTGGGTGCGCAGGCTGTCGGCGGCGGCCGCGCTTTCTTCCACCAGGGCTGCGTTCTGCTGGGTGGCCTGATCGAGTTGCGTGATGGCGGTATTGACCTGGCCGATGCCGTTGGTCTGCTCGGCGGTGGCGGCGCCGATCTCGGCGATGAGGTCGGTCACGCGGCGCACCTGACCCACGATGTCGTCCATCGCCGCACGGGCGTCGCCCACCAGGCGCGAGCCGGCGTCCACCTTGTCGACGCTGGCGCCGATCAGTCCCTTGATCTCCTTGGCGGCCTCGGCACTGCGCTGCGCGAGATTGCGCACCTCGGTGGCCACCACAGCAAAGCCACGGCCCTGTTCGCCGGCACGTGCGGCCTCCACCGCCGCGTTGAGCGCGAGGATGTTCGTCTGGAAGGCGATGCCATCGATGACGCCGATGATGTCGCCGATCTTCTGGCTGCTGTGCTGAATGTCCTGCATGGTGGCCACCACCTGGCCCACCACCTCGCCTCCTTTGACGGCCGCGCTGCTGGCTGCAGTGGCGAGTTGCGTGGCCTGGCGAGCGGTGTCCGCACTGTTGCGTACGGTCGCGTTCATCTGCTCCATGGACGCCGCGGTCTCCTGCAGGCTGCTGGCCTGCTGCTCGGTGCGGGTCGACAGATCGGCGTTGCCGGTGGCGATCTGGTCGCTCCCGGTGGCGATGCTGTCACTGCCCTGGCGCACATCGCTCACGATGCGCACGAGGCTCTCGTTCATGGCCTTGAGCGCGCCCTGCAACTCACCCAGCTCGTCGCGCCGGCTGACCGAGATGACCGAACTCAGGTCGCCCGCGGCCACCGTGCGTGCCACGTTCACCGCCTCGCGGATCGGGCCCGCGATCGAGCGCGTGATGAGCAGCGCAAGCGCCAGGGCGGCCAGAACCGCTGCCGCGCCGGCACCGATCAGCAGGTTGCGGTTCAACGCATAGCCCGCGTCCGAAGCCTCGATTTCCTGTGCCGCGGCTTCGCCCACGTGCGCGAGGTAGGCATGGCTGGCGTCCACCAGCGCGCTCAGCAGCGGCCGGCAATCGGTCTCCATGCGGCGCACGGCGCCCTCGCGGTCGCCACTGCTGGCCATGGCGAAGATGCCCAGCGCCACCGGGCCGTACTTCGCCTCCACGGCGGCAAGTTCCTCGAACAGCCGGCGTTCGGTGCCGTCGGCATGCACATCGGCCGCGAGCGCCGCGCGCAGTTGCTTGAAGCCTTCCACCACCTGACCATGCGCAGCCGTGGTGGCGGCCTTTTCCTTCTCCTGCTCAGCGGGGTTTTGCACCAGCACCAGGTTGCGCACACCAATGGCGCGAGCATTGGCCGCGTCGAGGATGCCGTTGGCCAACGTCACGCGCTGCGCGGTTTCGCCCACGTATTGCGTGAAAGTGGCGTGTTCCTGTCCGAGTGCGCGCAGCGACAGCGCCGCCACGCAAAGCACGATGAGTGCGAGAAACAGAAAGCCGGCGAGCAACCGGGCTTTGATGGAAAGACGATCGATGCCCATGGCGAGGACCTCCCGATGAAGCGCGAAGGGGCCGTGTTCGGCAGCTCGCCTCTCCTGGCACTCCTCCCCGGGCAAGCTGTCGACGCGTGTCGCAGGAACCGGCATGCTTCGATGCACACCAGGCGCCTGTCAGCGATGTATCGGCGCAGCGAAGCCGGGAATGCATGCGCCACGACGAACGGTCATCGTGATGACATCGATCTGTCACGCAGGCGCGGGGCCCTCCAGAACAACGGCGCCAGGCGCCGCCAGGTCAGGCCAGCGGCGGGTGCCAGCGAACTGGCCAGCACCCCCCAGTCGACGAACAGGGTGCCTGTGCCGCGCAGGCCGGCCGCGCACAACAGCAAGGCGAGCAGGCCCGAGCCCGCCAGATTCAGACCAGCGGTGGTGATGAGGCGCTCCAGGCGCACCCACATCCGGGGGTGGTACTTGGGCAACATGGGTGATGCTGCGGTGCGCGTTCAGCGCCGCGCCTCCAGGATCAGGTTGTGCGGTGTTTCCGCGGCGCGTCGAAAGTGCGTGAAGCTGGCTTCGCGAAACACCGCGGCCAGGCGCTTCTGGCCGGCCTGTGCGCCCAGCACCAGGTGTCCGCCTTCGGCGATGGCGTGAGCGCAGCAGATGGTGGTGGACCCCGCGTAGTAGAGCTGCGCCGTGACCGAGCGGTTGTCCTGCGGCCGATCGTTGGCGAACGGCTCCACCAGCATGACCGTGCCGTCGTCGCCGAGCACCTGGCCCGCGTGGCGTGCCGCGGCCACTGGATCGCCCAGGTCGTGCAGGCAGTCGAAGAAGCACACGAGGCCGTAGCCGCGATCGGGCACTTCGGTGGCACGGGCGACATCGAATTGCACACGTTCGGCCACGCCTGCGGCCTCGGCGTTGCGACGGGCTTCCTCGATCGAGGCGGCGTGGGCGTCGAAGCCGTGGAAGCGTGAGCGGGGAAACGCCTGCGCCATCAGGATCGTGGTGTGTCCATGCCCGCAGCCGATGTCGGCGACCGCGATGCCGGCCTGCAGGCGTTCGACCACGCCGTCCAGCGCAGGCAGCCAATGCGGCACCAGCGCCGCCCGGTAGCCGTTGCGGTAGAACGCGGCCACGCCGCAGCTCATGCGCCGGTCGTGCTCACCCCAGGCCACGCCTTTGCCGGTTCGAAACGCCTCCAGTGTCTTCGCCTCGTCGAACCACATCGAGGCCGGCACCTCCCAGGCGGGCGGCATGAAGACGGGGCTGTCTTCGTCCGCCAGCACGAAGGCCTGCTCGGGGGAGAGTTCGAAGCTGTCGCTGACGGCGTGGTGGTCGATGTAGCCGGCGGCGGCCTGCGCGTTGAGCCACTCACGAACATAGCGCTCGGCGCAGCCACTGCGGCGGGCGAGTTCGCGCGAGGTCAGTGGTCCGGCGCCGGCCAGCGCGCGGTACAGGCCGAGTTTGTGACCCAGGCCCACCATCACGCCCCCGTAGGCGGCGGCGATGTCCTGGATGGCGCGGTTGACGAAGGCCTCGAGGCGTTGCGGATCGATGGCGGTGGTGGTGGCGGTGGTCATGGGGCGTTCCTGGTGGTGGGTGGGTGAAGGCATCTTCCCGTTCGCAGCCCGATCGCGTCAGTGGCGGATGTGCCCTCGAACGGTCGATTCGTGCCATGCGCGCGTCAGCGCGTCGCGTCACAATGGCCGGCCATGAAACCCACCTCGACCCGCACTCGCGGCCGTGCGCTGCACGTGAGCCTCGTGGCCCTGCCCGAGGCCGGGGCGTCCACGTTGTTCGGCGTTTACGACGTGATGAACGCGTTCTCGGTGATGGACGCGATGGGCCGGGCCACCGGTGCCCAGGCGCCCTTCGAGGTCGAGATCGTGAGCGAACGTGCGGGGCCGCTGATGCTGGCCAGCGGCGTGCCGGTGCAGGTGCAACGCAGCGTGGCGCACGTGGAGAGCACCGACATCGTGATCGTGCCGTCGCTGGTGTTGCGCGCCGACGGCTGGGTGAAGCAGCGCTACCCCACGCTCGTGCGCTGGATGCTGCGCATGCATGCGCAGGGCGCGCTGCTGTGTTCGGCTTGTTCGGGCATCTTCCTGCTGGGCGAGACGGGCCTGTTCGACGGCAAGGACGCCACCGTCCACTTCGCCTACGAGCGGCTGTTCCAGGCGGTGCATCCCGCCATCACCGTGCATCCCGAGCGTGTGCTGGTGATTGCCGGTCACCGCGAAGAGCTCATCTGCTCGGGGGCTTCGGCCACCTGGCACGACCTCGTGCTCTACCTCATCGCGCGCCACGCCGGCGCCACCGCCGCGCAGGACGTGGCGCGTTTGTTCGCGCTGCAGTGGCACCAGGAGGGTCTGGCGCCCTTCATCGTGTTCGAAGGACGCACCGACCACGGCGATGCCGAGATCGAGGCCTCGCAGGCCTGGCTCGACACGCATTTCTCGGTGGCGAACCCGGTGGAGGAAGCGATGCGCCGCTCGCGCCTGGCCGAGCGCACCTTCAAGCGCCGCTTCAGTGCCGCCACCGGGCTCACCCCGCTCGACTATGTGCAGCGCCTGCGGGTGGAAGATGCCAAGCGCCGTCTCGAGCGCACCAGCGCGTCGGTGGACGAGATCAGCTGGCGCGTGGGCTACGAGGACGCCGCCTTCTTTCGCCGGCTGTTCCGCCGCATCACCGGCATGGCTCCGGGTGCGTACCGAAAGCGCTTTCAGGTGCCCGCATTCGCGCGGCCCTGAGTGCGGGGGCGGCGCAGGGCCTCGGCCAGCCGCGGCGGCCGTTGCGGGCTCACCGGGTCAACCGGGCGTGGCGTCTTGTGCCCGCGGCAGCTCCACGAAGAAGGTGCAGCCCTCCCCCGGCGCGGTTTCGCACCACAGGCGGCCGTCGTGGCGCTGCACGATGCGGTGCGCCAGGGCCAGGCCCATGCCGATGCCCTCGTAGTCCATCGAATGGTGCTGGCGCTGGAACATGAGGAACAGGTTGCGTGCCTTGGCGAGGTCGAAGCCGACGCCGTTGTCGCGCACGAACAGGGTGACCTTGTGGTCGGCGGCCGGCAACTGGCCGATCTCGATGCGCGCCTGCGGCACGCGGCGGGTGAACTTGGCGGCGTTGTCCAGCAGCTTGCCCAGCACCTCGGCCAGCAGGATCGGATCCCCGCTGACCATCGGCAGGTCGGGGTCGATCACCCAGTCGATCTCGCGCGGGGTGACCTCGGCGCGCAGGTGGCTCACCAGCCCTTGCACCAGCGGTGCGAGCGAGACCGGCACCGAATCGAGCCGCACGCGGCCCAGGCGCGTGAACTCCAGCAGCCCGTCGATCATGAGGCCCATGCGCCGCGCGGCGGCGGCGATCGAGGCCTGGTACTGCAGCAGTTCGTGGCGCGCCTCGGGCTCGAGCTCCTCCTGCGTGAGCGTCACGTATTGGCTGATGTGGCGCAGCGGTGCGCGCAAGTCATGCGCCACGGTGTAGGAGAAGGCGTCGAGGTCGCGGTGTGCTTCGTCGAGCTGGGCCGTGCGTTCCTTCACCTGCCGCTCCAGCGCCTGGTTCAGTTGTGCCGTCACGTCGGCCAGGCGCTTGCTCTCGGTGAGGTCGCGCACGATCACCGACACGCCCTGCAACTGCTCGCGCTCGTCGCGCAGTGCGGTGAGCATGGTCTGTGACCAGAAACGCGTACCGTCGCGGCGCAGGCTCCAGCCCTGGTGCTCGGCGTGGCCGGTCTCGATGCAGCGGTCAAGCAGTGCCTGCGCGTCCTGCGTGCCGGGCGGCTCGACGGCGCTGCCCTCGGCCTGAAACAGCGCGTCCAGCGCGCGACCCAGAATCTGCGCGCGCTCGAAGCCGAACAGGCGCTGCGCGCTGTCGGTCCAGTCGGCCACGGCGCCGTCGGGATCGATGAAGAAGATGCCGTGGTCGCGGATGGTGCGCGACATGAGCCTGAAGCGCTGCTCGCTGGCGTAGAGCTCGGCGCTGCGCTGCGCCACGCGCTCTTCGAGGTCGAGGTTGGCGTTGAAGACAAAGTCCTCGGTGCGGCGCCGCTCGGTGATGTCGATCAGCTCGATGAAAAAGCCCACGGCCTGCCCGTCTTGCAGGTCGGGCAGGTAATGCACCTCGTGGTAGCGCTTCAAGCCGTCCGCATCGGGGCGTTCGGCCTCGTGGCTGATGGTTTCCCCATTGAGCGCACGGGCCACGCGCGGCAGCACTTCGGGCAGCACCTCGGGCAGCAGCACGCGCCCGAGCTCGACGCCGATCACCTCGTCGGGCGTCAGGCCATAGCCCTCGGCATACGCCCTGTTGCAGAAGCGGCACACCAGATCGGTGTCGTAGTAGGCCAGGCGCGAGGGCGTGCGGTCGGTGATGCTTTGCAGCAGACGCAGCCGCGCAACGATCTGGTGCTCGATCTGCTCGCGCGCGCTCACGTCCACCGCCACGCTGCGCGATTGCACGAAGCGCCCGCTGGCGTCGCGCACGGCCTGCGAGATCAGCTCGACCGTGAAAAAACCGCCGTCCTTGCCAAACAGGCGCAAAGCCAGCGGCGGCGCCCGCCCGCTGGTCTGCAGCTCGTGCAGGTGTTCGCGCAGCAACTGCAGCTCGCTTTCCTCGCTCAGGCGCGCCAGCGTGGGGAAGTCGGCCCAGCCGGCGTGGCCGGCAAGCCGCTCGAGCTCGCTGCGCTCGCGGCCGAGCCAGTGAAGCAGCGTGTCGTTGATGGCGCGCACCCGAAGGCCGCTGTCCAGCGCGAGCAGGCCGCACGGCGCGTTCTGCCCGAGCGCGCGAACCTCGTCGCGCGCGTCTGCGCCCGCGCTCGCTGACACCTCGGTCGGCCCCTTGTCTGCAGCATTCATGCGTCGCCCCCTGATGCGCATCGCGGACTGCGCGGCGTTGTGGTTGGCGGGGTGGCAACCCCGGTGCTCGGGACTCTAGCGTCGCTGGCCCCGTTGCGCCACTTTCAGGGCGCAAGGGCTGGTGACGGTTTTGCCCCTGAGGCAATCGTGGTTTTTCCCTGATGGGCGGTGCCGTAAAGTCGGCGCAGCCCGGAGAAGGCCGGCCAGGGAACCGGTCAGGGGAAGGAGCACGCGCGGCATGGCGCAACACCGAACACGCTCGGTGCAGTTATGGCTACCACTGCTGCCGGCCGCCGCTGCGGTGCTGCTGCTGGGGCTGGTGATCTGGCTGGTCGAGCGCATCGTCGGCGACGAACTGGAGCGCCGCGCCCAACAGCGCGTGGAGCAGGCCTCGGCGGTGTATGCCGATCAGCTCGCGCGCGTGCTGGCCCGCCGCGCCGCCGAAGTCAGCCTCGTCGCCAACATGCCCGCGCTGGGGCTGGACAGCAGCGCCCTGCGCCTGCAACTCGATGCGCTCAAGCGCAGCTCGCCGGCGTATGTATGGATCGGTGCCACCAACGCACAGGGCGTGGTGATCGCCGGCAGCGACGGGCTGCTGGAGGGCCTCAGCATCGCGAACCGCCCGGTGTTCCTGGAAGGGCGCCGCGGCCTGTGGTTCGGAAGCCTGCACCCACCGCGCGCCCTGGTGGAGCCTTTGCGTGCGCAACAGCTGCCTGTGCCGGACGAGCTGGCCGACATCGCGCGCCCTTACCTCGATGCGACGGGTCAACCCGTGGGTGTTCTGGCGGCGCACCTGGATGCTGCGTTCTTCGAGGGCCTGCGCCAGGCGGTGGTCGGGCCGTCTGCCACGCAGCGCGGACTGCAGGTCGAGCTGGGTAACGCGGGCGGCGAGCGTCTGCTGGGCGAACGCGCGCCGGTGACGCCCGATCAATGGGCTGCGCTCATGGCAGCGCCCCCGGGCTCGCCGCGCACCGTCGTCAGCACCACCGGCGAGACCTTGCTGATGGTGCGCACACCGGTCGTGCCCGCCGATTCGCCCTTGCGCACCGACTGGCAGGCCGTGGCCTGGCAGCCGCTGGCGTTGGCCCTGGCACCGGTGCGCGAGGTGCAGCGCAGCATCGTGTGGGCTGGAAGCCTCACCGCCCTGTTCCTCGGGCTGGCGGGCTTCTGGCTGTCGCGGCGCCTGGCACGGCCCTACAGCGAAGTGCTGGATGCCGTGGCCGAGCGGCTCGACCCCCAGCTCGACGCCGCGCCGGGGGCGGTGCTGCGCGTGATCACCGAGCAGATGCGCCGCCTGCCACCACGCGGCGGCGCCACCCGCGCCGAGCAGACGCTGGCGCAGGTGCTCAACGACGCAAGCCGCCTGCAGAACGTGCTCGACCACCTGCCCGCGCCGGTGTATCTGGTCGACATGGGTTATCGCGTGCTGTACTGGAATCGGGCGGCCGAGGCGATGTTCGGCTGGAGCGCGGCGCAGGCCGAAGGGCGCCATGTCGACGAGATCTTCCAGGACAAGGTCCCCGACGGCGTGCGACAGGCGCTGCGGCGCGAGATGGCGCTGGACAACCAGCCGCGCGGCTTCGAAGGCCACATGCTGCGCCGCGATGGCAGCGACATCTGGGGCGAATGGCGACTGACCAAGCTGCTCGGTACCGACGGCAAGCCGGTCGGGATCCTGGCGCAGGTGCGCGACCTCACCGCCGAGCGCGTGGGCGAATTGCGTCTGCGCGAGCAAGGCGAGGTGCTGGCCGCCGTCATCAACGCCGCCAGCGACGCGGTCGTCGGCGTGGACATGGACGGCCGCATCACGCTGTTCAATCCGGCGGCGGCGCGCATTTTCGGGCGCAGTGCCGAGAACATGCTCGGCCAGCCGCTGGACGTGCTGCTGCCGCCCGCGCACCGGGCGGGGCATCTGGGGCTGATGCAGCGCTTTGCCGAGTCGAGCACGACCACGCGTCGCATGGGTTTCGGTCGCGTCAAGGGCATGCGTGCCGACGGCACCGAGCTCGAGCTGGAGGCCTCGATCTCGCAGATCACGGTGCGCGGACACAAGCTGCTCACCGCCATCCTGCGCGACGTGACCGAGCGCGTGCGCGCTGAGCAGGCGCTGGCGCGCTACCAGGTGGAGTTGTCCGAGCTCACGCAACGGCTGCTGCAGCAGGAGCAGGTCACCACGCGGGAGCTTGCACAAACGCTGCATGACCAGTTGGGCCAGACGCTGGGGGCGATCCGGTTGTCGTTCGATGCGTTGGGCAACCTCACGCGCGAGCAGCTGCCGCCCAAGGCGCTGGAGCGCGCGCGCATCGTGGGACAGCAGATCGACCAGGCGATTGCGGAGGTGCGCCAGGCATTGGTCAGGTTGCGCCCGCCGCTGCTCGAATCGGCGGGCCTGGTGGCCGCCCTGGACAACGAGATCCGCCAGCGGGCGCCCGAGGCCGAGCCGGTGCGGATCGACCTTGTGAGCGACTCCCGCGATAGCGAACAACGCTGGCCCGAGGACGTGGAATACGCGGCCTTCATGGTGGCGCGCGAGGCGATCGCCAACGCGCTGGAGCATGCGCAGTGCCGCGAGATACGTGTGCGCGTGCAGGGCGATGCCGAGCGGCTGCGGCTGGACATCGGCGACGACGGCATCGGCCTGCCCGAGGACGCGCTGTACGGGCGGCCCGGCCACCTGGGCATGGTGGGCATGCGCGAGCGGGCGCTGGCCATCGGCGCGCGGCTGCAGGTACGCACCCGCCATGCCGGCGGCACGCTGGTCACGCTGACCTGGGCCACGCGGCCCGACAGTGGCCTTGGCGAGCTGGACGCCAGCGCCGAATCGAGCACGCGGTACTGAACAGCGAGAGTAACGACACGAACACGAAACAGAAGGACCCGACCCCGACCATGAGTGACATCTACCTCGTCGACGACCACGCCATGATGCGCGACGGCCTGCGTGCCGTGCTCGAGGACGCCGGCCACCGCGTGGTGGGCGAGTCCGACAACCCCACCGAGGCGCTTGCCGAGCTGACACGGCTGACACCGGCCTTGCTTTTGTTGGACCTGCAGCTGGGCCAGCGCTCTGGCTTCGAGCTGCTGGAGCAGCTCGTCAAACGCAAGCTGTCCACACGCGTGATCATGCTCACCATGTCGGCCCAGCCGCGCCATGTGGCCGAGGCCATGCGCCTCGGGGCGCACGGCTATGTGCTCAAGGGCTCGCCGGCGCGCGAGGTGCTGCAGGCGGTCGAGGCGGTGGCCGCCGGGCGAAAGCATCTCGGTGGCGAGGTGGCCGAACTCGCGGTGCAGGGCCTCACGCAGGGCGGCGAGACCGGCGGCATCGCATCGCTTTCGGTGCGTGAGCGCCAGGTGATCCAGCTCGTGGTGCAGGGCCACACCAGCGTGGCGATCGGCGAACAGTTGCACCTGTCGCCCAAAACGGTGGAGAGCTACCGCAGCCGCCTGATGGCCAAGCTGGGTGTGAGCGACCTGCCAGCGCTGGTGCGCCTGGCCATCCGCGAAGGCCTGATCAGCGCCGACGATCTCTGAAAGCCGGCAGCGGGCGCCGATCCCGTACGCGTCGGGTCCAGCTTTCCCGGCATCGCCGCGGTTCACGCGGTCGCACCATCGGTCTCCATGATTGCGGAGACCCTCATGCCCCCTCGTTTCGACAGCAAACCCCGGATCGACCCGGTGGATGTGCTGTTGGTCTGCACGCGCTCGCATTGCGTGGCCACGGTGCGGGAGGTGCTCTCGCCCTGGCCGGTGCAGGTGCGGGTGCGCTGGACCAGCGACCCGATCGACGCGCTGCGCCTGGCCTTGGCCGAACCTCCTTCGCTGGCCATCGTCGATGCGCGGCTGGAGCGTTCCGGGGGCCGTGCATTGATCGGCCAGCTCGCCCGCTGGCGTGCTGAACTGGAGGTGTTCGCGTTCGAGGATGCACTTGTCGATGGTTCTTCGGGGACGCCGAGTGCCTGGCACTGGCGCGAGCTTCCCACGGTGCTGCGCTGGTGGGCCCGTCGCCACCTGCCCGGCGATGGCAGCGCGTCGCCTTCGGAGGGCAGACCGTGAACGCGCGCGACAACGTGGTGGATGTGACCGAGGCCAGCGAGGAGCGCCGCCAGCGGGCGATCGAACAGTTGAGCCTGGCGAACCTGCCCGATGACCCCGTGCTCGAAGGCCTGGTCCGCCTGGCCGCGCGCAGCTTGCGCAGTCCGATCGCGATGGTCAACGTGGTGGACGCCGACAGTGCCTGGTCGATCGCCAGCACCGAGGCCGAGCGCTCCTGGGTGCCGCGCGAGGTGGCGTTCTGCTCCACCGTCACCGACCAGCGCCGTGCACTCGTGGTGCATGACCTCAGCGGCGACGCGCGGTTCGCACGCCACCCGCTCGTGACGGGTGAGCCGCACATCCGCTTCTATGCTGGCCTGCCGATCGGTGACGGCGAACACACGCTGGGCACCTTGTGCGTGCTCGACACCGCGCCGCGCGATATCGATGCCGCGGCGCGCGAGGCACTGGAAGACCTCGCGCGGGTGGCGTCGCACTGGCTCGCGAACCGACGCGACCGCTTGAGCCGGGTCGAACTCGAGACCCGCCAGCGCGAGCGCCTGCACGCGCTGGTGGCGCTGCGCACCGCCGAACTCGAGCACGCGCGCGAGGCGGCCGAGGCCGCCAGTGCCGCCAAGAGCGCTTTCCTGGCCACCATGAGCCACGAGATCCGCACACCCATGAATGGCGTGGTGGGTCTGATCGAGCTCATGGACCGCAGCGGCCTGCCGCCGCAGCAGCAGGAGCTCATGCATGCCGCCCGCGAGTCGGCGCACACCCTGCTCGGGCTGATCGACGACATCCTCGACTTCTCCAAGATCGAATCGGGCCACCTGCACCTTGAGGACAAACCGTTCGAGCTGCGCCGTCTCATCGAAGGCACGGCCGATGCCTGGCTTGGCGCCGCCTGCCAGAAACGCGTGTCGCTGCACGTCTTCGTGGCGCCCGGTCTGCCCGGCACCCTGCTTGGCGACGCCGCACGGCTGCGCCAGGTGGTGGCCAACCTGCTGGGCAACGCCATCAAGTTCAGTGGCGGGCGAGCGCAGACCGGCCAGGTTTCGCTGCGCGCCTTCGCGCATCAGGGCGCGCTGGCCATCGAAGTGCGCGATGACGGCGTGGGCATGTCCAGCGATGCCCTTGCGCGCTTGTTCCAGCCTTTCGAGCAGGCCGAGGCCAGCACCACGCGCCGCTTCGGCGGCACCGGGCTCGGGCTGGCGATCTCGCACCGCCTGGTGCAGGCCATGGGGGGCCGCATCGACGTGGTCTCGGCACCCCACGCCGGCGCCTGCTTCACACTGCACCTGCCCCTGAGGCCTGCGCCCGGCGCAACCGCCGTGCCGGGCGGTGTGGACGGTGCCGACCTGGCGGGCACTGTTTGCACCTGGCGTGGGCAGCATCCCGCCGGCCTTGGCGATTGGCGTACCTACCTGCTGGCCGCCGGCGCCCAGGTGCATGTGTGCGAAGCCACGCCTGAGGAGTCCGGCACGTTGGGCCACTGGCATGTCGAGCGCGGTGCCCGGTCCGGACGCGTGGCGCTGCGCCCCGGCCCGCAGCGCGGCGCCCGCGCCGACACCCGTGGCCTGCTCTGGCTCGACACCGACGCACTGCACCGCAGCGCCCTGCTGCAGGCCTTGAGCCGTGCGTTCGAACCTGCCACGGGCGTGATCGCGGCACAGCCCGGCGCGGCACCGCCGCCGCGGAGCCTGCCGCCGGGCATGGCGCCGGTGCTTGTGGCCGAGGACAACCCGGTCAACCGGATGGTGATCGGGCGCCAGTTGCAACGCCTTCGCGTGCCCGCGGTCATCGTGGACGACGGCGACGCCGCCCTCGCACGCTGGCGAGCCGATGGCGCACGCTTCAGCCTGCTGCTGACCGACCTGCACATGCCCGGGCTCGACGGCGAGGCCCTGTGCGCCGCGATCCGTGCCGAAGAGGCGGCCGGGCGACGCCTGCCCATCATCGCCCTCACCGCCAACGCGGTGCGCGGCGAGGCCGAGCGTGCCATCGCCGCCGGCATGGACGACTACCTGACCAAGCCGGTGCCACTGCAACGGCTGGCCGCAGCGTTGCGGCACTGGCTGCCGCTGTCGCCCGAAGCCGTTGCGGGCGAGCCGATGGATCATGCCGACGACTTCGACCCCGAAGCCCTGGCGCGCGCCATCGGCCTCGACCCCGAAGACCAGGCCACGCTGCGTCGCACCTACCTTGCTTCCCTGGTCAGGGCCCAGGAGGAATGGTGCGATGCCCTTGGCCTGGGCGACTGGCTGCGTGCCGGGCTGGCCGCGCACCGCGTCAAATCGTCCTCGCACGCGGTGGGCGCGCACGGCCTGGGCCGCTTGCTCGACGCGTTCGAGCGCGCAGCGCGCGCGGCCGCTGCCGATCAAGGGCAGGGCGAATCGCTGCTGGCGCAACTGCCCGCGATCGACGCGGCGCTGGCGCGGGTCCAACTGGCGATGGATCCCGCCGGGCGATCCGCCTGAGCGCAACTCCCTGTACTCGCGAATCCAGCTTTCCCCGCACAACCGCCCCCACCGGCGGTCGAAACCACCAGCATCCAACCCCCCAAGCCGGAGCCCGCCATGCGCAACAACGGTCCTGTCAGCCAACGCGAATATCCCCTGCAGCCGGGTCAGACCCTGGTGTCGACCACCGATCTCAAGAGCCGCATCGTGTACTGCAACCCCTCGTTCATCGAGGTCAGCGGCTTCGAGCGCGAGGAACTCATCGGCCAGCCGCACAACATGATTCGCCACCCCGACATGCCGCAGGAGGCGTTTCGCGACATGTGGGCCACCATCCAGGCGGGCAAGCCCTGGTCGGGCCTGGTGAAGAACCGCCGCAAGAACGGCGATCACTACTGGGTGCAGGCGAACGTCACGCCGGTGCTCGATGGCGGGCGCATCACCGGCTTCATGTCGGTGCGCACCGTGCCCAGCCGGGAGCAGGTGCAGCAGGCCGAAACCCTTTATGCCCGTATGCGTGAGGAAGCCGCTGGCGGCCGGCGCGAACACGTGCTGTCTGCCGGCGCGGTGCTGCGCCAGACGCCGCTGGCGCGTGCCGCCCGCGGGATGCGCGCGCTGCTGGCACAACACACACTGCTCTGGCTGCTGGCCATGGGCGCCGGTGGCGCGGTGCTGGGTTCGTACCTGCCCAGCCACGCGTTGGCCATCGGCCTGACCAGCGCGGTCGCGCTGGTGGCGGGCTGGCTGCTGCAGCGCCGCGGCGTGGCGCCGCTCGGGCGGGTGCTCGAATCGGCCAACCGCCTTGCGGCGGGCGACCTGGCCACGCGCCGCGCCGAGGGTGGCGACGGCATGGTCGGGCAGATCCACCGCGGGCTCACGCAGCTCAACGTCAACCTGCAAGCCGTGGTGAGTGACGTACGCACGCAGGTCGACGGCATCCACAACGCCTCGCGCGAGATCAGTGCCGGCAGTGCCGATCTGAGCGCTCGCACCGAGGCACAGGCTGGCAACCTGCAGCAGACGGCGGCTTCGCTGGAGCAGATCACCGCCACCATCAAGGCCAACGCCGACGCGGCGCAGCGTGCGGCCGCACTCGCTGCCTCGGCGCGCGAACTGGCCGAGCGCGGCGGCGCGGCGGTGCAATCGGTGGCGCAGCGCATGGCCGATATTCAGGCCGCCAGCCAGCGCATCAACGACATCGTGGGTGTGATCGACGGCATTTCGTTTCAGACCAACCTGCTGGCCCTCAACGCCGCGGTCGAAGCCGCGCGCGCCGGCGAGCACGGCCGCGGCTTTGCTGTGGTGGCGGGTGAAGTGCGCTCGCTGGCGGCGCGTGCGCGCGAGTCGGCCAAGGAGATCAAGACCCTCATCACCGCTTCGGAGCAGCAGGTGCTCGCCGGCGCAAAGCTGGTGAGCGACACCCAGGCCACGGTGCAGGAAACGGCGGGTTCGATCGGCCGCGTGAGCGCGCTGGTGGCAGAGATCAGCGCCGCGTCGGCAGAGCAATCCTCGGGCGTGGCGCAGGTGAATGCTGCGGTGTCGCAACTGGACAGCCTCACGCAACAGAACGCCGCCATGGTCGAGCAGCTGTCGGCGTCGGCGGCTTCGCTGTCCACGCAGGCTGCCACCGTCACCGAGACGGTGCGCGTGTTCAAGCTCTGACGCCATGGCCTGGCGCCTTGGTCGGCTACACGGCTTGTGGGTGCTGGGCACGCTGCTGCTCGGCGCCTTGCTGACCACGCTGGCGGTGCTCCAGCGCGAGCGAGATAACGCGACTTTTGTGCGCGCGCGCTTCGAGGCCGAGTCCCGGGAGCTGGCCGACGCCATCGTTGCCCGCTTCGGCTTGTACGAATACGGCTTGCGCGGGGCGCGCGGTGTGATTCAGAACGCCGGTGAGAATGGCCTGTCGGTGCCGGCGTTTCGCCGCTACTTGCTCTCGCGCGACCTGGGACGCGAGTTCCCGGGTGCACGCGGTTTTGGCTTCATTCACCGTTGGCCCGCCGGAGCGCCGCGCGCCGGCGTGCGTGAGATCGAACCGCACCAGGGCGAGCGTTTCATCATCGAGCTCGTCGAGCCCATCGAGGCCAACCGCGAGGCGGTGGGGCTGGACATCGCAAGCGAGCCCTCGCGACGCATGGCAGCGCTCGCGGCCGTGCGCAGCGGGCGTGCCACGATGACGGCACCCATCACCCTGGTCCAGGCCCGGCAGGCCCAACAACGCAGCTTTCTCGCGCTGCTGCCGGTGTACCGGCCCGATCTGCCTACCGACACCCCTGCGGCGCGCGAGGCCGCCGCCTTCGGCTGGGCCTACGCGCCCCTGGTGACCGACGAGGTGCTGCATGGCCTGCCGCTTCGAGCGGCGCACATCGCGCTCACGCTGACCGACATCACCGAGACCGAGCACGCCACCGAGTTCTTCAGCACGCTGGCGCTGGGCGAGGCACCGCGCGCCGATGCGTTGCGCCAGGCCTTGCTGCGTGTGCCCTTCGGACGCTCCTGGTCCATCCAGACCGAGGCGCGGCCGGGATACGCGGCGCAGTTCGGCCTGCTCGCGCCGCGCGTGGTCGGTTGGACCGGCGCCCTCGTCACGGTGCTGCTCACCGCGTTGCACTGGGCGTGGCTGGCGTTGCGCCGGCGCCAGCGCCAGACCGCATTGCGCGAGGCCGCCGCACGCGAGGCCCACGCGCAGCACCTGCAGGAGCTCAATGCCGGACTGGAGGAGCGGGTGCTCGAACGCACGCGCTCGCTGGCCGATGTGGAGCACTTCCTGCGCACCGTGCTCGACGCGGTGCCTTCGATGATCAGCTACTGGGACAGCGTGCAGATCAACCGCACCGCCAACCGCGCCAACCTGGCCTGGCGGAGGCCCCAGGGTGGGACGTTGGTGGGCCGCAGCGCGCGCGAGGTGGTGGGCGAGGCCACCTACGCCGTGCTGCGCCCCCGCATCCAGGCAGTGTTGCGTGGCGAGCCGCAGTCGTTCGAACTCACGATGCCCAACCCGGCCACGGGCGAACCCCGCGAATTGCACATGCGTTACCTGCCTGACCTGCGCGACGGTCGGGTGCAGGGCTACTACGCGGTGCTCGACGACGTCACCGACATCAACCGCACCCGGCGCTCGCTGGAAGCCATGCTCGCCGTGCAAGCCACCGAACGAACGCGGCTGCAGAGCATCCTGCAGGGCACCAACGTGGGCACCTGGGAATGGAACATCCAGACTGGTGAGTGCCACTTCAACGAGCGTTGGGCCGAGATGATCGGGCACGACTACGACGAACTGCGTCCGGTGAGCTCGCAGGCTTGGGTGGACCACGTACACCCCGACGACCTCGTGCGCTCGAACGCGCAGCTGCTGCGCCACATCACGGGCGAGCTGGCTTTCTATGAGTGCGAGGTGCGCATGCGCCACGCCGGCGGACATTGGGTGTGGGTGCTCAACCGCGGCCAGGTGCGCACGCGCACGGCCAGCGGTGCGCCCGAGTGGATGTTTGGCACGCAGCTCGACATCAGCGCAAGCAAGGCGATCGAACACGACCTGCGCGAGGCCAAGCGCGCCGCTGAAGCAGCCAGCCTTAGCAAGAGCGCCTTCCTGGCCAACATGAGCCATGAGATCCGCACGCCGCTCAACGCGGTGCTTGGGGTGACCCACTTGCTGGCGGACAGCGCGCTGGACGCCGACCAACGCGCCTTGCTCGACAAGGCGCAGACCGCAGGGCGAGCGCTGCTGGGCATCGTCAACGACGTACTCGATCTCGCCAAGATCGAGGCGGGCGAAATGCATCTGAGCGATCAGCCTTTTGCGCTTCGCGAGGTTCTGCGCGAGGTGGAATCGGTGTACGCGGTTCAGGCCGACGACAAGGGCCTGGCGCTGACGCTGCAGATCGACGAGAGCCTGCCGCCGGCCCTGATGGGCGACGCGCCGCGCTTGCGCCAGGTGATGGCAAACCTCGTGGGCAATGCGCTGAAGTTCACCCACGCAGGCGGGATCGTCATCTCGGCCATGTTGCAGGGCAGCGCCGCCGCGCCACGGCTGCGGCTGGCGGTGCAGGACAGCGGCATCGGCATCACGCCCGAACAACGGGCGCGTCTGTTCCAGCCCTTCTCGCAGGCCGACGAAACGACCACGCGCCGCTTCGGTGGCACCGGGTTGGGTTTGTCCATCGTGCGTCGGCTGGTGGAACTGATGCAGGGCACGGTGCACGTGCAGAGCGAGCCAGGGCAGGGCAGCGAGTTCAGCATCGAGCTGCCGCTGCGTGCGGCGGACCCGGCGCGGTTGCCGGCCATCGCCTCTGCGTCCCTGCCCGTGCAAGGTCTGGCGGGTTTGCGCGTCCTGCTGGTCGACGACAGCGACGTCAACCTGGAGATTGCGCGGCGCATGATCGAACGCGAAGGCGCGCGGGTCCACACCTGCAGCGATGGCGCGCAGGCCCTGGCCTGGCTGTACCGATCGCCCGCCGCCGTGGATGTGGTGCTCATGGATGTGCAGATGCCGGTGATGGACGGCCTGCAGGCCACGCGCCGCTTGCGTGGTGACACCACCTTCGCGCGGCTGCCTGTGATCGCATTGACCGCAGGTGCGTTGTCTGACGAACGACAGCGCGCACTGGACGCCGGCTTTGACGACTTTGTTGCCAAGCCGATCGATCCGCCCGAGCTGTACGAGGTGTTGCGCCGCGCGCGTGCGGCCAGGCAACCCGCGGCGGCGACGCCTGCGGCCTTGTTTGCGTCGCCTGGTTGCGCCGAGCGACAGGAAGTGCTCCCCATCGCATTGCCGACAGACTGGCCGCATGTGCCCGGCGTGGACGCGGTCAGCGCCCACCGCCAGCTCGGTGGCGACGTGGTGCTGTTTCGCCGCGTACTCAACCGTCTGCTGGCCGAGCGCGGCGACTGGGCCGATTTGCTGCCCGCAGCGCCGCAGCAGTGGGGCGCCGAGCAGGCCGCTGACTGGTGCGCGCGTGCCCATCGCCTGCGCGGCAGCGCTGCAATGGTGGGAGCTCATGCACTGTCGCGCGCTGCAACCGATTTCGAGCGCGCGCTGGCCACCCCCGTGAACAAAGCGCCGGGCTGGGCAGCGGCCAGCCGCGCTCTGGTCGATGTGCAGCGCTGCTTCGCCGAGCTGCAGGCGGCGCCCGGCGCGCCCGAGCCAGTGCCGCCGCCGTCGCCCCCGCTGGCGGCGACCGTTGTCCGCTCGCGCGTTCAGGCCCTGGCCGACGCGCTCGACCACAACGATCTTGCCGCAGCAGACCAGTTCGCAGCCCTTCGCGGCGCGCTGACGCAACACCTGACGCCTGCGGCGCAGCAGACCATGGCTGCAGCTATCGACAACCTGGATTTCGCTGCTGCGCGCCGGGAGCTGGACGCCGTGCTGGCCAAGCCGGCAGGTGAAAGCGCAGCCTGAAGAACCCCGCGCGCGCCGCGCTCAGTCGCCTGATCGACCGTGTTGCACGCGGCTGGCCAACCGCTCGATCGCATCGAGCAGCTCGTCGCCGGTGTTGGGCTTGTAGATGAGCTCGCTCACGCCAGCCGCCGGCGCCTGCTGGCGCAGCTCGGCGCTGATGTAGCCCGTGGTCATGGCCACCTCGCGCCGCGGGTGCAGCGCCCGCAAGGCGCGCGCCAGCTCGATGCCTGTCATGCCGGGCATCGAGTAGTCGCTGATCGCGAGGTCGTAGGCGAGCCCCTGGTCGCGCACCGCGCGCAACGCCTCCACCGGGCTGGTGAAAACATGCGCCGTGTAGCCCGCGCGGCGCAGCAGCCGCAGCATCAGGTCGGCGATGAGTTCGTCGTCATCGACATACAGGATGCGCGACTCGCCCGCACGGCGATCGCGCGCGGCCACAGCGTCGGTGCCGTCGTCCGCCGTGTCGTCGGTGCCCAACGAGGTGGCGGCGCGAAAGTACAGGTCGAACACCGTGCCCACGCCCCGGTGGCTCTGCACGTGCACCGTGGCCTCGTGGTCACGCACGATGCCGTGCACCACGGCCAGGCCCAGCCCTGTGCCTTCGCCCGGCGCCTTGGTGGTGAAGAAGGGCTCGAACAGGCGCGCGATGGTGTCTTCGTCCATGCCGACGCCGTTGTCGGACACGCTCAGGCGCACGTTGGTCTCGGGCCAGTTCTCGCGCACGCCAGCCTCGAGCACCACGCCGGCCGCCTCTTGTGGCGGTGGGCCGCGGTGTGGCTGCAGCCGGATGCCGAGCTGTCCGCTCGAGCGGTCGGCCATGGCCTGCCAGGCGTTGGTGCACAGGTTGAGCAGCACCTGCTGCAGTTGCGTCGGGTCGGCCAGCACGGCGGGCGTCTGCGGGTCGCATTCCACGCGCAGCTCCACCCCCTTGGGGATGGTGGCGCGCAGCAGCCGCACCGATTCGTCCACCACCGTCTGCAGCTTCACCAGGCGTCGCTGCAACGGCTGGCGCCGGCTGAAGGCCAGGATGCGTTGCACCAGATCCTTGGCGCGCGAGCCGGCCTTGAGGATCTCGCCCACGCTTTCGGCGATGTGCGGCTGGCCTTGCGCGTCCTCCATCGCCAGCCGTGCATTGCCCAGGATGGCGGCCAGGATGTTGTTGAAGTCGTGCGCGATGCCGCCAGCCAGCGTCCCCAGCGCCTCCAGTTTCTGCGATTCGCGCAATTGCGCCTCCAGCGCGAGGCGCTGGTCCTCGGCCTCGCGGCGTGGCGTCAGGTCGAAGTCGATGCAGTAGATCTCGAAGCCGCGTTCGGGGTGCTCGGTGATGATCTCGTTGCACTGCACTTCCACCGTGCGACCGTCCTTGCGCTGCAGCCATTGCACACCCGAGTTGAGCGTGGTGTGGCCATCGAGCGAGCGCAGGAAGTTGCGGTCGAAGCTGCTGCGCAGTGCGGGCGGGATCACCAGTTCGAGCATGCTGCGCCCGATGGCCTCCTCGGCACTGAAGCCGTAGAGCTGTTCGGAGCCGCGGTTCCAGTAGCGCACGATCATGTCGGGCCCGTAGGCCTGCACCGCGATGCTCGGGATGCTGTCGAAGATGCGGCGGAAGCGGTCGTCGCTGGCGAGGTCAAGCGCGCGGGCGCGCACGCTGTCGGTGACGTCGTTGACGAACACGGTCCAGCGGGTGCGGCCGTCGGGGCGGGCACGTGGTTTGCCCATGCCGCGCAGCCAGCGGGTCTGGCCGCGCGCATCGCGAATGCGCCACTCGTGCGCCCAGGGAACGGCATCGCGCACGGCCTCGATGAAGCTGTGGCGCAGCAGACGGCGCTCTTCGCGTGGCGCCATCATCCAGATCGCGCCTTCGTCGGCCAGGATGGTCGGGGCGTCCAGGGCCCACAGATCGATGCAGCCTTCGCTGATGTAGACCAGTTCCCCGTGCCCGTCGGGCGTCACGTCGTGGGCCATGAGCGCGCCCAGCACGAGCGCCGCCAGCGCGTCCAGTTCGGCGCGTTCCTGCGGGGTGATCACGGGTTTTCGCGGCGCATCCAAGCGTTGCTCCGGCACGTCCGGCGGGGCCGGGCGGGTAGCGAAATGTAGACCTTGCATCGACACGGGGGAACGCCGCTGAAGCCACGGGCGGGCATTCCCGCCGCGCGGTCGTGACTTAAGCCGCGTCTGGCGCGCCATCCCGGCCCGGGTGGCACCGGCTGCAGGGCCGGTGCGGGGGTGGGGTAGCGGTCAGCCCGGCGCCGCCAAGGCCTGCAAGGCCTCGCCCTCGGTGCGGTAAAGGTGCAATCGCTCACTTTCACCAAGATGGCCGGCGTCGCGCAATACCGTCTCCACCGGCAGCTTGATGCCCACCAAGTGCAGGTGGATGCGCCGGTCGTCGAGTTGCTCGCGCACGCGGCCGAAGGCCTCGGCGCCGGTGGCGTCGATCCAGTTGATCGGGTGCGCGATCAGCATCACGCCCTCGGTGTCGGGGTGGGCCTGCAGGTGCTCGGCGATGGCGCGCTCGAAGCCGTTGGCGGTGGCGAAGTCGAGCGCGGCGTCCATGCGCAGCGCGTACAGCTTCGGTGCCAGTGGCGGCAGCTGCCACAGGTGGCGGTCGCGCAGGCTGCCATCCGGGTGCAGGCCGACCTCGATGATGCGCGGGTGCAGGCGCAGGTACAGAAAGTGGCTCAGTGCCATCACCACGCCCGCGAGCACGCCCCAGTACAGGCGCGGCGCGGCCACCAGCGTGATCGCGAAGGTGCTGGCCGCGATCACCGCCTCCACGCGCGAGAGGCGCCACAGCCGCGTGAAGCTGCGCGGCTGCAGCAGGCCCCAGATGGGCAGCACCACGATGGCCGCCAGCACCGCCAGCGGCACGTGGTGCAGCAGCGGCATGGCCACCAGCAGCGCGATCAGAACCACCACCACCGAGAACACCGTGGCCCAGCCGGTGCGCGCACCCGCGTACAGGTTGAGCGCCGAACGCGAGAACGACGAACTGGTGGGCATGGCGCCGGTGAAGCCCGCAGCCAGCTTGGCCAGACCCTGGCCGATCAGGTCCTGGTCCTGGTCCCAGCGCACGCCGCGCCGGCCGTTGTCCACCTTGGCGCTGCTGGCGGTTTCCAGAAAGCTCACCAACGTGATCATCAAGGTGGGCAACAGCAGCGCACTGAAACGCTCCCAACCCGGCCACGCGGGCACATAGGCCGCGGGCAGGCCCTGCGGCAGCGCACCGATGACGGCGCCGCCACCGGCTTCGAAACCGATGGCGCGGCTCACGGCCGCGCTGGCCAGCACCACGGCCAGCACCGAGGGCAGGCCCGGGCGCAGGCGGCGCGCAGCCACCAGCGCGGCCAGTGCCGCCAGGCCGAAGCCCAGGCCAGGCGCGTGCCAGCCAGCCCCGTCGGCGATGGCGTGCCAGCTGCGAAAGCCCGTGAGCGCAGGCACTTGCGAAGCCAGGATGAGCACCGCCGCGGCCTGCGTGAAGGCCATCAGCACCGGTGAGTTGACGAGGTTGAGCAGCCAGCCGAAGCGCACCGCGCCCAGCAACACCTGCAACGCACCCGACAGCAGCGCGAGCCACACCGCGAGTTGCACCCACTCGGCACTGCCGGGCGTGGCCAGCGGCGTGAGCGAGGCGCTCACCAGCAGGCAGGTCAGTGCGGTGGGCCCCACCGCCAGGCGCGGCGAAGCCGAAAACAGCACCGCGATGAGTGCCGGCAGCAGCGCCGCGTAGATGCCCGCAATCAGTGGCATGCCCGCCAGCGCGGCATAGGCCACGCCCTGCGGAATCACCATCAGGCCCACCGTGAGGCCAGCGAGTGCCTCGCCACGCAGCAGGGCCGCGTCCGGGCGCGGCCATTGGAGGAAAGGGAACAGGCGTTGCCAGCGGGTCATGCCGCGATGCTAACCAGCGCGCGGCTCATCGCTGCGGCATATCCTTGCTGCCGTAACCCAGGCTCACGGTGGCGTCCTCCGGTATGGGCGGCATGGTGGCGTTCCAGGCCTCCCAGCGCGCGCGCATGGCCTCGAGGTGCTCCGGGTGGCGTCGGGCCAGGTTGGCGCGCTCGCGCGCGTCTCGTGCGATGTTGAACAGGTAGTCGTGGCCGTCCACGCGCAGGTACTTCCACTCGCCCTCGCGCAGCGCGCGCTGCCCGCGGTGGTTCATGCGCCAGTGCATCGGCCGCGGGAAGCGGGCCGTCGGGTTGCGCCACACCGGCAGCAGCGAGACGCCGTCGGGCGCATGCGAGGCGGCAGGTGCGACGCCGGCCGCGTCGAGCAATGTGCGCGAGAAGTCCATGCTCATGCCGTGCTGCGCGGTCGTGCTGCCCGCGGGCACCTGCGCTGGCCAGTGCACGATCCACGGCACGCGGATGCCGCCTTCGGTGAGGTCCATCTTGCCGCCCACCAGCGGCCAGCTGTCCGAGAAGCGCTCGCCGCCGTTGTCGCTGGTGAAGACGACGATGGTGTTCTCGCTCAGGCCATGCGCTTTCAGTGCCTCCATGATCCAGCCGATGCCTTCGTCCATGTGATGGATCATGCGGCGGTAGCTCTCGACGTTGCCGCCGTCGAGGTGGAACAGGTTCTTTGCCACCTCGGGTGCCACGTGCGCGTCGTCGCGCGTTTCCCAGGGCCAATGCGGCGCGGTGTAGTGCAGGCTCAGCATGAATGGCGTGCCTGTCTTCGCGCCCTCGGCCATGCGGTTCACATAGTCCACCGCGCGGCGGCTCAGCAGGTCGGTGAGGTAGCCAACCTCTGGGTGCTCGTTCTCGCCGAACCAGAGGTCGTGGTCGCCCGTGCTGGAGCAATGGGTGAAGTAGTCGACGCCACCGGCCATGGGTCCGAAGAATTCCTCGTAGCCCGAGCGCAGCGGGCCGAAGGCCGGTGGGTAGCCCAGGTGCCATTTGCCGATCAGCGCGGTGCGGTAGCCCGATGCGCGCAGCAGCGAAGGCAGCGTGGGTTGCTCGGGCGGCAGGCCCAGCGTCTGGCTGTGGCGCGCCTTGCTGTTGATGGGCTCCTCTGCTGCGCCACGCAGCCGGTACTGGTAGCGCATCGTCATCAGCGCAAAGCGCGTGGGCGAGCACACCGGCGAATTCGAGTAACCCTCGGTGAACTTCAGGCCGCCCGCGGCCAACGCGTCGATGTGCGGCGAGACGCGGCCGAAGCCGGCCTCGCGCCCGCCATAGCAACCCAGGTCGGCGTAGCCCAGGTCGTCGCAGACGATGTAGACGATGTTTGGTCGGGTCATGGCGGGCTTCTTACTCCACCTTCATGCCGGTGGCCTTCACCAGCTGGCCGTAGCGCGTGTTGAGTCCGCTCAGGCGCTTGGCCGCGGCGGCACCAGCGAGGCCTTCGTGGAACAGGTCGAGGTTGGCCAGGCGCGCCTTCACATCGGGGCGCTGCAGCGCATCGCCGATGGCCTTGGCCATCTGCTGCACCAGCGCGTCGGGCGTGCTCGCGGGCGCCATCACCACATAGAGCACCTCTTGTTCGAGCGACTTCAGTCCCAGCTCGCCCACCGTGGGGATCTCCGGCGCCAGGCCCGAGCGCTGCCGGCTGGTGACGGCCAGCGCGGTGATCTTGCCGCTCTTGACGTGCGGCAGCATGCCCGGCGTGGCCAGCGTGCCGCCATCCACCTCGCCCGAGAGCACGGCCGTGACGGCCGGCGTGTTGCCGCGGTAGGGCACGTGGTTGAGCTTGTTCTTCGTGGCCTCGGCGAACACCTCCACCGCCAGGTGGCCCGGGCTGCCGCTGCCGGCCGAGCTGAAGTTCAACGCCTTGCCCTTGCTCTGCTCCACGAGTTGCGTCAGCGTCTTGATCCCGGTGGACGGGTTCACGCCGATCAGCATGCCGGACGAGGCCATCACGATCACCGGCTTGAGGTCCGAGACCTTGAAGCCCTGGTTGGGGTAGAGGTGCGGGTTGATGGTGAAGGTCGTGTCGATGCCGAACAGCAGTGTGTTGCCGTCGCCCGCGGCCTTGGCCACGTCGGCCGCGCCAATGTTGCCGGCCGCGCCGGGCTTGTTCTCGACCACGAAGCTCTGCTTCGTGGCCTCCTGCAGCACCTGCGAGACCGAGCGCGCCAGGATGTCGGACGGACCGCCCGCGGGGAAGTTGTTGACGAAGCGCACGGTCTGCGTGGGCCAGGTGGTCTGTGCGTGCAGGGCGGGGGCGGTGAAGGCGGCGGCCAGGGCCAGGCCCAGCAGCGCGCGACGGCGAGCGGTCATGTCGGGATCTCCAGGGGGGAAGGGACTGAGGCGTTCAGTCGAGCTGCACGCCGGTGGCCTTGATCGGGGCCTGCCAGCGCTTGAGGTCGGCGGCCTGCGCCGCGGCCAGTTCGGCCGCGGTGGAGCCCACCGGTTCATAGCCCAGGCCCTTGAGGCGTTCGCTCAAGGCGGGCGATTTCACCGCTGCGCTCACGGCCTGTTGCAGGCGATCGCGTGTGGCGGGGTTCAGGTGTGCGGGGCCGTACATCGCGAACCACGCGGTGGCCACCATGTCGACGCCGCTCTCCTTGAGTGTGGGCACCTCGGGCACCTGCGGGTCGCGCGTGGCGCCGGTGACGGCGATGATGCGCACCTTGCCCGCGCGGTGCAGCTCGGCGGTTTCGGAGACGACGTCGAACTTGTAGTCGATGTGGCCGCCCAGCAGTGCGGTGTTGGCCGGCCCACCACCCTGGAACGGCACGTGGTTGAGCTTTGCGCCGACCTGCTGCTCGAACAGCACACCCATGAAGTGCGGCAGCGTGCCCAGGCCTGGCGTACCGTAGGAGGCCACACCCGGTTGTGCCTTTGCCGCGGCCACCATGTCGGCCACGTTCTTCGCCTTGCTCGCCGGCCCGGCCACCACGCCGAACTGGAAGTTGGCGATCAGCGAGATCGGGGTGAAGTCGGTCACCGCGTCGTAGTCGAGCTTCTTGTAGACGTGCGGGAACAGCACCATCGGCCCGCTGGGCAGCACGATCACGGTCTGCCCGTCGGGCGCGGCGCGCTTGACCTGCTGCAGTGCGATGCGACCGCCTGCACCGGGCTTGTTCTCCACCACCACCGGGTCGTACTGGCCGCGCAGTTGCTCGCCGATGAGGCGCGCCAGCGTGTCGGCCGAGCCGCCGGGCGGAAAGCCCACCACGATCTTGAGCGGGGTCTTGTCCTGCGCGTGCGCGCCCAGGGCAAAGGCGCCCAGCAGGGCAGCGTGGATGAGGCGGCGGGTGAGGGCCATGGCGTGTCTCCGGCTGGTTGAGGGGCGAGGTGTTTCCCCCGCTGGAGCTGGCCATGCTAGGCATTCACAATGGATTGCAGAAATCAATCATTGCGGGGGATAACCCTGATGCCTGCCGACACCGATGCGCGCGCGCCGCGCGACACCCTGCTCCATCCCGGGCAGCAGGCCGAGTTCCTGCTCTACCGGCTCTACCGAATCCACATCACCGCCGGCCGACAGGTGGTGCAGCTGTGCGAGAGCCTGCACGGACTCACGCGGCGCGAATGGCGCGTGCTGTCCTTCCTGGCCGAGAACGAGGGCGTGCTGTCGTCCGAGCTGGCCGAGCGCGCCATGCTCGATCGCGCGCGCACCTCGCGCACGCTGACGCTGCTGGCCGAGAAGAGGCTGATCGAGCGCCGCCCGAAACCCAACGACCGGCGCGAGGTGCAGATGTACCTGAGCGAGGCGGGCCACCGTGTGCACGACGATCTCTTTCCGCGCATCCGTGCGATCAACCAGGCGCTGGTGGAGGGGTTGTCGCTTCAGGAGCGCCACGCACTCGATCACATGGTGGGGGCCATACAGGCCAAGGCCGACACGCTGCTGGACGGCGCAGCACCGCTGGCGCGGGACAACCCCGACGACGAGCCCTGACACCGCGTCGCCGGAGGTCGTCTGGAAGGCGCCTGCGGCGGCGAGAACCGGTACCCACGCCGATCTCGTTGAGCAACCACAGTGGCCGCGCCGGGTCGGCCTCGATCTTGTTGCGCAGGTTGCCCATGTGCAAGCGCACGCAGCGTGGGTTGCCGGCGTTTGCCGGCCCCGGGAGCTCCAGCAGCAACTGGCGGTGCGTTTGTCAGCCGAAGCAGCGTCAGGCCAATGTTGTTCTCGTGCTCGGCAGTGCCCTGATGACGCTCAACGAACCGGGCAGCCCCGACATCCGGGCCTATGCGCCGGCTGGACAGCAGCGCCGTGCAGGCATCCAATGCGGGTCGGCCGTTCGATGGAACGGCGGCCGGTCTGCGAGGGTCGTCGTGCACTTTGTGACGCCTCACATGGGCAATCTCCTGACGGGGCCGCTCCAAGGGTGGCCGGGCGTTCTGGCGGGTGAGTTCATGCCCACCTACTGGTACGCGCCGTCGGTGCGCGCCATCGTGAAGGCGAGCTTCACCAGCCCCTGTCGGGGCACGTCTCACGTCGAACTGGTGAAGGCCGAGCTCCAGCCCTGACGACCCGATCAACGAGGAAAAAACCCATGAGCGTTTCGAGCCAGCTGACCGTGCACAGCCTTGCGGTGCGCGCCGTGCACGTGCCCATGCGCCTGCCGTTGCAGACCAGCAGCGGCACGATCCGCGTGGCGCCGCTGTGCCTGATCGACCTGCGCACCGAGGAAGGCGTGGTCGGCCACACCTACCTGTTCTGCTACACGCCGCTGGTGCTCAAGCCCGTGTGCGAGCTGCTCATGAACCTGGATCCCCTGCTGCGCGGCGTGTCGGCCGCACCGCTGGAGATCAACCGTCTGCTGCGCGCGCGTTTCCGGCTGCTGGGCGACAGCGGTATCGTCGGTATGGCTCTGGCCGGTATCGATATGGCGGCCTGGGACGCACTGGCCCGCGCCGAGGGCCGCCCGCTGGCGCGCGCGCTGGGGGCCGACGTGATGGCCATTCCCGCCTACAACAGCTGCGGCCTGGGCCTCATCGGCCCCGAGGCCGCGCCGGCCGAGGCCGAGGCGCTGGTGGCCGAGGGCTTCTCCGCGATCAAGGTGCGGTTGGGCTACCCCGACCTCGCCACCGACCTGCGCGTGGTGCGCGCCGTGAAGGCCGCCATCGGCCCGGATGTGTACCTGATGTCGGACTACAACCAGGGCCTGAGCGTGCCGGAGGCTGAGCGGCGCGTGCTGGTGCTGGCGGACGAAGGCCTCACCTGGATCGAGGAACCCTGCCTGGCGCACGACTACGCGGGGTGTGCGCGCGTGCGTGCGCGCTCGACATGCCCGATCCAGATCGGCGAAAACTGGTGGGGGCCGCGCGAGATGGCCGACAGCCTGGCCGCGGGGGCGTCGGACCTCGGCATGCCGGACGCGATGAAGATCGGCGGCGTGAGCGGCTGGCTGCAGGCCGCGGCGCTGGCCGAGGCGGCGGGCCTGCCGCTCTCGACGCACCTGTTCCCGGAGGTAAGCGTGCACCTGATGGCGGCCACGCCGACGCGGCACTGGCTCGAATATGTCGACTGGGCCTCACCGGTGCTGGCCGAGCCGGTGCGGGTGCGCGACGGCAAGGTCAGCGTGCCCGATCGCGCGGGCACGGGCATCGAATGGGACGAGGCGGCGGTGGCGCGGTGCCTGGCGCCGTGAGGGCGCGGGCCGCCACCCGGCCGCACACCTGAAGGCCCTTGGTCAGGCGACTTGCGGGTTGCTGTGCGGCGGCTTGCCGAACCGCTGGATCAGCCAGTGGCCCGCCAGGGTCAGCGCCAGCAGCAGCGCCAGGCCCAGGCCCCAGAACACCCAGACCAGCGGCGACAGCCAGGACACGAGACCCCCGATGCCCGGCATCAGCGCGGCAAGCCCCTCGAAGGCGGCGCTGATGCTTTGCTGCAGGGCGGCCCAGGCGGCCGGGTCGAACCAGGGCGCCAGCCAGACGGGCATGGCCATCGTCGCAGCGGCGTTGCCGATGTTGCCGGCGGCCCCGGATGCAAGGCCTTGTGCGGACCACTGCACCACCTGGGCCAGCAGCGCGGCGCCGCCGGTCCACAGCGCGGCCAACAGAACGAAGCCACCCCACAGCGCGAATTTCACGATCAGACTCCCGATGGTTGTTGCAACGCGCTGTCGATCCCGCGGGACAAGCTGAGGTTCCCGGTGGCCGCCTCAGCGCTTCGGCGTATGCCGCACCATCACTGCCACCAGGGTCACCACGGTGATCGGCACCACGAAGCTGAGCATGGCCGTGCTGAAGGCGCCAAGCGCGGCGTGCTGCTGGGCGGCTAGGATCAGGTAGGCCACGTAGGCGATGTAGTAACCCAGGAAGATGGCGCCCTCCCAGCGCGCGATCTCGCGGCCGGTCATGAACACCGGCAGGCAGGCCAGGGCCACGGCCAGCATGACCCAGATGTCGAAGGCCATCACGGAGGCGGGCACCTGCAGGCCGGCGCCGCCGGCCACCAGGCCGGAGATGCCCAGGCAGCCCAGGATGTTGAAGGTGTTGCTACCGACCACGTTGCCCACGGCCAGGTCGCGCTCGCCCTTGACGGCGGCCATGATCGACGTGGCCACCTCGGGCATCGAGGTGCCCAGCGCCACCACGGTCAGGCCGATCACCAGCTCGGACAGGCCCAGGTGCTGCGCGAACACCACCGCCGATCGCACCAGCCCCTCGGCGCCCAGCACCAGCAGCGCAAGACCGACCACGATGAGGGCGATCTGCGCGGGCAGTTTCGAATCCCAGGCACCGGCCGCTGCCGGTTGCAGCTCGGCCTCATAGTCGCCCTGGGTATCACGGCTTTCGCGGCGCGACTGCACCACCAGGAACACGGTGTAGGCCACCATGGCCGCGGTGAGCATGGCGGCTTCGTACCAGCTCACGCGGCCGTCCAGCGCGAACAGCACCAGCAGCAGCGCCGCACCAATCATGATGGGCACCTCCTGGCGGATGAGTTGCACGTGCACCACCAGCGGTGTGATGAGGGCCGAGATGCCCAGGATGAAGAGCACGTTGAGCACGTTGCTGCCCACCACATTGCCGATGGCGATATCGGTCTGGCCACTGGACACCGCCCCCACCGACACCGCCAGCTCGGGCGAGCTGGTGCCGAAGGCCACGATGGTGAGCCCCACCACCAGGGGTGACAGGCCGAACGACAGCGCGAGCTTCGAGGCGCCGCGCACCAGCAACTCGGCGCCAGCGATGAGGCCGGCCAGGCCGGCGATAAAGAGCAGCAGGGTCATGGTGAGTTCGGAGGCGGTGGAGGGCCATGCGATCCTGCCACAGCCGGCCCGCGCACCCAAGCCCGCGCGGGAGCCCAGGCTCAGCGCGTGCAGGCCACCCTGCGCCAGACCGCCTGCGGCGCCTCCACGGCGCCGCCGCGCCAGGCCACCACCTGGTCCGGCCGCACGAGCAGCAGCGCATCGCCCAGCACCTCGCGCGCCTCGGGTTCGTCGCACAGGCGCAGCTTGACGTCGATCCCCGCCTGCGTGCCAGCGGCCACCAGCGCCTGCGCCGCAGCGCGTCGCGTGCCCGGCGCCAGCACGGTCCATTCGAAGCCGAGTTCGTCGTACAGCGAGCGCTCGCCGCCCAGCCACACGTGCGGCAGGCGTCCGCCCGGGCAGGTGCTGGGCTGGTAGTCGTTGGCGCTGTCGGGCGGGGGCGTGCCGCCATCGCCCGCGATCACCGGTGAGCCGTCGTAGCGCTCGCCGAAGGTCACGCCGGGAATGTTGAATTCGCGGCGCACGTGGTCGTCGAGCACGGTGCTGGCGTGCGCGCGCAGCGCGTCGCCCGCGGGGCCCTCGGCTTCGAGTGCGGGTGTGGTGTGGAACCCGCCGATCGAATCCGCAAAGCCGCGCGCGTAGCCGGTGTTGCGCACGCCTATGGGGCGCCGCTCGCTGTCGTAGCTGTCGAGCAACTCGGGGCGCGCGTGGCCACGCAGCACGCTGGCGAGCTTCCAGCCCAGATTGACCGCGTCGCCCACGGCCGTGTTGTAGCCCAGGCCACCGGTGGGCGTGAACAGGTGCGCCGCATCGCCCGCGATGAACACGCGGCCTTGCTGATAGCGCTCGGCCACCAGCGAGTGGCCGGCGATCCAGGTGCCGGTGGACAGCACCTCGATCGGGACGGCCATGCCGCTGGCCTGCGCGAACAGGCGTTTCGCGTCCTCATGCGTCCAGCCGGACGGGTCCTCATCGGGGTGCACCGCGGCGTGGAAGGCGAACTCGCCGCGCCCGTCCACCGAGGCCATGAACACGCGGCGTTCGGGGTTCACGCTCACATACATCCAGGCGCGGTCGTGCGGCAACTGTTGGTAGAAGGTGGGTGCACGCAGGTACACCGCAAACATGCGCCCGCCCATGAACTGGCGCTGCACGCCGGTGGCCCCGCTGTACGAGACACCCAGCGCCTGGCGCACCGTGCTGCGCGCGCCGTCGGCGCCGACCAGGTAGCGCGCGCGCACCGTCACCGGCGGACCTTTGCCGTCGGCCGGGGCCAGGCGCGCGTTCACGCCGTCGGCGTCCTGCTCGAAGTCGAGCAGCTTCCAGCCGAAGGCCACCGGCCGGCCGGTGCGCGCCTCGGCGTGCTTGCGCAGCACGGCCTCCACGAACTTCTGCGACACGCGGTGCGGCAGCTCGGCCGCGTTCCACGCGCCGCGCAGGGCGCGCACGTGTTCGGTGGCCTGCGCCGCGGTGGGCAGGCGCAGGCGGGCCAGTTCGTGCGTGGCAAACCGCGTGAAGTACGCGATGTCGGTCGGGTGGTCAGCGGGCAGGCCGAGTGCGCGAATCTCCTGCGCGATGCCGATGCGCCGGAAGTGCTCCATGGTGCGCGCTTGCGTCGCGTTGGCCTGCGGGTTGAAGGCCGTGGTCGCTTTCGGGTCCGCCAGCAGGCAGCCGATGCCGCGCAGCCCGAGCTCGTTGGCCAGCATCAGGCCGCACGGGCCGGCACCGGCGACCAGCACGTCCACTTCGAGGACCGTCCCCTGGCGCTGTGCGTCCTGCAATTCCTTCACGTGATCTCCTGCCTGTTTCGGGCGATGTTTGCCAGATTGGACCGCCATCCTCGCGTCCATGGCGCGGAATTGGCCCCCTGAAAAACACTTTTCCATGCCCATAATGGCAGGCTGCCCTGGTAACTGGTTGCGCACGCAACCACACCTGCCGGCCCTTGCTGACAGCCCCGGCGCCGCTCCCCTGGACGGCCCTGCACACCGGATGCCTCTGTCACATCGGGCCACGCGCCGGGCGCTCTTTGGAGGAAAACCCATGCAACTCTTCGTCTCGGCCGGGCTGATCCTGGCCATTGTTCTTTGGGGCGTCATCTCACCGGCCTCGCTCGGCTCGGTGTTCGACACCCTGCTTGCCGTCATCACGCGTGACTTCGGCTGGTTCTACCTGTGGGTGGTGCTCGGTCTGGTGGTGATGGCCCTGGTCCTGGCCTTCAGCCGTTATGGTGACCTCAAGCTCGGTGCTGAAGACGATGAACCCGAGTTCTCCATCGGCGCCTGGTTCGCGATGCTGTTCGCCGCCGGGATGGGCATCGGCCTGGTGTTCTGGGGCGTGGCCGAACCGATCTCGCACTACGGCGCACCCCCGCCGGGCATCACGGCCAACACACCCGAGGCCGCCAACGCGGCCATGCGTTACAGCTTCTTCCACTGGGGCTTGCACCCCTGGGCGGTGTACAGCATCGTCGCGCTGGCGATCGCCTTCTTCCAGTTCCGCAAGGGTGGCTCGGCGCTCGTGAGCACGGCTGTTCAGTCGCTGCCGTGGTCGTGGGCGCGCGGCCTGGGGCCGGTGGTCAACGTGCTCGCGGTCATCGCCACCGCGTTCGGTGTGGCGGCCTCACTGGGCATGGGTGCCCTGCAGATCAACAGCGGCCTCGCGGCCGTGGCGGGCGTACCGGTGGGCAATGCCTGGCAGGTCGGCATCATCGTGGTCACCACACTGCTGTTCCTCGCGTCGGCCGTCACTGGCGTCACACGCGGCATCAAGTGGCTCTCCACCTTCAACCTGATCGTCGCCGCCCTGCTGGCGCTCGCGATCTTCGTGCTCGGCCCCACGGTGGCCATCATCGACACCTTCACCACCACGCTGGGCAGCTACGTGAGCGAGTTCGTGCGCATGAGCCTGCGCATGACGCCGTTTCGCGACAGCGGCTGGGTGGGCGGCTGGACGGTCTTCTACTGGGCCTGGTGGGTGAGCTGGTCGCCCTTCGTGGGTTTGTTCATCGCGCGCGTCTCGCGCGGACGCACCATTCGCGAGTTCATCCTGGGCACGGTGCTGGCGCCCTCGCTCGCGGCCTTCGTGTGGTTCTCGGTCTTTGGCGGAACGGCCTTGACGCTGGAGATCATGCAGGGCGCACCGATCGCTGAGGCGGTGTCCGCCGACGTATCGACCGCACTGTTCGCGATGTTCGAGGCACTGCCTCTGGGCGCGATCATGGCCGCCGTGGCCACGGTGCTGGTGTTGGTGTTCTTCGTCACCTCGGGTGACTCGGCCGTGCTGGTGCTCGGCATGATGAGCTCGGGCGGCCAGCCGAACCCGGGCGCGCGCGTGAAGATCGTCTGGGGTGTGCTGGTCTCGGGCATTGCCATTTCGTTGCTGCTGGCCGGCGGTCTCAAGGCGGTGCAGACGGCCACCATCGTGTTCGCGTTGCCGTTTGCGCTTGTGATCGTGCTCATGGCGGTGGCGCTGTGGCGCGGTGTGCGCGACGACTGGGCCGAAGAGAACCGCCGCGAGCGCGCGCTGCGTCGCCGCATGCGCGAAATGGTCGACACGCCCAAGGTTTGACGCCAGGGCGATGGTGATGACGGCAGAGATCGCGCTCGCTTTCGGCAAGAGCTTCCTGTTTGTTTTTGCCGCGCTGCTGCCCATCCTCAACCCGGCGGCGACCGCGCCGATCTTTCTCGGTCTCACCGAAGGTGCTTCGGCGCGCACGCGGGCCATGCTGGCGCGCAAGATCGCACGCAACATGTTCGCACTCATGCTGGGCAGCATGCTGGTGGGTTCGCACGTGCTGGCTTTCTTCGGCATCTCGCTGCCCATCGTGCGCGTGGGCGGCGGGCTCATCCTCGCAGCCACGGCGTGGCGGCTGCTCACGGCCACCCAATCCACAGCCGACAGCCGCACCGAGCTCGCCGAGGCGTTCACGCCCGAGATGGCCCGTCGCCAGGCCTTCTATCCGCTGACCTTTCCGATCAGCTGCGGGCCGGGTTCGATTGCCGCCGCGATCACCGTGGGCGTGTCGCTCAGCCATGAGCGCGTCACGCTGGCACTGGCCAACATCGGCGGCGGCGTGATCGCGTTGCTGGCCATCGGCGTGCTGCTGTACCTGGCTTTCCGCTACGCCGATCATCTGCTGCGCCCGCTGGGCGAGGCGGGCGCCATCATCTTCCTGCGCCTGTCGGCATTCATCCTGCTCTGCCTGGGGGTGCAGATTGTCTGGGACGGTGTGAGCGAGTTGTTGCGCAGCCTGCCCCTGGGTTGAGGGATTTCGTCACCGCGGCGGTTCGCATGGCCCGATACTCGGGGCATGTCCTCCACCTTTTTCTGCCGCGGCACTTCATGACGACACGCACGCGCCTGCTCCCGTTGCTGGTGTTGTGCCTGTCGGTGCTGGCCGCGGCGCTGCTGTGGTGGCAGGCAGGGCGCGCACAGGCACAGCTGCGCGCGCAGGTGCTGGCCGAGTCCGAGCGCAGCGCGGTGCACCTGGCCGACGCCATGGCCGGTCAGGTCGAAGGACTGGTGAGCCTGCTCGATCTGGAACTGCTCTATCTGCGCCGCGAATGGCTGCAGATGCCCGTGAGCTTCGGCGCCACCGCGCTGAATGTGCTGTCGGTGATGCCGCCCGGGTTCGTGACCCATGTGTCGATCGCGGACGCGCAGGGCCGCATCGTCTACAACAGCCTGGGCCGCGACGACGGCACCACGGTCCTGGACCGCGCGCATTTCCAGGCCCTGCGCGACGGCGGCGACCGGCTGTTCATCGGCCAGCCGGTGCGCTCGCGCCTGGCGGACCAATGGGTGGTGATGGTCGCGCGGCCCCTGCTGGTCAATGATGCCTTCGCCGGCACGGTGCAGCTGGCCGTGTCCACCGACTTCCTGGCGCGCCGGCTGGCGGCGTTGAACCTGTCATCGCTGGACGTGGTGGCATTGGTGGACGCGACCGGTGCGTTCCTGGCGCGAAGCACGGGCAATGAGGCGGCCATGGGTCAGGTGCTGCCCGCCGACCGGCCGTTCCTCGTGCAACCAGCGCAGCGCAACGGCAGCTTCCACGTGAGCGGCCAGGTGGACGGCACGCCGCGCGCCTACGGCTGGCATCGTGTGGGCGCGCGCGGCCTGGTGGTGGCGGTCGGGCTGGCCGACGCCGGCGTGCTGGCGCCGCTGGAGCCTGCCATCGCCCGTGGGCGCCTCCTGACAGGGGTCTTCTCGCTGGTGCTTCTGCTCGGCGGCGCGGGCCTGGCGTGGTTGTTGGCGCGCGTGGTGCGCAGCGAGGCGCAGAACGCAGCCGCGCAGTCCATGCGCCAACGCCTGTTCGACAACTCCCAGGTCCCCATGGTGGTGCTTGACCCGGTCAGCTTCACACTCATCGAATGCAACGACGCTGCGGTGCGTGCCTATGGCTTTGCCGACCGCGCGAGCACGCTCGGGCGCAACGCGATGGACGTCTCGGCGCCCGTGCAGCGCGATGGCAGACCGTCCGTGGTGGCTGGTCGTCACTGGGTGGGTCGTGCGCTCAAGGAAGGCTCGGCGGTGTTCGAGTGGCTGCACCAGCGCCCCGACGGCACGCAATGGGACGCCGAGGTGCATCTGGTGGGTTTCGATACCGACGGCCGTCAGTTGCTGCAGTTCACACTGCTGGACATCACCGCGCGGCGGCGCGCCGAGGCCGCGCTCAAGGCGAGCGAGGCTCGGTTGAAGGACGCGCAGCGCATCGCCTCGGTGGGGAGCTGGGAGATCGACCTGCGCAGCAACACCACCACCTGGACCGACGAGCTCTACCGCATCATCGAAATCGACCCCGTGGGGCAGCCTGCGTCCTACGAGGTGTTCATCGAGCGCGTGCACCCCGACGACCGCGCTGCCGTCAATCGCGCCTACCGCATCGCGGTCGATGCGCAGACACCGCACCAGGTGGTGCACCGGCTGGTGATGCCCGACGGCCGCGTGAAGCACGTGCGCCACAGCGCGGTTACCGAGTTCGATGGAGACACTGCGGTGCGCAGCGTGGGCACGGTGCAGGACATCACCGCCATGCACGAGGCCGAGGAGGCGCTGCGCGATCTCAACGAGGCGCTGGAGGACCGCGTGGCCGAGCGCACGCGCGAGCTCTCGATGCTCAACCGCGAACTCGAATCCTTCGCCTACAGCGTCTCGCACGACCTGCGCACGCCGCTGCGCAGCATCAATGGCTACGCCAGTCTGCTGGCCGAGGATCTGCAGGAGCGCCTCGATCCGGTCACGCGCAGCCACCTCGATCGCATCCGCCAGGCGGCCAACCGCATGGGTCAGCTCATCGACGCGCTGCTGGCGCTCTCGCGCGTGAACCGCGCCGAGCTGTATCCCGAATGGGTGGATTTGTCGGCGCTGGCGCGCGGCATCGCCAGCGACCTGAGCACCAGCGAGCCCGATCGCGCGGTGCAGTGGGTCATCGCCGACGGCCTGCGTGCCTGGGGCGATGTCGCATTGCTGCAGATCGTGCTGCAGAACCTGCTGGGCAATGCCTGGAAATACACGCGCCGCACCGAGCATGCCGAGATCCGCTTCGAGGCCATTCCCGCGCCCGAAGGAGGCACGGCCTTTTGCGTGGCTGACAACGGCGCCGGTTTCGACATGCAGTTCGCCGCGCAGTTGTTCGAGCCCTTCAAGCGGTTGCACGCGCCCAGCGAGTTCGAGGGCACGGGCGTCGGCCTGGCCACGGTGCAGCGTGTGCTGGAGCGCCACGGCGGCTGGATCCGCGGCGAAGGCGAACCCGGGCGCGGCGCGCGCCTGCGCTTCGGCCTGCCGTCGCCGCAGTAAGCGCCCGCCCGCTCAGCGCGCCAGCGGCGGACCGAGTTCGGTGCCGGGGTCGAACGTGCCGCGTTCGCCCAGCGCGTCGCGGTGCGCGCCCAGCCAGCCATCGGCCGCCCCCCGGCCCTGCTCGAACAGCCGCTGCAGGAACGCCGGATCGGTGCGCTGCTTGCTGCCCGCGCCCAGGGCGGCGAGTGCCTCGCCACCGTCCACCCGGTGCAGCCGCAACCGAGCCACGCGCCGCAGCACCGGGTTGCGCAGGCGCCGCGCGGCCCAGCCCTCGGCCGCCAGCAGCTGCTTGAGCAGGCCGAGGGAGCGCAGCTCCTTGAGCAGACTGGCGTTGAAAGTCACTTCGTTGATGCGGTCGAGAATGTCGCTCGCGCGCATGGGCAGGGTCTCGCGCTCGGCGGGGTTGATCTGCACGATCAGCAGGTCGTCGGCCGGGCTGTCGATCACCAGTGGCAGCAGCGAGGGATTGCCCGCATAGCCGCCGTCCCAGTAGGCCTCGCCGTCGATGTCCACCGCCTGGAACAGCAGCGGCAGGCAAGCCGAGGCCAGCACCACGTCGGCGCTGAGTTCGTGCTGGTCGAACACGCGCAGCTCGCCGGTGCGCACGCGCGTTGCGGCAATGAACAGGCGCGTCCTGGTGCAGCCGCGCACCCGCTCGAAATCCACCGTGTCGAGCAGGATGCGCCGCAGCGGGTTGAGGTTGAGCGGGTTGAACTGGTAAGGCGAGGCCTGCGCGCCCAGCCATTGCTGGGTGGCGCGCAGTGGCGCCAGCCAGGGTGCTGCCCAGGCACTGGCCGGGTCGAGCCACGGTGCGACGGGCGCGGCGGCCACGCTGCCAAAGGGCGAGAGCTCGCCCACGCGCGTCCAGAAACGGCGCAGCGCGGCACGCGCGCCCTCGCGACCGCCTTCCATCAGGCCGGCGGCCAGCGCCACCGCGTTCATCGCGCCCGCGCTGGTACCGCTCACGCCGGCGATCTCCAGGCCTTCGTCCTCGAGCAGGCGGTCCAGCACGCCCCAGGTGAAGGCGCCGTGCGAGCCACCGCCTTGCAGCGCCAGGTCGATGCGGAGGATGGGGGGCTTGCGGTTGGCCATGCGTGCATTGTTGCACTGCAGCATGACGATCTGGCGCCCACCGGTCACCCTCCGGCGAACGGCGACAATCCCGGCCTCCATGCGCGACGAGCAGCCCGCCTCCCCCGACCCGACCCCGCCCGAGGACGCGCTCGCGCGCGAAGCCCTGGCCCTGGCCGCTTTCGACCACGTGGTGGGGCGCGCGCCGGGCTTTCGCGCCCGCGAGGGCCAGCGCGAGATGGCGGCTTTCATCGCTGAAACCCTGGCGGGTGTGAAGCTGGGCGACGACAGCGTGTCCGGCGAGGCGGGTCGACCGGACCGTGGCATTGCGGTGGTGCAGGCCGGCACCGGCGTCGGCAAGTCGGCGGCCTACGCGGCCACGGTCATCCCGCTCGCGCTCGCGCAGGACAAACGCGTGCTCATCAGCACCGCCACCGTGGCGCTGCAGGAGCAACTCATCGCCAAGGACCTGCCCGCGCTCGCGGCGCTGCTGCCGCAGCCTTTCCATTTCGCGCTCGCCAAGGGCCGCGGGCGCTATGTGTGCCGCCTCAAGCTCGACCAACTGGCCGCGGGCGAGGACGCTGGCGCCGATCTGTTCGATGGCGAGGGCGGCGGCAAGCCCCTGGGGGACGCGGCCCAGCGCACCCAGCAGTACGCGCAGTGGACCATGGCGCTCGACCAGGGCGACTGGGACGGCGACCGCGACCGCCTGGCCGAGCCGCCCGAGCCCGCGTTGTGGGCGCCCGTGGCCGCCGAGCGCCACACCTGCACCGCGCGCCATTGCCCGGCCTACAACGGCTGCAGCTACTACCAGGCGCGCAACCGGCTCGCGCATGCACAGGTCATCGTGGTCAACCACGACCTGTTGCTCTCCACCCTGGGCCTGCACGCGCTGCCCAAGCCGCAGGACTGCTACGTCGTGCTCGACGAGGCGCACCACCTGCCCGACGTGGCGCAAGGCCAGTTCACCGCGCACATGGACCTCATGCACACCACCTGGCTCGATCGCCTGCCCAAGGCTTTCGACGAGGTGGCCAAGGCGATCACGCACGCGCACGGGGTGGACTTGAACGAACACGCGCGCGGCGCGCGTGCTGCGTTGACCGATCTGGCGCGTCTGGGCATGGCCGCGGTGGGCCCCGCCGTGCGCGACCTCGCATCGGAGTCGCCCCCGCTCACGCACCGCTTCGAAGGCGGCGCGCTGCCCACCGATTGGCACGAACCGCTCGCCGCGCTGCAGCTGCACGCGGGGGTGCTGCTCAAGCTGGCCGAGGCGCTGGCCGTGCAACTGCGCGCCAACGCGCGCGAGAACCCGGGCGAGGCAACGCGAAGCGCCGAGCACTACGCGCGCATCGGCCGCTTCGCCCCCCGCCTGCAAAGCCTGCACGAAACCGCCAGCCTGTGGCTGCAGGCGGCCGAGTCCGGGGCACCGCCGCTGGCCAAGTGGTTGCAGGCCGGCGTGATGCACGGCATGGTCACCTTGAGCGCGCACGCCTGCCCGCTGCAACCGGGCAGCCTGCTGCACCACCACCTGTGGCGGCACGTGCGTGGCGCGGTCGTCACCTCGGCCTCACTGGTCACCTGTGGTGGTTTCGATCACTTCCTGCACGAGGCCGGCCTGGCCTGGGACGCGGCCACCACCACGCGCGCCGTGCAAAGCCCGTTCGACCACGCGAAGCAGGGCCGGCTGGTGGTGGTGCAGACCGCGGCCGACCCGAAGGACGTGGACGGCTACACGCGCGAGATGCTGGATCTGCTGATGACCGACCTGCGGCAGGTGACACGCGGCGCGCTGGTGCTGTTCACCTCGCGTGTGCAGATGCGCGCTGCCATCGCCTTGCTGGAGCGCGGCGCCAACACCGACCTGCGCGAGCGCGTGCTGGTGCAGGGCGAGGCCTCGCGCACGGTGCTGCTCAAGCGCCACGCGCAACGCGTGGCCGACGGCGAGGCCTCCATCCTGTTCGGCCTGCAATCCTTCGGTGAGGGCCTGGACCTGCCGGGTGAGCTCTGCGAATGGGTGTTCATCACCAAGCTGCCTTTTGCATCGCCCAGCGACCCGGTGGGCCAGGCGCGCGCCGACTGGCTCAAGGCCCAGGGCCGGGACCCGTTCAGCGAGCTCGTGGTGCCCGCCACCGGTGCCCGCCTGCTGCAGTGGACCGGCCGCGCCCTGCGCACCGAGACCGACGAGGCCACCGTGATCTGTTACGACGCGCGGCTGCTGCGGCAGGGCTATGGCCGGCGCATGTTGCAAGGCCTGCCCCCGTACCGGCTGCAGCGCAGGCAGGGGCAGCAGACGGTCGACGTCTGAGTCAGTGCACCGACACGCCTGGCGGGGTCAGCCGTTCACCCCACATCCGACGCCAGATCCATGTCAGGCCGGCCCGCAGATCGCCGCGTTCGCCCACCAGGTGAGCCGCGCGCCCGCCGTTGGCCCGCTCGGCCACGCTGCCCAGGTCGAAGCGAAACACGTAGCTTGGCTCCTGCCCCATGCGCAGGTCGGTGACGAACAGGCGCCCGTGGCGCTCGTCCACCTTGTAGAAGCCGTGGCTGAAGGCAGCGATGCGACGCAGGCCTTCGACATCGGCGTGGCGCTGCGCGATGTCGGTCCCGCGGTCGTATTGCCGCCAGTGGATCTCGGCCGAATCGTCCAGCAGCGAGTGATGTCCTTCGTGGTAGCTGGTGCTTCCCACGGCCACCAGGCGCCAGAGCACGGTGTTGAAGGGCGCCGGTGTGACCAGCAGTTGATTGACCTCGATGCCCTGCTGACGCAGCGATTCGCGTGCCACCTGGGCCACGTGCTGCTGTGCGAGCACGCTCCACACCAGGTAAGCGCTGCTCAGCAACAGGCCAAGGGCGTTGGCCTTGAATCCCACGCGGGATGAGGCCGCCAATGCCATGCCCACGCCGATCAACAGCGGTACGGTATAGCCCGGATCGATGATGAAGACGCTGCCCACGCCGTAGGGATGGTTGGTGAAGGGCAGCAGCAGTTGCGTGCCGTACACCGTCATCGCATCGAGCAACGGGTGGGTGATCAGGACGAGCCACAGCGCAAGCCACCAGCGCTTGAACAGCGCGGCCTCGCCGTGCAGGCGGCTCACCAGCCAGGCCATCAGCGGCGCGAAGAGCGTGAGGTAGAACAGCGCGTGCGACTCGCCCCGGTGCAGCACCATGTTCAACACGGCGTCGCCGTGGTCGATGAGGGCGTCGAGATCGGGCAGGGTGCCGGCGACGGCGCCCCACAGCGCCGATTTCCACACCGCGGTGCGCCGGCCCATGGTGGCCACGGCCACGGCCGAGCCCAGGGCGATCTGTGTCAGGGAATCCATGGGCCGCGAGCGTAGCCGCGGCGCTTCAGGCCTGCACGACGATGGGGAATGTGGCCTGCAGGCCGTCGGCCGCGGTGGTGAATGGCACGGTGATCAGCGCGCGGTCGGCCTCGCTCAGGCGGCGCCAGAGGAAGTCGCGCTCGTTGCCCGGATCCCCCTGCACGTAGAGCTGGGTGGTGAGCAGTTCCTGGCGGTCCAGCTTGACCTTGACGTGGATGTGCGGCGTGCGCCCGCCGTACTGCACCGGGCGGATGGTGCGGAAGCGGTAGCGGCCCTCGCGGTCGGCCAGCACGCGGCCGAAACCCTGGAATGCGGGGTCGGCGCGGTTGCCGTCACCGGGGTGGTGGTAGCGGCCGGCCTCGTCGCACTGCCAGATCTCGACAGCAGCGCCGTCGATCGCGCGGCCGTCGAGATCGACCACGGTGCCCTGGACCCAGCAGGCCTGGCCGCGGGCGTAGCGGGCCTGGCCGTTGCGCAGCAGGTCGGCGTCGTGGTCGACCGGGATCTCGACCGGATAGAACGGGCCTTCGGTCTGGCTCGGCGTGCGGCGCAAGGCCTTGCCCTGGGCCAGGGCGGGGCGCAGCCAGGCGGGAGCGGCCAGGGCCGCGGCGGCGCCCATCAGCAAGGTGCGACGTCGTGGCAGGCGCGGGTGCGAGGTGTGTGACATGGCCACTTCGAAGCAGGCGCGCCGGCGGAGTTCCGCGGGAGCGGGTCAGCCCGACTCGCGGCTGGAGGACATCCAGGCGAGCAGCGAGGAGCGCATGGCCTCCTCGACCGACATGTCGATCGGCGTGACCCAGTCGCGGGGCACGAAGACCGTGTAACCCCCGATCATGTAGCCCATGGGGAGGTAGACAGCCACCTGATCCAGTTCACCGAGCGCCCCCGGCAGGTCGCCGAAGGACTGGCGCGTGACCAGGCCGACGATGGACATGTCCTGCCCCGGCGCGCGCAGCAGCACCACCTGCTGTTGCGGCTCGCCTTTGTCGTGCGGCGCGAAGTAGTCGGCGAAGTTCTTGAGCGATGTGTAGATGCTCTTGACCACCGGCAGGTTGGTGAAGGGCAGCTCCAGCCACGAGAGCAGGCGCGCCACCGCGGGCTGCGACACCAGCACGCCGAGGCCGAGAATCAGCCCCGCGACGATCAGGATGCCCAGGCCGGGCAGGTAGAAGTCGCCGATGAAGGGGCGGATCAGACGCAGCGCGAGCGACTCCGTCCACACCACCAGCAGGTAGAAGGTGTAGACGGTGAGCGCCAGCGGCAGGAAGGTGATCAGGCCGCGCAGGAAGTACTGGGTGATTCGCGATTTCATGGGCGCAGCGAGAATAGCAGCCGGCGGTGTATGCCCGTGTGTTCCGACGGGCGGTTCTTGCAAGCGCGGCTCCCCGGCCGCAGGTGCACCCGGTGTCCACCACCGCCATCGGAACTCACGTGAGCCTGTCCGCTCTGTCACCCATGAACGCATTTGCCGATTTGCTGGGCCGTCTGGGCCGCACCGTCCTGCGCCTGGCGCTGGCGCTGGCCGCGGCGGTCTTCCTCTTGAGCCTGCTGCTGGCCTCCTTGCTGGTGGTGCTCGGGGTGTCGTTGTGGTCGCTGATCACCGGGCGAAAGCCGGCACCGGCGGTGCTGTTCGCCCGCATGCGCGAGCGCTCGCAGCGCTACGCACAAGGTGCCTGGCGTGGCGACGCGCAGGGCACCCGCGGGGCCGCGCGTGGGGATGTGGTCGACGTCGAGGCGCGCGAAATCGAGGACGTGGGCGGCCCGCGCCGGCCCTGAGTCAACCTTGAGGCTTGCGCGCGAGCGCGGCCTCGTACAACAGGTTGCGCGGCGCGCCACTGATCTGCGCCGCGAGCTTCACCGCCGTTTTCAGCGGCAATTCGCCCAGCAGCGCGTCGAGCACGCGCAGCGCACCGGCGTTCACCTCGTCCTCCCCGGCCGCCACCGGTGCTGTTGCGTGCACCAGCAACGCAAACTCGCCGCGCGTGCGCTGCGGGTGGGCGGCCAGCCAGTCGGGCAGCCGTGCGGCGGGCAGGGTGTCCACTTCCTCGAACTGCTTGGTCAGTTCGCGCCCGACCGTGACCTGCCGCTCGCCGAGGTGGGTCGCCAGTGCCTGTGCCAGTGCCTCGATGCGGTGGGGCGCCTCCAGCAGCACGTTCGCCTCGGGCGAGGCGGCCAGGGCCTGCAGAGCGCGCTCGCGCTCGGCGCCCTTGGGCGGCAGAAAGCCCGCAAAACGCCAGCGGCCCCCACCCTGCACCTCGCCGGCCACGCTCAGCAGGGCGGTGACGCTGCTGGCGCCAGGCAGCGGCACGCAACGCAGCCCGGCCGCGCGCACCTCGGCCACCAACCGCGCGCCAGGATCGCTCACGCCCGGCGTGCCGGCATCGCTCGCATAGACCACACGCTGCCCCTCGCGCAAGCGCTCGATCACCGCCTGCGCGGCCTCGCGTTCGTTGTGCTCGTGCGCCGCGATCAATGGCTTGTGCAGCCCATAGCCCTGCAGCAGGGCGGCCGTGTGGCGCGTGTCTTCGCAGGCCACGGCGTCGGCCAGGTCGAGCACGTGCAGGGCGCGCAGCGTGATGTCAGCGCGGTTGCCGATAGGGGTAGCCAGTATGTAGAGCGCGCCCTGCGGACAATGCTGCGCCCCCGCGGCCAGGCGCGCGGCGGCGAGCAGTTCGATCGATTGGAGAGACACGTGTGGGGCGATGAGAAGCGGGCAACGGCGTCGGCGGTGGGTCGACAGGCCGAGGACGTGGCGCTGGCCTTGCTGCGCGGGCAGGGCATGCACCTGGTGATGCGCAACTTCCGCACACCGGGGCGCGGTGGCGGCGAGATCGACCTGATTATGCGGGAGCCCGATGGCACGCTGGTGTTCGTGGAGGTGCGTCAGCGCCGCGCAGGCACGCATGGCGGCGCGGCCGCCAGCATCGGCGCCATCAAGCGCCGGCGCATCGTGCTGGCGGCGCGGCACTTTCTGGCGCGTCTGCGGTCCATGCCAAGGTGCCGCTTCGACGCGGTGCTCATCGACGGCGACAGCACACCGCAATGGCTGCCCGCGGCCTTCGACGCCGGTGAAGCGTTTTGATGCCATTTCAACCCGGGCCGGCCGCTATCATCGCCCCATGCTCCTGCAGCGCATCCAGCAGCAATTCATCGACAGCGCCGACCTCAAGTACCAGAGCGCACCCATGCTGGCACCGCTGGTGGAAGCGGCCGTGGCGGCGCTGCTGGCCGGGCTCACCGGCGGCGGCAAGGTGCTCACCTGCGGCAACGGCGCGGGTTCGGCGCTGGCGCAGCTTTTCTCGGCGCACATCGTCGGTCGTTACGAACGTGAGCGACCCGGTCTGGCGGCGTTCTCGCTCTCGGGCAACGCCGCGGCGATGTCCGCCATCGCCACCGATTTCGACGGCCGTCAGGTCTATGCGCGCCAGGTGCACGCCCTGGGTCAGGCCGGCGACGTGCTGCTGGTCTTCAGCCCGGACGGGCAGGCCGGCAACCTGGTGGCCGCCGTCGAGGCAGCCCATGAACGCGAGATGACCGTGGTGGCGCTGACCGGCGCGCGCGGCGGCCGTCTCGCCGCCCAACTGAGAGACACCGACGTGCATGTGTGTGTGCCACACGAGCAGCCTGCGCGCGTGAGCGAACTGCACTTGCTCGTGCTGCACTGCCTGGCCGACGGACTGGATGCCCAGCTGCTGGGCCTGCCCGAAACCCCTTCGACCGAAACGGAGAACCCCGCATGAACCTCAAACCCTTGCCCCGCCTGGGCGCCGCCGCGCTGGCGGTGGTCTCCCTGTCCGCGGTGCTCAGCGCCTGCGCGCCCCTGGTGCTGGGCGGCGCTGCCGTGGGCACCGCCCTCGTCGCCACCGATCGCCGCAGCTCCGGCGCCCAGCTTGACGACCAGTCCATCGAACTGCGCGCGAGCAACCGCCTGCGCGACCAGGTGGGCGGTCGCGCCAACGTGTCGGTGACCAGCTACAACCGCCAGGTGCTGCTCACCGGCGAAGCCAACAGCGAGGCCACGCGCGCCGAAGTCGAGAAGATCGTGGCGGGTGTGGACAACGTGCGCAGCACCGTCAACGAGGTCAAGGTGATGAACACGCCGCCGTTGTCGCAACGCACGTCCGACACGCTGATCACCGGCCGCGTGAAGGCGGGCTTCGTGGACGCGCGCGACCTGCCGGTCACCGCCATCAAGGTCACCACGACGCATGGCATCGTCTACCTCATGGGCCGCGTGACGCAGCGCGAGGCCGATCGGGCCACCGAGATCGCGCGCAACGTCGACGGCGTGCAGCGCGTGGTACGCATTTTCGAGATCCTCACCGAAGAGGAGCTGCAGCGCCTGGCGCCAGCGCCGGCGGCGCAACCGGCGCCGGCGGCGGGCACAACGCCCAGTGCCGCCCCGCGCCAGTGAGGCCGATCACTTCAGCCGTTTGATCAGGCTCGAGGTGTCGAACCGGTTGCCGCCCATGGCCTGCACGTCGGCGTAGAACTGGTCCACCAGAGCCGTCACCGGCAGGCGTGCGCCATTGCGCTTGGCCTCGTCGAGCACGAGGCCGAGGTCCTTGCGCATCCAGTCCACCGCGAAGCCGAAGTTGAACTGGTCGGCCACCATGGTCTTGCCGCGGTTGTCCATCTGCCAGCTCTGGGCCGCGCCCTTGCCGATCACGTCGAGCACGAGGTTCATGTCCAGGCCCGCTTTCTGACCGAAGGCAATCGCCTCGGACAGGCCTTGCACGAGGCCTGCGATGCAGATCTGGTTGACCATCTTGGTGAGCTGGCCCGCGCCGCTGGCACCCATGAGCGTGAAGGCGCGCGAAAACGCCATGGCCACGGGTTTGACGGCGTCGAACGCGGGCTGATCGCCGCCGCACATGACGGTGAGCAGGCCGTTCTCGGCACCTGCCTGGCCGCCCGAGACCGGCGCGTCCACGAAGGCGATGCCCAGGGCCTTGGCGGCGGCGTAGAGCTCGCGCGCGACGTCGGCCGACGCGGTGGTGTGGTCGACGAAGATGGCGCCGGCCTTCATGCCGGCAAAGGCGCCGTCGACGCCCAGCGTGACCGCGCGCAGATCAGCGTCGTTGCCGACGCAGGCGAACACGATGTCGGCACCCGCAGCGGCCTCGCGCGGCGTGGCCTTGAAGGCGCCGCCGTGTTGCTTCGCCCAGGCCTCGGCCTTGGCGGTGGTGCGGTTGTAGACCGTGACCTGATGGCCGGCCTTGGCCAGGTGGCCCGCCATTGGGCCGCCCATGACGCCCAGGCCGAGGAAGGCGACGCGGCGCGCGGGGGTGGGTTCGTAGTTCTTGGGGTTCAAGGTGTCGTCTCCTGGGTTGTCGGTACAGCAACCCAGGGATGTTACCGAGCCCCGCTCAGACGATCGTGAGGTGCTCGGTACCGGCAGCGAGATCGAGGGTCTTTGCGCGCTGGCTGTTGAGCTTGATCTGCAGGCGCAGGTCGTTGAGCGAGTCGGCGTTGCGCAGCGCGTCTTCGTAGGTGATGAGGTTGGACTCGAAGGCCTCGAACAGCGCCTGGTCGAAGGTCTGCATGCCCATCTGGGTGCTCTTCTTCATCACTTCCTTGATCTCGGCCACCTCGCCCTTGAAGATCAGGTCGGAGATCAGGGGCGAATTGAGCAGGACCTCGACCGCGGCGAAGCGGCCCTTGTTGTCTTGCCGTGGCACCAGGCGCTGCGAGACCAGCGCGCGCAGGTTGAGCGACAGGTCCATCAGCAGCTGCGGGCGGCGTTCCTCGGGGAAGAAGTTGATGATGCGGTCCAGCGCCTGGTTGGCGCTGTTGGCGTGCAGCGTGGCCAGGCACAGGTGGCCGGTCTCGGCGAACTGGATCGCGTGCTCCATGGTTTCGCGATCACGGATCTCGCCCATCAGGATCACGTCGGGCGCCTGGCGCAGCGTGTTCTTGAGTGCGGCTTCCCAGCTGTCGGTGTCGATGCCGACTTCGCGCTGCGTCACGACGCAGTTCTTGTGTGGGTGCACGAACTCGATCGGGTCTTCCACCGTGACGATGTGGCCGTGCGAGTTCTCGTTGCGCCAGTCGACCATGGCGGCCAGCGAGGTGGACTTGCCCGAGCCCGTGGCGCCGACCAGGATGCACAGGCCGCGCTTGGACATGGCCACGTCCTTGAGCACCTGGGGCAGGCCGAGCTTGTCGATCGTGGGCAGCACCGCGGGAATCGTGCGCATCACCAGACCGATCTTGCCCTGCTGGATGAAGGCGTTGCAGCGGAAGCGCCCGATCGCCGGTGGCGAGATCGCGAAGTTGCACTCCTTGGTGCGTTCGAATTCGGCGGCCTGCTTGTCGTTCATGATGGCGCGCGCCAGCGCCAGCGTGTGGCCGGCCGTGAGCGGCTGCGGCGACACCTTGGTGACCGCGCCGTCGACCTTGATGGCGGGTGGGAATTCGGCCGTGATGAACAGGTCGCTGCCGCCGCGGCTGAGCATCAGCCGCAGCAGGTCGTTGATGAACTTGGATGCCTGATCGCGTTCCATGGTGCGGGTGCCTCAATGTTGGGCGGTGGTCATCCCGGGAAATTCTCGGGAATCTTGGCTTTGCTGCGCGCCTCGGCCGGGCTGATGATGTTGCGGCGCACGAGGTCGGCGAGGTTCTGGTCGAGCGTCTGCATGCCCACGCTGTTGCCGGTCTGGATGGCCGAGTACATCTGCGCGACCTTGGCCTCGCGGATGAGGTTGCGGATGGCGCTGGTGCCCAGCATGATTTCGTGGGCAGCCACGCGGCCGCTGCCGTCTTTGAGCTTGCACAGCGTCTGCGAGATCACCGCCACCAGCGATTCGGAGAGCATCGCGCGCACCATGTCTTTTTCTTCCGCAGGGAAGACGTCGATGATGCGGTCGATGGTCTTGGCAGCACTCGATGTGTGCAGCGTGCCGAACACGAGGTGACCGGTTTCGGCGGCCGTCATGGCCAGGCGGATGGTTTCCAGGTCGCGCATCTCACCCACGAGGATGGCGTCCGGGTCTTCACGCAGCGCCGAACGCAGCGCGTTGGCAAAGCTCAGCGTGTGCGGGCCGACCTCGCGCTGGTTCACCAGGCATTTCTTCGACTCGTGCACGAATTCCACCGGGTCTTCCACCGTCAGGATGTGGCCGTACTCGGTTTCGTTGAGGTGGTTGACCATGCCCGCCAGCGTGGTCGACTTGCCCGAACCGGTGGGGCCGGTCACCAGCACCAGGCCGCGCGGGCGCAGGGCCAGTTCACCGAAGATCTTGGGTGCGTTGAGCTGTTCGAGCGTGAGGATCTTGCTTGGAATCGTGCGGAACACGGCGCCGGCGCCGCGGTTCTGGTTGAACGCGTTGACGCGAAAACGCGCCAGACCTTCGATCTCGAACGAGAAGTCGCATTCCATGAACTCCTCGTACTGCTTGCGCTGGCTGTCGTTCATGATGTCGTACACCATGGCGTGAACAGCCTTGTGGTCGAGCGCGTCGACGTTGATGCGGCGCACGTCGCCATGCACCCGTATCATGGGTGGCAGCCCGGCGGACAGGTGCAGGTCGGAGGCCTTGTTCTTGACGCTGAAAGCCAGCAGTTGGGTGATGTCCATCCCGGGTGTTTCCGTGTTCTCTGAGGGCAGTTGAAAACGATTATGACGAGCATCGCCGCCAATCTCCAGCAAGTGCGGGAGCGGCTGTGGCGGGCCTGCGAAGCGGCTTCGCGGGACAGCGCAGAGGTTACTTTGCTGGCGGTTTCAAAGACCTTCGGAGCCGACGCCGTCCGTCAGGCCCATGCCGCCGGCCAGACGGCTTTCGGCGAAAACTATGTGCAAGAAGGCATCGACAAGATCGCGCAGGTGGCGCAAATGCTGCCGCGCGAGGCCATCGAGTGGCATTGCATCGGCCCGCTGCAGAGCAACAAGACGCGCCTGGTCGCTGCGCAATTCGATTGGGTGCAATCGGTCGATCGCCTGAAGATTGCCCAGCGCCTGAGCGAGCAGCGCCCACCCGGCCTGCCGCCGCTCAACGTGTGCCTGCAGCTCAACGTGGATGGCGGGGCAAACAAATCGGGCGTGAGCGCGGCCGAACTGCCCGCACTGGCCGACGCGGTGGCCGCACTGCCCAACCTGCGCCTGCGCGGCCTCATGAGCATCCCGGAGCCGTCACCCGACTTCGCCACCCAGAAGGCCTTGTTCCTGCGCGTGCGCGCGGCTTTCGAGGACCTGCGCGCCCGCGGCCACGCCCTGGACACGCTCTCCATGGGCATGAGCGACGACCTCGAGGCCGCGGTGGCCGCCGGCGCCACGATGGTGCGCGTGGGGCGGGCGGTGTTCGGCCACCGCCCCTTGAAGGACGCTACGGCCGCGGCTTGACCGCACCGCAGTTGGCGCTCACCCAGCGCGCCGAACCTTCAATGGTGGCGCGCTCGGGCTTGCCGCCCACCTGCGTGGTCACGTTGGTGATCGAGCTGTAGGCGCCATCGCCCTGGAAGCGGATGGTGCTGTCCCCGCTGGAGGGCGGTTCGGTGCACTGGAACGTCATCTTCATCTCGGCGGCCGAGCGTTGTGTGACCTTCGTCGTGCACTTGCCGTCGGCTGCGGGCGGCGGCTCGTTGCGCGCGGCCATCTCGGGCGTGAGGCAGTAGCGCATGCTCATGCCGCCGCCGGCCGCTGCGCCGGGCATGGACATCCCCTGCTTTGCGAGCATGTCCTGCATCATCTTGCGTTGTTCGGGGCTCATCGCGGCCATCTGCTGCTGCATCTGGGCCATGGCGGCGTCGGCCTTGGGGTTGCCTCCCATCTTCTGGGTGACTTCCCAGAGCCCGGGCTTGACGCCCTGCGCGGCTGCCAGCAGGGGGATTGCGAGTGCGAGTGCGACGGCGAGGCGGGCGGGGTGGGACATGGCGTGCTCCTTGTGACGGGGTGACCCGGTGCATTCTGGCGGTGTGCCGCCCGCCTGACCAGCCTCGATGGGGGAGGTCAAATGGGCAGGCGGCCGCTGTGCTTGACCTCTTCCATCACCGCGTAGGTGCGTGTTTCGCGCACGCCGGGCAACTGCCACAGCACGCTGCCCGCGAAGTCGCGGTAGGCGGCCATGTCGGCCATGCGGGTCTTGAGCAGGTAGTCGAAGCCACCGGCCACCATGTGGCACTCCAGGATCTCCTCGCGGACCTGCACCGCGGCCTTGAAGGCCTCGAACACGTTGGGCGTGGTGCGGTCGAGCAGCACCTCCACGAACACCAGCATGCCGCGGCCGAGCTTGTGCGGGTCGAGCCGCGCCTCGTAACCGGTGATGTAGCCGTCGCGCTGCAGGCGCTGCGTGCGCGACAGCACCGCGGTGGGGGAAAGCCCGACCGCTTCCGCCAGCTTCAGGTTGGTCAGGCGACCGTCGGCCTGCAACGCTCGCAGGATCTTCAGGTCGATGCGGTCGAGGTCGGGCAGATCGGTGGTCATGGTGAATAAAGTGCGGCAGACAGGCCTGAATCAGGAGAAAAATTCATCACCGATGCGCAGAGCATACGCATATTCACCATTCTGCAACACAGGTGCCCGCCATGCTCCACCCCGACCCGCTCCCCCCTGTCGCCCACGCCGATCGGCTGCCCGATCCTTGCCGGCCCGAGGCGGACGTGTTGGCCGATCGCCTGTCAAGCCTGGCCGCGGGCCCCGATTGGCCCGCGGTGGTGGCCGCAGCCACGCCCTGGGTGCGGGCCGTTCGTGACAACCCGCCGCCGTTCTGGGTCATGGAGCGGCTGCTCAAGGAGTACCCGATCTCCAGCGCCGAAGGCCTCGCGCTGATGCGCCTGGCCGAGGCTTTGTTGCGCGTGCCCGACGCCGAGACCGCCATCGCGCTCACGGCCGACCAGTTGGGGCGGGCCGATTTCGAGGGTGCGGGCGATGCGGTGCTGGCGCGCCTGTCGTCCACCGCCATCGGCTGGAGCAAGCGCTGGCTGCCGTCCGCGGGCGAGGCCGGCGGGCTGGTGGCCCGCCTGGGGGCGCGCACCGTGGTGGCCGCCACGCTACGCGCGGTACAGCTGCTGGGGCGCCAGTTCGTGCTGGGCCAGACGATCGAGGAGGCCCTGCGCCTGGCGCGCGCCGCGCACGCCGCGCAGCCCAACCGCGTGCACAGCTTCGACATGCTGGGCGAGGGCGCCCGCACCGACGCCGACGCCCAGCGCTACCTGGCCAGCTACACACACGCGATCGACGCCATCGCGGCCGGTGCTGATCCGCTGGGCGACCCTGCGCGCAACGATGGCCTGTCGATCAAGCTCAGCGCGCTGTGCCCGCGGTATGAACATGCCCAGCGCGAGCGCGTGCTGCAGGTGCTCGTGCCGCGCGTGTGGACGCTGTGCGAACGCGCCGCCGCCGCGCGGCTGAACCTCACCATCGACGCCGAGGAGGTCGAGCGCCTGGAGCTGTCGCTCGACGTGTTCGAGGTGCTGGTGGCGCGGGTGGCGCAGCAGTGCCCGGCCTGGTCCGGCCTCGGCCTGGCGCTGCAGGCCTACCAGACCCGCGCGGTGGAGCTGATCGGCGAGGTGGCCGCGATCGCGCGCCGGCATGGCGTGAGCCTGATGTGCCGCCTGGTCAAGGGCGCGTACTGGGACGCCGAGATCAAGCGCGCGCAGGAATTCGGTCTGGCTGGCTACCCGGTGTTCACGCGCAAGCACCGCACCGACGTGAGCTACCTCGCCTGCGCGCAAGCGCTGATCGACGCGGGCGACGTGATCTACCCGCAGTTCGCCACGCACAACGCCACCACCATCGCGGCCATCCAGCAGATGGCGCGTGCCGCTGGCGTGCCGTTCGAGCTGCAGCGCCTGCACGGCATGGGCGAAGGCATCTACCGCGAGGTGCTGCGCGACGCCACCGTGCGCTGCCGCGTATACGCGCCGGTGGGGGCACACCGCGATCTGCTGGCCTACCTCGTGCGGCGGCTGCTCGAGAACGGCGCCAACGCGTCTTTCGTGCATCAGCTGGCCGATGAGCGTGTGGGCCTGGACGAACTGCTGGCCTCGCCCATCGAGCGCTGCCGTGGCGAGGACCCGGCGCCCGCGCTGGTGCTGCCGTGTGCGCTCTACGGCGACGCGCGCCCCAACAGCCAGGGGCTTGACCTGGCGGTGGCCGCCGAGCGCGCCCGCCTGCACGCCGCCTGGGGCGTCACCACGGTGCCGACCGTGCCCGAGGCGCAGGCCGGCGACGCGATCGCCGCGGTGCCCCGCGCGCAGCAAGCCTTTGCCGCGTGGCACGCCGTGCCCGTGGCCGACCGCGCGGCCTGCCTGCGTCGCGCTGCCGACGCGATGGAGCAACGCCTGCCCACCCTGTGCGCCCTGCTCGTGAAGGAAGCGAAGAAGACCTGGGGCGATGCGATCGCCGAGGTGCGCGAGGCAGTGGACTTCCTGCGCTACTACGCCGTCGAGGCCGAGCACATCCAGGCGCCCATCGAACTGCCCGGCCCCACCGGCGAGTCGAACACGCTGCGGCTCATCGGCCGCGGCGCCTGGGTCTGCATCAGCCCCTGGAACTTCCCGCTCGCCATCTTCACCGGCCAGGTGGCCGCGGCGCTGGTCACCGGCAACACGGTACTGGCCAAGCCCGCCGAGCAGACGCCCGCGATCGCCCAGGCGGCGGTGGACCTGCTGCACGCCGCCGGTGTGCCCGCCGATGCCCTGCAACTGCTGCACGGCCCGGGCGAGACGGTGGGCGCGGCGCTGGTGGCTCAGCCGGGCGTGGCGGGCGTGGTGTTCACCGGCTCCACGCCGGTGGCCAAGGCCATCCAGCGCGCGCTGGCCGCCAAGGACGGGCCGATCGTGCCCCTGATCGCCGAGACCGGTGGTATCAACGCCATGCTGGTGGACAGCACGGCGCTGCCCGAGCAGGTGGCCGACGCCGTGGTCCAGAGCGCCTTTCGCAGCGCGGGCCAGCGCTGCTCGGCCTTGCGGCTGTTGTGCGTGCACGAGGCGGTGGCCGACGCGGTGATCGCCATGGTGCGCGGCGCCGCGGCCGAAATGGTGGTGGGCGACCCGGCCGACATGGCCACCGACGTCGGCCCGCTGATCGACGCCGAGGCCTTCGCCGGCGTGTCGCAGGCGGTCCGCGGCTTGCGCGAACGCGCGCGCGCCCTGCTGTCCGAGCGTGACGGCCTTCCGCCACAGGCGCTGGCGCCGCAGATGTTCGAGGTGGAATCCATCGCCGATGTGCGGCAGGAAATCTTCGGCCCGGTGCTGCAGGTGGTGCGCTGGTCGGGCGATCCGGCCGTTGTCATCGAGCAGATCAACGCGCTGGGCTATGGCCTCACGCTGGGTTTGCAGACGCGCATCGACAGCCGCGCGCTGGCGCTGGCGGCGCGCGCGCGCATCGGCAACGTCTACGTCAACCGCAACATGATCGGCGCCGTGGTGGGCGTGCAGCCCTTCGGTGGCGAGGGTCTGTCCGGCACCGGCCCCAAGGCCGGCGGGCCGAACTACCTGGTGCGCTTTTGCGCCGAGCAGACGCTCACCATCAACACCACCGCCGCTGGCGGCAACGTGGCGCTGTTCGCACACTGAGAAGCGGTCTGGTGTCCAGGGCCGGGCTGCGCTTACAGTCGCGCGCATCCCGAACTCCCGAGTGCCCTTCATGGCCGAGCAACCCAGCAACGACGCCGCGGAGATCCAGCGCTGGCTGGACGAACACCGCATCACCGAGATCGAATGCCTGATTCCCGACATGGCGGGCCAGGCGCGCGGCAAGATCGTGCCGCGCCACAAATACGACCCGGCCGTGGGCCTGCGCCTGCCCGAGGCTGTGCTCACCATGACGGTGACCGGCGACTACCCCGAGAAGGACTACACCTCGGTGGCCGACCCGGACATGCAACTGCGTCCGGACGCCACCACCCTGCGCCCCGTGCCCTGGGCCAAGGAACCCACCGCGCAGATCATCCACGACTGCTTCAGCTTCGACGGCAAGGGCGTGGCGCTGTCGCCGCGCAACGTGCTGCGCCGCGTGCTCAAGCTCTATGCCGACGAAGGCTGGAAGCCCATCGTGGCGCCCGAGATGGAGTTCTACCTGGTGCAGGTCGAGCCCGATGAGGACATCCCGCTCAAGGCGCCGGTGGGCCGCACCAAGCGCACCGAGGCGGGCATGCAGAGCTTCTCGATGGACGCCATCAACGAGTACGACGACATCTTCGACGTGATGTACGACTGGTGCGAGGCCGAGGGCATCCAGCTCGACACGCTGATCCACGAGATGGGCACAGCCCAGATGGAGATCAACCTCGACCACGGTGACCCGCTGCCGCTGGCCGATCAGGTGTTCCTGTTCAAGCGAACCATCCGCGAGGTGGCGATCCGCCACCAGATGTACGCCACCTTCATGGCCAAGCCCATGCAGGGCCAGCCCGGCAGCGCCATGCACATCCATCAGAGCGTTGTGGGCATCGACAACGGACAGAACATCTTCAGCCGCGCCGATGGCGAGGCGTCGGATCTGTTCTTCCACTTCATCGGGGGTCTGCAGACCTACCTGCCCGCGGCCACCGCCTTCTTCGCGCCCTACGTGAACTCGTACCGGCGCCTGTCGCGCTACACCTCGGCGCCCATCAACCTGAGCTGGGGCTATGACAACCGCACCTGCGGCCTGCGCGTGCCGCACTCGGGCCCGCAAGCGCGCCGCGTGGAAAACCGACTGGCGGGGGTGGACGTGAACCCCTACCTGGCGCTGGCGGCCAGCCTGGCCTGCGGCTACCTGGGCATGAAGCAGGGCATCAAGCCCACCGAGCCCCTCACCGGCAGCGCCTACGAGCAACCGCACCAACTGCCGCGCCACCTGGACGACGCGGTCGAGCGGCTCATGCAGTGCGCGCCGCTGGTGGACTTGTTCGGCGAGCACTTCATCCAGACCTACGGCGCCATCAAGGACACCGAGTACCGCGAGTACTTCGATGTGGTGAGCCCGTGGGAGCGGCGCTTCCTGCTGCTCAACGTCTGAACGCGCTCGGCGCGGTCACATGACCACCATGCCTGCCAAGGGGTTGGCGAGCAGGGCGTCGAGCTGTTCGATCGGCAGCGGCTTGGAGAACAGGTGCCCCTGGAACTGGTCGCAGCCCTGGTAGGTGAGGAAGTCGCGCTGCTCGACCGTCTCCACACCTTCTGCCACGACCTGCAGGCCCAGTGACTGCGCCAGCGCGATGATGGCGCGCGAGATCGCGGCATCGTTCGGGTCGGTCAGTACGTCGGCCACGAAGGCCTTGTCGATCTTGAGCTGGTCCAGCGGCAGCCGCTTGAGCACCGACAACGACGAATAGCCGACCCCGAAGTCGTCCAGCGAGAGCGTCACGCCCAGCGCCTTGAGCATGCCCATCTTCTCGATCGTGATCTCCATGCGGTCGGCCAGCAGGCTCTCGGTGAGTTCGAGCTTGAGCCGGTGCGGGCGCACGCCGCTGTTGCGGATGCACGCGACCACGGAGTCGACGAAATCGGGGTGCCGGAACTGGCGCACGCTCACGTTGACGGCGATGCTCAGGTTGGCCGTCTCGGGGCGCCGTGCCCAGGCGGCCAGCTGGGCGCACGCGGTCTCCAGCGCCCACAGGCCCAGCGGCAGGATCAGGCCGGTGTCCTCGGCCACGGGGATGAAGTCGGCCGGGAAGGTGAGGCCGCGCTCGGGGTGGTTCCAGCGCAGCAGCGCTTCCACGCCGGTGATCACGCCCGCACGGTCCACCTGCGGCTGGTAGTACAGGGCGAACTCGCCACGGCGCAGGCCGTCGCGCAGGTCGGAGCCGGTGCGCGCATTCGCGCTCATGGCGGACTGCATCGCCGGGTCGAAGAAGCACAGCGTGTTGCGGCCCAATGACTTGGCCTGATACATGGCCAGGTCGGCCTGCTTGAGTAACTCACCCACGTCGGCCAGCGTACCGCTGAAGATTGTGACGCCGATGCTGGGCGTGGCGAAGTGGTGGTGGCCGGTGAGTGCGAACGGCTCGCGCAAGGTGTTGAGCACCTTTTCGGCCAGCACGCGCGCCTTGTGCGCGGCAGCGGTGGGGTCGTTGCTCAGGTCGTCGGCCATCACCACGAACTCGTCGCCGCCCAGGCGCGCCACGAGATCGGTCTTTCGCACGCTGGCGCTCAGGCGTTGCGCCACCTTCTTGAGCAACTGGTCGCCCATCTGATGCCCCAGCGTGTCGTTGAGCATCTTGAAGTTGTCCAGGTCAATGAACAGCAGCGCGCCGTGTTGCCCGCTGCGCGCGCTGCTGGCCAGCGCCTTCTGCAGGCGGTCCTGCAGCAACTGGCGGTTCGGCAGGTCGGTCAGCGGGTCGTAGAACGCCAGGTGGCGGATCATGTCCTCGGCCGTCTTGCGCTGCGTGATGTCGCGCCCGACCGCGACCCAATGCGTCGCATCGCCGTTGCCGGACTGCACCGACACCACCTCGAGCTCGACCCAGAACATCGCGCCGTTCTTGCGTCGCACCATCAGCTCCGTGCGCGCCTTTTGCGTGTCGCGCAAGCCTTGGGTGAGCTCGCGCATCTTGGTGACGGTCGGGTCCAGTTCAAGCAGCAGCCGCGGCGACTGGCCAAGCATGTCGCTGCGTGCGTAGCCGGTCTGGGTTTCGAAAGCATCGTTGACGAACACGATGCGCGGCTCCACGTCGCGGTCGCCGGCTTCGGCGATGAGAACGATGTCGTTGAGCCGTGCGACGCTCGTCTCCAGCAGCATCAGTTGCTCCTGCGAGCGACGACGTTCTGTCACGTCCCGGAAGTAGACCGCCAACCCTTCGGCGAACGGGTAGGCGCGCACCTCCAGCCATTTGCCCAGGGACGGGAACCAGTCTTCCAGTTCCACGCGGCGATTGGTCTGCAGCGCGTTGAGCAGTTGTTCTCTCAGGCGTTGCGCCACGGCAGGCGCAAAGTCGTGCCAGAGCTCCAGACCCAGAAGATCCGCAGTGCTCTTTTGCAGCAGCCGCTCGCTCTCCTGGTTGAGGTAGGTGAAGCAGCACTGGCGGTCCAGCGTGACGAACGCTTCTGTGATGCTCGCCAGTGTCGTGGTCAACCGCATCGCCAGGCGCAAGGTTTCCTGCTGTGCCTGTTTGGTGGCCGAGATGTCGTGCACCGCGATCTGCACCCGCACCACGTCGCCCGCGTCGTCGCACACGGCGTCGCCCACCGTGCGCACCCACTTCGGGCCCACGCCCTCCAGCAGGATCTGCACCTCCTCGTCGAAAGGCTCGGCGCGCAGCGCGCAGCGCTCGATGCGCTGCCTGAGTCCGTGGCGCCACTCCGGCGCATGCCGCTCCAGCATGGCTTCCAGAGTGCCGGGCACGTCGTCACCCTCGACCGCCAGCAGCGCCAACAAGCCGGGCGAGCATTCCAGGCGCTGCCCGCTGGTTTCGATGGACCAGCTGCCCAGTCCCGCGGTGCGTTCGATCAGCGCAATCTGGCTCTGGTGGTTGCGCTGATGCGTGGTCTTGGTGGCCAGCACCTCGCGGCCACGGCGCACGGCGAGCAGCAGGTCGCAGGCCAGCTCGCACAGGGGCCGCAGCCCATGGGCGTCGCGCCGTTCCTCGCGCGGTTGTGCATCGATGAGCAGCAGCGCTGCCCCGTCGGCGCGCGCGAAGGGCAGCCAGTGCAGGTGGCGCAGGCCGCGCCTGCCGCGGCCGAGGTCCAGGTGCGACCAGCGCGACTCGCGGCCGGCGTCGGCAATCCACTCCTCGGTGGCGTCCAGGCGCTCGCACAGCGCCAGCACCACGTCCTCCTGGGCGGCATCGAGCCCGGCGCTGCCCAGCAAGTGCCAGCCCTGGCCCTCTCGTTCCAGCACCACGGCCGAGGTGATGTCGAGCTCGCGCACCAGCTGGTGGGCCACGCGGTCGAACGCGTCACGAAACTCGACGTTGTGGGGATGGGCCGCGCTGGCCAGGGAGACTTCGGTGGTCGGGCGTCGCATGGAAGGCCTAGGATAGCGACCGCTCTGGCAGCGGTCTGTGGTCTTTCACCGGGCAAGCCGGGCCCGAGTCGTGAACTTCGACACGCCTCGGGCGGGTGCGCCGGATTTTTGTAACATAGTTGTGACTTTTTGTAGCGGCTGTTCTACGATGCTTGACGGTTGTCATGAAAAAGGCGTCTCTGATGACACAGACTTGCGCCAAGCGCAGGGATCGGCCCAGCCAGGCAAGACCGGGGGAGTTGACAAAGTGAGCGCACTCGCAGAACTCAGGCAGCACAGCGACGTGACCAGCCTGAAATCCGCCCTGCACCAGCTGTGCAGCGAGTTCGGCCGCATCACGCGTCTGGACATTCTCACGGCCATGCACGAGGGCACCAAGCAGGCCATCTGCTTCCTGCGCATGGAGCGCCCGGAGCAGGAACAACAGCTCATGAAGAGCCTGGGCGTGGGCCGCTTCGGCGGCGAAGTCGTGTTCGTGCTCAATCTCAACGTGCCCGCCAAGCAGCAGGAATTCGGCCCCTCGTCGCAGTGGGCCGACTCCGACATTTACTGAGCGCGGCTCACGCTCCCCCCTTGCAATCGCCTTTGCAGGCCCAGGTCGTCGAGTGGCTTGCGCGGCCAGGCGACCTCGTGCGCCGGGGTCAGCCCTTGCTGCTGGTCGAGGCCATGAAGATGGAACACGAACTGCGGGCCGATGCCGATGGTCGGCTTGCCGAATGCCTCGTGGCACCGGGCGAGGCGGTGCAGGCGGGTGACCCGCTCTGGCGCATCGACCCGCTGGCATCACCGCAGTCCGCCGAGGGCGCCGACCCCGGGCCCGCCGCACAGACACCCACCGAACGCGAGGACCTGCGCCGCTGGCGCGAGCGCATGGCCTTCGTGGCCGACGCCGCGCGCCCCGAGGCCGTGGCGCGTCGACACGCACAGGGCCTGCGCACCGCGCGCGAGAACGTCGCCGACCTGTGCGATCCCGGCAGCTTCATCGAGTACGGGGCGCTGGCGGTGGCCGCACAGCGCACGCGGCGCAGCGAGGCCGACCTGATCGCCAACACCCCGGGCGACGGCATGGTCACGGGCATCGGCGCGGTCAACGGCGCACTGTTCGGCCCCGAGCGCGCGCGCACCGCCGTGCTGGCCTACGACGCCACGGTGCTGGCCGGCACCCAGGGCATGCGCAACCACCAGAAGACCGACCGCCTGCTCGGGATCGCGCACGACCAGCAATTGCCGGTGGTTCTGTTTGCCGAGGGCGGTGGCGGGCGCCCTGGCGACACCGACATGCCCATCGTGGCCGGTTTGCACGTGGGCACGTTTGCCGCGATGGCGCGCCTGTCGGGGCGGGTGCCGACCATCGGCATCGCCGCAGGGCGATGCTTTGCCGGCAACGCGGCACTGCTGGGGTGTTGTGATTTGATCATCGCCACGCGCGGCAGCAACATCGGCATGGGTGGGCCCGCCATGGTCGAAGGAGCCGGCCTGGGCCGGTATGCGCCCGAGGACATCGGGCCCGCTTCCTTGCAACACGCCAACGGTGTCATCGACATCCTGGTGGAGAACGAGGCGCAGGCCGTGGCCGCGGCGCGTCAGTGCCTGGCGATGTTCCAGGGCGTCACCCAAGCGGGCGACCCGCCTGAGGGTGCCTTGTTGCGCGAGGTGCTGCCCGACAGCCGCGTGCGCAGCTACGACAGCCGCCCGGTGGTGCTGGGGCTGGCCGACGGGGGCAGTGTGGTCTGGCTGCGCGAGGGCTTCGGCCAGGCGGTGCACACGGCCCTGGGCCGCCTGGGCGGCCGCGCGGTCGGCTTCGTGGCCAGCAATCCGCAGCACCTGGGCGGCGCCGTGGATGCCGATGCAGCGGACAAACTCGCGCGCTTCATGCAGTTGTGCGATGCGCGCGGCCTGCCCCTGGTCAGCCTGATCGACACACCCGGTTTCATGGTGGGGCCCGACGTGGAAGCCCGAGCGCAGGTGCGCCACGTGAGCCGCCTGTTCGTCATCGCAGCAGCGCTGCGCGTGCCGTTCTTCAGCGTCGTCTTGCGAAAAGCCTTCGGCCTGGGAGCCATGGGCTTGAGCGGCGGCGGCTTGCATGCCCCGGGTTTCACCGTGGCCTGGCCCAGCGCGGAGTTTGGCGCCATGGGGCTGGAAGGCGCGGTGCGCCTGGGCTACCGCAAGGAGCTGGAGGCCTTGCCCGAGGGGCCGCAGCGCCAGGCCCTGTTCGACGAACTGCTGGCCCGGCAGGTGGCACAGGGCGCAGCGATCCCGATGGCGACCACGCTGGAGATCGACGCCGTCATCGACCCGGCCGAGACGCGCGACTGGCTGCTTCGTGGCTTGGCCGGCGCACGCGTGCGCGAGGACCGGCCGGCGCGCTACGTCGATCCCTGGTGAATCGGGATCGTCCGAGGGTCCTCAGAGCAGGTCGCCGAAACCGGTGCTGCGCACGCCGCTTGAGGCCAGCGGCGGCGCGGTCTGGTTGATGTTCACCCAGAACTCGCACACGTGCTTCATGGCGCCGAGGAACTGCGAGAACTCGGTCGGCTTGGCGATGTAGGCGTTGGTGCCGGCGTCGTAAGCGCGCAGCAGGTCGCTGGGTTCGGTGGACGATGTGAGCACCACCACCGGGATGTTGTGCAGCAACTCGGAGCTCTTGATCTCCTTGAGCGCGCCGATGCCGTCGAGCAACGGCATCTTCAGGTCCAGCAGAACCAGCACCGGGTGGCTTCCCGGCCGGTTTGCAAACTGGTTGCGGCGGAAGAGGTAGTCCAGCGCCTGCATGCCGTCAGAGACGTGTGTGACACGGCCCTCCAGGCCGTGGCGTGAGAGGGCGAGCTTGGTCAGCTCGGCGTCGTCGGGGTTGTCCTCGACCAGCAGGATGGCATCGGCGTTCTTGTTCATGGTTCTAGCGGGGCCGGCATCGAATCGGTGGGCTCGATCTGGCGTGGGCCTTCGATCGGTATCGAGAAGTGGAACACGCTGCCCTCGCCCAGGCGGCTTTCTGCCCAGACGCTGCCACCGTGCCGCTCGACGATACGCCTTGTCAGTGCCAGACCGATGCCCGTCCCCTCGAATTCGGACGCCCGGTGCAGCCGCTGGAACACGCCGAAGAGCTTTTGGGAATATTTTGTATCGAAACCCACGCCGTTGTCACGGACGGAGAACACGTAGCCGCGCACCGGCTCCAGGTGCCAGCTCACGGCGATGACAGCCCGCTCGCGCGGGCGCGTGTACTTGAAGGCGTTGCCCAGCAGGTTGGCCCAGACCTCGCGCAGCAGCAGTGCGTCGCCGTGGACCACGGGCAGGTCGTGGTCGATGTGCCAGTCCACCACCCGCCCATCGGTGTCGTGTGCGATCTGGGAAACGACCGCGCTCACCAGGTGATTGAAGTCCACCGGGGCAATGTTGACCGCCGCGCGGCCCAGCCGCGAGAACGCGAGCAGGCCGTCGATGAGCTGGCTCATGTGCCGCGCGGAGTTGCCGATGGTGGAGAGATAACGCGAAGTGGTCTCGTCGCGTGTGGCGCCCAGGTGTTCTTCGAGCAGGCTCACGAAGCTGGAGATGTGGCGCAGCGGTGAGCGCAGGTCGTGGGAGACCGAGTAGGAGAACGATTCGAGATCGCGGTTGGCGGCGAGCAGCTGCTCCGTGCGCTCGACCACACGCTTCTCCAGCTCGTCGTTGATGTTGTGCATCAGATCGTCGAGCTGCTTGGCGTCGGTCATGTCCCGGTTGATCTTCGCAAAGCCGATCAGTTCGCCGCGCTGATCGCGCAAGGCGATCAGCACCGAGTGCGACCAGTAGCGCGTGCCATCCTTGCGCGTGAGCCAGCTCTGCACGTCGTGCTGACCGCGCGAGGCGGCCAGACGCAGCATGCGCTCGGCATCGGCCTTGCCGGCCTCGGGGTCGTTCGGGTCGAACAGCACCCCGTAGTGGCGGCCGATCATCTGCACCGGCGAATAGCCATCCATGCGCTGGGCGCTGTCGGTCCAGTCGGTGATGAAGCCGTTCGCATCCATGAAGAAGATGCAGTAGTCGCGCAGGTTGTCCACCATCAGGCGGAAGCGCTGCTCGCTGTCGAGCAGCTCGGATGAACGCTCCTGGATGCGCAGTTCGAGTTCCTCGTTGAGGTGGCTCACGCGCTCCTCGATGCGCTTGCGCTCGGTGATGTCGATGATCTGCACGAAAAGCCCGCGCGCACGGCCTTCGGCATCGAGATCGGGCAGGTAGTTCGCACTGACGAAGATCGGGCTGCCGTCGACGGTGCGGCGCCAGGTCTCGAAGTGCTGCGGCGTGCCGTCGAGGGCGGCCGCCATGCGCGGTGCGATGTCGGCCCAGACATCGGGCGGTACACACTGGCTGATGTGCTCGCCCAGAATGCGCTGGGGGTCCATGCCGTAGACCCGCAGGTGTTCGGCATTCGCGAAACGGAAGCGCAGGCCGGCGTCGAGGTAGGCGATGAGTCCTGGCACGTGGTCGGTGATGGTGCGCAGGAAATGCTGCTGCTCGCGCAGGGCGTCTTCGGCGGCCTTGCGTCGCGTGATGTCCACCACCGTGGTGTTGCTGCGCAGGAAATTGCCCTGCGCGTCACGCACCGCCGAAGACGACAGCAGCGCGAAGAAGCGGCTGCCGTCGCGGCGCTGCATCTCGTACTCCACCGCCTCCAGGGCGTCGTCATCGAGCATGCGGCCCATGCGTGCTTCCAGCAGCGCCACCTGCCGCGGGGGAATGACATCGCGAAAGTTGAGCTTGCCGATCACTTCCTCGCGCCGGTAGCCCAGCCAGCCGAGTTCGGTGTCGTTGATCGAAACGAAGGTGCCTTGCAGGTTGAGTGAGTGGTAGCCACAGGGCGCGCCGTTGTAGAGCGTGCGGGCCTGCTCCAGCGCGTCGCCCAGCTGCAGGTTGGCCTGTGCGACGCGGTCCTCGGCAGCCTTGCGCTCGGTGATGTCGAGCATCTGGATGATCAGGCCCTGCACGTGGCCCTCGATCGTGAACGGGGTGTATTCGATGCTGGCGTAGAAGGTGTGGCCGTCGGGGAAGGCGCGCTCGCCCTCGAAACGCTGCGGCATGCCCGCCAGTGCAGCGGCCAGGCGCTCGCGGGCCGCCTCGTAGTAGCGTGGCTGTGCGATGTCGCGCAGGTGCAGGCCCACGACATCGGACGGCACGCCGCCGCGCCAGCGCGCGTAGCTGGCGTTGGCAAAGCGGCAGATCATGTCGTGGTCGAAATACGCCAGCTGCACCGGCACGGAGTCCGTCAGGGCCTGCAGGAAACGGCTCTGCGCAGCCAGTGCGTTTTCGGCCGCCTTGCGCGCCGTGATGTCGATCAGGGTGTTGTTGGTGCGCAAGAACCGACCTTTGTGGTCGCGCACTGCGGTGCTGCTGACCAGGGCGACGAAGGTGCTTCCATCGCGGCGTCGCAACGTGATTTCTGCCGGATCGATGCGCACGCCGGCCACCAGCTCGCGCAGGCGCTTGAGTGCAAAGTCCAGCTGTTCGGGCAGCAGCACGTCGCGCAGATGCAATTGCCCGATCACCTCGTGCCGCTCGTAGCCCAGCCATTCCAGCTCGGTGCGGTTCATCAGCACGAAGGTGCCGTTCTCGTCGAGCGAGTGGTAACCGCATGGTGCCTGGTTGTAGAGCGATTGCGCTTCGGCCAGCGCCATGCTCACCCGCTCCTTGGCATCGGCCAGCTCGTCGGTGCGTTCCTTCACGCGGCGTTCGAGCTCCACATTGAAACGGCGGATCTCTTCCTGCTGCCGGTGCTGCTCCGTGATGTCCCGCGAGACCACCAGCAGCATCGCAGGCTTGCCCTGTGTGTCGCAAATGGGTGTGACGGCCGTGTCCCACCACTTGGGCGTCCCCTTGAAGGTGGTGCCGTAGGCCACGAAGCGCGAGCTTCTGCCCTGGCAGCCCGTGGCAATGGCCTCGCGCGCCAGCAGGGCGCCTTCCTCGGGCCACCAGGTGGTCCAGTCGCTGTGTTGCACCTGTTCGAGGTCGTCGGCCTCGACCAGGCGGCGGCCTTGCTCGGTGATCTGCACCACGCGGCCATCGAGGTCGAGCACCTTGGTGCAGTCCGGGCTGCTGGCGATGATCTGCCGGTTGAGCTCTTCCTTGATCCGCGCCTCGGCTTCCAGTACCCGCAGCGCGGTCACGTCCTGCACGAAGCCGAGTTGGCCGGTGAGCTTGCCGTTGGCGTCGCGCACGGGGGCATTGCGCGCCAGCAGGTGCCGGACCGGCTCGCCGGGGCGCATCAGGCGGAACTCCAGGCTCAGGCTCTGCGCGCGGGAAATGGCCTGCGCCCAGCTGGACTTCACGCGCTCCAGGTCATCCGGGTGCACGCGCTCGAGCCAGCCGAAATTGGGGAACCCCTCGCGCGGCAGCCCGAAGATCTGCTGCAACTGCGTGTCGACGTGGGTGAGCACGCCGGCTTCATCGGTGCGGAAGATGCCGATGGGGAAGACGCTGCCGAGCGTGGCAAACAGTGCCTCGTATTGCACCAGCGCCGGCTGCGCGTTGCCCTCGGTGGGCTCCAGCGTGGCTTCCAGCGGCAGGGGCAGCTCGGCATGCGGTGCGATGGCTTCGCCTGCGCGGCCGCCCGGATCGTTGGCGGGCGACGGCTGCCTGTTGATGTGCTGCGCGTAGCGCTGGCGCAGGTGCTCGTTCTCGGCCCGCAGGGCGTTCAGCTCGAGCAGCAGGGCACGCTCGCGCTCGGTGGCACCGGCCTCGCCATCGCGGCGGGCCGGCTGCGCGTGACCGGGCGGCAGCAAGGCGCTCATTGCCGCAATGTACCCGACAGGTCGCGCCACACGGCGTGTGCAATGCCCCTCAGAAGCGGGGGAGTTCCGGGTGGCGCAACTGCCCGCCGCGCACCAGCATGCGCCCGTATTCGGCGCAGCGCTGCAAGGTGGGGATCACCTTCCCCGGGTTGAGTAATCCTTTGGTGTCAAAAGCGTGCTTGATGGCAAACATCTGCGCGTTCTCTTCGGCGCTGAACTGCACGCACATGCTGTTGAGCTTTTCCACGCCCACGCCGTGCTCGCCGGTGACGGTGCCGCCCATGGCCACGCTGGTCTCCAGGATGTCGGCGCCGAAGCGCTCGCAGCGGCTCAGCTGGTCCGGGTCGTTGGCGTCGAACAGGATCAGCGGGTGCAGGTTGCCGTCGCCGGCGTGGAACACGTTGGCGCAACGCAGGCCGTAGGTCTTCTCCATGGCCTGGATGGCGAGCAGGATGTCGGCCAGGCGCTTGCGCGGGATGGTCGAGTCCATGCACATGTAGTCGGGGCTGATGCGTCCGCTGGCCGGAAACGCGTTCTTGCGTCCGCTCCAGAAGCGCAGCCGCTCGGCCTCGTCGCGACTCACGGCAATGGCCGTCGCCCCATGCTGGCGCAGCACCGTGCTCATGCGCTCGATCTCCTCGGCCACTTCCTCGGGCGTGCCGTCGCTTTCGCACAGCAGGATGGCTTCGGCCGTGAGGTCATAGCCGGCGTGCACGAAATCCTCCACGGCGGCCGTCATGGGCTTGTCCATCATCTCCAGCCCGGCCGGGATGATGCCGGCCGCGATGACCGCCGCCACCGCGTCGCCGGCTTTGCGCACGTCATCGAAGCTGGCCATGATGCAGCGCGCCAGCAGCGGCTTGGGCACGAGTTTGACCACCACCTCGGTCGTCACCGCCAGCATGCCCTCGCTGCCGACCACCAACGGCAGCAGGTCCAGGCCCGGGGTGTCCAGCGCCTCGCTGCCGATCACCACCGGCTCGCCCTGGATGGTGAAACCCTTCACCTGCAGCACGTTGTGGAGGGTGAGCCCGTACTTCAGGCAGTGCACCCCGCCCGAGTTCTCGGCCACGTTGCCGCCGATGGTGCAGGCGATCTGGCTGCTCGGGTCGGGCGCGTAGTACAGGCCGAACGGCGCCGCCGCCTCGCTGATGGCCAGGTTGCGCACGCCGGCCTGCACGGTGGCGGTGCGCGCGCGTGGGTCGATGGCCTGGATGCGGTTGAACTTGGCCAGCGAGAGCACGACCCCCATGGCGTGCGGCATGGCCCCGCCGGACAGACCGGTGCCCGCGCCGCGCGCCACCACCGGCACGCCCAGCGCGTGGCAGGCCTTGAGCACCGCGGCGACCTGGGCCTCGTTCTCCGGCAGTGCCACCACCAGCGGGCGCTCGCGGTAGGCCGTGAGCCCGTCGCACTCGTAGGGGATGGTGTCCTCGCTCTGCCAGAGCAACGTGTGCGCGGGCAGCAGCGGCTGCAGCGCGCGCACCACCTCGGCCTGGCGCTCGGCGCGCTGCAACCGGTCGATCTGCTGGGGGGCGGCGGGGGCGTTCATCGGGTGTCTCCAGGAGGCAGCCAGTGTAGGCCGCGCCTGCGGGGAGGTGTGTTGAAAATTCCTGCAGCAGGGCTTGAGCCGCGGGGCCCCCGGGCGCTGCACGGTCGTCGGGCAGCCCTTGAAAATCTTGCGGCCCGGCGCCAGTTGAGCGGCACCGGGCGCTGCGATGGTCGCGCGCCCCGCTTCAATGGAGGACGCATCCCATGAACGGTCTCATCACCCGCGGCAGCCTGTTCGACGACTTCTTCAAGGACGTGGCGCCCGGCTTCTACGTCAAGCCCCTGCATGGCGACCCGCTGCCCGCGCAGATCCGTGTCGACGTGAAGGAAACCCCCACCGCCTACACCGTGGACGCCGAGTTGCCCGGTGTCGCCAAGGAAGACATCCAGGTCACGATCGAGGACGACGTGGTGACGTTGCGCGCCGAGGTCAAGCAGCTCGACGAGCAGCGCGACGGTCAGCGCGTGCTGCGCAGCGAGCGTTTCTACGGCGCAGTTTCGCGCGCATTCCAGTTGCCCCAGCGCGTGGACAAGGACGCCTCGAAGGCCCGCTACGACAACGGCGTGCTGCACCTGACGCTGCCCAAGAAGGCCGCGATCGCGGGGCAGCGGTTGACGATCGAATAAGACCGATCGCGGTCGGGGCCGGCAGCGGTCGGTCTCAACCCATCGCCTGCTGCAGCCAGCGCGCGAACGCCGCGCACTCCCAGCGCTCCATGGTGCCGCTGCGCCAGCACAGGTAGTGCGCGTGCGGGCTGGGCACGCGGCGTGGGTAGAGCGGTACCAGCGCGCCGCTGTCGAGCCAGGGTGCGGCCAGCTTGTAGCGCAGCAGGCCCACACCCATGCCGGCGGCGGCGGCGTCGCACATCAGGCCGATGTCGTTGAACTGCGAGCCTTCGGTGGGTTCGGGCCAATCGAGGTCGTGCGCGGCGAACCAGGTGCGCCAGGGCTCCAGCGGGCTGCGCAGCAACGGCAGGCCCTCCAGATCCTCGGGCGCATCGAACGGCCCATGCTCGCGCACGAAGGTGGGCGAGGCCATGGGCGAAACCTCATCCTTGGCCAGCAGCAGGTGCTCCACGTCGGCGTAGCGACCGGTGCCGAAGCGCACCATCAGGTCGGCATCCTCGGCCACCACGTCCAGCAGCGGGATGCTTACCTGCAATGTGAGGTCGATCTCGGGGTAGGTGTCGCTGAACTGCTTCAGGCGCGGCAGCAGGATCGAACGCGCAAAGGTGGGTGTGACCGCCAGGCGCAGCTTGCGCCGCCCGGGCGCGGCCTGCTGGCTCGGGAACTTCTGCAGCGAGACCAGGCCCTCGCGCACATGCGCCAGGTACTCGATGCCTTCCGTGGTGAGCGAGAAGTCGGCGCGTCCGAACAGCTTGGTGCCCAGTGCTTCCTCGAGCTGGCGGATGCGGTGGCTCACCGCGCTGGGTGTGACGTTGAGCTCGTCGGCGGTCTGCGTGACGCTGCGCAGGCGCGCCAGCGCCTCGAAGGTGAGCAGGCACTGGATCGGGGGAATACGGATCACCGCGCCTGCTCCTGCGTCATTTGAAGACCACGGTCTTGTGGCCATTGAGCAGCACGCGGTGCTCGCCATGCCACTTGACGGCACGCGCCAGCACCTGGCTCTCGGTGTCGCGGCCCAGTGCGGTGAGGTCTTCCACCGTGTCCGTGTGGTCCACGCGCGCCACGTCCTGCTCGATGATGGGGCCTTCGTCGAGATCGGCCGTCACGTAGTGGGCGGTCGCGCCGATGAGCTTCACGCCACGGTCGTGCGCCTGGTAGTAGGGCTTGGCGCCCTTGAAGCTGGGCAGGAAGCTGTGGTGGATGTTGATCGCGCGCCCGGCCAGTTCACGGCACAGCTCGTTCGAGAGGATCTGCATGTAGCGCGCCAGCACCACCAGTTCGGCGTCCTCGGCGCGGATGATGTCCAGCTGCTTTGCTTCGGCCTGCGCCTTGGTGGCGGCCGTCAGCGGGATGTGGTGGAAGGGCACGTTGTAGCTGGCCGCGAGCTGGTAGAAGTCGCGGTGGTTGCTCACGATGGCGCGGATATCCAGCGGCAGCAGACCGCTCTTCCAGCGGAACAGCAAGTCGTTGAGGCAGTGGCCTTCCTTGCTCACGAAGATCACGGTGCGCATGGGTTGTGCCAGCGGGTGCAGGCCCCAGCGCATGCCGAACGGCGCGGCGAAGGCCGCCAGTTGCTCGCCCAATTGCTCGCGGCTCAGTTGGGCGCAGGCAAATTGCACGCGCATGAAGAACAGGCCGGTGTCGTGGTCGTTGTACTGGGCCGCCTCTTCGATGTTGCCGCCGCGCTCGAACAGGAAGCCGGAGACGGCGTGCACGATGCCGGGCTTGTCGGGGCAAGAGAGGGTGAGGACGTAGGTGTTTTCCATGGCGGCGAGATTGTCGCAGGCGCGCGGCGGTGGGCCCTGGCGGGCGCGTCGCAGTGGTGCCTCCGGGCGGCCTCGCACGGTGCCAGAATGGCACGATCAACGTGCAGGAGACGCCGCCATGGCCTACAACGATTTCAAGATGGACAACCAGTGGTTGCCCTTCACCCCCAACCGCAGCTTCGCCAAGGACCCGCGCATTTTCGTCGCCTCCGACGGCATGCACTTCACCACGCACGACGGCCGTCAGGTCATCGATGGCATCTCCAGCCTGTGGTGCGTGGGCGCGGGGCACAACCGCAAACCGATCAACGAGGCCATCAAGAAGCAGCTCGACACGCTGGACTACGCCACCGCGTTCAGCGTGAGCAACGACAAGGCCTTTCGCGCGGCCGAAATGATCGCCGCCATGGCGCCGGGCGACCTGAACAAGGTGCTGTTCTGCAATTCGGGCTCCGAGGCGGCCGACACCTCGATGAAGGTGGCCCTGGCCTACCACCGCGCGCGCGGTGAAGGCCAGCGCAACCTGTTCATCGGCCGCGAGCGCGGCTACCACGGTGTGGGCTTCGGCGGCATGTCGGTCGGCGGCATTCCGGCCAACCGCAAGGTCTACGGCACCAGCCTGCTGCCGCGTGTCGATCACCTGCGCTTCATCCACGACCCGGTCAAGCACGCCTTCGTGCAGCACCAGGAACCGGTGTGGGAGGAGGACATCCTGCTCGAGCTGGAGAACCGCATCCTGCCGCTGCACGACCCGAGCAACGTGGCCGCGGTGATCGTGGAGCCGGTGGCCGGCAGCGCGGGCTGGTATGTGCCGCCCAAGGGCTACCTCAAGCGGTTGCGCGAGATTTGCGACAAGCACGGCATCCTGCTGATCTTCGACGAGGTCATCACCGGCTTCGGCCGCCTGGGCACGGCCTTCGGCGCCGACTGGTACGGCGTGCAGCCCGACATGCTCAACTTCGCCAAGTGCGTCACCAACGGCGTCATTCCCCTGGGCGGCGTGGTCTGCAGCCAGCGCATCTACGACGCCATGATGGGCGCACACGGCAGTGCACCCGATCACGCCATCGAGTTCTTCCACGGCTACACCTACTCGGGTCATCCGGTGGCGTGCGCCGCGGCGATCGCCACGCTGGAGCTGTTCCAGCAGGAAAACCTGTTCGCGCGTGCCGGCGAGATGGGCCAGGTGCTCAGCGATGCGATGTTCTCGGCCATCAAGGGCCTGCCGCACGTCATCGGCATCCGCAGTCTGGGCCTGGCCTGCGCGGTGGAGCTTGCGCCGCAGCCCGGCATGCCCGGCAAACGCGCGTTCGATGTGTTCCTCGATTGCTTTCACCGCGGCGTTCTGGTGCGCAACGCGGGCGACAACCTGGTGTTCGCACCGCCCTACATCGTCGAGCGCGAGCACATCGAGACCATGGTCTCGGTGCTGGCCGACGCCATCAAGCGCCTGCCGGCCTGAACACGAACGCGCTCAGCGCTTGAAGCGCGCGCGCAGCCCGGCGCAGTGGTCGGTCTCGGGCAGGGCGGGTGTGTCCCAGTGGGCGTCGGCGGGCACATCGGTGCCGGCTTTGCCGGCGCGCGCCACGATCACGCGGTGCGCCTGGCCGGGGCTAAGGTGCCGCGGCACACCAAGGTCGCCACGTACGTGGCCGTTGCCGGCGATCAGCAGCACCGTGCGGCCGGCGGCGAGCTGCGCTGTCGCCACCTGTGCCAACGTCCGATCGCGCGCCAGCTGGATGCGCGTCATCGGCCCCAGCTGCGTCTCGGGCAGCAGGTCGCAGTGCCCGGTGCGGATGGCCTCGCGCTGCTGCAGCAGCACCGGGGGCGTCACGCTCGCATCGAGCGCCGCATCGCCCATGGCCTCGCGCATGCGGTTGCGCGGCAGGTTGCCGCCGACCACCGGCACGCCCGCGCGCACCGCGGCCATCACCACCGGCCGGTAGGTCGGCCAAGGCCAGTTGTGTTGCTCGTTCCAGCCGAGCGCGGCGCGCACAGCGGCTTCGTCGGCATTGCGCGCAAGACCGCGTGTGTCGTGGCCCGCTTCGGCCATTTCCATCACCACCGCAGCGAGTTGGCCGCGCGTGGCCAGGGCCTGCACGAGGTCGCGCTGCAGCCGCTGGTGCTCGCTCGCGTCGTGCTGCTCGCCCACCAGCAGCAAAGGGGTGGGCATCACGCGCGACAGCAGCGCGTCGGGGGAGGGCGTGTCGGCACGGGTGGCACACCCAGCCACCAGGGCCAGCGTGGCGGCGAGGGTCACCAGGGTTCGCGAGCGCATCGCATGATGGTAGGCGCGCCGCCGCATGCCCGCTGGCGCCGGCGGAAAAACCGACCCCCGCAACAACAAAGCCCGGGCGGGCCGGGCTTGTGTGGTGTGGGCAGAGGGGGAAGCGTCAGTGCATCACCACCGGGTTCTGCGCCAGGGTGGCGTAGCCCTCAAGCGTGGTTTCCACCTCTTCTTGCGAAGGGCTGTTGCGCTGCCATTCGGTGATCTGCTGCTGGAACAGCTCCGCCCACGAGCCGTCGAGGTAGACCTCCTTGCCCGAGCGCTTGTCCACGATTTCGAAGCCGTGGCGCGGGATCTGCGGCCCGTCAGCCACGGCCACCTCGCCCTCGGCGGGCGCGTTGGCCTGGATGTGAACCACCGCAAAAGCATCCGAGTCGTAGAGCATGTGCATGGAGGGCTGTTCCTTTCCGCAGGGGTTTGGGCCTGTTTCCGTTATATCGGCAAAACCGGCCGCGACTGCAGGCCGATGACGAAGCAGTTGGGCCCCAAGGGATATTTTTCAAGGGTTGTGGCATTTGCACCCCAGGCGGTTCCCCCCGGGCGGCTGTTCATGGCAGGCGCGCGAGCCGCTGATCGGCGACGTCGCCGTTGGCTTGCGCCACACGCAGACGCACGGGCAGGTGGCCCAGCGAGGGTGCCAGCCAGACCTCGACCGTGCTGTCGTGCGGCTTGCGCGGGGTGCGCGCCAGACGCCGGGCCTGCAGCGGGCCCGAGGGCAGGTCCAGCGTCTCCACCGGCCCCACTTCAAAGTGCCAGGGCTCGGCGTCGCCGATGCCGGCGACCTGGAACGTGATGACCTCTCCCTCGCGGTGCGTTCGCGCGCGCAGCAGGCCGGCAAGCTGCATGAACAGGCTCAGCCGGTCCTGGGCGCCGGGCATCAACTCGGCGGGCGCGGCGTTGTTGCTGAAACGGATGCGTCCGCTCTCGCGGTCGAAATGCGCAGCGCGCTCGCTGCGGCGCCGATCGGCGAAGCGTTCCGGGCGCAAGCCTTCGGGGCCGACGCTGCCGCGGCTGGTCTGCACCCGGCTGCCCAGGAAGAGCATCGACAGTTCCATGCGTGCTTCGTAACCCTGAGCATCCAGGCGCCAGTCGAGTTGCCCGCTCGCGCGGTAGCTCAGGCCACCGGCCTCGCCCACGACGTCGTAGGGCAGCGTGATGCTGGGAGGAAGATCGCTGGGCGGCAGGTCGCCGGGTGGGCGGCCCGGCCCGGCAGCGGGCGGGGATACGGGCGGAGATGCCGGCGCTGCGTTCGCCGTGGACGGGGCCGGCGACGCGGCCTGTGCCAGGACTTGCTGCGTCGGCGCGTCATCGGCAGCCGCGGGCTCAACCGCTGGCGGCAGGGTTTGCACCTCGCTCGGGGCTGTTGGGCTGGGCGCCGCGTGCTGCGTGGTCTCGGTGGCAACCTCTGCGCGGGTTGCTGCCGGCGGTGCAACGGGCCTCTGCAAGCGGCCCGGCGCCACAGTGGGTTGGAGCGGTGCTGTTGCGGCCGGCAGCGCGAGGGACACCGTGCGCACTTGCGTGACCTGCACGGTGGGCGTGGCTGGCGCGCCCGCCAGCGAGGGGGCGTGCGTCGAAGGCGTCGTCTCGCGGGACAGCAAGGTCGGTTGGGTCAGCAAGCCCAGGTGCAACGCCAGCACGGCGCCGCCCAGCAGGGCCAGCGTGGCAAGGGAGGGGCCGGTGCGCAGGGTCACGCTTTCTGCGACCGCAGAGGCGCCTGCGGGTGCCCGAGGTCGGCGCTCAACCGACGTGCGGTGCGCAGCACGGCGGCGGCGGGCGTGCCGTGCCAGTCGGTGTCCAGCGTGGCCACCCAGCCCAGCACCACCAACCCGAGCGCGAGGTGGCCCTGGGCGTCGAACACCGGAGCGCAGAAGCCACCCACGCCGGGCAGCAGGCTGTGCACCACGCGCGCTAGGCCACGCTGGCGCACCTCGTCCAGCATGGCTTGCACCTCGGTCTGGCTTTGCGGCAGGTCTTGCGGCAAGGCGCCGTTGCGCGGCAACTTCTTCAGGCGCGCCAGTTCTTCGCGCACCATGGCATCCAGGCGTTGCGCGTCGCGGCCCTCGCGGCCCATGAAGGCAGCGAAGCAGCGGCCGGTGGCCGAACTCAGCAAGGGCATCACGTCGCCCAGGCGCAGCGTCACCGGCATCACCTGGGGCGCTTCGGCCCAGTGCACCATGGTCGGCCCCTGGTTGCCCCAGACGGCAATCGCCACCGTGTGGCCGGTTTCCTGCAGCAGATCGGCCACGCGCTCGCGCGCGAGCTTCACGGCGTCGATGCGCGCCAGGCTCGCCAGGCCCAGGCGCAGTGCGGCCGGGCCGAGGTCGTATCGGGTGCTCACCGGGTCCTGCATCACCAGGCCCAGGCGCTGGAAGCTCACCAGATAGCGGTGCGCCTTGGCCGCGCTCATGCCGGCCGCTGCGGCCAGGTCGCGCAGCATCAGCGGGCCGTCGGCCTCGGACATGGCCTGCAGCAACTCGAAGCCGACCTCGACGGACTGGATGCCCGCGCGCTGGGGTTCGTTGTCGTCCGTCGCGTCGTCGGCCGGGGTTTGGTCTAGAATCTCGCGCTTACGCATAGGTGAATGAATTTCACTATTCGTAATTATCACCCCGAAGCAGGCGGGGCACCAATTCACCCGAACGATCACTGGATCGGCAGCAGGAGAACGGCATGAAACTCGCCACCTACAAAGACGGCTCGCGCGACGGACAACTGGTGGTGGTCTCGCGCGACCTGAGCATGGCCCATTATGCGACCGGCATCGCGAACACCCTGCAGCGCGCGCTGGACGACTGGAATTTCATCGCGCCGCAGCTGCAGGACCTGTACGTGACGCTGAACCAGGGCAAGGCGCGCCACGCCTTCCCGTTCGACCCGGCGATGTGCATGGCCCCGCTGCCGCGCGCCTACCAGTGGGCCGACGGGTCGGCCTACATCAACCACGTGGAGCTGGTGCGCGCGGCGCGCAATTCCGAGGTGCCGCACAGCTTCTATGAAGACCCGCTGATGTACCAGGGCGGCAGCGACGACTTCATCGGCCCGATGGACGACGTGGTGTGCCCGAGCGAGGACTACGGCATCGACTTCGAGGCCGAGATCGCGGTGGTGACGGGCGATGTGCCCATGACCGCCACGCCCGAACAGGCACTGGACGGTGTGCGCCTGATCATGCTCGCCAACGATGTGTCGCTGCGCAACCTGATTCCGGCCGAGCTCGGCAAGGGTTTCGGCTTCTTCCAGAGCAAGCCGGCCACCGCGTTCAGCCCGGTGGCGGTGACGCCCGACGAACTGGGCGATGCCTGGCAGGGTGGGCGCGTGCACCTCACGCTGCAGAGCACCTGGAACGGCCGCAAGGTGGGCATGTGCGAAGCCGGGCCGGAAATGACCTTCCATTTCGGCCAGCTCATCGCCCACATCTGCAAGACGCGCAACGTGCGCGCCGGCTCCATCGTGGGCAGCGGCACGGTGAGCAACAAGGCCGTGGAGGTCGATGGCCGCAAGGAGTGGCCCAAGGGCTACAGCTGCATCGCCGAGAAGCGCGCGATCGAGACCATCCTCGACGGCAAGCCTTCGACCGCCTTCATGAAGTTCGGCGATACCATCCGCATCGAGATGAAGGGCAAGGACGGCCAGTCCGTCTTCGGCGCGATCGACCAGAAGATCGCACCGCTTCAGACAGTCTGAAGCCGGTCACTCCGCCGCGGCCTGGCAGCTCACGCAGCGTTCGGCCGTGGGCTGGGCATGCAGTCGCGCGGCGGGTATGGCCGCGCCGCATTGCAGGCACAAGCCGTAGCTGCCGTCAGCCACCCGCTGCAACGCACGCTCGATGGCCTGCAACTCTGCGGCCTCGCGCTCACCCAGTGCGCCACCGAGGTCAAAGGCGTCATCGGGCGTCAGGCCCGCTTCGCCGGCCTGTTCGCGCTTGTCCGCCGCCGCTTCTGCACGTCCGCGGGCACCACCGCGGTGGCGGTGCAGCCGCTCCGTGAGTTCGTCGCGCCGTGCTCGCAGCTGGGTTTCGAAGGTGTCGGAAACGGTCTTGTTCATGGGTCGCTCCATGACTCCATGATGGTTCGGCCCGCTGCGGACCGCCTTGATGCAGGTCAAGCACAATCGTCCGCATACCCGACACGACCGTATCCGAAGGAGACAAGCCATGAGCACACCCGCCGTCGACTACACCCGCTACCAGACCCTGGAGATCACGCGCCGCGGACCGCTGGTGAACGGCACGCCCTGCGTGCTGGACATCCGCATGCGCGCCGATGGCCCGGGCGGCAATGGCAAGCTGCCCACGGCGGGCCACGAAGGGCACTGGGAGCTCAGCGAGATCTGGCGCGACGTGGGGCGCGACGACAGCGTGCGTGCGGCCGTGCTGCGCGGCAGCGGCATGGGCTTCTCGGGCGGTGGCGATCTGGCACTGGTGCAGGACATGGCGACCGATTTCGAGGTGCGCAGCCGCGTGTGGAAGGAAGCGCGCGACCTGGTCTACAACGTCGTCAACTGCGACAAGCCGATCGTGAGCGCCATGCACGGGCCCGCGGTGGGCGCGGGCCTGGTGGCCGGGTTGCTGGCCGACATCTCGATCGCCGCACGCAGCGCGAAGATTGTGGATGGGCACACGCGCCTGGGCGTGGCCGCGGGCGATCACGCGGCCATCGTGTGGCCGCTGCTGTGCGGCATGGCCAAGGCCAAGTACTACCTCATGCTGTGCGACGCCATCAGCGGCGAGGAGGCCGAGCGCATCGGCCTGGTCTCGCTCGTGGTGGACGACGACCAGCTGCTCACCAAGGCCTACGAGGTGGCCGACCGGTTGGCCAGCGGCAGTGCCAGCGCCATCCGTTGGACCAAGTACTCCCTCAACAACTGGCTGCGTCAGGCCGGTCCGGCTTTCGACACCTCGCTGGCGCTCGAGTTCATGGGTTTTGCCGGCCCCGACGTGCGCGAAGGTGTGGCATCCTTGCGTGAGCGCCGCGCGCCGCGATATGGCGTCGACGGCTGATATCGAAGCCCTTGAGGAGAACGCGATGAGCGATGCGTCGGCCAGCGGATTCGGCAAGTTCGTGCCGGGTTTCGATTTCCTGCAGGGCCTGGCCTCACAGGCCGCCGGCGGTATCGCGCAGGGCATCGGCCAGAACATTCCCCAATTGCCCAACCTCAGCAACTGGGTCGCGCCGACCTTCAACGTCGAAGAACTCGAAAAGCGCATCGAGGAGCTCAAGACCGTGCACTTCTGGCTCGACCAGAACGCGAAGGCGCTGGGCGCCACCATCCAGGCACTGGAAGTGCAGAAGATGACGCTGTCCACGCTCAAGACCATGAACTTCAGCATGGGCGACGTGGCCAACGCGCTCAAGATCAAGGCCGCGGACACCATGGCCGGTCTGGCGGCCGCGCCGGCGCGCGCCGGCAAGTTCGCAGGGCTTGAGATCCCGCCGCGCACTTACGGCGACGCGGTGCCCGATGCCGCCAAGGTGGTGCCGCGGCCCGCCCGCAAGGCGCGCAAGACGGCGGCGAAGAAGTCCACTGCGCCGTCGCCGGCAACGACGCCCGCGGCCGGCGTGGTCGACCCGGTGCAGTGGTGGGGCGCGCTGTCGCAGCAGTTCCAGCAGATCGCCGCCAACGCGATGAAGGACGCTGCGAAACAGACCGCCCTGGACACCACACGCCAGGTCGCCAGCGGCCTGAGCGGCGCCGCGGTAAAGACCGCCACCGGCCTGGCCGGCCAGGCCGCGCGCAAGGCGGCCGGTACCGTGGGCCGCGGGGTGGGGGCGGCGGCCGGCGCAGGGCGTGCAGCCGCGCGCGCACTGGCGCCGGCGCCCGCGGCCAGGCCCGCACCGGCAGCCCGGAAAACCGCGCCCCGTCGCAAGGCCGCGCGCTGAGGCCATGAAACGCTTTCCCCACGCCCACGCCACCCACCCGCAGTGGCGCATGGCCGCTGCCATGGTGGTGGCGCAGCTGCGCGCCCAGATGGCCCTGCCCGACCACGCGGCCCAACCCTCGCTCGGTCTGCTCTACATCACCGACCACTATGCGCACGAAGCCGAGGCCATCCTCGAGTGCCTCAGTGCCGAACTGCCCGAGGTGACCGACTGGGCCGGCACCGTGGGCGTGGGCGTGTCGGCCAACAACGTCGAGTACTTCGACGAGCCCGCCATGGCGGTGATGCTGTGCGACCTGAGCCCCGATCAATACCGTGTGTTCAGTGGCGTGGCCCCGCTGTCGGTGAGTGGACGCGCCGACGCAAGCGATGGCTTCAGCGCGCACACGGCGCTGGTGCATGCCGATGGCAACACGCCCGAGTTGGCCGAGCTGATCCACGAGATGGCTGACCGCACGGGCAGCGGCTACCTGTTCGGCGGCCTGGCGGGCAGCCGCGGACCCACGGTGCAGTTTGCGCTCGGCAGCACGGGCAACCTCAGCGGCCAGGGCGCGGCCGGTGGCGTGTTTCACGGGGGCCTCAGCGGTGTGGCGTTCTCGCGCGGCGTGGACGTGGTCTCGCGCGTCACGCAGGGCGCGCAGCCGATCGCGCCGCAGCACCTGATCACCGAATCCGAGGGCAACCTCGTGCTGCGTCTGGACGGCGAGCCCGCCCTGGATGTCTTGTTGCGCGAACTGCAGATCTCGCTCGATCACCCCGAGCACGCCATGCCCAGGCTGCGCAGCACGCTGGTGGGCCTGACACGGCCCGAGGCCGACGGCGGGGTGGCGCGCGGCAGCGAAACCGCGCGCCTGCGCGGCGCCTTCGGGCACGAGGTCATCGTGCGCCACCTCATCGGGCTGGATCCCGCGCGCCGCGGCGTGGCCATTGCCGATCTTGCACCCGCGGGCACGCGGCTGGCGTTCTGCGAGCGTCACGTGCAGGCTGCGCGTGCCGATCTCACGCGCGTTTGCGCCGAGGTGCGCGAGGAGCTGGAACCCGAGGAGGTTCTGGTGGGCGCTGGCGAAGGCGATGTGGAGGCCTCGCCGCGGCCAGCGCGCGCCATCGCGGGCGCGGTGTATGTGAGCTGCGCCGGGCGCGGCGGCCCGCACTTCGGGGGGCCGAGCGCGGAATTGCAGATCGTGCGGCACGCGTTGGGTGACGTGCCCCTGGTGGGCTTCTTTGCCGGTGGCGAGATCGCGCACCACCGGCTTTATGGCTACACCGGCGTGCTCACGGTGTTCACGCGGCCGGCCTGATCGGACGGCCGGCCGACCACCACGCTCAGCGTCGCTGGCGCGCTCGCTCGAGCATGCGGCGTGCCTCGTCCGTCGGCATGCCGTAACCGCTGGCAAACGCTTCCAGGTCCTGGCCGCTGGCCTCGAATGCGCGCAGCAACGCGGCCTCGCGGGCGATGCGTGTGCTGGCCTCGTCGAGCGCTGCTTCGGTGATGGCGTTGATGGCCTCGTCGCGTCCACGCACCAGCGCGGCGTAGGCCTCGCGGCCCAGACCACTGCCCTCGAAGGCCCGGACGATGCGCTGCTGCAGTTGCGGCTTCATGTCCTCGGGACTGCGCTGCTGGCGGCGGCGATGGACCTCGACGATCGCGTGGAAGCGTTGATCGGGTGCCACCGGCTCGACCGCCTGACCGTCCAGGCCGCGTCGGGGCTGGCCCGAGGCCAGCACGTTGAGGTAGCGCGTGCTGCGGGTGTGCAGGGCGAGCGCGGCCTTCAGCTCCTCGGCCGACAACGCTTCCCCGTGAGCTGCCATCAGGTCCTCGTATATGCCGCGCTTGAGCGGTCGTGGCTCGTCGCCGAACAGTTCGGGGTGCCATTCGCCCAACTGCACCAGCAAGGGATGGCGGGGGGCAGCCGGGGCGGCCTTGGCTGCGGGACGAGGGCGGCGAGCGGGGCGGGAGGGCCGGGTGGGCTGGTTCATGGATGCGGGGGCGTCTGACGCGAAGGCGCGATCATGCCAGCGTGGCCAGCGGCGGTCCGTTGGCGGCGGTCATGCGTACGTGGCCAATGCCTTGATGAGGGCGTTGGTGTCGACGGGTTTGTGCAGGAGGGGGAAGCCGAGCTCGGAGGCCTCCTGGATGCGCTGCGAAGAGGTGTCGCCGGTGAGCATGAAGGTGGGCACGGCACGCCCGAGGCAGGCATGGACGGCGGCGATGGGGCGTGCGCTACGCCTGAGCATAAATAGGCCCAGGCCACAAGACTGGGGGAGTTGCCGCAGCGCGCGTGTCCGGCCGATCTGGTTGAATTCCTCAAAGTCGGTCTCTAGCAGTTCGGACACTTCGCCGATGCCGATACCGATGCCGAAGACTTGGATCTTCATCAGCGAGCCGCGACGTAGCGCGGGGCGCTGGCGATAAGGTTGGAGCGGATGCAGCACAGCACGGTGGCGTCGGCGCTGACCCAGGCCGATCAGGGCTGCACATGCAGCTGCAGGCCTTTCCTGCTGGCAAACTTGATGAACTCCTGTTGCCAGCTTTTGGAAGTGAGGGTCTAGCGCGCGAGGCTCGATCTGCACCTGTGCGGCCTGGGCGTCTAGATGTAAGACCTTTCGGCGATTCAGCGGCCGAGAGAGACGCAAGAAGCCCATCGCCGCAGGGCGACGAGCCAGATTACGCGCTTTGGACGAAATCAGAAAGGAATGTCGTCGTCCATGTCGTCGAAGCCACTGGACTGGCGGGCTGGCGCCGGGGCGGCTGTCTGCCTTGTAGCCGGTGCAGCCGGTGCAGCCGGTGCGCGCGGGGCGCTGGCGCGCGGGGCGTAACCGCCCCCCGACCCGCCTGTCTCGTCGCCACCGCCCATGCCCTCACGCCGGCCCAGCAACTGCATCTCGGTGGCGATGATGTCGGTGGAGCTCTTCTCGATGCCGTCCTTGTCGGTGTACTTGCGATAGGTCAGGCGGCCCTCCACGTAGATCGGCTGGCCCTTCTTGACGTACTCCCCCGCGATCTCCGCGAGTCGGTCGAAGAAGGTGACCCGGTGCCATTGCGTTTCCTCGATCATCTCGCCGCTGTTCTTGTCCTTGCGGCGGCTGGAGGTGGCCACGCTCACGTTGGCCACGGCCTGGCCCGAGGGCAGATAGCGGATCTCGGGGTCGCGGCCGCAATTGCCGACGAGGATGACTTTGTTGACGGATGCCATGGGGTGTCCTGAGAAAGCAGTCGCGCGCGTGCGCGGGGAATACCGGTCGGCCATTGTGCCGCAAGCTGGCCAGGCGCCCGAACCTGTGCGAGCGCGGTCTTACACTGCCCGTCCATGAAAGGCGAGCCCGATTTCTTCCAGAGCCTGCGCGACGAATTCGGGGGAGGTCGCCAGTGGCTGGACCGCGTGGTTGTGCTGGTGTACGCCGTGCTCGCGGGTTTGGCCGTGGTGGCCCTCACCCTGCTCGCCGATGCCGCCACCGAGGCCTATGGCAGCCTGCGCTCGATGGCTTGGTGGGTGCCGCTGGTCTGGACGCCGGCCATCACGGCCCTGGTGGTCTGGAGCATCCGACGCTGGGCCCCGGGCGCGGGCGGTTCGGGCGTGCCGCAGGTGCTGGTGGCGCTCGACCCCGCCACACCCATTGCCGAGCGGCCGCGCTTTGTCTCGCTCCGGGTCACCGTTGCCAAGATCCTGGCGGTCTCGGGTGCCTTGCTGGCCGGGCTGTCGGTGGGCCGCCAGGGACCATCGGTACAGGTGGCCGCGGGTGTCATGCTGCACGCGCGGCGCTGGCTCTCCCCGGGCTCGGGCATCAGCGATCGGGAGTTGCTCGTTGCGGGCGGCGCGGCCGGCATCGCCGCGGCCTTCAACACGCCGTTGGGGGGGATCGTGTTCGCGATCGAGGAACTCTCACGGCGCCTGACCGAGCGCAGCAGTGGCCTCATGCTCGCCGGCATCGTCATCGCCGGCCTCGTGGCGGTGTCGGCCTTCGGCAACCTGGCGACCTTCGGGCGCGTGCGCACCGATGGCATCTCCTGGTGGACGCTGCTGTTGCCGGGGTTGCTGGTGGCGATCACCTGTGGCCTGGTCGGTGGCCTGCTCTCGCGCCTGATGCTGGCGTCTTTCACCGGTTTGCCGGACCGCTTCTGCGCCTACCGGCGCAAGCGGCCGGTGGCGTTCGCAGCGTTCTGCGGTTTTGCGGTGGGGGTGATTGCGGTCATCAGCGGGGGCAGCGCGGTGGGCGTTGGGCATGAGCACACGCGCGCGTTGCTCGACGGCGGCGAGCTGGGCGAACACCAGCCCTTGGTGTTTACCTTCCTCAAGTTCATCGCCTCGTGGCTGTCGGCCTGGGCTGGCGTGCCTGGAGGCATCTTCGGTCCGAGTCTGTCGCTGGGCGCTGGCGTCGCGGCCGACATCGCGTGGTTGCTCGATTCGCCACACGCCACCGCGCTCATCGCGCTGGGCATGTGCGGCCTGCTGGCGGCCGTCACGCAAGCGCCCATCACCGCCATGATCATCGTCATGGAGATGACCGAAGGTCATGGCATGGTGCTCAGCCTGATTGCCTGTGCGCTGCTCGCCAGCCTGGTCTCGCGCATGATCAGCCGCCCGCTCTACAGCACCATGGCGCAGTTCATGATGCGCTCGTTGCGCGAGCCAACGGTGGAGGGATCAGGCCCGCGTTGATGTCGCGCCCACGGACTTCATGGGCCACGCCACCAGCAGCCAGATCAGCACGAGCGCGGCGCTGAAGACGAAGATGCCCGACGCGCCCCAGACGCTTGCCACCACGCCACCGACAGCGCCGCCGGCGAAGATGCCGAGGGACATCAGCGTGTTGTAGACGCCCAGCGCGGTGCCGCGCTGGTGCGGCGCGGCCAGTCGCGAGACGAGGCTTGGCTGGCTGGCTTCCTGCGTGTTGAAGCCCACGAAATACAGGCACAGCAGCACGCCCAGCGCGGCCAGGCCGGGCGCCTGCAACTGCGTGAGGAATCCCAGCTGCACGAGGCCGATGAGCGCGATCGTGCCCAGGTACACCGCGCGGAAGTGGCCCTGGCGTTCCAGCCTGAACAGCAGTCCGCCCACGATGAGCAGCGAAGCGCCCACCGCCGGCAGGTAGATGTGCCAGTGTTGTGCGGTGTCCAGCCCGGCTTGCAGCAGCAGGGCGGGCACCGACAGCCAGGTCATGATCTGCGCCGCGTGCAGCACGAACACGCCGACATCCACGCGCAGCAACTCGGCGTCGCGCAACACCTCGCCCAGGCGCGCGCGCGGCGCATCGATGTGGCTGCCGGGCTCGGGCGGTACCACCCAGGCCACCACGGCCATGGCCGCCAGCGCGAGCGTGGCGGTGAGCACGAACAGGCCTGAGAGGCCCACATGGGCCACCAGCACCGGCGCTGCCACCAGCGAGAGCGCGAACATGAGCGCGATGCTGATGCCCACCAGCGCCATGGCCTTGGTGCGCACACCGTCGCGCGTGAGATCGGCCAGCAGGGCAGTGACGGCGGCTGAGATGGCGCCCGCCCCTTGGAGCGCACGCCCCACCGCCAGCCACGCCATGCTGGGTGCCCAGGCCGCCACCATGCTGCCAAGCACGAACAGCGCCAGGCCGGCCAGGATCACCGGTTTGCGGCCCAGCCGGTCGGAGGCCATGCCCAGCGGCACCTGCAGCAAGGCCTGCGTGAGGCCGTAGGCGCCCATGGCCAGGCCCACCAGCGCCGGGTCGTCGCCGCCCGGGTAGTGCCGCGCCTGCAAGGCGAATACCGGCAGCACGATGAACAGGCCCAGCATGCGCAGGGCGTACACGGCCGCCAGCGCCAGGCTGGTGCGGCGCTCGACGGCGGTCATGCGCTGCGGCGCGTCGGCCAGGGCCGTGGGGGTGTCGGGGGAGGCGGTGCGCAAGGCGGTGCGGGGGCGTGTTCGGAGGGGGTAGCCGCTTATTGTCGGCCAAGGCGTTGGTCGGCCCGGGGGGCACCGGTGCGCAAGGGGCGCGGGATTATCATGGCGGGTTGCCTTCCACGTGCCGACAGCCTTGAACCAGAACCTGCGGAACAACCTGAGCGCGGACCTGCCCGCCAACGTGCTGCCTGTGCAGGAACCGGATGCGCGCTACCTCGGTGACGCGGTGCGCCAGCGCAGCGCCGTGCTCGCGGTGCGTGGCGCGCGCACGCACAACCTCAAGAACATCGACCTCGACCTGCCCAAGCACAAGCTGGTGGTCATCACCGGCCTGTCGGGTTCGGGCAAATCCAGTCTGGCGTTCGACACGCTCTACGCCGAAGGCCAGCGCCGCTACGTGGAGAGCCTCTCGGCCTACGCGCGCCAGTTCCTGCAACTGATGGACAAGCCCGATGTCGACCTGATCGAGGGTCTGGCGCCGGCCATCGCCATCGAACAGAAGGCCACCAGCCACAACCCGCGCTCCACCGTGGGCACGGTGACCGAGATCCACGACTACCTGCGCCTGCTGTACGCACGCGCCGGCACGCCGCATTGCCCCGACCACGATCTGCCGCTGGCTGCACAAAGCGTGGCGCAGATGGTGGACGCGACACTGGCGCTACCCGAGGGCACGAAGCTCATGATCCTGGCGCCGGTGGCACGCGCGAAGAAGGGCGAGTTCGCCGAACTGTTCGCCGACATGCAGGCCCAGGGCTACGTGCGCTTCCGTGTCGACGGCCAGGTGCTGGAGGCCGATGCCCTGCCCGCGCTGCGCAAGAACGACAAGCACGACATCGATGTCGTGATCGACCGCATCAAGGTGCGCGGTGCCGGCGACGACGATGCCGCCCACCCACAGCGGCAGCGGCTGGCCGAGAGCTTCGAGGCCGCGCTGCGCCTGGCGGACGGGCGCGCCATCGCGCTCGACACCGACAACGGTATCGAACACGCTTTCTCGGCGCGCTTTGCCTGCCCGTTGTGCACTTACACCGTGAGCGAGCTCGAGCCGCGGCTCTTCTCCTTCAACTCGCCCATGGGCGCCTGTGTCACTTGCGATGGCCTGGGCCACACGGAGTTCTTCGACCCGACGCGCATCGTCGCCTTCCCTTCACTCAGCCTGGCCAGCGGTGCCATCAAGGGCTGGGACCGGCGCAACGGCCACTACTTCTCGCTGATCGAAAGCCTGGCGGCGCACCACGGCTTCAACCCCGACACCCCGTGGGAGGATCTGCCCGAAGCGGTGCGCCAGGTGGTGCTCTTCGGCTCGGGGGACGAGGTCATCAAGTTCAGCTATGCGCTCGATGGTGGCGAACGCGCCGGCAAGCGCGTGACCAAGAAGCATCCCTTCGAGGGCGTGGTGCACAACTTCGAGCGCCGTTGGCGCGAGACCGACAGCATCACCGTGCGCGAAGAACTGGCGCGCTACCGCGCCACCCAGCCCTGCCCCGACTGCGGCGGCGCACGCCTGCGGCGCGAGGCCCGCCACGTGTTTGTCGGCGAAGGCGCGCAGCGGCGCGCCATCCACCAGATCGGGCATGTCACCCTGGGCGAGGCGCACGCCTGGTTCGCCGAGCTCGTGATGCCCGGGGCCAAGGGCGAGATCGCCGCGCGCGTGATCCAGGAGATTCGCCAGCGCCTCAAATTCCTCAACGACGTCGGGCTGAACTACCTGAGCCTGGAGCGCAGCGCCGACACGCTCTCGGGCGGCGAGGCGCAGCGCATCCGCCTGGCGAGCCAGATCGGCAGCGGCCTCACCGGCGTGATGTACGTGCTCGACGAGCCCAGCATCGGCCTGCACCAGCGCGACAACGACCGGCTGATCGCCACCCTGCAGCATCTGCGCGACCTCGGCAACACCGTGCTCGTCGTCGAACACGACGAGGACATGATCCGCGCGGCCGATCACATCGTCGACATGGGCCCGGGGGCAGGCGTGCACGGTGGCCGCGTCATGGCACAGGGCAGTTACGCCGACGTGCTGGCCAGCGCCGACTCGCTCACCGGGCAGTACCTGAGCGGCGTGCGCCGCATCGCCGTGCCGGCCAGTCGCACGCCCTGGCAACCACCCGCGGCCCCTGGCGCGCCGGCTGCGCCGGCCAAACCGCGCTTCCCGGGCAGCGCGCGCGGGACGGCCAGTGCGCCCGCCGCCAGCGCACCAAGCGCGGCACTGCGGGTCGTCGGCGCGCGCGGCAACAACCTCAAGCAGGTCACGGTGGACGTGCCGGTGGGTCTGTTCACCTGCGTCACCGGCGTTTCGGGGTCGGGCAAGTCCACGCTGGTCAACGACACGCTCTACGCCGCCGTGGCGCGCACGCTGTATCGCTCGCACGACGAGCCCGCCCCGCACGACACCATCGAAGGCATCGACGGCTTCGACAAGGTCATCAACGTCGACCAGTCGCCGATCGGTCGCACACCGCGCAGCAACCCGGCCACCTACACCGGGCTGTTCACCGGCATCCGCGAACTCATGGCCGAGGTACCCACCGCGCGCGAGCGCGGCTACGGCCCGGGGCGCTTCTCGTTCAACGTCGCCGGTGGCCGCTGCGAGGCCTGCCAGGGCGACGGCGTCGTGAAGGTCGAGATGCATTTCCTGCCCGACGTCTACGTGCCCTGCGAGGTCTGCCATGGCCAGCGCTACAACCGCGAGACGCTGGAAGTCCTCTACAAGGGCCGCAACATCGCGCAGATCCTGGACATGACGGTGGAGCAGGCGCACGCCTTCTTCGGTGCCGTGCCCACCCTGCGGCGCAAGCTGCAGACCTTGCTGGACGTCGGACTGAGCTACATCACGCTCGGCCAGAGTGCCACCACGCTATCCGGTGGCGAGGCCCAGCGCGTCAAGCTCGCGCAGGAACTCAGCAAGCGCGACACCGGGCGAACGCTCTACATCCTCGACGAGCCCACCACCGGCCTGCACTTCGCCGACATCGAGCTGTTGCTCAAGGTGTTGCACCAATTGCGCGACGCAGGCAACACCATCGTCGTCATCGAGCACAACCTGGACGTCATCAAGACCGCCGACTGGGTGATCGACATGGGCCCCGAAGGCGGCGCCGGCGGCGGCACCGTGGTGGCCCAGGGCACGCCCGAGCAGGTGGCCGCGAACCCCGCGAGTCACACCGGGCGCTATCTGGCGCGGCTGCTCTGACTCAGCGCCGGTTGCGGTAGGCGATGCCTGCGGTGGCGCCGTAGGTGGTGGCTGTGGTGGCCAGCGGGCTGCGGCGCACGGCACCCTGCAGCTGGCTCGCGCCCACGCCGGCGTAGGCCACCCAGCGCGCGCTCAGTGCCGAGGTGATGCGCCAGCCGATCGAGACCGTGTCGAAGCCCCCGCCCAGCGCGTAGGCCGGCAACCCGCTGCTGGCCGCGCCCGCGGGCGTGATGCCGTAGTGCGTCTGGCGGTAGGTGCGGTTGGCCCAGCCAGCGCCGAAGGACAGGTCCCAGTGCGTCTGCGAGCTGACCGGGTGGCGATAGACCACGCCGGCGTCGAGCCGCAGACCGCCGTCGCGGCCCAGCAGGTCCTGCGAGGCGCGCAACGAGCCGCTCCAGCGCTCGCTCAACTTGTAGCCCGCGGTGAGGCGCCCGCGAACCGTGGCCCGGATCTTTGGCAGGCCGTCGAAGCGCGGGTCTTTCTCGTCGGCCCAGTCGCGGCCTTCGTCGATGGACAGCGAGGTGTTGAGCGAGAGCCGGTCGCCGCGTGCCAGCACCGTGCTGACGCCGCTGTCCACCGTCTCGCGGCCCTGGTAGAGCAGGGCGCTGGCGCCGGACGTGGCGAAGCGGAAACGCCCGAGCTGGAAGGCCCAGATGCCGCCGGCCCGCACCTTTTGCTCGGAATCGCCGAACGGGTCGCGCGAGGAGCCGACCGACAGGCCGATCAGATAGTCGCGGCTGGCCTCGAGCTGCACGTCATCCGGTCTCGATTCCTGCGCTGCAGCGGCGCAGGTGGCGAGCAGCAGTGCCCCGGCGATGACGCGTGGGCGTCGACTCACCGGGGGCTCACAGGCGGCTCAGGTCGTCGATGGCGTCGATCACCATGCCCGTGCCCACGGCGATGAGCAGGATGTCGGTGGCCACGCGCACGAACTTGTGGCCCTCGGGTGGCAGGCCCAGGCGGATCGAGATGCTGTCGGGCACCGGGTAATAGACCACGTCTTGCGGCAACGGGTAGCCTTTGCGCCATTTCTTGGCCTGCCCGGGCGGCATGCAGCCGTTGTTCTTCTTGGCCAGGCCGGGCGGACAGTTTCCGGCCCGAAACCGCGGCTCGTAGTACTCCACCACCGCGCGACGCTGCGAGTCGCTGAAGTAGCCACCGATCTGCAGGTTGACCGAGATGCTGGTGCGGTCGCCGCCGCCGGAGGAGATCACGCGGTGCGGCTCGTCGTGGCCGCCACCTTTGTGCTTGCCGCCCTTCTCCGCCTTGTGTTCCTGCTTGTCGTGTTTGCCGCCGCCGGCATGGGCGGGTTTTTCGGCCAGCGCGGGCAGGCTGGCCGCCAGCGCCAGCGCGGCGCCGAGAACGAAGGTCTTGCAGGTGATTGTGGGTCGTTTCATGGGGTGTCTCCGTGGTTCACGGGAAGGCGAAATCTTGGTCGAGTGTCGCACCGGCCGCGACCGGCAGCGGACCGACGGACTTGCTCACGCCGCCTGCGGTGGCGCGCACGCTGAACTGCCCGGCTGCCGCATTGTCGGCCGCGAAGCTCAGGCTGGCGCCGGCCGCGTGTTGCGCCACGGGCGGCGCTTCCACCGCGATGCCGGAGTACCCGTACACGCCCGTCGTCGCGTTGACCGGTCGATCCACCAGCGTGATGATGTCGCCCGCCGTGATCGTCTGCCGTACCGCCACCGAAGCTTCGATCGCGCTCGGCACCGGCGTGATCGTCACCTCGCCTGCGAAGCTGGCCGTGGTGGATGCGGGCGGGTCGATTCGCTCCCCTGCGGGTGCGGCGCGCACCAGCTGGCCGCTGAACACCTGCACGTTGCGCACCACGGCGGTGGCCATGCCCGGCGTCACCACCACCAGGGTGTAGGTTCCCGGCTCCACCGGTTGCAGCTTGAAGTTGCCATTGGCATCGGCCACCGTGGCGCGGCGCACGTCGCCGTTCTGCTGCAGCGACACCGAGGCACCGGCGGCTGCCGCGGCCACCGAGACCTCGCCCACGACGCCGGTTTCCACCCGCGGCAGCGTGCGCAGCACGGGTTTGAGCAGGTACTGCCCCGAGTTGCCGGCCATCACCACCGACTTGCAGGCGTCGAAGTCGATCACGACGTCGGTCAGGCCGCCGGTCTGCACGTCCAGGTTGGTGTTGATCTTCAGGCCGGATTGCTGGCCGCTGGGTGTCTTCAGCGGCACCCTCGTGCTTGAACCCGACAGCACGATCCAGTTGCGATCGGCCTGGGCACCCGTGTTCGGTGAGAGCACCAGGCGCAGCTTGGTGTAGTTGCCGGCGGGCACTTGCGTCTGGCCCAGGTCGAGCAGCGCACCGTTGGTGTAGTCGAGCAGATTGATGGTGAGCGGCGGATCGACGGGGATCGACTGCCAGCCCGCGTCATCGTCCGGGGCGTCGTTCTGGTGCACGCGCACCTCGCGCACCGTGACCACGACCTCGCTGTAGCCGCAGGCCGGGTTGTCGGTGAGGGCCACGCGCAAGGTGCCCTCGCCGGCGCTGCCGCCGCCCCCGCCGCAGGCCGCCAGCACGCCCAGCAGTGCGGTCAGCAGCAAGGCCTTGCCTGTGTTGATCAGTCTGTACATGGTTTGTGTCCTTTCCCAACGCCTCGCCGGTGGGCGAGAGCGGCAATTGTTGGTCACGGCAAACGAACCCTCGTTACCAGATGTACGGTATGGTGACCGCTGCTGAAACTCTTGCACCGTTGCGCGTCGCCATGGCCCTGGAAACCGAAATCAAGCTCGCCCTGCACCCGCAGGACTTGCCGCGTCTGCTGGCCCACCCGCTGCTGCAAGGCGGGGGGGGCGCCGAGCCGGCGCGCTTGCTCAACACCTATTTCGACACGCCCGCGCTTGACCTGCGCAACGCGCGCATGGCTGTGCGCGAGCGCCGCGTCGGCACCCGCGTGCTGCTCACGGTCAAGACCGCCGGAACCTCCGTGGGGGGGCTGTCGCGACGCGGTGAGTGGGAAGCTCCGCGGCCGCGGGGCGCACTGCGCTTCGCCCCCTTCGTGGACGACGCCGCGCTCGCGCAGCGGCTGGACGCCTGGGCCCCGCAACTGGTACCTGTGTTCCACACCGATTTCGCACGCCGCACCTGGGTGCTCGCGCACGCTGGCGCGCGCATCGAGGTGGCGCTGGACGAGGGCGAACTGCGCTCGGGCGCGGCGCCGCGCGTGCGCCGCGAGCGCATTCTGGAGGTCGAACTCGAACTGCTTGACGGGCCGCTGGACGCGTTGCTCGACCTCGCACACACGCTGGTGCTCGGCCCGCAAGGCCGCACCGAGCGTGCGCTGCGCCTGTGGCCGGCCCAGCGCAGCAAGGCCGAGCGCGGCTATGCGCTGTTTCGCGGTGAACGGCCGGCGCCGCTGAAGGCCGCCGCGGTCGATCTCACCCCCGGCATGGGCGTGCGCGAGGCCTGCCAGACGGCGTGCCTGGCGGCACTGGCGCACCTGCAGGCCAACACCGAAGGACTGCTGCGCGTGCCGATCGACGCGCGGCACCTGCCCGACCCCGAGTTTGTGCATCAGGCGCGCGTGGCCCTGCGTCGCCTGCGCACCGGTCTGCGCCTGTTCCGCGCCCAATTCGATGCCGCGTGGGTGTCACACTGGTCGGCCGAGTGGAGGGCGCTGGCCAGTGGCCTGGGCGAGGCACGCAACTGGGACGTGTTCGCCACCGAAACCCTGCCCAGTCTGCTGCCCGAGAGCGATGCACGGCCCGAGGCACGCGCGCTGCGCGACTGGGTGCATGGGCAGCGTTTGCGGGCCAATCAACATGCCGTGGCACGGCTGGCAGCGCCCTCGCATGCACTGGTGCTGCTGGCCTTCACGCGCTCGCTGCTGGCACTGCCCGCGCGGCGTGGCGTGGATGACCTGACGGCGTGGGCGCACGCGCAATTGCGCGAAGGCCATGCGCGGCTGCGCGATCAGGCGCGCGAGGCGCGCCGCCTGGGCCCCGACGGGCGACACGAGTTGCGGCTGGTGCTCAAGAAGCTGCGCTACACGCAGGAGTTCCTCTCCAGTCTGCTGCCGCCCAAACGCGTGGCACGCAGCACCGCCACGCTGGCCGAGGCGCAGACGCTGCTCGGCGAGCTCAACGACCTTAGCACCGCGCAGACCTTGCTCTCGCAGGTGCCGCCCACGGTGGCTCCCGCGTTGGTGGCGCAGTGGCAGCATGGTCTGCAGGCGCAGCTCGATGCGGGATTGCTGGCCCTGCCGGCGATGGAGACGGCGCTGGCGCGGGCACCCACGCCCTGGCGCTGAGACAGCGCGCGCTCAGCCCTTGTTCAACGTGCGGTGCCGCGGGCGGCGACGCGGTCGCGCCAGGCCTGCACGGCCGGCAGGCCGGCCTCGGCAGGCTTGAGCTTGAGCAGCCGCGCAAACTCCACGGTACAGAACGCGGTGATGTCTGCGATGGTGAAGCGCTCGCCCGCCACCCAGGGCTGGGTCTGCAACCGGGCTTCCAGCCAGCGCATCGATTCCATCGCCTTGACCTGCTGGGAAGCGCCGAAGTCGGGGAATTGCGGTTGTTCCAGCACCGCCAGGCCCGGGTGCTGGTGGCGGATCGCCTGCGCCAGCGGCAGCGTCAGGCACCACTCCACCTGGCGGTCGATCATCTCGATGAAGGCGCGCTCGTCGCCGTCGCGTCCCATCAGGTTCGGTTCGGGGTAGCGTCCTTCGAGCCATGTACAGATGGCGCGCGATTCGCCCAGGATGCGCCCGTCGTCGAGTTCGAGCACGGGAATGCGCGCCATCGGGCCGCGTGAGAGCGCCGGGTGCCGGTGGTGCTCGTGGGCGTTGATGTCCACCAGCACCTCCTCGATGCCGGTGATGGCCTTCTCGGCAATGAACATCTGCACGCGGCGCGGGTTGGGCGCACGCTCGGACACATAGAGCTTCATCGGGTATCGCCTTTCAGGCTCTGGCCGGTTTCCATCAGCTTGCGCGCGTCCACCGCGAAGCGCTGGGCGGCGGCATCGCCGTCGCGCGTGAGGTCGATCTTCGACGGCGGGGCTTCGATGCCGCGTTGCGCCGCGGGCCGCGCGCGGATCGCATCGCGCCAACGCTTGAGGTGCGGCAGGTCGTCGATGTCCACGCCCGACCATCGGTGCGTACGTACCCAGGCCCAGTTGGCGATGTCGGCGATCGAATAGTCGCCCGCGAGGTACTCGTGGTCCTTCAAGTGGCCGTCGAGCACGCGGAACAGGCGCTTGGTCTCGCCCTGGTATCGCTCGATGGCGGCCGGGATCTTTTCGGGGAAGTAGCGAAAGAACACGTTCGCCTGCCCCATCATCGGGCCGATGCCGCCCATCTGGAACATCAGCCACTGCAGCACGCGCGAGCGGCCCTTTGCGTCGGTGGGCATCAGTCGGCCGGTCTTTTCGGCCAGGTAGATCAGGCAGGCACCCGATTCGAACACCGCGAAGTCGTCGGCCTCGCGGTCCACGATGGCGGGAATGCGGCCGTTGGGGTTGATGGCGAGAAATTCCGGGCGCTTCTGCTCGCCCGCGGTGAGGTCAAGCACCTGCAGCGTGTAGGGCAGGCCCAGTTCCTCGAGCGCGATCGAGACCTTGTGTCCGTTGGGCGTGGCGGCGGTGTAGAGATCGATCATGGGCGCATGCTAGTGCGCCCGCGCGATCGGCCGTGTCGCGTGCGCGGCGGCCTGGTACCGCCGGCGCTCAGGCCATGAAGCCCAGGTCCACCGGGTAGTCGGTGCCGCCGAAGTTGTTGATGTACGGCAGGATCTGCCCGAGCTCGCCGGCCGAGACACCGAACCAGCGCGCCAGCGTGGCCGCGTACTGGTCGACTGAGGTGCTGGGCAGCAGGCGGCCCTGGCCCACGTGCCACTGGTCGAAGGCGTCGGTGGTGCTGTTGGTCACGCTCACCGGGGGTGCCTTGCCGTAGAAACGCCCGCCGCGCACCGCGCCACCCACCATCAAGTGGTGCGAACCCCAGCCGTGGTCGGAGCCGTCGCCGTTGGAGGTGAGCGTGCGGCCGAAGTCGGACGCGGTGAACGCGGTCACCTGGTTGGCCACACCGAGTTGCACCGTGGCGTCGTAGAACGCAGTGAGCGCGCTGCTCAACTGGTTCATCAGGTTGGCCTGGCCGTTGATGAGGTTGTCGTGCAGGTCGTAGCCGCCCATGGACACGAAGAACACCTGGCGCTTGGAGCCCAGCACGTTGCGCGCCGCGATCAGGCGCGCCACCAGACGCAACTGGTTGGCCAGCCCATTGTTGGCGGGGAAGGCGTTGAATGGTGCGTTGGTGGCAGGAAACTGCGTGAGTGCGTTGGTGAGCGCGCCTTCGGTGCTGTAGGCCCGCGCGGTCACCAGGTTGTATTCGTTCTCCAGGCTGTGCGAGCGGGTCTGCAGCGCGAGTTGCAGCATCGCCGCGCGCACCGCGGCCGAACCGTACACGTTGTTGTTGAGGCTGTTGATGCGCACCGCGCCGTTGCTGCTGACCTGGTAGCTCAATGCCTGGTCGCCCGAGAGGAACACCGTGTTGCCGGCCACCGAAATGCAGGTGAGCACGTTGTTGGTGTTGGAGGAGCGGGCCAGATCCCCGATGTGCCCGCCCCAGCCGGTGGTGGTGCCCTCGGCGGCCGATGTCATCCAGACCGACTGCTGGTCGTTGTGGGAGAACAGCTTGGGCGGGCGCGGGAAGTTGCTGCTGTTGAGGTTGTACTGCTGGCGCGTGAGTGGCACCACCAGCGGCCCCACGTTGAGTTGCACCGCCGCCGCCCCCCCATTGAACAGGCCGGCCAGTCCGGTCATGGACGGGTGCAGCGCGTACTGCTTGCCATCGGGCAGGGCCACCGACGGGTTGAGCACGGTGGCCGCGAGGTCGTTGCGCGCGATGGCGATGCCGCCGCGGATGGCGGCGTACTGGCCGTGGCTGGTGCTGTCGTAATTGATGACGGTGTTGGCGTAGTCGTTGCCGCCGAACAGGAACACGCACACCAGCGCCTTGTAGTCGGTGGCATCGAAAGCCGCAGCCTCGCCGATGGCGGCAAGGTTGAGAGCGGTGGGCAGGGCCGCCCCGGTGAAGGCGAGCTGGCCGGCGCGTCGCAGGAAGGCGCGGCGCGTGTGTTTCGCGGGGTCGATCAGATACATGTTTCGTCCCTCACTTCTGGATCAGGTACTCGGGGCAACCCATCACCATCAGGATGGCGGCCCAGACCCGGCGGTTGCGTGCGGTGGCGTCACTCGACGCGTTGAGCGGCGTGGCCTCGAGCGCGTTGACCATCACTGCGCGCGTGGCCGGTGAAATCTGTCCGGCGGTCAGCACCAGGCTGAGGTGATCGACCAGGCGCCCTGCATCCAGCGCCAGCGACAGCTCGTACGCGTAGTTCGCGCGCACGTCGTAGGCGGGGTTGTTCCAGGCCGCTTCGGGTACCGAGGGGTTGGGGCACTGGATGCCGCGTTCGATCGCGCCCTGCATGAAGTTCAGGTAGCCGCCCACGCTGCTCTCGTTGACGATCTGGAATTCGGGAGCGGTGGCGTCGGCAGCGGCCATGGCGGTGCCGGGTGGTACGTAGCCGGGACGGAAGAAGTTGAACACCGAAGGCGCGCGCAACGGACTCTGGCCCAGTTGCGTGCCGGGGTTGCTCAAATCGAAGATCTTCCAGCTGCCCGCGGCCGAGGTGACCGAGAAAGTGCGCGCCCACTGAATGAAGCGCAGCATGGGTTCGCGCAGCTTGCCGTGGCTGGTGCTGGCCAGTGAGGCTGCGCCGCGCGCCTCGTCGTCGAGCAGGATCGCCACCCACACGGTCTGCAGGTCGCCGCGTACCCCGTTGCCGTTGTCGTTGAACTTGCGCGCCACGCGCTCCACGTAGGCCGGGCTCGGGTTGCTTGTCACCAGGCGCTGGATCATCTGGCGCGCGAAGAACGGGCCCACGTTGGGGTGGTTGAACAACGTGTCCATCGCGATGCGCAGGGCGTCGCGCCCCGGTGTGCCCGCCGGCACCACGGCACCCAGGAAGCGCGCCTCCAGCGTGGAGTGGCGGCTCTCGCGCAGGCTCATGGGTTTGCGCGCGAACGCATTGGACTCGATGGTCCAGCTCGCGCCCGGGGGCGTGATGCGCACGCCATCAGAGGTGTCGAAATCCCAACCGGTGAAGACGCGCGCGAGGTTGGTCACATCGTCTTGCGTGTAGCTCTCCACCAGACGACCGCCGCTCATGCGCGGCGTGCCGTCGATGTTGAGGTCGACCAGGCCGATGGTGAACAGTTGCATCACCTCCCGCGCGTAGTTTTCATCGGGCACACGGCCGGTGGCGGGGTTCTCCTTCTGGTTGCCCTTGGTGTTGAGGAACCAGCCCATCGCCGGGTGCAGGGTCACGTCCTCCAGCAACTGGCGGAAGTTGCCGAAGGCGTTGCGCACCAGCATGTCCCACCACGAGGCGTAGGCGTGGCTGCGCCAGGTGAACTCGGCCGAGGTCATGGAACTCACGAACATCTCGGAGAGCGCCAGCGCACAGCGCTTGCGCATCATGTCCGGCCCGCTGAGCAGTTGCGACCAGATCATGAAGTCGGCCGGATACGTGTTGAAGTAGTAGCTGTGGCTGTTGTTGGCGCCATAGCCGCGCGCTTCGAGCCAGTTCCAGCCGCTGGAGCGCAGCGGCGTCTGGAACTGGCGCGCCAGCCACATGGGGTAGCCCTCACCGCGCAATGCGGCGATCTCGGTCCGGGTGGATGAGAACTGCGCCTGCTGCAGGAAGCGCGCGGCTTCGGTGTCGTTGGCAGGCGCCAGGTTGCTGTAACCCGCGGTGGAGAAGGTCACCACCGGCACGATGGCCGGCTCTTCGGGTTCACTGCTGGCCGCACCACCACCACCGCCACCCCCGCAGGCGGCGAGTGCTGCGGTTGCCGCGACGGCCGCTGAGGCGGCGGCGCCCGGCCAACGCTGCGCCTCGGGCTCGTCGGGCGCCTGCGCAGGCGCGTGGGTGGGTGTGCGGGTTTCGTTGTCCGCCGGAGCGAGCGCCGGCAACGCTTCTCGTTCCTTCGCCATGACCAACCTCCAGTTGAATGGAGCGCGAGTCTAGGAAGGCGTGAAGCGAGCGTGATGGCGGGTTGCGAGCCGTTACAGATGCTTGTCGCGGCGCCGCCGCAGCCGCCGGACGGCTTACCGCTGGGGGGTATCGAAAAAACCGCTGGTCGTTCAGTGGCTGCGCGCAGCGTGCAATTCCGCACGCGTGCGCTCGGCAGCGGTGCGCGCAGCCGCCGCGAAATCCGCACCCGACGATGCATACAGGATGGCGCGTGACGAGTTGACGATGATCGGTCCGGTGATCGCATCGCCCTGCGTGCGCAAACCGGCGCGCACGGTGGCGGTGGCGTCACCGCCCTGTGCGCCCACGCCGGGGATCAACAGCGGCAAGCTGGGTGCGAGCACACGCACGCGCTCGATTTCGTTGGGGTAGGTGGCGCCCACCACCAGGCCGAGCTGGCCATTGAGGTTCCAGGGGCCTTGCGCCAGCCGCGCCACGTGTTCGTAAAGCAGGGGCTGGCCTTCCACCGAGGCCAGTCGTTGCGCCTGCAGGTCGTCGCCCCCGGGGTTGGAGGTGCGGCACAGCAGGAAAGCGCCCTTGCCGTGGTGTCTGAGGTAGGGCTGCACCGAGTCGAACCCCATGAAGGGCGAGAGCGTCACCGCGTCGGCGCCGTAGCGCTCGAAGGCTTCGATCGCGTACTGCTCGGCCGTGCTGCCGATGTCGCCACGCTTGGCGTCCAGGATGACGGGCACCTTGGGGGCGTTGCGCTGGATGTGCGCGATCAGGCGTTCGAGCTGGTCTTCGGCGCGGTGTGCGGCGAAGTAGGCGATTTGCGGCTTGAAGGCACACGCAAGATCGGCGGTGGCGTCGACGATGGCGGCGCAGAAATCGTAGATGCGCGTGGCGTCGTTCTTCAGGTGGGCGGGGAACTTCGCCGGGTCCGGATCGAGCCCCACGCACAGCAGGCTGTTGTGATCGCGCGTGGCGGCCAGCAGTTGTTCGGTGAAGGTCATGCCCCGATTCTAGGTGGGGGTCTGTGCCCGCCGCGCCCGCCGGGCACCGCGGGCCGCTACCATGCCCGCCCATGCATGCCATCTCCCGCCAGCACCTGGTGCTGCTTGTCGCACTCACCCTGGTCTGGGGGATCAACTGGCCCATCATGAAGGCCGGGATCATGGGTTACCAGCCGCTCAGCTTTCGGGTGCTGAGCATGTGGATCGGTCTGCCGGTGCTCGCACTGGTGCTGGTGTGGCGGCGCGTACCGTTTCGCATCGCACGCGAGCACTGGGCCGCGCTTGGCTGGCTCACTGTCTTCAACATGCTGTTCTGGCACACCCTGGCGGTGATCGCGATCCAATCGCTGTCCAGCGGGCGCGCGGCCATCCTGGGCTACACCATGCCGGTGTTCTCGGCCATTGTGGGCGCCCTCTGGTTCCACCAGCGCCTGCCGCTGCGCGCCTGGGGCGGCGTGGGCGCCGCGGCGCTGGGCGTGGTGCTGCTGCTGTGGCACGAGTTCGTGCGCCTGTCGGGCGCGCCGCAGGGTGTGGCCATGATGCTGCTGGCCGCCGCCATGTGGGCCGTGGGCACGCAGATGATGCGCCGGACCACGCTGCCGTACGCCACGCTCACCCTGTGCTTCTGGATGACGGTGCTGGCCACGGTGTGGATGAGCGGGCTTGCCTTCGCCTTCGAGCGCCACGCCTGGGGCACCTTGCCGTCGCCCGGGGTCTGGGCCGCCATCATCTACAACGCACTGGGCGTGTTCGCGTTCGCGCAGGTGGCCTGGCTCATCCTCGCGCGCGATCTGCCGCCCATCGCGTCCACCCTGAGCGTGATGATGATTCCGGTGCTGGGCGTTTTCAGTGGCGCGTGGTGGCTGGGCGAGGTGCTGCACTGGCAGGACTGGGCGGCCGTGGCCCTGATCATGCTGGCCATCGCGTCGGTGCTCTGGCCGGCGAAGGACCGGACCCCGCCGATCGTCTCGCCGGACAAACCCTGAGCACGCCTCACTGATCCATCGCCAGACACAGATCGGCCCAGGCCTTGGCCTTGTCGATCGGGGTGCGCAGCAGGTAGGCAGGGTGGTAGGTCACGATCACCGGCACGCCTTCATAGCGGTGCACCCGCCCGCGCAGGCGGCCGATGGGCTCGGTGGTTTTGAGCAGCGATTGCACCGCGAAGCGGCCCATGGCGATGATGAGCTTCGGCCGCACCAGCGCCACCTGGCGCGCCAGGTAGGGCTCGCACTGCAGCACCTCCTCGGGCGCCGGGTTGCGGTTGGCCGGTGGGCGGCACTTGAGCACGTTGGCGATGTAAGCGCTGCGCCCGGCCTCTTCGTTGCTGCGCGCGCGGCCGCAGGCGCGCAGCATGGCGTCGAGCAACTGGCCCGCGGCGCCCACGAAGGGTTCGCCCTGGCGATCCTCCTGCTCCCCCGGGGCCTCGCCGATGATCATCCAGTCGGCCTGTGTGTGGCCCACGCCGAAGACGGTGTTGCGGCGCGAAGCGCACAGGCCGCAGGCCTGGCAAGCGGCCACGGCCTCGCGCAGCGCGGGCCAGTCCAGGGTGGCGATATCAGCACGGTCAGGGCGTTCGTGAGCCGGGGCGCGGGCCGGTCCCTGAGCCGGCGCAGGCGCGGGAGCACGCATTGGCGTGCTGGCCGGTGTGCTGATCGGTTCGCTGATCGGTTCGCGGCTCAGGGCCGCTGTCGTTGGCGCTGCTGTTGGTCGCGCGGATGCGCCCTCGGGCAGCGGCACCGGCGCGCTCACGACGGCGGCTGGCACGTCTGCGGCCACGGTGGCGCGGGCCTTCGGCGCCCACACCTTCACGCCCATCTCGGCCAGCATGGCGCGCTGGCGGGCGTCGAGCTGGCGCACCCAGTCTTCGCTCATGTGGCCGCCCGCTCGTCCAGGCGCAGGCTCATCACGATCGCGTCTTCGCGCTGCAGCGTGGTGAGCGGGTAGTAGCCGCGCCGCACACCCACGGCCTGAAAGCCGCAGCGCTCGTACAGGCGCCGCGCGGGCGCGTTGCTCTCTCGCACCTCCAGCCACAGCGTGTGCGCGCCCTGGCCGCGCGACCACAGCGCCAGCGCCTGCAGCATGAAGCGCGCCCAGCCCTGGCGCTGGTGCACCGGCGAGACCGTGATGTTGAGCAGGTGCACCTCCTCCACGCCATGCATGGCCACGAAATAGCCCATCAGCCAACGGCCGTCGGCGCGCGGCGGGTGTGGGTGTTCGCCGGGCAGCGCCTCGCCCAGCAGCATCACCGCGGGGTAGCCTGCCTGCAGCGAATCGCGCAAGTGCTTGCGCGTCCAGGGGTGGCCATAGGCGCTGGTTTCCACCGCGTGCACCGCGTCGAGATCGGCCTCGCTCATGGGCTCGAAGGCGATGGGGCGATCAATGGCGCCCGCCGGCGCTGGCCCGGCCTCGGTGGGCGCGGGCCACAGGCCGCTTGCCCAGGTGGGCAGGGTGGTGCTCACCACGCAACCCCCGCGTGTCGCGTGCCGGCGTGAGCAGAAGCGGCCTGCCGCGCGTTGCTCATGCTGCCGCCTCGCGTTCGGCGGTGGTGCGGGCCACTTTGTCGCGCACGTACAGCGGCAAGGCATCGCGCGCGTCCACCGCCTGGCCCATGGCCAGCAGGGCAGGCGCCAGGCGCAGCAGCGCGTCGGCCGTGGGCAGGGCGTTGCAGCGCACGTTCGGCAAGGCCGCCAGCGCCGGGTACACACCAAAGGCGTTGCCCGCAAGCACCGTGTCGGGCCCCAGGTCGTTCGCGGCCAGCCAGCCGGCCAGATCGCCGGGGGCGCACAGGCGCGGCGGCGCGCGCTCGAGCAGGCCTTGCGGCGTGAGGGCGTAGAGCGCCACGTAGAGCTCGTCCATGCGCGCGTCGAGCAGCGCGGCGATGTGGCGCGGAGCGGCCTGTCCCTCGGTGGTCAGCCCGTCGCGCGCGTCTTCGGCCAGTGCCAGCAGCGTGTCCACCGGCAGCACCGGCAGGCCCTTCGGGTGGCGCGTGCTGCGCGTGCCATAGGCCAGGCCCTGGGCCACGGCGCAGGCGGTGCGCAGTCCCGTGAAGGAGCCCGGCCCGCGGCCGAAGGCGATGGCGTCGAGATCGGCCAGCTGCCAGCCGGCGGCGCCCAGCAGCGCCTGCACCTGGGGTAGCAGCGTGATCGACGCCTGCGCGCCGCCGGGCCCGCGGTAGCGCTGCACGGGCGCGCGCTGCCCGCCTTCGCCGAGCGCAAGCGACAGCGTGTCGGTGCTGGTCTCGATGGCGAGAAATCGCGGGTTATCGGGCATCGGCGCATTATCCCCGGCCGATAATCCGCCTCGTGATCCGTCGCCGTTTGCTCCCTGCTGCGTTGGGCCTGTTCGCGGCCCTGGCCCTGCCCGCCTGTGCCCAGGGCCCATCGCGCGAGCCGCTGCCCGCCCCGGTGCTGGCCGCTCTGCAGCGCGCGCAGGTACCGGTGTCGGATTTCTCGGCGGTGGTGGCGCCGCTGGACGCGGCCGAGGCACGGCTGCGCCACCGCTCGGGCGCGCTGGTGAACCCGGCCTCGGTGATGAAACTCGTCACCAGCTACGCCGCGCTGGACCTGCTGGGCCCCGAGCACACCTGGCGCACAAGCTTCTACACCGACGGTGTCATCGACGGCGGCGCACTGCGTGGCAACCTCTACATCCGCGGTGGTGGCGACCCCAAGTTCGTGCTCGAACGCATCCAGGATGCCTTCTACGCGCTGCACGACCAGGGTGCCCAGGTCGTGCTGGGCGATCTGGTGCTCGATCACAGCGCCTTCGACTTGCCGCCCAGCGACCCGGGCGCCTTCGACGGCGAGGCGCTGCGACCCTACAACGCGTCGCCCGACGCGCTGCTGGTGAACTTCAAGTCGGTCATCCTCAAGTTCGTGCCCGACCCGGCGGTCGGCGTGGCCCGCGTGGTCAGCGAACCACCGATGGCGGGCATGCAGATCGACGCCAGTGTGCCGCTCACCAACGGCCCGTGCGGCGACTGGCGTGGTGCGCTGCGCGCGCGCTTCGACGACCCGGCGCGCATCTTCTTCGAAGGGCGTTACCCCGCACGCTGTGGCGAGGGTCAGTGGCCCGTCGCCTACCAGGACCCGTCCAGCTACGCGGCCCGTGCACTCGAAGGCCTGTGGCGCAGCACCGGCGGCGCGCTCACCGGCCGCGTGCGCGAAGGCCTGGTGCCGCCCACCGCCACGCTGCTGTTCGAGGCTTCCTCACTGCCGCTGTCGGAGATCCTGCTCGACGTGAACCAGTGGAGCAACAACGTGATGGCGCAGCAGGTGTTCCTCACCCTGGGCCAGTTGTCGCCACAGGCCACGCCACTGGCCGGCAGCGGGCCGCTGCCCTTGCCGCGCGGCAACTTCGAGCGCTCGCGCAGCGCCGTGCAGGCCTGGTGGAAGCGGACCTTCGGGCCGTCGGTGCCCGCGCCGGTGCTCGACAACGGCTCCGGGCTGTCGCGCGACGAGCGCATCACGCCCGAGGCGTTGGCCCTGCTGTTGCGCCATGCTGCGCGTCACCCCAAGGCCGAGGCTTTCGTGGGTTCATTGGCGGTGGCCGGTGTGAACGGCACCGCCCGGCGCTATGCGGCCAGCGAGCGCAGCCCGGTCTACGGCAATGCCCTGCTCAAGACCGGCACGCTGCGCGACGTGAGTGGCGTGGCCGGCTACGTGAACGCGGTCAATGGCACGCGCTACGTGGTGGTGGCGTTCGTGAACCACCCGAACGCACCTGCCGCACGCACGGCGCTGGAAGCGCTGGTGGAGTGGACGGCACGATTGCCGGACTGACGACTCCCCCCTGCGCCGCTGCGCGCGCGGGGGCCTCACTTCAAGCCGCGGCGCGGTTGAGGCGGTCGCGCACACCGTCCCATTCGGGGCCCTCGGGCGGCGTCTCCACCCAGATCAGGCGCACGCCGGTGGCGTCGAGCTCGCGCAGCACCGCAAACAGCTCCTGCGCGGTGGCCGCGGCGTCGTCGGGCATGCGCCGCCTGGGCGTGCCGCGCGCGGCCTCGATGGGAGTGCGCGTGTACAGCGCAATGTGCTTCGCGTCATTGCCCAGCACCTGCATCGCCGCGCGCAGCTGCTTCGCGTCCATCAGCCGCACCTTCGCGCGTGGCGCGTAGTGCGATTCGAGCGTGCCCGAGGCGCGTGGCGCGGCGCCGCCGATGTCGCGCCCCCACACCGGCTCGCCCGCAGCGGCCTCGAGCTGCGCGGGCGTGAGCACGCCCGGGCGCAGCAGCACGGGGTGGCCGCGCGTGCAATCGACGATGGCCGATTCGATGCCGACCGCGCAGGCGCCACCGTCAAGGATGAGCAGCGCGTCATCGCCCAGTGCGGCGAATTCCTCGGCCACGTGCGCGGCGGTGGTCGGGCTCACGCGCCCGAAGCGGTTGGCGCTGGGTGCGGCCACGCCGCGCACGCCTTGCGCGGCTGCGGCACGCAGCACCGCCTGCGCCACCGGGTGGGCTGGGCAGCGCAGGCCGACGGAGTTCTGCCCGCCCGCGGCCACCGCGGCCACGTCGGCGCGGCGCGGCAGGATCAGCGTGAGCGGGCCGGGCCAGAAGGCGGCGATGAGCCGCTCGGCAAATGCGGGCACGGCGCTGGCGAAGGCATCGATCGCCTGGCGCGGCGCGTCGGGCGCCACGTGCACGATCAACGGGTGGTCGGCCGGGCGCCCCTTGGCCTCGAAGATGGCGCGCACGGCGGTGGCGTTCTCGGCGTCGGCGGCCAGGCCGTAGACCGTCTCGGTGGGCAGGCCCACCAGGCCACCCCGGGCCAGCCGCTGCGCCGCCTGTTCAATGGCGGTGGCGTCGCGCGCGTCCAGCAACAAGGCCATGCCGGCCTCAGGCGTCGAGCCCGGGCAGGCCCAGCAGGGCCAGCACCCGCGCCGCCGTTTCGCGCACTGCAGTCACCGACGGGCCGGTGATGTTGAGGTGGCCCATCTTGCGGCCTGCTCGTGCGCCGAGCTTGCCGTACAGGTGCAGGTGCGTGCCCGGCAGGGCCAGCACCTCAGCCCAGGGCGGGCTCACCGGCTGCTCGCTGGCTTGCGCGCGCACGCCGTTCGGGGCAAACCACAGATCGCCCAGCAGGTTGACCATGATCGCGGGGCTGTGCTGCACCGGCGAGCGCAGCGGCAGGCCCGCGAGCGCGCGCACCTGCGATTCAAACTGCGACACGTCGCACGCGTTTTGCGTGTAGTGGCCGCTGTTGTGCGGGCGCGGCGCCATCTCGTTGACCACGAGGTCAAGGCCGCCGCGGCCGTCGTCCACCAGGAAGTACTCCACGCAGAGCACACCCACGTAGTTCATCTGGTGTGCGATGGCCTCGGTGGCGGCCTGCGCGCGGCGCGCCAGCGTGGCCTCGATGGCGCCCTCATACACCTCGGTGAGCGCGAGGATGCCGTCGCGGTGCGTGTTCTTCTGCACCGGGTAGCTCACGCACTGGCCATCGGCGCCACGCGCCACGATCACCGAGCATTCGGCGCGCAGCGGCATGAGCTTCTCGAGCACGCAGGGCACGCGGCCCAGCCGCTCCCACGCCGCAGCGAGTTCGGCGCGGTCCTTCACGCGCACCTGGCCCTTGCCGTCGTAGCCCATGCGCGCGGTCTTCAGGATGCCGGGCAGCAGGTCGGCGGGTGCCGCCGCCAGCAGCTCGGCCGTGTCGATGGTGGCGTAGGGTGCGGGTTGCACGCCGCTGGTGGGTGCGCTCTGAACGAAGTGGGCTTTCTCCTTCACGCGGTCCTGCGCGATCGCGACGCAGGCCGACGAGGGGGCCACCGGCCGGTGCGCGCCGAGCGTGAACAGGGCCCCGGCGGGCACGTTCTCGAACTCGGTGGTGATGGCGTCGCAGCGCTGCATGAGCTGCGCCAGGCCGTCCTGGTCGTCGTACGGAGTCTGGATGTGGTAGTGGCTCAGCAGGCCCGCCGGGCTGGCGGGATCGGGGTCGAGCACGGCGGTGAAATAGCCCAGCGCCTGCGCGGCCTGCACGAACATGCGGCCGAGCTGGCCGCCGCCCATCACGCCCAGGGTGATCTGCTGGCCGGTGGCCGAGGTGCTGCCGGGCAGCAGGGGAGACAAGGGTTTCATGGGGTGGGCGGCAGCGTCATGGCGCGTGCGGCGGCGGTTTGGTCGGCGCGGAAGGCTTCCAGCTTCGCGCGCAGCGCGGCGTTCTGGTTGGCGAGCATGGCCACCGCGAACAACGCGGCGTTGGCCGCGCCTGCGGCGCCGATGGCAAAGGTGGCCACCGGCACGCCCTTGGGCATCTGCACGATGCTGTGCAGCGAATCGACGCCGCTCAGGTGCTTGCTGGCCACCGGAACGCCGAGCACCGGCACCACCGTCTTGGCCGCCAGCATGCCCGGCAGGTGGGCCGCGCCGCCCGCGCCCGCGATGATGGCTTTCAGGCCTCGCCCGGCGGCGGCTTCTGCGTAGGCGAACATGTCGTCGGGCATGCGGTGCGCCGAGACCACGCGCGCCTCGTGCGCAACGCCGAACTGCTCAAGGATCTGCACGGCGTGCTGCATGGTGTCCCAGTCACTGCTGGAACCCATGACCACGCCCACGTGGATGGGGTTCATGGGGATCGGCTTTCGGCCCGCGGGGCCTCCGGTAAAGTCGCGATTTTACGTTTCGCCCCCCCACGCCCCGTCCGGGCCCGAGCGCCGCCATGATCGACGTCACCATCGCCAATTTCGAAGCCGAGGTCATCGAAGCCTCCATGCACACTCCCGTGCTGGTGGATTTCTGGGCCCCCTGGTGCGGGCCCTGCAAGGTCATCGGGCCCATCCTGGAGAAGCTGGAGATCGAATACGCCGGCCGTTTCAAGCTGGTCAAGATCGATTCCGACCAGGAGCAGCAGCTGGCCGCGGCCTTCGGCATCCGCAGCATTCCCACCTGCGTGCTGCTCAAGAATGGCCAGCCGGTGGACGGCTTCATGGGCGCTTTGCCCGAGGGCCAGCTCAAGGCTTTCCTCGACAAGCACGTGCCCAGCGTGGGCGAGGTCGAGGCCGAGGAAGAGGAAGCCGCCGCGCAGGAGGCCCTGGCGGATGGCGATGTCGAGGCCGCGCTGGAGCGGCTGCAGCAGGCCGTCAAGGCCGACCCGGCCAACGACGACGCGCGCTTCGACCTCGTGAAGCTGCTGCTCGAACTCGGCCGCGACGACGACGCCAAGGTGGCCTTCGCACCCGTGATCGCCAAGGCCGACGGCGTGCGCCGCCTCGATTCGCTCAAGCGCTGGATGGCCGCGCGCGATGAGCAGGCCACGGTGGCCGACCCGAACGCGCGCATGGCCGAACTGCAGGCCGCCATCGCGGCCAACAAGCGCGATTTCGCAGCGCGCCACGCGCTGGCGCAACTGCTGTTTGCACACGGTCAGTGGACGGCCGCGATGGACGAACTGCTGGAGATCCTGATGCGCGACAAAGCCTGGAACGAGGAGCTGGCGCGCAAGACCTACATCGCGATCCTCGATGTGATCGAGCCGCCCAAGCCCAAGGTGGCCGAAGGCCAGGTGCCGCCGGAAGACCCGACGGTGGCAACCTACCGTCGCCGGTTGTCCAGCGCCGTGTTGAGCTGAGGCCTGCGCCTCAGCCCACCAGCCGGGTGAGTGCCTCGCGGTACTTCTCGGCGGTTTTCTCGATCACCTCGCGCGGCAGGCGCGGCGCGGGCGGGGTCTTGTCCCAGGGCTTGCCGTTGACCTTGGCGGCCTCCAGCCAGTCGCGCAGGAACTGCTTGTCGTAGCTGGGTGGGTTGCTGCCCTCGGCATAACTCTCAGCCGGCCAGTAGCGCGAGCTGTCGGGCGTGAGCACCTCGTCCATCAGCACCACGTTGCCGGCCTTGTCGAGGCCGAACTCGAACTTGGTGTCCGCGATGATGATGCCTTTCTCGAGCGCGATGGCTGCTGCGGCCTTGTAGAGCGCGATTGCGGTGTCGCGGATCTTGGCCGCCACCTCGGCGCCCACCATGGACACCGACTTTTCGTAGGTGATGTTCTCGTCGTGCTGGCCCATCTCGGCCTTGGCCGCGGGCGTGTAGATCGGCTCGGGCAGTTTCGACGCGTTCTTCAGGCCCTCGGGCAGCGGCACGCCGCAGACCGAGCGGCTCTCCTGGTATTCCTTCCAGCCGCTGCCGGCCAGGTAGCCGCGCACCACGGCCTCCACCGGAATCGGTTTGAGGCGCTGCACGAGCATGGAACGGCCGCGAACCTGCTCGCGCTCGGCCGGCGCGACCACGCTTTCGGGGTCCTCGCCGGTGAGGTGGATCGGGCAGATGTTCAGGCCCTTCGGACCGAGGCGATCAAACCAGTGCAGCGAGAGCCGGGTGAGCAACTCGCCCTTGCCCGGAATGGGCTCGCCCATGATCACGTCGAACGCGCTGATGCGGTCGGAGGCGACCATCAGGATACGGTCGTCGCCGACGGCGTAGTTGTCGCGCACCTTGCCGCGCGCAAGCAGCGGCAACGACGTGAGGTTGGAGGTGTGCAGGGCGGAGGTCATGGCGCGGTGGAATCCGGAAGGCGAGAAAAAAGGCCCGTTGAACGCTCAACGGGCCTTGTGCAGTTCGCCGGGATTATCGCAAGTTGGCGCGGCGAGCGGAAATCACTTGGCGGCCAGCCCCAGGCGCTCGATCAGCGCCTTGTCCTTGGCGAAGGTTTCGGTGGCCCATTTGCGGTAGTCCTCGCCATTGCGGTACCACACGGCCTGGTTGAGCTGGCCCAGCACCTCCATGTGCTTGGGGTCGTCCATGGCCTTCTTGAAGGCGTCGTGCAGCGTCTTGACGACGGCCGGGTCCATGCCCTTGGGGCCGGCCAGGCCGTAGGGCGAGGTGGACACCACGCCATAGCCCAACTCCTGTGCGGTGGGCACCTCCGGCCAGCGCTGGGTGCGCTGCTCGCCGAAGGTGACCAGCAGGCGCATCTGGCCGCCATCGACGTACTTGTCCCAGCCACTGGCGTCGCTTTGCGCCATCACGTGGCCACCCAGCAGTGCGGCCTGCAGGTCGGCGTTGCCCTTGAAGGGCACGTGCACGAGCTTGACCTTGGCGTTGCCAGCCAGTTCCTCCATCAGCAGGTGCGGGCTGCTGCCGGTGCCGGTGGAGCCGTAGTTGATCTCGCCGGGTTTCTGCCGCGCGGCCTCGATGTAGTCCTTGAAGGTCTTGTAGGGCGAGTCGGCCTTCACCGTGAGGCCGAAGGTGTAGCCCGAGACGCCGATGATGTAGGTGAAGTCGTTGAGTGGGTCCCAGTTGGTCTTCTGCATGTGCGGCATGCGCAGCAGGCCGAGCGGGAATTGCGAGATGGTGTAGCCGTCGGGTTTCGCCGTCTGGGCCATGCTCGCAGGCCCGAGCGTGCCGCCGGCGCCGGGGCGGTTCTCGATCGTGATTGGCTGGCCGAGGTGGCGGCTGGCGATCTCTGCCAGCGTGCGCATGTGGCGATCGGTCGAGCCGCCCGCGGGCCACGGCACGATGAGCGTGATGGGGCGGCTGGGGTAGGCCTGCGCATGCGCCGACACCCAGGGGGCAGCGCCGCTGCCGGCGGCGACGCCGGCCAGCAGCAGGGTGCGGCGGCGGATGGTGGGTGGGTTCGCTTTTGTCATGCTGTCGTCTCCTTGCTGGGTGGGCTGCCGGTTGGCGAGGGTTGCCGCGCAACGCACGGCGAGGGGTTTCACGATGGGCCGGTGGCGTCGCGCGCGGCCTGCTGTTCCTGCAGTTCGCGCCACATCACCTTGCCGCTGCCCGAGCGGGGCAGCGACTCCACGAATTCCACGATGCGCGGGCTCTTGTAGGCGGCCATGTGGCCGTGCGCCCAGTCGATGACGTCTTGCTCGCTGACCTTGCCGCGTTGCCCGGGGCGCAGCACCACGAGCGCCTTGACGGTCTCGCCGCGGCGCGGATCGCGCGCACCGATCACGCAGGCTTCCTGGATGGCCGGGTGGTGGTACATCAGCGCTTCCACCTCGGCCGGCCAGACCTTGTAGCCGCTGGCGTTGATCATGCGCTTCAAGCGGTCGGTCATGAAGAAGTAGCCTTCTTCGTCGACGTGGCCCAGGTCGCCGGTGCGCAGGAAGCGCTTGCCGTCGATGTCGATGAAGGCGTCCTGCGTGGCCTGCGGATTGCGCCAGTAGCCCTGCATGATCTGCGGTCCGTGCACCACGATTTCGCCGGTGGCGCCCGCGGGCTGTTCGGCCAGCGTGGCGGGGTCGATCACGCGGGCGTCGACGTCGAACACCGGCAGGCCCAGGCACTGCGGCTTGGGCCGGTGCAGCGGGTTGATATGCGTGGCGGCCATGGTCTCGGTCATGCCATAGCCCTCGATGTAGTCGCGCCCGGTAAGGGCCTTCAGGCGTGCGGCCAGCGCATCGGGCATGGCCGCACCACCGCCGCGCACGCAGGCCAGGCTCGAGAGGTCGAAGCGCTCGAGCTGCGGTTGCGCGAGGAAGTCGATCACCATGGTCGAGATCGCCTGCCACATCGTCACGCGATAGCGCGCCATGCAGATCGCCGCGGCCTCGCGGTCCCAGCGCGCCAGCACCACGATCGTGGCGCCCGCGTACAACGGGCCGTTGAGGCTGCCGGCCAGCCCGGTGACGTGAAAGAAGGGCAGCACCGAGAGGCAGACCGCATCGGCCGTGGTGCCGAACCATTGCACCCCGCCCACCAGCGTGGCCATCACGCTGCGGTGGGTGTGCATGCAGCCCTTGGGCTTGCCGGTGGTGCCCGAGGTGTAGGGCATGGCGCAGAGGTCGTCTGGTCCTGCGGTGAGCGGGCCCGGGGTGTGGGCGCTGGCCACGGCATCGGCCCAGGCATGCAGGCGCGGATCGTCCAGCGCGGCGCGCGGTGCGCTCACGAACTCGGGCACGCGCAGCTCCGTCGGTGCGCGCAGGTGGTCGCTGTAGGTGGCCACCACCACGTGGTGCAGGCCGTCGGCGCCGGCCTCGGCCAGCAGGGGCTGCGCTTGCGCCAGCAAGTCCTGCGCGACGAAGGCCACGCGCGCGCCGCTGTCGTCGACGCAATGGCGCAACTCTTCGGTGCGGTTCATGGGGTTCACCGGCACCACCACCGCGTTGGCGCGCAGGATGGCGTAGAACGCCAGCGCCCACTGGGGACTGTTCTGCAGGCACAGCAGCACGCGATCGCCCGCCTGCACGCCACACACCTGCTGCAGGTAACCGGCCAGCAACTCCGCTTCGCGCTGAAAGGCGACGTAGCTGAGCGCGGTGTCGTAGAAGACGGTGAAGGTCTTCTCCGGATGCCGCGCGACCGACGCCGCCAGATTGGCGTAGACGTTGGTGGCCGGCAGCGCCAGGTGGCGCGGCAGGCCGGGTGGCCAGTGGTCGGCGGGTGGCGTGGGCATGGCGGGCTTGAAGCTATTCCGCTGATCGGAAAAACGATCGGGGACAGTCAATATGCGGCGGTACCAGAGGTAACGTCAACCTGACTCAGGGAAATCGAGCATCCGTTGCGACCCGGCACTTCGGGAAAATTCCGAACAGCGGAATATCACAGAACGCGACGGACCCGATATTCCGATCTGCAGAAAAGGACAAGCCATGGGCCGCCAGCGCCACACCGCTTCACCCCCGCTCGCCGATGCCGACCCCGCGCAGGACCGCCGCTTCGTTACCGCGTTGGCGCGCGGGCTCACGGTGCTGCGCTGCTTCGGCCCGGCCGATCGCTGGCTGGCCCACCAGGAGCTCGCGCGCCGCACCGGTTTGCCGCAAGCGACGGTCTCGCGCCTCACGTTCACGCTCACGAGCCTGGGTTACCTGCGTCACCGCGCGGCCACGGGCGAGTACGCGCTCAGCCCGGCGGTGCTCTCGCTGGGCTTCAGCGTGCTGTCGAACTTCCAGATCGGGCGCATCGCGCGGCCGTTCATGGAGGCGCTGGCCGAGCACACGCAGGCCGCCATTTCGCTCGGCGTGCGGCACGACACCTCGGTGGTCTACGTGGCGCATTGCCGCAGCACCGCACGTCTCATCCTTGGCCTGGACGTGGGCACGCGCCTGCCCTTTGCCGAGACCGCCATGGGCCGTGCGATCTGGTGCGCGTCCACGCCGGGCATGCAGGCGCTCATCGCGCGCCGGCTACAGGCCGAGGACCCGGTGCGCTGGCCCGCGCGCGAGGCGGGGCTCAGCCGTGCGGAGGCGGAGCACGCTGTGCGCGGCTATGCGGTGTCGGCCTCGGAGTGGGAGCAGGACATTGCGGCCATCGGCGTGGGGCTGGACCTGGGCGACGGCCGCGAGGCACTCTCACTCACCGTGGGCGGGCCGGCCGCGCGCCTGCAGGGCGCCTTGCTGCATGAGGACTTCGCGCCCGCGCTGATCCGCACCGGGCGCGAGATCGTCGCGGCGATCCAGACCGCGGCCTGGGAGGACTGAGGCGTCACGACCGGGCACCATGAAAAACGCCACCGCCGGCGGTGCCGCAGCGGTGGCGCGTTGGGGCTTCGCGGTGAATCAGTTCACAACCTGGGCCAGTTCGCCCTTGGCGTATTTGCCCGCCACCACCTGCAGCGGCTCGCCCTTGATCTTGCCGGCCTGGCCTTCGCAGCCGAACTCGATGTAGCGCTGCTTGCAGACTTGCTTGGCGGCTTCGCGCGCGGGCTTGAGCCACTCACGGGCGTCGAACTTGTCGGGGTTCTCGGCCAGGAACTTGCGCACCGCGCCGGTCATGGCCAGGCGGATGTCGGTGTCGATGTTGATCTTGCGCACGCCGAACTTGATGGCCTTCTGGATCTCCTCGACCGGCACGCCGTAGGTTTCCTTCATCTTGCCGCCGTACTGGTTGATCTGCGCCAGCAACTCCTGCGGCACGCTGGAGGAGCCGTGCATCACCAGGTGGGTGTTGGGCAGGCGGCGGTGGATCTCCTGAATGCGGTCGATGGCCAGGATGTCGCCCGTGGGCTTGCGGGTGAACTTGTAGGCGCCGTGGCTGGTGCCGATGGCGATGGCCAGGGCGTCGAGCTGGGTCTTCTTCACGAAATCGGCAGCCTGCTCGGGGTCGGTGAGCAGTTGTTCGCGCGTCATGGTGGCGTCGGTTCCGTGGCCGTCTTCCTTGTCACCCTTCATGGTTTCCAGGCTGCCCAGGCAGCCCAGCTCGCCCTCGACGGTGACGCCGAGTTTGTGGGCCATCTCCACCACCTTCTTCGTCACGTCGACGTTGTAGTCGTAGCTGGCGATGGTCTTGCCGTCGGCCTCGAGGCTGCCGTCCATCATCACCGAGGAAAAGCCGAGGTCGATCGCGCCGCGGCACACGTCGGGGCTTTGTCCGTGGTCCTGGTGCATCACGAGCGGGATGTGCGGGTACATCTCGATCGCGGCCTGGATCAGGTGCTTGATGAAGGCCTCGCCCGCGTACTTGCGTGCGCCAGCGCTGGCTTGAAGGATGACCGGGGCACCCACCTCGTTGGCGGCCATCATCACGGCCTGCACCTGTTCGAGGTTGTTCACGTTGAACGCCGGGATGCCATAGCCGTTGGCAGCGGCGTGGTCGAGCAGTTCGCGCATGGAGACGAGGGCCATCGGGAGTTCCTTCGAAGGGTTCGGGTGGGCGAGGCGGCAGCCCGCCGGGCTGCATGGACAGCCGACGATTCTAGCTTTGGGCCCTTCGTCAGGACCGATCCGGGGAGCCCATGAAGCCGGCGAGCCGGTCCAGTGTCGGGGCCAGCGGCCGCAGCGGCGGCGCCAGCGTGGCGACCAGCGTGGCGTGACTCACCCGTGGCAGCAGTGCGTGTTGCACCGACACGCCGCGCGCCTGCAGCGCGCTGGCCAGCGCCACCGTGTTGCGCTGAGGCTCCACCAGTGGGTCCTTCAGCGGCGCCAGCAGCAGAGCGGGCGGTGCCGGCCCGCGCAGGCGCTCGGCGTGGAACAGCGGCTGCGAGTCGACGGGGGTGTCGGGCCAGTTGAAGGCCGTGCGCGTTTGCGGCTGCACGATGGGCAGGAAGTCGTACGGTCCGGCGAGGCCCGCCCAGCCCGCGAGCTGTCCCGGCGCCATGCCTGCCTCGAGCAACCAACGCGGGTCAAGCGCGAGCATGGCCGCGTTGTAGGCACCTGCGCTGTGGCCGCAGACGAACAAGCGGGCCGGATCGGCGCCGAAATCGCGTGCGCGCTCTTGCGCCCAGCGCAGCGCACGGGCGCTGTCGCGCACGAAGGCCGGGTAGCGCACCGCGGGGCTGAGCCGGTAGTCGGGCACCAGCGTGACGATGCCGCGCGAGGCCAGGGCTTCACCGACGAAGCGGTAGTCGGCGCGCTCACCGGTGGTCCAGCTGCCGCCATAGAAGAACACGGCGATGGGGGCAAGCGGCAGCGGCTTTACGGGCAGGTAGACATCCAGCCGTTGGCGCGGATCGGGCCCATAGGCTTGGTCGGGCACGCGGGTGTGGGTGTCGGAGGGCACCAGCGCGTCGATCACGCGCAGTGGCGAACAGGCCTGCAGCAGTGGCAGCAGGCCCAGGGCGGTGAGTCCGCGGCGGATGAGATCGGGCATCAATGGATTACGCCATCGAAGCGCTGCCCGATGCGCTCGGTGCGACAAATCGTCACAACCCGTGGGGAACCTCGGGGCGCCGGCGCCGACCCTTTCTGGTTTGCCCAAAGAAAGGAGTTGCCATGTTTCCCCGCCATCCCCGCTTCGCGTCGCTGGGCGCCGTCCTGCTGCTTGTGCCTCTGCTGGCGCCAGCCCAGGTCACGCTCAAGCCCGACGGGCAGTGGCGTTACCTGCTGACCGCGGGTGCCAACGTCTCCTCAGGCAACAACGACGCCGGCTCGCTGAACTTGTCGGCCGAAGGCGCGCGCCAGACCACGCAGGACAAATGGACCTGGGACGCCCGCGCCGACCGCGCGCGCAGCAACGGCGCCGACACCATCGAACGCTATGGCCTGCGCACCCAGTACAACCGCGATTTCGGCGTCGACTGGTTCGGCTTCGGTGCCGCCGAATGGCAGCGCGACCGCCTGGCCAACATCGCGGCGCGCTACTCGGTGGCCGGCGGTGTGGGCCGCCACCTGTGGCACGACGACGGCGGCTTCTTCGATGTGTCGGTCGGTCTGGGCTACACCCAGGACCGCTACCTGGCGCCGATTGATGTCGCCGGCGCTGTGCGCGACCGTTACGGGCGCGCCGAGCTGGTGCTGGCCGAGGAATCGAGCCACAAGCTCACCGACACCACCAGCCTGCGACAGAAGCTCACGCTCTATCCCGACCTGCGCGAACGCAGCAAGTACCGTGCGGTGCTGGACACTGGTCTGACGGTGGCGATGACGCAGCGCATCAACCTGTCGGCAGGCCTGAGCTACCGCTACGACAGCGACCCGGGTGTCGGCATCGAGAAGGGCGATCTCACGTTCGTGACCGGCATCTCGATGCGCATCGACTGAGCACCGTGCCTCAGCTGGCGCGGCAGATCTTGAGCGTATTGGTGCCGCCCGGCTGGCCCATGGGCTCGCCCACGGTGATGGCGTACACGTCGCCCGCCTGCACGATGCCGCGTTTCTTCAGGTGCGCCTCGGCATCGGCCAGCGCGTTGTCGCGATCGACGTTGGTCTCCATCAGCAGCGGGCGCACGTTGCGGTACAGCGTCATGCGGCGCTGGGTGGCCAGGTTGGGCGTCATCGCGTAGATGGGGGTGCGCACGATGTGCCGGCTCATCCACAGCGCGGTGGAGCCCGAATCGGTGAGCGCGACGATGGCCTTGGCCCCCAGGTGGTGCGCGGTGAAAAGCGCGCCCATGGCGATGCTGTGGTCGATGCGGGTGAAGGTCTTGCCCTGGAAATCCGCGCCGAGTTCGTGCAGGTCGGCCTTCTCGGCCTCAAGGCAGATGGCGGCCATCTGCTCCACCGTTTCCAGCGGGAACTTGCCGGCCGCGGTTTCGGCGCTGAGCATCACCGCGTCGGTGCCGTCGAGCACGGCATTGGCCACGTCGCTCACCTCGGCGCGTGTGGGCACGGGGTTCACGATCATGCTCTCCATCATCTGTGTGGCGGTGATCACGACCTTGTCCATCTCGCGTGCCAGGCGAATCATGTGCTTCTGCAGTGCGGGTACGGCAGCGTTGCCCACCTCCACCGCCAGGTCGCCGCGCGCGACCATGATGCCGTCGGACACCTTGAGGATGTTGGCGAGTTCGGGGATGGCTTCGGCGCGTTCGATCTTGGCGATCAGGCCTGGCTTGTGGCCACCACCGGCCACCGCGCAGAGCTGCCGTGCGAGCTCCATGTCGGTGGCGTTCTTGGGGAAGCTCACCGCCACGTAGTCGGCCTTCAGGCCCATGGCGGTCTTGATGTCGTCCATGTCCTTGGCGGTGAGCGCAGGCGCGGTGAGGCCGCCGCCCTGTTTGTTGATGCCCTTGTTGTTGGAGAGCTCGCCGCCGAGCTTGACGGTGGTGTGCACCGCCGGGCCCTGCACTGCGTCCACCGTGAGCACGATCAGACCGTCGTTGAGCAGCAAGGTGTCGCCGGGCTTCACATCGCGCGGCAGCTCTTTGTAGTCCAGGCCCACGCCGAGCGCGTCGCCGGGCTCGTTGCGAGCGGCGTCCAGCACGAACTTGGCGCCCGGCACGAGCTGCACCTTGCCCTCGGCGAACTTGCCGACGCGGATCTTGGGGCCCTGCAGGTCGGCCATGATGCCAACCTCGCGGCCCGCGCGCTGCGCGGCCTCGCGCACGAGGTTGGCACGGTCGATGTGGTCCTGCGCGGTGCCGTGCGAGAAGTTCAGGCGCACCACGTTCACGCCGGCGCGGATCATGGCTTCAAGCAGGGCGGGGTCGCTGGAAGCCGGGCCGAGGGTGGCGACGATCTTGGTGGCGCGCGTGGGCATGGGGGGCAGTCTCCTGTGGATGTGTGGGCGGCCGGAGGGTCCGGCCATGTAACTCGGTTTCAATTATGGGTGGAACCGGTTACCTCGGGGTTACCAACGGCGCGGGCTGGCAGTTCGGCGTCGATGCGCGTGCCCTCGCCGGGGGCGCTGCGCACCAGCAGTTGCCCGCTGTGCGATTCCACACGCACGCGCATGCCGAGCAGGCCGTGGTGTCCCGCCGGCACGCTCTCGGTGTCGAAACCCCGGCCGTCGTCATGCACCCGCACCCGCACGCGATCACCCGCCTGCGACAGGTGAACCTGCACGTGGCGCGCGTGCGCGTACTTGCTCACGTTGGTGAGCGACTCCTGCACCAGCCGGTAAGCGGTCAGCTCGGCGTTCTCGTCGAGATCGACAGATGAAAAATACGTGTCGATGGCGATGCCCAGGGCCGCAGCGGTGTCGCGGCACAGCACTTCCAGTGCCGGGATCAGGCCGAGTTGGTCGAGCGAGGACGGTCGCAGGTTCTCCACGATGCGTCGCTTGACCGCGATGCCCTCGTTGAGGCGCTGCTCGATGCCGGCCACGCGCTCCAGCGCCAGCGACGGCACCTCGGGCACGCGGCGCAGCCGCGCGATCTCCAGCTTCATGGCGGTGAGCAGGCCGCCCATTTCGTCGTGCAGTTCGCGCGCCACCCGGCCGCGCTCGTCTTCGCGCGCCCTCACGTGGTGGCTCGCGAGGTTGCGCAGCGCGGTGGTGCGCAGGGCCACCTGGCGTTCCAGCGAATCGCGCTCGCTGCGCAGCTGCTGGGCGTGCGCCACGCGGCTCGCGTGCAGCACCGCGTTCTGGCGCAGGAAGAACACGTAGGCCAGCAGCCCCAGCATCGCCAGGCCATGCACCGTGAAGCGCCCGACCGCCAGCGTGCGGTAGATCGCCACGCGTTCGGCGGCGATGCGGCGCTCCTCGGTGACCAGCAGCACATCGGCCGCGCGGCGCACCGCTTCCATCTTCTCGCGGCCGATATCGGTGAGCACCAGGCCCTGCCAGGCCTGGTGCGAGCCGGCGTCATAGAGCGCGATCGTTTCGGCCGCCTCCGAGACCTTCTGCAGCGCACGCTCATGCAAGGCGTCGACCAACTGCAACAGTTCGGGGTCGTTGCGGTAGTGCTCGCGCAGCCGGCTCACCGCGTTGTCGAGTTCGTTGGCCGCGTTGCGGTAGGGTGCCAGGTACTGCTGCCGCCCGGTGAGCAGGTAGCCGCGTTGCGCGGACTCCAGATCGAGCATGCTGCGCACCACGTTCTGTGCTGCGGTGCGCGCGATGTCACGACCGCCCAGGTTCACCAGCGACTCCAGGGCGCGCTGGTAGGTCCATTCGGTGCCGGCAAACACGCCCAGTGCCAGCAGCAGCGCCAGGGCCGCGGCCACCGGGGTGCGCCGCAGGGCCTGACGCCATGGCCGGCGCGTGGTGGTATCGGTGGCGCAGGGCGTCAATGCAGCCCACCCGGTGCGGTGGCCGAACCGTCGGCGATGCGTTCGCAGTAGCTGATCAGCTCCTCGAGTTCGCAGGATTTGTCGAACACCCGGTCGGCGCCAAGTTGCGCGCAGCGCTGGCGAATGTCGGGCGTGGCGCGGTTGGTAAGCACCACGCGCCGCGCGCTGAGCCGAGCATCCTGCGCCGCCTTGAGCACACCCAGCCCCGAGCCCGAGAGCAGGTAGATGTCGACGATCATGAGTTCAAAGGGTTGCGCCTGGCGCAGCCATTGCACTGCGTGCGCCTCGTCGCGCGCGTGGCCGATCACCTCGACCCCGGCCAGCTCCTGCAGCGTGGTGGCCAGGTGGTCGTAGATCAGCGGGTTGTCCTCGACGATGAAGGTGCGCAGCGGGATCACGGCGAAAGCGCGGGCGATGGTGGACGGCAAGCCGGGCGGGTGTGCACGTGGCAACGCGCACGAACGCCGCATGATGCCGCGTTCGTGCGCGTCGGCCAATGCCGCTTTGCCGAAGGCGTTGTAGGACGGGTCCTACAACGCCTTCGCAGGTGGCGTCAGCGGATGACGATGTCGTTGCGCACCGCCACCACGCCAGGCACGTTGGCCGCCAGGCGCTCGGCCGTGTTCTTTTCGTCGGCCGACTTGGCAAAGCCCGAGAGTTGCACCGTGCCCTTGAGCGTCTCGACGTTGATGGCCATGGCGCTGACCGTCTTGTCCTCGGCAAAGCGGGTCTTCACGCGCGTGGTGATGGTCGCGTCGTCGATGTAGGAGCCGACGGTCTGCTGGTCACGGGCGACTGCGCAGCCGGTGGTCTGCACCACCATCAGCGCGGCGGCCACGGCGAGCAGCGCGTGCGGGAGCTTGAGCGTGCTCATGGTGTGCTCCTTCAGCCCTGGCCCTGGACGGTCAGGCGGTTGTCGACCTCGATGACGCCTTCCACGGCGCGGGCCAGCGTGGTGGCGCGCTCGCGGGCTTCGGCGCTCGGGGCGGTGCCGCTGAGTTGGACGCGGCCGTTGGTGGTGTCGACGTCGATCGCGAGCGCCTTCAACTGGTCGTCGGCCACCAGGGCGGCGTTGACCTTGGCGGTGATGGTGGCGTCGGCCGCGCCGCGCGCCATGGCGTCGGCGGCGTTGCTGCCCGCGGCCTGCACGTCCTGCGCGGCTTGGCGGGCGTCCTGGCCCATTTGCGTGCCGGCGTTCTGCACCTCGGTCACGGTGCTGTCCAGACGCTGGCCGACGGTGGCGTCTTCCTGTTCGCCGCAGGCCACCACGAGGGTGGAGGCAGCGAGGGCGGCGGCGAGGGCGGTGATGCGGAGTTGGCGGTTCATGGAGAGGCTCCTTCCTTGGGGTTGAACGTCGGCCCGTTGCAGGGCGTCGGGCCGTGGAATGACTGTAGGAAGGCGCGGCCGCGCTGGCTGTCGGCGGTGTCGCCGCGAGCGTGTAGGACAAGGCCTATGTGAGGCGCGCGAGCGGCCTGCTAAATTGGCGCGCCGCGCAACCCCTGGATGAACCGAATGATCAAGGTAGGCATCGTCGACGACCACGCCATCGTGCGCACCGGTCTGCGCCAGTTCCTTGGCGAGCACGTGGACCTGCGCGTTACCGGCGAAGCGAACAACGGCCGCGAGGCGCTGGAACTCGCGCGCAGTGGCGAGGTGGACGTGCTGCTGATGGACTTGTCGATGCCCGAACACGGTGGGATCGATGCGCTGCAGGCGATCAAGGCGCGCTTTCCGGACCTGGCGGTGCTCATCCTGAGTGGTTTCCCCGAGGCGCAATACGCCACGCAGCTCATGCGCCATGGCGCCAGTGGCTACCTCAACAAGGAATGCGCGCCCGAGGAGATCGTCGAAGCGATCCGCGTGGTGGCGCGCGGACGCCGCTACATCAGCCCCGCGGTGGCCGAGCTGCTGGCCGACAACGCATTGGGCGACGCCGACAAGCCAGCGCACGAAGCCTTGTCCGAACGCGAACTGCAGGTCTTCCTGCGCCTGGCCAAGGGCGAGACGGTGGGGGCCATTGCCGAGGGCATGTTCCTGAGCGTGAAGACCGTGAGCACCTACCGATCCCGCGTGCTCGAGAAGCTCAAGCTCGCCAGCAACAGCGACCTCACCTACTACGCCCTGAAGAACGGCCTGATCCAGTGAGGCGCTGCGCGGCGCTCACAGCCAGCGCTCCAGCAAACGGCCCACGCCCTCCATCAGCCGCGAGCCCGGCCCGCGGCGTTCCCAGGCGTCCAGCGTGATCGGGCGTGAGGCCGCGCGATCGCGCTCGAACAGCGCGTTCATCTCGCTGCCAAAGGCTTCGCCCAGCACGATCACGTTGAGCTCATTGTTGGCCACGAAGCTCAGCCAGTCGAGGTTGCTCGACCCCACGGTGGAGAACACGCCGTCGATGACGGCCGTCTTGGCGTGCATCACGGCCTGGTCCATCTCGTGGATCTGCACGCCCGCTTGCAACAGCTGCGTGTAGTACGAACGCCCCGCGTGCAGAGCCAGCGTGGAGTCGCTGCGTCCGGGCAGCACCAACTCCACCGCCACACCCCGCTGCGCCGCGTCGCAAAGCGCCTGCACGAAGTCGGCCCCGGGTGCGAAGTAGGCCATTGTCAGGCGCACCTGCGACTGCGACGCGTCGATGGCGGCGAGCAGCGCGCTGTAGATGCGGTTGCCCTCGTCGCGCGGATCGCTCGCCAGCACCTTGACCACGCGGTCCCCGGGCTCGGGCGCGGCTGCGGGCCGGGTTGAGGTTGGCGGCTCCCCCGGGCAGCCCTGCTCACGCCAGGTGTCCTCGAACACGCGCGCGATGGCCGGCACCACCGGGCCGCGCAACTCGATCTGCGTGTCGCGCCACCCGTCGTCCAGCGCGGCGCCGGGTTCGCTGGCGGGTGCCCGGCGGCGCCATGAGCCGGAGCCTGAGCCGTAGACCCGGCTGATGTTGATGCCGCCGGTGAAGGCCACCGACTGGTCCACCACCATGAGCTTGCGGTGGTCGCGGTGCGTGATGCCCCAATGCCCCGGGCGGCGTACAGGGTTGACGGGGTTGAACTCGCACACCCGCACGCCGCCGTCGGTGAGGTGCTGAAAGAACTCGATCGGCGTGGTGATGGATCCCACCGCGTCGTAGATCACAGCGACCGCCACGCCCTCGGCTGCGCGCTGCAACAGCAGTTCGGCGACCTCGGCCGCGACGCCGCTGTCTTCGAAGATGTAGCTCTGCAGCAGCACGCGCTCGCGTGCGCTGGCAATGGCCGCCTTCATGGCGCCGAAGGTGGCCGGTCCATCCACCAGCAGCCGCGTGCGGTTGCCGCGGTAGAGGTCGGCGTCGCCGCTGCGCGTGAGCGTGCGCAGTTGGTGCACGAAGCGTTCACGCGCGCCCTCGGCCGCCACACCGCGCAGCGTCTCGCGCCGTGCCTCGGGCGTGAGCGAGCCCTGCGCGCCCCGCACCTGAACCCGCCCCGGTGCAGCGGTCGCTTCGGGTTGGCGAGGCGGCAGGCTGGTGCAGGCCCCCAGCAGCAGCGCCGACAACAGGCACGGCAACCAGGCCCCCGCGCTGGCGCGGCCTTCTCGGGCTGGCGCAGGTGGGTGTCCGGTCGGCGTTGCCTGGCGTTCTTCGTCGGGGCACATGGCGGGCGGCATTGGTGGCTTCGTTGCCAGTGTGGCGCGCGCAGGCCCCACCGGATGTCGGCGGGCGATGGGCGTCGCTGTCGGCCGTGTCCTACCCGGCAGGGCGCATTGCGCCGACAGCCAGCGCGGTGCCCGCTGCCTACAGTGGCTTCACCGCGGCGAACACGCCGCCTTTCAGGAGCCAGCCATGCTGCACTACGCCGTCGTCTTCTTTGTCATCGCCCTCATCGCCGCCCTGCTGGGCTTCGGCGGCCTCGCCGCCGGGGCTGCCGGCATCGCCAAGATCCTTTTCCTGGTGTTTCTGGTGATGGCGCTGGTCAGCTTCATCGCTGGTGTGATGCGGCGGTGACCGGATTCATCATATGAAAAACCATAATTCGAAATTGATCATCATTCGAATTCATATATAATGCCGGGCTCCACCCCATCATCAACCCCGCGTGCACCCCGTGCCACGGTGTGGGGGGAGCCCCGGTTCTGCCGGGCGCCACCGGTCGCATCGTCGATCACCGGCGATTCGCTTCCCGCCCGGCCCGCCCCCGGCAGGCCGCCCGCCTCGGACGTGCACCGGCCGATCGTCGCCATCCCCCCGCTGTTTCCTGGCCCTGTCCGGCGCTGCCCGGCCCGGCCCGTATTCCCGAAGCACTGACCCGACGGCGATCGGCCATCCGAACAGGAGGGCAGAACCGCCATGTGTGGACTTGCAGGCGAGATCCGTTTCGACAGAGAAGCCATCGACCCCGGCGCCATTGCGCGCATGAACCAATCCCAGCGCGCGCGTGGCCCGGACGGCCAGGGCCTCATGGTTTTCGACCGCTTCGGCTTCGGCCACCGGCGGCTGAAGATCATGGACCTCAGCGACGCGGCCCAGCAGCCGATGTTCGACCCCGGCCTGGGCGTGGGCATCGTCTTCAACGGTGCCGTCTACAACCACAACGCGCTGCGCCAGGAACTGCAGGCCAAGGGCTACCGCTTTCATTCAAGCGGTGATACCGAGGTGCTGCTCAAGGCCTACCACGCCTGGGGCCCGCGCTTCGTCGAACGCCTCAACGGCATGTTCGCCTTCGCGATCTGGGAACGCGACAGCGGGCGCGTGCTGCTCGGGCGCGACCGGCTCGGCATCAAGCCGATGTACCTGGCGCCGGTGCCCGGCGGGCTGCGCTTTGCCTCCACCCTGCCGGCCTTGCTGGCGGCAGGCGGTGTGGACACGGGCATCGACACCGACGCGCTGCACCATTACCTCTCGCTGCACGCCATCGTGCCGCCGCCGCGCACGCTGCTGCGCGGCGTGCGCAAGCTCGCGCCGGGCAGTCTGTTGCACATCGAAGCCGACGGCACGCAGCGCGAAGAGCGCTATTGGTCGCTGAACTTCGAGCGCAGTGCCGAGGAGGAATCGCGCTCGTTCGACGACTGGAAGGCCATCCTGCTCGACGGCCTGCGTGCGGCGGTCAAGCGCCGCCTGGTGGCCGACGTGCCGGTGGGTGCGCTGCTCTCCGGAGGTGTCGATTCGAGCCTGATCGTCGGTCTGATGGCCGAGCAGGGTGTGCCCGGCCTGCGCACCTACAACGTGGGCTTCGAGGACGTGGGTGGCGAGGTCGGCAACGAGTTCGCCTACGCCGACATCGTGGCGCAGCGCTTCGGCACGGTGCACGAGCGCATCTTCGTGCCCGAGGCGCAACTGCTCGACCGCCTGCCCGAGGCCATCGCCGCCATGAGCGAACCCATGGTGAGCCACGACTGCATTGGCTTCTACCTGCTCAGCGAGGCGGTGTCTCGCCACAGCAAGGTGGTGCAAAGCGGCCAGGGCGCCGACGAGGTGTTCGGCGGCTATCACTGGTACCCGAAGCTGTCGGGCAGCGCGCGGCCGGTGGACGACTACGCCGCTGCCTTCTGCGACCGCGACCACGCCGAGATGCGCGCCGTGCTGCAGGACGCGCACCTCGGCGCGGACGCGACCCGCGCCTTCATCGCCGAACGTCTCACCGCGCCCGGAGCCGGCGACCCGGTGGACCAGGCGCTGCGACTGGACACCACCGTGATGCTGGTGGACGACCCGGTCAAGCGAGTGGACAACATGACCATGGCCTTCGGCCTGGAGGCGCGCGTGCCCTTCCTCGACCACGAGCTCGTGGAGCTTGCGGCGCGCATCCCGTCGCGGCACAAGCTCGCGCACGGCGGCAAGGGCATCCTGAAGGAAGCGGCGCGCGCGGTGATTCCGCACGAGGTGATCGACCGGCCCAAGGGCTACTTCCCTGTGCCCGCGCTCAAGCACCTCAAGGGCCGGGTGCTGGAGACGGTGAAGGACGCGTTGCACAGCCGAGCGGCGCGCGAGCGCGGGTTGTTCCGCGCGGACTATGTGCAGCAGCTGCTGGCCGCGCCCAGCGATCACATCACGCCGCTGCGCGGCTCCAAGCTCTGGCAGCTCGGCCTGCTGGAGCTGTGGCTGCAGACCCACCTGCGTTGAAACCGAGGAGACACACGCCATGAGCACCGCCCGCCAGCACGCCCAGCGCGCCCTGCGCCTGGAGCGCTCCGCCCTCCCGCACCAGACCACCGATCGCCGCGATGCCGTGGTGCACTGCGGCTGGGGCCGCCTGATCGGTGGCCACACCTTCACTGACCCGGCCGCCATCGCCCAGGCGCTGCTGCAGGAGGCCCCCGGCGAACGCGATATCGCCTTCTACCTGGACAAGCCGCATGTGGTGGTGTCGCACGCGCCGCAGCAGCTGTTCGTCGATCCGTCGGAGACCTTCCGTCTGCCGCTCAATACCTACACGCCGCAGCGCGCGCGGCGCCAGGGCTTCACCATCCGCCGTCTGCGCTCGCGCGCCGACGTGGCCGCCATCAACGCGATCTACCGCGCGCGCCGCATGGTGCCGGTGGATCCGGCGCGCGTGTGGGGCGAGCGCGCCGATCGCACCACGGTTTACGTGCTCGCCGAGGACCGGCTGAGCGGCGAGGTGCTGGGCGTGGCCATGGGGTTGGACCACGCCGACGCCTTCGGCGACGCCAACCCCGGCGCCAGCCTGTGGGCGCTGGCGGTGGCGCCGCAGGCCAGCCACCCAGGCATCGGCGAGGCGCTCACGCGCTACCTGGCCGAGTTGTTCCTGGCGCGCGGGCGTGCCTTCATGGACCTCTCGGTGCTGCACGACAACGCGCAGGCCATCGCGCTCTACCAGAAGCTGGGTTTCCAGAACATCCCGGTCTTTGCGGTGAAGCGGCGCAACGCCATCAACGAGGCACTGTTCAGCGAGGGCACCGACCGCGACGGCCTCAACCCCTACGCCCGCATCATCGTGGACGAGGCGCAGCGGCGCGGCATCCGGGTCGAGGTGATCGACGCCGAGCAAGGCTACTTCCGCCTCACGCACGGCGGGCGCAGCGTCACCTGCCGCGAGTCGCTGAGCGAACTCACGAGTGCGGTGGCCATGAGTCGCTGTGCTGACAAGCGCGTGACATCGCGCCTGCTGGAACGCGCCGGGCTGGCCGTGCCGGCGCAGACCATGGCGGGTGACCGCGAACACAGCGAGGCCTTTCTGCGCCAGCACGGTGCGATCGTGGTCAAGCCGGTGGACAGCGAGCAGGGCCGCGGCATCGCGGTCAACCTCACGTCGATCGACGAGGTCGAGACCGCGATCGAGCACGCCAGCCATTTCGGTGGCGGCGTTTTGCTGGAGCAGTTCTGCGAAGGGCAGGACCTGCGCATCGTGGTCATCAACCACGAGGTGGTGGCCGCTGCGGTGCGCCAGCCCGCCACCGTGGTGGGCGACGGCCACGCCACCATCGCCGAGCTGATCGAGAAGCAGAGCCGCCGCCGCGCCGCGGCCACCGGTGGCGAGTCGCGCATTCCCGTCGATGGCGAGACGCGGCGTTGCCTGGCAGCGCAAGGCTACGCACTGGGCGATGTGCTGCCCTTCGGCACCGCTCTACCCGTGCGGCGCACCGCCAACCTGCACACCGGCGGCACCATCCACGACGTCACCGATCGGCTTCACCCGGCGCTCAAGACCGCCGCCGAACACGCCAGCCGCGTGCTGGACATCCCGGTCACGGGCCTGGACTTCCTGGTGCCCACCGTCGACGGGCCCGACCACGTGATCATCGAGGCCAACGAGCGACCGGGCCTGGCCAACCACGAACCGCAGCCCACCGCGCAGCGCTTCGTGGACCTGCTGTTCCCCGCCACCGCCCAACCGGAGACCGCGCCATGAGCGAAAAGAACTTCACCCTGCCGCCGCTGGACGAGGCCTACCTCGAAGAGACCCTGCTGCAACTGCTCGCGATCCCGAGCCCGGTGGGTCTGACGGACGCCATCGTGCGTTACGTGGCTGCGCGGCTCGATGCGCTGGGCGTTCCCTACGTCATCACCCGCCGCGGCGCCATTCGCGCCACCCTCAAGGGCCGCGAGCGCCACCCGGCGCGCGCCATCGTGGCCCACTTGGACACGCTGGGCGCCATGGTGCGCGAACTCAAGGACAACGGCCGTGTGGGCATCGTGCCCATCGGCAGTTGGTCCTCGCGTTTTGCCGAGGGCGGTCGGCTCACGCTCTACACCGACACGCAGCAGATCCGCGGCACCTGCCTGCCGCTCAAGACCTCGGGCCACGCCTTCGGCGACGGCATCGACAGCCAGCCCAACAGCTGGGATCACGTCGAGGTGCGGCTGGACATGCCCGCCAGTGGCCGTGCAGAGCTCGAGGCCGCGGGCGTGAACGTGGGCGACTGGATCGCCTTCGACCCGCAGCCCGAGGTGCAGCCCGGCGGCTACATCAACGCGCGCTACCTGGACGACAAGGCGTCAGTGGCCGTGTTGCTGACCGCCTGCAAGGCGCTCAAGGACAGCGGCGCCAGCCTGCCGGTGGACGTGCACCCGCTGTTCACCATCACCGAGGAGGTGGGCTCGGGCGCCTCGGCCGCGCTGCACGGCGACATCGCCGAAATGGTGAGCCTGGACATCGCGATTGCCGCGCCCGGCCAGGGCACCGACGAGCGCGCCGTCACCATCTGCCTGCAGGATCTGTCGGGCCCGTTCGACTACCACCTCTCGCACAAGCTCATCAAGCTCGCGCAAACGCATGGCATTGCGCACCGGCGCGACGTGTTCAAGTTCTACCGCAGCGACTCGGCCGCCGCGGTGGAGGCCGGCAACGACATCCGCACCGCGCTGATCGGCTTCGGTGCCGACGCCTCGCACGCGCAGGAGCGCACGCACATGGATTCGCTGCGCGCGCTCGGTGCGTTGTCGGTGGCCTACCTGATGTCCGAGCCGGTGGCGCGGCGCGACCGTCAAAGCATGGGATCGATCGAGGGCTTCACCGAGCAGCTCAAGCCCGGCGAGATGCAGGTGACCACCACCACGCTGCCCGATCCGCAGGAGTTTCTGGAAGCGAAATCCTGAACCGCGTCAGGCCTTTGCGCGCTCTTCGGCCAGCAAGGGCCGCAACGCCCATAGGCCCAGCGCCGGCCCGATGGCCAGCCAGGGCAGCAGCGCACCCAACGCCACCGACTCGGCCAGCCACACGAACAGCAGGATGCTCACGATGCTGATGCCGAAGCCGATGCTGTTGGTGAGCGTGAGCACGCTGCCCACGGCCTGCGGCGGGGCGTTGCGCGCGGTGAGTGTGCTGAACTGCGGTGAGTCACCCGAGACGGTGATGCCCCAGAGCACGAGCCAGGCGTAGAACAGCGCGTCGGGCGCGCCGATGGCCAGCGGCGTGGCCAGGCAGCAGGCGCCACTGAGTGCGAGCTGCGTGCCCGCCACGCGCGCGCTGCCCCAGCGCTGCGCCACCCAGCCGCCGCCCGCACAACCAATGGCGCCGGCGCCCAGCACCCAGAACGCGGCCCACGACAACTCGGTGCCCGCGAGCCGCGTGGCCAGGATCAGCGGCACCATCACCCACATGGTGTAGAGCTCCCACATGTGGCCGAAATAGCCCAGTACCGAGGAGCGCACGCGCGTGTCCGTCCAAACCGTGCTGAGCGCGCGCCACTGCAATGTGCTCACGCGCGCCACTGCGCCGGGGGCATCACCTAGCGTGGCGTACAGCAGCACCCCGCCCAAGGCCGCCAGCAGCGCCACACCCAGCATCAGCGTGGGCCAGGGCAGGGCATCGCCCAACGCGCGCAGCGCGTGCGCGCTGGCCGAGCCCACCACCAGCGCCGCGATCAACAGGCCCAGTGCACCGCCGAGCCCGCGGCTGTACCACTGCGCGGCGATCTTCATGCCCACCGGGTAGATTCCCGCGAGAAAAAAGCCGGTGGCAAAGCGCCAGGCCAGCAGCGCGTGGTAGTCGCGCACCGTCCACCAGGCACCCACGGTGCAGGCTGCGCCCGCGAGTGCGCACACCAGGAACACCCCTCGCGGGGAGAAACGGTCGGCGATGGCGAGCAGCGCGAACACCAGCGTGCCCGCGATGAAACCGAACTGCAGCGCCGAGGTGAGTGTGCCCACCGCGCTGGTGGCCCAGCCCAGTTCGCGCTGCAGGTCGGGCATGACGGCGTTGACCGCGAACCAAAGCGAGGTGCCTGCGAACTGGGCGAACACCAGCACGGGCAGCACGTGGCGGGGAATGGGGGCGGCGCTCATCGCGCGCAGCTTAGCGGCGCCCGATGCCCGGCGCTGTCGCGCACGCTCGGATGCCGAACTCAGATCCCGCGCGCGCGATCGGCGTGGAAGCGCTGACGGAAAGCGCCGAAGGTGCCGGCGTCCAGCGCCTCGCGCACCTCGCGCATGAGGTTGAGGTAGTAGTGCAGGTTGTGCACGCTCGCGAGCATGGGCCCGAGCATCTCGCCGCAGCGGTCCAAGTGGTGGAGGTAGGCGCGGCTGAAGCCGTCGCGGCCGCCGTCGGCCCAGGCCACACCACTGCTGCCTGCGCATGCGTGGCAGGTGCAGGTTTCGTCGAGCGGCCGGTGGTCGGCCTTGTGCTTTGCGTTGCGGATCTTCAGGTCGCCGTAGCGCGTGAACAGCGTGCCGTTGCGCGCGTTGCGCGTGGGCATCACGCAGTCGAACAAGTCCACTCCGGCGGCCACGCCTTCCACCAGATCCTCCGGTGTGCCCACGCCCATCAGGTAGCGCGGCTTGTGCGCGGGCAGGCGGTGCGGCGTGTGCGCCATGATGCGGCGCATGTCTTCCTTGGGCTCGCCCACGCTCACGCCGCCGATGGCGTAGCCCGGGAAGTCCATCTCGACCAGCGCCTCCAGCGATTCCTGGCGCAGGTGCTCGAACATGCCGCCCTGCACGATGCCGAACAACGCGTTCGGGTTCTCCAGCCGCGCAAATTCGTCCTTCGATCGCTGCGCCCAGCGCCGGCTCATCTCCATGCTCTTGCGCGCGTCGGCCTCGGTGGTGAGATGGCCGTTGGTCTCATAGGGCGTGCACTCGTCCAGCTGCATCACGATGTCGCTGTTGAGCACGGTCTGGATCTGCATGCTCACCTCGGGCGACATGAACAGCTTGTCGCCGTTGACGGGGCTGGCGAAGTGCACGCCTTCCTCGGTGATTTTGCGCATGGCACCGAGCGACCAGACCTGGAAACCGCCCGAGTCGGTGAGGATCGGTTTGTGCCACTGCTCGAAGCCGTGCAGGCCGCCAAAGCTCTTCATGATGTCCAGCCCCGGGCGCATCCAGAGGTGGAAGGTGTTGCCCAGGATGATCTGCGCGCCCATCTCGTGCAGGCTGCGCGGCATGACGCCTTTGACCGTGCCGTAGGTGCCCACGGGCATGAAGATGGGGGTCTGCACCACGCCGTGGTTGAGCGTGAGCGTGCCGCGGCGCGCGTGGCTGGTGGGGTCGGTGGTGAGCAGGTCGAACCGCAGCATGAGGGGCTTTCGTGAGCGGCGGATTGTAAGGAGGCCTCTCACGGAACTTGCGCCGCATCAACTTCGGCGCCCGGCGCCTTCCTAGCATGGGCCATGGGAGTTCATTGCCGTTCGGGCAGTGCGCTTGCTTCAACCCCACTGGAGAACCCCATGAAGAAGACCATCAAGGGCTTGGTGCTGCTGGCCTGCACGCTGGGCGCGGCGTTTGCGCAGGCCCAGGCGCCGCAGGCGCAGATCGACCTCGGCAAGCTGGAGTTCAGCGACAACTGCGCCAGTTGCCACGGCATCGAAGGTAAAGGCAACGGCTCATTGGTCTGGCTGCTGCAGAAGAGCCCGCCCGACCTGACGCAACTGGCGAAGAAGAACGGCGGTGTGCTGCCCGTCAACCGCATGTACGCGGTGATCGAGGGCACGGCGGCCGTGCCCGCCCACGGCGTGCGCGACATGCCGGTGTGGGGCCGCGATTACAGCGTCGAGGAGTCTCAGCGGCTGCGCGAGGCACGCGGCAATTACGACTCGGCCGCGGTGGTGCGTGCGCGCATCCTGACGCTGATCGAATACATCAGCCGGCTGCAGACGCCCTGACGCCTGCCGTTGTCGCCCGCCTCGCTCAGCGCCGCTGCAGCAGCATGGCGTCGCCGTAGCTGAAGAAGCGGTAGCGTTGTGCGATGGCGTGCTGATAGAGCCGCATCACGTGCTCGTAACCCGCGAATGCGCTCACCAGCATCATCAGCGTGCTCTTGGGCAGGTGGAAGTTGGTGATCAGCGCGTCGATCATCTGGAATCGGAACCCGGGCGTGATGAAGATCTGCGTGTCGCCTTCGGTGTGACCGAAGGCGGCCCAGCTTTCCAGTGTGCGCACGGTGGTGGTGCCCACGGCCACCACGCGGCCGCCACGCGCGCGGCAGGCCTCAATGGCGGCGATGGTCTCGGCCGGCACGCGGTACCACTCGGCGTGCATGGTGTGCTCGGCGATGTTCTCTGTCTTGACCGGCTGGAAGGTGCCGGCGCCGACGTGCAGCGTGACCTCGGCGGTGTGAATGCCGCGCGCGCGCAGCGCCGCCAACACGCCGTCGTCGAAATGCAGCGCCGCGGTGGGTGCGGCCACGGCACCGGGGTGCTTGGCAAACACGGTCTGGTAGCGGCGCTCGTCCTCGGCGGTGTCGCCGTGTTCGATGTAAGGTGGCAGCGGCACGTGGCCATATGCCGCCATCAGCGCGTGCGGCTCGCCGCTGAAGCGCAGGCGGAACAGCGCACCATGTTCGTCGGGCCAGCGGCCCAGCAGCTCGGCGGTGAACGCGTGGCCCCCATGCTCCGCCGCTGCGCGGGTCGCTGCCCCCCGAGGGGGCGCGAAATCGCCTTGGGGCGGCCCGGCAGCGATTTCCCCCTGCATGCGCAGCACCGCGCCCACCGGCGGCTTCTTGCTCACCTTCATGTGCGCGACCACCTCGTGGTTCTGCAGCACGCGCTCCACCAGCAGCTCAACCTTGCCGCCACTGGCCTTTTCGCCAAACAGGCGCGCCTTGATGACCTGGGTGTTGTTGAATACCAGGAGATCGCCCGGCGCCAGCAGTGCGGGAAGTTCGCGGAACACGCGGTCCACGGGGGCTGGACCGCGACCGTCGAGCAGGCGCGAGGCGCTGCGCTCGGGTGCCGGGTGCTGGGCGATCAGTTTGGGGGGCAGAGCGAAGTCGAAATCGCTCAGGGTGAAGGCGCGCTGCGCCGTCGGTGCGGAAGACAGTGTCATATCGCTTGAGGGCCGGACGGGCCCGTTCCAAGGGGGGGTGGGGTCGGACGGGCAGAATTGTCCCATGGCCGAATCCGCAGGCACCTCCGTCGCACCCAAGCCCTTGTCAGCGCCCCAGAAGGCGATGCACAAGCTCGGCTTGAAGCGCGACATCGACCTCGCGCTGCACCTGCCGCTGCGCTACGAGGACGAGACCCGCATCGTGAAGCTGCGCGACGTGCGCAACGGTGATCTGGTGCAGATCGAGGGTACGGTGACGCACAGCGAGGTGCAGTACCGCGGCCGGCGCCAGTTGCTCGTCACGCTCGACGACGGCAGTGACACCTGCACGCTGCGCTTCTTCAGCTTTTACCCTTCGCACCAGAAGACGCTCGCGGTGGGCGCACGCATCCGCGCGCGCGGCGAGATCAAGGGTGGCTTTGCGGGCTACACCATGCTGCACCCGGCGTTCAAGCTGGCGGGCGGCGAGCTGCCTGAGGTGCTCACGCCCGTCTACCCCACCAGCGCGCAACTGCCCCAGGCCTACCTGCGCAAGGCGGTGGTGGGGGCACTCGCGCGGGCCGACCTGCACGAAACCTTGCCGCCCGACGCGCTGGCCGGCCTGCAGCGCAGCGCGCGCGTGAGCGCCACGCTGCGCGAAGCGCTGCAACTCCTGCACCACCCGGGGCCCGACGCCGCCCTGGCCGCGCTGGAAGACCGCAGCCACCCCGCCTGGCAACGCCTCAAGGCCGAAGAATTGCTTGCGCAGCAACTCTCGCAGGCGGTGGCCAAGCGCGAGCGCGATGCACTGCGCGCGCCGGACCTGCCGCTGCGCCGCGGTGGGCTGCACGAGCAGTTGCTGGCCACGCTTCCCTTTGCACTCACTGCCGCGCAGCGCCGCGTGGGCGAGGAGATTGCGCGCGATCTGGCGCGCACCGTGCCCATGCACCGCCTGCTTCAGGGTGATGTGGGCTCGGGCAAGACCGTGGTGGCCGCGTTGGCCGCGGCGATTGCCATCGACGCGGGCTGGCAGTGCGCGCTCATGGCGCCGACCGAGATCCTGGCCGAGCAGCATTTCCGCAAGCTCATCGGCTGGCTGGAGCCCTTGCTGGAGCCGCTGGGAAAGCGCGTGGCCTGGCTCACCGGCAGCCAGAAGAAAAAGCAGCGCAACGAGATGCTCGAACTCATCGCCAGCGGCGAGGCCGCGCTGGTGGTGGGCACACACGCGGTGATTCAGGAGCAGGTGGTGTTCCAGCGGCTGGCGCTCGCCCTCATCGACGAGCAGCACCGTTTCGGCGTGGCGCAGCGCCTGGCGCTGCGCGGCAAATCGCTTGAGCACCTGGAGCCGCATCTGCTGATGATGACGGCCACGCCGATTCCGCGCACGCTGGCCATGAGCTACTACGCCGACCTCGACGTCTCCACCATCGACGAGCTGCCACCCGGTCGCACACCCATCGTCACCAAGGTGGTGAGCGACCAGCGCCGCGACGAAGTGGTGCAGCGCATCTGCGGGCAGATCGAACAAGGCCGGCAGGTGTACTGGGTGTGCCCGCTGATCGAGGAGAGCGAGGCGCTGGATCTCTCCAACGCCACCGCCACGCACGCCGAGCTGTCGCAGGCCCTGCCGGGCGTGCTGGTGGGCTTGCTGCACTCGCGCATGCCGCCGGCCGAGAAGAAGGCCGTGATGTCGCTGTTCGTGCAGGGGCAGATGGGTGTGCTCGTATCGACCACCGTGATCGAGGTCGGTGTGGACGTGCCCAACGCCTCGCTGATGGTGATCGAACACGCCGAGCGCTTTGGTCTGAGCCAGTTGCACCAGCTGCGCGGCCGCGTGGGCCGCGGCGCGGCAGCCTCGGCCTGCGTGCTGCTCTACAGCGCACCCGAAGGCGGCCGGCTGGGTGAGACCGCTCGCGAACGCCTGCGTGCCATGGTCGATACGAACGACGGCTTCGAGATCGCCCGCCGCGACCTGGAGATCCGCGGCCCCGGCGAGTTCCTCGGCGCGCGCCAATCGGGTGCGCCGCTACTGCGCTTTGCCGACCTCGCCACCGACGGTCATCTGCTGGCCTGGGCACGTGAGACCGCGCCGCTGATGTTGTCGCGCCATCCCGCGCTGGCCGAGCAACACATCGCGCGCTGGCTGGGCAGCAAAGCCGAATACCTCAAGGCCTGATACCTATCCGGCGCGCCATGGAACCTGCTCTGCCGGGCCATCGGCGCGGTCCCCCTGGGGGGAAGACGCGAAGCGGCGCAGGGGGGCACAATGCGGCCCATGACGCTCACCGAACTCAAGTACATCGTCGCCGTGGCGCGTGAGCGGCACTTCGGCAAGGCGGCCGAGGCCTGCTTCGTCTCGCAACCCACCCTGTCGGTGGCGATCAAGAAGCTCGAAGAGGAGCTTGAGCTCAAGATCTTCGAGCGCAACGCCACCGAAATCGCCGTCACGCCGCTGGGCGAAGAAATCGTGCGCCAGGCCCAGACCGTGCTGGAGCAGGCCGCCGCCATCAAGGAAATCGCCAAGCGCGGCAAGGACCCGCTGGCCGGCCCGTTGCGCCTGGGCGTGATCTACACCATCGGCCCCTACCTGCTGCCGGACCTCGTGCGCCAGGTCATCGAGCGCACGCCGCAGATGCCGCTGGTGCTGCAGGAGAACTTCACCAGCAAGCTGCTGGAACAGTTGCGGCTGGGCGAGATCGATGCGGCCATCCTTGCCGAGCCTTTCCCCGACACCAACCTCGCGCTCGCGCCGCTGTACGACGAGCCTTTCCTGGCCGCGGTGCCGCACACGCACCCGCTTGCAAAACAAGGCCACATCACGGCCGAGGAGCTCAAGCGCGAGACCATGTTGCTGCTGGGCACCGGCCATTGTTTTCGCGACCACGTGCTCGAGGTCTGCCCCGAGTTCGCGCGTTTCTCGAACGACACCGAGGGCATCCGCAAGAGTTTTGAAGGCTCGTCGCTGGAGACCATCAAGCACATGGTAGCCGCGGGCATGGGCGTGACGCTGGTACCGCGCCTGTCGGTGCCGCGCTCCGCGCTCGACGATTCGATGAAGCCCGGGCAGGATTTCGGCGACTCGCCCTACGTGCGCTACCTGCCCTTCCAGGGCGATGCCCCCACGCGGCGCGTGGTGCTGGCCTGGCGGCGCAGCTTCACGCGCTACGAGGCCATCGCCGAGCTGCGCAATGCCATCTACGCCTGCGAACTGCCGGGCGTAAAGCGCCTGTCCTGATTCCCGTCGGAGTGTTGCCGTGTCGGCCTCCATGCCCGCCTTGCCCCAACCCTCGCGCCTTTCGCTCTGGCTCGATCTGATCCGCTGGAACCGGCCTGCCGGCTGGCTGTTGCTGCTGTGGCCCACCTTGTCGGCGCTGTGGGTGGCCTCGGGCGGCTTCCCCGGCTGGCACCTGCTCGCCGTGTTCACGCTTGGCACCATCCTCATGCGCAGCGCGGGCTGCTGCGTCAACGACGTGGCCGACCGCGACTTCGACCGCCACGTCAAGCGCACCGCCCAGCGCCCCGTCACCTCGGGCAAGGTATCAACAAAAGAAGCGCTCGCGGTGGGTGCGGTGCTCGCCCTCGCGGCCTTCGGGCTGGTGCTGACCACCAACGCCCTAACCATCGCGCTGTCGTTCGCGGCGTTGGCGATCACGCTGGCCTACCCGTTCGCCAAGCGATTCGTGTCGATGCCGCAGGCGGTGCTCGGGGTGGCTTTCAGCTTCGGCATCCCCATGGCTTTCGCGGCGGTGCAAGGCACGGTACCCGCGCAGGCCTGGGTTCTGCTGCTGGGCAACGCGTTCTGGGTGCTGGCCTACGACACCGAGTACGCCATGGTCGACCGCGACGACGACCTCAAGATCGGCATGAAGACCTCGGCCATCACGCTAGGTCGCGCCGACGTGGCGGCTGTGACGGGCTTTTACCTGCTGCACCTGGCGATCTGGACGGCGGCGCTGTGGCCCATGCTGCGGCCGGTGGCCTGGCTGCTCGCGCTCGCGGCGGCGCTGGCCCAGGTGATGTGGCACTTCACGCTGATCCGCGACCGCTCGCGAGAGGGCTGCTTCACCGCGTTCCGCGCCAACCACTGGCTGGGGTTCACGGTGTTTGCGGGGGTGGTGGTCGGGTTGGCTTGATTCTTCGCGCGTGGCACCTCGCGTGCCCGCGGCTGCGCCGCGCCCTGCTCCGCGGCTGTCCCCCGCCAAGGTCTGCGCCCTTGGCTCCTCCTTTATGCCGCTGCGCAGGGCACACCGCATCCGCGGGCGGTGACCAGGGTGAGAGCGCTACGATGGCGCGTATCGGCCAGAAGCGGTCATTGATGAATGACCGCTGCGGTGTTGCACACAGATCGTTGCCAATCTCCTCGCCGGTCGTCCAGCGATGGCTAAAATGGCTGGCGATTCAAGGAGCCGACCATGCGCGTGACCGCCACCGAAGCCAAAAATCGATTTGGCAGCCTTTGCGCCCAAGCCAAGCGCGAACCTGTCTTCGTTGAGAAAGCCGGGCAAATCGACACGGTGATCCTGTCGGCTGAGCATTACCAGGCCCTTCAGGCCAGCCGCGAGAAAGCCAGCCGTGCCGCGCGCAAGAGGGCGTTCGAAGCCGAATTTGGCGACTGGATCGAGGCTCAGAACGCCCGCTTCGAAACGCACGGTATTCCGGGCGAAGATTTGCGCCCGTGGTGAACAGCCGATGCCGCAGTACGACGTGTTCGCCAATCCCAGCCGCAGCGCGGCCGACGGCATTCCCTACGTGGTCGTGATCCAGAGTGACCTGCTCGATGCACTGGCCACGCGCCTGACAATACCGCTTGCCGTGTTCACGTCGGGCACCAAGGTGCCGACCACGCTGTGCCCGGTCATCATGGTCAAGGGCAAGCGTTTGCATGCACTGGCGCACTATGCCGCGCCTCTGCCAGCCAAGGACTTGCGCCGGCCGGTGGACAACGTTGCCGCGCAAGCCAGCGCGCTGGTGTCAGCCATGGACGCGGTGTTGTCTGGTATCTAGCGTCGGCGGTTGCGGACGGCCGCATTGCGGCGCTTCAATCGAACCGACGGCTGCCCGCTTCGGGCCGAGGCTGTGTGAAAACCCTCTGCACTTTTCGATGATGTCCTTCTAGAGTTGCGGCATCGCAATTTCCGGAGTCGCGATGCCCCGATTCATCGAAGGCCAGGACCGCCACCAGGTGACGTTGCTGCCCGAGTGTCTGGACGACTTCGTTGCCGAGGACAACCCGGTGCGCGTGGTCGATGCGTTCGTGAGCGAGCTGGACCTGGCGGCGCTTGGGTTCGACGGCGCTGAGCCAGCAGCCACCGGGCGCCCCGCCTACCACCCAGCGGTGCTGCTCAAGGTCTATCTCTACGGCTACCTCAATCGAGTGCAGTCCAGCCGTCGCCTGGAGCGTGAATGCCAGCGCAACGTGGAGCTGATGTGGCTCACGCAGCGGCTGGCGCCCGACTTCAAGACGATTGCCGACTTCCGCCGCGACAACGGCCAAGGCATTCGCAACGTTTGCCGGCGCTTCGTCGAACTCTGCCGTGACCTCAAGCTCTTTGGCCAATCCCTGGTCGCCATCGACGGCAGCAAGTTCAAAGCGGTGAACTCGCGCGACAGAAACTTCACCGCCGGCAAGATCGACAAGCGCCAGCAGCAGATCGAGGAGAGCATTCACCGCTACCTGGTGGCACTGGACACGGCCGATCGCACACAGCCGGTCGAGTTCGAAGCCAAGACCCAGCGCCTCAAGGGAAAGATCGAACTGCTGCGTCAGCAAATGCGCGTGCTCGATGGGGTGCGTGATCAACTGCGCGAGCAGCCCGACGGCCAGTTGTCCATGACCGACCCCGATGCCCGCTCCATGGCCACCACCGCGCGCGCTTCGGGCATCGTGGGCTACAACGTACAGATCGCCGTCGACAGCGAGCATCACCTCGTGGTGGCGCACGAGGTGACCAATCGCGGGCACGACCGCGACGCACTTGCGCCCATGGCCAAGGCCGCACGCGAAGCAATGGACCGTAAGAGATTGCGTGCCATTGCCGATCGCGGTTACTACAGCGCGCCTCAGATCAAGGCTTGTGTCGAGGCGGGTGTGGCGGTGATCCTGCCCAAACCCACGACCTCCGGCGCCAGAGCCGCTGGGCGCTTCGACCGATCAGACTTCATCTACATCGCCAAGGACGACGAGTACCTGTGCCCTGCAGGTCAGCGGGCCATCTACCGCTTTACCCGTGAGGAGAATGGTCTGCAACTCAGGCGCTACTGGAGCAGTGCGTGCCCGCAATGCCCGATGAAGACGCAATGCACGCCCAGCGCTCACAGGCGCATCAGCCGTTGGGAGCACGAGACGGTTCTGGAGGCGGCGCAGCGGCGCCTGGACCGAATGCCGCAGGCCATGCGGGTGCGCAGGCGCACGGTGGAACATGTATTCGGGACCTTCAAGCACTGGATGGGCCACACCCACTTCCTGACCAGGCGACTGGGCGGCGTGAGCACGGAGGTGAGCCTGACTGTGCTGGCCTACAACCTCAAGCGCTTGCTCGCCATCCTCGGGTTCGAGGACATGATGAAAGCGATGCGACTGGTGAGGGCGTAAGCCCTTTTGCCTCCAATCGCGCCCTCAGGACCAGCTGCAGAGGCCTTGAAACCTCACAGAGACGCCCATACGCGGCATGACAGGTCAAAACCGGAAGAACCGCCATCAAGTGCAATCACGTGGATGCGCTCAACTCGTTTCCACACAGCCTCGGCCCAAACCGGTCACCAGCGTCCATCACTTTCGCTCGTGGATGCGCTGTGCTTTGCGCAGCGGCATGAAGGAGGAGGACCGGGCGCAGCCGGTCCGGGGGACAGCCGCGGAGCAGGGTACGGCGCGTCCGCGAGCAGCGCGAGGTGCCGCGCGTGAAGCGACTTACTTCCCGAACTCCCGCCCCAACTCCTCGGCGCGCAACTGGGCTGCTTTCAGCGCAACTTCGAACGACGCCTTCATCCCCGCCGCCTCCATTGCCGTGAGCGCCGCGTAGGTCGTCCCGCCTTTGGACGTGACCCGCTCGCGCAGCAACTGCGGCGGCTCGGTCGAACGTTGCGCCAGCGTGGACGCGCCAACGAAGGTGCCGATGGCGAGTTGCAGGGCTGTCTCGGGCGGCAAGCCCATGCGGGCACCGGCGTCGCGCATGGCTTCGAGGAAATAGAACACGTAGGCCGGGCCCGAGCCCGAGAGGGCGGTCACGGCGTCGAGGTCGCGTTCGGTGGCCACCCACACCAGCTCGCCGGTGGTCTTCACCACCGCTTCGATCAGCGCGCGATCGTCCGCCGACGCGCCGTCGCGCGCGAACAGTCCCGTCATGCCCAGGCCCACGAGCGCGGGCGTGTTGGGCATGGCGCGCACGATGCGCTGCGTGCCGAGCCAGCTCGCCATGCTCTCGCTGGTGATGCCGGCAGCCACGCTCAGGTGCAGCGCGCCGCCCAGGTGCGGGCCGGCGGCGAGGGCGGCGTCCTTGAAGGTCTGGGGTTTGACGGCCCAGACAACGAGGTCGGAGCGTTTGAGATCGGCGCTCGCGGCGGCGAACAGCGCCACGCCAGGGAACTGCTGCGCCAGGCGCGTGCGCTGCTCGTCCCACGGCTCGACGATCTGGATGGCGGAGGCCGCATGGCCCTGGCGCAGCAGGCCGCCGACGATGGCGCTGGCCATGTTGCCGCCGCCGATGAAGGTGATGAGGGGAGAGGTGGGCGTGTTCATGCGCGGCATTGTCGCCGCGTGGGGCGCCGGCTACGATGCCACCGTCTGCCTAACCGCGTGCTCCCAGGCCGCCATCTTCTCGGCCGCGCGTTCGGGCGACAGCGTGGGCCGGAAGGTGCGCTCGGCGCGCCACTGTGCACTGAGTTCGCCCGTGCCCTGGTACACGCCCACGTGCAGGCCAGCCAGGTAAGCGGCGCCCAGCGCGGTGGTCTCCACCACGGCCGGCCGCACCACCGGAATGCCCAGCAGATCGGCCTGGATCTGCATCAACAGGTTGTTGACGCTGGCGCCGCCGTCCACACGGAGCTCGCTCACCGGCACGCCGCCCGCGGCCACCGCGTCGCGGCTCATGGCCTGCAACAGCGCGGCGCTCTGGAACGCAATGCTCTCGAGCGCGGCGCGCGCGATGTGGGCCATGGTGGTGCCGCGCGTGAGCCCGGTGATGGTGCCGCGCACGTCGGGTTGCCAGTAGGGCGCGCCCAGGCCGGTGAAGGCCGGCACCAGCACCACGCCGCCGGCGTCGGGCACGCTCTCGGCCAGGGCCTGCACCTCGCTGCTCGACTCGATGGCTTTCAGTCCGTCGCGCAGCCATTGCACCACCGCGCCGCCGATAAACACGCTGCCCTCCAGCGCGTACTGCGCCGGGCCGGGCGCCTGCGCACAGGCGGTGGTGATGAGGCCGTTCTGGCTGGTCTGGAACCGCTCACCGGTGTGCATGAGCATGAAGCAACCGGTGCCGTAGGTGTTCTTGGCCATGCCGGCCTTGAAGCAGGCCTGGCCGAACAACGCGCTCTGCTGGTCGCCGGCCACGCCGCCGATGGGCAGCGCAGTGCCCAGCCAGCTGGCGTCGGCGGTGCCGAAATCGGCGCTGGAAGGCAGTGTTTCCGGCAGCAGGCTGCGGGGGATGCGCAGCAGCGCGAGCAGCTCGTCGTCCCAGTCGCGTGTGTTGACGTTGAACAGCATGGTGCGCGCGGCGTTGCTGTGGTCGGTGACATGGCGGGCACCGCGCGTGAGTTGCCAGATCAGCCAGCTGTCCACGGTGCCGAAGGCAAGCTCGCCGCGTTCGGCCTGTGCGCGCGCACCCTCGACGTTGTCGAGAATCCACTGCAGCTTGGTGCCCGAGAAGTAGGCGTCGATGCGCAGGCCGGTCTTTTGCTGGACCATGGCTTCATGACCCTGTTCACGCAGCTTCGCGCAGGCGGCTTCGGCGCGCCGGTCCTGCCAGACGATGGCGTTGTAGACGGGCTGGCCGGTGCGCCGGTTCCACACCAGCGTGGTTTCGCGCTGGTTGGTGATGCCCACCGCGCGCACGCTGTCGCTGCGCAGGCCAGCCTTGGTCAGCACCTCGCGCGCGGTTTCGAGTTGCGTATTCCAAAGGTCGCGCGGGTCGTGCTCGACCCAGCCCGGGCGCGGGTAGATCTGCGGAAACTCGCGCTGCGCCATGGCCACCACGTGGCCTTCTCGGTCGAACACGATGCTGCGGGAGCTGGAGGTGCCCTGGTCGAGGGCGAGCAGGTAGGTCATGGTGCGTTGGTCAGGCGGGTGTGGCTTCGCGCTCGGCGGCCACCACGCACTCCACGTGGCTTTGTTCGAGCAGCTCGGAGAAGGGGGGTGGCGGTGGTGCGTCGGTAAACAGCACGTCGAGGTCGTCGAGCCGCGCGAGCTCGACCATCGCGGGCCGGTTGAACTTGCTGTGGTCGGCCGCCAGCCACACCTGGCGCGACTGCGCCACGATGGCGCGCGCCACCTTCACCTCGCGGTAGTCGAAATCACGCAGCGTGCCGTCGGCCTCGATGCCGCTGATGCCGATGAGGCCGATGTCGACCTTGAACTGGTGCATGAAGTCCACCGTGGCCTCGCCGACGATGCCCTGGTCGGCCGCGCGCACCTGGCCGCCGGCCACGATCACTTCGCAGTCGGGGTTGCTGCTCATGAGCGAGGCGATGTGCAGGTTGTTGGTGATGACGCGCAGACCGCGGTGGTGGCGCAGTTCGCGCGCCACGGCCTCGATGGTGGTGCCGATGTTCATGATGAGCGAGCAGCCGTTGGGCACGCGCGCAGCCACTGCGCGCGCGATGCGCTGCTTGGCGTCGGACTGCATGGCCTGACGCTGGCGGTAGGCGATGTTCTGGGTGGTGGAACTGGGCAAGCGCACGCCGCCGTGAAAGCGTGCCAGCAGCCCCGCCTCCGCCAGGCGCTGCACGTCGCGGCGCACCGTCTGCAGGGTCACACCGAAGCGTTCGGCCAGCGCTTCGATGGTCTGCGGCCCGTGCGCGCGGACTTCGTCGAGCAGTGCGGTGTGGCGAGGGTTCAGGTTCAGGGTCATGGCGTGCCGGCAAACGATGCAAACCGAACATATCGGAAAACGCTGATGGACTTCTAAGGGTAATTACCGAAAGAAAAAAGAAAAGAAACGAACAAAGATACGCCGAAACGAAAACGCACGCCCCCGTGTCCGGGCGCCGCTGCGCACACCACTCCCCCTATGGAACTGTTGCTGGATCAGATCACCAAGACGGTCGGACCCGAGGTCCACCTCTATCCGATGAGCCTGGCGCCCGTGCCCGGTTCGGTCACCGTGTTACTGGGCGCCACCCAGGCCGGCAAGACCAGCCTGATGCGCGTGATGGCCGGGCTCGACACCGCAAGTTCGGGCCGCGTGCTGGTGGATGGTGAGGATGTGACGCGTCGCTCGGTGCGCGAGCGCAACGTGGCCATGGTCTACCAGCAGTTCGTCAACTACCCGTCGATGACGGTGGCCCAGAACATCGCCTCACCGCTGCGCTTGCGTGGTGAGCGCGACATCGACGCGCGCGTGCGTGCGCTGGCCGCGCGACTGCACATCGAGATGTTTCTCGATCGCTTGCCGGCCGAACTCTCGGGCGGGCAACAGCAGCGCGTGGCGCTGGCGCGTGCGCTGGCCAAGCAGGCGCCCTTGATGCTGCTCGACGAACCCCTGGTGAACCTCGACTACAAGCTGCGCGAGGAGTTGCGCGAGGAACTGGCCGCGCTGTTCGCCAGCGGTGACTCCACCGTGGTCTATGCCACCACCGAGCCCGGCGAAGCCTTGCTGCTGGGCGGCCACACCGCGGTGATGGACGCGGGCGAACTGCTGCAATACGGCCCCACGGCCGAGGTGTTCCACGCGCCGCAGAGCATCCGCGTCGCGCGCGCCTTCAGCGACCCGCCGATGAACCTGATGCCCGCGCGGCGCAATCCACAGGGTGGTGCGCGCGTGGCCGACGCGGTCGACTGGCCGCTGGCCCTGCCACCCGATGTGGGCGACGAACTGATGCTTGGAATTCGCGCCGGTGGCCTGCGCGAGCGCGCCCAGCCGGGCGACGTGGCGATCGAGGTGCAGGTCGAGCTGGCCGAGATCGCCGGTTCGGACACCTTCGTGCACGTGCATGGCGCGGTGGGCGAGCTGGTGGCGCAGCTCGTGGGCGTGCACAAGCTCGACCTGGGCGAGCGCATCACGCTGCACCTCAACCCGGACCACCTGTTCGTCTTCGACGCGCGCGGCCCGCTGGTGCGCGCGCCGCTGGTTCGCCAAGGAGTGCGTTGATGGCATTGATCGAACTCGACCTCGCACACGCCTACCGCCCGAACCCACGGGCCGACGAGGACTACGCGCTGCTGCCGCTGAAGATGGCTTTTCGCGATGGCGGTGCCTATGCGCTGCTTGGACCCTCGGGCTGCGGCAAGACCACCATGCTCAATCTCATCTCGGGCTTGCTCGCCCCCTCGCAGGGTACGGTGAAGTTCGATGGCCGCGACGTGACGCGCCAGTCGCCGCAGCAGCGCAACATCGCCCAGGTGTTCCAGTTCCCGGTGATCTACGACACCATGACCGTGGCGCAGAACCTGGCGTTCCCGCTGCGCAACCGCAAGGTGCCCGAGGCCGAGATCCGCCAGCGCGTGGGCCGCATCGCCGAGATGCTGGAGATGAGCGGACAGCTCGACCAGCGCGCGGCCGGCCTGAGCGCGGATCAGAAGCAGAAGATTTCGCTCGGCCGCGGCCTGGTGCGGCCCGATGTGTCGGCGGTGCTGTTCGACGAACCGCTAACGGTGATCGACCCGCACCTGAAGTGGCAACTGCGGCGCAAGCTCAAGCAGATCCATCACGAGTTGAAGCTCACGCTGATCTACGTCACGCACGACCAGGTGGAAGCGCTCACCTTCGCCGACGAAGTGGTCGTGATGTCGCGCGGGCGCGCGGTGCAGAAAGGCGCGGCCGAGGACCTGTTCGAGCGCCCGGCGCACACCTTCGTGGGCCACTTCATCGGCTCGCCCGGCATGAACTTTCTGCCTGCGCAGGCGGTGCGCGGTGGCCTGATTGTGAACGAACAGCCGCTGGCCCTGCGGGACGGCCGCCAACTGCCCGAGGGCCCGCTAAAGCTTGGCATTCGCCCTGAATACCTCGCCCTGGGCGAGCCGGGTGACGGCCGTTCCTTGCCGGCGCAGGTACGCCGCGTGCAGGACATCGGCACCTACGTGCTGCTCACCTGCGCGCTGGGCGAGCACACGCTCAAGTGCCGCCTGCCCACCGAAGCCGGTGTACCGGCGGTGGGCGCCACGGTGCAGCTGCGCCTGATCGACGAGCACACCTGTTTCTATCGCGACGAACAACTGGTGGAGGTGGCGCCGTGAGCGGTACGACCAAACCCGTGAATCAAAAGGCCTGGTGGCTCGTGCTGCCCGTCATCCTGTGCGTGGCCTTTTCCGCCATCCTGCCGCTGATGACGGTGGTGAATTACTCGGTGCAGGACATCATCTCGCCGCAACGGCGCGTCTTCGTTGGCACCGAATGGTTTGCCATGGTCATGCGCGACCAGGAGCTGCACCTGGCGCTGTGGCGGCAGATCCAGTTCTCGCTGGCGGTGCTGCTGGTGGAAATACCGCTCGGTATTGCGCTCGCGCTGTCGATGCCGGCCAAGGGCTGGCGATCCTCGGTGGTGCTGGTGATCGTGGCGCTGTCGCTGCTGATTCCGTGGAACGTGGTCGGCACGATCTGGCAGATTTTCGGACGCACCGACATCGGCCTGCTCGGCCACACGCTGGAACGCCTGGGCTTTGCCTACAGCTACACCGGCGACCCGGACCACGCGTGGTGGACGGTGCTCATCATGGACGTGTGGCACTGGACGCCGCTGGTGGCGCTGCTGGCCTATGCCGGCCTGCGCAGCATTCCCGACGCCTATTACCAGGCCGCCAGCATCGACGGCGCCAGCAAGTGGGCGGTGTTCCGCTACATCCAGCTGCCCAAGATGCGCGGCGTGCTGATGATTGCCGTGCTGTTGCGCTTCATGGACAGCTTCATGATCTACACGGAACCCTTCGTGCTCACCGGCGGTGGCCCGGGCAACGCCACCACGTTCCTCTCGCAGTACCTCACCACCAAGGCGGTCGGCCAGTTCGACCTCGGGCCCGCGGCCGCCTTCTCGCTGATCTATTTCTTCATCATCCTGCTGTTCTGCTTCGTGCTCTACAACTGGATGCAGAGCCTGGGCACGGCGCAGAAGGAGCAAGGCCATGAATGAGCGTCGTTTCCGCAAGAGGACGTTGTTCCTCATCGCTTATCTGATCTTTGCGCTGCTGCCCATCTACTGGATGGTCAACATGAGCTTCAAGACGAACGAGGAAATCCTCTCCTCGTTCAGCTTGTGGCCCGAGACCTTCACCTGGGCCAACTACCGCACCATCTTCACCGATCCGTCCTGGTACTCGGGCTATATCAACAGCCTGATCTACGTCGGCATCAACACGGTGATCTCGCTCACCGTGGCCTTGCCCGCGGCGTATGCTTTTTCGCGTTACCGCTTCCTGGGCGACAAGCACGTCTTTTTCTGGCTGCTCACCAACCGCATGACGCCGCCCGCGGTGTTCCTGCTGCCGTTCTTCCAGCTCTACACCACCATGGGGCTGATGGACACGCACATCGCGGTGGCCATGGCGCACCTGCTGTTCAACGTGCCGCTGGCGGTGTGGATTCTCGAAGGCTTCATGAGCGGCATCCCGCGCGAGATCGACGAGACCGCCTACATCGACGGCTACAGCTTCCCGCGCTTTTTCTTCACCATCTTCCTGCCGCTCATCAAAGCCGGCGTGGGCGTGGCGGCGTTCTTCTGCTTCATGTTCAGCTGGGTCGAGCTGCTGCTGGCACGCACGCTCACGAGCGTGAACGCCAAACCCATCGTGGCCACCATGACGCGCACCGTGAGCGCATCCGGCATGGACTGGGCCACGTTGGCCGCGGCCGGTGTCCTCACCATCGTGCCTGGCGCCATCGTCATCTGGTTCGTGCGCCACTACATCGCCAAGGGCTTTGCCATGGGGAGGGTCTGACATGTTCGCCTGGATGGTCTGGACCACGCCGGTCGCGATCTTCTTCACCTGCATCGTGCTCATGCTGATCGGCATGACGGTGTGGGAAATCCGCTCACCTACGATGGAGCGCAAGGGCTTCCTGCCGATGAAGACCACGCGCGGCGACCGGCTGTTCATCGGCCTGCTGGGTGCGGCCTACATCAACCTCGCCTTTGTCGGTGTGGCCGGTTGGCTCGCCGAGCGGCTGGCGCTGGAGCAGGAGCCATCGGTGTGGTTCAGCTTCGTGCTCTCCATGCTCTGGCTGGCCTGGGTGATGCGCAAGGGTTGAGTTTGTTTTCCAACGACCGGCCCGCCGCTTCCCCGGTGCCGCGTCGATGTGTATGCCGGGGGGCGGAAACCACCAAGGAGACGACGACATGAAACTGCGACACACGGCGCTGGCTGCGCTGATCGCGATGGGGGCTGCGCTGCCGGCCTGGGCCGACGAGGCCGCCGCCAAGCGATGGATCGACAGCGAGTTCCAACCTTCCACGCTGACCAAGGCCCAGCAGGCGGCCGAGCTCAAGTGGTTCATCGACGCCGCAGCCAAGCTCAAGGCCAAGGGCGTGAAGGAAATCTCGGTCGTGTCCGAGACCATCACCACGCACGAGTACGAAGCAAAAACTCTGGCCAAGGCCTTCAGCGAGATCACGGGCATCACCGTCAAGCACGACCTGATCCAGGAAGGTGACGTGGTCGAGAAACTGCAGACCTCCATGCAGTCGGGCAAGAGCATCTATGACGGCTGGATCAGCGACTCCGACCTCATCGGCACGCACTACCGCTACGGCCAGATCCTCAACCTGACCGACTACATGGCCGGCCCGGGCAAGGAGTTCACGAACCCCGGCCTCGACCTGAAGGACTTCATCGGCCTGAAGTTCACCACCGGGCCCGACGGCAAGCTCTACCAACTGCCCGACCAGCAGTTTGCCAACCTGTACTGGTTCCGCGCCGACCTGTTCGCGCGCCAGGATCTGAAGGACAAGTTCAAGGCCAAGTACGGCTACGACCTGGGCGTGCCACTGAACTGGAGCGCCTACGAAGACATCGCCGAGTTCTTCACCAACGACGTCAAGACCATTGACGGCAAGCCGATCTATGGTCACATGGATTACGGCAAGAAGGACCCGTCGCTGGGCTGGCGCTTCACCGACGCCTGGCTCTCCATGGCCGGTACCGCCGACATCGGCAACCCCAACGGTCTGCCGATCGACGAGTGGGGCATCCGCGTCGGCGCTGACAAGTGCACGCCGGTGGGCGCCTCGGTGGCGCGCGGCGGTGCGGCCAACTCGCCGGCTGCCGTGTACGCGCTCACCAAGTACGTGGACTGGATGAAGAAGTACGCGCCCAAGGAGGCCACCGGCATGACCTTCGGCGAAGCCGGCCCGGTGCCCGCGCAAGGACAGATCGCGCAGCAGATCTTCTGGTACACCGCCTTCACCGCCGACATGACCAAGCCCGGCCTGCCGGTGGTCAATGCCGATGGCACGCCCAAGTGGCGCATGGCCCCCGGCCCCAACGGCCCGTACTGGAAGCAAGGCATGCAGAACGGCTACCAGGACGTGGGTTCGTGGACCTTCTTCAAGAACCACGACGCCAACAAGACGGCAGCCGCCTGGCTCTACGCGCAGTTCATCACCGCCAAAACCACCTCGCTCAAGAAAACCATCGTCGGCCTCACGCCGATCCGCGAGAGCGACATCCAGAGCAAGGCCATGACCGACATGGCGCCCAAGCTCGGCGGTCTGGTGGAGTTCTACCGCTCGCCCGCTCGCGTGGCTTGGAGCCCGACCGGCACCAACGTGCCTGACTACCCCAAGCTCGCGCAGCTGTGGTGGCAGAACGTGGCACAGGCCGTGACGGGTGAGAAGACGCCGCAGCAGGCCATGGACGGCCTGGCCGACCAGATGGACCAGGTGCTGGCCCGTCTGGAGCGCGCTGGCATGGAGCGTTGCGCGCCCAAGCTCAACCCCAAGAGCGATCCCAACAAGTGGTTGAGCGACAAGGCCGCACCCTGGAAGAAGCTGGCCAACGAGAAGCCCAAGGGCGAAACCATCGCCTACGATTCCCTGCTGAATGCATGGAAGGCGGGCAAGGTCCGCTGATCGCGACCTTGCCCATTGAAACCCCGGCGCCCACCCGCGCCGGGGCCTGAGCGCCACGCCCATGAACCGAGAACAACGATTCGCATCGCTCACCGACACCGACCGCTTCGACCTCGTCGTGGTCGGTGGCGGTGCCACCGGGCTGGGCGTGGCGCTCGACGCAAGCCTGCGCGGCTTCACCGTCGCGCTGTTCGAGTCACACGATTTCGCGGGTGGCACTTCGTCACGGGCCACCAAGTTGCTGCACGGCGGCGTGCGCTACCTGGCGCAGGGCAATGTGGCGCTGGTGCGTGAAGCGCTGGCTGAGCGCACCACCGTGATGGCGATCGCGCCGCACCTGGCGCAGCCATTGCCGTTCGTGATGCCCAGCCATCAATGGTGGCAGACGCCGTTCTATGGCATCGGGCTCAAGCTGTATGACCTGCTGGCCGGCCGTGCCGGCCTGGGGCCCACCGAATTCTTGAACCGGGCGCAAACCATGCAAGCGCTGCCCGGCGTCAGCCCGCACGGGCTGCGCGGCGGCGTGCGTTACTGGGACGGCCAGTTCGACGACGCGCGCCTCGCAATTGCACTGGCCCGAACTGCCGAAGCCGCAGGCGCGCGCATGTTCAACCATGCGCAAGTGACCGCGATCGCCTCCGACAGCGACGGCCACGCCGTGACCGTACGCGACCGCATTGGCGGTGGCGAGTACCGCGTGCGCGCACGCTGCGTCGTCAACGCCACCGGCGTCTGGGTCGACGCCATGCGCCAAGCCGCGGGCACGCCCTCCCACATGGTCAGCCCGAGCCAGGGCGTGCACGTGGTGGTCGACCGTGAGTTTCTCGGGGGCGAGCACGCGCTGTTGGTGCCCAAGACGCGAGACGGCCGCGTGCTGTTTGCCGTGCCCTGGCTGGGCAAGGTCATTCTGGGCACCACCGACACCCCGCGCCAGGACCTGGCGCGCGAGCCCGAGCCGTTTGCCGACGAGCTGGCGTTCATCCTCGACGAGGCCTCGCGCGCGCTGAGCCGGCCAGTGGGCCGCAGCGACATCCGCAGCGTCTGGGTGGGTTTGCGCCCGTTGGTGGCGCCGCCGGCCGAGGGGGGCGGCAATACAAAGGCCTTGTCGCGCGAACACACCGTGGTGGTCGACCCGAACGGCCTGGTGACCGTGACGGGGGGCAAATGGACGACCTACCGCGCCATGGCCGAGGACGTGCTGCAGCAGTGCTTTGATGCCGGCCGCCTGCCGCCACGCCAGGGCGGGCAGAGCGTGCACCACCGGCTGGTGGGCGCGCCAGCCAGTGCCTCGGTGCCGATCCACGCCGCGCCCGGCTGGCACCTGTATGGCGCTGAAGCCGACGAGGTGCGGGCACTGCCGGGTGCCGACCAGGCCCTGGGGCTTGGTCTGACCGCAGCGATGGTCCGGTTTGCCGTTCGAAAAGAGTATGCACTCACCGTTGAGGATGTTCTTGCCAGGCGGTGGCGGGCCTTGTTTCTGGATGCCGCCCAAGCCATGCAGATGGCGCCCGCGGTCGCGTCCATCCTGCGCGAAGAAGGCGTGGCCGACCCGCGCGCTGACGACTTTCTGTGCCTGGCACAGCGTTACGCCAACGTCAGCGTTTGACGGACCATCGCGGTCATGCCATAATCCGCGGCTTCGCTCTTTGGGGCGATGTGTCTGGCGCAAGCCTTCTGCCCACCGAAGGGTGGCATCCGCCGCGGCAGCAGCCGCTTGCAGTGGGTGTCCTCCAACGACGGGCCCAAGACTGATCGCTGCGGGCCGTGGTGGCCCTCACGATTCAAGTTGGGACTTAAATCAAATGATCCAAACGCAATCTCGACTCGATGTTGCTGACAACACGGGCGCCAAGTCCGTGATGTGCATCAAGGTGCTCGGTGGCTCCAAGCGCCGCTACGCCAGCGTGGGCGATGTCATCAAGGTCAGCATCAAGGAAGCAGCGCCGCGCGGCCGCGTCAAAAAGGGCGAGGTCTACAACGCTGTGGTGGTCCGCACCGCCAAAGGCATCCGCCGCCAGGACGGCGCGCTGATCAAATTCGACGGCAACGCCGCGGTGTTGCTCAACGCCAAGCTCGAGCCCATCGGCACCCGCATCTTCGGCCCGGTCACGCGCGAACTGCGTACCGAGAAGTTCATGAAGATCGTGTCGCTGGCCCCCGAGGTTCTCTGAGGAACATCCCATGAACAAGATCCGTACCGGTGACGAAGTCATCGTGATCGCCGGCCGCGACAAGGGCAAGCGCGGCAAGGTGCTCTCCCGCGCCGACGAACAGCGCGTCGTGGTCGAGGGCGTCAACATCGTCAAGAAGCACGCCAAGCCCAACCCCATGAAGGGTGTCACGGGCGGCATCGTCGAGAAGACCATGCCCATCGACCAGTCCAACGTGGCGATCTTCAACCCGACGACGGGCAAGGCCGACCGCGTGGGTGTGAAGGCTGTGGACAGCAAGAACGTGCGCGTCTTCAAGTCCAACGGCGAAGAAATCAAGGTGGCATGACCATGGCACGACTGCAACAACACTACCGCGAGAAGGTGGTCCCCGAGCTGTCCAAGAAGTTCGGCTACAAGTCCGTGATGGAGGTGCCCCGCATCACCAAGATCACGTTGAACATGGGCGTGAGCGAAGCCGTGGCCGACAAGAAGGTGATGGACAACGCCGTCGGCGACCTCACCAAGATCGCCGGCCAGAAGCCCGTGGTCACCAAGGCTCGCAAGGCCATCGCCGGCTTCAAGATCCGCGAGCAACAGGCCATCGGCTGCATGGTCACCCTGCGTGGCGCTCGCATGTACGAATTCCTGGACCGTTTCGTCACCGTGGCGCTGCCCCGCGTGCGCGACTTCCGTGGCATTTCGGGTCGCTCCTTCGACGGCCGTGGCAACTACAACGTCGGCGTCAAGGAACAGATCATCTTCCCCGAGATCGAGTACGACAAAGTCGACGCCCTGCGTGGTCTGAACATCAGCATCACGACGACCGCCAAGACCGACGAGGAGTGCAAGGCACTGCTGGCTGGTTTCAAATTCCCCTTCAAGAACTGAGGTGGCGCATGGCCAAACAAGCACTGCTCCAACGTGAACTGAAGCGCGAGAAGCTCGCCGCCAAGTTCGCCAAGAAATACAACGAACTCAAGGCCACCGCTGGTGATGCCAAGAAGAGCGACGAGGAGCGCGACGCCGCGCGCCTGGCGCTCCAGAAGCTGCCCCGCAACGCGAACCCGACCCGCCAGCGCAACCGCTGCGAGATCACCGGTCGTCCGCGCGGCACCTTCAACCATTTCGGCCTGGCCCGCGCCAAGGTGCGCGAGATGGCGTTTGCCGGTGAGATTCCCGGCATCACCAAAGCCAGCTGGTAAGCCTCAGGAGATCCCCACATGAGCATGAGTGATCCCATCGCCGACATGTTGACCCGCATCCGCAACGCGCAGATGGTCGAGAAGGCCACCGTGTCGATGCCGGCGTCCAAAGTGAAGACGGCGATTGCCCAGGTCCTGAAGGACGAGGGCTACATCGACGGTTTCAAGCTGGTCAACGAGGGCGGCAAGAGCGAACTCGAAATCGCCCTCAAGTACTACGCCGGCCGTCCCGTGATCGAGCGCATCGAGCGTGTGAGCCGCCCCGGCCTGCGCGTCTACCGTGGCCGCAACGCCATCCCCCAGGTCCAAAACGGCTTGGGCGTGGCCATCGTGACCACCCCGCGCGGCGTGATGACCGACCGCAAAGCCCGCGCCACCGGCGTGGGCGGCGAAGTCCTGTGCTACGTCGCCTGATGCGGGCTTCAAGGAGAATTTGAATGTCACGTATTGGAAAACTGCCGGTCACCGTCCCCGCCGGGGTCGAAGTGGCCGTCAAGGACGGCCTGGTCAACGTCAAGGGCGCCAACGGCGCCCTGAGCCAGGCGCTGAACGCGCTGGTCAAGGTCGAGCTCGACGGCGGCAAGGTGAGCTTCACCCCCGTCGACGAGTCGCGCGAAGCCAATGCCATGTCGGGCACCATGCGTCAGCTGGTGAACAACATGGTCACGGGCGTCAGCAAGGGTTTCGAGAAGAAGCTGAACCTGGTCGGCGTGGGCTTCAAGGCCCAGGCGCAGGGTGCCAAGCTCAACCTTACGGTGGGTTTCTCGCACCCCGTGGTCATCGACATGCCGGCCGGCATCAAGGTGGAAACGCCTGCGCCGACCGAGATCGTCATCAAGGGTGCCGATCGTCAGCGTGTGGGTCAGATCGCCTCGGAAGTGCGTGCCGTGCGTCCGCCCGAGCCCTACAAGGGCAAGGGCATCCGCTATGCGGATGAGAAGGTCGTGATCAAGGAAACCAAGAAGAAATAAGGAGTCCGATCATGCTGACCAAGAAAGAACAACGCCTGCGTCGCGCCCGCCAGACGCGCATCCGCATTGCCCAACAGGGCGCCGTGCGCCTGACGGTGAACCGCACCAACCTGCACATCTACGCCAACGTGATCTCGGCCGACGGCGGCCGCGTGCTCGCCTCTGCCTCCACGGCCGAGAAGGAAGTGCGCGCGCAGCTGGGTGCTTCGGGCAAGGGTGGCAACGCCGCTGCCGCCGCGATCATCGGCAAGCGCATCGCCGAGAAGGCCAAGGCCGCCGGTATCGAGAAGGTCGCGTTCGATCGCGCCGGCTTCGCGTACCACGGTCGCGTCAAGGCCCTTGCAGACGCCGCCCGCGAGGCCGGCCTGCAGTTCTGATGAAACGGGATACACGACATGGCTAAGTTTCAGGCAAACATCAAGAACGAAGCGAACGAGGACGGTCTTCGCGAGAAGATGATCGCGATCAACCGCGTGACCAAGGTGGTCAAGGGTGGTCGTATCCTCGGTTTCGCTGCACTCACCGTCGTCGGTGACGGCGATGGCCGCGTGGGCATGGGCAAGGGCAAGGCGCGTGAGGTGCCGGTGGCCGTGCAGAAAGCCATGGAGCAGGCCCGCCGCAACATGATCAAGGTCTCGCTGCGCGACGGCAGCCTGCACCACGCGGTGCACGGCGAGCACGGCGCTTCGAACGTCATGATGCTGCCGGCCGTCAAGGGTACCGGCATCATCGCCGGCGGCCCGATGCGCGCCGTCTTCGAAGTGCTGGGCGTGACCGATGTCGTGGCCAAGAGCCACGGCTCGAGCAACCCCTACAACCTGGTGCGCGCCACGCTGGACGCACTCGAGAAGTCCACCACCCCGGCCGAAGTCGCTGCCAAGCGCGGCAAGACGGTCGAGGAAATCCTGGGCTGAGAGGAATCACCATGAGCAACACGAACACCGTTACGGTCAAGCTCGTGCGCAGCCCCATCGGCTGCAAAGAGGACCACCGTGCCACCGTGCGCGGCCTGGGCCTGCGCAAGCTCAACAGCACCAGCACGCTGCAGGACACGCCTGCGGTGCGCGGCATGATCAACAAGATCAGCTACCTGGTCCAAGTGCTCTGATCGGAGACCGACGACATGCAACTCAACAACATCAAGCCGGCTGACGGTGCCAAGCACGCCAAGCGTCGCGTGGGCCGCGGCATCGGTTCGGGCCTGGGCAAGACCGCGGGTCGCGGCCACAAGGGTCAGAAATCGCGCGCCGGCGGCTACCACAAGGTGGGCTTCGAAGGCGGTCAGATGCCGCTGCAGCGTCGTCTGCCCAAGCGCGGCTTCAAGTCGGCCCTGCTGCAGTACAACGCGGAAGTCACGCTGTCCGATCTGAATGGCCTCGACGCCAAGGAGATCGACGTGCTGCTGCTCAAGCAACACGGCCTCGTGCACCAGCTGGCCAAGCGCGTGAAGGTCATCAAGTCCGGTGAGATCACCCGCGCGGTGACGCTCAAGGACGTGGTGCCCACCGCTGGTGCCAAGGCGGCGATCGAAGCCGCCGGTGGCCAGGTGGCCGCTGCCTGACCGCGCCTGTTCGAAAGGACCTCGTGGCAACCGCTTCCCCGTCCCTGGCCAAGACCGGCAAGTACGGCGACCTCCGTCGCCGGCTGGTCTTCCTGCTGCTGGCGCTGGTGGTGTATCGCATCGGCGCGCACATTCCTGTGCCTGGCATCAACCCGGAACAGCTCCAGCAGTTGTTCCAGGGGCAGCAGGGCGGCATCCTGAGCCTGTTCAACATGTTCTCGGGCGGCGCGCTCTCGCGCTTCACCGTGTTCGCGTTGGGCATCATGCCGTACATCTCGGCGTCCATCATCATGCAGCTCATGACGTACGTGGTCCCCACGTTCGAGCAGCTGAAGAAGGAAGGCGAGGCGGGCCGTCGCAAGATCACGCAGTACACGCGCTACGGCACGTTGGCACTGGCCATCTTCCAGGCCATGGGCATTGCCCTGGCACTCGAAGGGCAGGCCGGCCTCGTGATCGATCCCGGCATGGGCTTTCGGGTCACGGCGGTGGTCAGCCTGGTGGCGGGCACCATGTTCCTGATGTGGCTGGGTGAGCAGATCACCGAGCGCGGTCTGGGCAACGGCATCTCGCTGCTGATCTTCGCGGGTATCGTGGCCGGCCTTCCAAGCGCGATTGGTGGCCTGCTCGAACTGGTTCGCACTGGCGCCATGAACGTGCTGGTGGCCCTGTTCATCATCGCCCTAGTGGTGCTGGTGACCTACTTCGTGGTGTTCGTGGAGCGCGGCCAGCGCAAGATCCTTGTGAACTACGCGCGCCGCCAGGTGGGCAACAAGGTGTACGGCGGCCAGTCGTCGCACCTGCCGCTCAAGCTGAACATGGCCGGGGTGATTCCGCCCATCTTCGCGTCGTCGATCATTCTGCTGCCCACAACGGTGGTGAGCTGGGTCAGCACCGGGGATTCGACGCGTTGGCTGCGTGACATTGCGTCTGCGTTGTCGCCGGGTCAGCCGATCTATGTGGCCCTGTATGCCGCGGCGATCATCTTCTTCTGCTTCTTCTATACGGCCCTGGTGTTCAACAGCCGGGAAACTGCCGACAACCTGAAGAAGAGTGGCGCATTCATTCCGGGCATTCGCCCGGGCGACCAGACCGCGCGCCACATCGACAAGATCCTGCTGCGCCTGACGATGGCCGGTGCGATCTATATCACCGCGGTGTGCCTGCTGCCCGAATTCCTGATCCTTGAGTACAACGTGCCGTTCTATTTCGGCGGCACCTCGCTCCTGATCATTGTGGTCGTGACCATGGATTTCATGACGCAGGTACAGAATTACATGATGTCGCAGCAGTACGAATCACTGCTGAAAAAGGCGAACTTCAAAACCTCCCTCGGCGGCTGAACCATGGCCAAGGACGATGTGATCGAGATGCAGGGGGAGGTCGTCGAAAACCTCCCCAATGCGACCTTTCGGGTCAAGCTCGAAAACGGGCACATCGTGCTCGGCCACATCTCCGGGAAGATGCGTATGCACTACATCCGCATCCTGCCTGGCGACAAGGTGAAGGTGGAGCTCACGCCCTATGACCTGACCCGCGCCCGCATCGTGTTCCGCGCCAAGTGAAGCGCACGACCTGAACGTTTACTGGATTTCTAGGAGAAGACAAATGAGAGTTTCGGCTTCTGTGAAGAAGATGTGCCGCAACTGCAAGATCATCAAGCGCCACGGCATCGTGCGCGTGATCTGCACCGATCCCCGCCACAAGCAGCGTCAAGGCTGATCGATTTCGTAAGAGGATTCACATGGCCCGTATTGCAGGCATCAACATTCCGCCGCACAAGCACGCCGAGATCGGTCTGACCGCCATCTTCGGGATCGGCCGCACCCGCGCTCGCCAGATCTGCGACGCTTGCGGCATTGCTTACAGCAAGAAGATCAAGGATCTGAGCGACGCCGAGCTCGAGAAGGTGCGTGACCAGGTCAACACCTTCACGATCGAAGGTGATCTGCGCCGCGAGACCACGATGAACATCAAGCGTTTGATGGACATCGGCTGCTACCGCGGTTTCCGTCATCGCCGCGGCCTGCCCGTGCGCGGTCAGCGCACGAAGACCAATGCCCGCACCCGCAAGGGCCCGCGCAAGGCTGCTCAGTCGCTGAAGAAGTAATCGGTTCGAAGGAAAACCATGGCCAAGTCTCCCGCCAGCAGCGCCGCTGCCCGCGTTCGCAAGAAGGTCCGCAAGAACATTGCGGACGGCATTGCGCACGTGCACGCGTCGTTCAACAACACCATCATCACCATCACCGATCGCCAGGGCAACGCGCTGTCGTGGGCTTCGTCGGGTGGGCAGGGCTTCAAGGGTTCGCGCAAATCGACCCCGTTCGCCGCCCAGGTGGCCTCCGAAGTGGCCGGCCGCGCCGCCATCGAGCAAGGCATCAAGAACCTGGACGTCGAAATCAAGGGCCCCGGCCCGGGTCGTGAGTCGTCGGTGCGTGCCCTGGGTGCCCTGGGCATCCGCATCACGTCGATCTCCGACGTGACGCCGGTGCCGCACAACGGCTGCCGTCCGCAGAAGCGCCGCCGCATCTGATCATCAACCCGGAGGTTCGCCGCGTTCGCGGTAGAATGCCGGGTTTTTCGAGCCGCCACCGCAGCGTTGTTGCTTCGGTGGCATTTTTGCTAAGCCCACCGCCCCCGCCATCGCGGGTGGCTCCCGCAGCAAACCGGCTGCGGCAGACATCACAAGGACACCAACGTGGCACGTTATCTCGGCCCCAAGGCCAAACTCTCCCGTCGCGAAGCCAGCGACCTGTTGCTCAAGAGCGCGCGCCGCTCCATCAGCGACAAGGCCAAGTTCGACTCCAAGCCCGGCCAGCACGGTCGTACCTCGGGCCAGCGCACCTCTGACTTCGGCGTGCAGCTGCGCGAGAAGCAGAAGGTCAAGCGCACTTATGGCGTGCTGGAGCGCCAGTTCCGCCGCTACTTCGCCGAGGCCGATCGCCGCCGCGGCAACACCGGCGCCAACCTGCTGTTCCTGCTGGAATCGCGTCTGGACAACGTTGTCTTCCGCATGGGCTTTGCTTCCACCCGCGCCGAAGCGCGCCAGATGGTTTCGCACAAGGCCATCACGGTGAACGGTCAACCGGTCAACATTCCGTCCTTCCTGGTCAAGGCCGGCGACGTGGTTGCCGTGCGTGAGAAGTCGAAGAAGCAGGCCCGCGTGATCGAAGCGCTCGAACTGGCCAAGCAGATCGGCTTCCCCGGCTGGGTCGAGGTCTCGGTCGACAAGGCCGAAGGCGTCTTCAAGAAGACCCCGGACCGCGACGAGTTTGGCTCGGACATCAACGAGTCGCTCATCGTCGAACTGTATTCGCGTTAATCCTCGTCCCCGGTCGCCGCGGCACGCGCCGCGATGGCCGGGTCATTCCATGCTCCGTCTGCCTTATCGGTGTAACGAGCCGAGGGTCCTGAAGGAAGTCTGAATGCTCAACAATCTGCTCAAGCCCAAGTCCATCAACGTCGAGCAAATCTCGACCAATCGCGCCAAGGTCACCCTCGAACCCTTCGAGCGCGGCTACGGACACACCCTGGGCAATGCGCTGCGCCGCGTGCTGCTGTCGTCCATGGTGGGCCACGCGCCAACCGAAGTGACGATCGCCGGTGTGGTGCACGAGTACTCCTCCATCGATGGCGTGCAGGAAGACGTCGTCAACCTGTTGCTCAACCTCAAGGGCGTGGTGTTCAAGCTCCACAACCGCGATGAAGTCACGCTCAGCCTGCGCAAGGATGGCGAAGGCGTCGTGACCGCGGCCGACATCCAGACGCCGCATGACGTCGAGATCGTCAATCCGGGTCACGTCATCGCCACGCTGTCTGCCGGCGCCAAGCTGGACATGCAGATCAAGGTCGAGAAAGGGCGCGGTTACGTGCCCGGCACCCTGCGCCGCGGCGACGACGCCGGTCGCTCCATCGGCCGCATCGTTCTCGACGCCTCGTTCTCGCCCGTCAAGCGCGTGAGCTACACAGTCGAGAGCGCCCGCGTCGAGCAGCGCACCGACCTCGACAAGCTGGTTCTCGAGATCGAAACCAACGGTTCGATCGGTCCGGAAGAGGCCGTTCGCGCCTCTGCCAAGATCCTGGTCGAGCAACTGGCCGTGTTCGCGCAACTCGAAGGCGCCGAACTGTTCGCTGAAGCGCCGCAACAGCGCAGCTCGCAGCAGTTTGATCCGATCCTGCTGCGCCCGGTCGATGAGCTCGAGCTCACCGTGCGCTCGGCCAACTGCCTCAAGGCCGAGAACATCTACTACATCGGTGATCTGATCCAGCGCACCGAGAACGAGCTGCTCAAGACCCCGAACCTGGGCCGCAAGTCGCTCAACGAAATCAAGGAAGTGCTGGCCTCGCGTGGTCTCACGCTGGGCATGAAGCTCGAGAACTGGCCGCCCGCTGGCCTCGACAAGCACTGATCGTTTTTCAACCCTGAGCCTTCGGGCCAGACCATGACGAACCGCCGGTACCTGATCCGGCCGGCGGCAAAAGACGGAAAGGAAACACCATGCGTCACGGACACGGACTTCGCAAACTCAACCGCACCAGCGAGCACCGCCAGGCGATGCTGCGCAACATGATGAACTCGCTGCTCACGCACGAAGTCATCAAGACCACGCTGCCCAAAGCCAAGGAATTGCGCCGCGTCGTCGAACCCATGATCACCCTGGCCAAGGAAGCCACCGTGGCCAACCGCCGCCTGGCATTCAACCGCCTGCGCGACCGCGATGTGGTGGTCAAGCTGTTCGACGAACTGGGCCCGCGCTTCAAGGCGCGACCGGGTGGCTACACCCGCATCCTGAAGATGGGCTTCCGCGTGGGCGACAACGCCCCCATGGCTCTGGTCGAGCTGGTCGACCGCGCCGAGCCGGCGGCCGAGGCCGGTGAAGCAGACAAAGCGTGATATAATTTAAGGCTTGACGCGGAGTGGAGCAGCCTGGTAGCTCGTTGGGCTCATAACCCAAAGGTCGCAAGTTCAAATCTTGCCTCCGCAACCAACAAAATCAAGCACTTGCTTGTCAATGAGGCCCTCGGAAACGAGGGCCTTTTTGTTTTAGCCCATCTGTAGCCCATTCATAGCCCATCTGTAGCCCTCACAGATTGAGACCTCGGGCCTTGCGACCGTTGGGCATCTGACGCGATCTAGCCACCACACCGGTTGATGGACTTCTCCCCAGGTACTAGAAGGGGGCGTTAGGGAGCAGAGGCATGTCAGGCTTGCCTTGCTGCTGTGCCTGAGTACCCCATAGGGGCGGCTATGCAGCGGTTGCGGCCGGTCGACCTGCAGCGCTGGATGTTCGCTCTACGCCACGTTGCGGTCGTTCATCCTCGATACCGCTAGATCGCCTGCTCGCCGTTGGCTCGGCGATGGCTAGACTTCCGCAATCGGCCATAAAGAGTCGTTCAAAGTCCCGACGCAATGCCGACACTCGGGCACCGCCGACGGGAAGTACCTGAGCTGCTCGCCACATGAGTAATGGCTCCAGCCATCGGCCTCACGTTCCGACCGCAATGGCCCTGAACCGCGAGATCTCGCTGTTGATTTCCACCCAGAAGTGACCCAGTAAGTCAGGGGATTTCCATCCAGAACTGACCCACGTACTAACCCTAGCCTGCTGCTTTTGTGTGCAGCAGGAGATGAGGAGTGATAGACGTGGCAACACTGAGTGTCATCAGGCGGTGGGCGCTGCGAGAGCAGTTGTCCATCCGCGAGATCTCCCGCCGCAGCGGCCTGTCTCGCAACACGATCCGCAAGTACCTTCGCGCCGAGACGGTCGAGCCCCGGTACGCCGGGCGGCGCAGCGTGAGCAAGCTCGACCCTTTTGCCGCCAAGCTGGCCGCCTGGCTCAAGACCGAGTCCACACGCTCGCGCAAGCAGCGGCGCACCCTCAAGCAGATGTGCGCTGATCTGCAGGCCCTAGGTGCGTACGAAGGCAACGAGACACGGCAGCTGGCACTGGATCTGGGTTTCATTCCGGTGGTACCGCCAATGAAGACGCGGATCGAACCTTGGGAGTACGACCGCGAGATGTACAAGCGTCGCAATGAGGTCGAGCGCTTGTTCCGTCGGCTCAAAGGCTATCGCCGTATCTTCTCGCGGTTCGAGAAGCTCGACCTCATGTTCCTGGGCTTCATCAGCTTCGTGCTCGTCGCTGATGGGCTGAGGATGTGTTAACAGGCCCTAGACCGATGCGGACTGGACGCTGCGAGGATTCAGCCGCCTGGTCGCGGCTTCGGCGACACCGCCAGAGAGAGCAGCTCGTGCGCCTCGACGATCGCCATGGCTACCTCCTCGGTGGTTGTGCGCTTGGTCATCGCCTGATCCCGGATCAAGTCATACGCCTCTGTCTCTGACACCTGGTGCGTCTTCATGAGGATGGCCTTGGCATCTGCAATGTGCCTGACGCCCAGCAGCTTGGCCTCCACCTTCTTTAGGCGACGGGCCAAAGTCCTGGCCACCTTGTGGCTTTCGCGGGCCAGGACTAGCGTGGACAGCAGCCCGAAGGAACGAACTGGCGAGGGCAGGACGGCCTTGGCCTGCAGACCGAGCACCACTTCGACGATGGTGGGATTCTCGTAGTTCACTACAGCTATCACGGTAGGCGCATCTTCCGCATGGGCCCAGTCCATGTTGAGGTTGAGGATGTCAGGCCGCACTGCAACAAACACGACATCGACATCCTTGCCGACCGACTGGGCAGGCGGCCAGAAGGCCTGCACTTTGCAGCCAATACGCTGTAGCTGCTGGGTGAGCTGTTTGCCGTCGGCATCGTCCGGGTGAATGACCGCGACCGTCAGCGTGCGAAGCTCCTTGAGCTGCTGCGGAGTAGCCCGCAGCGGTGGTCGGTGCTCCGGACGGTCTGCCATCAGTACTCCAGAGCATCCAGCCGAGCTGCCCAATCGCCCAGCGAATGGGTGACCAGGTAGGGATCGGGATACACCGATCGCCGGGCTTGTCGAACGATGGTGAACTGCCCCTCAGGATTGACTCTGCCGATTCGAGGGTAGAGACAAGTGTGATGATTCGTAGGATCGATCTTCACCCGACCTTGCGGAGCGTCGAATTCGCTGCCCAGCACGTGAGGCATCAGCTCAGAGATCTCGTCACTCCCTGATTGACGTATCGCGTTGGCAAAAATGTGCATCTGAAAATACGACGCCTCCCAGCAGAGATTGGGAACACAACACTCCCCAAACCGCCGACGCAGGTTGTTCAGACAACGCTGGTTCGCAGCCGAATCGATCGACTGGAAATACGGCGCCGATGTGTAGTGTCCTGTTGCCAGGCCCCGCTCCATCTGAGAGACCTCAGCCTCCGACGTGGTGAGGCTGCCTATGGGCATCACCTTGGGGTCGAATCCGGCGTCGGCGTATGCGCGATAGAGCGCTGCCGTCGAGTCGCCCACCACCGTGGAGAAGATGAAGTCAGGTCGCTTCTGGCGAATGTCGACCATGATCTCAGCGAAGTCCTTCTCGGTCGCATCCAGCGCCACATAACGCTCGGCTAGTTTTTCGCTGCCCTGACGCTGCAGCACCAACTCACCCATGATCCGGTTGGATTCGTAGGGATAGATGTAATCCGAGCCAATCAGGTAGACCCGTGCGCCGAAGTTGGCGGTCATGAACTCGGCGAGCTGCACGCTGTTCTGGTTGGGGGCCGCCCCGGTGTAAATCACGTTGGCCGAGTACTCAAATCCCTCGTACAAGGTGGGGTAGAACAGAAGCTTGTTCCACTTCTCGATGATGGGAATGACGGCCTTACGGCTGCTAGACATGTAGCAACCAAAGATCACATTGACCTTGTCGTGCAGGATCAGCTGCTCGGCCAGCTGTGCATAGCGCAGCGGATTGGATTGGGGGTCGTACTGGACCGGCACCAACTCCCGGCCATGGATACCGCCCGCCTCATTGATCTCATCGATGGCCAGCAAGGCACCATGCAGCTGGGACAACCCGATAGTGGAGGTCACCCCAGTTTCGGAGAAAAGCACACCCACACGTACCGGATCTCGCTCAATCATGCGGACCTCGGACATGAAGACAGCGGGAGACAGCTGAAGACAGCTGGCTGATGGAGCGTGGATCGATTCAAAGGCATGCGCTGGGTCAATCGTCAGGTGGTTGATGGAAGACAGTTGTCATCCAGCGGCCAGCCTGACGTAGGCTCGCTGTAACTGTACTGGAAGCTGGTGCGGGTCATCGGCGATTCCGTAGTCGCGCCAGCCAAAGATGCGCCGGACGTAGCGATCGGCCTTGGGATCGACGGCGAGGCAGAAGGTTCGAATACCCAGGCGTTGGGCCTGCTGAACCGCCATTCGTGCGTCCTCGACCAGGTAATCCGGCTCGAAGACATCGACATCGGCAGGCTCCCCATCGGTGACGACCAGGATGCCGCGGTAGCGGCCCGACTCGACCTGCAGGTGAGTGGTGGCCTGCCGAAGCGCTGCACCCAGACGCGTGGAGTGACGCGCACTCACCGACATCACCCGGCTGCAGGCCAGCTCATCGACCGGCTGATCCCAGTCCAGCAGCCGGTAGTAACTCACCTCCGATCGGGTGTTGGACAGGAATCCATGGATGGCAATCCGGTCAGCCGTGTGGCCGGTGGCCTGGGCGAGCATCCACGCAGCCTGTTTTTCCAGATCCAACAGGGATCGCCCGGTCACCGTCGAGAGGTCATTGGTGGATTCCGAGAGGTCCAGCAGGATCAGAATGCTCGACGTCGTGCTCTCACGACCCGGGCGCATGAAAAGCCGAGGCTCGGGCTGGAGCAACGCCCTTCTGTCGACCATCACATCAATAGCGGCATTGAGGTCGATGTCGTCTCCTTCCCACTGGCGCCTGAGCCGTTGCCGGCGGCTCAGACGCCTGAGCCGTTGGATCGACAGAGGCGCTTCACGCGACCACCAAGCCCGATGGCTAGAGGCTGCGCCAGCCAGCGACGCCGCAGGCAGCTTCTCCACTACGGTGCACCAGTCACGGCGCCACAGGGCCAACCGATGGTGCCACTCCGGATGGGAGTAACGCCCAAGCTCGATTTCTTCCTGGATGGATGACGGACCTTCAGCACTTTGTGGAACACGGTCCACGCTAGGCAATGCCCTGGCTGCCTGCGAAACCGATAGCGTCTGCTCCTGCTCTTCTTCCTGCCGATCGAATGTCCATAGAACACTGTTGTCGTCACGGTATGCGGACGGCACCACATAGTGCTGGGGGTCAAATCGCACTCGCATCTGCCCCAGGTCATTGGCCAGGATCGACGCCACTGCACGGAACGCGGCTGGATCTTCCAGCCCATGCTGCTCGTTGGCCTCAAGGAACAACCGCCTGGCCTTGTTGACCCAGTAGTTGTCGTCCTCGTGGTGCGGCTCGGCCAGCACCCAGTCGAGTCGGGTAATGAGGGCTTCAAAGCTGAAGTTACCCGGCTGCGGTAACGGTGCTCGGTGGATGGAAAACCAGCGCCGAACACCTGGGAAGCGTCGTGCCAGCAGTTGCTCGACCCGCGCGTCCTCCAGGGCTGACACCACCGCCTGACTCATCGGCTTGAGCAATCTGGCTGGCTGAGCCAACGGAGAGAACAACAGATGAGCAACCGCATGGGCAACCGCGGCTGCGCAGGCCGATCCAAGCGGGCCTCCGGCCTCAGGCAACGACCGGCCCAGCAGCAGGTGTTGCGATGTGATGATGGAGCGCAAGCCGGGCGCGCTGGCGTCTGCAGCGGCAACTGCCAGGGGCCGACCCAGTAAGCCCGTCGCCAGACCACAGAGGCTGCGCTGCAGCCCATCAAGGCCATCGCCGGACGATCGGTCGTCCGTCTTCATCCGAACTGCGCCTGCACAAAGTCCCGAATCGCTTGTGCCATGTCCGGGTCATCGGTCAAGGCCTGTACCAGCGTCATTTCGCATGCCTGGGTGGGCGAAAGGCCATCCCGGACCAAGGTGCCTGCATAAATCAGCATCCGGGTCGATGCGCCCTCATCCAGACCGCGCTGCTTGAGCGTACGGGTGCAGTGAGCGATTTTCACCAGCTGCAACGCCAGATCGATAGCAACGTCGGCCTCGCGGGCCACGATGAGCGCCTCTGTCTCCATCGGCGGATAGTCGAACTCGAGTGCCGAGAAGCGTTGCCGGGTCGAGGCCTTCATGTCCTTAGCACTGCTCTGATAGCCAGGGTTGTACGACACCACCAGCTGGAAGTCGGGGTGGGCCTGGATGACCTCCCCTTTCTTGTCCAGCGGCAGGATGCGCCGGGCATCGGTCAGCGGATGAATCACCACGGTGGTGTCCTGCCTGGCTTCGACCACCTCATCGAGATAGCAGATGCCTCCGTGACGGACCGCCATGGTGAGCGGTCCGTCATGCCAGGCGGTGCCATCAGCATCCAGCAAGAACCGACCGACCAGATCCGATGCCGTCATGTCTTCGTTGCAGGCCAGCGTCACCAAGGGCTTGCCCAGCTTCCAGGCCATGTACTCGACAAATCGGGTCTTCCCGCAGCCAGTCGGTCCCTTGAGCATGAGGGGCATCCGGTGGCGATAGGCCCTCTCGTAGCACTCCACCTCGTTACCGGCAGATTGATAGAAGGGCTCTTGCCGGATAAGGTGATCGTCCAGTGGTTGACTCATGAAGGCCTCAGATACGGTCGGTCGAATCAAGGGGGCCCAGCCCTCAGCGGTGCTTGGTCGTCTCGTTAGGAATGCCCTCCATCGGGCACTCTGCGGTGCCGACAGTCGAGCGAGTGAATGACTCCACCATCTCGCGGGTGCCCTCAGGATCGTTGACCCAGTTGGCATAGAAGTTGTAGGGACAGGCTGCTACGCCTTTGTCGCCGTCGCCGGAATTGATCAGCCCGGTGTAGCCGCGGTGAACCAGCTTGAAGAGGTGGTTCTGGGACTGACCGTTCTTGCGGGCATCGCGAATGAGACTCTTAGAGAGTTCTGCGTACTGGATGCCCATTTCTTCTTCACCGCACTCGCCCAGGGTGCGGCCGTCAAAGCCGATGAGCGCCGAGTGACCGAAGTAGGAATAGACCCCATCAAATCCCGTGGCATTGGCCACCGCCACATAGGAGTTGTTCATGAATGCCATGGTCTTGGCCACCATGATCTGCTGCTCCTTGGCTGGGTACATGTAGCCCTGGCAACGCACGATCAGCTCGGCGCCGCGCATGGCGCAGTCACGCCAGATCTCGGGATAGTTGCCGTCATCACAGATGATCAGGCTGATCTTCATGCCCTTGGGGCCTTCGCTCACGTAGGTGCAGTCACCCGGATACCAGCCCTCGATGGGCACCCACGGCATGATCTTGCGGTACTTCTGCACGATCTCGCCCTGGTTGTTCATCAGGATGAGGGTGTTGTAAGGCGCCTTGTTAGGGTGCTCCTCGTGACGCTCGCCGGTGAGCGAGAAGACGCCCCAAACATTCGCCCGCCGGCAGGCATCGGCAAAGATCGCCGTCTCTTCGCCTGGCACGGTCGAGGCGGTCTCGTACATCTCCTTGGAGTCGTACATGATTCCGTGAGTCGAGTACTCGGGGAAGATCACCAGATCCATACCGGGCAGACCCTTCTTCATGCCCACCAGCATGTCACCGATCTTGCGGGCGTTCTCCAGGACCTCGGCCTTGGTGTGCAGGCGGGGCATCTTGTAGTTGACGACGGCCACGCCGACGCAATCGTTGCTGCTGGAAATGTCACCATGTCGCATGAGGTTCTCCTTGGGGTTGGTGGTCAGACAGTGAGGAAAGACTTGACCTTGTCCTGGTCAAGATGGGCACGCAGTTCTTCGTGCACGATGCGCCCGCGGTCGATGACCATGAATCGGTCAGCAAGGTCGAGGGCGAAACTGAGTACTTGCTCCGACACGATCACGGAGAAACCGCGTTCGTGACGCAGCACGTTCAAGGTGTGGGCGATCTCCTTGATGATCGAAGGCTGGATACCTTCAGTGGGCTCATCAAGGATCAGTAATCTGGGCTCTGAGATCAGCGCTCGAGCAATAGCCAGCATCTGCTGCTGTCCACCGGAAAGGTTGCCGGCCTTGCGGTGCTTCATCTCCTTGAGCACCGGGAAGAACTGGTACAGGTATTCCGGCACCGTTCGGTGCCCCGAGTGTTCGGCGCCTGAAAGGATGTTCTGCTCAACCGTCAGGAACGGAAACACCATCCGCCCCTGGGGAACGAAGGCAAGTCCATGCTGGACTCGGCGGTAGCTCGGCATTGCGGCGATGGAAGTACCTTCCATCTGTATGTCCCCAGAGCGGGCCGGCAATAGTCCGATCAAGGACTTCAGCAAGGTGGTCTTTCCCATGCCGTTGCGCCCCATGATCGCCACGGACTCCCGTGGCTTGACGGTTAGCGATACATCGTGAATCACCCGTGATTCACCGTACGACACATTGAGTGAGGAGACTTGCAACATGGTCGAGCTCCTCAATGACCCAGGTATACGTCGATGACGCGAGGATCGACTTGAACTTCGGCAGCCGAGCCTTCGCTGAGCAGCTTTCCCTGGTGCAGCACCGTGACCTTGTGGGCAATTCGTTTCACGAAGTCCATGTCATGCTCGATCACGACTACCGAGCGGCCGGCTGCCAGACGACTCAGCAGATCGCCGGTCTGCTCACGCTCCCGGGGGCTCATCCCGGCGACGGGTTCATCCAGCAGCAGCAGCTTGGGCTCTTGCATGAGCAACATACCGATCTCCAGCCACTGCTTCTGGCCGTGGCTGAGCTGCCCAGCCCGATGACCCAGCCTATCGACGAGGAAGATCTGCTCGGCCATCTCCTGAATCCGCTGGATGATGCTCGGTGTGCGCTTGAAGGTGAGCGACTGGAACAGCCCATGCATCCGAGGGAAGGAGATCTCCAGGTTCTCGAAGACAGTGAGGTCTTCATATACGGAAGGTGTCTGAAACTTGCGGCCCACACCGGTGCGAACGATGCGGTGCTCGTTCATGCGAGTCAGGTCCTGACCTTCGAATAACACCCTACCGGACGTGGGTCGGGTCTTCCCGCAGATCATGTCGAGCAAGGTGGTCTTACCTGCTCCATTAGGTCCGATGATGACCCTCAGCTCATTGCGTTCGACCTGCAGGCTCAGGTTGTCAACCGCCTTGAAACCATCGAAGGAGACAGTCAGGTTCTCAACCTGAAGGACCTGGTTGGAGCGCTGGGACGAGAGCATGGTGGAGATGGGATGTTTCATGGAGGACACGGCAAGACTCGCGGTCATGGCGCGCTCTCCACCGCCTTGCGGGCTTGCCACTGGGCCTTCAAACCAGCCAAACCGTTGGGCATCACCCAGACGACCAAGATGAAGATGGCACCAAGGAAATACAGCCAGATCTCCGGGAACGTCTCCGAGAGATAGGACTTCAGGAAGCCGATGAGCAGTGCTCCGACAACAGCGCCAGGGATGGAGAGCCGCCCGCCCACTGCCGCATAGATCACCATTTCGACTGAAGCGACCACGCCAATCACGCTGGGAGATATCAGCCCGGTCTGCAGGGTGAAGAAGGCGCCGCCCACCGAGGCCAGTACGGCACCACAGGCAAATACGAAGGCCTTCATGTGGGCGGTGTCATAGCCGGAGAACCGGACACGGTCCTCACGGTCGCGGATGGCGATCAGGATCTTTCCGAAGCGGCTGCGCACCACCAGCAGTGCCAACGCCATGGCCACCGCAAGGAACGCCACCTGGATAAAGTACAGCCATCGCAGCGAACTGTCGGACAGGATGTCCATGCCCATGATCGTGCGGAAATCGGTGATGCCGTTGGCGCCACCGGTGTCACCCTGCTGACCGACCACGACCACCGTGAGGGTCAGGGCCAGGGACAAGGTCACGATGGCGAAGTACACGCCGCTGACGCGCCTGCGGAAGATGGCGTAGGAGAACAGGTATGCCAGTGCTGCCGGAATCACCAGGATCGCCAGGACCGTGATCCCGAAGGACTTGAAGGGCAGCCACCACAGCGGAAGTGACTCGACGCTGCTCCACACCATGAAATCGGGCAGCTCGGGCGCCGATGCCTCCAGCTTGAGGAACATGGCCATCATGTAGCCGCCAAGACCGAAGAAGACGCCCTGCCCCAGGCTGAGGATGCCGCCGTAACCCCAAGTCAGCACAATCCCGATGGCAACGAATGCCAGCGCCAGGTACTTGCCGATCAGATTGAGGCGGAACGGATCCAGCAGCAGCGGCAGTGCCACGGCCAACAGCGCCAGGATCGCGGCGTAGCGGACCAGGTCGGAACGGTGGTGGGTGGACATGCTCAGCTCCTGGAGCGCACGGCGAATAGGCCGTTGGGACGGAAGTACAGGACCACGATGACCAGCACCAAGATGGTGGCCTTGGCCATTGAGCCGCTCATCAGGAACTCCAGCCAGGTCTGGCCCTGCGCAATCGAGAGCGCAGACAGGGCGGTGCCCAGCAGGCTCTGCACACCCCCGAAGACGACCACGATGAAGGAGTCGACGATGTAGAGTTGGCCGGTTCCGGGGTTGGTGGATCCGATCATGGTGAACACGCAGCCGGCAATACCTGCCAGGCCGGACCCCAGTGCGAACGTCAATGCGTCCACGCGGTGCGTATTGATGCCCACCGCACCGGCAATCGAGCGGTTCTGCGTGACGGCCCTTACCTTCAGACCCCAGCGCGTTCGGTACAGGAGGAGGTACACCGCCACGGCCACGGCCACCGTGAGCCCAACGATGAAGATGCGGTTGATGGGCAGCTGGATGCCCTCGGAGGGCTCCCAGGCTCCGGCCAGCCAGGTGGGCAGCGGCACGCTGACCTCCTGGGCACCGAACACGCTCCGGTAGGACTGCTGCAGGATGAGGCTCAAACCCCAGGTGGCCAGCAGCGTGTCCAGCGGCCGGTTGTAGAAGAAGCGGATGAATCCACGCTCCAGTACATAGCCGAATGCAAATGTGACCAGGAAGGCGAATGGGATAGCCACGAACAGGTAGATATCCATCCACTGAGGCGCCCAGCGCTCAAAACCCAGCGAGGCCAAGTAGGTCATGTAGGCCCCTAGCGCCATCAGCTCCCCGTGCGCCATATTGATGACGCCCATCAGGCCAAAGACGATGGCCAGGCCGATAGCCATCAACAGCAGGATGCTGAACAGGCTCACGCCGTTGAACACCTGCATTACCGCGATGTCGAAACCCATCACCAGGCTCCCAAGTCGTTGAACCGGCCGACTGCCCAACGGACAGTCGGCATAACCACAGTCGTCGTTAGATCTTGGGGAACGGGTTGGGCTCGATCAGGGAAGGCGCTTCCCAGACGATATCGAACTGGCCGTCGGGGCGCGCACGCCCGATGCGGACCTTCTTCCAGACGTGATGGTTGGTCGCGTCCATGCGAACCGTGCCCTCAGGCGCCTGCAGCTCCAGGCCACCGGATGCAGCGATCACCTTGTCGACATCGAAAGACTTGGCCTTCTCCACGGCCATCTTCCACAGGTATACGCTGTTGTACGCGACCTGCATCGGGTCACCGATGACACGGTCTTGGCCGTACTTGGCCTTGAACGCCTTGACGAACTTCTCGTTGACGGGAGACTTGATGCTCTGGAAGTACCCCATGCAGGCGTAGTACCCGGCAGCGTTGTCCTTGCCGATGCCCTCGACCTCGTTCTCGGAAACGACGGTCGACAGCAGAACCTGCTTGGTGCCATCCAGGCCTGCTGCGCGCAACTGCTTGTAGAAGGCCACGTTGGAGCCGCCCACCACCGTGCTGTATATGCAGTCTGGTTTGGCTGCCTTGATCTTGTTGATGATGGAGGAGAACTCGGTGTGGCCCAGAGGGGCGTACTCTTCACCAAGCACCTTGCCGCCAGCCTTCACGATGGTCGGTTTGGCGATCTTGTTGCAGGTGCGCGGATAGATGTAATCGGAGCCCACCAGGAAGAAGGTCTTGCCTTTTTCCTTGGCAAGCCATTCCACCGCTGCAATCACCGACTGGGTGGCCTCCTGGGAGGGGTAGAACACCTGCTTGTCCTGCTCCTGACCCTCGTAATAGGTCGGGTAGTACAGCAGACCCTTGGCACGGCCGAGTGCCGGCAGCACGGCCTTGCGGGAGGCCGAGGTGTAGCAGCCGACGATGGCCGCGACCTTGTCGCGCTCCAGCAGCTTGCGGGCCTTCTCGGCGAACACAGCGTTATCGCTGGCGCCATCTTCGATCACTGCTTCGATCTTCCGGCCCATCACGCCCCCGGCGGCGTTGATCTCGTCAATGGCCATCTTTTCTGCGTCGACCAACGACGCCTCGGCGATCGCGATCGTGCCGGAGAGCGAGTGCAGTAAGCCCAGCTTCACAGTTTCCTGAGCACTGGCCAGGCCGTGCACTCCTGAGGTGGCGCCCAGGATCAGCATGGATCCTGTGGATTTGATGACGTCACGCCGATTCATCTCTGTCATGGTCAAGCTCCTAGCGGTGGTTTACGGATGGACTACCGGCGATCTCCATGGGGAGATCGACCAACAAGCAGCCGACCACATCACCTCCCGAAGCTGAGTCGGACACGGCTCCGCCTGCAGGTGAGCACAGCGGCTCGCCTGAGCGTTGGGGTGGAGCCGGAAAACAAAAAAGCCCGAACCAGTCGTGGACCGATTCGGGCTTTCTTGCCCGACATCTGACTGGCAGCACTGGCAGTCGATGTCGAATGATGGGCGACAACTTCTTGTCAAACCGAATACTCAGCCCATGAACGTCACCCTGCCATAGGTGATGCACTAGCTAGACAAGAACCTCATGACAGTGATATTCGCGGGCGGGAGGCCGACAGTTGCCGGATCCTTGCCGGGGGGCCGGCTGGTCGTGGCAGGGCCGCCAGTCGAAGCGCCGCAACCCGAACGCGTGCAAGGAGTTCGGCAAGTGCATGCTCAAAAAGTTGCTGTTCTCAGTAAGGTCGTACAACTGCTGCCTGAGCGATCGATCCACCATGGGGCGAAAACATGCCTTTACCTCTCGCAATCGCCCGCTTCGGCGGAAGTCTGAACCGCCCCGGGATTTGAGGAGGCTCTTTTCTCTGAGAGGATTGAGCCATGAACAAGAAGTCGAACAAGTTCTCACCCGAAGTGCGCGAGCGCGCGGTGCGCATGGTGCAGGAGCATCGGGGCGAGTACCCCTCGCTGTGGGCGGCCATTGAATCGATTGCAGCCAAGATCGGCTGCGTGCCGCAGACCCTCAACGAGTGGGTCAAGCGCGCCGAGATCGACTCGGGTGCGCGCGAGGGCATCACCACCAACGAATTGCAGCGGCTGAAGGAGCTCGAGCGCGAGAACAAGGAGCTGCGCAAGGCCAACGAGATCCTCAAGCTGGCCAGCGCGTTTTTCGCCCAGGCGGAGCTCGACCGCCGTCTGAAGTCCTGAAGGGCTTCATCGATCAGCATCGACAGGCCTACGGGGTCGAGTCGATCTGCAAGGTGCTGCAGATCGCCCC
>NZ_JAMBNO010000049.1 GCF_023715105.1 Hydrogenophaga intermedia | reverse complement strand
ACTTCCAGCCCCGCGCCCAGGTGGTCCCCCAGAAAGAAGAAAGCCCCGCCCTGCAAGAGCAGGACGGGGCTTTGAATCAACCTGGCTGAAGGCCTAGACCGTCAACTCCTTAGTCGAACGGCTAGTGCCCGGGGACAGCGGCTTTTCTGGGCGGGCCGCAGGCCCGCGCCGGATCAGGCGGTTTCGCCGAGAACCGAGACGGCCACGTCGACCGTGACGTCGGTGTGCAGGTTGATCTGCACGGTGTAGTCGCCGACGGCCTTCAGCGGACCGTTGGGCATGCGCACCTGGGCCTTCACCACGTCCTTGAAGCCAAGCTTGTGCAGCTCGTCGGCCACATCGTGGTTGGTGACGGAGCCGAACAGGCGGCCGTCCACGCCGGCCTTCTGGGTCAGCTTGAGGTTGGTGGAGGCGAGCTTTTCGCCCATGGCCTGGGCGGCAGCCAGCTTGGCTGCAGCGGCTTTTTCCAGTTCGGCGCGGCGGGCTTCGAAGGCCGCCAGGGCGTCCTTCGTGGCACGGCGGGCCAGGCCGCAGGGAATCAGGAAGTTGCGGGCGTAGCCGTCCTTGACCTTGACCACGTCGCCGAGGCTGCCGAGGTTGGTCACTTTCTCGAGAAGAATCACTTGCATGTCGGGCTCCTCAATCAGACGCGGTGCTGGTCGCTGTACGGCAGCATGGCCAGGAAACGCGCGCGCTTGATGGCGGTGGTCACCTGGCGCTGGTAGATCGCGCGGGTGCCGGTCAGGCGGGCCGGAATAATCTTGCCGTTCTCGGAGATGAAGTCGCGCAGGACGTCGACGTCCTTGTAGTCGACTTCCTCGACCTTGGCGACGGTGAAGCGGCAGAAACGCTTGCGCTTGAACAGCAGCGATTGCGTGTTGCGCTTGGGGCGCTTGTCTTTGTTGAAACGCTTGGGTGCAGCCATGATGGGCCTTTCCTATGTCTTGCTGAATGCTTGGATGTGGAACACCACGCCTTTGCCGGTGCGTGCGCTCGCGAGGAACCCGTCGAAGTTGCCAGCGTCGTTCAAGGCCTGCTTTTGCAGGGTTTCGGCCAATGCGCCGAAAGCCACGGCCTTGAGCTGGAGCTTGACGGTCCGGGGGGTGTCCAGTTCGGTCTGCTGTGACTCGTGTTCGAGCACGAGGTTGAGCACCGGTATGCCTGCCGGGGTGTAGCGCAGGGATTGCACCTGCACCACGACGGCCTGCAACTGGAGACGGTTCACCCGGTTTCCGCGAGCCTCACGCCAGGGGCGTCAGGCGGCCTGCTCCTGCGACTGCTGGGCCTTGCGAGCCTCTTCGCGCTCGACCGTCTTCATCATGGCCGACGGGCCGGTGTCGGCCTTCTTGCGCTGAACGGTCAGGTGGCGCAGCACGGCGTCGTTGAACTTGAAGGCGTGTTCCAGTTCGTCCATCACGGCCTGGCCGGCTTCGATGTTGACGCACAGGTAGTGGGCCTTGGACAGCTTGTTGATCTGGTACGCCAGTTGACGGCGGCCCCAGTCTTCAACGCGGTGGATCTTGCCGCCGCCGGCGGTGATCATGCCCTTGTAGCGTTCCAGCATGGCCGGAACCTGCTCGCTCTGATCCGGGTGGATCAGCAAGACGATTTCATAGTGACGCATGGACTCTCCTTGTGGATGCCCCCGGCCGACCGGAAAAATCCTGGCCGGGGAGGTTGACAGCTGCCCCCAGGCGTCAGCAGGGGTGCAGCAAGGCAAGCCCGCGATTATACAAAAGTAAAAGGGCCCGACCCCACTTCGGGGGCCGGGCCCGGAAGCCACCCGCCAGGCGGGTGGCTCAGGACGCGTCAAGCGCAGATCAGGACATCTTCAGGTTGGGGTAGCGCACGTGCTCCACCAGCTCCTGGATCTTCTTGTTCGGCGCCGGGGTCACGAGGCTGACCAGCACGATCACCGCGATGCCGATGGGCACACCGAAGATACCGGCGGAGATCGGCTGGATGCCCCACCACAGTTCCACCGGCGAGGTCACGCCGAAGACGCCGCGCAGCCAGGGCTGGGTCGTCACCATGTAGTAGAAGGTGACGCCCAGGCCAGCGACCATGCCCAGCGAGGCGGCGATGCCGGTGGCGCGCTTCCAGAAGATGCCGAGCACCAGGGCCGGGAAGAACGCCGCCGCCGCGAACGAGAACGCCGCAGAGACCAGGAACAGGATGTCGGCCGGCTTCTGGGCCGCCACGTAGGCAGCGGCCAGGGCCACGATCAGCAGCAGCGTCTTGGAGATCGTGACGCGGCGAGCCGTCGAGGCGTTGGGGTCGATCATCTTGTAGTACAGGTCGTGCGAGAGCGCGTTGGCGATCGTCAGCAGCAGGCCGTCCGCGGTGGACAGCGCCGCCGCCAGACCACCGGCCGCCACGAGACCGGAGACCACGTACGGCAGGCCACCGATGGCGGGGGTTGCCAGCACGATGATGTCACCGCCGATGCTCATCTCGTTGAGCTGCAGGATGCCGTCCTTGTTGACGTCGGTCACCGACAGCAAGCCCGGGTCGACGCGGTTCCAGGCCGCGATCCATTCGGGCAGGTTGTTGAACGGGGTGCCCACCAGGACGTTGAACACCTCGAACTTGACCAGCACCGCCAGGGCGGGCGCCGTGAAGTACAGCAGGAAGATGAAGAACAGCGACCAGGTCACCGACTGACGAGCCTCCTTCACCGAGGGCACGGTGTAGTAGCGCATCAGGATGTGCGGCAGCGCAGCGGTACCCACCATCAGGCAGAAGATGAGCGCCAGGAAGTTGCGACGCGACTCGTTGAAGGTCTTCTGCGCGGCAGCGTCACCGTTGGGGTCACCCGCGAACTGGGCGGCGTGGCGCGGCATGCCGTTGAGAGGACGTGTCTTGGCGTCGGCAGCAGCCTTGGCGCGGGTCCAGGCAGCCTTGGCGGCGTCCGGGTCCTTCGGCAGATCGGCCAGCGCCTTTTCGGCGGCAGCGATGTCCGCGCTCGGGGCGTTGGTCGCACGCAGGTCGGCGAGGGTCTTCTCGGCAGCGGCCTTGTCGGCAGCCAGCGCGACGGCCGGGTCCTTCAGCTTCTCGGCCAGCGCGTCCGAGCGGGCCTTGAACACCGCGCGCACCTCGAGTTCCTTCGGATCGTTGATCAGACGGGTCTCGGCCTCGGTCACCTTGACCAGTTGCTGGCCATAGATCGCCTGCGGCACCGGCACGCTGGTCTGCTTGACCGACAGCCAGACCACGGGGATCAGGTAGGCAATGATGAGGATGATGTACTGCGCCACCTGCGTCCAGGTCACCGCGCGCATGCCACCCAGGAACGAGCACACCAGAATGCCGCCCAGACCCAGGAAGACCCCGAGTTCGAAGGCCACGCCCGTGAGGCGCGCGGTGATGATGCCCACGCCGTAGATCTGCGCCACCACGTAGGTGAACGAGCAGAGGATGGCGGCGAAGATGCCCAGGAAACGCGGCAGGTTGCCGCCGTAACGCTCACCCAGGAAGTCGGGGATGGTGAACTGCCCGAACTTGCGCAGGTACGGCGCCAGGAACAGCGCCACCAGGCAGTAGCCACCCGTCCAGCCCATGATGAAGGCCAGACCGCCGTAGCCTGTGAGGTACAGCGTACCGGCCATGCCGATGAAGGACGCGGCCGACATCCAGTCGGCGCCGGTGGCCATGCCGTTGTAGACGGCAGGCACGCGGCGCCCGGCCACGTAGTACTCGGCCGCATCGGTGGTGCGGCTCATGATGCCGATACCGGCGTACAGCGCGATGGTGGCGATCAGGAAGATGAAGCCGATCCACTCACGCGAGAGCCCGAGCTGCTCGAGGATGGCCAGAGCGATCACGAAGACGAAGAAGCCGCCCGTGTACCACTTGTAGACCTTGTTGAGCTGCTTCTTGAATGCAGCATTGCCGCCGGCACCGCCGCCAGCGCCTGTTTCAAACATGCCAGCCATGGTTCACTCCTCGCCTTCTTCGACACCGTGCTCGATGTCAAGCTTGTTCATGTACCAGGCGTAGAAGCCGATGATGGCCACGTACACCACCAAAGCGCCCTGTGCGCCCACCCAGAAGCTGAACGGCCAACCGAAGAAGTTGAAGTTCAGATCCCTGGCGAAGTAGCCCACCACGAACGTCACGAAGAACCAGATTGCAAGCAATATGGCCGTGATGTTGAGGTTCTTCCGCCAGTACTGGCGGTGCTTTTCTGTCAATTGCATCGCATCGACCTCCATCAACAAGACCCTCTCGGGCACGTCACGGACACCGCCGTCTCCTCATGGCGGCCTGCAGCCTGTCCGTGTTTTCGGCGTCCGGCTTGCGCTGGACGCCCCTCTTGTCAGCCACCCGGCTACAGCGCGAGACGATCAGGACTGGGGTTGAACCAGTCCGGTCTCGCGTTCCAGCTGGGCGGCCACCTTGGGCTCGAACTTGCGGAGGTGGCGAATGATCTTCGCCGCCTCTTCCGGTTCTTGCCGATCGACATGAACCCGCGCAAGCTGATACCAGCCGTACGGGCTCATGGGCTGCAGTTGGGTGTTGCGCTTGAGCGCGACCACGGCGTCATCGAAGCGCCGCTGGCGGATCAGGCACAGCGCCAGGCCGTACCAGGCCCGGTCGAATTTCTCGTCGATGGCGATTGCCTGGCGAAAGGCCTGCTCGGCCTCGTCGATGCGGCCGAGTTCTTCACGCAGGAAACCCAGGTTGAACCAGCCGGGCGCATGCTGCGGCTGGATCGCGATGACGCGCTCGAGCGCCGCCACGGCCCCTTCGCGATCGCCGAGCGAAGACAGCAGGTGCGCGCGCGTGGCCAGCGCATAGACATCGTCCGCATCAATGGCGAGCAAGGTATCCACGCGTTCGAGCGCCGCCTTGCGGCGGTTGAACACCAGCAGCAGGCGAACCTGCCAGCGCAGCAACCACCGGTTGAAGGCATCGTTCATTTGCACAGCTCCACGCCGATCTGCAGACAGTGCTGGATGCGCAGTGCGGTCACCACGATCCAGGTGAAGGCCAGCACCAGGAAGGCCACCAGAGGCACATGGCGGTCGAGCACGATGCTGCGCGGCGTGATGAGGCGCGCCAGCATCACGAACGGACGGCCGACCTGCGCCAGCAACTGATAAAAGAAGTTCTGCTCGCGCTTGGCGCCCGCCAGCAGGCCCAACACCCACTGACCGAACAACGCCATCAGCGCGATCTCGCAGACGAGCTTGACGATGGAGAGGAAAAGCAGCATCGAAGGGGGTGCCCTGAAGTTGCCGCGATTCTTGGCCGGCAACTTACCGCGCTCTTACAAACGCTGACACCAAGGCCCGCCGGCAGGTCAAACCCTCTCGGGGTTTTCCCGAAGACTGGCTCCCCATTGGTTCGTAAGACCTACAAAGGAAAAACGGCAGGGGAGCCGGCCGTTTCTTGTGCGGTGCGCAAAGGGCGCGTTCAGCTGCCCGCCAGCAGTTGCCAGGTGTCCACCACGGTGTCGGGGTTCAGCGAGATCGAGCTGATGCCCTCGTCGCGCAGCCATTGCGCGAAGTCGGGGTGGTCGCTGGGGCCCTGACCACAGATGCCCACGTACTTGCCCTCGGCCTTGCAGGCGTTGATGGCCAGTTGCAGCAGCGCGCGCACCGCCGGATCGCGCTCGTCGAAGTCGTGCGCGAGCAGTTCCAGGCCGGAGTCGCGGTCGAGGCCGAGCGTGAGTTGCGTGAGGTCGTTCGAGCCGATCGAGAAGCCATCGAAGAACCGCAGGAAGTCCTTGGCCAGCACCGCATTGCTGGGGATCTCGCACATCATGATGAGCTTGAGATCGTTCTCACCACGCTTGAGACCCTGGGCCGCCAGCAGCTCCGTCACGCGCTGCGCCTGGGCCAGCGTGCGCACGAAGGGCACCATCACCTGCACGTTGGTCAGGCCCATGTCCTCGCGCACGCGCTTCAAGGCCTCGCACTCCATGGCAAAGGCCTCGGCGAATTCGGCGCTGATGTAGCGCGCCGCGCCGCGGAAACCGAGCATGGGGTTCTCTTCGTCGGGCTCGTAGCGCGAACCACCCACCAGCTTGCGGTACTCGTTGCTCTTGAAGTCCGAGAGGCGAACGATCACCGGCTTGGGCCAGAACGCCGCCGCGATGGTGGCCACGCCCTCGGCCACCTTGTCGACGTAGAAGGCCCGCGGCGAGGCGTGGCCGCGCGCCACCGATTCCACTGCCTTCTTCAGGTCGGCGTCGATCTGCGGGTAGTCGAGGATGGCCTTGGGATGCACGCCGATGTTGTTGTTGATGATGAATTCCAGCCGCGCGAGACCCACACCGGCGTTGGGAATCTGGGCGAAGTCGAAGGCAAGCTGGGGGTTGCCCACGTTCATCATGATCTTGACGTCCATCGCGGGCATCTCGCCGCGCTGCACTTCGGTGATCTCGGTTTCGAGCAGGCCGTCGTAGATGCTGCCGGTGTCGCCCTCGGCGCAGCTCACGGTGACGAGCGTGCCTTCCTTGAGCGTGTCGGTGGCGTCGCCGCAGCCCACCACGGCCGGGATGCCGAGCTCGCGCGCGATGATGGCCGCGTGGCAGGTGCGCCCGCCGCGGTTGGTGACGATGGCACTCGCGCGCTTCATCACCGGCTCCCAGTTCGGGTCGGTCATATCGGTGACGAGCACGTCGCCGGGCTGCACCTTGTCCATCTCGCTGATGCTGTGCACCAGGCGCACCGGGCCGGTGCCCACCTTCTGACCGATGGCGCGGCCGCTGGCCAGCACCGCGCCCTTGCCCTTGAGCTTGTAGCGCACCTCGGTCTTGCCGGCGTTCTGGCTCTTCACCGTCTCGGGCCGCGCCTGCAGGATGTAGAGCTGGCCGTCGGTGCCGTCCTTGCCCCATTCGATGTCCATCGGGCGGCCGTAGTGCTGCTCGATCACCAGGGCGTACTTCGCCAACTGCTCCACGTCGGCCTCGCTGAGGCTGTAGCGGTTACGCTGCTCCACCGGCACGTCCACGGTCTTGACCAGCTTGCCGGTGGCCGCCTTCTCCTCGGGCGAGCTGAACACCATCTGGATCAACTTGGAACCCAGGTTGCGGCGGATCACCGCGCGCTTGCCGGCTTTCAGCATGGGCTTGTGCACATAGAACTCGTCGGGGTTCACCGCGCCCTGCACCACCGTCTCACCCAGGCCGAAGCTGCTGGTGATGAAGACCACGTCCTCGAAGCCGCTTTCGGTGTCGATGGTGAACATCACGCCCGCGGCCCCCAGGTCGGAACGCACCATGCGCTGCACACCGGCCGACAGCGCGACGTCGGCATGGGCAAAGCCCTTGTGCACGCGATAGCTGATCGCGCGGTCGTTGTAGAGGCTGGCGAAGACTTCCTTCATCTTGTGCAGCACATCCTCGATGCCGACCACGTTGAGGAAGGTCTCCTGCTGACCCGCGAAGGAGGCGTCGGGCAGGTCTTCGGCGGTGGCCGAGGAGCGCACCGCGAACGAGGCCTTGTCGTTGCCGGCGCTCAAGGTGGCAAAGGCCTCGCGGATTGCCTTCTCCAGATCGGCCGGGAACGGCTGGGCCTCGACCCAGCCGCGGATCTCGGCGCCCGCCGCGGCCAGCGCGCGCACGTCCTCGGTGTCGAGCGCGGCCAGGCGCGCGTTGATGCGCTCGGTGAGGCCACCGTGCTGGAGGAACTCGCGAAAGGCGTGCGCGGTGGTGGCAAAGCCCGTGGGCACCTTCACCCCGCTGGGCAACTGCGAAATCATCTCGCCAAGACTGGCGTTCTTGCCGCCGACCGACTCGACGTCGGTCATCCGCAATTTTTCGAAGGGCACGACCAGCGCGGTCGGCTCGAACAGGTTGGACATGGAAAGGCTCCTGAGGTTGAAAAACCGGGGGCTCCATGCGCCAGCGCGTGACCTGTGGTTCTGTTGTGGGTCGGCCGCCAGGCAGGGCAGAAATTCGCTCGCGCAGCGCACCGGATAATGGCCGCGACGCAAAACTGGCGATTGTAAGGACGGCTCCCTCATGCCCCACCGAACGGTATTCTTCGTCTCAGACGGCACCGGCATCACGGCCGAAACCTTTGGCAACGCCATCCTGGCGCAGTTCGAGGCCAACATGCGCCGTGTGCGCCTGCCCTTCCTGGACAGCGTGGACAAGGCACACCAGGCGGTGCGCCAGATCAACCACACGGCCGAGGTCGAGGGCAAGCGGCCGCTGGTGTTCACCACGGTGGTGAATGACGAGGTGCTGGCGGTATTCGAGCAGCACTGCCGGGGCATGCTGCTCGACATGTTCGCGACCTTCGTGCAGCCGCTGGAGGTGGAGCTGGGCATCAAGAGCAACCACCGGGTGGGCCGCTTTTCCGACGCCTCCAAGAGCAAGGCGTATCACGACCGCATCGAGGCCATCAACTTCTCGCTTGCGCACGACGACGGGCAGAGCAACAAGGACCTCGAGGAGTCCGACGTGATTCTGGTGGGCGTGAGCCGCAGCGGCAAGACGCCGACCTCGCTGTACCTGGCCATGCAGTACGGCTTGAAAGCCTCCAACTACCCGCTGATCCCGGAAGATTTCGAGCGCCGCCGGCTGCCGCCGGCCCTCGCGCCGCACCGCAAGAAATTGTTCGGCCTGACCATTGCCCCCGAGCGACTGAGCGAGATCCGCAACGAACGCCGGCCCAACTCCCGCTATGCAAGCCTGGAGAACTGCCGCATGGAGGTGTCCGAGGCCGAGTCGATGATGCGCCGCGAAGGCATACGCTGGCTCTCCACCACCACCAAGTCGATCGAGGAGATCGCCACCACCATCCTTCAGGAACTGCGGCCCGAACGACTCGAATACTGAGCCGGTTTTCATTCATGTTTGGGAAACGACTTAAGGAAGGTCTGCACAACCTCGACCCCACTTGTGTGATGTGAGACATTGCCGCCATGAAGCAATTGAGCCTGGGCGAGAGCGGATTCGAGCGCAAGACCAAGCGAACGCGCAAGCGCGAGTTCCTGGAC
>NZ_JAMBNO010000048.1 GCF_023715105.1 Hydrogenophaga intermedia | reverse complement strand
GTACTTCCAGCCCCGCGCCCAGGTGGTCCCCCAGAAAGAAGAAAGCCCCGCCCTGCAAGAGCAGGACGGGGCTTTGAATCAACCTGGCTGAAGGCCTAGACCGTCAACTCCTTAGTCGAACGGCTAGTGTGAGAACAGCGGGTTTTTTCATTCCAGGGTGTCACGGATCCGGGTTTCCCGGTCCGTCGACGCCGCCCCCTTGAGGGGGTGACGCGCTGCAGGCGCGGCGCGGGGGTGGTCAAGCATGTGCAGAGCGCAGACGGATCGAGAAGTCGCGCAACGCGGCGATACCGCTTTCTTCGGCCCGGCGGCACCAGGCCTGCAGGTCAACAGCCAGCTGCTCGCGGGTCGCGTTCGTGCTCGACCACAGCGCACGCAGTTCTTCGCGCATGGTGACCATCTTGTCGAGCACCGGGTGCTCGGCACGCACCTGCGCCAGCTGGGGCTTCACCGCCGTGGGCACTTTGTCGTCGTCGCGATGCAGCCAACGCTTGGCGGCCTTGAGCACCGAGGCATCGGCCTGTCGCGCCTTGAGCGTGGCAATCTCGGCCTTGCAGGCTTCGCGCATCTCGCGCGCATAGCCGGCCATGACCTCATAGCGGTTGGCGATGATCGCCTCCAGCGTCTTTTCGTCGGCCACGGGTTTCACGTCACCAAACGCCAGCTTGGGCGGCACCTTCTTGACCGTGGCCAGTCCGGCCGATTCGAGCATGCGGATGTACATCCAGCCGATGTCGAACTCGTAGGGCTTGACCGACAGCTTGGCCGAGGTCGGGTAGGTGTGGTGGTTGTTGTGCAGTTCCTCGCCGCCGATGAGGATGCCCCAGGGCGAGACGTTGGTGCTGGCGTCGGCGGCCTCGAAGTTGCGGTAGCCCCACCAGTGGCCAATGCCGTTGATGATGCCGGCGGCCGTGATGGGAATCCAGGCCATCTGCAGCGCCCAGACCGCCAGGCCCAGCGCGCCGAACAGCAGCACGTTGATGATGAGCATCAGGCTCACGCCCAGCGCCGAGTGCCGGGTGTAGACGTTGCGCTCGATCCAGTCATTGGGGGTGTTGTGGCCGTAACGCTCCAGCGTCTCGGTGTTCTTGGCCTCGGCGCGATAGAGCTCGGCGCCCTCGTAGAACACCTTCTTGATACCGAAGATGTGCGGGCTGTGCGGGTCGCCCTCGTGCTCGCACTTGGCGTGGTGCTTGCGGTGGATGGCCGTCCACTCCTTGGTGACCATGCCGGTGGTCATCCAGAGCCAGAAGCGGAAGAAGTGCGCTGCGATCGGGTGCAGGTCGAGCGAGCGGTGTGCGGAATGGCGGTGCAGGTAGATGGTCACGCTGGCGATCGTGATGTGCGTCAGCACCAGCGCCACGATGAGCACTTGCCACCAGGTGAACCCGGTGAGGCCATTGCTCAGGAAGTCGACGGCGCCATCCACGAAGGCAGACAGGAATCCGGTGTCGGAAGGAATCATCAAGGTCCAATCAGGACTGCCCGAAAAACAGGATGCAGAAAAACCCGTGCGCCCGGGGCAGGCGGGCGACAGTGCCTCGATTTTAGGTGGGGGGGCCTCCACCACCAAGTCTTTTGGCCTCTATGTGACCTCGAACTGGCTGGAAGTTCAGGGTCAATTGACGCCGATCAAGCCTTTTTCCGCCAGACGGCAGCAAAAAAGCCGTCCGTTCGGTGCCGATGAGGCCACAAGCGCAGGAATTGACCACCGATGCCGGTACACAGATCGCTGGCCTGTTCCACCCGAAGGCCATGGAGGATGTCGACCACCGGCTCAGGCTCGAACGCCGGGTGCGCGGCCAGGAAGACCTCGGCGATCGCCTCGTTCTCCTCGCGCAGCAAGCTGCAGGTCGCGTAGACCAGCCGCCCGCCGGGCTTGAGCAGGCGCGCCGCGCTGCTCAGGATGGCCTGTTGCAGTTCCGCCTGCGCCGCCACCGTCTGCGGCGTCTGGCGCCATTTCAGGTCGGGACTGCGGCGCAGGGTGCCCAGCCCCGAGCACGGAGCGTCCACCAGCACGCGGTCGATCTTGCCGGCCAGTCGCTTGATGCGCTCGTCGCGCTCGTGTGCGATGGCCACCGGGTGCACATTGGACAGACCGCTGCGGGCCAGCCGCGGCTTGAGCGCATCCAGCCGATGGGCCGAGGTGTCGAAGGCGTAGAGGCGGCCGCTGTTGCGCATGGCCGCGCCGATGGCCAGCGTCTTGCCGCCCGCCCCGGCGCAGAAATCGACCACCATCTCCCCACGCTTGGCGTCGAGCAGCAGGGCCAGCAGTTGCGAGCCTTCGTCCTGCACCTCGACCTCGCCGTTCGCGAACGCCGGCACCTTGGCCAGCGCGGGCTTGCCCTGCAACCGCAGGCCCAATGGCGAATACGGTGTCGGTTCCGCCGTGACGCCAGCGGCTTTCAGTGCGGCCAGTGCTGCCTCGCGCTTGGTCTTGAGTGCGTTCACCCGCAGGTCCAGGGGGGCGGGTTGCAGCAGGCTCGCGGCCAGCGCGTCGAACTGATCACCCACCTGCGCGCGCAAGGCGTCGGCCAGCCAGTCGGGCAGGTTGTGGCGGTGCGGCGCCAGCCATTCGTCCTCGCGCACCTTCGCTGTGGCGTCCAGCCAGACCTTCTCGGGCTCGCTCAGGGCGCTCTTGAGGAAGTCGCGGTCACCCGGAAATCCCAGGATGGCCAGCCGACGCCACTTGGAGCCGCTGCCCGAGCGCGCCAGCCACTCGAACTTCAGGCGCTCGCGCAGCGCCGCGAACACGGTGTCGGACAAGGTGGCGCGCTCACGCGGCCCGAAGGACTTGTGTTCGCGGAAATAGCGGGCCACCACGGCGTCGGCCGGGTGGTCGAAGCGGAACACCGCTTCCATGAGCGTGCTGCATTCGTCGAGGAGGGCTTTGGGGTGCATGGGCGCATTGTCCCAGCCCGGCGAGCCCGGGGCTCGATAATCGCGGGTTATGTCCGAGATTCAAGACCAGGTGCGCCGCCGGCGCACCTTCGCCATCATTTCCCACCCCGACGCGGGCAAGACCACCCTCACCGAGAAGCTGCTGCTGTTCTCGGGCGCCATCAACATCGCGGGCAGCGTGAAGGCGCGCAAGGCCGCGCGCCACGCCACCTCCGACTGGATGGAGATCGAGAAGCAGCGCGGCATCTCGGTCGCATCGAGCGTGATGCAGATGGAGTATCGCGATTGCGTCATCAACCTGCTGGACACACCCGGCCACCAGGATTTCTCGGAAGACACCTACCGTGTGCTCACCGCGGTGGACGCGGCGCTGATGGTGATCGACGCCGCCAACGGCGTGGAACCGCAGACGCGACGGCTGCTGCAGGTCTGCCGCGCACGCAACACGCCCATCATCACCTTCATCAACAAGCTGGACCGCGAGGTGCAGCCGCCCCTGGACCTGATGGACGAGATCGAGCGCGAACTCGGCATGACGGTGGTGCCCTTCACCTGGCCGGTGGGCATGGGCAAGACCTTCCGCGGCGTGTATGACCGCCGCGCCGAGCGCATGCGCGTGTTCGCGGCGGGCGAGGACAAGCGCGGTGGCGACGAGGAAGTGCTCGAGGGGCTGGACAACCCCGAGACCGCGCAACGCTTCGGCAGTGAGTTTGCGCAGGCAAAGGACGAACTCGAACTGGTGGCCGGCGCCTCGCCCGCCTTCGACGAACAGGCCTTCCTGCAAGGTCAGCAGACACCGATGCTCTTTGGCTCGGCGGTCAACAACTTCGGCGTGCGCGAGGTGCTCGACGCGCTGGTGGACCTGGCGCCGCCGCCCGGTCCGCGCGCGGCCATGCAGCGCACGGTGGAGCCGCAGGAGCGCAAGTTCAGCGGCGTGGTGTTCAAGATCCAGGCCAACATGGACCCGGCGCACCGCGACCGCATCGCCTTCGTGCGCGTGGCCAGCGGCCACTTCGAGCGCGGCATGAAACTCAAGGTGGTGCGCAGCGGCAAAGAGTTGCGGCCCAACACGGTGGTGAGCTTTCTCTCACAGCGCCGCGAGCTGCTCGACGAGGCCTTCGCGGGCGACATCATCGGCATCCCCAACCACGGCGTGCTGCAGCTGGGCGACACGCTCACCGAAGGCGAGACGCTGCAATACACCGGCCTGCCCTTCTTCGCGCCCGAGATCATCCGCAGCGTGGAGGTTGCCGACCCGCTGCGCAGCAAGCAGCTGCGCGCCGGCCTCACCCAGCTCGGCGAAGAAGGCGCGATTCAGGTGTTCCGCCCGGTGGCGGGCAGCGTGCTGCTGCTCGGCGCCGTGGGGCAACTGCAGTTCGAGGTGGTGGCGCACCGCCTGGAGCACGAATACGGCGTGAAGGCGCGCATCACGGGCAGCTCGTACAACGTGGCGCGCTGGGTCACCTGCGCGCCCGAAGACGGCGGTGAGCAGGAGCTCAAGCGATTCATCGACGCCAACGCGCACCGGGTGGCCCTGGACGCCGTGGACGCGCCGACCGTGCTACTCGATCACCTGGCCACGCTGCGCGCGGTCGAGGCCAACTGGCCGAAGATCAAGTTCCACGCGATGCGCGAGCACGCGGGCCTGGTGTTTGCGAAATCGATGTAAAGCCGCTCAGCCCGCCGCGAGCAGCCGCTCCACCGCGAGCGGGTAGATCATGTGTTCCTGGCTGAGCACGCGCGCGGCCAGCGCCTCGGCAGTGTCGCCGGGCAGCACTGGCACCACCGCCTGTTCCAGGTACTCGCCGTGGTCGAGCTCGCTCGTCACACGGTGCACCGTGGCGCCGGCAAACCGGCAACCGGCCTCGATGGCGCGCTGATGCGTTTTCAGCCCCGCAAAGGCCGGCAGCAGGCTGGGGTGGATGTTGATCAGCCGCCCTTCGTAGTGCCGCACGAAGCCGGGCGTGAGGATGCGCATGAAGCCCGCCAACAGCACGAGCGCCGGGCGGTGCGCGTCAATGGCCTGCATGAGCGCCGCGTCGAAGGTCTCCCGGTCGGCGTGCTGTTTGTGGTCGATCACCGCCGTGGCGATGCCTTGCTCGCGCGCCCAGCCCAGGCCGACGGCGTCGGGCCGGTTGCTGATCACCGCCACCACACCGGCCCCGAAGCGCTGAGCCCAGCGGCGCTGGCGTGAGGCTTCGACCAGCGCGGTCATGTTCGAGCCGCTGCCCGAGATGAGAATGACGATGGGGCGGGCGGGCAGCGCTGACATGGGGCGGGAGTGTAATGAGACCTGCCGGCGCACTCGGCTTGTCACCGCGTGGACAGCACAAAAACGAACGGTCGTGCGAAACTGCGCCGCAGTGCAACACCCCGCCCGCAATGCCGCGGGCAAGCCAAGGAGACAACATGGACCTGGCCTTCACGCCTGAGGAACAGGCGTTTCGCGACGAGATCCGCGCCTGGGTGCGCGACAACCTCCCTGCCGACATCAGCCAGAAGGTGCACAACGCCCTGCGCCTGTCTCGCGAGGACATGCAGCGCTGGGCAAAGATCCTGGGCAAGAAAGGCTGGCTTGGCTATGGCTGGCCCAAACAGTTCGGCGGCCCTGGCTGGAGCGCGGTGCAAAAGCACCTGTTCGAAGAGGAATGCGCGCTCGCCGGCGCGCCACGCATCGTGCCCTTCGGCCCGGTGATGGTGGCGCCGGTCATCATGGCCTTCGGCAACAAGGAGCAGCAGGAGCGCTTCCTGCCCGGCATCGCCAGCGGCGAGGTGTGGTGGAGCCAGGGTTACAGCGAACCGGGCTCGGGCTCGGACCTGGCCAGCCTCAAGACCCGTGCCGAGCGCAAGGGGGACAAGTACATCGTCAATGGCCAGAAGACCTGGACCACGCTCGGCCAGTACGGCGACTGGATGTTCAATCTCGTGCGCACCAGCACCGAGGGCAAGCCGCAGACGGGCATCTCCTTCCTGCTGCTGGACATGAAATCCAAGGGCGTCACGGTGCGCCCGATCAAGCTGCTCGATGGCGAGTTCGAGGTCAACGAAGTGTTCTTCGACAACGTCGAGGTGCCGGCCGAGAACCTGATCGGCGAGGAAAACAAGGGCTGGACCTACGCCAAGCATCTGCTCAGCCACGAGCGCACCAACATCGCCGACGTCAACCGCGCCAAGCGCGAGCTCGAGCGCTTGAAGCGCATCGCGCGCACCGAAGGCGTGTGGGACGACGTGCGCTTCCGCGACCAGATCGCCCTGCTCGAAGTGGACATCGTGGCGCTGGAAATGCTGGTGCTGCGCGTGCTCTCGGCCGAGAAGACGGGCAAGAACTCACTGGACATCGCCGGCCTGCTCAAGATCCGCGGCAGCGAGATCCAGCAGCGCTACAGCGAACTCATGATGCTCGCGGCCGGCCCCTTCAGCCTGCCCTTCATCCACGAGGCGATGGAAGCCGGCTGGCAGGGCGATTTCCCGGGCGGCGTGGTGGCCAACGCGCCGCTGGCGTCCACCTACTTCAACATGCGCAAGACCACCATCTACGGCGGCTCCAACGAGGTGCAGCGCAACATCGTCGCGCAGACCGTGCTCGGCTGATCAGGAGATACACATGGACTTCGATTTTTCCGACGACCAGGTGGCGCTGCGCGATGCGGTGCAGAAGTGGGTTGAAAAGGGCTACACCTTCGAGCGTCGGCGCGCGATCGTCGAGGCCGGCGGCTTCGACCGCGGCGCCTACGGCGAACTGGCCGAACTCGGCCTGGCGGGCCTGTACATCGACGAAGCCCATGGCGGCCTCGGCATGGGCCCGGTGGAAGGCATGGTGGTGATGGAAGCGCTGGGCGGCGGCATCGTGCTGGAGCCACTGGCCCAGACGCTGATTGCCAGCGGCGTGATTGGCGCCTACGGTGGCGACGACGTGAAGTCCGCCTGGCTGCCGAAGATCGCCAGTGGCGAGGCGCTCGTGGTGCTGGCGCTGCAGGAGCGCGGCGCGCGCTACCGCCTGGACCGTCTGGCCACCACCGCGAACAGCGCGGGCGGTGGCTGGCACGTCAGCGGGCACAAGCACCTGGTGGCCGCGGCCGACCGGGCCGACGCCTTCCTCGTGCCCGCGGTCGCCAACGGCAAACCGGCGCTGTTCCTGGTGGAGGCCGGCGCCGCTGGCGTCAAGACCTCCGGCCACCTCACGCAGGACGGCAGCCGCGCTGGCGACCTGACGCTGGACAACGCGCCCGCCATGCTGGTGAGTGCCAACGGCCAGACCGCGCTGGAGCACGCGGTGGACATCGGCATCGCCGCGGCGTGCGCCGAGGCTGTGGGCGTGATGGACAAGGCATTGCTCGTCACCGCCGAGTACATGAACACGCGCAAGCAGTTTGGTGTGCCCATCGCCACCTTCCAGGCGCTGCGCCACCGCGCGGCCGACATGAAGATGCAGCTCGAGCTCGCGCGCTCGATGAGCTACTACGCCAGCCTCAAGCTCAACGCGCCGGCCGAGGAACGCCGCATGGCAATGGCGCGCGCGAAGGTGCAGCTCGGCCAGTCGATGCGCTTCGTCGGCCAGCAAGCGGTGCAGCTGCACGGCGGCATCGGCGTGACCGACGAGTACATCGTGAGCCACTACTTCAAGAAGCTCACCCAACTGGAAATGGCATTCGGTGACACCCTGCACCACCTGGGCGAGGTGTCGACCCGGATGCAAGACACCGCAGGCGTCTTTGCCTGACACCCTCCCCGGCGGCCCGCTTTCTGCGGGCCGCGTCGTTTTCGAAGGAGCCATCGCATGATCCAGCGCCGCCTCGTCCTGTCCTTGCTCGCCACCACAGCCCTGTTGGGCGCCTGCGCGCAACTGCCGGGGGGCGGCAGCACCGATCACCCGCCCGTGGTCTTCGTGCACGGCAACGGCGACTCGGCCTCGATCTGGCAGACCACCGTGTGGCGATTCGAGTCGAACGGCTGGCCGCGCGAGCGCCTGCACGCCATCGACCTGCCCTACCCGCTGGCGCGCGACGACGACACGAAGGCACAGCCCGGGCGCACCTCCACCGCCGAGCACATGGCCTATCTGAAGGCCGAGGTGGAACGCGTGCTGCAACGCACCGGCGCGAAGCAGGTGGTGCTGGTGGCCAACTCACGCGGCGGCAATGCGGTGCGCAACTACGTGCAGAACGGTGGCGGGGCGCAGGCTGTGAGCCATGCCATCCTGGGCGGCACGCCCAACCACGGCGTGTGGGCCATCAAGGGCTTTCGCGAAGGCAACGAGTTCTCGGGCACCGGCCCTTTCCTCACCGCGCTCAACGCACCCAAGAACGCTGCCGGCGACGAGGTGACCGGCCCGGTGAAGTGGATGACGATCCGCTCGGACAACAACGACAAGTTCGCCCAGCCCGATGGGCTGTGGATCGGTGCGCGCGGCACGGCCACCAACGTCGGCTTCGACGGCCCGGCGCTCAAGGGCGCCACCAACGTGGTGCTGCCACGGGTGGACCACCGCGAGACCTCTTTCTCACCGGCCGCCTTCGAGGCCACGTACCGCTTCATCACCGGCCGCGCGCCGCAAGCGAGCCAACCGGTGGCGGCGGGCCCGGTCGTGCTGGACGGCAAGGTCACGGGCCTGGGCCTCACGCCCACCGATCCCGCGACGGGCAATTACGCCAACAACCTGCCGCTGCCCGGCGCGCAGGTCGAGGTGTACGCCGTCGACCCTGCCACCGGCGAGCGCCGCGGCGCTGCCCTGCACCGCAAGGCGGTCGCAGCGGATGGCCGCTGGGGCCCTTTCACCGCGCCGGCCGGCGCACCACTGGAGTTCGTGGTCAGCGCGCCAGGCTATGCCACCACGCACATCTACCGCAGCCCGTTCCCGCGCAGCAGTGGCTTGATCCACCTGCGCGCCGAGCGCCTGGCCGAGGCCGACAAGGCCGCCGCCTCGGTGGTCACGCTCACCCGCCCCCGGGGCTACTTCGACCTGGCGCGCGACCGCATGTCGCTCGACGGCAAGCCACCGCCCGGTGTGGGGCCCGGCGGTGCGGGCTTGTCCAGCGCGAAACTGCTGATCAAGGAACCCGGCGTGCGCACCGTGGCGGCCGAGTTCAATGGCGAGAAGCTCGTGGGGCGCAGCTGGCCGACCGGCGAGAACCGGTTGGTGTTGCTGGAGCTGACGTACTGACGCGGTACCGCGCAGGCGGCGGCCGGCGCGTCCTCAGGCGTGCAGCCGCGAGGTCTTCGGCAGGTGCGCCATCAGGAACTCCATCTGGTCCGCCAGGATGCGGCGGTTGCGCAGGATGAAGTCTTCCCACAGGCTGGGCACATAGGGCGCGTAAAGCAAGGGCATGTGGGCCTGCTCGGGTGTCTTGTTGCCCTTGCGGTGGTTGCACGACTTGCATTCCACCCATGGTCCAAACTTTACCAGTTGGGGGCTTACGCCCCAGGAGGCTGCCCCAGACGTGTCGAATCAAACCGCCGCACCAATAGTTATTGCTATCTACTAGTTTACTGTTAGACTGGGTGCATGCATCGCCCGGAAACCGCCAACACCGTCGTCCACATCGCGATTGATGCGCCGGACGCGCTGACGTGTTGATTTCCACGCAAAGCTGACCCGGGGGAGATGCGGACAAAAACTTGGACTACCAGGAGGTAGTTCATGTATTCGTATCAAGACAGGATTCGGGCGGTCGAGCTATACATCAAGCTTGGCAAGCGCGTTCGAGCAACCATTCG
>NZ_JAMBNO010000047.1 GCF_023715105.1 Hydrogenophaga intermedia | reverse complement strand
CCCGCAGGTGTCCGACATCAGTTTGGAATGATGTCCGACTTCAGCGTGGAACAGCGTCCGCCATCACGCTGGAACACTGTCCGCCATCAGCATGGAGTCGTGTCCGCCATCGCGTGGAATACGCAGCTGACCTCCTCGTACCGAATGGTGTCTTCTGATCGGCGTAGATAGAAAAGGAACGGGATCTGTGTGCTGTCTTTGGTCTGCGCGAGCAGGGCGATCTCCGAGCCGAGCGACGGGTCGAAGTGCCCGACGATGACCGCGACCGATTTCAAGTGCGCAAGATACTGGTCCCGGATCATGCGAGCCACGCCGCGATCGATGGGAATCAGGCGACCCGCATGCATATGGCTGCTGACCTTGTCCTCCACATACAGCGTGCCATCGTCCAGATTGAAGTCGATGGGCGATTGAAACGGGGAGGTCACCGGTCGCGCGCCACTCGTGCACAAGAGAACCACGACGAGATATGTGATCAGGGCGTTGTGGTGCTCGATCCATTGGGCAGGCTTTTGGGCGAGCGTGTCGTTGTTCTGGAGGAGCTGTTGCAGCCTGCCCTTGATCCATTCATCGTCGACTTGAAACGCGCTGCCCGCGCAGTTGAGTTTGGTGTCCGATGTGGTGGGTGAAATCGTCAAGGCGGCGCCCGCGCCGATTCGAGTCAGCAGGTTCACGCTGGGCCTGTTGTATGCCGCGTATGCGCACGAACCTGGAAGGCCACTGCGCGAATTGCTGCTGAGCAGGTGCGCCAGCACCGGATCTTGCGATTCCTCGAACACTTCTTGAGCAAGCCAGCCACCGAACATGGCAGGCGTGACGCGGGGCGCGACCTCCTTCAGGGCGATCCTCAGGCGCCTTTCCAGCTCCTTGGCGGGGCCGAACCACTGGCCCAACGAGGTCGCTTCGGGAACGGCCTGGGTACGGGAGTCGAGAAATTCCTTCACGGCTGCGTTTGGCTGGATGACGAGCATTTCCGCCAGAGGCGTGAGGTGGGTCAGCGCCTGGGCATCCGGTATTGCGCTGCGGTAGCGGCGTGGGGGAAGGCGGTGCAGTACCTGGCGCTGCGGGTCCCATTGCCAATTGATTGCGCTCTCAGTGCCGATACCCAACTGGAGAACGAGACGCACCGACATGGATGCCTGCGTGGCCAGATAGGTAAGAACAGCAAGTTCGTGATCAGGATGGGCGGGGTTGGGCCAGTAATTTCGCCACCACTGCTGCAGCAGCTTGCGCTCATGTGGGTTTGGCTTCGACCACGAGTAGGGCAGGCGTTGCTGTTCCTCAATGGACAGCAGTTGAACGCCTTTGGCGTGCAGTGCCTGCTCACTTTGCGACTTGGTCTCATCTGATTCGACACAGTCGAAGTCCTCCGGTGGCCCGTCCAGATGGAGCAGGACAGGATTCGTGTCGCCGTCCTCCGATTCGCCGTCCAAATCTTCGAGCCAATGAGGATTCACCTGCCGCGGCTGATGCACGGGCGCGGCGGGTGCCGGGAGGAGGGGGGCGGTCGCGTGACTCTGCGGCGCTGACCGAGCCAAGACGTTTTTGTCGGCGAAGCCCGCAAGGTCAATCTTGGCCAGGCTGCGCAGAAACTTGGTGTGGGCGTCCTCCTTCGTCTGCGCATCCCACAACTTTTGGCCCTTACCAACAAGATGCGCATGGAGTTCGCGGTAGGAGCCGGCATCGTCTTTCTTCAAGTCCATCATCACCGGCGTCCATGGGCCGTATCCGGTGGTGTCGTGTACGCACAGGCGGATGGATTGACCCACTTCAGTCCGCGCCTCGCTCAACTCAACTCCGCGGCTCTCGGCTTCAAGAAACGCCAGTACCCACCAGGTCCGGAGCGTCTCGAGCCAGACGTCGTTTTCGGGTTGCGTGGTCGAAATGCGCCTTGCGACCACCGCCGCGAATGGGTGCTTGGCCATGCCTCCCACGTCCATCTGCTGCCTCGTTGGGGTATCAATACGCAGATGTCGATAGCGTTTCTGCATCGATTCGGAGGTGGCATATGCGTCGGCCAGCGCGACCAAGTCTTCGAAAAAGTCGACCTCGGGGGCCCAGCACAGCATGAGCGAGCGGGGTACTTCCCGGTGCAAGTAGTGCAGCGCGGTCCCTAGATATCGGTCCGTTCGAAGTGCCTGCAGCAAGAGCGCCAGGGGGTATTCCAGGCCGAGGCGGCGCGCCCAAAGCTCGACATCCAGGGGGGCCACAGGCTGCCCAACGGTCGTAGAACCGCCCGGCTTGAGCGGGCTATGGCTCGGGCTTGAAAGAGGTTCGCTGGGGTCGGGTCTTTTCACTTGGCGTGCGGTCGCAGGAGGGTAGACCCCTCACTATCGGCACTTTTCCCCTCTAGATGTTGAGTTGCAATAGGTTGTTCCCACCGAGGCGGGAAGCCGGAGGGCGATGCCCGAGGGCCGAGTGAGGTCTGCGAGCGTTGTAGTAGCTCAGGAACGCTGGTAGCCAAGCAGTGCGCTCGGCGCTGTTGTTCCATGTTCGCCCATAGGCCCATTCGCGCAGGCAGGTCTGGATGAACCGCTCGGCCTTGCCGTTGGTCTGCGGTCGGTAGGGCTGGGTGAAGCAGTGCTTGATGCCCAGGGCTTGGCATGTCTTGGCGAACAGACGCGAGCGATAGGCAGAGCCGTTGTCGGTGAGCAAGCGCTCGATGCGCACGCCCAGCGCCGCGTAGTGGGCAACGGCGGCCTGCAGGAAGGCCACCGCCGAGCCCTTGCGCTCATCGTCATGCATCTGAACGAAGCCCACCCGGCTGTGGTCATCGATGGCCACGTGCGCAAACTCCCAGCCGATGCCCTCCACTGAATCACGTCGGTCACCTGTGACTCGGTGGCTGGGACGCTGGATGCGCCCGAGCTTCTTGGTGTCCATGTGCAGCATGGCGCCTGGCGCATCGTGTTCGTAGCGAACGACTGCCACAGCAGGCTCCAGCGCCTTCAGGCTGGACAGACCCAGCCTGGCCAGCCAGCGACTGACAGTGGCCACGCTGCGCCCAACCACGGCGGCGATGCGGCGCATGGGCATGCGGCTGCGGCGCAGTTGTTCGATGCGCTGGCTCAGCGCCTCATCAATGGTGCTGCGGGTTCGGGCGGGCCGTGAGCTGCTGTCCACGAGGGCATCGATTCCGCCAGCTTCAAAGCGCTGACGCCACTTGCGCGCGGTTCGCACGCTGATGCCTGCGGCCTCGGCCGCAGGCATCAGCCCCATGACGGCAATGCGCTCAATGAGCAATCTGCGCCCTTCAAAGGTCAATCTGGCATTCTTGTGGCTGTTCATCCGGCGGGTTTCCTCTGTGAGTGCTGAAGCGTGGTAACTCCAGTCTCCCAGAAGCCGTCGGGTGAACAACCTATTGCAACATCACATCTAGAACACCCCAAAAAAGACCGGATTGACCCAAAAGCCAAAGTTTCAAACCTTGGAAATGTGACTCGACTCATAACCAACCAACAAAATCAAGCACTTGCTTGTCGATGAGGCCCTCGGAAACGAGGGCCTTTTTGTTTGTGACGAGGTTTGTGACGAGGTCTGTGCCGTCACAAGAACGGCGAAAGGTGGTTGCGACCGTTGGGCACCTTGTCGAGATTCTTGTTGCTCGCGTTGACTTGCTGGAGCGGATCGTGAGCGACTCTTCTGCAGCGGTTGCCGTCCTTCGGGACATCAGCTTCAAGGACTGCTGTGAGGGGACGAGCCGTCACGAGACGCCTACGTCCGCTGCTTGATGAAATCGAGCAAGCGCTCCATGTTGATCGGCTTCTTGAAAACCGGGATGCCGGTGAGCGCCTCCCCTTCCTTCAAAACCGCGTCAGCACTATGCGCAGTCATCAAGATGAGATCGGCACCCTTGAGTTCAGGGTTTGCGCGAATCGTTCGCGCAATGTCCAGCCCCGTGACATCTGGCAGATCGATGTCGATCAGGATGAATCGCGGCTGCGCCAATGCGGCCGTGACATGCACCCTGTCAAAGGCGTTGGTGAAGCTCACTTTGCCCAGCGGGCGCAACGCGCGAGCGAGGGCATGAACGATCAACGGATCGTCGTCCACGATCAAGAAGGTAGGGGTGGTCACGTTTAGGTTATTGCTCATTTATCCTTGCCAGAAAAGTAAAGGACGTATCCGGTGGTCACCGTTGAGGAAAGCGCAGCTCCACGGTCGTACCAGCATCAGGCGCCGAATTCACCCGTACCGCGCCACCGTGCTTCTCCATGACCTGCTTGACGGTCGTGAGCCCAATCCCCTCACCTGCAAACGCAGGCGTCGAATTCAAACGCTCAAAGGGCACAAACAGGCGATCCATCTTGTCCGGGGCGATGCCGACGCCGTTGTCTCGAACCAGAACCACATAATGCTCTTGCGTTTCGGGCCGAGCACAGATTTCAACAATGGGGTCAGCCCGTGTCGATGCGTACTTGAAGGCGTTGTGCACCACATTGCTGACCGCGATGCCGACCAGAATCGGGTCTGCAAAGACGGTGTCACTGATTGATATGTGGACTTTGTAGTCCACCGAGCGGAACTCGATACGGCACGACTCGACGATGGTGTGAATCAGCGGTGACAGCGCGATGGGGGAGCGCTGCACGGGCAAATGATTCGATTTGGAGAGGGCCAGCAAGCCGTCAATGATGTGATGGCCAGAGGCGATGGACTTGAGCGCCGCCTCAAGGTGTGCGTCGGCGTCCCGCGAGTCGCCGCGTGCGATCGCCTCCCGGGCAAACTCAATCCAGAACGTGGTGGCTCGCACAGGCGAGCGCAAATCGTGCGCGACGCGGGCAGCGAACTCGTTCAACTGAGCGTTAACCGTCTGCAGTGACTCAAGCTTTTGCGCCATGGCCGATTGCGTGGCACGCGCTTGACGTTGGGCGCTACTGCGTTGCAGAGCATTGTGAACACCTTCTACCAATTGGGATCTCGAGATCGGCTTGACGAGAAAATCGATCGCGCCGTTCTTCATCGCACTGACGGCGGAGCGCACGCCTGGATTCATGGTGACGATGATCACACCGAGGTCAGGCTCGAGCGATCGAAGTTGCTCAGTAAGCGCCACGCCGTCAACATCGGGCAGCAAGAGATCGAGTACGGCGGCATCACAGCGACTGGCACCAAATGCGGATAGCGCCGCCTGCCCATTCGCGCAGGCCAGGACCTCGAATCCTCCATCGACCAGCATGGCCTCCATGCCCATCCGCTGAACAGCGTCATCCTCCACCAGGAGCACCCTGGGCTTCGCGCCAACGGTCGATCCAGTCGCTTGATTCGATACCATCGTTGCCCCCTGTGTCTGTTCTGATATCCATTACTTGCTATGCATTTAACACCGGATATCGCGTCAGCGCACCCTCCAACAGCTCGGATGCCTCGTTGAATTCCAGTCGGTCTATCAATGAAGCCAGTTTGGCAGCGTCGGCAGCACCCAACACACATGCCAGCTCCGGTCGAAGCGCCATCGCCTGGTCTACTGCATCAAGATCGTTCGCATCGATCAACTTGTGCAGCGCCCACAACCGCCCAAGCTGGTCATCGGTGATCGACTCGACAACAGCAGGTACCTGCTTGGCAGGGGATCGTTGGTTGAACCATGTTTCGATCGACGTCAGCAGCCGATCCAACTCCATGCCTACCGTACTGAGCAACCCTTCAGTTTCTGGAAGTGATGGCCCCGAGTAGGCGTTTTCAGCGGCCTCGGCCGCGACAGCGAGATCCACTGCGCCGATCATGCTTGCGCTTCCCCTCAACTTGTGCAGGCTCGCACAGAGCGTGCGAACACCATTTGCATCGAGCGTTCGAGGCAACTTCACCCACAGCGCTGTCCAAGTGGCGTATCCATCGATCATGAGACGCAGCATCTTCTCGAATAGCGCCTCGTTGTCCATCAGACGGGCTTTGGCAAGTTGAGCGTCGATGCCGTCAATCATCGCCCAAGGCCCCTCCGTTTCCCGTGTCGATTCGTTGGCGACGTCATCCAACTCGGCGATCGTCACTTCGGGGGGCCTTCCTCTGCGCTGATGGATCAGCTTGCGCAGCGTACGCACCACATTCAGCGGCTCAAGCGGTTTGGTGAGAAACGCGCTCAGGCCTGCAGCCATGGCGTTCTCCCGCTCGCTCTGCAAGGCGCCCGCCGTCAATGCAATGATGGGCAGGTCGGCGCCACTGCTGCCTTTGCGAATCAACCGTGTCGCTTCAAGGCCATCCATGACAGGCATTTGCACATCCATCAGAACGGCGTCGACGTCACCGCCGTTGTGCTGCAGACGCTCGACTGCTGCCTGACCATTATCGAAGTCCTCACAAATGGCGCCCTGGCTGCGAAGTAGCGCGATGGCAATCTCGCGGTTGATGTCGCTGTCGTCTACGACAACCACCCGCGCGCCGTCGAGCCAGCGAATGCCACCATCGATTGCGCCAGATTGACCTATGAGTCGGGCTTGCGACGCCTCGCTACCGGACAGTGTTTCTACGATTGCGTTGAAGAGTGCAGATACATCGACAGGCTTTCTCACCTGTCGAACCTGGGCCAGTCTGGATTCCTTCAGCGATTGCAATTCCACGTCCGAACCCAACACGAGCAGGCCCTGTACGGACGAAGCCAATTGCGGGAGCTTATCCAGTACTGCTGGGCCTAGGGCAGCATCCACGAGCACAATGTCGGACGTCTCCTTGTAAGTGGATTCGAGGTCTACGGCCGTCCAACCCAAGGAGGTGAGCCGGCGCTGCACCTCGGCGCACATATCGTGATCGCCACACAGGTACCCCACGGCGATGGGGCGCATTCCTTGTTGAATGCGTTCGATATCCTCGCTGGCTACCTCATGCAGTGGCAGCTCCACCGCAAACTCGCTACCACTCCCCGGCTCACTGGTGACGCTCACCTCTCCTCCCATGAGTTGGGCCAGGGTCTTCACGATGGACAACCCCAATCCGGTGCCACCGAAGCGCCGCGTGGTGGAGTCCTCGGCCTGCGTAAAAGGGTTGAAGAGGCGGGCCAATGCCTCTGGCGATATGCCGATGCCGCTGTCACGTACCTTGATGAGCAACCGGTCACCGTCTGACTGCCGAACCGTGGCAGCATTCACCGACACGTGTCCGGACTGAGTGAACTTGATGGCATTGCCGATCAGGTTGGCCAGGATCTGGCGCAAACGCAAGCGGTCGCCCATCATCCAGCATGCTTGCATATCCGAGAGGCGCGCGGAGAACGCGATGCCTTTGGCAGACGCGCTGGGCGAGTAAATGGCCCCCAGTTCATCAAACAGATCCTGCAGGTCGAAGGCCTCGGATTGAAGCGCCATCTCGCCGGCCTCGATCTTGGCCAGATCAAGCACGTCATTGAGGATGTCCAGCAGCGAGTGACCCGCCTTATCGGCTTTCGTCAGCAAGTCGCGCTGCTTTGGATTCAGCGGCGTTTGCTGCAACAGGTGGTGCATGCCAAGCACCGCATTCAATGGGGTGCGTATCTCATGACTCATATTGGCCAGGAACTGGCTCTTGGCCGCACTGGCAGATTCCGCCTGCAACTTCGCGGAACGCAGATCCTCCTCCATGGCGTGGCGCGCAGTGACATCCTGGTGGGTGCCGAACATCCATTCCGGCTTGCCCTCCGGCGTCCACGTTGCCACGCGCCCGCGGTCAAGAACCCAGATCCAGTGCCCGTCCCGGTGACGCATTCGCGCCTCGCACTCATAGTAGGGCGTCTTGCCCTCGAAATGATCGTTCAGCAGCGCGTTGGACTGCTGCAGATCGTCCGGATGCGCGAACCGCATCCAGGTCTGGATATCGATGGGTGCGAGTTCCGCCAACGTGTGACCGACCATCTGTGCCCATCGCTCGTTGAAGCGGGTCTCGCCGGTCTGGACATTCCATTCCCAGGTACCGACGTTGGTGCCTTCGATGATGCTGGCAAGTCGAATGCGCTCTGCCTGTTGATTGCTGAGCGCCTGTTCCAGCGCAAGTCGGTTGTTCTGCAACTCGGTCACATCGTCGGCGACAAAGTAAAAGGCGTGCTCGACGTTGACATCAGGCACCAGCGTGCCTGAAAAGTGCCTCTGCAGATGTGAGTCGGCGCCACGGACCTTGAACGTTGTCGCGCAAAGGTGTCCTTCGCACGCGCGCCTGATGTCGTCGTGCAGCCCCTCGATACGGGAGGTCGGCAGAACGTCCTCCAGCGTTCGCCCGAGAAGCGCCTCGCGCGGCAACTCACACCAGCGCAGGAATGCAGCGTTGGCGGCTCGTATCCGACCGTCGCCATCCCAGTAACTGATCAACGACGGCACCGAGTCCAACACCGTTTGCAGGAAGGCCTCTGCCTTGGCCAGCGCGGTGGTGCGTTCATTCACCTTGCGCTCAAGGTTCAGGTTGCTGCTGGCCAACGCATCTTCCATGGCCCGGCGCTCGGTGATGTCCTTGAGCAGCGTTGCTTGACCAAGCCGTTCGCCACGAGCAGAGAGGATCGGGCTGCGCGAGACCATGAGCACTCTCGTCGATCGCCCCGTGCCACTCAAGATCAGCTCTTGTGCATCAGCGGCAGCCAACCCGGCCGCCGAATGCTCTGACGTCAATCGGAGACCGGCCTGATCAAGCGCATCCGGTAAGGACTTGTGCATCACCGACGTTCCGTTGATCTGGAACAGCTGCTCTGCGGCCTTGTTCCACATCATCACGCGGCCTGAGGTGTCCTCCCCGATCACCGCCTGGTCGCTGTGCTCGATGATGGTCGCCAGCTGCGATTTCAGTGCCATGCTGTCTTTCTCACGGCGTCGCACGCGCACCCACAGCACGCTTGCCGTCAGCGCCAGCAATGTCACGATCATGCTCGTTGCGGCAACCAGCAGCGGCGGCGTGAGTTTCATGTCCGACCCGTAGCCCGGAGCAGCCACAGCAGATATGCGCCAAGTCCGATTGAAGACTTCGATATCCCCGACACGATTGAGCGACCCAGCGGCCTGAGATTGCACCTGAGTGAGCACCGGCGTCTGAGTGCCATCGTCGGCCACATCATGCAGCGTCCACTGCACCTTCGGCGCCTTGCGTAGCACATCGGCCAGGACCTCGTCGAGGACGAGGGGTGCATAAGACCAGCCCCAGGCAGCTGCCAGGCGCTGCGCCGGCGTATCCCTGGGGGCGTTGTCCTGATAGACCGGCAACAGGATCAGGAAGGCGCGGTTGACTGCGCCCGTTGCCTGCACAAGGGTGATGGGCTCTGTGATGGTCGCGCGGTCCAGCCGTATCGCTTCCAGTGCGGCGCTGCGCCGGTTGGCCTCGGACGCGATGTCGAGACCCACGGCCTGCTGGTTGCGCGCCACGGGCGCGATGTACTGTATGACAAACCGCTCCTGGGGGTTGGGGGCGAGTTCCTTGATGTTGAACTCTGGCCAACCATCGAGACGAGCCGTGTCGATAAACCCGGCGCTGGCTTGAGCAGGCACGCGTCGAATAAACCCGAACCCCCGTGCGCCCGGAAACTCGCGGTCCACATCCCGCGTTTTGCTGTAATGCAAAAACCGCTCGCGCGTCAGTTCCTGCGGGCCCAATGCGGCTATCGCTCCTCGGGCACCGCGAAGACCATACTCGTATCCGTTCACGCGACGCTCCACGTCCTCCACCACGCGCTGTACCTGCGCGGAGAACTGGCGATCGACCAACTCCTCGTTTCGTGCCACCTGCGCGGCTGCCAGCAGGTACGTGGCGACCATGCCGAGCACCAAGATCCCGAGGGGCAAGAACAGACTTCCCTTGGAGCGATCCGACCTGAGTAGAGACATCGACACTCCTCCTGGAGCGCCAACTTGACCTGGGCACTCGCTGTTGCACGCATGTTGCCATACAGGGCTCCGTGGCTGCGCCAGTTGGCCACATTGGTCTGCGGTTGCGTATTTCGGCGAATGTGACCGGTCATTTCGGCGCATCGTGACCGGTGGGCTGAGGGGTGTTTTCAGCGCCGTTCCGGTAACGTGACCGCCCGTTTCGGCGATCGTGACCGCCGTGGTGTTGGC
>NZ_JAMBNO010000046.1 GCF_023715105.1 Hydrogenophaga intermedia | reverse complement strand
CACGGCTGCAGTGTGTCGTAAATCGTGCAGTCGCGGCGGCCGAGACGCGCCTGGAGGACATCCAATTCCAGCGTGGGCACGCACTCGCTGGAACAGCGTCACGACGCGCGGGTAGTTTAGCCGGCGACCCTCACGGCTCGCGAAGAACGCCGAGTTCGAGCCTTGGGGCATGGCCACGCAGCAGCGTCGCTTGAGGTAGGCGGCCAGCGCAGCTGCAAGTTGCTCGCCCAACGGCACAAGACGAGATTTGTAGAACTTCGTCTCGTGAACGGTCAGCACTCGCTCAGCCAGATCGACATCGCTCAGGTTCAGGCGCACGGCTTCGCCGACCCGCAGTCCACTGCCGTACAGAGTCAGGATCAGCGCCCGGTAGGTGGGAGCCTGCATTCGGCTGCACGGTGATTCGAGGACGTCTGTCGCATCGAGCAGGCGTTTCAACTCGGCTTGGGAGTACACGTAGGGGGTGATCGACGGTGGCAGCGCCGGGCGTTGATCGGGAAGCGCCGAAGCGCTCACATGACCTCGAGCCAAGGCAAATCTGTAGAGCCCAGCCAGGAGCTGATACCGCGTCGTCCAAGTAGCACTGAGATCACCTCGGCCGCGTAGGAATGTCGCCACTGATTGGGGCGTCACCGCAGCCAGCGGTCGATCACCGGTCTCGCGTGCGAACTGGTACAGCGCACGCTCACCACTACGCAGCCGCGTTCCATGGGCACGCTTGGCGGCGAGATAGTCTTTGATGAGTTCGCTCGTCTTCATTGCAGGCCCCCCAAGTCGAATTCGCCGACTTGGCGCAGACCAGCCAGGTCGACCTTGGCGTAAATGCTCGTCGAGGCCGCGCTGCGGTGACCCAAGTGATCGCCGATCTCCTTGAGCGTCAGTCCGTCGGCAAGCATCTTCGATGCGCAAGCGTGGCGCAACGCATGGGGGCCGAGGTGTGCCGCCTGCACCCCCAGCGAACGCAAGCGCCGGTTGACAACGTCGTAGATGCCCGGCGCCGAGATCGGTACACGTGGTGACCGCGTACGGATGAACACTTGCGCCTGGGCAACCGAAGGTCTGGCGGTTTCGATGTACAAGGTGAGGGCCTGCTCGACCGACGACACCAGTGGATAGATCTGCGGTTGGTGGCGCTTGAGCCTCCAGACCCGGATGTGGCCTCGCTCGCGGTCGATGTCTTCGAGACGCAGGGCGGCGACTTCGCCGCGTCGCAGCCCATAGATCGCAAGCAACAGAAGGATGGCTCGATCCCGTACATCAACCTCGGTGCTGCCTGTGGCGGTGTTGATCAACCGCTGAACGTCATGCCAGCCCAGCGCGTAGGGGAGCGTCTCGAGGCGGTAACGGCGATGGCACAGGATTGAACCGGCCAGCCTCTCTGAGCATGCGCCAGTCGAAGCAGCGTGTTTGAAGAACACGCGCAGCATCCTCGCGATGTGGCCAGCGGAGATGCGTGACCATCGCTGCGCGCCGTAGGTCACGAAGTAGGCGTCGATATCCTCGGGCTCAAGCGACTTGAGATCTCTACCCGCCTCCTTGCACCACCTTAGGAAGTTGGCCGTACGATAGCGCCACTGCTCGACTGTGCACGGTGTCAGACCTCGCTCGTCCCGCATCCACACCACGAACCGCTCCAGCACCTCGGGGAATGCAATTGGCTGCTCGGGCTGATGCCACCAGCCAATGAACTTCAGCCATGGTCGCCCAATGTTGAGCAGGCCGGCTGCCGTTTGGTCAGCAACAGGTGGCTGGTGCTTTGAGATCAGATGGCGCAATAGTTCGGCATCAACCTGGCCGTGGACGTCTGCCGGCAGCGACATGGCGAGCCTGAGCAAGGCTCTGGCCCGATTGCGCTGTGTGTGCAGCGTGGCGCCGACTGAGGCGCAGTGAAGCAGATAGCGGTGTCGCTCGTCAAACAGGGGGCCGTCACGATGACGTGCGATCGTGTCGACATCGGCGAAGAGGTTCTCGAACATGGCGGGCCTCAAAAGTGAAGAAGGGCTGCCAGCAGGTGCCGATATCTATGTTGTGTCAACCACCGCAGAATCGCGTAACCGCGTTGACGGCGTCACAGAGGACCACATATCTCGGGCCGCAACATAACCACTGAAGTCGTCACATGTGAGGCTGCCCCTCCAGTCCCCCAGGAAGCGCCGAGCATGTTCGCCCGAGCGCGATTCACAGAAGTCGTAGACGACCAGCTTGGTGTTCTCGAAGGCACCCGTGGCGTAAGCCCAGAGGTAGGCGCGGTGCGTCTTGCCATTGCCCGGTTTGAGCATGGACACCGGCGTCTCGTCGGCATGCAGCACGCGGTGCTGCAGCAGCTCGTTTCTCATGGCATCCACCAGCGGCTGCAACTGCACGCCGCAGGAGCCCACCCATTGAGCGAGTGTGGAGCGCGGGATCGCCAAACCGGCGCGGCCGAAGATCGCTTCCTGACGGTACAGCGGCAGGTGGTCCGCGTACTTTGCCACCAGCACCTGCGCCAGCAGCCCGGTGGTGGGGATGCCTTTGTCGATGACGTGAGGATCGACGGGGACTTGGGTGAGCGTCTCGCACTTCGCGCATGCCCACTTGCCCCGGATATGGCGCTCGACACTGAACACACCGGGTACATAGTCCAGCTTCTCGGCCACGTCCTCGCCCACGCGTTTCATCTGGCAGCCGCACTGGCACAGGGTGGACTCAGGCTCGTGGCGGATCTCGCGCCGCGGCAGGTTGGCCGGCAGCGGCGCGCGCTTCGGCGCCTTCTTCTCTTCCAGCTTGGCTGGTGCCTGCGCTTCCTGCAGCGCATCGATCTCCGTGGCCACGGCCGCCAGGTCGGCCTCGATCTCGTCTTCGAGCAGGCTCTTCTGTTCGGGGTTGAAGCGTTCGGATTGGGCCGCGAACTTCATGCGCTTCAAGAGCGCGTTCTCGTGCGTGAGTTTGTCCAGCAGCGCGCTCTGGTGGCGCAGCTGCGCCATGAGGCGCGTGGTCAGCTCACGCAGCTCTTCTGCGCACAGGCTCTGCAGGGATTGAGGCTCGACCACCATGGACATTCACTGTGCCAGCACTGGAATGTGCGCACCATTGGCGCATGCCCCAATTGGCAAGCACCGGTCTGCGCTTCAGAGTCAGACCACGGTGATGACACCACCGTCGCCAAGGCGCTGCCAGGGCAGGCCCAGCACCAGCGCATCGAACTGTGCGCGGGTGAGCGCGGCGGTGATTGCAGTATCACGCGGCCAGACGAACTTGCCGCTGTTGAGGCGCCGCGCTGCCAGCCACACACCGATTCCGTCGTGCACCAGCACCTTCATGCGGGTGGCTCTTCTGTTGGCGAACAGGTAGGCGTGGTGCGGTCGCGCCGCGCCGAAGACCGACACCACGCGAGCCAGCGCCGTCTCGGTGCCCGCTCTCATGTCCAGCGGCTCAGTGGCCAGCCACAGCGCATCAACCCGGATCACTTGAGCAGCTCTCGCAACCACACGGCGCACTGATCGGCCGCATCCAAGGGCCAGGTCACCGAGACGGTGGTGGCGCCACGGCACAGCTCGATGCGGATGTCCGGTGCAGGTGCGCACGCCGCGGGCGGCAGCGACACCTGAACGAATGCGGGCGCCTCCAGTGCAGGCAGCACGCTGCCATCTTGGCGGCGCCACTTGTGCACGACGTTGGCGTTGATGCCGTGCGACAGGGCAATGCCGGCCACCGAAGCGCCTGGCTCGGCGCACTCGGCAAGGATCTGCTGCTTGAGCTCGGCGCCGTACCTCCGGCGGGTCTTCTTCTTGGCTTCATTCATGGTGTCCACCTATTTGCTTGGTGGACACCATCGTTGCCGCTTAGACCAATCCCTTCAAGGGTGGGATGGCCGTGCGCTTACCGAGGATGGCCGCGCTCGTGGTGTCCAGTGCCATTGAGCCTCCGGTTTCAGGCGCGCTTGCGCGCGAGGGGCGCCACGTTGTCGTACATCTTTGAGTCCAGGTAGTCACTCCAAGCCTGCATCATCGTGGCCCGGGGTTGCAGGTAGAGAGCATGGTTGTAGCTGGCGCTGACCCGGTTGCGCTCCTGGTGGGCCAACTGCAGTTCGATGTGTTCGTGCGGCCAACCTTGTTCATGAAGCAGGGTGGAAGCGATGCCTCTGAACCCGTGGCCGGTCATTCGCCCCTTGTAGCCCATGCGATCCAGCGCCCCCAGGATCGTGTTGTTGCTCATTGGTTTCTCATGGTCCCGTTCCCCGGGAAAGAGCAGGGCACTGTGACCGGTCAGCGTATGCAGGCTGCGTAGCAGGCTCACGGCCTGTGTGGACAGCGGCACGATGTGTGGCGTCTTCATCTTCATGCGCTCCGCCGGTATGTCCCATCGGGCAGCGTCAAGGTCGAACTCCTCCCAGCGGGCACCGATGAGCTCGGACGTTCTCACAAAGGTCATCGCCATGAGCCTGATCGCCGCGCGCGTGGTGGGCGCACCCTGGTACATCTCAACTTTTCTCAACAGGGCGGGCAGCTCCTTGGCGTCGATACGAGCGTAGTTTTCTTTCTTGCGTGTGGCCAAGACATCGCTCGGGCGGATGTCTGCCGCGGGGTTTCGCATGGCCATGCCGTGAGCGATGGCATAGCGGAAGATCTGGCTGGTGGTCTGGAGGGCACGTTTGGCGATGTCCAGGGCGCCACGGCGCTCGATGGCCTTCATCATGGCCACCAGCTCGGGGGCTTCGATATCGGCAATCGGCCGGGCGCCGATCGCTGGGATCACATCGGCCTCTAGTCGTCGCCAGACGTACTCCACGTGGCTTGCACTGCGCGCCGATTTCCAGCTTTCCCACCAGGTGCGGGCGACGGCCGCGAACGAATTTTCTGAGGCCAGGCGCCGCGCGACCTTGTCGGATTTTCGCTGGGCCATGGGGTCGGTTCCGCTCGCCAGGAGTTTTCGTGCCCCGTCCCTTGCTTCGCGCGCCTGCGCTAGGGAAATGTCCGGGTACTTGCCCAAGGCCATGAGTTTTTGCTTGCCGTCGAAGCGGTAGGCCCAGCGCCAGAGTTTGGATCCCTGGGCTGTAACGTGCAGGTGCAGGCCTCTTTCGTCGGTCAGCTTGTAGGCGCGGTCCCTGGGCTTGGCTGACCGGATGGCGGTGTCGGTGAGGGGCATGGCAGATGTTGGTAGTGGCGATACCAACACGGTGCCGCCCGGATACCACGCACGATACCAACAGAAGGCCTGAGATGTAAACGGCCCTTGCGATCGGTTCTGAGACAAAAAAGCCCCGCAACACAAGGGCTGACGGGGCTTTCAGGGCTCTTGATGAAACAACTTGGGCCGTTTCGAGCTTGATACATGGCGGAGAGGGCGGGATTCGAACCCGCGGTGGGGATTAGCCCACACACGCTTTCCAGGCGTGCGACTTAAACCGCTCATCCACCTCTCCGCGAAGCCGGAGATTGTAGCTCAGCCGGTGGTGCTGCCGTCTTCTGCGCGGCGCCACGCGTGCTGTTGCAGCACTTCCAGCGGCACGTGCTGCAACGTCTTCTCGTGTGTGGCCTCCAGCACGATCGGCGGGGCCACGCCGGCCTGCAGGGCTTCAAGCCAGCGGTTGACGCAAAGGCACCAGCGATCGCCGGACTTGAGGCCGGCAAAGCGCATTTCGGGTCGGGGAGTGGTCAGGTCGTTGCCGCGCTTGCGCGAGTAGGCAAGGAATTCGGGGGTGACGCGGGCGCACACCAGGTGGCTGCCCAGGTCCTGATCACCGGTGTGGCAGCAGCCGTCGCGAAAGAAGCCGGTGAGGGGGTCGAACGAGCAGGCCTGCAGGTCGCTGCCGAGCACGTTTCGCGCAAGGTCATCCATCGGTTCAAGTTCCTTTTGCTGCGCCAGTCTGCACCATTTTCATGGCCGAGCCGATGAGTGCGGACACCTCGGTCATGTTGCTGGGCACGATGAGGGTGGTGGTGGCGTCGGCCGCGACCTTGGCGTAAGCGTCGACGGCCCTTTCCGCCACCTTGAGCTGCACCGCCTGCTCGCCACCGGGCTGGCGGATCGCCTCTGCCACCTGCCGGATCGCACCGGCCGTGGCTTCGGCCACGGCGAGGATGGCTGCGGCTTCACCTTGGGCCTTGTTGATCTCGGCCTGCTTCTCGCCTTCGGAGCGCGCGATGAAGGCCTCGCGCTCGCCGGTGGCGATGTTGATCTGCTCCTGGCGCCGGCCTTCAGAGGCGGCGATCAGGGCGCGTTTTTCGCGCTCGGCGGTGATCTGCTGCTGCATCGCGTGCAGGATTTCCTTGGGCGGGGTGAGGTCCTTGATCTCGTAGCGCAGCACCTTCACGCCCCAGTTCAGCGCGGCTTCGTCGATGGCCTGCACCACCTGGGCGTTGATGATGTCGCGCTCTTCGAAGGTCTTGTCGAGCTCAAGCTTGCCGATGACCGATCGCAGCGAGGTCTGCGCAAGCTGGGTGACGGCGACGATGTAGTTCGACGAGCCGTAGCTGGCGCGCATCGGGTCGGTCACCTGGAAGTACAGGATGCCATCGACCTGCAGCTGTGTGTTGTCGCGCGTGATGCAGACCTGGCTGGGCACGTCCAGCGGGATCTCCTTCAGGCTGTGCTTGTAGGCCACCTTGTCGATGAAGGGCACCAGGAAGTTCAGGCCCGGCGCGAGCGAGGCGTGGTACTTGCCCAGGCGCTCCACGACCCAGGAAGTCTGCTGCGGCACGATCTTGATGGCACGCGTGATGAAGATGGCCGCGATGACGAAGAGCAGGATGGCGATTTCCATGGTCGGGTACTTGTTTGTGTGCGGGGAAGTGGGAACTCAGGCTTTCTCGACCAGCAGGCGGTTTCCCACCAGCTCGGCCACGCGGTAGCTGCCGGGAACGGGCGCGTTGCCGGTGCGTTGAATGACCGTCCATTGCGCGCCACGGTATTTGATGGTGGCCGTGCCGTCGGGGTTCCACTGATCGATCTGAACGATTTCACCGACGTCGAGGTTGACGCTGCGCAAGCTGCGCACCGACGGGTCACCCGGTTGGCGGCGCGAGCGCCAGTACCAGCCGGCCACGGCGGCTGCGCCCACCAGCGCGGCGGCGATCAGTTGCCCGGCCAGTGGCAACCCGGCATGTGCCGCCAGGGCGCCTGCGGCCATGCCCAGCGCCAGCATGAGCAAGTAGAAGGTGCCCGTCAGCAACTCCACCGCCACCAGGGCGCCTGCGAGCAACCACCACCATGTCGAATCGGCCATGCGGCTCACCGTCCTTTCGATCAAGCGGCGCCACCCGGCGCCCGTGAGCGCATTCTGCGCCAAAGCGTCTGCTGCACTGCGGCAGCGACACGGGATTTCCGTACACTTGCGCGCTTCGCTGGAGAACCGCATGAAATTCCGCTTTCCCATCGTCATCATCGACGAGGACTACCGCTCCGAGAACACCTCGGGTCTGGGCATCCGCGCGCTGGCGCAGGCCATCGAAAGCGAGGGCATGGAAGTGCTCGGCGCCACCAGCTATGGCGACCTGTCGCAGTTTGCGCAACAGCAAAGCCGCGCCAGCGCCTTCATCCTGTCGATCGACGACGAGGAGTTCACCCAGGGCCCCGACCTCGATCCGGCGGTGCTCAGCCTGCGCACCTTCATTGAAGAGGTGCGTCGCAAGAACGCCGATGTGCCGATCTACATCTACGGCGAGACCAAGACCAGCCGACACCTGCCCAACGACATCCTGCGCGAGCTGCACGGCTTCATCCACATGTACGAGGACACGCCGGAGTTCATGGCGCGTCACATCATCCGCGAGGCGAAGAGCTACCTCGAAGGCATCCAGCCGCCGTTCTTCAAGGCGCTGCTCGACTACGCGGAGGACGGCTCGTACTCCTGGCACTGCCCGGGCCACTCGGGGGGTGTTGCGTTCCTCAAGACGCCGGTGGGCCAGATGTTCCACCAGTTCTTCGGCGAGAACATGCTGCGCGCCGACGTCTGCAACGCGGTGGAAGAACTCGGCCAGCTGCTCGACCACAACGGCGCCATCGGTGCCAGCGAGCGCAATGCGGCGCGCATCTTCAACGCCGACCATTGCTTCTTCGTCACCAACGGCACCAGCACCAGCAACAAGATGGTGTGGCACCACACGGTGGCGCCGGGCGACGTGGTGCTGGTCGACCGCAACTGCCACAAGTCGATCCTGCACAGCATCATCATGACGGGGGCGATCCCCGTCTTCCTCAAGCCCACGCGCAACCACTTCGGCATCATCGGCCCGATCCCGCAGAGCGAGTTCGAGATCGAGGCCATCCGCGAGAAGATCCGCGCCAACCCGCTGCTGGCGGGTGTGGACGCCGACACCGTCAAGCCGCGCATCCTCACCATCACGCAAAGCACGTACGACGGCGTGCTCTACAACACCGAGGCCATCAAGCAGATGCTGGATGGCTACGTGGCCAATCTGCACTTCGACGAGGCCTGGCTTCCGCACGCGGCCTTCCACCCTTTCTATGGCAACTACCACGCCATGGGCAAGAAGCGGGCGCGGCCGATGGAGTCGGTGGTGTATTCCACGCAGTCGATCCACAAGCTGCTGGCCGGCATCAGCCAGGCCAGCCACGTGCTCGTGCAGGACTCGCAGAACGTCAAGCTCGACCGGCACCTGTTCAACGAGTCGTACCTGATGCACACCAGCACCAGCCCGCAGTACGCCATCATCGCCAGCTGCGACGTGGCCGCGGCCATGATGGAGCCGCCGGGCGGCCGGGCGCTGGTGGAGGAAAGCCTGCTCGAGGCGCTCGATTTCCGCCGCGCGATGCGCAAGGTCGAGGCCGATTTCGGCAAGGACGACTGGTGGTTCCAGGTCTGGGGCCCCGAGCACCTGGCCGAGGAAGGCGTGGGCGAGGCAAAAGACTGGGTGCTCAACCGCCAGCGCGATGGCCACGACACCGAGCAGGACTGGCATGGCTTTGGCGACATGGCGCCGGGCTTCAACATGCTCGACCCGATCAAGGCCACCATCGTCACGCCCGGCCTCAAGCTTGATGGCAGCTTTGGCGAGAGCGGCATCCCGGCCTCCATCGTCACCAAGTTCCTCGCCGAGCACGGCGTGGTGGTCGAGAAGACCGGGCTCTACAGCTTCTTCATCATGTTCACCATCGGCATCACCAAGGGCCGCTGGAACACGCTGCTGACCGCGCTGCAGCAGTTCAAGGACGACTACGAGAAGAACCAGCCGATGTGGCGGATCATGCCGGAGTTCTGCGCCAAGCAGCCCCGCTACGAGCAGATGGGCCTGCGCGACCTGTGCCAGCACGTGCACACGCTCTACGCGCGCCACGACATCGCGCGCCTGACCACCGAGATGTACCTGAGCGATCTCACGCCGGCCATGAAGCCGAGCGAGGCGTTTGCGCACATCGCGCAGCGCACCACCGAGCGCGTGCCCATCGACGCGCTCGAGGGCCGCATCACCACCAGCCTGGTCACGCCGTACCCGCCGGGCATCCCGCTGCTGATCCCGGGTGAGGTGTTCAACCGCAAGATCGTGGACTACCTCAAGTTCAACCGCGAGTTCGCGAGTGCGTGCCCGGGCTTCGAGACCGACATCCACGGTCTGGTCGAGGTGGCGGACGACAGCGGTCGCAAGGCCTACTTTGCCGATTGCGTGAAGGCTTGACGCGGCTGCCGGTGCGCGTGAGGCCGGGGCTGCTGCGGCGCGGCCTGGCGGCCGCGCTGTTCCTGGCGCTGGCGTGGCCCGCTCTGGTCGCTGCACCGGGCACGGCCGCTGCAGCGCCGGCGGTGATGCTGGCCAAGGTCTATCGCCCGGGCGTGCCCCTTCACGCTTACTGGGTCAGCGAGAAGTACGACGGCCTGCGCGCCTTCTGGGATGGCCGGCAACTGCTCACACGCGGCGGTGAAACCATTGCCGCCCCGGCCTGGTTCACCGCGCAATGGCCCACCGAACCTCTGGACGGTGAGCTCTGGGTCGGTCGCGGACGGTTCGAGGAAGCCCTGTCCACGGTGCGCCGGCAAACGCCCGACGACGAGGCCTGGCGGCGCGTGCGCTACATGGTGTTCGACATGCCGGCGCATCCGGGCACTTTCACCGAACGCATCGCGGCGTATCACGCCCAGGTACGCCGCATCGGCCAGCCGTGGGTGCAGGCCGTGCCGCAAGACCGGGTGGCCAGCCACGACGAACTGATGGCGCGGCTGGACCGCGTGGTGCGTGAGGGCGGCGAGGGCCTGATGCTGCACCGCAGTGATGCGCCTCACCGCGCGCTGCGCAGCGATGACCTGCTCAAGGTCAAGACCCACGAAGACGCCGAGGCCCAGGTGATCGGGTACGTACCGGGCGCTGGCCGCCACGCGGGTCGATTGGGCGCATTGCTGGTGCGCACGCCCGAGGGGCTGCGTTTCAAGCTGGGCACCGGCTTGAGCGATGCGCAGCGCGACGACCCGCCCGCCATCGGCAGCTGGGTCACCTACCGATTCCGCGGGCTCCACGAAAGTGGCCTGCCGCGCTTTGCCAGCTTCATGCGCGTGCGACCCGACGCGCCCTCTCGCTAGGTGTTGAGTTGCAATAGGTTATTCCCACCGAGGCGGGAAGCCGGAGGGCGATGACCGAGGGCCGAATGAGGCCTGCGGGTGTTGTAGTAGCTCAAGAAGGATGGAAGCCAGGCGGTGCGCTC
>NZ_JAMBNO010000045.1 GCF_023715105.1 Hydrogenophaga intermedia | reverse complement strand
GGCCAAAGACCGCAGTTGTGCTTCGGCCGTTGATCAGGGATCAGGGCCTCGAGGACCGAGTCTTCCGAGGTCGAACCGGTGAGCCCATGACCAGGTTCGGCGTGCATCGCGTCGTGACGGTGTGCGCCGAGCTTGCCGCGCAGCGCGTCCCGTCTATGCGAGACAAACGCATAAGCCCGCACATCCTGCGCCACACGACCGCCGTCCATCTGCTGCGCTCCGGCGTAGACCTGAACACGATTCGTGCCTGGCTCGGGCATGTCTCGCTGGATACCACCAACGTCTATGCCGAAGTCGACCTTGAGATGAAAGCCAAGGCGCTGGCAAGCGTCGACATCTCGGGCCTGCCCGCAGCATCACGACAACGCAAGCCCACGGCATCGGTCATGGACTTCATGCGTAATCTCTAGGGCGGTGCCGCGCAGAAGTTATGTGCTGCTTGCCAGGGCAAATCTCTTCGGTGAGCAACAACGCGCGCCTAGCGATGGCCACATATCTCGGGCCGCAACATAACCGCTGCTATGTGGTGCAAAACATAGCAGTGGCTACAAGGCCTTGATCGCCAATGGCGTGACCGAGGTTGGCTGCCTGGCGCACGCGCGGCGCAAGTTCTTCGATCTGCACGCGGCCAATCAAAGCCAGATCGCCGAGTTCGCGCTGCAGCAGTTCGGTCGGGTCTACGAGATCGAGCGTGAGGTCAAGGAGCTCAGCGCCGATCAGCGCCAAGCCACCCGGCAACAGCAAACGAAGCCGCTTCTCGATGCCTTGCACCAGTGGATGCTGCTGCAACGCCAGAAGGTGCCCGAGGGCTCAGCAAGCGCCAAGGCACTGGACTACAGCCTGCGGCGCTGGGAGGCGTTGACCCGGTTCGCAGATGACGGGCAACTGCCCGTGGACAACAACTGGATCGAGAATCAAATCCGGCCCATTGCCATCGGCCGAAACAACTGGCTGTTCGCGGGCAGCCTGCGCGCTGGCCAGCGGGCGGCAGCCGTCATGAGCCTGATCCAGTCAGCGCGCATGAACGGGCATGACCCCTACGCCTATCTGCGCGATGTGATGGCACGTCTGCCCATGCAGCGCGCCAGCCAGATCGGCGAGCTGTTGCCGTTTCGCTGGCACCCGGTCTAACCGCACCACCAAATCGAAGTTGACCATGTCACGCAGTCAAGATGGGTTGGTTGCGTGCCTTTCCATCAACACCCGTCATGTCCAAGATGGGTCGGCTTGACGTACGATCAAACGGAGTTCCGTGTTTGTGAAGGTGCGCTACGGCAGGTTGATGAAGAACACAGCAGGATTACGCCGCGTGGCTGGATAGGCGAAACACTGCAACCGAGGTCACTAGGTCGGTGGCCTGTGTACGTAGACTGCTGGCTGCTGCCGCCATTTCCTCTACCAAGGCGGCGTTCTGCTGAGTGGCCTGGTCCATCTGGGTCACGGCTTCGCCGATCTGGCCCACACCGTCGCTCTGTTCTTTGCTGGCCGAGCTGATCTCACCCATGATGTCGGTCACGCGGCGCACGCTGTCCACCACCTCGTTCATGGTGGTGCCGGCCTTGTCGACCAGCGCGGTGCCGCTCTCCACGCGCTCCACGCTGTCATTGATGAGCTGCTTGATTTCCTTGGCGGCGGCAGCACTGCGCTGTGCCAGGTTACGCACCTCGCCAGCCACCACCGCAAAGCCACGGCCCTGTTCGCCAGCGCGGGCCGCTTCCACTGCGGCGTTGAGCGCGAGGATGTTGGTCTGGAATGCAATGCCGTCGATCACGCTGATGATGTCGCTGATCTTGCGCGAGCTCTCGTTGATGCCCTTCATGGTGTCCACCACCTGGCTGACGACCTGACCGCCTTCCACTGCCACGCGCGATGCGCTCTGGGCGAGCTGGTTGGCCTGGGCAGCGTTGTCGGCGTTCTGGCGCACGGTGGAGGACAGTTCTTCCATCGAGGCAGCGGTTTGTTCCAGCGCGCTGGCCTGGCTTTCGGTACGTGAGCTCAGGTCCTGATTACCCTGCGCTATTTGTTCGCTTGCACTGGACACGGATTCAGAGCCACTGCGCACGCGACCCACCACCTGCACAAGTCCAGTCTGCATATCTGCGAGGGCTTGCATCAATAGGCCAGTTTCGTTTTTTGACTTCACGTCGACCACACGGGTGAGGTCACCCGCGGCCACAGCGCGTGCAAGTTCAACGGCACTGTTGATGGGGCCAGTGATGGAGCGGATGATCCAAGCCGCTACTACCGCCGCGGCCAGGGCTGTGAGAAGCACGGCTGACACGATGGTAATGATGAGGTTCTTCACTACGCTCTGCGCCGACTGGCTAGCGGCCTGTGCGCCCGCGGCTTCATAGCTCACCGCTTCATCAATCGCATTCATGTAGGTCAATTGCAAGGGTCGCACGGTTTCGAACAAAAGGGCGATGGCGGGATCCCGTTCGTTCCTGTCGATCAGGGCAATAAACCTGTCCACAGAGTCGTCAAAAGGTTTTCGAGCCTGTCCCAGTTGAGCCTGAATTTCTTTGCTTTTGGTAGAGATGACCAAAGAATCAAGCTCGGCAGTCATTTTGTCCACGGCTACCCGCGAGTCTGCGATGGATTGTTTTTCTTGGGCAACCTTGGTCGGGTCGGCAAGAAGAGCGATGTTGCGGATCGCGCGGGCCTGCAAGTTGGTTTCATTTCGCACCAACTCCATATCGGCGATTACCTTCATACGGCGCTCTGTGATGTCAACCAGGTCGGTTTGCACCGCCATGGTGCGCATAACGCTGAGTGCACCGATTGCCAGGAGCATGAATACAAGCAAAGTGAACGCACCCACCAGACGGGTGGAAATCTTGAGATCGTTGAACATGTCTGCTTCCTTAGAACATGTGTCGAGTCGATACGGCCATTCAACTCTTCAACTGGCCAGCGCACCGGGTCGACGCGGTCGTAATATGACGACTTGTAACATTTCGACATCCTAAGCTCGAACTTTAGGTGGGCATATCGAGAATTGAACCGTTTTTTCAACTCATATGGTTCCAGTACGGATGGTCGAAAGTAAACGCTTGGCAAGCACATCGCTAAACGGCCGGTCGCCTCCGTCAGCTTGGGATGACTGTCCCCTGACCGATTTGATGGAGCGTCTGCATATGCAGGGCGCCGGCCAGCTTGGCGAACTGGTACCGCACCGGGAGCGGTCAGCCACACAACGCATTCTGGGAAACAACCTTGCGCCCTGCGATCAAGATGGGATCGCCGCGCGCTTACCATCCTCGTGCATCACGCAGAACACATTGCCGCGCCAGAGACGAGGGAGGCGTTCGCCTATCTGGTTGGATCGGCGGCCCTGTCCCGGGAGTTGAGTTGTCACGCTCAGATGAAGGGCGCGGTGCGCGACTTCCGGCTCCACGATGCGTCTGGCAGTCAGCTCTTCTCCCTTATCGTCAATCGCGACTCCCTGCTCTTTTATTTCAGACCCCCCGCCGTGCGATCCGGGCGGTTCTCTTTGCGGGATCTGGAGCGCAGCTTTGAGGAAGTCCGCGAGAACAACTCGGGAGAGTGGACTGTGCGGATCACCAATCTCGAGAGCGCTAGGCGGCTCTGGGCATATATCGTCGCCATGAGCGAGTTTTTGTCAGGCGATGGGGATACCACCCAGATCGGCTATGTCAACTCGAACAATCAGCGCTGCCAAGGTCACCGAGGCTACCCTGGCAACGACCACCTGCAGAAGGCCTACCGGATGGAATGCCTGAACGAGGACTGCGGAAACACCTACGGCGCCAATGGCAGCGATGTGTTCCAGCGAAAGTGCCCCCGCTGCCAGGGTGGCGCACCCGGCATCGAGTTTTAGTCGCCCGGTAGCGCCCGCCTTCAAGAAACTTCAAGTTTTCTCAGGTTCGCAGATCTCAAATTCCTTCCAAGGATTCAGGCGCTCGGAGCGTCTTTGTGGTTCGAGTCCAACTGACCTGACAAGCGCCCGAGACGATCCCCCTCTATCGAGTAAGCATCAGCGTCTTCAATCAAGGCGATCCGCATTCCGTCTGGATCCTCGATCACCTGGCACATGCCCGGACAGCCACCGTGAGGACTGTGCGTCGCCTGCCTGTTCTCATTAAACAACCAAGGCTGGACGACCGTACTTCCACACGCCAAACATCGACAAGGCGATTGCCGCTGATGCAAAAGTCTCCGGTACAAGCCGATGTCCTCCAGATACTGCTGCTCGAAGTGGTCTAGCCCACCAAGCTTCGAGCGCGCCAGTTTTGTCAGCGCCACCTCTTCCTGGTTCAACGCATCGAAACTCGGCAGCGCCTCTAACAGCCGGATGCGGTGGCACTCCTCACACCACCCGTGGCCTCGTCGCATGGCCAGTTGCTCACCAGAGGCGAAAACGTAAACGCAAGGAAGGTTGGGGGCAGCCCAGGCCGACGTCTCGCAGATTGGGCAGATGATCATTTCCACATGAATCGACACGAGCGATCACTCCAAAGCATGCACGCTGCGTTGATCAGGAAGCGCCGCAACGCGCTTCTCTCTCGGCCAGGAATCGGCGGATGTCACCCAACCTGAATCGGGTACAACGCTGACCCAGCCGAACCGGCTTGGGAAAGTCTGGTTCGAGTTTCGCACGCCGCCAGGCCGTCGAGACGGCGATACCAGCCATGAGCGGGAACACCTTGACCGGCACGAACGTCTCGTCGGGCAGTAGGTGGAATTTTTCAAGGTACGAGGTGGACATGTGTGCAATGGCCTGATGAGCTTGAATCATTGAACACCACTTTTCGCCGGAGTCAACGCCAGTTGCTCACGTCGCTCCCAGGCGCCCTGCCCAGCCTCCCTTGACTCCGACGAGTCTCGTTCGATAGTCGTTTCGTCAGCGCGCCGAGTCACTGCCTACATCGTATTCATCCGCCTGGAGGAGCGGGATGACGCAGGGAAATCGGCGCGGGCGAGTCGGGTCCCATTGCTGGGGTCGAGGTCTTGCCAGAGGTCAGGGCGCCCGTTGACGAAGCTGATGGCCTGCATGGGCTGAACCCAGAAACACCGGACTTGCGCCCACCCCGCAAGCTCGACTCGGCCTTGGTATGGGGACCCGAGTAAGCGTGTGCGTCCAACGGTGGAAGCCGACGCACGCGGGAGTCGAACAACCCGTCATGCGCACTTGGTCCCCTGCACTCACAGAGACTGGGGATGGAGCGGGCCGGATGCTGATGCATCCACCCTGGCAGAACCTTTGGGCAAACAGGAAGCATCGACAGCGATTGGCGCGGACCGATCGCAACCCAACATAAGTTGCCACTGGGTTGCGAAAAGTTGCGAGAGCAGATGCCGGATCGCCCACGAGGTCTGGCGCGTGGCTCACTCGATATTTCTGCTAGCCACGACTGTGTGCCTCGATGCCTTGGATGACCAAGCCGTGTGCCCTGACGGTGCGAACCTGGGCGTGCACCAGAGGGGGTGGTAATTCCTGCGCCGCAAGCCCCAGCTCAAGCGCATGACGAGCGCGCCACCGCCGCCGGCTTCGTTGTAGGACGCAGATCGCACTGAACAGGCTCAGATGGACGTGGCAACCGAGCGCCACCGGAGCGAAGGCGGAAAAAGGACCAAGCACGATACTGGAGTTGACCCCATGAGGGCCCTCTGAGGCCGTGTCGGCTCCATCGCCAACCCTTTTAGCGTCCAGCGGCTGCCACAGGCAAGGGCTCAACGTCACTAGAGCCTCCGCGCGAAGATGCGGTGCCCTTGGTTAGCTCTGCTCGCTTGATGACTCGCTTCTTGCCGCCATCCTCGGCGAGGGTGTCGCCGTGGCTGCCGTTCCAAAGGATGCCGGGACGCGGAAGCTTGTAGTAGTTGGCTTCATCGTCGAGCTTCGCGGCGATGGACGCGCGCGCGGCGATGTACTCCACGTTGCCCGTTGTGAAGCGGCCGAGTGCGCCCTCAAGGTATTCCTCGCTGAGCTCGGCACACACCCACTTGCGCTTGAGGCGCTCGGAGACTTCGCCGGTTACGCAGCTGCCGCCGAAAGGGTCTAGCACGGTGTCGCCCTCATCGGTGCACATACGGATGAAGTACTCAGGGAGCTCAGCCGGGTAGCGCGCGGGATGCGCCTTGATGCCGTGCTCTTGGCAGTAGCGGTGATAAAAGCCGTTGCTCTCGGTGTTCGGCAGGGCGATGAGGTTCGGCGGGATGGCTGCACCGTTGTCGATGGCGAACTTCTCGCTGATGTCATGCCCGGAAGGCCGCTTCTGCGCCTTGTAGCCCTTGGCGAGTAGGTGCTTCATGCTCGGGCTGTAGGGCTGCAGAACGCGCCGATTGCTCGCCTTCGGCCACGGGGTCTTAGAGAGCCACCAGACAGTATTGATGGCGTCCTTGACGCGGATGCGGCGCACCGTCACCCACTCCGCAGGCGTGGGCAGCTTCGACGGGCTCCACCAATAGAACTCTTGCGCCAGGTGGAAGCCGAACTCCTCGCACAGCATGATGAGCAGCTTGAAGTGATACAGGCTGCGTGTCGGCTGGCCGGGTATCCACGCACCGCCGATGTCAATCACGAGGCTGCCGCTGTCCTTGAGCACGCGATTGAACTGCTCCGCGAAGGGCTTGAACCATTCGAGGTACTCGTGAGAGTCGGCGTTGCCGTACTCCTTCTTTCGCACCAGGCCGAAGGGCGGGCTGGTCATCACGAGGTCGACGCTCTCCGGCTTCATGCTCGCCATCACGTCGAGGCTGTCGCCGAGGTAAATCTTGCCGTGCCTAGCCTCGTGGAACAGCTGCGGCTTCGGGGCTTCTTTTTTCATAGTTCTCGTCCTCACAAGTCGAGCTTCTTTAGGGTCATGGCGTTGTGTGCCTCGCGCTTGAAGGCATCAACGATCGAAGCGGGGTTCTGCTTGATGGCCTCCAGGTCGGGCCGGTCAATCATCACCACGCAAAGGTTGGAGTCCTGCATGATCTTGTTGGCGTAGCGGCGCGCATCGCCGCCGATGTCGCCTGTGCTCACCATTACGATGACGGTGCTCTTGAGGAAGTGAGTGAGGCCGACTTCCTTCGCCACGTCATCGAGCGACACGCGGGCTGTGTTCTTGCACTGCACCTGCCAGCGCGAATAGACCAGGCGGGACGAATGGAAGATGAGGTCCACTTCTGCACCGCCGGTCGCGGAGATGTTGCGTAGCCGGGTGGCGATGTAGTCCATCCCCAGGATGCGCATGAGCTTGAAGGCGAGCGCCTCAAGGGCAAGGCCCGCGACGTACCTATTGGCGTCGTCGAGCGCCGGGAGGATCTCATCGAGCGGCTGCGTCAGTAGCTCGATGAGCTTCGGGTCAAGCTGGGTCTTGAGTTGGTCGAGCAGGGGCTCCACCAGGTCGCTACGTAGCTTGGCCGTTGGTGTGACCTCCATCGGCTTGCCGCCACGGCCGCCGGTGGTCTTGGTGAAATTGATGTATCCAGCATCGCGAAGTGCGTTAAGCACGGCCTGCGGCAGGTTCTTGTCGGGGAACCGGACGCCATAGGTCGCCGCCGCCAGGTCGCGAATGATATTGGCCGGCTGCGGGGTGGTCACGCCACTGTTAGCAAGGGCCAGCAGAAAGGCGCGCTGCTCGGTGGTAAAGCGCGCGAGCGCCGCGAACTCCTCGCTATCAGCACCCGTGAGTGCGCGCAGGCGTGTCTCGTTGACGCGCCAGCCGCCGCCCCCTGCGTCGAAAACGCCGGCCTTCTCCAGCCAGAGCCGCATCATGCTGGGATGCTTGCCGCCCTTGGGGAAGTGGATGCCCCGTTCTTCGAGGGCATGGCGGAGAGAGTCGAGTGTCACGCGCTCGCCAGCGAAGGTCATCTCCTGGATGCAGCGCACCAGCGCCATGCCTTTGAGATTCAGGAGGATGTGAGCGCCGAGCTTCTCGTATAGCTGCGCATCGTTGGTGCGCACGTCGTAGAGACCGCGGCCGAACTCGGTCAGGTTGGCGTCGTCATCGATTAGGCCATAGGCCCGCATCCCTAGACGACAGTTCATCGCGAGGGTCTTCTTGTTCTTGTCGCTCCCTCCGCCGTCGCCCCCGTGGGCCGAGAAGTACTCGGCGCGGATGGCCTCTTGCATCGCCTTCTGGTCGCCCTCGTGCTCGTCGGCGAGCTCGAGCAGGCGCGGCAGTTCCACCTGAGAGGGCGAGAACTCGCTGCCGAATGGGAGGTCGCTTTTCTGGGTCGCCAACTTCTTACCTTTCGTCTTCTTCTTGCTCATTTGCTCAGGCTGCTGAACAGGTCGGGGGTGTTGCGATTGCTGGCTCCGGCCGGGATGGCGCGATAGAGCGTGGCTGTAGATACGCCGATGGTCTTGGCGACGTGGCTCGGGCTCTCGCCGGCGTCGATGAGCTTGCGGGCGTGGTCTATCTGGTCGGGTGACAGTTTCGGCTTGCGGCCGAGCTTCGCGCCGCGGCGCTGCGCAGCGGCCAGGCCGGCGCGCGTGCGCTCGGCGATGAGAGATCGCTCGAACTCCGCAAGTGCGCCGAGCATGTGTAGGAGCAGCTTGCCCTGGGCGCTGGTAGTGTCGATGGCCTCGGACAGCGAACTGAATCCGATGCCGCGCTTTCCTAGGTCGGTGGTGAGGTCGATGAGATGGGAGAGCGAGCGCCCGAGCCGGTCGAGTTTCCACACTACCAGGACATCGCCAGGCTTGGCCAAGCCGAGCGCGTGGTCCAGTTGCGGGCGCTTCTTCGCGCCGCCGCTCACCCCCTCATCAGTGAAGATGCGTTCGCACCCCGCGCCGAGCAGCGCGTCCAGCTGCAGGGCGGGGTTTTGGTCGGTCGCCGAGACGCGGGCGTAGCCAATAAGCATCCAAGAATTATGAGAGTAATTTTTGAGAATCGCAAGTCATTGTTTTTATGCGGCTCACTAGAGACTGCCGCAGCTTCTCATAAAGGAAGGTTTTCGAGAGGACAGCATGCAAAGGCCGGCGGCAAAAGATGAGTTTTGAGGCTTGGCAAGGCAGGGAGGCGGCCGGCCGACCCAATACGGCAAGAGGAGGCTCGCGCCAGCGAGGGAGGAGGAAGACCCCCCATGCGCTGACCTATTTCAGCGCTCCCACTCGCTGCGAAGCGAGAGGCCGTACCTCTCGCCGTGCTGTAGGGCGTAGGCCGAGAATTTGGGCTCGGGGCGCGCAGCACCTATCACCCGGTCGGTTGAAGGCGAGGCCTTAAGCCGGCTAGCACCTTAAAACTCAGAACTAGCTCTTGCCCCTCCGTATGTGTTCGTACATAATGCACATATACAAACACAGGTGATCTATGTTTATGAAGCAGGAAACTGATAGAGACAAGTTCGTGCGTCTAGCGACGGCAAGAGTCAACAAAACTCTTAAATCTATTCAACTGATCGGCAATCTTTCCAACAAATCCAACTATCAGTACACCGATGCTGACATAGAGAAGATCTTCCGCAGCCTGACAAACGAGCTGCGGAACTGCCGACAGCGCTTCGAGCAGCGCAGCGATGGTGGTAAGACCGGCTTCCGGCTGGACGAATAGGAGAGCCCGCATGGCAGTCGATTTTTTTCCTGATGAGGAAGTGTTCGTCCACAAGCCTGGAGCGATTGCTCTCATTTGTTCGGCGTTCCGCTCCCACGAGGACGGGCTGCCGGAGTGGATCAAAAACAGCTCGGATGCCTATACGCGAAAGGACGTAGCACCCGACCAACGGGTCATAGTCGTTCTGCTTAAGGATGGCCGGCACGGCCAGGCGGCGGCAGTTGGTTGTCTTGACTTCGGCGGTATCGAAGTCCGGGACATTGAAGGGAAGTTCAGGCAGTGGGCTGACCCCTCAGCGGCTGGCACTGACGCAGGTGTGCAAGGCGGACACGGCAACGGGGGCAAGTGCTACATGACGCAACTGTTTAGCGAGCACGCGTATTTGCACTCGGTCTACAAGGGGCGAGGCAACAAATACGGTTTCAAGGGAGGCGACCCTACGCCAGGCTACTTTCCGTCGAAGGACAAAGGGCGCGATTTCCTGGTGGCCAACCCCGAGGCCGAACTAATGGACGCCCTTAAGGTATTCGGCCTCACTCTGAAAGATCTGCCTGAGGCAGCGCAGAAGGCATGGGCAACACGCAAGGCTTTCACGATGGTGACCGGCATCGGCGCGAAGCATCTATCCAAGGAGCGCATCCGGGCGCGCGAGTGGATTGGGAACTTGGCTGGGCACAAGGAGATGGTCTTCCCCTTGCAGCGGAACCGGGTGTACGTGCTCCACAATGGCACCGTCCACAGCGATGCCAACCCCTTGACGCTGCCTGACATCGCGCCAATCCCAGGCGCAGAGGCTCCGCGGGTCATTCAAATCCCAGAGGAAATTCCAGACCCGCTGACCGGCGAGCCGGTCGCCACGGGTGCAGTCAAAGACCGAAGCGCCCTGTATCTGCGCACATCGGACAAGTCCATGCAGGGCTTCAAGCGACAGGCGCGACATGCCATCTTCGGGTGGACGCTAGATGCCCGCTCAACGGGATTTTGGGAGGTCTCGGCGCTAAGCACTGCTGCTTACGCGAACAAGATTTATGGCGACATCTACTTAGAAGCTCTCAAGGACTACAAGCAGAACGACCGCCGCAACCACAGCGACGCGCCCCTCTGATCTTGCCCCCGTATTCCCGGACCCGTCCTATTCGCAACGTAACGCCGCGTCCTTGACGGGTGAGCGGCGTGCCTGGGCGGCCTGATGCCGCCGGAACTCTCTGGGTGAACGCATTTTCAACGA
>NZ_JAMBNO010000044.1 GCF_023715105.1 Hydrogenophaga intermedia | reverse complement strand
GGGGTCTGCCCCCTCTCCTCCCGGAGAAGATTTCTCCTCGACCATGAAAAACGCCCCAAGTGTGACCTTGGGGCGCATTGTGGGGTCCGAAGACCCCTTGAATCAACTCCTTAACCGAACGGCTAGCGGGAAACCGGGCGGTTTTTCTTTTGGAACGCCTGTAACGGCCTGTCGTGTTTACTGCTTGGGCTTCGCCGTGGGCGAGGCGGTGGCGGCTTCGGGTTTGAATGCTTCGCCGTTCACCGTGAGGCCCTGTTCCGACAGGCCCGCCGCGCGCTTGGCGCCGATGCCGGAAACGCGGGTCATCAGATCACCCCAGTTCTTGAATGGTGCGTCTTTGCGTTGTTCAATGATCTTGGCGCTGGTGCCGGGGCCGATGCCCTTGATGCTGTCCAGATCGGCTTCGCTGGCCTTGTTGACGTCAACCGCGGCGAAGGCCGTGGTGACGGCGCTGAGCGACAGCAGCAGGGCGATGAGGCGTTGTTTCATGGGGGCAATCCTTCCTGATTGAAGTTGAAAACAAAAGAGCCCAAATTTCGATATCGGGCCCGACCAATATAGGTCGTAGGAATTATTCATACTGTGGGGTGTTTGGCGCCGCCAGTGCATCGGGTGGGTGGCGCATGGCGTGCTGCAGGTCGGCCGCACCATGGCCACGGCGCACGCGCAGCGGTGCTGTCGCGCCCGATACCCGATACGGGTAAGTCCCCTCGCTGGTGCAGGAACGCTTGTTGCATATTCCCGGCACCTTCATTTATTTCAGGTGTCAACGATGAAACTGACCCCCATGCCACTGCGTGCGGTCGTCCTGGGTGCTGCGCTGGCGTTTGCCGTCGGCGGCCTGCATGCCAAGACCTTCAAATGGACCAGCGCCAGCGACATTCCCACGTGGGACATCCACTCGCAGAACAACGCGCTGGCCAACGGTGTGCACGCGTCGGTCTATGAGTCTCTCGTTTACTACAACAGCCGCACCTTCAAGCCCGAGCCGCTGCTGGCCACGGGCTGGAACCAGGTCTCGCCCACCCAGTTGCGCCTCACGCTGCGCACCGGCGTCAAGTTCCACGACGGCTCGACCTTCAGCGCCGACGACGCCGTGTTCTCGCTGCAGCGCGCCATGGCGCCCACGTCGAACTTCTCGCCCTATGTGCAGGGCATCGACCGCATCGTGAAGGTCGACAACAACACGATCGACATCTTCACCAAGGGCCCGAACCCGGTGCTGATCAACCAGCTCACCGAGTTGCGCATGATGAGCAAGGCCTGGGCAGAAAAAAACAACTCCACCGCGCCCAAGGACATCAAGACCCAGGACGAGAACTTCGCCCACCGCAACGCCATGGGCACGGGCCCCTTCATGCTCAAGGAGTGGGTGCAGGACCAGCGCCTCGTGCTGACGCGCAACCCCAACTGGTGGGGCAAGTCCGAAGGCAACGTGACCGAGGTGGTCTACACCCCGGTGAAGGCCACGGCCACCCGCATGGCCGCCCTGCTCTCCGGTGAGGTCGACTTCGTGCTCGACCCGAGTCCGCAGGATCTGCCGCGCCTGCGCCAGGACAGCAACCTCAAGGTGATCGATGGCATCGAGAACCGCACCATCTTCTTCGGCATGGACCAGCACCGCGACGAGCTCGTGGGCAGCAACGTCAAGGGCAAGAACCCGCTGAAGGACGTTCGCGTGCGCAAGGCGCTGTACCAGGCGATCGACATGAACGCCATCTCGCGCGTCACGCTGCGGGGCCTGGGCCAGCCGACCGGCGCGCTGGTGGCGCCCCAGGTGGCGGGCTGGACGGAGTCGGTGCACACCCGCTATCCGTTCGACGTGGCGGCCGCACAGAAGCTGCTGGCCGATGCGGGCTACAAGGACGGCTTCGAGGTCGACTTCGCTTGCCCGAACAACCGCTACATCAATGACGAGGCGATCTGCCAGGCCGTGACGGCCATGTGGGCACGCATCGGCGTCAAGGCCAAGCTGCGCACGCTGCCCCTGTCCACCTACTTCCCGATGATCCAGCGCTACGAGGCCAGCATCTACATGCTGGGCTGGGGCGTGCCCACCTTCGACGCGCTCTACAGCCTGCAGTCGCTGGTGCGCAGCGTGGGCCAGGGCGGTGATGGCAACTACAACGTGGGCCGCTACAGCAACCCCAAGATGGACCAGATCATCGATCGCGCCAAGACCGAGACCGACACGCTGATCCGCAACCGGCTGCTGACCGAAGCGCTGGCGCTGCAGAACACCGACGTGGCGCACATCCCGCTGCACAACCAGGTGATCCCCTGGGCGATGAAGAAGAACATTGACGTGGTGCACCGTGCGGACAACCGCCTGGATTGGCGTCTGATCAAGGTAAACTGAACGCGTCTCAGACCGCAGAGGGTCGCCCCATGACTGGCGCGACCCTCTCTTGTTTCTTCATCCGATGTTTGCATTCATTCTGCGGCGGCTCGTCCAGGCACTGATCGTCATGATCAGCGTTGCGCTGATCGCCTTCATGCTGTTCCAATACGTCGGAGACCCGGTGGTCTTCCTGCTCGGGCAGGACGCCACACCCGAGCAGGTGCGGGCGCTGCGCGCCGATCTCGGTCTCGATCAACCGTTCTTCATCCAGTTCTGGCACTTCCTCGCGAACGCGGCGCAGGGCGAGTTCGGTCTGAGCCTGCGCCAGGGCGCCAAGGTCTCGCGGCTGATCGCCGAGCGTTTCCCGGCCACGCTGGAGCTGGCCACGGTGGCGGCCCTGCTGGCGCTGCTCATCGGCATTCCGATGGGCGTGTATGCCGCGCTCAAGCGCGGCACGTTCATGAGCCAGGTGTTCATGACGATCTCGCTGCTGGGTGTGTCGCTGCCGACCTTCCTCATCGGCATCCTGCTCATCCTGGTGTTCGCGGTGCAGCTCGGCTGGTTCCCCAGCTTCGGCCGCGGCGACGTGGTGCAGATCGGCTGGTGGAGCTCGGGCCTGCTCACGCCGAAAGGCTGGCTGCACATCACCCTGCCAGCCATCACGCTCGCGATCTTCCAGCTCACGCTCATCATGCGCCTGGTGCGTGCCGAGATGCTGGAGGTGCTGCGCACCGACTACATCAAGTTCGCGCGGGCGCGTGGCCTCACCAACCGCGCGGTGCACTTCGGGCACGCGCTGAAGAACACGCTCGTGCCGGTGATGACCATCACCGGTCTGCAGCTCGGTGGCCTGATCGCGTTTGCCATCATCACCGAGACGGTGTTTCAATGGCCCGGCATGGGGCTGCTGTTCATCCAGGCCGTCACGTTTGCCGACATCCCCGTGATGGCGGCCTACCTGTGCCTGATCGCACTGATCTTCGTGGTCATCAACCTGATCGTCGATCTGCTGTACTTCGCCGTCGACCCGCGCTTGCGCGTGGAAAAGGCCGGGGGACACTGACATGCACCCCGCACGCATCCGCGCCCATGGCCGTGCGTTCGCACATATCGCGGCCTTCCACCCCGAACTCACCGCACTGCGGCGTGACCTGCACGCCCACCCCGAGCTGGGTTTCGAAGAGGTCTACACCAGCAAACGCGTGGTGGAGTCGCTCAAGGTCTGCGGCGTGGACGAGATCCACACCGGCATCGGCAAGACCGGCGTCGTGGCGGTCATCCGCGGGCGCAGCCAGGCCAGCGGCCGCATGATCGGCCTGCGCGCCGACATGGACGCGCTGCCCATGACCGAGCACAACGACTTCGCCTGGAAGTCCGGCAAGCCGGGCATGATGCATGGCTGCGGCCACGACGGGCACACCGCCATGCTGGTGGGCGCCGCGCGCTACCTCGCCGAAACGCGTCACTTCGACGGCACCGCGGTGCTGATCTTCCAGCCCGGGGAAGAGGGCTTTGCTGGCGCCAAGGCCATGATCGAAGACGGCCTGTTCGAGCGCTTCCCGGTGCAGTCGGTGTTTGCCATGCACAACTGGCCGCAGATGCGCCCGGGCACGGTGGGCGTCAACCCGGGGCCGATGATGGCCTCGGCCGACCGCATCACCATTGAGATCACCGGCAAGGGCGGGCACGGCGCTCACCCCTATGCGGCGGTCGATCCGGTGCTGGTGGCAGCCCACATCATCACGGCGGTGCAGAGCATCGTCTCGCGCAACGTGCGCGCCATCGATAGCGCCGTCATCAGCCTGTGTGCCATGCAGGCTGGTGACCCCGGGGCATTCAGCGTGATTCCCGGTACCGCCAAGCTCGTGGGCACGGTACGCACCTTCAACCCCGAGGTGCAGGCCATGGTCGAGAAGCGCCTGCACGAGGTGTGCTCGGGCGTGGCGCTGGGCCTGGGGGCCTCGGCGCACTTGCACTACGAGCGCATCTACCCCGCCACCATCAACACGCGCGACGAGGCCCGCTTCGCCATGGAAGTGGCACAAAAGCTCGTGGGTCACGAGCACGTGGACCGCAACATGGACCCCAGCATGGGTGCGGAGGATTTCTCCTTCATGCTGCAGGTCAAGCCCGGCGCCTACCTGCGCCTGGGGCAGGGCGCCGAGAACGGGCAGGGCGCCTGCTTCCTGCACAACAGCCGCTACGACTTCAACGACGACGTGCTGCCGCTGGGGGCTGCGCTGCACGCCGGTCTGATCGAACAGGGCATGCCGCTGGCCGACGAGCCGGCCGCTGCCCACCGCCCCCAATCCGTTTCCCCCACCCCTGTCAGGAGCGAAGCATGAACTTGAGAAAAACCGCAGCCGCCATGTTGGTGGCCGGCGCGCTGGCCGTCGCCGGCGCTGCCTCCGCCCAAACCGTGCGCATCGGCAACCAGGGTGACGCCTTGTCGATGGATCCGCATTCGCTCAACGAATCGCTGCAGCTCAGTGTGACCGGCAACGTTTATGAGCCGCTCGTGGGGCGTGACAGCAAGCTCGGGTTGACCCCGGCACTGGCCACCAGCTGGCGCCAGACCTCGCCCACGGTGTGGCGCTTCGAGTTGCGCCGCAACGTGAAATTCCACGATGGCACGCCGTTCACGGCCGATGATGTGGTGTTCAGCTTTGCTCGCGCGTCGGGTGACGGCTCCGACATGAAGAGCTACACGAACGATGTGAAGGAGGTCCGCAAGGTCAACGACTTCGTGGTCGAGATCGAGACCAAGGCACCGTTCCCCATCCTGCCGGATGTGATCTCGCTGCTCTACATCATGAGCAAGAAGTGGAGCGAGGACAACCAGGCCACGCGCCCGGTGGACCGCCGCAAGGGCATCGAGAACGCAGCCTCGTTCCGTGCCAACGGCACCGGCCCCTTCCGTCTGCGTGAGCGACAGCCCAACGTCAAGACCACCTTCCAGCGCAACGGCAACTACTGGGGCAAGATCGAAGGCAACGTGATCAACGTCGAGTACACGCCGATCGGCAACGACGCCACGCGCGTGGCGGCCCTGTTGTCGGGCCAGGTGGATGTGATCGAACCCGTGCCGCTGCAGGACGTGGCGCGCATCAACGCCAGCGGCAAGACCAAGGTCATGCAAGGTCCCGAGTTGCGCACCATCTTCCTGGGCATGGACCAGAAGCGCGACGAGCTGCTGTACTCCAATGTGAAGGGCAAGAACCCTTTCAAGGACAAGCGCGTGCGCCAGGCCTTCTACCAGGCCATCGACATTCAGGGCATCCAGCGCACCGTGATGCGCGGCGCCTCGGCGCCCACGGCGCTCATGGTCGGCCCGGGCATCAACGGGTTCGACCCGGCGCTGAATACCCGCCTGCCGTTTGACCCCGAAGCGTCGAGAAAGCTGTTGGCCGAGGCCGGTTATCCCAACGGTTTCGAGGTCTCGATGAACTGCCCGAACGACCGTTACGTCAACGACGGCAACATCTGCGAGGCCGTGGCCGCCAACCTCGCGCGCGTGGGCATCAAGATCAATCTGCAGGCGGAAACCAAAGGGACCTACTTCCCCAAGATCCTGCGGCGCGACACCAGCTTCTACATGCTCGGCTGGACGCCGGGCACGTACGACTCGCACAACGCGCTCAACGCGCTGATGCGCTGCGTGGACGACAAGGGTTCGGGCCAGTTCAACCTGGGCTCTTACTGCAACCCCAAGGTGGACGAGCTCACGTTGAAGATCCAGTCGGAAACCGACAAGGCCAAGCGTGACGCGATGATCCGCGAGGCATTCAAGCTCCATGCCGACGACATCGGCCACCTGCCGCTGCACCAGCAGGCGCTGGCCTGGGGCGTGGCCAACAACGTGTCGCTGGTCCAGCTGGCCGACAACTTCATGCCGTTCCGGTACATGTCGGTGAAATAAAGAACCCCCCTGCGCCGCCTGCGGCGTCTTCCCCCCAGGGGGACGCCAGCAGCGGACCGGCGGAGCCGGATCCGCGCTGGCCCTGGGTTTGTATCGCCTCACTCATCAGGACATTTCCTTGATCGCTACCCTTCGCCGTGCGCTCGACAGCGACGTCGGCTACAGCTTCCGCACCTCGCCGACCGCCATCGTGGCGGCGTTGATCGCGGCCATCTGCGTGTTCTGTGCGGTGTTCGCCAACTGGGTGGCGCCGCACAACCCGTTCGACCTCGCCACGCTCGACCTCATGAACGCGCGCCTGCCGCCCATGTGGCAGGAAGGTGGCAACCCGGCGTTCGTGCTCGGCACCGATGACCAGGGTCGCGACATCCTCTCCGCGCTCATGTACGGCGCGCGCATTTCGCTCCTCGTGGGCCTGGCCTCGGTGATCCTGTCGGTGATCATCGGCGTCACTTTCGGCTTGCTGGCCGGCTTCCTGGGCGGCTGGATCGACGCCTTCCTCATGCGCCTGTGCGACGTGATGCTGTCATTCCCGGCCATCCTGGTGGCCCTGCTGATCGCCGGCGTTGGCCGCGCGCTGTTTCCCAACGCGCACGAAACGCTGGCCTTCGGCGTGCTGATCATCTCCATCACCCTCACCGGCTGGGTGCAGTACGCACGCACGGTGCGTGGCTCCACCCTGGTGGAGCGCAACAAGGAATACGTGCAGGCCGCGCGCGTGACCGGCGTGGCGCCGATGCGCATCATGGGCCGCCACGTGCTGCCCAACGTGCTCGGCCCGGTGCTGGTGTTGGCCACCATCCAGGTCGCCACGGCCATCATCACCGAGGCCACGCTGTCCTTCCTGGGTGTTGGCGCGCCCCCCACCTCGCCCTCGCTGGGCACGCTCATCCGCGTCGGCAACGACTACCTCTTCTCCGGCGAGTGGTGGATCACCATCTTCCCCGGCCTGATGCTCATCCTCATCGCGCTGAGCGTGAACCTGCTGGGCGACTGGCTGCGCGACGCCCTGAACCCACGCCTTCGCTGACCATGAGCCTTTTGCAAGTCAAGAACCTCGTCGTCGAGTTCCCCACGCGCCGCGGCACGTTGCGCGCGCTCGACGACATCTCCTTCGACATCGCACCCGGCGAGATCCTGGGTGTGGTGGGCGAGTCCGGTGCGGGAAAATCGCTCACCGGCGCATCCATCATCGGCCTGCTCGAGCCACCGGGGCGCATCGCGTCGGGCGAGGTGCTGCTTGAGGGTCAGCGCATCGACAACCTGCCGCACGAGCAGATGCGTCGCATCCGCGGCCGCAAGATCGGCGCCATCTTCCAGGACCCGCTGACCTCGCTCAACCCGCTGTACTCGGTCGGTCGCCAGCTCATCGAGACCATCACCACCCACCTGCCCGTGAGCCCGGCCGAGGCGCGCCAGCGTGCCATCCAGCTGCTCAAGGACACCGGTATCCCCGCGGCCGAGCAGCGCATCGACCACTTTCCGCACCAGTTCAGCGGCGGCATGCGCCAGCGCGTGGTGATTGCACTGGCGCTCGCCGCCGAACCCCAGCTCATCGTGGCCGACGAACCCACCACCGCGCTGGACGTCTCCATTCAGGCGCAGATCATCACGCTGCTCAAGACCATCTGCAAACAGCGCGGTGCGGCGGTGATGCTCATCACGCACGACATGGGCGTGATTGCAGAAACCTGCGACCGCGTGGCGGTGATGTACGCCGGCCGCGTGGCCGAGATCGGCCCGGTGCACGAGGTCATCAACCAGCCGGCCCACCCCTACACCAAGGGCCTGATGGCCTGCATTCCCGACATGAGCGAAGACCGCGAGCGGCTGCACCAGATCGACGGCGCCATGCCGCGCCTCAACGCCATTCCCAAGGGCTGTGCCTACAACCCGCGCTGCGAAAAAGTGTTCGACCGCTGCCATTCGGAACGCCCCGAACTGCTGGCGGCGGGTGCCACCCGCGCGGCATGCTGGCTGCACGCCACCCAAGGGGCGGCGGCATGAGCGCGCAGAAACTGGAAACCACCGCCTTGTCGGCCGAGGCGCGTGCTGCCGTGTCGGCCGCCACCGCCGAGGCTGCCACGGCAGCGCCGCTGGTGCGCGCCACCGATCTCGCGAAGACCTTCGACGTGTCGGCGCCCTGGCTCAACCGCGTGATCGAGCGCCAGCCACGGTTGCTGCTGCGCGCGGTCGATGGCGTGTCCTTCGACATCCCGCGCGGGCAGACACTGGCGCTGGTGGGCGAGTCGGGTTGTGGCAAGAGCACCGTGGCGCGCCTGCTCGTGGGGCTCTATGAACCCACGCGCGGCGGTTTCGAGTTCGATGGCCAGGACGCCCACGCCGCGTTCAAGACACCCGCCGGCCGCGTGCTGCGCCGGCGCATCCAGATGATCTTCCAGGACCCGTACGCCAGCCTCAACCCGCGCTGGCGCGTCGAAGACATCATCGCCGAGCCGCTGCGCGAGCACGAGATCGAGTCCGACCCCGCGAAGCTGCGCGAGCGCGTGGACGCGCTGCTGCAGTCGGTGGGCCTGAGCCCGCTGGACCGCGTGAAGTACCCGCACCAGTTCAGCGGCGGCCAGCGCCAGCGCATTTCCATCGCGCGCGCCCTGGCCACCCAGCCCGACTTCCTGGTCTGCGACGAACCCACCAGCGCGCTCGACGTGTCGGTGCAGGCGCAGGTGCTCAACATCATGAAGGACCTGCAGCGCGAGCGCGGACTCACTTACCTGTTCATCAGCCACAACCTGGCCGTGGTGCGCCACGTGAGCGACCAGGTGGGCGTGATGTACCTGGGCCGCCTGGTCGAACTCGCGCCCAAGCACACGCTCTTCGACAGCCCGCGCCACCCCTACACGCGCATGCTGCTCGATGCCATCCCCAAGATGCACGACACGGGCAAGGCGCGCACACCGGTGCAGGGCGAGGTGCCCAACCCGCTCAACCCGCCCAGCGGTTGCGCCTTCAACCCACGCTGCCCGCATGCCAACGACCGTTGCCGCAGCGAACGCCCGGTGCTCAAGGAGCTGGGCGGCATCCGCATCGCCTGCCACGCGGTGGAAGAAGGGCGGATCTGACCAAGCATCCCCTGCCTGGGGGATGGCGGGGCGCGTTCTCGCGCCCCTAATCTTCGCCTTGAGGGCTTTGCACAGGTGCCCGTCCTGGGTGCCGGGGGCCTTGTTCAAAGGTGGGACATGGTCAAGCACATCGCGCTGGGGTTGTTGGCGGCCTGGGGGTTGTCGGCTTGGGCGCAGCCCAACGGCAGCACAAAGCCCGTGTTCAAGGTGGGCGAAGTTGCGGTCTACACGGTGAACAACCGAGCCGACAACCAGACCGTTGACGAGACCGTCACCGTCACGGCCGTGGAGAGTGAACTCATCCGGTTTAGCCACGTGCGTCCGGGACGTGAGCCGGCCGAGATCGAGGGCCAGTTCACGCCGGACATGCGACAAGTGCAATCGGGCGCCTCCGGTACTCGATTTGATCCGCCCGCTCCGTTGATCAAGATCCCGATGGCCGTGGGCGACAACTGGAAGAATGCTGCAGAGATGGTTGCGCGCAACAACGCCAAGTCCAAAACCGACTTCGAGTACAAAGTCGTGGGAACCGAAAAGATCACGACGCCGGCCGGGGAATTCGAGACTTTCAAGATCGAATCCGGCGGGTGGGTCACCGGTGTGAGCTGGACGGGCTCGGTGCGGGTCGCCCAGGTGCATTGGTACGCCCCCTCCATCGGCCGCGTGGTGCGCTCCGAGTATCGGGACTTTCGCGGAGGTCGACCCTGGAACGACACGCTCACGGAGCTGAAGTCGTTCAAACCCGCGCCCTGACTGCGGCGGTCAGCAGGGCCGCGTCACGCGTAGCGCTTGTTTTTCAGGTTGTTCTTCATCTCGCGCAACAGCGGTTGCAGCTTCGTGCCGCCGATGCGCAGGGCCAGGCACGTGGCCATGATGTCGATCACCATGAGGTGCAGCAGGCGCGAGGTCATGGGGCTGTAGCGGTCGTAGCCCTCGGGGTGGTCGGCCGCCAGCTGGATGTGTCCGGCCTGGGCCAGCGGTGAGCCGCTGGTGGTGATGGTGATCACCGTCGCGCCGTGCTTGCGTGCGATATCGGCCGCATCCATCAGGTCGCGCGTGCGGCCCGAGTTGGAGACGATCACCAGGCAATCGCCCGGGCCCAGCAGCGAGGCGCCCATCACCTGCATGTGGCCGTCGCTGTAGGCCACGGCGTTGATGCCCAGGCGGAAGAACTTGTGCTGCGCATCCTGCGCCACGATGCCCGAATTGCCCGCGCCATAGAACTCGATGCGGCCCTTGCTTTTCCAGGTGGCCAGCAGGGCATCGACCGCGCGTTCGATCGCGTGGCTGGAGGCATCGTTGCGGTACTTCAGGAAGGCCGCCACCGTGTTGTCCACCACCTTCACCAGCACATCGCCGGTCTTGTCGTCGGCGTCCACGCTGCGGTGGATGAAGGGCACGCCTTCGCTCACGGTGCCGGCAAGCTTGAGCTTGAAGTCGGACAGGCCGTCGTAGCCCATGCTGCGGCAGAAACGAACCACCGTGGGTTTGCTCACGTGGGCGCGCTCGGCGAGTTCACTCACCGGCAGGCTGGCGAAACTGCGCGGATCCTGCAGCACGAGGCGGCCCACGCGTTGTTCGGCCGGGGCGAGCGAGGGCAGGGAGGCCTTGATGCGGTCGAGCATGGCTTGGAACCCGGTGGACGGAACGTGTGAAATTTTATTACCAGCGGGCGCGATAATCGCGCCATGAACCAGCTCGACGCGCTCAAACAGTTCACCACCGTCGTCGCCGACACCGGCGATTTCAAGCAGCTTGCGGCCTACACACCGCAGGACGCGACCACCAACCCCTCGCTCATCCTCAAGGCGGTGCAGAAGCCCGAATACGCACCGCTGCTGGCCGAGGCCATCGCGCGCCACGGCACGGCCGACAAGGTCGAGCTCATGAACCGCTTGCTGGTGCGCTTCGGCTGCGAGATCCTGCACCTGATTCCGGGGCGCGTGTCCACCGAGGTCGACGCGCGCCTGAGCTTCGACACCGCGGCCACGCTGGAACGCGCGCGTCGCCTGATCGCGCTTTACCGCGCCGAAGGGGTGGACAGCGAGCGCGTGCTGATCAAGGTCGCGGCCACGTGGGAAGGCATCCGCGCCGCCGAGCAACTCGAGCGCGAGGGCATCCACACCAACCTGACGCTGCTGTTTTCGTTCTCGCAGGCCGTGGCCTGTGGCCAGGCAGGGGTGAAACTCATCTCACCTTTCGTGGGCCGCATTTACGACTGGTACAAGAAGCAGGCCGGTGCGCAGTGGGACGAGGCGGCGATGGCGGGTGCCAACGACCCGGGCGTGCGCTCTGTCAAGCGCATCTACGAGTTCTACAAGCGCCATGGCATTCCCACCGAAGTGATGGGCGCGAGCTTTCGCAACGTCGGCCAGATCACCGCGCTGGCGGGCTGCGACCTGCTCACCATCAGCCCGGAACTGCTGGCCCAACTGGCGGCCAGCGAGGCACCGCTCACGCGGGCCCTGGACCCCGAGGCCGCCCGCACCCTGGATATCCCCGCCGTGCGTTACGACGAAGCGGCCTTTCGCTTCGCCCTCAACGAAGACGCCATGGCCACCGAAAAACTCGCCGAAGGCATCCGCGCCTTCGTGGTCGATACGATCAAGCTCGAAGCCTTGATGGTCTGAGCACCGCCCGCTCCAAACAAAAAGCCCCGCGATCTCTCGCCTAGCCGTTCGACTAAGGAGTTGACGGTCTAGGCCTTCAGCCAGGTTGATTCAAAGCCCCGTCCTGCTCTTGCAGGGCGGGGCTTTCTTCTTTCTGGGGGACCACCTGGGCGCGGGGCTGGA
>NZ_JAMBNO010000043.1 GCF_023715105.1 Hydrogenophaga intermedia | reverse complement strand
GCCGTTGCGAAGGGTGCGCTCAACCTTCGGGCCGCTCCACTCAGGGGTATGTCCACTGTCTTGCATATGGACGCATGCTGACCTGCTCCCCTCGGCCCGGCAACAAGGGCCTTGAGGCCACGCTTACGTTAGTACGTGGGTCAGTTCTGGATGGAAATCACCTGACTTACTGGGTCACTTCTGGGTGGAAATCAACACCATGCCCAAGGGCGAGTTGCGCAAAGACCTGATCGCCTGTCTGCGCCGTGCCAAGTCCAAGCGCATGCCGCGCAGCCGGGGTGAGGATCGCAGGGGCCAGATGCCCGATCTGCTGAGCATCCATGTGCGCCCACCCGAGGCCAACGACCGGGCCTTCCCCGGGCACTGGGAGGGCGATCTCATCAAGGGGGCAGGCAACCGTTCGGCCGTGGGCGTGCTGGTCGAACGCAGCTCTCGCCTGGTGATGTTGATCAAGCTGGCCGATGCGACAGCCGCCTCTGCCTTGGAAGGCTTCACGGCCAAGCTGCGCAGCATCGCCGAACCGATGCGCCAGACCCTGACCTACGACCAGGGCAAGGAGATGGCGCGCCATGCCGAACTGACGGCCAACACCGGCGTGATGGTGTACTTCTGTGACCCGCATAGCCCCTGGCAGCGCGCTTCCTGCGAGAACACCAATGGACTGATCCGCCAGTACCTGCCCAAAGGCACCGACCTGTCGGTTCACAGCCAGGCTCAGCTCGATGCGATTGCCGACCTGCTCAACAACCGCCCGCGTGCCGTCCACGGCTTCTACCCGCCGATCGTCGTCTACCAGGCCATGTTGGACAAGCTTAATCAACCCAATTCCTCAATTCAATAAATCGGTGTTGCACTTGGTGCTTGACTCCGCCTTTTCAGTCCTAAAAAGGGTCCGGCAGAAATTGGAAACCCTCTAGTCGCGGTAGAGTCAACTGGACCTGCGTAGAGACCCCGGGTCAGCCCGGGCTGCTGGCAGTCCGCGCGTGGAATGCACCTATAGTCCGCCCCGACGGTGCGCATCCCGCCACCGCAATGCTGCACCTGTTCCATGTTCACGCGCCTTGCATCTCACGCTGCCAACTTCCTCACGTTGCTGATCCTGCTCGCAGGCGGGGCAGCATCGGCCCAGTCCAGCGGCAAGAGCGTGGTGGTAACTGAACGCACCCGCGCCGAACTGCTGGCCCACGCGCCCGAGGGCGTAGAACCGGGTAAGCCTGTCTGGGTCGGTCTGCAGCTCGCGCACCAGCCGGAGTGGCACTCGTATTGGAAAAACTCTGGTGACTCGGGCCTTCCCACCAAACTCGAGTGGCAGCTTCCCACTGGGGTGCAGGCTGGGGAAATCGCGTGGCCAATGCCCCGCAAATACTCGCTCGGCACGTTGATCAATTATGGATATGAGGACACAGTGCTGCTGCCGGTACCTCTGACCATCACGCCGGACTTTAAGCCCTCGCTTTTGGGCGACACGCTGGAGATCAAGCTCAAAGCGCAATGGTTGATTTGCCGCGAGTTGTGCGTCCCCGAGGAGGGCGAATTCTCGATAGCCATCCCTACACAGAGCGCAATTGCCTCAAACGGCCCCGTCTTCCAGGCGAGCTTCGATGCTCAACCCAGGCCGCTGGCAGGCCAGGCAACCGCCACCATTGATGAAAATGCCCTTCGGCTTCGGGTCAGCGGGCTGCCCGCGAGCCTTCGGGGCAAGCAATTGGACTTCTTTCCGGAGACTTCGGGAGTGATTGAATCTTCCGCGCAATGGAGCCAGGCGTGGGAAGGTCAGGACTGGACCGCTCGGGTACCGCTCTCGCCTTACCGCAGCCTGAGTCCCGATGTGATGCCAATTGTGATGACACAGGGCAACGATAGCTGGAGCATCGATGCCAAGCTGCAAGGCACTTGGCCTCCGACCGCCGCGCTGCCGGCCGTGTCTCCAGACTTGCAAGAAGCGCTTCGCGACAACGCTGCTGCGGCCAAGTCGCGCGCCGGGCTGACGTTCACTGCTGCCTTGGTGGGTGCATTGCTTGGCGGGCTGATCCTGAACCTCATGCCTTGCGTCTTCCCTGTTCTGGCGATCAAGGTGGTCAGCTTCACCCAGCATGCCAGCGACCAGCGGGCTCGGCGCCTGGACGGTGCGGCGTATTCCGTAGGGGTTGTTGCTTCGTTCGCTGCGTTGGGACTGCTTGTCGTCGCGCTTCGCAGCGCTGGGCAGCAGCTCGGCTGGGGGTTCCAGTTGCAGATTCCCGGCGTAGTCGCCGCGCTGGCCGTTTTGTTCACGCTTATCGGTCTGAACCTGGCGGGCGTATTCGAGGTCCGCCAACTCATCCCCACCCGCTTGGCTTCACTGCAGAGCAACCACCCGGTGCTGAACGCCTTCCTGTCTGGCGTGCTTGCGGTTGTGGTGGCGTCCCCGTGTACGGCCCCTTTCATGGGCGCCGCGTTGGGTTTCGCTGTAGGGCTGCCCGCCTCGCAGGCGCTCTTGATCTTCGCGGCGCTGGGCGCTGGCATGGCGCTGCCGTACTTGGTCGCCAGTTGGGTCCCAGCCGTTGGACGCCTGCTGCCCCGTCCTGGCGAGTGGATGGTGACTTTCCGCAAACTGATGGCCTACCCGATGTTCGCGGCGGTGGTTTGGCTGCTGTGGGTACTGGGGCAGCAAAGCGGGATTGATGCAGCGAGCGCCCTGTTGGTGGTCTTGGTTGCCACCAGCATGCTGGCCTGGAGCCTTGGCTTGTCAGGTCGCACGCGGGTGTTCGTAGGCGTGATCGCGATCGCGTGGACGGGCGTATTCGCTTGGCTGCTCGCTGGCCAAATCGGCTCACCGCGGCCGCAGCAGGCAGTGACAGTGAACGACCGCGCCTGGCAGGCCTGGGAGCCTGGCCAGGTGGAGCGGTTTCTGGCCGGCGGCCGCCCAGTGTTTGTCGATTTCACCGCTGCCTGGTGCGTCACTTGCCAATACAACAAGAAGACGGTGCTGCAAAAGCCTGAGGTGTTGGCCGACTTTGCGGCCAGGGATGTCGCCTTGTTGCGAGCCGACTGGACGTTGCGAGACCCGGCGATTACCGCCGCACTGGGGGCACTCGGGCGCAACGGCGTCCCCCTCTACGTGCTTTATACCGGCAACGCGGCTCCGCGAGTTCTTTCCGAGATACTGAGTCCGTCTGAACTGAAAGCGGCACTCTCGGCCGTACCGTTGGCGTCTTCGCCAACAACTCAGCGGCCGCCCACGCTGCGCTCCGCGATCGCGCCGTAGTGGCTTTGCGTCATCAATGCTCAAATCTCCAGCAGGTAGAGGCCTCATGATGCGCGAAGGTGGAAGGTACAAGCATGGCTGAAAACGACGAAAACGACGAGCTCGGCGGACTGGACGTGGGCAACGCGGCAGACCGCAAGATCTTGCGGTCCGTATTGCTGATCAACCTGGGACAGTCCGCCGCAGGCATCGGCCTTGGCATATGGGCTGCATCCACCGCGCTCATGGGCGCCGGTCTGGACAACCTCGCTGACGCGTCGGTCTATGCCGTCAGCCTGTACGCGGTCGGGCGCGCGGCCATGGTCAAGGTGCGCGCGGCGCGCCTGTCGGGTTTCTTGCTCATCGGGCTTGCCGTGCTGCTGCTGGTGGAAGTCATGCGCCGCTTCGCCGGGGGTGAAGAGCCTGTGGGCACAGCAATGATGGCGATGGCCGCTGCAAACGCTGCTTTGAACTTGGTGTGCCTGAGGCTGCTGCGCCGTCATCGCGGGGAGGATGTGAACTTCAAGGCGTCGGCGATCTTCACGAGCAACGATTCCATCGTTAACGCAACCATTGTGCTGTCCGGGGCGTTGGTCATGTGGCTGGGATCGAACGTCCCGGACCTGGTGCTGGGCGTCGTCGTAGCCGCGATCGCAGCGAACGGCGGGCGGGAAATTTTGCGCGAGGCATCGAAATCGGCTCAACACGAAGCGAGCACAGGAGCTCGGTGACGTTCCTGTGATGTCTACATGCCGTGGTCGCTCTCGACGCCAAGGTAAGGAGTAAAAATTTGGGTCGTAGATTAAGGTCACAGTGTTGCCATCCACAATAAATATGCAGACATGTTCAGCATTCACAAAGAATCCAAGTCGAGAATCGACACGCCGATACAAAACATGGGCTTGATAAGTACTCGTTTACGCGCCGAAGGCTACAAACCGCTGACGGCGTTTTTCGATGGTGCTGCCAAACCAGGGCAGCACGCATGACCCTCGACGTGGTGTGCCTGTGTGCCGAATGGTGCGGCACCTGCCGCGACTATCTTCCCGAGTTTGAAAAGCTCGCTGGCACGCGTGTCGATTGGCGCACGCATTGGGTCGACGTAGAGGACTTCGAGGCCGTGCTGGACGAGGTTGACATCACGACCTTTCCCATGATCCTGATCGTGGATACCGCTGGCAAGCTGTGTTTTGCCGGGCCGATTACGCCCCAGCTGGGCATGCTGCAGCGCCTGTGCCAAGCTGCGCAGAAGGGTTCACTGCAGGCCACCGACGCCGAGGCCGCGACCTGGCAGCCATTGCTGCACTCCCTGCGACTACAGGACGAACAATCGCCAATGCTCAGGAATCGTTGACCTGACGTATCGACCGTCCATGGACGTCCTGGCCTCGCTGCTCAGTAGCTTCTCCCGGCACGCGGGTGTTTTCTACACAGGCAACATCTGCGTCATTCACGATTTCGAGCATGACACCCAGCGCGGACACTTGCACCCGAACAGCAGTGGATCGGTTCAGGAGTGCGGTGTGACAGGGCACCGGTACGAGTTGACGCAACCTACGTTGTTGTTCCTGCCCCGTCCGGATCAGCACCGGCTGGCGGTCGGAGCAGCTAAGCTTGAGGGCGAGCCAAGCTCAAACGGCACGCCCGGGGGTTCACAGGCAGAATCGCGTGATGCGCTTGCTGTCTGGAATTAACAATATCTCCCGCCTGCCTGAATTCAATGTGGTCGTGTTTGCTTTGCTGCTCAACTATCCTTGGGAATTCTTGCAAGTACCGCTGTTCGCAGGCATGCCCCAGGCTGCACACTGGGATGCGATCAGGACTTGCACAAGAGCGACACTGGGAGATGCCGTGATCATGCTCATCGCATATTGGGCAGTTGGCTTGGTAGCTCGCAACCGGAGCTGGGTACTGTCGCCAAGCACGGCACGCATCTTGATGTTTGCTGCAACTGGCGTCTTGATCACGATAGCCATAGAGATGCTGGCTGTTGCGGGAATATGGCTCGGCGGTTGGCGTTACTCATCATTGATGCCGGTGGTTCCCGGTATCGGAGTCGGTCTGTCGCCTCTGCTTCAGTGGGTGGTGCTGCCCCCACTTGTGGTCTGGTTCTCACGCCGGCAGATCCTTGGTTCAAGCCGTTAAGCGACTGTCCAACGGCCTTTCTGCAGGAATTTTTACGGGCACATGCCCGCGATGACCCGACGCATGACCGAAACAAGCGGAAAGCGACAACCTGCGGTTGCGCGACTGCTCGCGCGCCGCCAGTCCACGGCCTAGGGGGATCAACGTCACCGCAATGTCATCTGGTTTGTCCTTTGCGTGTGACCGCAGAAACCGATTGGGTCTCCCGTTCTTGCGGGATGGGGCAATCGGGCCGATGAAGGCTCTCGCAGCATTCGACCACGTGCTCCAGCATCTGACGCATCGACTCGATGGCTAGCACGCGTTGATTCAGCTGGGCCAAGTGGCGAGTGGCAATCTTCCGGACCTCCGCACCCGAGCGGCGCCGGTTCTGCCACAGCGTGAGCAGCTCTGCAGTTTCGGACATCCTCAAGCCCAAGCCTCTAGCCCGTTTGATGAAGCGAAGGGTGTGTACCTCGTTGTCGGAGTACTGCCGATAGCCCGACTCCGTGCGCTCCACCGCCTGCAGCAACCCAAGCGACTCGTAGTGCCGGACCATTTTGGCTGTGACGCCGGAGCGGGTAGCGGCTTCGCCAATGTTGAAGCGAAAAGAGGCGCTCACGATTTGCATCCTTTCCAGTTGCGCAGCGTCAAAGCGTTGGCGACGACACTCACGCTGCTGAACGCCATAGCGGCGCCCGCGATGACTGGGCTGAGCAAACCAAAAGCGGCCAGCGGGATGCCCACCAAGTTGTAAATGAACGCCCAGAAAAGACCGTGCTGGATCTTCGCGTAGGTGCGGCGCGAGATGTCGATGGCATCCGCCACCAAAGCCGGGTCGCCTCGCATCAGAGTCACGCCGGCCGCGTGCATGGCCACATCAGTGCCAGTGGACATGGCGATCCCCACGTCCGCGGCGGCCAAAGCCGGCGCGTCGTTGATGCCGTCGCCCACCATCGCCACCGTCTTGCCGCCCACCTTCAACTCGGCAACGATTCGCGCCTTGTCTTCGGGAAGCACCTCGGCACGGATGGCGTCGATGTCGAGCTGCTTCGCAGCCACGTTGGCGCTACCACGATTGTCCCCCGTGATGAGCACGACCTGGATTCCCTGCTCATGCAACTTGCGCACGGCTGCCAACGCCGTCGGCTTGACCTTATCGCCGAAAGCCAGAAGCCCAAGCAGCTTCGGCGTCCCCGTGATGTCTGCCATCCACGAAACTGTTCGGCCCTGGGCTTGCAACAATTCCGCGCGCGAAGCCAGCGCAGAGAGGTCAACCTTGAGTTCTTGCATCAGACGGCTGCTGCCCAGTCGCAGATCAATCCCCGCCACGTTGCCAGCCATGCCACGACCAGGGATCGCCCGCACTTGCGATGCTTGCTGCAACGGGACGCCCTCCCGGTCTGCGGCTTCGAGCACTGCCCTGGCCAAGGGGTGTTCGCTGCCAGCCTGAAGGGAGGCGGCCAGGCTGAGGAAAAGCTGGGTGTCTCCTTCAACCGATTGGGCCTCGACCAGTTGCGGTTTGCCCTCGGTGAGCGTGCCGGTTTTGTCGAAGGCAACCACCCGCACCTTGTGCGCGACCTCCAAGGCTTCGGCATCCTTGATCAGGATCCCATGGCGCGCTGCAACGCCGGTTCCGGCCATGATCGCCGTAGGTGTCGCGAGTCCAAGGGCACAGGGGCAGGCGATGACCAGAACCGCCACAGCATTCAGGATCGCCGCCTCCCAGTTGCCTGTCAGCACGCCCCAAGCCAGCACGGTGATTGCCGCAATCCCGATCACGACGGGAACGAAGACTTCGCTGACACGGTCGACCAAACGCTGGATGGGCGCTTTTTTTGCCTGCGCTGTTTCTACCAGACGCACGATGCGCGCCAACGTGGATTCCGCGCCAACGGCCGTGGTTTGCACCAGTAGCAAACCCTCCCCGTTCACCGAGCCGCCGGTGACTTTGTCGCCTTCGTGCTTGGCAACCGGCAGGCTCTCTCCGGTGATCAGAGACTCGTCAATTTGGCTGGAACCTTCGACCACAAGGCCGTCCACGGCAACGCGCTCGCCCGGGCGAACGATGACAAGGTCACCTTTCACGACGTCGCTCAGCGGGACCTCACGCTCAACATCCTGACGGCGTACGCGTGCCACGTCCGGGCGCAACGCATTCAATGCCCGGATGGCCTCCGTCGTTTGGTGCTTGGCGCGAAGTTCAAGCCATTTCCCCAGCAAGACGAGCGTGATGATCACGGCCGAGGCTTCGAAATAGGTATGTGCTGTTGCGTGGTCCACGTTGACGAGCAGCAGATAGACACTCAGTCCGTAGGCAGCGGAAGTGCCCAGCGCGACCAGCAGGTCCATGTTTCCCGTGCGCGCCTTCAGGGCATTCCAGCCGGCGCGATAGAAGCGCGCCCCCAGCCAGAACTGAACCGGAGTAGCCAGAGCCAGCTGCAGCCAGCCGGGCAGCGCCCAGTCCAATCCCATGAACGTTGCGACCATGGGCACGGCCAGTGGAAAGGACAGTGCTGCGGCCAACGCCACGCGCCACCCATCACCGTTGCGCCCTACGGCGCCGAGCGCCACACGACTCGCCGGGTGGCCGGCCTCTCCCACTGGGCGCGCCGTATAGCCAGCTTTTTCAACGGCTGCAACGATGGCGGTGGTGTCGGCCTGGTCGGTCGCCAGCTTCACCTCGGCCTTCTCCGTGGCGAGATTGACTTCGGCTGCCACAACACCCGGCACTTTCCTCAGCGCCTTTTCGACACGGGCGGCACACGACGCGCAGGTCATGCCCCCGATATCCAGTTGTATGCTGTGATCGGCAACGCCATAGCCGGCCCTTTGAATGGCTGCTCGCAGCATTTCGACAGAGACCACAGGCGCCGCCTTGATGGCAGCAGCCTCCGTGGCGAGATTGACCGTTGCATCCTGCACACCGGGAACTGCGCGCAGCGCTCTTTCCACACGAGTCGCACACGAGGCACACGTCATTCCTTCCACGGCAAGGTTCCAGTCGGTCAAATCGGGGATGGGTTGGTTGAGGGCAGATGTGCTCATGAGATTTCCACGCGGGTTGCAGTACCGCCACTGTCGACCTTCCTGCAATGGGAATGTCAAGACAGCGCGAACAATCCTGCTTGAAGAAGAGGGGCAATTTCGCATGTCCGTTGACCTTCCCACAGAGGGAAGCCTCACAGTGAACGCAATACGAGGAGTTCACCATGTTTGAAATCACAGGTCCAACCGTTCGAGTGGAAGTCGACTTGACCGCCCGGCGCATCGCGGTGGCAGCCTTGCGACAACGCGACGATTTCGTCGAAGCATTCGCGCTTGCAGCCTATCCGACGGTTTGACGTCGCCGCTCAAGCAGTCTCCTGCTCAGCACCGAACTTTCTCCCACTTTTACGCTCTGATCACCACATGGCTCGCCTGCTCCGAATCGTTCTGTTGTCGCTGCTGCTTATTGGACTGTCGTTCCAAGGCGCTTGGGCTGGTGCGTACCAATGTCCTGAGGGTCAGGACATGCAGCAGATCGCCCTTGAGGACATCTCCTCTGCGGTTGCTGACACGCAGCACGAGCCTGAGACTGGGAACATGGCTCTGATTCAGGACTGCGGAGCTGCCACTGCAGCCACCTGCAACGCCATGGCGCTCCTGACATCACAGTCCTCTGCGGCCCCCAAGCCTGGGTCTGCGGGTCCCCGGCGCACGCCCACAGTTGCGGCCGTCCTTTTTCTCACCGATGGCCAGGACAGGCCGCCCCGCAGCCACCACGGCTGAATTCACCTGTCGCCGATAGGTTGATCTGACTGCGCGAACCGCGCAGGCAATTCTCTTTTCCCCTTTTTCGCTGACGCAGCGGGTTCGAACTCGCGCGTTGGTCCAATTTTCCTCTGGAGTTCAAAATGAAATGCAACCTGAAAGTCATGCTGTCTGTTGCCGCGCTCATCGCCGCAGCGGCCGGATTCGCCTACCTCACCTTCGAGGAAGCGCGAGCCGGGATCCTCGCCAGCTTGCCCATCCTTGTTGTACTGCTGTGTCCCATCTCCATGCTGGTGATGATGAAGTTGATGCATTCGAGTTCCGATGGGGATCAGAGCTCGAGCGGTACGTCCAAGCCACGAGTGCCCTCTGCGGAACCAATCGCCCCGACCAAGGAGGTGTCATGAAGCGCAACACCTTCCGTGCGATGGCGCTGGCAGTCACGATGACTCCACTGGCATGGTTGAGCGCCAATGCCGCAGCTGGCGTCGCGCTGACGCATGTGCATGGACTCACCTATGCTGCCGACGGAGCCACGCTGTTGGTCCCGAGCCACCACGGACTGGCGGTCTATTCATCGGGACAGTGGAGCAAAGCGCCAGGCCCTGAGCACGACTACATGGGATTTACCGGTACCCGCAACGCGCTGTACAGCAGCGGACATCCTGCGCCTGGTTCGGGCCTTAAAAATCCCTTCGGCTTGATCAAAAGCACGGATGGCGGCAAGAGCTGGAAGCAGCTCGTCTTACAAGGGGAGTCCGATTTTCATACGCTGGCCGCGAGCTATGGAACAAACGCCGTGTATGTGGTGAACCCGCATCCGAATTCGCAGATGGGAACGCAAGGTGTCTACTTCACGACCAACGATGGTGAGAAATGGCAACGCGTTGAAGCCGCCGGTCTCGCAGGAAGGATCCACGGATTGGCCGTGCATCCTTCGGACTCCGCCACCGTAGCGGCGGCGGCCGATCAGGGGCTGTTCCTCTCAAAGGACGCAGGCGCGAGTTTCAAGCCCGTTGTCAGCGGCAAGCGGGTGCTGGCCGCGACGTTCACGTTCAACGGCAACGATCTCTGGTGGAGCGGCTATGACGGTGGACCCACGCTGTCAGTGCTCGGCTTGCGCTCCGGGGAAAAGCCGCGCACGGTGAATCTGCCAGACCTGGGAGAAGATGCCGTCAGCTTCATCGCGCAAAACCCGGTGCGAACGAGCGAGATGGCGATCGCTACGTTCAAAAAGAGCATCTTCATCAGCAAGAACGCTGGCAAAAGTTGGGCGCGCATTGCAGATCAAGGAAAAACTGTGGCGGACCCAGCCATAGCAGGCATGAAAGGTCGTCCATGAGCACACTGGAAAAGGTCACGACTGCCGTGCTCGCTGTGTTCGGTGTGATCGTGGTCGTCGGCTTTGCCGCCATGGCCATGATGCATTTCTCCATGATGGGCAACTGGGCCTGCTGATGCAGTGAAGCACATGAAGAATCCATCATGAACAGAAACCGACGACGCATCCTGCAAGGAGGCTCTGCTTTGGCCGCCGTCGCGCTGGCGGGTCCTGGCATGGCGGCCGGGCGAACACCCAACTCGCGGTTACCAGACGTCCATATCGAGCTGCGGGCGATCCGTGACGAGGTGACACTGCGGCCAGGCAAACCGACAGCCGTGTGGCGCTACTTGGGCCGGCTCATCGCAGGCGACGCTGCGGCGCTGCAGATGGAGGGCGGCACTTACCTAGGACCCACCATCCGCTTGAGTCGCGGACAGCGCGTGCGAATCGAACTATCGAACGAGCTTCCTGAGGCGACCACCATCCACTGGCACGGGCTGCACGTGCCTGACGACATGGATGGACACCCGCGGCATGCGGTTGCGCCTGGGGGGCGCTACATCTACGAGTTCACCGTGCTCAATCGCGCGGGGACGTACTGGTATCACGCGCATCCCCACGGCCGCACGGGATCTCAGGTGTACCGCGGCCTCGCCGGCGTACTGCTGGTCTCCGATGACGAGGAGTCGACTTTGGCTCTGCCCCGCGGCGGGTATGACTTGCCACTGGTCCTTCAGGATCGGACATTCGATGCAGACCAGCAACTGGTCTATCCCGCGTCCGATGAGTCGAACACCATGATGAACGGAGGCGGCATGCATGGCGGCGCAATGATGAGCCGAAGTGCAATGGCCAACATGATGGCCCGAATGATGGGCGTTCTGGGCGACGAGTTGCTCGTCAACGGACGATTGTCGAAAGACTTGGAAGTCCTGCCCCGGGCGTACCGGCTGCGCATGGTCAATGGAGCGAACACCCGCACGTTCAAGTTGGCTTGGAGCGACGGCTCTCCCCTGACGGTGATTGGCACGGATGGCGGCCTGCTCGACAGGCCTCTGGAACGCGAATACCTGATGTTGGCGCCCGCTGAGCGGGTCGACCTCTGGGTCGATTTTGGGCGCTGGGCTCCTGGCGCACAACCCGTACTGAGGAGCTTGGAGTTTGATGGGGGAATGACGATGGGGGGCTCCAGGCTGCCTGACGGCTCACAATTCGATGTGCTCAAGTTTGCAGTGCTCAAGGGAGACCGAAGCGCAGCCCGAGAACCGCCGCAGCGGCTTGCACATCTGCCCGGCGCGCAGCCACAGAGTGCCATCAATGCTGGGCTGCCAAAGGTGTTCGATCTCACAATGCGAATGATGGCCTGGGGTGTCAACGGCCGTTCGTTCAACATGCTGCAGGTAAGCCCTGAAGAGACCGTCAAGCTGGGAACCCACGAGATCTGGGAATTTCGCAATGAAGGTCAAGACAGCATGATGGGCATGGTGATGGCCCACTCCATGCACATCCACGGCGTGCAGTTCCGCGTGCTCAAGCGACAAGTCTCAAGCTCGTTTGCTGCTGCCTACCGAACGGTGAGCGCGGGATTGGTCGACGAGGGCTGGAAAGACACTGTACTGGTCATGCCTGGCGAGCGGGTGCAAGTGCTGGTAGGTTTTGTGGACTACCCTGGGCTGTTCCTGTATCACTGCCATATGCTGGAGCACGAAGATGCTGGGCTGATGCGCAACTATCTCGTCCAGGCTTGACGTGCACGTGCACGATCCGGTTGACACATCGTGCGCGATAGGCTTCTTGCGGGGGAACAGCCATGTGAGCTTTGGCGGGCTGTTGACGATCACCCAATACTGACCCGGGGGAGATGCGGACAAAAACTTGGACTACCAGGAGGTAGTTCATGTATTCGTATCAAGACAGGATTCGGGCGGTCGAGCTATACATCAAGCTTGGCAAGCGCGTTCGAGCAACCATTCGCCAGTTGGGGTACCCGACCAAGAATGCATTGAAGGGTTGGTTCCGAGAGTACGAGCGCAGTCGCGATCTGCCCAAGGGCTATGCGCGTCCCAAGCCGAAGTACTCCCAGGATCAGAAGGAGATCGGTAAGCGGCCGGCCATCCCACCTTGGCTAGGCATCGGTGTGGGATGCCGCTAGATTGGCTATCGGAGGTTCAGGATGCGCCGGGCACCGCTGAGCACTATCAGCGCAATGACTGCGCCAATCACGAGGTCAGGGTACGAGGAGCCCGTCCAAGCGACCAAAACACCAGCGACTATCACCCCCGCGTTTGCGATCACATCATTCGCAGAAAAAATGTAGCTTGCCGTCATGTGGGCGCCCCGATCCCGCTTCTTGGCGATCAGCACTAGGCAGGTGACGTTGGCGATCAATGCGACCAGCCCGATACTCATCATGAGCATGGACGCCGGCTCACTTCCCACAACTGCCCGCCGAACGACCTCCAAAAGCGCGCCAAGCGCAAGCACGACTTGCAACCAACCAGCGATGTGCGCTGCCTTCATCTTCAAGGCGGCGGCGCGGCCCACCGCATAGAGCGCCAGTCCGTAGACCGCCGCATCGGCGAACATGTCAAGCGAGTCCGCTATGAGACCTGTGGACTGGGCGATCAGGCCAACGATCAACTCAAAGACAAACATCGCACCGTTGATAGCGAGCAGCAGCTTTAAGGTCCGAGCCTCAGAGGCATTCCCCTCTGCGTCTGGGGCCGTAGACTCGTCGCTTTGCACGCTGTCCAACACTTGCGCGCCGAGGTTGAGAGGGATGAGACGGCCCAGCAGCTCTTGCGTACTTCCCCCATGCTGCACGGTGAGTACACGGTCCTTCAGATCGAAGTCCAGTGCCGCAACAGCCGACGCATCGGCCAGCGCCATCCGAATGAGATTCTCCTCCGACGGGCAATCCATCTTCGGCACGGAGAAACGCGTCTTCCACTGCCCGCCTTCGGTGCGCCTCTCGCTTGTCAGCAGAACCGCACCCAAGTTCAGGGGCGTCAGCTTCTGGGCGATCCTGGCGGGCTCGCCCGAGTGCACCACCCGGAGCTGCCGATGGGCCAGATCGAAGGTCATCGGCCCAACCCCGGTCAGACCACCCAGCGCCATGCGAATGAGGTTCTCCTCGGAGGGGCAGTCCATTCCCGGAACTGAAAATGTGCTCTCCACGGAAGCAATGGCGCTTGGGGCCTCGTCGACCGTCTGCGAATTGCAACTGCTCGAGCAGCTACTGCTTTGACATGTACTCATGTCCCGTATTAGAAACCCTCAAGTAGCTGTAGAGTCAAGCGGTAGGTAGGCAAATATGAAAATCGGTGAACTATCGTCATTGGCAGGGTGCTCCGTTCCCGCGGTGCGCTTTTATGAAGCAGAGGGCCTTCTGCAGGCGCCCCTGCGGGCCGCCAACAACTATCGGCAATATGGCCAACAGTGAACCGCCCCGGCTTTCGTGGAGGCTGGTTGGTTTAAGTCAGGCCTCCGCCATGGAGTCCTGATTGGCGAGATGCCGCCAGTAGTTTGCCTCAGCCTCTGCCGGCGGGATGTAGCCGATGGGCTCC
>NZ_JAMBNO010000042.1 GCF_023715105.1 Hydrogenophaga intermedia | reverse complement strand
CGCTTCGCCGAGCTGCATCGCCAGCGCGCTGGCGATGCAGCTCTACCCACATCAACCCAGACACCCATCGAGTAATCTTGAATCCGGACTTCCACTTCTGATTGGTACGTCTACAGGGGGCAGGTCATCTGCATCCTTTGCGAAAAAGATATAGGGATACCGAACGCTTTTCTTGCATGTCGACCACACTGTGCAAGTCTTGCGTCGGCTCCTGGCCATCAGAACAATTCTCGTCAAGCGACTCACTCCAGCGTCCAGAAAACGTGTCTATGCGTCCTTGACTGAAGCCAGAACGCCCCGCGAGCTCAGCCAAGAGCGCGCAGGACTGCCTTACTGATGTGGCTGTGGCTCATTCCCAGTTTGAGCGCAACTTTTCAACGCTAGAAGATGGGTGGATGCAAGTAGGTCACTGGCCCGCTGTCACGTTTCGTCGTGACGGACACCTGGAGGTCCTGCCCTAAGCGGCTCAAATCAGCGCGAAAAAGTGCCACACGCTCATTTCAAGGCAGCCCACGAGTCCACAAGGTCGAGCGGCTGGTCGAGACGCTCTTCCATTAGATGTCTACAAGCCGCCGCTCTGCTGCGAACTGCGGAGCTAGGTGCTTGGCTGAATGCGGCTGGTGCCCAGAATGGACGTAGTCACCAACCCATCGCTTTCCCGCGGTAGTGCGCTCGCCGCCTGCAACGTCACCGCAGGTGAAAGCGTCGCCACAGGGAAAGCGATCAACTCGGCTAAAGAATTTCGATCGTCGATAGCTTGGCAAGCATCTCGATCTGTGCGTCGAGCACTGCGGGGGTTGAAACCACCTGGATCGCAGTCTGGTTCCGAGCAAGTGCCTATTTCAACACTTGAGCAATTTCGCGGACGCAATGCGTTATCAATCGGACTGTGGGTATTCCGGACGACCGTGAACGGTGATTCCGGCAGATCGTGAACACCGATTCCGATTTATCGTGAACAGGGATTCCGGGCGATCGTGAACGTTTTGGGGCAGTGACCGGAATCCCCGTTCACGACGCCGGAATGCTTGTTCACGATGCCGGAATCAGGTCTTGCAGCGTGTGACGTTGCGCATATTTCCCCAACCCACGCGGGTAGCCTCGACAGCTTTGCTGGAGTGGGCATGCCCGACACCCGAAGGATCAATATGCGCAAGATACGGGACGTGCTGCGTCTCAAACTTGAAGCCCAGCTCACCCACGAGCAAACCGCTGCTGCTCTGGATATCTCCAAAGGCGTCATCACCAAGTACCTCACCCTGGCCACAGGCGCTGGTTTGGATTGGCCGCAAATCCAGGCCCTCGATGACACCGCCCTGCACAACCGTTTGCTGGGGACACCTCAGCGAGCCAGTGGCTTTGTGCAGCCCGACTACGGCCGTATCCACCAGGAGTTGCGCCGCAAGGGCATGACGCTGATGCTGCTGTGGGAGGAGCACAGCACCCGCCACCCCGGCCAGAGCACCCACCGCTACTCGCAGTTCTGCGAGAACTACCGGGGGTACGCCAAGAGCCTCAAGCGCTCGATGCGCCAGATCCACCGCGCCGGCGAGAAGCTGTTCATCGACTACGCCGGGCCCACGCTGGAGCTGATTGATGGCAGCCGTGCCCACATCTTCGTGGCGGCCCTGGGCGCCTCCAGCTACACCTATGCCTGCGCCACCCCGCGCGAGACCATGGCCGACTGGCTGGGGGCCACGGCCCTGGCCCTGCGCTTCTTTGGTGGTGTGCCACAGCTCATCGTGCCCGACAACCCCAAGGCCATGATCGCCAATGCCGACCGCTACGAGCCCCGCGCCAACGAGACCGTGCTGGACTTCGCCCGGCACTACGGCACCTCCGTGCTCCCCGCACGCCCCTACCACCCGCAGGACAAGGGCAAGGTCGAGTCCGCTGTGCAGGTGGTCGAGCGCTGGGTCCTGATGCGCTTGCGGCATCAACAATTCGCCACGGTGGACGAAGTCAACGAGGCGATTGAACCCTTGCTCGAGCAGCTCAATGCCAAGGCGTTTCAGAAGCTGCCGGGTAGCCGTGCCACTGCCTTTGCGCAGTTGGATGCCCCGGCGTTGAAGCCGCTACCGGCGCAAGGCTGGGAGCTGGCGGTCTACAAGACGGTGCGGGTTCACATCGACCAGCACATCGAGTTTGAAGGCCACCGCTACAGCGTGCCCCAGGCATTGGTGGGCCAGACGCTGGAGGCCCGCGTCACAGCACGCACGGTGGAGTTGCTGCACCGGGGCCAGCGTGTGGCCTCTCACCTGCGCTGTGCCCACAAGGGCGGCTTCACCACGGTGGCAGAGCACCTGTCGGCGGCCCACCGGGCGCACCTGGAGTGGACGCCAGAGCGCTTGATTCACTGGGGCAGCAGCATCGGCGTGGCCACCGGCGCCTTGGTCACGCGCCTGCTGGAAACACGCAAGCACCCCGAGCACGGCTACCGGGCCTGTCTGGGTCTGCTGGCTCTGGCCAAGCGCTTTGGCAAGCCGCGGCTGGAAGCGGCCTGCGTGGTGGCGCTGGACCTGGGCACCACCAACAGCACGCATGTGCGCGAGATCCTGATCAACGGGCGCGACCAGGTACAGCCCAGCACCGCGCTTGAGTGGACCAGCCCGGCACATGCTCATGTGCGCGGCCCCGGCTACTACCAATGATCAACGAAGCCACGTCAATGACGCCCCCCAATCGACAACAGGAACTCCCATGATGATGAACACGACGATTGAACAACTGCGCGAGCTGCGCCTGCCGGGTATGGCCACCGGGCTGCAAGAACAACTCAGCCAGGCCGCCATGACGGCCCTGAGCTTTGAGGAGCGCCTGAGCCTGCTGGTGGAGCGTGAGGTGCACTGGCGCAACGACAAGCGCCAGACCCGCTTGCTCAAGGATGCCAAGCTGAAGTACAGCCAAGCCAGCATTGAGGACCTGAACACCAGCGCCGGGCGCGGCCTGGAGCGCAAGGCGGTGATGAGTCTGGCGCTGGGCAACTGGATTGCCAGCGGCCACAGCGTGTTGATCACTGGCGCCACCGGAGTGGGCAAGTCCTGGCTGGCATGCGCGCTGGCGCAATACGCCTGCCGTCGGGGCCATTCTGCGTTCTACCAGCGCGTGCCACGGCTGGGTGAAGAGCTGCGCATTCGCCACGGCAACGGCACGTTTGGCAAGTGGTTGCTGCAACTGGCCAAGACAGATGTGCTGCTCTTGGACGATTGGGGTATGGCGGGCATCGACAGCCAGACCCGTGCCGACCTGCTGGAAATCATTGATGACCGGGCAGCCAACAAGGCCACCATCATTACCAGCCAATTGCCCATCGACCATTGGCATGCATGGATCGGAGACGCCACCATCGCCGACGCCATGCTGGACCGACTGATGCAGCGCCATCACCGTTTCACCCTGACGGGCGACTCTCTGCGCTGAGCCTTCCCAATCAGGCAATCAAGAAGCCAAATTCAGAGCCATCGTGAACAGCCGCCTACAATTTGCATGCGCAATCTCGCACGCTGCGGCACCGTTCACGATCGACCGGAATCAGTGTTCACGATCTCCGGAATACGCAGGACTGTAGAGAAATTGCCTGCGATGATTCCTACCGACACTTGCTTCACTTGATCAAAGAAGAGCAAATGACGCATGAGCTTCAAAGACAGATGCTGGTACACGTTGCGCTGCTGCAGATGCGATTCGACCGAGTCGCTACCGGTATCGGATCAGGGCGTCTGCTGGAGCGGCGCAGACTGGGATACGGGCGCGCCATTTTCTCGTTTCGAGACCGAATGGACCGGCGGCGGCCAGATGGAGCCCGAACTAGCAAGAGCTACGTGCCGTGATTGCGGAGACCGCGCTGAGGTCGTGCAGTGCTACCCGTTGTAATCGCAGGTCAAGTTTCTTGGGCGGCCCGCAACGATATGGCGCATAGGAGTACCGCGCCCCCGGCCTCGAGTTCCTCGAGCAGCTCACGCCAACATGCCTTGAACGAGTCGCTCCCGCTGAAATGCCACCGAGAGCGGGAGGAAGGAAGCCGCAATACTTGACTCTGGTGTACCCCCAGTGTTGACCCGCCCTCGTGCGTCAGTCTTCCTCCAGCCCATGGCTTATAGATAGTGCCTTCAAAGAGACTCAACTGACTGGTTAGGGCGCCAGTATCCGGCTGGGCGTCCTGAGGCCGAGAACCTCCCATGTCGCTGCCGGCGCTCGAGGATCCCCAAATAGAGACAGCCCTCTCCTTGGCCAACGCCTGTGAAGTCGTCAGAGCAACGTCTAGCTCTCTTGTTTGCAGCGGGTCCTCAATCGTGACGGTCCGTTGTCAGGGACGCCTAGCGTCGGGGGGTAAGCGGCCAGTCATCCCACGTTGACGGGGACGACCGACTCTGTCAGCAGCAGAGGTGCGAGGTCAAACTGCCGGCTTCCAACGGTGCGGCAGGAATTCGTCGATACGGTGGTTCGGGTGTTCTAGCAGGCGCTTGAGCACGTCGCGCAAGTAGGCCCAGGGCTCATGCCCGTTCAGCCGCGCCGACTGCACCAGACTCATGACCATCGCCGCGCGCTGACCAGCCAGCTCGCTGCCGGCGAACAGCCAAGCTTTTCTTCCCATCGCCCATGGGCGCATCAGGTTCTCGATGTGGTTGTTGTCAATGGCCACGTTGCCATCTTGCAGGAAGCGCCCCAGCGCGTCCCACCGTCGCAAGCTGTAGTCGATAGCCGCGGCGATGCCGCCGCCATCGGGCACCTGGCCACGCTGTCGCCTCAGCCAGACGTGCAACTCATTCCACAGTGGCACGCTGCGCTCTCGCCGCGCGAGCAGGCGCTGGGCACTGTCGGCATCTGCCACCTCCTGCTCGATGCGGTACAGCCAGGCGATGCGCTGCAGCGCCTGGGCCGCCACAGGGCTGGCTCCGGCCTTGGCCAACTCATCAAACTTACGCCGCGCGTGAGCCAGACAGCCCGCTTCGATGCGAGCGTGTAGCTTGAGCAGCGCGCCGTAGCCGGCGTAGTCGTCGCAGGTCAGTGTTCCTGACCAGCGCCCAAGAAACTCGATCGGGTAGCGTCCCGCCCGCCCCGCAGCGAAGTTGTAGACGACGGCGGGTATCGGATCGAATGCCCCTCGCGCATAGGCCCACACATAGGCCTTGCGCGTCTTGCCCGCCCCAGGATCGAGCAGGGCCACCGGCGTCTCATCGGCATGCAGCACCCGCGCACTCAGCACGAACACACGCAGCGCCTCGTACAGCGGTGTCAGCGCTGCACCCCCGGCACCCGCCCAGCTGGCCAGCGTGGAGCGCGGCGTGTGCACGCCCGAGCGTGCGTTGATCTGCTCCTGGCGGTAGTACGGCACGTGGTCCACGAAGCGCGATACCAGCGTGTGCGCCACCAAGCCTGCGGTGGGCAGACCCTTGTCCACCACCTGCGGGGCGACGGGCTCCTGCACCAATGTCTGGCAGCACCGGCAGGCCCACTTGCCGCGCACGTGACGGTGCACGATGAACTCAGCCGGAACGATGTCCAGCCGTTCACTCACGTCCTCACCGACGCGCTGCATCGGTTGGCCGCAGCCGCAAGTGGTGTCTGCAGGGTCGTGGCGGTGCTCAATGCGGCGCAAGTGCTCGGGCAGTTTCTGGCGGCGTGGCGCGCGGGCGGGTGTCTGGGCAGCTGGTGTGGTGGCCTCGCCTTGCAGAGCCAGCAGCTGCGCCTGCAAGTCGGCCTCGTCCTCGGCTGCGGTGTCCTCGAACATCTGGCGCTGGGTGGCGTCCAGGCGCTCGGTGCGGGCACCGAACTTCCAGGCCTTCAGGCGCGCCAGCTCAAAGGTGATCTTCTCCAGCTTGGCATCCTTGAACTGGATCTCGCGCTCATAGCGCTGGGCGCGTTGCTCGTGCTGCTGCAACTGCGCGCCCTGAGTGGCCAGCTCGGTGAGCATGCGGGTGGCCAACTCGGCCACGGCTGCAGGCTCCATCGCCTGCAGCATCCGGGGGTCGAGCGTCTTGAGGTCCACCATCAAGACTGGAGTGTGCACAGCCCGGTGGCTACACGCATCGGGGCATGTGCCGATTGCCCTGCATGAAGCAGATGGCGCTATGTGTGTGGGCTATACGTTGGTGATCCGCTGCATCTGCTCAAGGCGCTGCCAGGGCAGGCCCAGCACCAGGGCATCAAACTGCTGACGGCTCAGCGTCAAGGGCGCCAACGAGCCGGCCGCTGGCCACTGAAAGCGCCCCTGGTTCAGGCGCCGCGCGGCGCACCAGACACCGAAGCCGTCATGCACCAGCAGCTTGATGCGCGTGCCTCGCGCGTTTGCGAACAGGTAGCCGTGGTGCGCCTGCGCAGCGCCGAAGACCTGCACCACCGCAGCGAGCAGTCGGTCGGCGCCGGCGCGCATGTCAACGGGTTCGGTGGCCAGCCACACTGCGTCGATGCGGATCACTTGAGCAGCTCCCGCAGCCAGATGGCGCAGTCTGCAGCCGCTGCCTGCGGCCAACTCACACTGACCTGCAGGGCCCCGCGGCGCACCTCAATGCGAATGTCACCCGCGCCCACATTCGCTGGCGCCGCGCTGGCCGCCACAGCCTGTGGCATCGACAGTGCAATGAACTGTTGCTGAGCTTCACGGGTGACGGAGGTGGCCGCCATCGCTGCGCCACCGGCAGGCTTGAACCCGCGGCCACGGCGCCATTGGCGCACCAGATTGGCGTTCAGGCCAAACGCCAGAGCAACCCCGGCAACCGACGCGCCAAGCTCGTTGCAGGCCGCCAAGACCTCACGCTTGAACTGCGCGCTGTGACGGCGCCGAGGGAGCTTGCGATGTTCGTTCATTTGCTGTCCATCTAACTTTGATGGACAGCAATCGTGCGCAGTTGGTGCAGGAACTCAAGGTGGTATGCCCAGACGCTTACGTCGGGGGCAGCGGTTTGCAGGAAAAAACAAGAAGGGCGTCAGTGGCAATGCGCTCCTGGTGTTGCTGCTCAAGTTGCAAGCCAAGAATGATCAGAGGCCCAATTGACTTCAAAGTATCCCAGTCAACTTTGTCTAGTGCCTTCAAGACTGCCGCATCAATGTGCTCGCGATACCGATGCACTTCCGACAAGCTCGGACGAGTGAGCAATCTGCGTTGGGCCTCCGGATGCCGTCGCCCCAACGATTCGTAATAGGACTTGAAGAAGAGCAAGTAGGAGGGGTCGAACGGAACGCATGATGTATACGGCATGAGCACCACAGCCTCGAAGAATCGGGTGGTGTGCGCCAAATGCCACTTTGTCGGGTTTGCTTCCGGCTCGGACTGCGCACCTTGGTCTTCCGTGCTGAGGGAGGTCGCTAGAGCCAGGCTGACAGCACGCACATTCACAAAGTACTTCGCAAGGGCCACGCGGTCGGTCGCACAGGGTACTAGAAAGTCTGCGGAACGCAGCGCGCAAGGCAAATTGCTGGTCATGAGTAGTGTTCGCGTTTCCTGCACCTGCAGTGCCTGTGCTTGTTCCAAGCACCGCAGTGGGCCCTCGTACCCACCGCGCCTGGCCAACGAGATTGCGCCTCCAAAGGTGTATCACAGCGGCGGCGGAAACTTCGGCAAGGCATTCAGTGCCGTCCCATCAACGTTCTCGCCGCATTCTGAGCGCCACTCGCTAAGCAGATATTCAAGCTGGACCTCGCCATACTCCTTAGCCAAAGCGATCAGCGAATCGACATTGGCGTCGTTGACCTTCTCCCGGCCGCCGCCGCGTTTCAGTGATCTGAAGATGGCCTGGATATCCTCGCCTTCGGCGAGAGCTTGGGATTGGTTTTGTGGGCTGGGCATACTTTTCTCCAGAGACGTTGGCGCGATTAAGTTTCCGCGCGCCGTTCGGAATTTCGATCCCGCAGCTTCAAAACATGCAGCTGCATGCGTAGCGCCCAAACTCACTTCGAGCCAAATAAAGACCACTACAAATTTGGTAACAGCGAGCGCCTTGCTGCAAAAGAGCTCCCGGTTCACTTTACGATTGCTTCGGTGGTCCAGAGTCCCGAAAACGTTGCGACGCGTCGCTGGGATCTGGTGCAACCCGTACGGCGTGCATACGATGGACTGCTGCGCATAGCGTGAAGCCAGCTCCCGAAGACACGTACCTCGCTTTCCCGACCTGAAAAAGGAGCAAGCACATGGTCACCAAAGGCTTCACCGGCCGCGGCGTCGACCCAGAGACAGAAGAACGGCTGCCCCGGGGGCAGCACGTCACTCAGGGTTTCCCTGTGCTGTCGGCTACTGCAACACCAAAGATCGATTTAAACAATTGGAAGTTCCAGCTGAAAGAGGGCTTGCGGCCCATCGCCAGCTGGACATGGCTCGAATTCAATCAGCTCCCGCGTACGGTTTTTAACGGTGACATCCACTGCGTCACCTCTTGGTCGAAGTTCGACACCAGTTGGGAAGGGATTTCAATCGACGATATATTCGCCGCTGCGGGCGTGGGGCCACTCACTCCATTCGTCCTGGCCGAGTGCTACGGCGGCTACACCACCAACGTTCCAACCGCAGACTTGGTCGCCGGCAAGGCAATTGTCGCAACCATGTACGGGGGGCGCCCTCTTCCATCCCGGCACGGGGGCCCCGCACGACTGCTCGTTCCGCACCTGTATTTCTGGAAGAGTGCCAAATGGTGTAGCGGCCTGATGTTCACCAAGCGCGAAGAGGCGGGCTTCTGGGAGCGGCAGGGCTTTCACATGCGCGGCGATCCGTGGAAGGAACAACGGTTCTCCGATGATCTGTAGCTCCATGCTGACCGAGCTCGCCTGGGTGAAAATGAAGTTGCGCACTAAGCTGGTCTTGGAAAGCCCCATCGGCAACAACTTAGCAGGGCAGCATTTCAACGTTCGCCTAGGAGCCTATCCAGCCAGGCATTCGGCATAGGCCTAACGAGATCGTCGCAATCGCGCTTCTTGCGGGTACCGGATGGTGTCCGCAACGAGGTTTACTCAGCAAGTTCGGCTCTCGCTCTGGTCGTTGGTGTGAAACGCTGCATGCGGAACAATGCAAGACGGGGGTAGCGCTTGGCCTCGGTATTCCCGAGGGTCCATGCCATATGCCTTTCGAAACGCGCGGATGAATCCGCTGTTGTTTGCGTATCCGGCAGCCTGACCAATCTGCCCAATAGGAACGCCCGTAACTCGAAGCTGCTGGGCTGCTTGGCGCATACGCAAATCTCTGAGCACACTCATTGGTGTTCGGCCAACTAACTCAAAAAAGCGGGCCATGAAGGTTGATCGGCTCAGACACGCGGTCCTCGCTAGGCTATCCACCGTATGTTCGGCCCCAGGCCTCGCCGTCATTTCGGCGAAGGCCTTGGAGATCCGATGGTCCCTCAGAATCGCAAAACGCTCGACCCAGGGGTTAGGCGAGATCAACGAACGACGCAGAAGCAACACCAACGTCTGCTTCATAAGTAGTGAGGTCATGGCGACGCTGCCGGGCTCTTTCCCCTTCAGCTCGACGAGCGCATGGCTCAACTTGGCTGGCAAGTCGTCGCCTTCAGAAAAGCGTTCCACAATTGGCGTAGATAGGCCGCCAAACATGTCAACAACGTCACCAAATGCGGCGTGGAAATGGCCACACAGGACGCGCACGCTTCCTGCCAGCATGGCCCGGTCTTCTCTGGCCGGTCGACATTGAAGATGTTCCCTGCTGACAGGCGGTACCACGACAAGGGTATGTTGAGCAATCGCTATCGACAGGCCATGTGAGGTTGTGATGGACCCACTTCCGCACATGCCGTAATACAGGTGAGTCATACCGTCATTCCCTGGCTCGAACCGTCGCTCGCCTTTCAATGTGCACTCTTCAAGTGTGACCTGACGCACTTCGAGCGTACCGACGAGGGTATCCAAATCGGCCGGTGAAATGCGCAAGATTGGGCTATCGGCCTTGGACACGGAGAAGCTAAGTTCCCCAATCTCGGTGCTCATCTGATCAGGCTGGGTGATGTCGTTGCTTTGCGCCACAGCATCTCCTTGCACGCGGCTCGGTCCGAAAGTTCTTCTCCCTGGCTTTCTCCACCTCGAACCAAGCTTTTGAGCCTGCCCGCGGCGGCGGCTTCCCGGCGGAAGGATCGCATGCGGCTCTGCTTCCCGCGGGCGTCGTGCGAGAACCCGTAAACAAACAGTCAAATCCACCCACCGCCATGGTTGCTGTCACGTAAATAGCGCCATCCAAAATACAAGCCTCCGTATGCAAGTCCCTAACGCCCTTTTACAGAAGGCATTAGCTCTCGGGGACAGGTAAGGCTGACCACCCGAGTTCCAGCACGGGATGTCGCTGGCGCCGGACGCTTCCGGCCGCTTCATCGGATGCTCCCAGATTCCTTATGCCTCGAACATCCATGACCAAGACATAGATGCTATTCACCCGCTGCATGGGCGAGGGAGCTAACCTCCCCCGCCTCCACATACCTGCCGCGTATCGAAGGACGTGCATCCGCGGAGCAGAATGTTCTTAGGCACTCTGCATCCTCTTTCGGTCCAAGCGTCCTGTAAGTGTGTCCAGGCGTCCAAAACCTTGCACCCGCGTCGCACCATCGTTCCGTTTTGATGAAGCTCCCGTAGCATGCGAGCCTTATGTACAGCTTGTCAGGCCGCCATTGAATGGTGGAAAAGAAGCGCGACACGTGCGCTAGACGACAGATACCCCCACCCGCCACGAAGTCGCACCAAGAGTCCTCATCACTAAGAGAAGGCCGTTTCTTGGAATTCGTCATCCAGTCGCTCATTGATCACGCCATGATCGTCGTGTTCTTGAACGTGTTCGCGTCGCAGCTAGGGCTTCCACTGCCAATGATCCCCTTGCTGATGGTCATGGCGGCTCGCAGTGTGGCCGGTGATGTCGCCGTCGGCCTCCTTTTCGGCGTTGCGTTCGGCGCCTGCCTGATCGCAGACCTCATCTGCTACGCCGCTGGACGGCGCTATGGAAGCCATGTCTTGCACACCGCGTGCCGGCTATCCTTGTCACCAGACTCTTGCGTAAGTCAAACTCAGTCGCTCTTTGCGCGCTGGGGGATGTGGACGTTGGTTGTGGCGAAGTTCATTCCCGGACTAGGTCTCTTCGCCACAGCACTTTCAGGGCAAAGCCGCGTACCGCTGCAGAAGTTCGTGTTGCTCGACGCGCTTGGTATCGCCTTGTACATCGGCACAATTATTTGGCTGGGCCGCGCCTTCCATTCAACGATTGACACCCTACTCAGCACGCTCGCAAGTTATGGCAGGGCCGGTCTAGCGACTGTTTTCATCGCGCTACTCCTATTTTTTGCGATACGCCTCGCTCGTAGGCACTTGCTGATTCGGGCATTGCGCATGACGCGAATCTCAGTCCCGGATTTCAAGCGATTGCGCGAGAGTGACGCACCTTACGTGATCTACGACGTGCGGGCAGCCGCTAGCCGCGAGCGTGACGGTGCCATTCCCGGCGCGCTGCCTTGGTCGTTAGATGGCGTCTGGCGCCCGGAGGCCCCGTCGTCGCAAGACACTCAGGTCATCGTCTACTGCGACTGTCCCTCCGAATACTCTGCTGCAAAGGTAGCGCTCCACTTGCAACGAGCCGGCTTCACCCGTGTCCGCCCCTTGCATGGCGGCATTGAAGCTTGGATTGCAGCAGGCCACCAGGTAGAGCGTTCAACTTTTGTCTCTGATTGGGCAAAGCCCCCGCCGCCCCTGGACAATCCATCGAACACGAGATGCATCTAGAAGCCCTGCCGCCCAGCCATACGCCTGACCTCGGCGTTTCAGCGCGCCACACTGGCTGCCGCCACGATGGGATCACCACCGAACCATGGCTGGTGCGGAAAAGCAGAGAGTTCTTGATGATGGGCGCGCCGCTGCTACGAGACCATGGCGCAGGCAAGGAACTTTGCCGCGTTCAATCACGCGCAAAACTTTTGAGAAGTGCTGATCTATTAGATCAAGACTTCAAAACAAAGGGCGCAATCAAGGTAGGCAGCGGGCCTACCGCCACGCCGCTCGACCATCGATCGGGCTTCTTCATCAAATTTGGAGGATAGGATGAGCTTCGCTGAACAACAAGCACCCGAGCTTCGGGTGCAGAGATGGATTGGCTCGGATGGAGCAAGCGGACTCGCTCCGCTCAATCTGTCTGGTTTGGGGACCGGACCAAAGATTTTGTTCACCTTCCAGCACTGGTGCCCCGGTTGCCATTCGCATGGGTTTCCGACGCTGCAAAGATTGCATGGAGCATTGAGCTCCAAGGGTGTAGGTTTCGCAGTGATCCAGACTGTTTTCGAAGGAGCGCATGAGAACACCTTTGAAAAATTGCGCGTGAATCAGCTCAGGTATGAACTTCCTGTCGCTTTCGGTCATGACGAGCCACCGGTCGGCGCAACGCTGCCCACCTTCATGGAAGACTACCGTACACGAGGAACGCCTTGGTTCACGGTTATCGACGCCGGCGGCCGCATCGTGTTCTCTGACTTCCATCTTGACGCGGACCTGCTTGTGAAGGAACTTGAGAATTCGTAACCAATGCGGCGTTCGCCCGAGCACCAACCGTCACACCGGGCTAGGAAATGAGCCGCGCAATCGATACCGTAAGGACAGCGTGTAAACGTGGGCTCGTTCTCGCACCAGTGGGGGCGTTGCTGCTGAGCGTCGCCTCGCTGCTGTTGGGCAATGGCTTGCTGGGCACGCTCTTGATCGTGAGAGCTGGCCACGAGGGCTTCTCGAGCGGTGCGATCAGCGCGATGATGTCTTTCTACTTCGTGGGGTTCACAGCAGGCGCGCTCGTATTGCCGCGGATCATCGTTTCTGTTGGCCATGTCAGAACCTTCGCTGGATTTGCGGCCATCGCTTCGATGATGACCCTTCTCCATGTGGCCTTCGTAGAGCCGATAGCTTGGATGCCGCTTCGCTTGGCTACCGGCTTCGCCTATGCAGGCATGATGCTCGCAACGGAGAGTTGGCTCAATGCGCACGCAGTGCAATCCACGCGCGGGCAACTCCTGTCGATCTTCGGTGTGGTTTCAATGGGCTCATGGGCAGTGGGGCAAGCGCTCCTCAACATTGCGGCGCCCGCCAGCGTCACTTTGTTCATCGTCGTGTCGCTGTTGATATCTGCTGCGGTGGTTCCGATTACTTTGCTTCCAAACCATCCACCTGCCGAGGCGGAACAGGAATCGGTCGCGCTCAAGGACGTGATCCTCGTTTCACCGCTAGCTGCGGTTGGCGTTTTCTTGGCCGGTCTGGCTATCGGCGGTTTCTGGGGCATGGGCCCGAACTTCGCCCAGAGAATCGGACTTGATGTGAGCGGAATATCCGCCTTCATGGCTGCGGTGCTGGGAGGAACACTTGCATTGCAATGGCCACTCGGCTGGCTTTCGGATCGAGTGTCTCGAAACATTGCCATTGCCGGTGCAGCCTTGGCGTCTGCAGCAGCTGCAATCTGCGTAGCGTTAGCAGTTCAGGCTCCTCTGCCAATGCTCCTTGTCGCGGGTGCGCTCTTCGGCGGCTTTGGGATCCCGATCTATTCGTTGTGTCTGGCCGCCGCGAACGACGACCTACCGGCCGGTCGGCGACTCGGCACTGCCCGAGGGCTCCTTCTGCTCAATGGGATCGGGACAGCCGCTGGACCCCTTATTGGGGGAACTGCGATGAATATCATCGGCCCTGGTGGCCTATTCCTTTGTGCGGCTGCGTTGCTCGCTTCCCTAGCGGTTCTGGCCATCGCACGCGGACATCCAAAGCGCCCGCTCGAGGTAAAGGCCAACCGTTGTCCGAGCACGCCGATGATCACGGGATCTCTCGATTCAATGATACGAATCCAAGAGGAGTCTCAGGGTGCTCGGCACTAGCGCGGCGACTGATGCGAAGGTGGAGGCGCACTACGCAACGTCACATGCAATGCACCCAAGTGGCCCGTCAACGGCCCGTCCGTCAGTCCCCCATCGATGCGTCGTATGAATGCCTCCATCTGGTCCGCCAGGGTAAGCGTCGCCTCAACACCCTCTTGACGAGGATGACAGCGGATAGTCAAACGTCCAGGACGTGGCGCAGCAGGGCGAAGCCGACGCGCCAATGGGTGCCATCGCCGGGGTCGATGGTGGCGGTGCG
>NZ_JAMBNO010000041.1 GCF_023715105.1 Hydrogenophaga intermedia | reverse complement strand
GCTGATGGCGGACACTTCGGCTACGATTTGAGCGTCACTCAGGACACCTGTGCAACGTGTCCGCCATCGCCTGGAACGCTGTCCGCGATGGAAATGGAATCACTGTCCGCCATCAGTGGAATGCGCAGACGGGCAAGCTCGTCATTGACTTCACCTACAGGAGCGTGCGCTGCCGCGAGCAAACCGCGCTGGATGACACCCCACGAAATCGCAAGATGGTGCAAGCGGTCGTCGATCGCCTGGTGGCCGCGATCAAGGGGGGCACCTTTGTCTACGGAGAGTTCTTCCCTGGCAGTGCGGTTGCCGCTCGCCTGAATGAGCGTAAAACGACGAGTGCAGAGCGGGTAGATGAGGTTGCAGTTCCGAAACCCGCAGAGCCGATCGGCCCCACCTTCAAGGCCTTCACCGATCAGTGGCTGCAAGAGCACAGCATCGAATGGCGCCGCAGCCACATCCGCTCGCTGCTGTCCACGATCGAAGGCCGCCTGTACCCCACCTTCGCAGAAAAGGTGGTCAGCAGCATCACCAAGTCCGATGTCCTTGCCTTTCGCGCCGCCCTCGCCAAAGAACCAGGTCGCGCAGGCAGGGCTGGCCTCTCAGCCAAGCGCATCAATGAAATCATGGGCACGCTCAAGCAGATCCTGGAGGAAGCCGCCGACCGATTCGAGTTTACGTCGCCCGCCCTGAACGTGAAGCGCCTGCGCGTGCGCAAGACCGACGTGCAGCCGTTCTCGCTCGCCGAGGTCCAGATCATCCTGGCCACCGTGCGCGCCGACTACCGCGACTACCTGCAGGTGAGATTCCTCACCGGCATGCGCACCGGCGAGGTCAACGGCCTGAAGTGGAAATATATCGACTTCGACAGCCGCCTGATCCTGGTGCGCGAGACCCACGTGCTGGGCGAGGACGACTACACCAAGACCGATGGCAGCCAGCGCGACATCAAGATGAGCCAACCGGTGTTCGAGGCGCTGCTGCGCCAGCGCGAGATCACCTTCGAACGCTCCGAGTACGTGTTCTGCAACCTTCTCGGTGAACCACTGGACAACACGAACTTCACGAAGCGCATCTGGTACCCGCTGCTGCGCCACCTGGGTTATGAGCTACGCCGTCCGTACCAGATGCGGCACACCGCAGCGACGCTTTGGTTGGCCTCCGGTGAGGCGCCGGAGTTCGTGGCGCGCCAGCTCGGCCACACGAGTACCGAGATGCTGTTTCGGACGTACAGCCGCTATGTGCCCAACATGACGCGCCAGGACGGCAGTGCGATGGAGCGACTGCTCGCGAACCAGTTTGCGAACGGACCACTCGTGAAATACGAGCCCGAGGAAATCTCCCCGGCACTCAAGCGCCTCGCGCCCCCGAAAACCCCCATCCAGGCCGAGACCGTCATTCCCCGCCGCACGGCACCCGACCTGTACGTGCCGGCCAACCAGGCCGCCGCAATGCCCGTTCCTAAGCCCCGTGGCGCGGTGGGATCGAAGCTGAACCGGGCCACGCATGCGCGCAAGGCTGCGCTCGCCGACCGAGGCGATGTCTCTGGCCGCGCGAGTGGTCCGCGCGACGCGAACGCCCAGCCGCCACCGATCCCTGGCGGGCCAAGGCCGCAATGGTCCTTGCGCAGGGCGATGGATTTCGCCGGCGCGGGCGCCATGAGCAGGCCCAGCCCGCAGGCCGCACTGGCTCACTGAGCCAGCCAGCGCCCCTTCACCGAAGAACGAGTTTTCTCAGTCCGTTGGGTTTTCGCGAGCCGCGAAAGCGCAGACGGGCAGGGCGGGCGGAGCTTTGCCCGCGCATTCCCGACACCACACCCGAATTCACCCACTTTCAAGGAATCCAGCATGAACACGAACCGCAAGACCAACGAACAGATCGCCGCTCACGTCTCGAAGCAGATGCTCGACCAGGCAGGCAACGACGGCAGCAGCCACATCCAGCCGCACGCCGACCCGGTGGCCCACGCCCTGGCGATGCCGACCATCCTGGAGGAACTCTCCAAGAACATGGGCGAGTTCGAGAGGGAAGTGCGCAGCCAGCTATCGGCGCGCCTGAACAAGCAGGCGGCCAACGACAAGGCCCATCCGGAGAACTCACTTCGCTCCGGCGCCAGTGCTGGCACGGACGCCGGTGGCTTCGCGCCCTACGCCGTCTCCCCCGGCGAGGAAATGCCCAACGTGCTGGGTGAACTCGCCGAGCCCGGCTCGGTGTTTCGCATGAACACGCTGCTGAGTGCGGCTTTCCCGTTCGGCCCCGTGGGCCCGTACATGAACCAGCACGGCCAGATCTGCCCGCGCCGCGAGGGCAGTGTGTCGATCGCCTTGCTGGGCAGCGGCGATCAGACCCTGGTCCTACCCGCGCCCTCGGAGCAGACCGACCTCCCCCAAGTTTCTTCGCCCTGCGTGCGCTGGATCCGTGCCACCAAGACTCGGGTGCCGGGCGTGCCGGGAGACGCCTTGCTGGTCACGGGCATCGATCAGCCGCGCTCAGGCCGCGGCTCCGGCCCCTGGCTGCTCGACCACCTGGGCTTGTCAGAAGGCATCACCGCCGATCTGAGCCACGCCATCCTGAGCTTGAAACCTGCTCACCAGGCGTTCTTCATGTCCGCGATCGCTCGGGCCGACATCGAGCAGGCGCTGGTGGCGCTGCTGCCGGAGGTACGTGCGCGCAGCGTGGTTCACCCGCTGGCCCTCGGTGTGGTCGCAGCCGAGCAGGTCAACAGCCCCGAGCTGACCCGCGACGAAACCTCGCTGGTTCGCCTGGCCTGCCTGATCGCTGAACTGGGGGCTCTGCACGCAGAGCCGGATCGGGTGTCCGGTGGTGGTTATTCCTCCGGCGAAGCCCTGGCCCGTGAACGAGAAGCCGAGCGCGCCGCGCACCCGCTGACCCAGCTCACGCTGCGCGGGCTGCTCACGCGCTTCATCAACTTGGAGCCGAAGAGCGAGGAGGTGGATGGCCTGGATGGAATGAAGGCAGCGGTCGACGACGGTGTTTGGTTGCAGTTGCTGCTCAGTGATGCCGTGCACCAGCAGTACCGCATTGGCAGCAAATACGGCCCGCTGGGCAAGAACCCGGTGAACCCGAGATTCGCGCTCATGGCGCAGACCTTTGGCGATGCCATGCGGCTCGCGCGCCGCGAAGCCTATGCCCGGCTGCGCGATGCGGATGGCGAAGCCCAGCAGCCGCTGCCGCTCGAGCCCGTGCCGACGCTGGTGACGGCGGCGCTGGCGCGGGTTCCCGTTGAGCAGGTTGAAACTGGTGTGCAGACCGATGCAGACGCCGACGAAGACCAGTTCGCGCTCGACCTGGACGAGGGCCCGCTCACCGAGATGCCCGAGATCGACGATTCCAACATCGATGACTCCGCTGGGCTGTGGTCCCTGGCCATGTTCTCGGCCTCGAAACCGACGCCGGTGCGCATCTCCGACCACGAGCGTCGAGCCTACGAAAACCGCTCCATTCCCTGGCCCCGCCCGAGTCTGGCCTGGGCGGCGGGCATGCTCGATGGCGACGGGTGTGTGGCCATCGTGAAGCAGACGTACCCGAACCGCGCCAGCACGTACCGCCTGGTGGTGCAAGTGACGCAGAACTGCCTGCAGACCCTGAAGCACTTCCGGGTGTGCGTGGGTGTGCCCGCTCCGATCCATGAGGTGAAGCGCCGCATTGGCCACAACCGGCAGGTCTATGCCCTGATGTACTCCGGCCCCAAAGCCGTGCTGGTGCTGCAACGCCTGGCGGCACACCTGGTGCGCAAGCGTCCCGAAGCCGAGGTGGCCCTGTCCTTCATCGAGAAAGGGCAGGTGGGCCGGCGCTTCGGGGGGAGGGGTGTGCCACCCTCGATCGAGCAGATCCGCATCAGCCACTACAACAAGCTGCGTGCGTTGAAGTAAGGCCGGGGAGAGCAGACATGACCGACCCCAAGAAGACCGATTCCGAGTCCACCGCCCCGATCGGCCCAGGCGCGTCCATGGTCGACGCGGTGAGCCCGTACCTGAGCCCCAAGGCGGGTTGGGTGCTGGCACCGCAGGCCAGGCGCCGCCCTCCGAGCTTCACCTCAAAACCTGCTGAAGGCCGCTCGCGGCTGCTGCAGGACGGTAACTTCGTGGGCCTACCCCACTTCGCCGGCAACTACGAGCACGAGCTCCTGCTGCCCCCTGGCGTGGCCGAGCAGTTCAAGAAGCTCAAGCAGCGCCTGGAGAAGGAGGCCGCTGACTTGCCCGAGACCGACGAACACGGCAAGCACGTGCGTCGGGAGGATGATCCCGTGCAGCGTGAGCGAGCGCGAGAACAAGAGCGAGAGCGAGAGCGACAGGAGCTTGCTGCCAAGGCAGCCGAGCGACAGGAGCAGCAGACCCGGGAGAAGCTGGACGCGGAACTGCGGCGCATGGGCTTCAACCCGGATCAAGTCAAGCTTCGGGCAGAGATCGAGAAAATGCCTCTGACCCAGCGGCTTCGGGTGTACCGGGAGGCGGACGTGCAGCGCATGGCGGCCTCCCCGCAAAGCGTGGACTCGGACGCGAAGAAGAGGAACGAGCCGCTGGGTTACCTGCTCAAGTTGCGGGGGCCATGGCGGCGGATCGGAAGTCCGGCATCGGTGGAGGCGATCCTGGCGCTGCAGGAGGATCACCCGCACTTCGGTGAAGTCATCCAGTTCGTGGCGAATCACGTGGCGCTGCAGAAGATGGGTTTCGGGGCCGGAAACGCCGAGACCGGGCAAGCGCCGGCGAAGGGGAAGAAGGCCAGGGCAGGGAAAGGTGCGAGCAAGAGGGCCGGCGCGAGTCCTGAGGCGGCAGACCAGTTGAAACCGTCGGTGCCACCGGTTCGCCTGCCGCCCTTGCTGCTCTACGGCCCACCTGGTGTCGGCAAGACCCACTTCTGCGAATCCCTGGCCAAGGTGCTCGGGGTGCCGGTGCGCCGCCATCCGATGGATCAGGCTGAAACCTCCGGGGCGCTGCTTGGCTCGGACGCTGTCTGGGGCAACTCGCGCTACGGGCTGGTCTTCGATCTGCTGGGGCTGGGGGAATACGCCAACCCGCTGGTGATCCTGGACGAGTTGGACAAGGCCCAGACGATGGGCAAGACCTCGGGCGGGTTCTCGTCGCCGACCGGGGTGCTGCACTCGTTGCTCGAGCCAGTCTCGGCGGCCCAGGTACGTGACATCAGTCTGGACCTGGAGCTTGATGCGAGCCAGATCGCCTGGATCGCCACGGCCAACTATCCTTGGTGGGTACCTCATACGTTGAGGTCGCGGTTCAAGGAGTTCTTCATCATGCCGCCGGATGCAGAACAGGCGATTCAGCTCTCACGAAGCGTAGTGAAGAAAGCGCTCAGTGCAGCGGGATTCGGCTTAGGGGAGCCCGACCGGCGCATCGTGGTGGCATTGGCCCACCTGAGCGCGCGGGAGATCTATCAGGCGACATTGGCAGCGGCGGCCAAGGCTGCTCGACGCGTATCGCATACGATCGAAATCCAAGACCTGCCGCCTGAGATCGGCGCGGACGCTGCTGGTGGGCAACTGGCACGCACTTGGTTGCAATAGCTCAGCGTATGCGCCATGTTCTTGCGTCAACGAAATCGGCAAAAGCCTAGCGAGCAACTAACAATGTAGAGATCCGGCAGCACTCGCAGCCAGACGGTGGTCGATGAGTGAGGTGACACCGAATGCCACTAGTCAGGTGTTGTCTTCGCGACTTGCACTCCATCGGGTTTCGTCAGCGTCGCCGGCGCGGCCTGCGCTGCCACCACAACCACATCCCGCTGAATCCGAACATGACGAGTGCGACGCCGCTGCCCAGGGTGATCCACCAGGTCACGGTCCCACCCAATTCGCCGACATGCAGCGGATAGATCCAGGAATAGGCGCGGGTCCCGGCATCCAGTGAGGCCCAGTGAGCCCGGGCCATCACCGCCCCGGTCACCGGGTGCACCCACATCGAGCTCAGGCCGTTGGGATGGGGATCGTCGGGCGTGCGCAGGCGGATGCGCACCGGCTGCAGCTGCCCTCGGCCAGGCACTTGCACATAGCCCACCATCGCGTCGGGCTGCCATGCACGTGCCAGGGCGACCGCATTGTCGACACTGGCCGGGGCCTCGCTCAGTGGAGCGGACAGCGTCGGCATGGGCGTGGGGCGCTCGCTTGCCAGCGCCGATACGGCCATCGACAGCGGTCGCCATGCCATGTACGCACCGCTGAGCACGGTCACCAGCACGACCAGGCCCAGCGTGACACCGGCGACCCGATGCATGTCGTACAAGGTGCGTGCCCATCCGAAGCGCACCTGGACGGTCAGCGCCTGACGCCAGCGGCGTGGCCACCACAGCACCACCCCGGTGGCCAGCAGCAACACATAGGCCAGGGCCGCAAGCGCGAGGATCGCGCGTCCGGTCTGCTCAGCGAGCAAGGTGCTGTGCAGGGCAAACAACAGATTGAAGGCGCCCTCGGTGTCACCCAGTCGCCCCCGCTCCTCGCCGCTGTGGGGATCGATGTACACGGTCCCGTTCCAGGGCCCCGTGACGAACACCTGCAGCGTTTCGCCGGGCTCGCGCGGCGGCCTGAATGTGAAGGCCGCATCGGGCCCGTGCTCTTGCCGCAGGCGGACGAGCACCGGGTCCAGTTTCCCGTCGCCCGGCCGGTCCGCCTGAAAGAGATGGGGACGCAAGGCCTCATCGATCGGCTCACCGAGGATCAACAGCGTGCCCGTGAGTCCCGAGAACAGCAGCAATGCGCCCAGGCTCAAACCCACCCAACGGTGCAGCTTGATCCACAGGCGCTTCAGATGCGCCGCGGTCATGCGTCAGAACTCGAAGGTGGCGGCAACGCGCAGGGTTCGCGGCAGGCCGGCCGACAGGTAGTTGCCGCCGGTACCCACCCAGTAATCGCGATCGGTTGCGTTGTCGATGTTCGCCTGCAACGTGACCGGTGTATTGGCCCAACGTGTGGCATAGCGCGTGCCGAGCGACAAGGTGGTGAACGACGGCACGTAGGCCTGGTTGAGGTTGTTCACCGCGCGTTTGCCGACGAAGTAGAGCCCGCCATTGAGAGACCAGCCCGGCACCGAGGGCACCCGGTATTCGGCAAACAGGCTGAGCGTGGACCGCGCGGTGTTCTCGGGCGTCTTGCCCAGTTCGGCGGCGTTGAAGTTGCTGACATTGGTGATCTCGGCATCGAGCAGCACGGCCGACGCGAGCACAGACCATTCGCGGCTGAGTTCACCGCCCAGCGACATTTCGAGTCCGCGATACCGACTGAGACCACCCAGCACGTCCCGGTTGCCGGCATCGACGGTCACCAATGGACGGCGGATCTCGAACAGCGCCGCCTGCGCCTGGAGTCCGTTGCCCAGCCGCGCCTTGACGCCGATCTCGCGCTGGCGGTTGACCGCCGGTGGCAATACCTCGCCGACATTGGCGCGGCCAAACCGGGCGGTGCCCCCTTCATCCAGGGCTTCGAGGTAACTGCCGTAGAACGACAGGTCGGGCGTTGCCTTGTAGATGACCGAAACGTTCGGCGAGGTTTCCTCGTATTTGAACTGGGGTCCGGTGCCGCTCTGGCTGCTGTAGCTGCCGCGGCGAACACCCGCCAGCAGTTGCCATTGCTCGCCGAGCCGCATGCGATCGAACACATAGAGGCCGCGGTCGGTGACACGGCTTTGGGCCGCGGCCGTCCAGTTGCCCGCGGCAATGGGGTCGATGACACGGGGCTGGTAGTAGTTCTGCGCGATGCCACTCACGGTGGGTGCGCCTTCGCCGCTGAAGCGACGCAGGTTGGACGTGGCGCCGAACGTGAGCTCGTGCGAAACCGCGCCGGTCTGTAGCGCGCCGACCACCTCCGCGCGTGCGTTGCTGTTGGCAAAGCGCTGATTGCGTTGATAGAAGACGCTCAGTGATGACGCGCCCGTCGCGAGATCGTTGATGGTCAGAGTGGAGAAGTTGCGATCGCGGACGGTCTCCGCATGGCCCGCCTCCAGCGTCAGCGCCCAGTTGGCAGCGAGATTGATGTCGGAGCGCAGCAGCACGTTTGTGGCTTCGGCGTTGTAGCGCTGCCACTCGCCCGCATGGTTCAAGCGGTTGTCCACGGGATCGGGCACCCCCTGCGCGTTGTTGAACACGATCGTGGCGGGCTCGCTGACATTCTTGCGGTAGTGCTCCACGTCGAGCTTGAGCGAGACGTCCGGGTTGATGCGCCAGTCGTGCGCCAGCGCAACCAGGCTGCGGTCGCCCTCGAACGCCTGGACGCCGACCTCTTGTGTGCCCGTGGCCACATTCAATCGAATGCCCTTGTCATCGCCCACGCCATAGCGCCGGCTGATGTCGACGTGAGCACCCACCGCACCGTGCTCATTGAGCGAGGTGGTCAGGCGGGTGATCGGCTCCGCGGTCGGGCGCTTGGTGACGAGGTTGACGATGCCGGAGGGCGGCACCAACCCATAGTAAAGCGATGCTGCGCCCTTGAGGACCTCGACACGCTCCTTGTTCTCCAGTGGCACATCGATCAGGTTCACGATCGGCAGTGAGCCGTTGAGACGGTAGTTGCGCTGGTTGTCGACCAGCAAGCCCCGTATGGCGATGTTGTCGTAGGTGGCATTGCCGATCTGGGCGTGCGAGACACCCGCCGTGTTTCGCAACGCGCCATAGAGCGTCGTCGAGCCCTGTGCCTCGATGACGGCACGGGTGATCGCCTGGTTGGTCAGGGGCACATCGAGTGGGTCCTGGTCGCGAAACGTACCGACCTGGATGTTGTTGCTGGTGAAAGAGCCGCTCTGGCCTGCCCGCACCTCCACCTGCTGCAACGTGGCGTTGCTGGTTTGTGCAGCGACGGTCAGGGGGATCAAGCAGGCCAGCAGGCCAGCCCATGCGATGGGATTGAGCGGTTCACGCAGAGCGGATGACAACATGGTTTTCGGGTTGTGTTTCGTAAGGGAACGGGTTCGATGAAGGGCTTCGCCGGCTTCGGCGGGGCGGCTGTGTAAGCACGCCAACTTTACAGCAAATGACACTGATTCCTATTCATATTTGATTTTGACGTCAATCGCCGCTCCCTGTTGCGGGGCGCTCAGCCCAGCGCCACCCAGTGGTTGTCCAGGCGCAGGGACGCGGTGAGCGAAACAGGCGCTGCGTCGATTGCCAACGTTTGTGAGCCCGCCGCCCACCAGCGGGCACCAGCGCATGCCAGCGCGACGGCATCCTGCAGCGCCAAGCGGCGCATGATTCGGCCCGCAGCGTCGGTGGCCAGCACCGCGTGGGCACGCGAGGCGCTCACCAAAAAGCCGCCGCCGGGACGCGCGCAGATGTCGCCCCCATAGCCCATGCCGCGTGGCATGTCGGGCGCAGCCTGCAAGCCACCGGCGCCCCAGATCGCCAGCAGGGGCGCATCACGGCGCAGGGCCTCGTCATCGTGCTCGGCTTGCAGGGCAATGCCCACTTGCCGACTCACCGGATCGAACGCCAAATGGCGGATGCTCAAGCGCGGGTCGGGCAGCCGCCATTGGCCGATCAGACGCCCGTCGCGCGCGTCCAGCGCCACCAGGGATGGGTCCATGCGCGCGAGGTTGCGATGGCTGCGCCCCGTCTCGCTCTGCGTGGGGATACCGCCGTTGGCCACCAGCAAGGCGCCCGCGGGCACCTCGCCCACGCGTTCGGGCAGGACCAGCATGGCATGCGGATCCATGCCATGGGTACGCCACTCGGCGCGCTTGGCCAGCGTGTCCGCATCGCGCACGCCGATCCAGCCGCTCGCGTCGGCTTGATCGGTTTCGGTGGTCCAGACCGTCCCCGCGCCATCGGCCGCGCTGGGCGGTGCGCGCAGCACATGGCCGTTGAGCCGGCGATCGTCGTCCACCCAGCACCACTGCGCCCGTGCACGCGCGGGGTGCCAGCGCAGCAGCCAGTCGCCCGGGCGGCGCGCAGCCACGAGCACACTGCCATCAGATTCGACGTCGAGACCGTGCGCGCGCGTGGGCAAGTCGATCGTTTCGCGAATCGACACCGCATCACCTTGCATGCGCAGAAGTCCGGCCCGATGCCGCCCCTCACTGACCCAGGTTGCCACCAACTGCGCGGACACATCCGCCCAGGCCGGCCAGCCGGCCAGGGCCCCGAGCAGGAGCAGGGCCTGTCGGCGCGTGGGCTGCTCAATCACCGTCGGCACTCGAAAAGCCCAGGTTCACCTCGAGGCGACCCGCCACCTCGGCCTGCATCAGCGTGGTCACGCCCTTGAGTGCGCTGGCGGCAGCCTCCACGCTGGCGGGGCGTACGGGGTCCACCGCCTGCAAGGCGCGATCGGCCGCATCCAAGGCGGCGCGCCAGCGGTCGGCGATTGCGATGTGGCCGCGACCGCGCAGGTAGGACTCAATACTCACCGGCCCGGCGCCGATAGCGGGCGCACCGGTGTCGGGCTGGCGCGCGAGCCGGTGCAGCGTGGCCCACTGGGCCGCCCAGGCGGCTCCCGTCCGCGCGCTGGGACCACGCGCGAATTCGGGCGTCGCGCCGCGCGTCTGCGCCTCACGCATGGGCTTTTCGAGGCCGGCCCAGCGCAAGCGCTCCAGGCCACCGAGCCACTGGTTCACGAACTCGACGAAGGCGGCCACGGCAGCCTCTTGTTCGGGGGGTGCGTCTGCCAGCGCGGTGAAAGCGCTGCGCAGGGCCTCGGCCTCGCGCTGAACTTCTTGCGCAGCCAGCACGGCGTAGCCACAGGCGGGCGTGCCGGGCTCGACGGGTGCGACCCACAGCAGGTGCTCGATGGCGGGCAATCCCTTGGCGGGTGTGCCCACACGCACCATATCCTGCAGCGTCCTGGGTTCGCGCGCCAGCATGCGTCGCAGCAGGTCGGGGCGCAGTGGCTGGAAGTCGATGGCGCGCAGCGAGCGGCGTTCGACCAGCGGGCCGACCGGGACCGCGGTGAGCGCCTCCCACGTCAGCATGGTCTGTGTCCAGGCGGCACGCGCGGGCTCCAGCGCCGCCGGGCCACGGCAGTGCGCCTGCAGCGACTGAACGAGCCGTGGCGCGTTCGCCGCAAATTCGCTGGCGCGCAGTGCGGTGTGGTGGCGATGCAGGCCGGCCACGAGGTCGGGCGGGTCGTAGTAAGGCGCCGCCGATTGCGCCCCCGACAAGATGGGGGCGCACAGCACCAGCGCAGCACACAACGATCGACATGACATCACAGACTCTCCACAAACTTCACGAGCGCCTGGCGGTCGGCCTCGCTGAACTTGAGCACCCGTTGCTTGCTGTCCTCGGCCTCGCCGCCATGCCAGAGGATGGCTTCGAGCACGCCGTCGGCGCGGCCGTCGTGCAACAGCCGGGTGTGGCCGTTGACGTCCTTGAGCAACCCGATACCCCACAACGGTGGCGTTTTCCACTGGCGGCCGTTGGCGAGGAAGTCGGGCCGACCATCGGCCAGCGCCTCGCCCATGTCGTGCAGCAGGAGGTCGGTGTAAGGCCAGATCGTTTGACCCTCCAGGGCTTTGCTGGTCAGGCGCGGGAATGGCCCCTCTGCCGTGACATAGGACGGTCGGTGGCAAACCGCACACTGGGCCTGAGTGAACAGTTGCTGACCCCGCAGCACCTGCGGATCACGGACGTTGCGGCGCGCCGGTGGCGCGAGCACAGCCTGATAGAAGATCACCTCATCGAGCATCTTCGGGGCGATCTCGGGTTCTCCATCTTGCGAACCATTGGGTGCCGCCAGGCAGTCCTTCTGGGCTGGCGTGCAAGCCTCGTTCGGAAACTGCACCGAGGTGATGCCAATGTCGCCGTGAAAGGCGCCTGCGGTCTGGTGTGCGAGCGTGGCCACATTGGCCTTCCAGCCGAAGCGGCCCACCATCTCGCGCTGCGCGAACACGTCCCACACCCGGTTGGGCTGACCCTTGATGGGCCCTGGCATCGCGGCCTGCGCCGCCGCGTTGGCCAGGATCTCACGCTCCGGAATCGCTTCGAGCAAGCCCACGCCGATCACCTGCGGTGCGATGCGCGGGCTGGTCATGATGCCAGGCGCGAAGGGGCCGTAGGCCAGCTTGTCGATCACGTATTCGGGCCTTTGCAGCGTGTAGCGCGTGCCGTCGGCAAAGCGGCCCTCCACAGGGCTCCAGCGCAGGCGCACGCGGCCCTCAGGCTTCACGCCCTGGATGGCGGCGGTGTTGAGCTGGTCGCCGTAGACCGGGTCGTGCTTCGGGCCGCCCTGCGCGTCTCGCCCGGGCACCGAGAGCCGGATCAGGAGCGCCAGTGGCTCCTCGTCGGAGAGGCCGCGCGTGAACGACGGCGGCTCGCCGCGGCCATCGAACAGGTGGCAAGCGCCGCAGGAGCGCGCCAGAAAATTCGGTCCCAGGCCGTCGCGCGCCGTGGTGCTGGCGGGCGACTCGACCCAGTTGCGCTTGAAGAACGAGTTGCCGATCACGAAGCGCGTGCGCTCCGGATCGCTCAGGTTGGCCGCGGGGAAGGAGAACGCGTTCTTGCCGGTGGCCCAGACGGTTGTCTCGCCACCGGTCTTCTCTCCCAGCGGATCGGCCGCCGGCTCGCCCGCGTGCAACACGGCCAGCGCCCCGGCCGCCACGACACCCAGCGCAGCGGCCAGGGGCTTGCATGCCCGGGCCGCGCGCCTCACGGCTGCACCAGCGTGAGCTTGGCGATGCCCACCGCCGCCGCCGCAGCCACGATGTCGTTGGACTGGGCGGTCAGGCTCTGGATGGTGGCTTCGATCTTGGGACGGCCTGCCGAGCCCGCCACGATGGCGCGATCGAACGGCGCAGGGATGGCCTCGGCCGCCTCCACCGAGCTTCGGATCTGCTTCGTGGTCTTGTCGGCCAGCGCGGCGTCCTTCGCAGCCACCAGGTCGCGCAGGCTCGGGCCTTGCAGCGTGCTGCCATCGGCGCGCACGAAGCGGCCCAGCCACACGTTTTCGATGCCTTTGGCGTTGGTCACCGCATCACGGTGCGTGTTGTCGGAGAAGCAGCTGTGCTCGTCTTCCTGGTCCTGGCTGGCCAGGGCCACCTCCAGGCGTTCACCCGCGAGTTCACCGCGCGAGAGCGAGCCCATGGCGACGAACATCTTGCGCAGCGACTCGTTGCCACCCTTCTCGAACGTCGCGCGGTAGTTGTTCTTTGCGCCCGGTGCCCACGCTTTCACCAAGCCGTTCAGGTCATCGATCAGCAATTCGGTGACCACGTTGAGGTACTGGCGGCGGCGGTCGGCGTTGGGCGCCTTGCCGTCCACGAAATCCTCGAAGCTGCGGTTGCCCGGGCCGGTCTCGGACAGGTCCTGGCCCCAGAGCAGGAACTCGATGGCGTGCCAGCCGGTGGCCACGTTCTCCTCACCGCCCTTCTCGTTCTGGGCGGCCAGTGCCTTCTTGGTGATGGGTTGCTTGCGGTTGTTCACCAAGCCTGCGGTTTTCTTGCCGTCGATGTAGTCCACGTAGGACTCGTCCATCGGCCAGGCGTTGAGCTGGCCTTCGGGGCCGTTGTCGTCGTCGATCGGGCCGCCGTAGAAACGGAAGGCCTCGGTCTGGCCGTAGAACTCGCGGGCATCCAGCCAGGCCTTGCGCGCGGCGTCGAGGTTGGCCTGGGACGGCGCAGCGGTGAAGGCCTTGATCGCGTTCTGCATGGCCCTCGCGGCGGTGAGCGTGTCGCTGTAGTTGGCGTGCACCAGCGTGGCGTAGTGCGCGGCCACGCTGGCGGGGGTGGCAGCGGTCTGGGCATGGGCGGCACCCGCCAGGGCGAGCGACAGCACGGCGGCAGCGACGATGGGTTTGAAGGTCATGGTGAGCTCCGGTCTGAATCTAGTTAACGCAAATGCGAATGATTATTTTATAGCTCCAGATGCGTCGATGATGAAAAACCGGATCAGAAATCCCAAAGGCGTCTGGCTAGCTGGACGAGGATCTTTCGGTACAGGCAGCGCACAGGCCCACCAGCGTGACGCTTGGGTCCATGCGAAAGCCTTGTTGCGCCGCGCATCGGGTCAGCTTCGCTATCAGCGCTGCGTCTCCCATCGCTTGGGCCAGGCCGCACTGCGTGCAAACGAACTGAGGCTGTCCCGTTTCCTCTTCGAACACCTGTCGATACAGCACGCGCGCGCCCCGCCGGGTTGATTGAACCAGTCTGGCCTTCTCCATTTCGACCAGGATGCGGTACGCCGTCGGCAACGGTATCGGCAGCCCACCTTCCTGTATGGCGCATTGAAGGGACTCGACTTCGAGAAACCGCGTCGCGTTCTCGTGCAATGCCTTGAGTACGGCCAGGCGCGACTGCGTCAGCCGCATACCGGCAAGGCCCATGCGGCGTCGCACTGCCGGGCCGGGTTGCTACGGCGGCACCGGTATCAAACCGCGGGTCGGTGAAGTTGAATCCTGCTGATTCATGGTGATCGCTGCTCAGCTTTTCGGCTCGGTCGCGAAGCTGGGTACCCGGGGGCGGCAGGGGCGCAGCATCTTGCGGGATGCGCGCTTTCGCCACCAGATGAAGACGCCGGTGACGGACAAGACCACCACGACGAGGCCCGACACGGTGAGCAAAACGCGATAGGGCAGGCCCCAGACATGACCGGTGTGGAGATTCTGCAGCCAATGTGTGATGGTGTCGCCGGCGGCTTCCCCGGTCGGCAGCGTGATACCGATGAGTTCCCCGGTGCGTGCGTCGAAGAACAGCGGCGACAGTCCCCACTCGGTATTGCGGTCTCGATCGGTGCGCAACCTCAGACGGAAGATGCCCTTGTGCGGGTCGTAGTTGAGGATGTCCTCGCCCAGCACCGCGAACCCCTTCTCTCGCGCCAGTGCCTGTGCATGGGCCCGCCCCGTGGCCAGGGCCTCGTGCCAACCCATGGCGGGCTGCGGTTCGTCGCGCGCCACCCGTGCCGGTGTCTGGTAAAGATCCGGTTGCAGCTCGAAGAGTGCATCCATCACCGGCCGATAAACGCTGGCGTGGGTAAGACCCACTTCTGCGAATCCCTGGCCAAGGTGCTCGGGGTACCAGTGCGACGCCACCCGATGGATCAGGCCGAAACCTCCGGGGCGCTGCTTGGCTCGGACGCTGTCTGGGGCAACTCGCGCTATGGGCTGGTCTTCGATCTGCTGGGCCTGGGTGAGTACGCCAACCCACTCGTGATCCTGGACGAGTTGGACAAGGCGCAGACCATGGGCAAGACCTCGGGCGGGTTCTCGTCGCCGACCGGGGTGCTGCACTCGCTGCTCGAGCCAGTCTCAGCGGCACAGGTGCGTGACATCAGTCTGGATCTGGAGCTCGATGCGAGCCAGATCGCCTGGATCGCCACAGCCAACTACCCCTGGTGGGTGCCGGCCACGTTGCGTTCACGCTTCAGGGAGTTCCTGATCATGCCGCCGGATGCGGAGCAGGCGATTCAGCTTTCACGCAGCGTGGTGAGGAATGCGCTGAAGGCGGCGGGATTCGGTGCAGGAGAGCCGGATCGGCGCATCGTGGTGGCGCTGGCGCACCTAAGTGCGCGGGAGATCTATCAGGTGATTCTGGCGACGGCAGCGACCGCTGCACGGCGAAATGCGCCGGAGATTCAGATGCATGACTTGCCGTGCGAAGCCCTTGCTGTGAATGCGAACACGCAAGGCGGGATTACTTGGGAGCCTGTCAGTAATTTTGTGTGCGAGGCATAGCATGACGATCAGGAGCATCTATGCCAAGCAAGACAAAGACGAAGAACGCGGCTATTGCCGCCAGGACAGCGGCGCTGCCGCAGATCCCCAAGGA
>NZ_JAMBNO010000040.1 GCF_023715105.1 Hydrogenophaga intermedia | reverse complement strand
CGCATCGTTCACGGCTCGCACAAGATAGTCCTCAAGGGCGAGTCGATGAGAAAGCTGGCCAAGGCCACTTGAGCCGGCCACGCCGACCGCCGTTCCACGCTGATGGCGGACACTTCGGCTACGATTTGAGCGTCACTCAGGACACCTGTGCAACGTGTCCGCCATCGCCTGGAACGCTGTCCGCGATGGAAATGGAATCACTGTCCGCCATCAGTGGAATGCGCAACATGACGTGATCGTAATGAAGGCGTCATGGCTTCGTTCGTTGCGGATTTGCAGACTCCGGCCCGTTGATGACCACCCGCAGAAGAACCGCATGACCACTCGATCGTCCCTCGCTGCACTGCCGCGCCGCCGTTTCGTCCAGGGTCTGGCCGCCGGCGGCGTGCTGGCCGGGCTGTCGCCGCTGCTGACGCCGGCCCGTGCCGCCGCCGACGCCGCCGCGCGCCGTGCCACCCCCGTGCTGTCCGGCACCGAATTCAATCTGGAAATCGCCGAACTGCCGGTGAATTTCACTGGCACTCCGCGCCTGGCCACCGCCATCAACGGCTCGATCCCGGCGCCGACCTTGCGCTGGCGCGAGGGCGACGAGGTCACGATCCGCGTCACCAACCGCCTGCGCGAGGCGACTTCGATCCACTGGCACGGGATCATCCTGCCCTACCAGATGGACGGCGTGCCCGGCATCAGCTTCGCCGGCATCCCGCCGGGGGCGACCTTCACCTACCGCTTCAAGGTCGAGCAGAGCGGCACCTACTGGTACCACTCGCACTCCGGCATGCAGGAGCAGACCGGCATGTACGGCGCGATCGTCATCGACCCGCGCGACGGTGGCGCGGCGCGGGCGCAGCGTGACCACGTCGTGCTGCTGTCGGACTGGACCGACGAGCCGCTGGGCGTGCTGCACAAGCTCAAGGCCCAGGGCGACTACTACAACCTCAACGAGCCGACGGCGATGGATTTCTTCCGCGACGTCTCGGCCAACGGCCTGGGTGCCGCGCTCGACAAGCGCCGCATGTGGAACCAGATGCGCATGAGCCCGACCGACCTGGGCGACCTGTCGGCACGCACGCTCACCTACCTGACCAACGGCACCACGCCGGCTGGCAACTGGACCGGCCTTTTCAAGCCCGGCGAGCGCGTGCGGCTGCGCTTCATCAACGGCGCGGCCAACACCTTCTACGACGTGCGCATCCCGGGCCTGAAGCTCAGCGTCGTGCAGGCCGACGGCGTCGACGTCGAGCCGGTGACGGTGGACGAGTTCCGCTTCGGTCCCGGCGAGACCTACGACGTGATCGTGCAGCCGAAGGACGAGGCGTACACGATCTTCGCGCAGTCGATGGAGCGCACCGGCTATGCGCGCGGCACGCTGGCCGTGCGCGACGGTCTGCAGGCCCCCGTGCCCCAGCCGGATCCGGTGACCTGGCTGACCATGGGCGACATGATGGGATCCATGGACCACGGTGCCATGGCTGGCATGGGCCACGGCGCGATGTCCGGGATGAACCATGGCGGCATGGCCGGCATGGATCACTCGAAGATGCCAGGCATGTCGGGCATGAACCACGGTGGCATGGCCGGGATGGACCACTCGAAGATGTCCGGCATGGACCATGCCGCCATGGGGCACGGCGCCGCACCGGCCAACCCGCTGGCGCGCCCGAGCACCACCGCGCGCCACGCGCGCACCGAGTACGGCCCCAGTGTCGACATGCGCGTGGACATGGCGCGTACCAACCTCGACGACCCGGGCATCGGCCTGCGCGACAACGGCCGGCGCGTGCTGACGCTGGCGGACCTGCACACCGTCGGCGGGCCGCTGGACCCGCGCGGCGCCGAGCGCGAGATCGAACTGCACCTCACCGGCAACATGGAGCGCTACACCTGGTCCATCGACGGGCTGGCCTTCGGTTCGTCGACGCCGGTGAGCATGAGCTACGGCGAGCGCGTGCGGATCATCCTGCACAACGACACGATGATGACCCACCCGATGCACCTGCACGGCGTGTGGAGCGAGCTGGAGACGCCGGATGGTGCCTTCCAGGCCCGCCGGCACACGATCCCGGTGCAACCGGCGCAGCGCGTGAGCTTCCTCGTCACCGCCGACGCGATGGGCCGCTGGGCCTGGCACTGCCACCTGATGCTGCACATGCACGAGGGTATGTTCCGCGAGGTGGTCATCTCGTGAACCAGGCCATGTACCGCCCCCTCACCGGCTCCCAACGAACACCAGGACGAACCTTGACCCTTCCCACGACACTGAAGATCGCCGCGCTGACCGCGGCGCTGACCGCCGGACCCGTGCTGGCGCAATCGGCGGGTCACGCCGGTCACGGCAGCAGCGCGCCGCCCGCCGCATCGGCGAGCGCGGACAACGCCGCCAAGCCCAAGCCGCCTGCGCCGATGGCGGCCATGGACCATGGGGACATGCAGATGCAGGGCGGCTCGGCGCCGCCCGATGCGCGCGACCCGCATGCCTACGCCGGCGGCCACACCCTCACCACCGGGCCCTACCTGATCTCGAAGGAACGGCTGCTGCGCCTGGGCGACGAGCAGAGCACGGGCTTCTTCCTGGCCGACAAGTTCGAGGCGCAGCGCAGCGATGGCCAGACGACCGGCGCCTACGACCTGATGGCCCGCTACGGGCGCGACTACAACCGCCTGGTCATCAAGGCCGAGGGCGAGATCGCCGGCGGGAAGCTCGAGGAGTCCCGCACCGAAGCGCTCTGGAGCCGCGCGATCGCCGGCTACTGGGACGGCCAGCTCGGCCTGCGCCACGACACCGGCCCCGGCCCGGCACGCAACTGGCTGGCGTTCGGCATCGAGGGCCTGGCGCCCTACTGGTTCGAGGTCGACGCCACCGCCTACGTCGGTGACGGTGGCCGGACCGCGCTGCGTCTGAGCGCCGAGTACGAGCTCCTGCTGACCCAGAAGCTGATCCTGCAGCCGAGCGTGGAACTGGCCGCCTACGGCAAGAGCGACCCGGCCAACGAGATCGGCAAGGGCCTGTCCAGCGTCAGCGCCGGCCTGCGCCTGCGCTACGAGTTCACGCGCCAGTTCGCGCCCTACGTGGGCGTCGAATGGGCCGGCCGCTTCGGCGAGACCGCCGACATCGCACGGGCCGACGGCCGCCCCACGCGCGACACCCGCGTCGTGGCCGGCGTTCGCTTCTGGTTCTGACACGTTTCGACCCCCCTCACCCCACCCAACCCCATCGACCAGGACACGAACATGAAGACACGCACGATCAAACGCCTGCTGACCGCCACCCTGGCCGCGCCGCTGGTGGCGCTGGCCGCCGGTGAACATGGCGGCGGCCATGGCAAGGACATGGCCGACATGCACAAGGGCATGCAGGGCATGCACGGCGGCGGCGCCATGGGCGGCCACGACTCGGCCGCCGGCAAGCCCGGCGACCCGGCCCAGGTGACCCGCACGGTGCCGGTGGAGATGGACGACAACATGCGCTTCACGCCGTCGGAGATCAGCGTCAAGGCCGGCGAGACGATCCGCTTCTTCGTCGTCAACAAGGGCAAGGTCCCGCACGAGATGGTCATCGGCAGCCAGGCCGAGCTCGACGAGCACGCCGAGATGATGAAGAAGATGCCCGGCATGAAGCACGCCGAGCCGAACCAGATCAACCTGGAACCCGGCAAGCGCGGCGGCATCGTCTGGACCTTCGACAAGGCCGGCACCTTCGCCTTCGCCTGCCTGGTGCCCGGCCACAAGGAAGCCGGCATGGTCGGCAAGATCGCCGTCAACTGACCGCCCATCGCCGTCGCCGGTCACGGGCCTGAGAACGCGCTGCCGTGCGCATCCTGGTCGTCGAGGACGAGCGCCGCCTGGGCGCCTACCTGCGGAAGGGCCTCACCGAGAGCGGGTACACCGTCGACGTCGCCGACAACGGCGTCGATGGCGCCCACCTGGCCAGCGAAGGCACGTACGACCTCGTCGTGCTGGACGTGATGCTCCCCGGCAAGGATGGCTTCGAGGTCCTGGCGGACCTGCGTGCGCAGCGGTCGGTGCCGGTCCTGATGTTGACCGCGCGCGACGCTGTCGAGGACCGGATCCGCGGCCTGACGGCGGGCGCCGACGACTACCTCGGCAAGCCCTTCTCCTTCGGGGAGTTGCTGGCCCGGGTCCAGGCCCTGCTGCGCCGCGGGACCAAGCGGTGCGACATCGAGCCGACCGTCCTGCGCATGGCCGACCTGGAGCTCGACCTGCCGCGCAGGCGCGCCACGCGCAGCGGTCGGACCCTGCCACTGACGGCCAAGGAGTTCAATCTGCTGGTCCTTTTCCTGCGCCGCCGCGGCGAGGTGCTGTCGCGCACGGAACTGGCCGAGCAGGTGTGGGACATCAACTTCGACAGCGACACCAATGTCGTAGACGTCGCCGTGAGGTGCCTGCGGATCAAGCTCGACGACCCGTTCCAGCGGCGGCTGCTGCACACCGTGCGCGGCATGGGCTACGTGCTGGAGGAGCGAACGGAGTGAGCGCCGCTGCACCCCGGCCAAGGGCCCCGCCGTCACCTTCGCTCGGGGGGACGCTCTCGCTTTGGCTGGGGCTGCAGGGGCTGGTGGGCGCCCTCGCAGTGGCGGCCGCTGTCGTGGCCGTCAACGCATGGACGCTGGAGGCGCGCCAGGCAGACCTGCTGCAGGTCAAGAGTGCGATCGTCCGCCAGGAGCTCGCGCGGCCCGCGCCGGCCGGCGCGGCCCACGACCTGCAACAGCACCTCGCCGCCTTCCTGGCCGGACACGAGGCGATGTCGCTTTCCGTGCGAACGGTGGCGGGTGATCTGTTGTTCGACTCCATCACCGCCGCGGTGAGCTCATCAAGCGATCCCCAGCGCCGCTCACTGGCCTCGCGCCAGATGTCCTTGCGTCGATCCTGAACGTTCTTCTCGACGACTCCCTTCTCCCAGCCGGCGGCCCGGTTGCAGAACTCCGGCTCGAACAGGTAGTGCCCGGTCATGGCCTCGAAGCGCGCGTTGACGCTGCGCTGCTTGCCCTGGCCGACCTTGTCGACCGCGGTCCTCATGTTGTCGTAGATGCCCCGGCGGGGCACGCCACCAAAGAGAGCGAACGCCCGCGCGTGTGCATCGAACAGCATCTCGTGCGCCTGGCTGTAGTACGCCACCAAGCAGAAGGCGCGACTGGCCGCCAGCTTGGTGTGTGCCACCTCCAAGCGGCGGCGCAGCCCACCGATGAACAGGTACTCGCAGCTCCAGTCGAACTGGAATGCCTCGCCCGGCTCGAAGCTCAGCGGCACAAACCCCGCGCCGCGTGCCGCGTTGCCTTGTTCTTGCTGCCAGCGCTGGGCAAAGGCGTACACCGGCCCCCGGCTGCCGCTGTAGCCCTGCGCCCGCAGCGCTTCAAACATCGCCTTGATCCCGCGCCGATCGCGTTTGCTGCGATGGCTATCGGCCTTGAGCCATTGGCTCAACTGCTCCTTGTACGGATCCAGGATGCTGGGGCCCGAAACCCGCTGCGGGTATCGGGGCTCGACCATCTGCCCGTCCTTGAGCCATTTGGTGGCTGTATTGCGCGAGATGCCCAGCCTGCGGCTGGCCTCGCGCACCGACACGTTCTGCCTCAGCACGAGGCGGCGCAACTTGCTCAATGTGCTCACGTTGATCACTCCTGCTCCCCCGCGCTGAAAAATTCAGCACGATAGAGCGGCAACGTGGCTCAGATTTCAACGTGAACGCGTCCCGAAATGGCCCAGGTTTGGAAATGAATCAACAGGGAGTGCTACAGCCCTGTAGCGGGCGAGGCCTTGCCGATGCGCCTCCAGGCCTCACGAAACTCGTCGCGCTCGTACTTGGGCGGATCGAGCCAGTAGGTCGATTTGCCATCCTTGACGTTGCACTTGGCCAGCGCCTTGACCTCAGCCGGCTCAAGGATGAAGGCAGTAGGCGCGGTGGCCACCCGGTTGAGGATCACCCAGTACTGGCCCATCACCTTGTCCAGCGAGGTGCCCAACGGCACGGCTGCTCGGGCGCTGAGCGCTTTCACCTGGATGCTGATCATGCGGCTGGCGACTTGGTCGTAGGCGATCACGTCCACGCCGCGGGCGTTGCGCGCTGTCGGCATGACGTTCCAGCCCATCAGCGAGAGGCGATAGCAGCAGTAGTACAGGCCCACGTTGCCCGTGATTTGTGGGTCCAGGCGCGGTGTTGTCGAGGGGTATTCGCCCATCGGCTCGTTCTGATGTTCCATAAACATCCGATATTGGATAGTTGTAGTCTCGTTCTGCCGATTGTTGTCTGTTTTTGGATAGTTTTGGTGATGGTGATTGTGTGATGCTTGTTGCTGTTTATAATTCGATTTCGGATAATTATTCGTGTACTGTGCGGATAAATTGTCGTTATCGGATTGTTATGCAGTCAACTCATACTACCGAGGAACTCCTGCTCGAACTGGGGGAGCAACTGCGTTCGCAGCGGCTGCGCATGAACCTCACGCTGGAGGACGTGGCCAAGGACGCCGGCGTTTCAATCAATGTGGTGCGTCGCCTGGAACTTGGCGAGGGCGCGACGTTGGGCTCATTCGTCTCGGTGCTCAGGGTCCTGGGCCGAGCTGATTGGCTGGCCACTCTCAAGCCGCCCGTGACCATCAACCCGCTGGACATGCTGCGTCAAGGCTCTCAGCGCCAACGAGCGAGCAAGTCGCACGGCGTCAACCGCAAGAACTGAAACCCATGGCCACTACCAAACCGAAATCCAAGCCCACGCGCAAGAGCCCCTACATCCCCGTGCGGGCGGTCGAGGTTCGCGCCTGGGGAAAGCTGGTTGGCGCAGTTGCGCTGGAGCCCACGAAGAACTACTACGCATTCAAGCACGACCCCTCCTGGGTCAAGCGAGGCATAGAGTTGGCGCCGCTGCAGATGCCGCTTGCTCAAGCCAGCGAGTCCTTCCTGTTCACGGATCTCCCCGAGGCGACATACAAGCGCTTGCCGGCGATGCTGGCCGATGCGCTGCCCGATGACTTCGGCAATGCCCTCATCGATGCCTGGATGGCCGAGCGAGGCTTGAGCAAGGACATGGTGAGCGCGCTCGATCGCCTGGCCTACATGGGAAAGCGCGGGATGGGGGCCCTCACCTTCGGGCCGCTGCGTGGCCCCTCCGCGAGCAAGTCCACGGCGATCGACATGGGAAAGCTGGTTGAGTCGGCCCGAAAGGCGGTGCAGGGTGACTTCGATGGTGATGACCATGCCATCACCGCGCTCAAGCAGATCATCCAGGTGGGCACTTCCGCGGGCGGCGCGCGCGCGAAGGCCACCATTGCGTGGAACCCCGTCACAGAAGAGGTGCGCACCGGCCAGTTCGATATACCTGACGGCTTTGAGGCCTGGCTGCTCAAGTTCGACGGAATGGGCGAGGACCACGTGTTGGGTCCGTCCAAGAGCTACGGCCGCATTGAGTACGCCTACTACCTGATGGCTCGGGACGCGGGCATCGACATGTCGCCGTCCCGGCTTCTGCGGGAAAACGGCCGCGCGCACTTCATGACCAAGCGATTCGACCGCGATGGCAATGAGCGGCTGCACATGCAGACCCTGTGCGCCATGAACCACCTGGACTACAAGCAAGTCGGCACACACAGCTACAACCAGCTGCTGCAGAGCGCCCAGGCGCTCAAGCTTGGCCGCAAAGCCATGGCTCAACTGCTGCGCCGAATGGTCTTCAACGTGCTGGCCGTCAACAACGACGACCACACCAAGAACTTCTCCTTCTTGCTGCGCGAGGGCGGACAGTGGGAGTTGGCCCCGGCCTACGACATCACGCACGCCTATCGCGCCGACAGCCAGTGGGTGCGCCAGCACCAGATGTCGGTGAACGGCAAGTTCGACCGGATCACCCTCTCGGATGTTCGGGTGGTGGCAGAGCGTTTCGGTCTGCTCGCCGATTTGATCCCCACGGTGGAGGATGTGAGCCGTTCGGTGCGCAGATGGGTCGACTTCGCCGATGAGGCCCAGGTCGACCCCAAAGAGCGCGAGGGGATCGCGCTGCAGATGGCCGAGCGCGATCGGATTTTCGACTCGTAGAGCTGATCTCAGATCCCCAGAATCTGGGGGTGCGGCTAAAAACTTGGACTACCTGGAGGTAGTTCATGTATTCCTACGAAGACCGAATCCGAGCCGTCAAGCTGGTCGACCCCGCGTGCGAGGTCTCGGTCGACATCGCCAGCTGCAAGGTGCAGGTCAGCAGCCGCGAAGACCGCGCGGCGCTGGTCGAGGCGCTGACGGAATCGGGCTACCCGCCCGCTGCCTGTCCGCCGGTCGGCCCGGCGCGGGCCGGCACTTGACCTTCCCACGGGGTGAAGCTTCAAGCTTCACCCCGTAATGCGTTTTCCGGAGATCCCCATGACCACGCTCATGAACATCGGCCAGGCGGCGGCGGCCGCGGGCGTATCGCCCAAGATGATTCGCCACTACGAACTCATTGGCCTGCTGCCCGAGGCTGATCGCAACGAATCGGGCTACCGCCTCTACAGTGAACGCGAGGTTTCGCTGCTTCGCTTCATCGGGTGTTCGCGCCACCTGGGCTTCTCGATCCCCCAGATCGCAGAGCTCATCGGCCTGTGGAGTGACTCCCAGCGTTCCAGCCGCGAAGTCAAGACTGTGGCCGAACGCCACCTCGCCAGCCTCGACGAAAAACGGCGCGAGATCGAGCAGATGATGGCCGGCCTGTCGGAGTTGGTGCAGGCCTGCCAGGGCGACGATCATCCGCATTGCGCCATCCTGGACACGCTGTCACAGCACAGTCTGGACAAGCACCAGCCGCGGCACCGGCCGACGCTGAAGAAAGGCGCCGCCAAAGACAGCGAGCACGCCGCCGCTGGCACGGGTCACATCGATCTGATGGCTTGGATGCGGGGCGTGCGCGTGCACCACGGCACGCACTGAGCAGTACATTGTCTGGCGGCCAACCTGCCACCGTGGGGATGTACCCCACGCTGCTTCCACGGAGGGAATATCCATGAATGGGCCTGCCGAACATTCGCACGATCACGATCACAGTCACGATCATCAACAGCACCATCACCATCCGAAGCAGCAGCCGCCCGCCGTGCAACCGCAGCAGGCCCCAGCTTCTGCGACCGATGCCACGGTGTATACCTGCCCGATGCACCCGGAGATTCGCCGCAACGCTCCGGGCAGTTGCCCGATCTGCGGCATGTCGCTCGAGCCGCTGATACCCGAACTGGAGGGGGACGACAACGCTGAACTGCGCGACTTCGAGCGTCGCTTCTGGTGGTCGCTCCCGATGACGGCGGCGGTCTTCGTGCTCGCCATGTTCGGTCATCGTCTGAACTGGTTCGACATGGCCACGCAGAGCTGGATCGAACTCGTGCTCAGTGTGCCCATCGTGCTCTGGGCGGGCTGGCCCTTCTTCGAACGCGGGTGGACGTCGGTGGTCAACCGCAGTCCGAACATGTGGACGCTCATCGGCCTGGGCACCGGCGCCGCCTTCGTCTACAGCGTGATCGCCACAGTAGCGCCCGGCGTCTTTCCGGATTCGTTCGTGTCGATGGGGCGCGTGGCGGTCTACTTCGAGGCGGCTGCGGTGATCATTTCGCTCACCTTGCTGGGCCAGGTGCTGGAGCTCAGGGCGCGTTCGCAGACGTCAGAGGCCATCAAGTCGCTGCTGGGCCTGGCGCCCAGGACCGCACGCCGCATTCGCGACGATGGGGTGGAAGAAGACGTGCCGCTGGCCCATGTCCACGTGGGCGATCGGCTGCGCGTGCGGCCGGGCGAGAAGGTGCCGGTGGACGGCGTGGTGGTCGAGGGCAGCAGTGCGGTTGACGAGTCCATGCTGACCGGCGAGCCGATGCCCGTGACCAAGCGCCCTGGGGACAAGGTCATTGGCGCGACGCTCAACACCAGCGGAGCATTCATCATCCGTGCCGAGCGGGTGGGGGCGGCGACCATGCTGTCGCAAATCGTGCAGATGGTGGCGCAGGCCCAGCGCTCGCGAGCGCCGATGCAGCGCATGGCCGATGTGGTCGCGGGCTACTTCGTGGTGACGGTGGTGCTGATCGCGCTGGCCACGCTGCTGGTCTGGGGCTTGTTCGGGCCGGAACCGCGCTGGGTTTTCGGGCTCATCAACGCGGTGGCCGTGCTGATCATTGCCTGCCCTTGCGCGTTGGGGCTGGCCACGCCCATGTCGATCATGGTCGCCTCGGGCAAAGCGGCAACGCGCGGCGTGTTGTTCCGCGATGCCGCGGCCATCGAGAACCTGCGCAAGGTGGACACGCTGATCATCGACAAGACCGGCACCCTGACCGAGGGCAAGCCGGCCTTCGATCAGGCCATCGGCGTCGAGGGCGTCGATGCCGACGAGGTGCTGCGACTCGCAGCCAGCCTGGACCAGGGCAGCGAGCATCCCCTGGCCGACGCCATCGTGGGGGCCGCACGCGATCGTAGACTCACGCTGGACAAGCCCGAAGCGTTCGAATCAGGCTCCGGGATCGGCGTGCGCGGGGTCGTCGCGGGTCGTCGACTGGCATTGGGCAACGCCGCCTTGATGGAGCAGGTGGGCGTGTCGATTGGCGAGCTGGCCCTGGTGGCAGAGGCATGGCGCTCGCGCGGGGCCAGCGTGATGCACCTAGCGGTGGATGGGCGGCTGTTCGGGCTGCTGGCCGTGTCGGACCCGGTCAAGGCATCGACACCGGAGGCGCTGTCGCAGCTGCGGTCCGCCGGCCTGCGCATCGTCATGGCCACGGGTGACGGCCTCACCACCGCACGCGCGGTCGGCGAACAACTGGGCATCGACGAGGTGCACGGCGAAGTCAAACCCGCAGACAAGCTGCAACTGGTCGAACGCCTGCAGGCCGAGGGCCGCGTGGTGGCGATGGCGGGCGACGGCATCAACGACGCACCGGCGCTGGCCAAGGCCGACGTGGGCATCGCCATGGGCACCGGCACCGATGTAGCCATGAACAGCGCCCAAGTCACGCTGGTCAAAGGCGATCTGCGGGGCATCGCGGTGGCACGCACGCTATCGCAGGACACCGTGTCCAACATGAAGCAGAACCTGCTGTTTGCGTTCCTCTACAACGCGCTCGGTGTTCCGGTGGCCGCCGGCGTGCTGTACCCCGTGACCGGTTGGCTGCTCTCGCCCCTGATTGCGGCGCTGGCCATGAGCCTGAGCTCGGCGTCGGTGATTGCAAACGCGTTGCGATTGCGATCGGGTCGCTGAAGAAAATAGGCGTCGCCGGGACTCCAGGTGGTCTCCGTTGACGCTTACGGTGGCTTCTGTTGACGTGGGTCAACTCCCTGAACACGGTTGTGAGTAGCATGAAACAGGTGGATCACTTGCAACAGTTGCCCGCTCTGTCATGCACCATCTCATTGGACGTCATCGACCCCGCCGCATCGCGTCGGTGATGTTGCTCGTGTGGCTATCGGCCGTCTTGACCAGCTGGGCCAACGCGTGTCTGGTGAGTTCCCCTGGTGAGTTGGCCCATGGAGCGGTGCATCACCTGGTGGCGGGAGCGGCGCAGGGGACCACCAGCGCAAGCCAGTCGCCCGCTGCGGACCATGCATTGGCCGCATGCGAAGACTTTTGCGAGATGGAGCGCAGCGTCGTTGCCCAAGCGCAGACCAAAAAGGGCCTTGTTGATACGACGGTTACCACGTTGATTCTGCAAGCTGCGGATGTCTCATGGCCAGCAATCGCAATCTGGCGGAATGAACCTCGCAGGCACTGGCCGGCGCATCCACCGTCTTCCGGCCCATCTTTGACCATTGCGTTCCTGCGGCTGACGCGCTAGCCCCGCACAAAGTCAACACCCGTGCCTGGAGGCACTGCGCGTGACCTCGGCATCAGCTTTGGTCAACCGCCGCTTGGGCCGGGTGCCAAGGTGCCATACACAACCGCATTGACGGTTTGCCGTTCCAGTTTTCAAAGGAGTTTCATCATGAGCCTGTTTCGTTCGATCGCAATCGCCAGTGCGCTGGCCATCACACTGACCGCCTGCGCGCAGAACCCACCGGTTGCCGGCGGTGCCGACCACTCTGCCCACCATCCACCGGGCGCCACCATCACTGCGCCGCCCAAAGATCGCATGGCGACGATGGATGCACACATGAAGTCCATGCGCGAAATGCACGAGCGGATGTCGCGTGCCACAACGCCGCAGGAGCGTCAGGCGCTGATGGATGAGCACATGAAACTCATGCGGGAGGGCATGGCGCTGATGCAAGGTATGGGCCCTGGCGGGCATGGAGGAGGTATGCCCGGTATGGGTGGCATGTCCAACATGGGAGCGATGGCATCGATGGGGCAGATGGGTCCTGCCGGAACGCCCATGGACATGGCTACTCGCCAGCAGATGATGGAAAAGCGAATGGAGATGATGCAATCGATGATGCAGATGATGATGGACCATATGGGGCCGACATCGATCAAGCCTTGAGCAACAGGGTCGGGTCATGTTGGCGCCTCTGACTCAGACACGAGCGTGAACCTCGTGATCGAAGCGTGATGCGAGATCACTCCGAGTGGGTGTCTCGCCGCATCACGCTCACCATTACCGCATGGCAGTTTGTTTTCGATCGTGGGTCTTCCACAGCGAGAACAGGATGCCCCCCGCGAGCAGACCCGCCGTTACCGACAAGCTCAGCGCTGCAGGGACCTTACCGCCGAACAGCCAGTCGCCCAGGAAAATCTTGGCACCGATGAAGATCAGGACCAGGGCCAACGCGTACTTCAGGTAGTGGAAGCGGTGTACGACAGCCGCCAACGCGAAGTACAGCGCACGCAAGCCCAGGATCGCGAAGATGTTGCTGGTGTAGACGATGAAGGCGTCCGGGGTGATCGCGAAGATGGCAGGGACCGAGTCGATTGCGAACACCAGGTCAGCGATCTCGACCAGCACCAGACACAGGAAGAGCGGCGTGACCCAGAGCACGGCCTTGCCGGTCTTCGGGTCGGGCTGGCGCACCAGGAACGCCTGACCATGCAGCGTCTCGGTGACCCGCAGGTGCTTGCGCAGAAACTTGAGCACCGGGTTGTTCGAGATGTCGGGCTTGCTGTCCATCATCACCAGCATCTTGATGCCCGTGGCAATCAGGATCGCTGCGAAGAGGTACATTACCCAAGCGAACTCCATCACCAGCGCCGCGCCCAGGCCGATCATGATCGCGCGCAGCACGATGACGCCCAGGATGCCCCAGAAGAGCACCCGGTGCTGGTACTCGCGCGGCACGGCGAAGTACGTGAAGATCATCGAGATGATGAAGACGTTGTCCAGCGCCAGAGTCTTCTCGACCAAGTAGCCAGTGACGTACAACTGGACTGCGGTCCAGGCCCGCTCGCTCGGGGTTGCGGCTGCAGCGATCTGCGGGTCGATCGAGCTGCTGCCCGAGTAAGTGAGGTAGATCCAGTAGACGACCGCAGCCCAGGCCAACCCCAGACCGATATAGAGCGCCGACATATTCAGGCTCTCGCGTACACCGATCTCGTGCGCCTCGCGATGCATCACGCCGAGATCGAAGGCGAGGACGGCCAGCACGACGGCAATGAAGCTGAACCAGATCCAGACTGGCATGCCCAGCCAGAGGGTTGTAAGGAGTTCCATGTTGATGTGGCTCAGTTGGAGGTCTGTGGTGGTGGCTTGTCAGGACCGCTTGCGCTCAGAGGATGGCCGCGAGTCCTGAGCCCAGTCCGAGCATTCCGGCAATCACGCCCAGCGCCGCTACATCTCGACGCTCGTTGCCGATGCGGTGTGCGTGCCACGCGACAGAAGCCATGGTGAATGCAAGGATCAACAGCAGCCAGAAAGTGGAATCCATGTCGGGTGCCCGGTGTTGAACAGATGCACCGATGGTCGGTGGTCAACGCGATCTGCCCAAGCGCAGTTAAAGTGACGCCAGGTTCGGTTTTTCCGAACCAATGAATACCAAGGCGTGCAATGACACTCAACTACCGCCACCTGCACTACTTCTGGGTCGTGGCCAAGGAAGGCGGATTCACCCGCGCCGCAGAACGCCTGGATATGGCTGTCCAGACCATCAGTGCGCAGGTCAAGGAGTTGGAGAAGTCCCTTGGGTACCAGCTCCTCAAGCCGCAGGGCCGGGGCTTTGTGCTCACGGAGGCGGGCGAGACCGCTTTCGCGCGCGCCGAGGAGATCTTCCGGATCGGCCACGCCCTGCCAGGCGAAGTGAAGGAGGCCGCCAGCCACAAGGCGGTGCGACTGGCTGTGGGCTTGTCGGATGGCATCTCCAAGCTCGCCGCCCATGCCCTGCTGGGCCCAGTGCTGGCGACGCCAAACCTGCGGCTCGTCATTCACGAGGGCGAATTCGAGCAGCTGCAGTCCGAGCTGGCCCTGCACCACCTGGACGTGGTGCTGGCGGGACAGGCCGCGCCCCACAACCCCAATTTGCGGCTCGCCAGCGAACGGCTTGCGTCATCCCCTGTGGACTGGTACGGCCCGAGCGCGCTTGTCGGGCGGGGCGCGACCAAGGATTTCCCTGCATGTCTGGCGCAGTTGCCGGTATTGCTGCCTACCGGTCATGCTGTCTTGCGCTCCGCGCTGGATCGTTGGTTCGATCAGCAGGGATTGCGTCCTCGCATTGCCGGCGAGTTCGAGGACAGCGCCCTGATGGCGGTTTTTGCCGCACAGGGCCTGGGGGTGTTCCCGGTCAGTCGCCTGGGTGCGCGCGATTTGCTACTGCTTCGTGGCATGCGGCTGCTTGCTCAATGCGAGGACGTGCGCGAGGACATCTACGCCATCCGATCGCGCCGTGGCCTGCACCATCCCCTGGCTCGCAAGCTGGCGCAGGCCAACGAGGCCTGAGCTGGAAAGGTCAAGCCGCGCCGCCGGTGGCGGGTTGAAGGCGCGACGGCGATACCGACCAGTACCGGCAGGCCGCGCCCAGCACAAACGCTTCGGCGTCCGCGAAGTGCTGATCGGCACTCGCTGCGGCCTGAGCCAGCGACATCACCTCATCGCGCAACTGCGGGTTGGACACCTCCTCCATCAGGCTGCGCAGTGCCTCGGCGTCAAGGCTTGCCAGCAAAGAGCCGGTGCACTGGCCGCCCATCATGAGGTCCTCGCACAGATCGCGCAGGACGACGTCGAGTCCGCCTGGAGGCAGACCCAGTCGTCCTTCGGCGTTTAGCTGCTTGAGCACCTGGATCTCCGAAGCGCACACGTTGCCATCGGCTATCAGCATGAGCGCCAGCACGCGTCCAGCTGCCAAGGGACTGTTGCGGGGATAGTTGCGCACGATTGATCTCCATATGCGTTGATCGAAAGGCCAAAGCTCGAAGGCTTTCAGACCGATTGCGGCCTGATCGAGGTGGTTGACTTGACTCGGCGGATCATCCAGATGCCTGTCAGAGTCAGCCCCAGCAGTACGATCAGTCCGACCCCCCAGGCGATCCAGATGAGCGGGATGAGCCATCCAGCCACGTCGCCCAGGCTGGGCAGAAGTGCGGAGAGGCTGGACAGTGCCGCGCCGAGCGCGTGCTGCCATGCCGTCCAGGTGGCGGTATCGATCCAGGGGGCCAGCCACGGCGGAACGGCGATCGCCGCAATGGCGCCCGTGGAGACACCGCCAACGCCCGCCAGAGCGTGGGCGGACCACTGGGCGAGCTGTGCGAGCAGCGCAGCGCCAGATGTCCACGACACAGCAATCAGGGCGAACACGCCCCAAACAATGATCTTCACGATTGATCTCCAATGAGGATGCGCGAAGCAAGTTGAGCTCAAGCTGGCGATCAAGAAGGCGCTTTCTGTCGCCTGGTGAAGGGCTGCCTTGCCGTCGGTGACCAGGTGGCGCAGGGTAGCGCCAGTGGAGTGCGCATTGACTCTCCTTCAGACGCAACGCCTGAAGTCTCCCGTAACAATTGGGCAGAAGGAAGCGAACTTAATCGAAGGAATGCTTCGTAAATCCCGAAGCTGGATGCGGCGGCAGCTGTTGCCAGTCACCGAGGGTTGGGTAACTTGATCCAGAAAGTAGCCCCAGCGCCGGGCTGCGAATCAGCCCAGATTCGGCCGGCATGCCGCTCGACGATCCTTGCGCAGATCGCCAACCCGATACCCAACCCCGGAACGCTTGCATCCCCATGCAAGCGCTGGAAGAGGCCGAAGAGTTTGGGTGCCTGGGCCATGTCGAACCCGACACCGTTGTCGCGTGGGTATTTCGGACCAACGTGACCGGTGATTTCGGCATCGTGACCGAGGATTTCGGCCTATCGTGACCAAGTCCATTTTCGGTTCATCGTGACCGGTCGTTTCGGCAACGTGACCGAGCATTTCGGT
>NZ_JAMBNO010000003.1:250000-284809 GCF_023715105.1 Hydrogenophaga intermedia | reverse complement strand
CGCACCGCCACCATCGACCCCGGCGATGGCACCCATTGGCGCGTCGGCTTCGCCCTGCTGCGCCACGTCCTGGACGTTTGACTATCCGCTGTCATCCTCGTCAAGAGGGTGTTGAGGCGACGCTTACGGCCTTGTTGAAGATGTGGGAGAAGAGCGCCTTCTCGCGGTTCGCGCCCACTTTGGCTGCCTGGCCGCGAATGTCGAGGTACTAGCGGATGTGCATCGGCGCTATCAGCTCGATGGGCATGTGCCCGAACACGCGCGGCAGGTGCGCCAGTTCCTTGTCGTTGTCCTTGCGGGTGCGCACGGACTTGAGGAGGTGGACCTCCCGCACGTAGAGCCTGGCCATGACTGAGAACAGCCCGTGGAGTTGCTTTCCTTGGTGCTCTCGCGCTGTGGCGAGAAAAGCGCAATCGGGCAAGTAAGGTACTGTGTCGACCAGTGAGCCGGCGAATCGGCAAGTCCGAGGTCAATGCTCACAACCTGCGAAGATCGGCGCACAGGCCGATTCCAAAGCGTCACAGAGAGGAGCGCGAAATCCATGGCCCGTCACACGGAACACAATACCGACAAGATCTACTCGGTGGTGGAGGCGTTCCGCGCTAACTGCCTCCTGCGTGACGGCTCTCTGCTATTCGAAGGTTCATTCGTCTGGCGCTCGGACGTTCTGGAGCAAATCCATAGAGCATTCGTCGCTACCCCAGATGAGGGCGATCGATCCTTCATCGTCAAGTTCAAGGACCAAGTCGGCAAAGCCGGGCAGGAGGTGATTCGCTTGGCCGCGGAGATCCTGTGTGTCTACTTCCTGTTCCCGTCCAACGTGGGTGGCGCGCGCAAGCGACAGGTCGTCAACGAAGTTCTCGGCTGGGCCGGCGACAGCCTGCCCGAGACCCATCTGGTATCCCGTGCCTTCTCGAACGGCATCGGCAGCGGTGGGCAGGGCTACAACACCCGTCGACCATTCGAAATTGCGTTCCTGATCGATCTCGTCATTGCATGGAAGAAGTTACCCCCGGACCGGCAGGCAGAGGTTGCGGCAGACCCTTGGCTCTTTCAGGAATTCGTCGACGCCATCGAGGATGCCGAGTCCAAGCAGTTGCGGCACATGCTGCTGTACCTGCTGTTTCCGGACCATTTCGAGCGAATCGCGAGCAGCAGCCACAAGCGGAGAATCATCAAGGCATTCTCCGGGCTGGGTAGCACCGAATCGGAGGACGAAGATCGCGCGATCTTCGCCATCAGGAGTGAGCTCGAAAAGCTGGTGCCGAACCAGCCACTTGACTTCTACTGGTCCCCGCTCCGTGAGGCGTGGTACGACGACAGCGAGGGCGCATCGGAGGGGGCGCCGCTGGAGGTCATCCAGCACAAGAAGCAAATCGTTCTTTTCGGGCCTCCGGGCACTGGCAAGACTTATCGCGCCAAGAAGCTGGCGGAGCGCATCATTCGATCTGCAGCCTTGAGTCAGATGGGGCCTGCTCGGTACTTCCAGTCTCAGTCCGACATTGATACGGCCATCCAGGATAACGTCCACCGATTGCAGCTGCACCCAGCGTACAGCTACGAGGACTTCATCCGGGCGCTTCACATTTCCAACAGCGGGGGCACCGAGTACCGGGCGGGATACTTGCCCCGGCTCATCGAGGACATCGAGAAGAAGCCTCGCGCGCAGCGGCTGCCCCACGTCCTGATCCTTGACGAGATGAATCGGACAGACCTGAGCCGGATGCTTGGCGAATGCTTCTCGTTGCTTGAAGACCGCAACGAGACCATTGAGCTTCCAGCCCGCGACGGAGATGGGGCTGCGATGAGGCTGCGCATCCCGGACGATCTCTTCGTGATCGGCACCATGAATCTGATCGACCAGTCCGTCGAGCAGATCGACTTCGCGCTGCGCCGCCGCTTCCTTTGGATGCTGTGCCCGTTCGACGCAGAGGCTCTGATCGGTGCGGCCGAGGCTAAGTGGAGGGGCCTGAGTTCGGGCCTGGACTGGGATCGCATCGAACCGGACTTCCGCAAACTGGCCGCAGCAGCAGCAGCGTTGAACAGGGAGATCCACGGCAGCCCGCTGCTTGGCGCCCAGTACGAAATCGGGCACACCTATTTGCTCGACGTGATCGTGTTCTTGTGCAACTTCCTCGGCCCGCGGCCGATGCGCAAGCAGAACTACCTCTGGAACAAGAAGGGCGAAGCCCTTGAGCCGGTGGTGCAGGTGTGGAGCCTGTCAATTCGCCCGTTGCTGGAGCAGTACCTTGCAGGGCTGGATGCGGCTGCCCGTAATGCGGAGCTTGACCGGTTGTCAAAGGTTCTCCTCAAGCCCACGGTGGCCGAGTGAGACTCGTCGCGCGCGACTGTTCGCCGCTCGCGCCGCAGCCGACTGCTGCAGAGGCTGCCTGGCTGCGCCGACTCGCGATCAACGCACGCGCGACGGATCACGTGGTCCCGATTTCCGGTGAGCGTGACGAGGACGAGCCGGTTGTCTACTGCGCCTGGGATGGCACGTGGTGGGCCGGCCGATACGTTGGATCGCTCTCCTTTGAGGGGCACAGCCTGACCATCGAGCCGCGCTTTGGCCTGGCAACTCTGCGGAACTGGCTCTTCGAGGCGACGTCGGTCGTTGTGACCGACGCACCAGGAAAGCCGCGGGAGGACGAGTCCTTCATCGCCCAGCTCCTGGCGTCCGTGTGGACTCACGGGTTTATCGAGGCAGCACGACACGGGCTTCCAGCACTGCGCCGGGATGTCGCCACGTGGGGGCCGACGATTCGAGGCCGGCTCGATGTCCCGGCGTCTCTTCGGTTGATCGCTGCAGGCGGCGGCCAAGTCGTTTCCATACGCTCCGAGCGATCGCTGGACCACGCTGCGTCCGACGCCATCGTGGCCGCCTACGGAGTTCTGCGTCGCTGGCTTGGCGTACCAGACGAGCAGTGGATGCCCGCACGCGCGAAGGAACTGATCCCGAATCTGATGGCCGTCACTGGTGCGCGCCCGCGCGTGCCGACGAAGGCCGAACTCGATCGGATTCGCTACACGCCGATCACGGCCGGCTTTGCGCCGATTGCGGAACTGTCTCGGCAGATTGCGAACCGCAGAGGGCTTGCAGCCGACATTGACGCCAGTGGCGAGACCAGGGGTGTTCTGCTTGACGTAGCCGAGTTGTGGGAGATGTACGTGCTCAGCGTACTGCGGAGGGCCGCCGGGCCGCTGACCGTGACTCACGGCACCCGGGAGAAGGCCGCTACCAGGAAGATGCTCCTTAGCGACGTCACGGGTCAGGGGTTGGGCACGCTGATTCCGGACGCGATCCTCCATGCCGGAGGGCAGGTTCATGGGGTGGTGGACGCAAAGTACAAGTCGCTGCATCCGTCTGCTAGCGCGCCGAATGGTCCGCAACGCGAGGATCTATACCAAATGGCTGCTTACCTCGGTCGGTTCGTTTCTGCAGCCAGCAGGTTGTCATGGGGCGTGCTGGCCTACCCGGTGGACCCCGCCCGGCCATCGAGCCCACAGGCCGAACACTTGAGCCCCTGGAGCTTGGATGGCGGCAGGAAGGTCGTCTTCACCTCCCTGCCGCATGTCGCATCCGATGCGATCAACAAGCTCCGTGCGCTGGTTGCTCCAATGGTGTCAGATGAATCGGACTCTCGGGCGTAAGCCGACATCGGCCGGTTATCGATGCAAAACCTGCCCAAGAGTCAGGGGCTGACGTGTTCTGTTGGTACCCGGCATAGCGGCGGCGGCATGCCCGGCAGAGCGGTGTTTGCAGATGAATCAGTTTGGTGCGTCGGGCGTGCAAAATGGCGGGTTTTGCACTGTTTTGGGGATCGCTTTGAAGTACGCCAGCGCGCACCAGTTTCTTGAATACGTCGCCGGGCGCAACCCGGGGCAGCCGGAGTTCCTGCAGGCCGTCACCGAGGTGATGGAGAGCCTGTGGCCTTTCATCGAGTCGCACCCGAAGTACGCGGAGCACAGCCTGCTGGACCGGCTGGTCGAGCCCGAGCGCGTGGTCATGTTCCGGGTGTCGTGGGTCGACGACCATGGCGTGGTGCACGTCAACCGTGGCTACCGCATCCAGCACAGCATGGCGATCGGGCCTTACAAAGGCGGCATCCGCTTCCATCCCTCCGTCAACCTCTCGGTGCTGAAGTTCCTGGCGTTCGAGCAGACCTTCAAGAACGCGCTGACCACGCTGCCCATGGGCGGCGGCAAGGGCGGGGCGGACTTCGACCCCAAGGGCCGCAGCCCGGGCGAGGTGATGCGCTTCTGCCAGGCGTTCGCGGGAGAGCTGTTCCGCCACGTGGGCGCCGACACCGATGTGCCCGCGGGCGATATCGGCGTGGGCGGGCGCGAGGTGGGCTTCATGGCCGGCATGGTCAAGAAGCTCAGCAACCGGGCCGACTGTGTCTTCACGGGCAAGGGCCTGAGTTTCGGCGGCTCGCTGATCCGCCCCGAGGCCACAGGCTACGGCACGGTCTATTTCGCTGAAGAAATGCTCAAGACGCGCGGCATGGCGTTCGAGGGCCTGCGCGTGTCGGTGTCGGGTTCGGGCAATGTCGCGCAGTACGCGGTCGAGAAGGCCATGGCCCTGGGCGCGAAGGTGGTCACCGTGTCCGACTCCAGCGGCACCATCGTCGACGAGGACGGCTTCACGCCCGAGAAGCTGGCCATCCTGATGGACGTGAAGAACCACCACTTCGGCCGCGTGAGCGACTACGCGGCGCGCACGGGAGCGCACTTCGAAGCCGGCAAGCGCCCCTGGCATGTGCCGGTCGATGTCGCGCTGCCGTGCGCGACGCAGAACGAGCTGGACGCGCAGGACGCGGCCACGCTGATCCGCAATGGCGTGCGCTGCGTGGCCGAAGGCGCCAACATGCCCTCGACGATCGACGCGGCGCGGGCCTTCGAAGAGGCCGGGGTGCTGTTCGCGCCTGGCAAAGCCAGCAACGCGGGTGGTGTGGCCACCTCCGGTCTCGAGATGAGCCAGAACGCGTTGCGCCTGTCCTGGCCGCGCGAGGAAGTCGACGCGCGCCTGCTTCAGATCATGCAAGGCATCCACGCGGCTTGCGTGCAGCATGGTCAGCGAGGGCAGGGGCGGGTGAGCTATGTGGACGGCGCCAACATCGCGGGTTTCGTCAAGGTCGCCGACGCGATGCTGGCGCAAGGCGTGATCTGAACGGCCGTCGGCGGGGGCACGCACCGTGAACCGTTCGCCCCTGATCGACGCCACCAAGGCGGTGGCTTCGCAGCTCATCGTGCTGCATCACCTCGTGCTGTACGCGCCGATGAGCGATGCGCTCGCGGCCGCGTGGCCCGCGTTGGTCGAGTTCCTGTCGCAGCACGGGCGGCTGGCGGTGCAGCCGTTCCTCGTCATCGGCGGCTTCCTCACCGCGCAATCGCTGGATCGGCACCGCGGGCGGGCGTCATTGGCCCCCTGGTTGCCGATCGCGCAGCGCTTCCTGCGCCTGGCGCCGCCCCTGTGGCTGGCCTTGTTGCTGGTGGTGCTGGCCACCGCGCTGGTCGGGCGCTGGCTGGCGCACGCCGACTGGCTCTCGCCGCTGCCGTCCGTGGGCACGGCGCTCGCGCACCTGTTCTTCCTGCAGGACGTGCTGGGCGTGCCGGCGCTGTCGGCCGGCGTCTGGTACGTGGCGATCGACTTCCAGTTGTTCGCGCTGTTCGCCCTGCTGGCCTGGGCCTTCGGTGCGGCGGGCCGCCCGCTGGCGGAAACCTGGGCGCCGGTGCTGGTGGCGGGGGCCACGGTGGCCTCCATCGTGGTGTTCAGCCGCATGCCGGCGCTCGACGTGTGGGCAATCTACTTTCTGTCGGCCTATGGGCTGGGGGCGCTGGCGGCGTGGGCCGTAGGGCAGCCGCGCGCACGCGTCTGCTTCGTGCTGACCGCGGCTGTGCTGCTGGCCGACTGGTTGTTCGCGCCGAGGGCGCGCCCGATGCTGGCGCTGGCCACCGCGCTGGCCCTGTACGGTGCGGCGCACCTGCGCTGGCCCGCATCGGCCGGCCTTGCGCGGTGGGCGCAGCGTGTGATGCACTTCCTGGCCGATGTGTCGTACGGCGTGTTTGTCGGCCACTTTGCGGTGATCATTCTGGTCAGCGGCCTGTGGCATGCCATGGGGCTGTCGGGATTCGGGCCGGCGCTCGCGTTCACCGGTCTGGCCTGGGCCCTGGCCATCGCGCTGGGCGCGGGGCTGCAGCACGCGGCCGAGCGGTGGACACCGCGATGGAGGAGCCCCTCATGAAGACGATCCGTCCTGCATTGAGTCTTGCCTTGTCGGGCGTGGCGCTCGCGCTGGCAGCCTGCGGTGCCGAGGCGGTGGGCAGCGCCGCCACCGGTGCGGCCGTGAAGCAGCAGGAGCTGGAGAACGCGAAGCGCACCCAGCAGCAGCTGCAGCAGGACGTGCAGAAGGCGATGGAGATCCCGCCCGAGCGTGCGAAGCAGCTCGACCCTTGAGCGCCGTGGGCGCGCGCGCCGCGCTCAGCGCCAGCCGGGCACGCGCGTGAGCCGGAACGCCAGTTCGGGGTCGGGCGCACCGACGCCTTCGGCCGGGCGACGGGTGCCGTGGATGACAAGTTGGCCGGCGCACTGCAGCGCCTGGCCGCTCCAGACGGCCGATATCTCGCGGCCGTCCTCGGATTCGTCGAGGTGGAATTCACCGTCCGTGACGTCGCCCGAGACTTGCGAGCGCCGCATCTGCCCACCGGTGCCAAGCACCAGCGGGCCGCGCACACCGTCGGTGTATTCGGGGTGCCGCTCCAGGCGCAGCTGGCCTTGTTCACGCAGGCGCTCGGGCGGGCTGCCGGGCTCGCGCAAGTGAACCTGCCACTCACCGCCCAACTCGGCTGGCGGCACGTGCTCGCGCACCGTGCAGCCCGCGGGCAGGCCTGCGCCCGGCGCCGGAGTCTGCGCCTGCGCCTGCGGCAAGGCGAGCAGCGCAAGCGCCAGGGGCAAGGAGCGCAGCGCCTTCATGTCCGCGGCCTCATGCCTGTGCTTTCTGCGCATCCGCGCCGTCCTGCGCGCGTTTGGCGAACTCGGCGCGCAAGGCCTTGAGCTTCTCGCGCGGGTCTTCCTTCACCGTGGCCTGGTCGAGCGCCATCTCGACGATGAAGCGGCTCGGCGCGCCCGGCACGCTCTCGCGGCCCTTCTTGCGGCGCTTGAGCCAGCTCACCGCCAGCGTGCGCTGCGCGCGCGTGATGCCCACGTACATCAGCCGCCGCTCCTCCTGGATGCGCACCTGCTGCGCCTCGCCGCCGGCCTCTTCGTCGTCGATCTTGAACGGCAGCAAGCCCTCGTTCACGCCGGCCAGCACCACGTGCGGCCACTCCAGGCCTTTCGATGCGTGCAGCGTCGACAGCGTCACCACGTTCTGGTCCTGCTCGCGCTCGGAAAGCGTGGAGATCAGCGCGATCGTCTGCACCACCTCCAGCAAACTCTTGCGCTCGCTCTCGATCAGCGGGCCGGTGGCGTCGTCGATCCGTCCGCCGCAGCGGCCCGCGATCCAGTCGCAGAACTCCTGCACGTTGCCCCAGCGCGCGGCGGCCACCTTGTCGTTGTCCTCGCTGTCGAACAAGTGCTGCTCGTAGCCGATGTCCTTGAGCCATTCGGTGAGGAAGGCGCGCGCGGCCTCGTGGCCCACGGTGTGGCGCGCGCGGTATTCGAGGTCGTTCACCTGGCGGCCGAACTCGTGCAGTGTGGCAATCGCGCGGCCCGACACCGCGCTCGGCAGCGAGTGCGAGAACAGGGCCGCGAACAGGCTCAGTTTGTACTGCGTGGCAAACGCGCCGAGCTGCTGCAGCGTGGTGTGGCCGATGCCACGCTTGGGCGTGGTGGCCGCGCGCAGGAAGGCCGGATCGTCGTTGTTGTTGGTGATCAGGCGCAGCCAGGCGCACAGGTCGCGGATCTCGGCCTTGTCGAAAAAGCTCTGGCCGCCCGAAACCTTGTAGGGAATCTGTGCGCGGCGCAGCGCCTGCTCGAAGGCCTTGGCCTGGTGGTTGGCGCGGTAGAGCACCGCAAAGTCGCGCCACTCCTTGTGCTGCGAGTTCGCGCGCAGGCCCTGGATGCGCAGCACCGCGCGCTCGGCCTCGTGCTCCTCGCTGTCGGCGTCCACCACGCGCACCGGCTCGCCCTCACCGAGCTCGCTCCACAGCGTCTTGGGAAAAAGCTTGGGGTTGGGGCCGATGACGTTGTTGGCCGCGCGCAGGATGGCGCTGGTGGAGCGGTAGTTCTGCTCCAGCTTGATGACCTTGAGCTGCGGAAAGTCCTGCGGCAGGCGCTTGAGGTTGTCCAGCGTGGCGCCGCGCCAGCCGTAGATGGACTGGTCGTCGTCGCCCACGGCGGTGAAGCGCGCGCGTTCGCCCACCAGCAGCTTGAGCAACTCGTACTGCGTGGCGTTGGTGTCCTGGTATTCGTCCACCAGCACGTGGCCCATCTTCTGCTGCCACTTGGCGCGCACCGCCTCGTGCTCGCTCAGCAGCTTCAGCGGCAGCGCAATCAGGTCGTCGAAATCCACCGCCTGATAGGCCACCAGCCGCTCTTCGTAGCGCTGCATGATGAGCGCGGTGGTTCGCTCGCTCTCGTCGCGCGCCTGCGCCAGCGCGGCGGCGGCGTTGAGCCCCGCGCTCTTCCAGGCACTGATGGCCCACTGCCACTGGCGCGCGGTGGCGGCGTCGGTGGTGGTGCCGCAATCCTTGAGCAGGCTGGTGATGTCGTCGGTGTCGAGGATGCTGAACTGCTTCTTCAGGCCCAGCGCTTCGCCGTCCTCGCGCAGCAGGCGCACGCCCAGCGCGTGGAAGGTGCAGATCAGCACCTTCTTCGCGTCGCGCCCCACCAGCTGGCCGGCGCGTTCGCGCATCTCGGCCGCGGCCTTGTTGGTGAAGGTGATGGCCGCGATGCGGTCGGCGGCCAGCCCGGCCTGGATGAGGCGCGCAATCTTGTGCGTGATCACGCGCGTCTTGCCCGAACCCGCCCCGGCCAGCACCAGGCAGGGCCCGCCCAGGTGGTTCACGGCTTCAAGCTGGGCAAGGTTCAGACCGGCGGACATGGGCAAGGCAACGGGGCAAAGCGGGGGATCATAGCGAGGGGGGTGTCGCCCGGGGGTCATGGGCCGAGGGGCACGTGCCGCGGCCTGACACAATCCCGCCCGTGCTGCAGGTCCTGCTCGTCACCTTTCCGTTCTTCGCGCTCGTGCTCGCCGGTTACGTGGCGGCGCGCCGGCGCATGCTGCCGCTGGAGGCGATTCCCGGGCTCAACGGCTTCGTGCTGTTCTTCGCCTTGCCGTGCATGCTGTTTCGCTTCGGCTCCACCACGCCGATCACGCAGCTGCTGGACATGCGTGTGGCCGGGCTGTACCTGGTGTGCGGGCTGGTGATCGCGGGCGTGACGATCGCGCTCACGCTCAATGCGCGCATCCGCTGGAACGACGCGTCCTTCGGCGCGCTGGTGGCGGCGTTTCCCAACTCGGGCTTCATGGGCGTGCCGCTGATCGTGGCGCTGCTGGGCGCGTCGGCCGCGGGCACGGTGATCCTCACCATGGTGGTGGACATGCTGGTCACCACCTCCCTGTGCATCGCCCTCTCGCGCCTCGATGAGGCTGAAGGCAACGGCCGATCGGCCGTGTTCGATGCCGCGCGCAAGGCGCTCAAGGGCGTGCTCACCAACCCCATGCCATGGGCCATCGTGCTCGGGGGTGTGGCTTCGGCGTGGGCGTTCCGCCTGCCCGAACCGGTGGAGAAGACCGTGTGGCTGCTGGCCGATGCAGCCTCGCCGGTCGCGCTGTTCACCATCGGCGCGGTGCTGGCGCGCGCGCAGATGACGGCCAACCACCCGATGCCGCTGGCCGACTACCTGCCGGTGGCGGCGATCAAGCTCTTCGCGCACCCGTTGCTGGTGCTGGGCGCGGGGCTGGTGGCGATGCAGCTCGGCCTGGGGCTCTCCAGCCAGGCGCTCACGGTGATGGTGCTGGTCGCGGCCTTGCCCAGCGCCAGCAACGTCTCGCTGCTGGCCGAGCGTTTCGGCGCCGACAACGGGCGCATCGCGCGCATCATCCTGGTGTCCACGGCGGCCGCGTTCCTCACCTTCTCGGGCGCCGTCACGCTGCTGACTTGATGGCGCGCTCCGATGGCGCCCAGACATCAACAATAGTTGATGCCTATCAAGACAATCCGAACTGTTGCATGGACGAATCGCCCTGCGGTCTCTAGAGTCTGTCGGGTCGCCTGAAGTCGATGCACCATGGGTGCCCGTTGCCAGCCCCCACCCCGGGTGGGGTGCTGCGCCGCGCATGCGACCTCGCTCACACACCTCAGCCCCAAGAAGGAGACCGCCATGTCAGAAGCCAAGTGTCCATTCCACGCCGCCGGGGGTGCCCGCGCCACGCACGGCGCCCAGTCCAACGCCGACTGGTGGCCCAACCAGCTCAACCTGTCCATCCTGCACCAGCACCAGCCGGTGTCCAACCCGATGGACCCGGACTTCAATTACGCCGAGGCCTTCAAGAAGCTGGACTACAAGGCCCTGAAGAAAGACCTGGCCGACCTGATGACGCAGAGCCAGGACTGGTGGCCCGCCGACTACGGCCACTACGGCGGCCTGTTCATCCGCCTGGCCTGGCACGCGGCCGGCACCTACCGCACGGCCGATGGCCGCGGCGGTGCCAACACCGGCAACCAGCGTTTCGCGCCACTCAACAGCTGGCCCGACAACGGCAACCTCGACAAGGGCCGCCGCCTGCTGTGGCCGATCAAGCAGAAGTACGGCAACGCCATCTCCTGGGCCGACCTGTTCATCCTGTGCGGCAACGTGGCCATGGAAACCATGGGCTTCAAGACCTTCGGTTTCGGTGGTGGCCGTGCCGACATCTGGGCGCCCGAGGAAGACATCTACTGGGGCGCAGAAAAGGAGTGGCTGGCCACCAGCGACAAGCCCAACAGCCGCTACAGCGGTGATCGCAACCTCGAGAACCCGCTGGCCGCGGTGCAGATGGGCCTGATCTACGTGAACCCGCAGGGCCCGGACGGCAAGCCCGACCCGGTGGCCTCTGGCCGCGACGTGCGCGAGACCTTCGCGCGCATGGCCATGAACGACTACGAGACCGTGGCCCTGGTGGCCGGCGGCCACACCTTCGGCAAGATGCACGGCGCCGGCCCCGCGAACCTGGTGGGCCCCGAGCCCGAAGGCGCGCCGATCGAAGAGATGGGCTTCGGCTGGATCAACAAGCACGGCAGCGGCAAGGGCGGTGACACCACCACCAGCGGCTTCGAGGGTGCCTGGAAACCCAACCCCACCAAGTGGGACATGGGCTACCTGAAGGTGCTGTTCAAGTACGACTTCGAGCAGATGACCACCGCGGCTGGTGCCATCCAGTGGCGCGCCAAGAACGTGGCGCCCGAGGACATGATCCCCGACGCGCACGACCCGAGCAAGAAGCACCCACCCTCGATGACCACGGCCGACCTGTCGCTCAAGTTCGATCCGGCCTACGAGAAGATCGCGCGCCACTTCCTCAACAACCCCGAGGAATTCGCCGACGCGTACGCCCGCGCCTGGTTCAAGCTCACGCACCGCGACATGGGCCCCAAGAGCCTGTACCTGGGCCCCGAGGTGCCGAAGGAAGACCTGATCTGGCAGGACCCGATCCCCGCCGTCAACCACCCGCTGGTCGACGCCAAGGACGTCGCGGCGCTCAAGGCCAAGGTGCTGGCCTCGGGCCTGTCGGTGGCCGAGCTGGTGTCCACCGCCTGGGCCTCGGCCTCCACCTACCGAGGTTCCGACCGCCGCGGTGGTGCCAACGGTGCACGCATCCGCCTGGCCCCGCAGAAGGACTGGGAAGCCAACCAGCCGGCGCAACTGGCCAAGGTGCTCAAGGCGCTGGAAGGCATCCAGGCCGACTTCAACAAGGGCGCCTCGGGCGGCAAGAAGATCTCGATGGCCGACCTGATCGTGCTGGCCGGCTGCGCCGGTGTGGAGGCCGCCGCCAAGGCCGCCGGCCACAGCATCGAGGTGCCGTTTGCGCCCGGCCGCATGGACGCCTCGCAAGAGCAGACCGATGTGGAATCGTTCGGCGTGCTCGAACCGGTGGCCGACGGTTTCCGCAACTACCGCCAGAAGGCCTACAGCGTCTCGCCCGAGGAGATGCTGATCGACAAGGCGCAGCTGCTCACGCTGAGCGCGCCCGAGATGACGGTGCTGGTCGGTGGCCTGCGCGTGCTCGGCGCCAACGTGGGTGGTTCCAAGGCCGGCGTGTTCACGCAGCGCCCGGGCCAGCTCACCAACGACTTCTTCGTCAATCTCGTGGACATGTCGACCCAGTGGAAACCCACCGGCGACAACACCTACGAAGGGCGTGACCGCAAGAGCGGCGCGGTGAAGTGGACGGCCTCGCGTGTCGACCTGGCCTTCGGCTCGAACTCGCAGCTGCGCGCCATCGCCGAGGTGTACGCGCAGAACGACAACGGCAAGAAGTTCGTGAAGGACTTCGTGGCCGCGTGGAACAAGGTGATGAACCTGGACCGCTTCGACCTCGCCTGATTGACGGCCGGTTGACATGAAGCCCCCGCGGCCCTGCGCCCCGGGGGCTTTTTCACGCTCGCAGGCTTCAGCTTTGCGCGCTGCGTGCCGATATGAAGGACGTGATGCCGAGAGGCCCCATGCGCGCAACGCCCAAGACACGATGATCCCTGCCCCCATCCCCCCGGACGAAGAGGCCCGTCTGCAGGCCTTGCGTGAACTGCTCATCCTCGACACACCGCCCGAGGAGCGGTTCGATCGCATCACGCGTTTTGCCATGAGCGAGTTCGAGGTGCCGATTGCCACCATCTCGCTCGTGGACCGCGATCGGCAATGGTTCAAGTCCAATTTCGGCCTCGATGCCTGCGAGACCTCGCGCGACGTGTCGTTCTGCGGGCACACCATCCTCGAGCGGCGATTTCTCGTGGTGCCTGACGCGCTCAAGGACGAGCGCTTTCGCGACAACCCGTTGGTCAGCGGGCCGCCCTGGATCCGCTTCTATGCCGGGGCGATCCTGCGCCTGCCCTACGGCCCCGCGGTGGGCGCGCTGTGTCTCATGGATCGTCGCCCGCGCGAGATCGACCCCATCGGCCTGTCCATCCTGGGTTCGCTGCGCGACCTGGTGGTCGAAGAGATGGTGCGCAAGGAGCTCGTGGCATGACGGTCCTCAGCGTGCAGGCCACCGCGCCGCGCTTGCTGATCGTCGAGCCCGACCGGCTCGTGCGCAGCACCGTCTCGGGCGTGTGCCGTGACCTCGATCTGGCCCAGGTCCACCAGGCCGCGACGGTGGCTGTGGGCCTGCAGATGCTGCAGTCGCAAGCGTTCGACCTGTGGCTCGTCTCGCTGGCCGAAGGCGACGTCGCGCTCGACCTGATCGAGCGCCTGCGGCGCGGTGAGTTCGTCACGCGCACGGACGTCCCGGTGGCCGTGATGGCCGCCAGCGCCGACGCGCAGGTGGTGCAGCGCCTCAAGCCACTGGGCATCCGCCGACTGCTGTTGCAGCCGTTCAAGATCCGCGACGTCGCGGTGACGGTCGAGACCTTGTGCGGCGCGCTCACCGTGCAGGCCTGAACCTCACACGGTGAGCGGGTCGACGTCCACGGCGAAGCGGATCAGGCCGCGCGCCTCGGGTGCGCTGCGCGATTGCAGCAGCAGCGGTTGCCAGGCCGACAGGAAACGCTGCAGCGCGGCGCGCGAATCGCTCTCGATCAGCAGTTGCGCGCGTTCCACGTTGGCCACGCGCTGGATGGTCAGCGGCACCGCGGGGTAGAGCGTCACCGCCGCCAACTCGGGCAATGCCCGCGCGGCGCGCGCTGCGGCCTTGAGGAATCCCTGTGCGGCCTCCTGCGTGCGCGCGTCGGCACGCAACAGCGCCTGGTGCGCAAACGGCGGCATCGCCGCGGCCTGTCGGTCGGCCAGTTCGGCGCTGGCGAAGCCGGGGTAATCGTGGGCACGAAGGTGCGTGAACAGCTTGTGTTCGGGGTGCCAGGTCTGCACCCACAGCTCGCTGCTGTCGGCGTGCACGGCGTCGCGCCCGGCGCGGCCGGCGGCCTGCAGCAGCAGCGCGAACAGCCGCTCGGGCGCGCGGTGGTCGCTCGCGAACAGCGCGGCATCGGCGTTGATCGCGGCCACCAGCGTGATGCGGCGAAAGTCGTGCCCCTTGGCGATCATCTGCGTGCCCACCAGCACATCGACGTCGCCCGCGTGCAGGGCGGCCAGTTGCGCTTCCAGGCTGCCCTTGGCCTTGGTGGTGTCGGCGTCCATGCGCGCCACGCGCGCGGGCCCGCCGTCGGGGCGGCGCGCATCGGCCAGCAGGCCGGCCAGTTGTTCTTCCACCTGCTCGGTGCCGCGGCCGATGGGCTCGATGTCGAGGTTGCCGCAGTCGGGGCAGGCGCGTGGCACGCGCTGCGTGAAGCCGCAGTGGTGGCAGCGCAGCGTGCGGTCGAGCTTGTGGAACACGCGGTAGGCGCTGCAGTGCGGGCAGCCGCTCTTCCAGCCGCAGGCGTGGCAAGCCAGCACCGGCGCGTAGCCGCGGCGGTTGATGAGCACCAGGCTTTGCTCGCCGCGCGTCACCCGTTCCTGCAGCGCGGCCAGCAGCGGCGGGGCGATCAGCGCGCCCTTGGGCTGGTGGTTCATGTCCACCAGGCGCAGGCGCGGCAGCGCGCCGCCGCCGATGCGAGAGGGCATGGCCAGACGCCGGTAGCGGCCCTGCTCGCTGGCGTGCCAGCTCTCCAGCGAGGGCGTGGCCGAACCGAGCACGACCCGCGCACCGGCGACTTTCGCGCGGTAAATCGCGAGGTCGCGCGCCGAGTAGCGCGCACCATCCTGGCTCTTGTAGCTCGGGTCGTGCTCCTCGTCGACGACGATGAGCTTCAAGCCCGGCAGGCTGGCGAACACCGCCAGCCGCGTGCCCAGCACGATGCGCGCGCGGCCGGTGTGCGCCGCGATCCAGCCGGCCAGGCGCTGCGGCGGTGTCATGCCGCTGTGCAGGCTCACCACCGCGTCGCCACCGTGGGCGGCGGCAAAGCGCGCGCGAAAGCGCTCTTCAAGCTGTGGCGTGAGGTTGATCTCCGGGACCAGCACCAGCACCTGGGCCGCGGCGTCGCTGGCCAGGGCGTGCGCGCAGGCCTGCAGGTAGACCTCGGTCTTGCCGCTGCCAGTGGTGCCGAACAACAGCGCCGGGGTGTCGGCGGCATCGATCTCGGCCAACGCCGCGGCCTGCTCGGCACTCAGGGTTCGCTCGCTGTCGCCCAAGGTCTCGGCGGCCACGGCCCGCGCCGGGCGCTTGAGGCGGCGTGCCAGTTGTTCGGGGCTCAGGTCGCGCAACGGCGGTGGCAGTGCGGCCAGCGCCACCTCGCCCAGGCTGCGCTGGTAGTAGCGCGCCGCAAAGCTCACCAGCTCGCGCCATCCCTGGTCCAGGGGCGGCAGGGCGTCGAGCACCTGCGCCACGTCGCGTGCCTGGTCGGGCGCCAGGCCTTCGGGTGGTGCGTCGTCGCAACGCCAGACAATGCCCAGCACCTCGCGCGCGCCCAGGGGCACGCGCACCAGCGCACCGGCGGGGAGCGGCCGCTCGCTGCGGTAGCTCAGCGCCTCGCCCACCCCGCTGTGCGCCGGGGTGGCCACCACCACGGCGGGCCAGTAACAGGTGCTTATGGCAGGTTCCTCACGTTCGTCGGCGAAAACACGCCTAAGTGCTTGATGTCAAAGGCCGGAAGAACATATCCAACGGAACTGTGGATAACTTTGTTGATAGGTGTATTCCCCGGCGCTGTGGCCCTTGAAAATCAACACTTTGCTTAAATTGCCCAGAAAACAGGCAATGCACAAAGCTGTTTTAAATCAATGGCTTACGTATGCAGATCCCCTTGGTGCCGGTATCGCAGGCGTGTGTTGGGACATGGCGCACCGCAGCACAAATTTTGTGCATAACTGGCAACTGTCAAGCGATTTTTCGGATTGATTTTGTGCTAGGGCGCGTGTATGACGGCCGCATGACAGCGCCGCGGTGCTGCGGATTTCGCAGCACCGCATGGGGGAGAAATCAGACCGTCTGGCGCATGCGCCGCGAATGCGAATGCACCGCGTCGACCAGCGCCGTCACGTGCTCGGGCGGTGTGTGCTGGCTGATGCCGTGGCCCAGGTTGAAGATGTGCGTGGGCCCGGTGCCGGCGCCGCTGTGCGGGCGGCCGAAGCTCTCGATCACCTTGATCACCTCGGCCTCGATGGCCGCGGGCGGCGCGAACAGCACGTTCGGGTCGATGTTGCCCTGCAATGCCTTGGCGCCGGGGCCCTCGCCCACCAGCGCGCGGGCGCGGGCGAGCGAGACGGTCCAGTCCAGCCCCAGCACCTCGCAGTCGAGCGGTTTCATCTCGTCCAGCCACAAGCCGCCACCCTTGGTGAACACGATGCGCGGGATGACAACGCCCGCGTGTTCGCGCTTGAGCTGGGCGAGCACGCGCTGCGTGTAGGCCAGGCTGAAGGCCTGAAAGGCGCCGTCGGCGAGCACGCCGCCCCAGCTGTCGAACACCATCACGGCCTGCGCGCCGGCCTCGATCTGCGCGTTCAGGTAGGCGGCCACCGCGTCGGCGTTGATGGCGAGCACACGGTGCATGAGGTCGGGCCGCGCGTACATGAGCGTCTTGACGTGGCGGTAGTCGTCAGAACCGCCGCCCTCGACCATGTAGCAGGCCAGCGTCCAGGGGCTGCCCGAAAAGCCGATCAGGGGCACGCGGCCGTTCAACGCGCGGCGGATCGAGGTGACCGCATCGAACACGTAGCGCAACTTGTTCAAGTCGGGCGCCGCAAGTGCGGCGACATCGGCCTCGGTGCGCACGGTCTTCTCGAACTTCGGGCCTTCGCCCATCGCGAACGACAAGCCCAGGCCCATGGCGTCGGGCACGGTGAGGATGTCGGAGAACAGGATGGCCGCATCCAGCGGGTAGCGCTCCAGCGGCTGCAGCGTGACCTCGGTCGCGTAGTCCACGTTGGTGGCCAGGCCCATGAAGCTGCCTGCCTTGGCGCGCGTGGCGCGGTACTCGGGCAGGTAGCGGCCTGCTTGCCGCATGAGCCACACGGGCGTGTGGTCGGTGGACTGGCGCAGGCAGGCGCGCAGGAAGCTGTCGTTCTGCAAAGGGGCAAAGGGCATGGGCGTGGATGGGGGCCGGGGGTATGGTCCGGCCGATTATGTCTGCGCCCTGCGCGCAGCGCCGCGGGGACGGGCTTGTCTATGCGGCGCCGCTCTTGTACTTGATCGTGCAGCCGTAAGGCCGGCTGGTGCTGACGGACAGCGGCTTGCCAGCGGCGATCTCGGCCATGGCATTGCGGATGTAGGGCGTGGCCTTGGGAATGTCGTCCACGCGTGCCGAAGCGATGCTGTCGATGCCGCCGGCATAGACCAGCTTGCCTTGTGGGTCGACGATGTACATGTGCGGCGTCACGCGCGCGGCGAAGGCGCGGCCGACCTGGCCGTCCTCGTCCATCAGTGTGGCCGTCGCGGCAGCCTTCTGCTCGCTCATCCAGCGCGCCATCTGGGGCGGCGTCAGGTAGTCGGCGCTGGCGTCCTCGGTGGAGTTGATGGCCAGCCACACGATGCCCTTGCTGGCCGCATCCTTCTGCAGCGCCTGCATGTTGCCCTGGTAGTGCTTGCGCACGAACGGACAGCCCGGGTTGTTCCACTCCAGCACCACGTGCTTGCCGCGGAAGTCGGACAGCTTGACCGGCTTGCCGGCGGTGTCCATCAACGTGAAGTCAGGCGCAGCCTGGCCCACGGCGGCCGCGTGCGCGGCGGGCAGAAAGGCGGTGAGCGGCGCAAGCGCGCTCAGGGCGAGCAGGGGACGGCGTTTCATGGCGGGATCTCCTGGTTGGGTGGAAAGTAACGGCGCAATGGATTCAGGGCTGCGCCAGCGCGGTGCGCACCTCGTCGACGCTGAGCACCTCGGACAGCACCGTGACGGGCTGCCCGTTGCGGTAAATCGCGTACACCGGCACGCCGTTGCGGCCGAGCGCGGCGAGCGCCTGCGTCACGGCCGGGTCGCGGCGCGTCCAGTCGGCGCGCAGCAGGGCCACCTGGCCCTCGGCCACGTCGGCCAGCACGCGCTCGTCGGCGAGCGTGGTGCGTTTGTTGTACTGGCAGGTCACGCACCAGGCGGCGGTGAAGTCCACGAACACGGTGCGGCCCTGGGCGGTGAGCTCGGCCTGGCGCTGCGGGCTCCAGGGCTCCCAGGCCACACCCGCCACCGCCGTGGGTGCGGGTGCGGTGGCCGCGTCGGCGGCCTGCAGTTGCACCACGTTCGGTCCGATGCCGATGGCCAGTGCCAGCAGCGCTGCGAGCGAGGCCCCGCCCAGCACCACGCGGGCTTTGCCCGCCAGGCCCAGCGCCCAGATCGCGAGTGCCAGCACCACCAGCAGCATCAGCAGCGCGGCCGCGCCGTCGATGCCGCTTTGCTGGCCAAGCACCCACAGCAGCCAGACCACGGTGGCAAACATGGGGAAGGCCATGAACTGCTTGAAGCGCAGCATCCACGGCCCCGGGCGCGGCAGCGCGCGCGCGACCGCCGGCACCCAGCTGGCGACCAGATAGGGCAGGGCCATGCCCAGGCCAAGCACGGCGAACACCGCCAGCGCCTGCGTGGTGGGCAGCGCCACCGCCAAGCCCAGCGAGGCGCCCATGAAGGGTGCGGTGCAGGGCGAGGCGACGGCGGTGGCCAGCACGCCGGTGAGGAAGGCGTCGGCCGTGGGGTGGCGCAGCTGCAGGCCGGCCAGCCGGCCCGGCGCGAGCTGGCCGAACTCGAACAGGCCGGCCAGATTGAGGCCGATGACGGTGAACAGCACCGCCAGCGCCGCCACCACGGCCGGGCTCTGCAACTGGAAACCCCAGCCGAGCTGCTCGCCCGCGGCGCGCAAGCCCAGCAACAGCGCGCCCAGCGCCATGAAGGACAGCACCACGCCCGCGGTGTAGGCCAGGCCGGCGCGGCGGTGCGCGCGGCGGTCGTCGGCGTGTTGCGCGAAGGCCATCACCTTGATGGCCAGCACCGGGAACACGCAGGGCATGAGGTTGAGGATGAGGCCGCCGATGAGCGCGCCCAGCAGGGCGGCGCCAAGGGTGAGGGAGGTTGTCGATGTGGGCGCGCTGGCACCGGCGCGCGCCGCGTTGGCGTCCAGCGCGGCCTGCAGCGCATCGGGCACGGCCGCCGGCAGCGGGGCGGCCGCAGGCCAGGTGCCCTGCACCGGTACCTGCAGCCGCACGCCGGCCTCGCCCGCGCCCGAACCCGCGGGCTGGGCCGGCGCCACCACCAGCGCCATCTGGGCGGGCGCTTCGAAGCGGTGCGGTGAGAGCGGGATGCGTGCGCTCCAGCGCCCGTCCTCCCAAGCCTGGGTCCACGCCGCGCCGGGCTCGATCACGCCGGTAAGCTCGGGAAAGAACTCCAGCGAGCGGCCGCGCCAGGCGGCGGGCAGGCCGTCCAGCGCCACGCGCAAAAAGCCCTCTTCGGGCTGCAGCTGGCTGGCCCCGGGGGGTTGCTCGCGCGGCAGGGCGGCCTGCATGGCCGCGAACAGCGGGGCATGGCCGGCGCTGGTGCCGTTCACCGGCAGGTCGAGCGCAAAGCTCGCTTCCTCGGGAATGCACTCCTTCTTGCACACCAGCCAGGCGGCGTCGAGCTTGACGGGGAGCGTGTCACCGCGGAAGTTGTCACTCACCTGCAACGGGACCGGCAGGATCACGGTGCCGTCGTAGCCGTAGTTCGCCAAGGTGCCGATCGGGAACTTGCGCGGCGTGGGCCAGGCGATCTCGCCCGCGCTCACGCCCTCCGGCAATGTCCAGCGCAGTTCGGTGGGCAGGCCCGAGTCGCCCGCGTTCTTCCAGTAGGTGTGCCACTCAGGCGCATGCTCCAGGCGCAGGCCCACCCACAACGGCTGGCCCGGGCGCACGCCCTCGGGGGCGTGTGCGACGAGCTCGGCGCGGGTCTGGGGCGACTGGAACACACCGCCGGGCGCCGGCGCACCCGCCGTGAGCGCGCCCAGGCCTTGCGCCAGCGACGGCAGCGCGCAGGCTGCCAGGCCCGCCGGCAGCAACAGACGCAGAACTTGACGCAACAGGGTTTGCCGCACGCGGGCGGCCAGCGAAGATGGGTTCATGGCACGGGGATTGTCGGCCCCACGGGGCCGCCGGGGTATGACGGCACCGGCTCATCCGAGTTCCGGGCCGCGGCGCGCGGCTGTCGGCCGCCAAGCGGGGGCGACGGCCACGCCTGCGCGGGCTCGCCACCCCCGGGGACTTTCCCCGCTCGACATTTTTTCGGTACAACCCGGGTCTGGCCGTTCAACACCTGACCACCACCATCGGAGGGATGCCGCATGGGAGCGATCGTGGAAGTGGCGCTGATGCCCTGGGCGCGGCGCATGAAGGACAAAGTCAACCTGCCGATCCGTCTGTACTGGCGCGACGGCGGCACGCCGCTGGATCTCGGGCATTTCGAGCGCCCCGCGGTCACCATCCGCGTGAAGGACGCGAGCGGCCTGCCGCTGCTGATCGACCCCAACCTCGACACCCTGGGCCGCGCCTACGTGGAAGGCTTGATCGACGTCGAGGGTGCACTGGCCGACGTGGTGGCTGCCGCGCATGGCCTGGCCGATCACGCGCAGCCCGAGAACGGCCTCATCGGGCGCATCAAGCGCAGCTTCGTGCACACGCGCGAGGTCGATGCCGAGGCGATCCAGTACCACTACGACGTGTCCAACGCGTTCTACCGCAGCTGGCTCGACGAGAACATGGTCTATTCCTGCGCGTACTTCGAGAACGGTGACGAGACGCTGGAGCAGGCACAGCTGGCCAAGATCGACCACATCCTGCGCAAGATCCGACTGCAACCCGGCCAGCGCCTGCTCGACATCGGCTGCGGCTGGGGTGCGTTGGTGCTGCGCGCGGCCAGCAGCTTCGGTGCGCGTTGCGTGGGCATCACGTTGTCGAAGAACCAGCACGAACTGGCCACCGAGCGCGTGAGGCAGGCCGGCCTGCAGGACCGCATCGAGATCCGCCTGCAGGATTACCGCGACGTGCGCGACGAGCCGTTCGACCGCGTCACCAGCGTGGGCATGTTCGAGCACGTGGGGCTGGACAACCTGGTGCCTTACTTCCAGCAGATCCGTCGGCTGCTTCGGCCCGAAGGCTGGGCCATGAACCACGGCATCACCAGCACCGACGCCCACGACGGCGAGACGAAGCACGGCGGCGGCAGCTTCATCGAGCGTTACGTGTTTCCGCGCGGCGAGTTGCCGCACATCGGGACCGTGTTGCGCACCATGCAGGAGGGCGGGCTGGAGGCCTTCGACATCGAGAACCTGCGCCGCCACTACGCACGCACCTGCAGCGCCTGGAGCGAGCGCTTCGAGGCCAGTGCGCACGCGCTGCGCTCCATGGTCGACGAGAGGACCTGGCGCATCTGGCGCGTCTATCTTGCCGGCTGCGCATGGGCGTTCGAGCACGATGAGATCGCGCTGTACCAGGTGCTGTGCCGGCCCTCGGGGCGTGTGGCGGCGGAGCTCCCGTGGTCGCGGCGCTGGCTCTACGACGGCCGCTGACCGGGCGCCGCAGGCCCTAAGATCGCGCGATGCCGCAAGCCCTGCCCTCGCGCTTCTGGAGCGACCTCACCACCACCGACTTCGCCGCACTCGACGGCGCGCGCACCATCGCCGTGCTGCCGGTGGCCGCCGTCGAGCAACACGGCCCGCACCTGCCGCTGTCGGTGGATGCCGACATTGCGCGCGGTGTCATCGACGCGGCGCTGCCGCACCTGGCGGCCGACCTGCCGGTGCTGTTCCTGCCGCCGCAGGTGGTGGGCTTCTCGCCCGAGCACACGGCGTTTGCGGGCACGCTCACGCTCAAGGCCGAGACGCTGATCCGCCTGTGGACCGAACTGGGTGAATGTGTGGCCGACGCCGGCGTGAAGAAGCTGGTGCTGTTCAACACGCACGGCGGGCAGACGGGCCTGCTGGACCCGGTGGCGCGCGATCTGCGCGCGCGTCGCGGCCTGCTGGCGTTCAGCACGAGCTGGTTCCAGTGGCCGCTGCGCGGACCGGATGGCGAAGACATCAACGCGCGCTTTGCGGCGCAAGAGCACCGCTTCGGCATCCACGGGGGCGAGATCGAAACCTCGCTCATGCTTGCCTTGCGCCCGGAGCGCGTGCGCATGGCGCTGGCGCAGCACTTTCGCTCCAGCAGCGAGCAGCGCGCGGCGCAGTTCGAGCTGCTGGGCAACGGGCGCAGCGCGCGCTTTGCCTGGCAGACCCAGGATCTCAATGCCAGCGGTGCGGTCGGCAACGCCGCGGCGGCCACGGCGGACAACGGCGCAGCGCTGCTCGACGCCGCGGGGCGCGCGCTGGCGCAGCTGCTGAGCGAGATCGATCACCTGCCGGCAGACACCCTGCGCTGACGCCGCCGCGCGGCTCGCCGGGCGGCGCCTCAGGCGTAGGTGATCCAGTCCCGGTAGTCGGGGTGATCCAGGTGCGGCAGCGTGTTGTACGTGAGCAGGCTGTGCCGCTTGGGCGTGAACTGGAACTCCGTCACCGCGCAGTTGCGGATGCGCAGGTTCAGCTCGATGGTGGCCTCGGGGCTGAGCCCGAGGACGTGGCCCACCGCGGTGGCGATCGGCCCGCCGCTGGAGACGATGAGCACGTTCTGGCCATGATGTTGCGCCCGCACGTGGTCGAGCGCGCCGGTGATGCCACGCACGAAGTCGTCGTAGCTGGGCATGCCCTGCGGGCTCACGGTGCCGGCCATCCACTGTGTCAGCCCGTCGCGCAACAGGCGGAAGTGGTGGCGGTAGGCCTCGGGCGTGTCGGGCTTCTGTAGCGGCTGCGGGTGGATGCTGCGGATCACGGCCTCGGCGTCGTATTCGTTGAGGCCGGGCCAGGCCAGCGGCTGCAGCGCCATGCCCGCGCCCTCGGCGATGCCCTCGAAGGTCTGCGCGTGGCGTTTGAGCGTGCCCGTGATCGCAGCGTCGAACCGCAGACCTCGCTCGGCCCAGTGTTGGCCCAGGCGCACGGCTTGCCGCTGACCGAGCTCGCTGAGCCGGTCGTAGTCATCGGTGCCGAAAGAGGCCTGGCCATGCCGCACGAGGTAGAGCGTTCCCATGCGGGGCATTCTCGGTGGCGCATCGGCGCGGCTTTTGTCCCGGCAGCGACTGGGCAGTGGCCGGACTGTCACCTGCGCGAAAGGGTGTTGGCCGCCGCTGCAGGCGGTTAGCGCCGGTTTTGCCCCTCTTTTTTCGCGTGCTGCACCGCGGCCGGCGTGTTGCAATCGCCAAGCGGTGTTCTGCGGAAGTGCCGTTGCCCGATCTCCCGACAGCCCAACACCGGTATTCCTGTCCATGTCTTTCGAACTGCAGACGCTGCAGACCTTGCTGGCCTTGTGGGTCGGGCTGGACATCGTCGTCGCGCTGGCCTTTGCCACCCAGTACCGGCGCGTGACGCGCAACGATGCGGCGGGCTGGTGGGCGCTTGCCTGCCTGGCTCACCTGCTCGGCCTGATCGCCGTGGCGGCGCGCCCCTGGATGGCGGCGTGGATCGCCCTGCCGCTGGGCAACGTGTTGTTCACCCTCACGTTCGCGCTGCTGTGGATCGGTCTTCGCGCGCACACCGGTCTGCCGCTGGCGCGAGCGCTGCAGGTCGTGGGCGCGCTGCTGGCAGGGTCCTGTGCGGCCTACCTGTTCTTCCTGCTGGTCGTGGACAGCGTGGCCGGGCGTCAACTGGTCTGGGTGGGCTCGAACGTGCTGTTGCTGGGGGGCATGCTGCGCGACGTGCGCCGCCGCGCGCCGCGCCCGTTGTCGATGGAATGGCGCTCCCTGCGCTGGGTTCTGATGGCGCAGATCGCCGGCATGCTGGCTTCGGTGGTGCTGGCGCAGGCATTGCAGTGGACGCTGCAGCAGACCGTCGGCGCGCTGCTGTTCTTCTTTTTCTTCGCCTACCTCTTCAACGCGCTGGTGCTCAACGGGTTGATCACCTTGCGCCTGCGCCAGGAGGCCGAACTGGCCCGCGCCGAGGAACGCCAGCGCGAGACGGATCTGCGCCACCTGCTGGACAACCTGGACGCTGGCGTGATGGTGTTCCACCCCGATCACACGCTGTGGCGCATGAACAGCGCAGCGCGGCGCTGGCTCGGCTGGGAAGAGTCGCGCGACAGCAGTCTGCTGGTCGAGCCGGTGCGCGTGGACTGGCAGATGCTGGGCGAGGATGGTGAGCCGCTGCGCCGCCACGACTTGCCCTTCGAGCGCGTGCTCGTCACCGGCCAGCCGGTGCGCGGCGCCATCGTGGGCATGGCCACGGACGGCGGCGCGCGCGTGCGCTGGGCCCTGTGCAGCGCCTACCCCGAAAACGATGCCCACGGTGGTCTGCGCAGCGTGGTGCTGACCTTCATCGATATCACCGCGATGCGCACTGCCCAGGCCGAGCAGAAAGCCCTGGAGGCGCGGCTCGCGCAGTCGCAGAAGATGCAGGCACTGGGTACCCTGGCCGGCGGCGTCGCGCACGACTTCAACAACATCCTTGCCGCCATCCTGGGCAATGCCGACCTGGCGCGCGAGGATCTCGCCGCGGGTGCGCGCGCGCACGAGAGCCTCGAAGAGATCAGCACCGCGGCGCGGCGCGGGCGCGAACTGGTGCGCCAGATCCTGGCCTTCAGCCGCCAGCAACCCCTGGCGCGGCAGCGCCTGCAACTGGCGGACGTGGTGGCCGAATCCTGCGCGTTGCTGCGCGCGGCCCTGCCGCCTCAGCTGCAGCTGGTGCAGTCGCTGGGCGAGAAGGTCCCCGAGATCTGCGCCGACCCGACCCAGCTGCAGCAGGTGCTGGTCAACCTCGGTACCAACGCCGTGCACGCCATGCAGGGCCGCGGCGGGTGCGTGACCTTCGCACTCGACACGCTGGCGTCGCACGACGCCAGCCTGCCACCCGAGATGGCGCAGGTCTGTGCCGAGACGGGCCTGCCGGCCGTGCGCCTGCGCGTGATCGATGAAGGTTGTGGCATGGACGATGCGGTGCTGCACCGCGTGTTCGAGCCCTTCTTCACCACCAAGCCGGTCGGGCAGGGCACCGGTCTGGGCCTGCCGGTGGTGCTGGGCATCGTGGAGGCGCATGGCGGCCACATCGGCCTGTGCAGCCGCCCCGGCGAAGGCACCACCGTCACACTGCTGTTTCCTCCCGCCAACACCGCCGCGGACACACCCGCCACCAAACCCGTCACAATGGCCCGCGTGGAACACAACCCCGCCGCCAGACCCGAGGCCGACGACGGCCATGCACCGCACGTGCTCTATCTCGACGACGACGACACGCTCGTCTTTCTGGTGCGCCGCCTGCTGGAACGCCGGGGTTACCGAGTCACCGCGGTGGGCTTGCAGGAAGAGGCGTTGACCCTCGTGCGCGAGCGCCCGGGCCACTACGCGCTGCTGCTGACCGACTACAACATGCCCGGCATGTCGGGCCTGGACGTCGCGCGCGCCGCGCTGGCGGCCGACCCGTCACTCACCGTGGCCGTGGCCTCGGGCTACATCACCGACGAACTGCAGGCCGAGGCGCAGGCCGCCGGCGTGCGCGAGGTGGTGTTCAAGACCGACGCGGTCGACCAGTTCTGCGAAATCGTCGCGCGGCTGGTCACGCCTCCCGCCGACGCCTGAACGCCCCGGGCCGCCAGCCCTGCGGTGCAGCACGCGCTTTCGGCGAAGCGCTCACACCCCGGTTCCCGCCAGCACGCGGGCAAAGCGCGCGCTGTCCACGTTGGCGCCGCTCAGGGTCGTGCCCACCACCTGTCCGCGCAGCGCAGCGCGTTCCTGCCACGCGGCCGCAAAGCCCGCAGCGCCTGCGCCCTCGGCCACGTTGTGGGTGTCGGCAAACAGCATGCGCATGGCCTCGGCCACCTCGGCATCGCTCACACGAACCACATGGTCGAGCTCGCGCGCCAGAATGGCCAGGGCGTCTGCTTCGGCCACACGGCAGGCCATGCCGTCGGCAAGTTCGGTGCTCACGGCCGCTTCCACCACGCGGCCAGCGGCCAGCGAGTCGGCGTAGGTGGTCGCGTGTGCGCTGACCACGCCCACGATGCGCGTCTTCATCCCGAGCGCAAGCTTGGCCGCGATGGCCGAGCAAACACCCGAACCCAGGCCGATCGGCACGTAGAGCACGTCCAGGTGCGGCGCAGCGCGAAAGAACTCCCACCATGCCGTGGCCACGCCGCGGAGCAGGTCGGTGTGAAAGCTGGGCACCATGTGCGCACCGTGCTCGGCTGCCAGTGCAAACGCGTGCTCGCGCGCCACCTGAAACTCATCGCCGTGCTCGATCAGTGCGGCGCCCAGGCTGCGCATGGCGGCATTCTTCTCGACCGAATTGCCATGCGGCACAACGATGGTGCAGGGCACGCCGTGCGTGCGCGCGGCCCAGGCCACGCTCTGGCCATGGTTGCCGCGCGTGGCGCTGATGACCGCGCGTGGCAATGCACCGCGGCGCGCCAGCGCGTCGAAATAGGTCAGGCCGCCGCGGATCTTGAACGCGCCGACGGGCGTGTGGTTCTCGTGCTTGAGCCAGCACTCGGTGCCCAGGCGTTCGCTGAGCAAGGCCCAGCGGTGTTGCGGCGTGGGGCCGAAGGCGCGGTAGACCACGGCGGCGGCGTCTTCGATGTCGGCGAGGGTGGGCAGGGTCACGCTCATGGTGTCAACGCAGTTCCCGTGCCTGTTCGCGGTCGAAGAGGCGCGGTGTGATGGCGGGTTCGCCGTTGTCCACCGCTTGCGCGTGCAGGCCGATGGCGGCCAGCGCGGTGTGCACGGCCACGGCCTGCGGGTGCGCGAGCCCGAGCCCCTGCAGCCGCAGGCCGCTCTCGGGCAGGGTGTGCGCGGGGTGAGGGCCGCTCCACTGGATGAGCGTGGGGAGCACGCCATCGAACAGGCGCGCGCCGTCGTCGCGCACGGTGATGCGCCACTGCAGCAGGCCGCGCGGCGTGTCGCGAGAGGCCGTGAGCACCGGGCCCGGGTCGAGTCCCAGCGCGAGCCAGGCCCGGCGGGCGGCCTCGATGTCGTCGACGCGCGCCACCCAGTGGATGACCTGCGGGCCCTGGCGCTGCAGCCGCTCGCGCAAGGCGGGGTCATCGAAGTCGAACCAGCGCTTGAGCGGATGCGCGCGTGTGGGCCGCGCGGCGGGGTTGATCGCGATCACTTCGAGGTAGGCGCGCTCGGCACCGTCGAGCCGCAGCAGGCGGTTGTGGGTGCCGAAGAGGGCATGCGCGCCGCCCGGGGCCGGCGTGCGCTTGAGCGTTCGTTCGCACCAGGCCACCCCTTCGTCTAACGAGGCGGCCGCGACAACGAGGTGGTCGAAGGCGGCATGCATCGGGGTGTCCTTCAGAGCTGAACCGTGCCCTGGATGCAGGTGACCGTCTCGCCACCGATCCACACCGTGCCGTCGCTCGCGCGCTCCACGTGCACGCGGCCGGCGCGCTGCAGCGCCGTCCCCTGGGCGGCCACGTAGCGCTCGGGCGCCATGCCGGCGCCGATGAGCCACTGCGCAAGCGCTGCGTTGAGGCTGCCGGTCACCGGGTCTTCGACGAGGCCGTTGTTGCCCGGGAAGAAGGCGCGCACCTCGAAGGCGATGTCCTCGGCGTGCGAAGCGCCCACCACGCCCACCTTGCCGCGGGGTCCGACGACGCCCACGTCCAGACCCGCGAGCACGGCGGCGTCGGGCTTGATTGCAAGCACCTGTTCGGCGCTGCGCAGCATCACACCGCGCCAGCCCGGGCCGTTGTCGCACCAGCTGTGGGCCACGATGTCGTCGCGCGTCACACCCAGGCCGCGTGCGATCAGCGTCAGGTCGGCGTCGTCCAGCGGGCCCGAGCGGCGCAGCGGGGGTGCGGCGAACGCGAGGCGTGCGCCGTCGCGGCGGATCTTCACCAGGCCCACACCACACTCCTGCACCACATGCTCACCCTGCGGACGCCCGCCCGCGGCCAGCCAGGTGTGGGCCGTGCCGAGCGTGGGGTGGCCGGCGAAGGGGAGCTCGCGCCCGGGGCAGAAGATGCGCACGCGGTAGTCGGCGCCTGCCTGTCGGGCTTCGTCGCTGGGCGGCAGCAAGAAGGTGCACTCCGACAGGTTGGTCCAGTTGGTGAAATGCTGCATCTGCTCGGTGCTCAGGTCCGAGCCGTCGAGCACCACCGCGAGCGGATTGCCGCGGTACGGCGTGGCCGTGAAGACGTCGACCTGGGCGAAGGGGCGGGTTTTCATGGAAAGCACTCAGGACAGGGGAAGGTCAAGCACGCCGCGGGCGCAGGGCTGGGCGAGCCAATGGTCGAAGTAACGCTGGAGGTGAGGCCACGCGGGGCGCGCTTGCGGCAGGCCGAACCAGCGGTGCAGCTCGCAGGCGATCGGAAAGTCGGCCATGCCGGGTTCGTCGCCGAGCATGAAGGCGCGCTGCGCGAGGTGCTGGTCGAGCCAGGTGAGCAGCGGCTCGGTGGCCTTGACCGATGCGGCGATCGCAGCATGATCGCGCTGCGCGGCGGGCGTGCGAACCCATTGCACGAAAGCGGGGCCGCTGGCGCGGTTGAGCGTGGTCTGCTGCCAGTCCATCCAGCGCTCGGCGTCGGCGCGCAGACGCAGGTCCGCGGGGTAGCCGCGCCCCTCTCGCGCGCACAGGTAGCGCACGATGGCATTGCTCTCCCAGAGCGTGAAGTCGCCGTCCTGCAACACGGGCACCAGACCGTTGGGGTTGAGGGCGCGGTAGGCGGGGGTGTCAACGACGCCGAAGGCCATGCCGGCGTCGGTGCGCGGCAGTTCAAGGTCGAGCCACTGGGCGCACAGCACCACCTTGCGCACGTTGATCGAGCTCAGTCGGCCCCAGAGGTGAAGGCTCATGCGGCCACAGTGACGGTACGTGGCAGGTGTTCGCGAACCGTCTGCGCCAGCGCCGCAATGCCGCGATCGATCTGCTCGACGCTGGCCGTGACGAAGGACAGGCGCAGTGCGCGCGGGTCGGGCCGATCGGTGTAGAACGGTGCGCCAGGCACGAAAGCCACGCCGCGCTCCACCGCGTGTGGCAGCAGCGCCACCGCGTCCATGCCCTCGGGCAGGCGCAGCCACAGGAACATGCCGCCGTCGGGCGCGTTCCATTGCACGTCCAGTCCGGCCATCTCGCGCTGCAGCGCGGCGAGCATGGCGTTGCATTGCGCGTGGTACAGCGCGCGGATGGTGGGCACGTGGCGCTCGAGGAAGTTGCCCTCGAGCACGCGACTCACCAGGCGCTGGTTGAAACCGGGGGTGTGCAGGTCGGCCGCCTGCTTGGCTTGCAGCAACTTGGGGTAGAGCGCCTTGGGCGCCACGAGGTAGCCCAGGCGCAGCCCTGGCGCGAGCACCTTGGAGAACGAGCCCAGGTAGAGGCTGCCCTCGGGGTTGCGTGCGGTCAGCGGCGCCGGCGGCGGCGCGTGGAACCAGAGGTCGCCATAGGGGTTGTCCTCCACGATGGGCAGACCGGCTTCGGCCGCGGCTTGCACCACGGCGGCGCGGCGGGCCTCGCTCATCGTGCGGCCGGTGGGGTTCTGGAAGTTGGGCAACAGATAGGCGAAGCGCGCACCCGGCGCCTGGCGCCGCAGGTCGTCGGGGTCCACGCCCTCGGCGTCGCTGGCCACGCCCTGGAAGTGCGGCTCCATCGGCGTGAAGGCCTGCAGCGCGCCCAGGTAGGTGGGCGTTTCCACCAGCACGCGGCTGCCGCTGTCGATCAACACCTTGGCGACCAGGTCGAGCCCCTGCTGGCTGCCGGTGGTGATGAGCACCTGCGAGGCGTCCACGTTCCAGGGCAGTTGACTCGCCACCCACTCGCGCAGCGGCGCATGGCCTTCGCTGGCGGCATATTGCAGCGCAGCCGAAGCGTCCAGGCGCAACACCTCGGCACAAGCCTCGGCGAAGGCACTGACCGGGAACGTTCTGGGCGATGGCAGGCCACCCGCGAAGCTGATGATGCCAGGCCGCTCGGTCACCTTGAGGATCTCGCGCAGCACGGACGGATTCATGCGCTCGGCACGGCGCGACAGGGTCCAGGATGTCTTGTTCATGGCGTGGCCTTGACGGGGGTGGGTAACGTGTCTGTGGATGCGGCAGGCGGTGGCGCGGCGCCAAAGCGGCGGCCGGCGAACACGCTGACCACCACGGCCAGCGCGAACACCAGGGTGAGCTTGTCCAGCGTTTCCCCCAGCAGCGGTACGGCCACGCCGATGGCGATGAAGGGTTGCAAGAGCTGCAGTTGGCTCACGCGCAAGGCGCCGCCCAGCGCGAGCCCGCGGAACCACGCAAAGAAGCCCGCCCACATGGAGAACACGGCAACATAGCCCAGCGCCAGCCACGCACCGGTCCGCACCGGGCCTTCGGGCCAGGTGAGCAGCGCACCGGGCAACGTGACCGGCAGTGCGAGCGCGCAGATCCAGCTGATCACGCGCTCGGCACCGAGCGCGGGCGTGACCTGCGTGCCGCCCACGTAGCCCAGTGCCGCAGCCATCACGGCGCCCACGAGCAGCGAATCGGCCCAGGTCAGGCCGAAACCATGACCCATCTGGTGGGCACGCAGCAGGCTGTAGACCATCACGAGCAAGCTGCCCAGCACGGCGAACACCCAGAAGCCCAGGCGTGCGCGCTGGTGCATGAGCCAGGCTGCCACGGCCGCGGTGGCCAGCGGCAGCAGGGCAATGAACACCGCCGCGTGGCTGGCGCTCACGTGCCGCAGCGCCCAGCCCAGCAGCAGCGGAAATCCGAGCACGTTACCCAGCGCCGCCAGCGCCAGCGGGCCGCGATGCGCTGGCTGAGGCCAGGGCGCGCGCGTGGCCCACAGCCAGGCGACGGAGAGCAGGCCGGCGATGGCCGCGCGCGCCCAGGTCACGAACCAGGGCGAGAGTTGTGGCGCGTCGGCGCTGCCGGTGGCCAGGCGCGTCATGGGCAGCGTGAGGCCGAAGACAGCCACCCCCACCAGACCCAGCAGCATGCCGCGGGTTTCGTCTTTCATACGGTGAGCATCCACAGGGCCGTGGCGACCAGCACCCCGGCCAGCACGCGGTTGAACCACAGCAGGCGCCGCCCGCGGGCGAGCCAATCGCGCAGCAACGAGCCGATGAGCGCGTAGGCAAAGTTGCTGCTGAATGCAAACAAGACCATCACCACACAGACGATGGCCAGCCGCTCGCCCGGATTCGCCGCGGGCGCGCCGGCACTGCTGACCACCCAGCCCGCACTCAGCGTGAGCGCCAGCATCCAGGCCTTGATGTTGACGAACTGCAGGCTCACGCCCTGCCAGAAAGTGACCTGCAGTCGCAACGGGTCGGCCTGCGCCAGGCGTGATGCGCCCGCGAGTTGCCAGGCCAGCCACAGCATGTAGGCGACGCCGGTGAGCTTGACGCCCCAACGCAGCACGGGAACGCCGGTGATGAGCGCGCCGACACCCAGGCCGGTGGCTAGCATCAGCAGCGTCCAGCCGGTGGGCACCGCGAGGCAGAAGCGCAACGCGCGCCGCAAACCGAAGTTGGCCGCGAGTGCGGTGGACAACGTGGTGTTGGGCCCCGGCGAGAAGCTCATCGCGGTGCAGAAGATCAGCAGGGCGGTCAGTTCGGTGGCAGACATGGAAACAGGGGGACTGGCGGTGCCGGGACGATCAATGTACCCTTGCTGGTCAATACACGATCAGTACAGTTGACCGGCTCAGATCGGAAGCTGTATGGTCTGAGCCACCCATACAGCCGAGTCCCTGCCCATGTTGATGAAGAGCGCGACACAGTCGCTCACGGAGCAACTGGCCGAGCGTTACGCCGAGCGAATCCGCCAGCGGTTGTTGGCGCCCGGCGCGCGCCTGCCCTCGGTGCGCGAGTGCGCGCGCGTGCACGGTGTGAGCCCGTCCACCGTCGTGGCGGCCTACGACCTGCTGCTGGCGCAAGGCCTGGTGCACGCACGCAAGCAGCGAGGCTTCTTCGTGCGCGAGCCGCTGGCGCCGCGCAGCGATACGCACAGCCGCCCGCCGACGCCGGCCAGCCCGGGGCCGATCAACGCGAGCGCGCTCATCCGCGGGATGTTTCATCGCGTGAGCGACAAGCCGCAGCCCGGCATGGGTGTGTTTCCGCCGGACTGGCTGGAAACAGCGTTCATGCCAGCCGCGGTGCGCCGCATGGTCGGTACCCGAGCGCTGAACGACGCCTCGCTGCACTACGGCGAGCCCATGGGCGACAGCGGGCTGCGGCGCGTGCTGTCACAGAAGCTGGCTGGTCACAGCGTGCATGCGTCGCCCGAACAGATCATCACCACCGTGGGCGCCACCCATGCGCTGGACATCGTGAGCCGCACACTGCTGCGACCGGGCGACCCGGTGATGGTGGAGGAGCCGGGCTGGGCGGTGGAGTTCGCGCGCCTGGCCGCGCTGGGCATGCGCGTGCTGCCGGTGCCCCGCGGCCCCGAAGGGCCTGACCTTGACGTGATGCAGCGCCTGGCCGAGGCGCACCGACCCAAGCTGTACGTGAGCGTGAGCGTGCTACACAACCCCACCGGCTACAGCCTGTCACCTGGCAGTGCGCACCGGTTGCTGCAGATGGCCCAGCGACACGGTTTCCACATCGTCGAGGACGACACCTACAGCCACCTGGCGCCCGAACACGCGACGCGCCTGAGCGCGCTCGATGGCCTGCAGCGCACGATCTACGTGGGCGGTTTTGCCAAGATCCTTGCGCCCAACTGGCGCATCGGCTTCCTGGCCGCGCCACCTGCGCTGGTCGAGGCCTTGCTCGACACCAAGCTGCTGAGCACCTTGACCACGCCCGCGCTCCTGGAGAAGGCGCTCGCGCACTGCATCGAACACGGCCAGCTGCGCCGCCACGCCGAGCGCATCCGGGTGCGGCTGGATGCGGCGCGCTCGCGCAGCGCCAAGCTCGCGATGGCCGCAGGCTGTCGTTTCGTCGCCGAACCCATGGGGCTGTTCGGCTGGGTCGACACGGGCGTGGACACCGATGCACTCGCGCAGCGTTTGCTTGATGACGGTCACCTGATCGCGCCGGGCGCGCTGTTCCACGCCGCGCGGGCGCCCAGCACGCTCATGCGCATCAACTTCGCGACCACGCAGGACGCGGGTTTCTGGCGCACCTATTCGCGTCGCGTCGCGCAGGTCACCTGACAACGCCTGGCGTCAGCGTGCGCTGAGCGTCTCCTGGCGCTCCAGGGCCGCGAGCCATTCCTCCTCCACCGCCACCAGCCGCTCGGCCAGTTCGGCCGCGCGCGCAGGCTGCGTGCCGTAGAGGCTGCCGTCGCCCAGCTCGGCCGAGAGTGCGGCCTGCTCAGCCTCCAGCGCCGCGATGCGCGCGGGCAGGGCGTCGAGCTCGCGTTGTTCCTTGTAGCTGAGCTTGCGCCGGCTGGACGCATCCGCCGGCGCTGCCGCTCGCTCGGGCTCCGGTCGGGGAGAGGCGACCGCCGAGGATGGGGCCTGTTGTGCGGCGCGAGCCGATTGCGTGAGCCAGTCCTGCACGTCGCCCACGTACTCGCGCCAGCGTCCCTCGCCTTCGGCCACCAGCGTGCTCGTCACCACGTTGTCGAGGAAGCGCCGGTCGTGGCTGACCAGGAACACCGTGCCGTCGTACTGCTGCAGCAGGTCCTCCAGCAACTCCAGGGTGTCGATGTCGAGGTCGTTCGTGGGCTCGTCCAGCACCAGCACGTTGGCCGGCCGCGCGAACAGGCGTGCCAGCAGCAGGCGGTTGCGTTCACCGCCCGACAGGGTGCGCACCGGGGCGTTGGCGCGCGCAGGGGAAAAGAGAAAGTCGCTCAGGTAGCTCTTGACGTGCGTGCGCTTGTCGCCGATCTCGATCCACTCGCTGCCGGGGCTGATGAAGTCTTCGAGCGTCGCGTCGAGGTTGATCTGCTCGCGCAGCTGGTCGAAGTACGCCACCTGCAGCCGGCTGCCCTGGCGCACCACGCCTGCATCGGGCGCCAGCTCGCCCAGGATCAGCTTGAGCAGCGTCGTCTTGCCCGCGCCGTTGGGGCCGATCACCCCGATCTTGTCGCCACGAAGGATCGTGGCCGAGAAATCGTGCACCACCGTCTTGCGCCCACCGCCGGGCAACGGGAAGGATTTGCTGACGCCTTGCAGTTCGGCCACGATCTTGCCGCTGGCGGTACCGGTGTCGACCTCGAGCTTCACTCGGCCGAGCGCTTCGCGCCGCCCGGCGCGCTGCTCTCGCAGGCGCTCCAGCCGCACGATGCGGCCTTGCGCGCGGGTGCGACGCGCTTCCACGCCCTTGCGGATCCAGACCTCCTCCTGCGCCAGCAGCTTGTCGGCCTTGGCGTTGACCACCGCCTCCTGTGCCAGCTGCGCCTCCTTCTGCGCCTGATATTGGGCGAAGTTGCCCGGGTAGCTGCCAAGCCGGCCGCGGTCAAGTTCCACGATGCGTGTGGTCACGCGGTCCAGAAAGGCGCGGTCGTGGCTGATCACCACCACGGACCCTGGAAACGCCAGCAGCAGTTCCTCAAGCCAGGCGATGCTGTCCAGGTCGAGGTGGTTGGTCGGTTCGTCCAGCAGCAGCACGTCCGGGCGGCTCACCAGGGCTTGCGCCAGTGCGACGCGTTTGCGGTTCCCCCCGGACAACTCGCCAAGGCGCAACGCAGGATCGAGGTGCAGCCGATCCAGAGTCTGCGCAACCCGGCTCTCCCAGTTCCAGGCGTCCAGCGCTTCGATCTGCGCCTGCAGCACGTGCAGATCCACACCGTCGCCACCTCGCTCGTAGCGCTCACGCGCCAGGATGGCTTCGCGCAGGCCGGCGCTGGCCGCCT
>NZ_JAMBNO010000003.1:245000-247500 GCF_023715105.1 Hydrogenophaga intermedia | reverse complement strand
CCGGGGGATTAGCTCAGCTGGGAGAGCACCTGCTTTGCAAGCAGGGGGTCGTCGGTTCGATCCCGTCATCCTCCACCACTTTCTTGTTCGCAAGAGACCACGCCCAAGCGTGTTGCGCCCTTCAAGGCGCGCAGCGCGCTTCGGTGTTGTCGATCTTGTGTTCGACAATCCCGCAGTCCTTCGAGGCTGCACGGCTGTTCTTTAAAAATTCATAGAGTCGAATCAGCGTTGCTGATGGAAAGCGCACTGTCGTAAAGGTCGGTGCGCACCGTGCCATCAGCAACATTTTGATTGCGTCAACGAATATTCAATTTGAACAAAAGCAAATTGGATGCGGCATAACGCGTCAGGTGAAAGACCTGACAAGCATTTGCTTGATGACTGTGGCGGCGAGGCTTGCGAGGGTGGCAACACTTTGGCAGGCGTCAAAGTTATAGGGTCAAGTGAATAAGAGCATGTGGTGGATGCCTTGGCGATGATAGGCGACGAAGGACGTGATAGCCTGCGATAAGCTTCGGGGAGCTGGCAAATTAGCTTTGATCCGGAGATTTCCGAATGGGGAAACCCACCTGCAAAGGTATCGCACGCTGAATACATAGGTGTGCGAGGCGAACCGGGTGAACTGAAACATCTCAGTAGCTCGAGGAAAAGACATCAACCGAGATTCCGAAAGTAGTGGCGAGCGAAATCGGAGGAGCCTGCAAGTGATAGCACAAGACTTAGCGGAACGCTCTGGAAAGGGCGGCCATAGTGGGTGATAGCCCCGTACGCGAAAAGACCTGTGTGGTACTGAGCTTGCGAAAAGTAGGGCGGGACACGTGAAATCCTGTCTGAAGATGGGGGGACCATCCTCCAAGGCTAAATACTCATCATCGACCGATAGTGAACAAGTACCGTGAGGGAAAGGCGAAAAGAACCCCGGGAGGGGAGTGAAATAGATCCTGAAACCGCATGCTTACAAAAAGTCGGAGCCCGCAAGGGTGACGGCGTACCTTTTGTATAATGGGTCAGCGACTTACATTCAGTGGCAAGCTTAACCGAATAGGGTAGGCGCAGGGAAACCGAGTCCGAATAGGGCGATTCAGTCGCTGGGTGTAGACCCGAAACCAAGTGATCTATCCATGGCCAGGATGAAGGTGCCGTAACAGGTACTGGAGGTCCGAACCGACTAGTGTTGCAAAACTAGCGGATGAGCTGTGGATAGGGGTGAAAGGCTAAACAAACTTGGAAATAGCTGGTTCTCTCCGAAAACTATTTAGGTAGTGCCTCAAGTATTACCGTCGGGGGTAGAGCACTGTTTTGGCTAGGGGGTCATGGCGACTTACCAAACCAAGGCAAACTCCGAATACCGATGAGTACAGCTTGGGAGACAGAGCACCGGGTGCTAACGTCCGGACTCAAGAGGGAAACAACCCAGACCGCCAGCTAAGGTCCCTAAAATTGGCTAAGTGGGAAACGAAGTGGGAAGGCTAAAACAGTCAGGATGTTGGCTTAGAAGCAGCCATCATTTAAAGAAAGCGTAATAGCTCACTGATCGAGTCGTCCTGCGCGGAAGATGTAACGGGGCTCAAGCCAGTTACCGAAGCTGCGGATGCACGAGCAATCGTGCGTGGTAGGAGAGCGTTCTGTAAGCCTGTGAAGGTGGCTTGTAAAGGCTGCTGGAGGTATCAGAAGTGCGAATGCTGACATGAGTAGCGTTAAAGCGGGTGAAAAGCCCGCTCGCCGTAAGCGCAAGGTTTCCTACGCAACGTTCATCGGCGTAGGGTGAGTCGGCCCCTAAGGCGAGGCAGAGATGCGTAGCTGATGGCAAGCAGGTCAATATTCCTGCACCGATCACAAGTGCGATGTGGGGACGGATCTTAATAGGTTATCCGGGTGTTGGATGTCCCGGTTTAGGCAGATGTAGGCGTGCGTTAGGCAAATCCGGCGCACACATACCGAGGCTGCCGATCGAGCGAGCTTGCTCGCGAAGTAACTGAAAGGGGTCCCAGGAAAAGCCACTAAGCTTCAGCTTGTGATCGACCGTACCGCAAACCGACACTGGTGCGCGAGATGAGTATTCTAAGGCGCTTGAGAGAACTCGGGAGAAGGAACTCGGCAAATTGACACCGTAACTTCGGAAGAAGGTGTGCCCTAGTAGTGTGTAGAGAACATCGAAGCACGAATGGGTTGCAAAAAATAGGTGGCTGCGACTGTTTATTAAAAACACAGCACTCTGCAAACACGAAAGTGGACGTATAGGGTGTGACGCCTGCCCGGTGCTGGAAGATTAATTGATGGGGTGCAAGCTCTTGATCGAAGTCCCAGTAAACGGCGGCCGTAACTATAACGGTCCTAAGGTAGCGAAATTCCTTGTCGGGTAAGTTCCGACCTGCACGAATGGCGTAACGATGGCCACACTGTCTCCTCCCGAGACTCAGCGAAGTTGAAATGTTTGTGATGATGCAATCTCCCCGCGGAAAGACGGAAAGACCCCATGAACCTTTACTGTAGCTTTGTA
>NZ_JAMBNO010000003.1:0-240000 GCF_023715105.1 Hydrogenophaga intermedia | reverse complement strand
CATCGGCGTAGGGTGAGTCGGCCCCTAAGGCGAGGCAGAGATGCGTAGCTGATGGCAAGCAGGTCAATATTCCTGCACCGATCACAAGTGCGATGTGGGGACGGATCTTAATAGGTTATCCGGGTGTTGGATGTCCCGGTTTAGGCAGATGTAGGCGTGCGTTAGGCAAATCCGGCGCACACATACCGAGGCTGCCGATCGAGCGAGCTTGCTCGCGAAGTAACTGAAAGGGGTCCCAGGAAAAGCCACTAAGCTTCAGCTTGTGATCGACCGTACCGCAAACCGACACTGGTGCGCGAGATGAGTATTCTAAGGCGCTTGAGAGAACTCGGGAGAAGGAACTCGGCAAATTGACACCGTAACTTCGGAAGAAGGTGTGCCCTAGTAGTGTGTAGAGAACATCGAAGCACGAATGGGTTGCAAAAAATAGGTGGCTGCGACTGTTTATTAAAAACACAGCACTCTGCAAACACGAAAGTGGACGTATAGGGTGTGACGCCTGCCCGGTGCTGGAAGATTAATTGATGGGGTGCAAGCTCTTGATCGAAGTCCCAGTAAACGGCGGCCGTAACTATAACGGTCCTAAGGTAGCGAAATTCCTTGTCGGGTAAGTTCCGACCTGCACGAATGGCGTAACGATGGCCACACTGTCTCCTCCCGAGACTCAGCGAAGTTGAAATGTTTGTGATGATGCAATCTCCCCGCGGAAAGACGGAAAGACCCCATGAACCTTTACTGTAGCTTTGTATTGGACTTTGAACAGATCTGTGTAGGATAGGTGGGAGGCTTTGAAGCAGGGTCGCTAGATCTTGTGGAGCCAACGTTGAAATACCACCCTGGTGTGTTTGAGGTTCTAACCTAGGTCCATCATCTGGATCGGGGACAGTGCATGGTAGGCAGTTTGACTGGGGCGGTCTCCTCCCAAAGCGTAACGGAGGAGTTCGAAGGTACGCTAGGTACGGTCGGACATCGTGCTAATAGTGCAATGGCATAAGCGTGCTTAACTGCGAGACTGACAAGTCGAGCAGATGCGAAAGCAGGACATAGTGATCCGGTGGTTCTGTATGGAAGGGCCATCGCTCAACGGATAAAAGGTACTCTGGGGATAACAGGCTGATACCGCCCAAGAGTTCATATCGACGGCGGTGTTTGGCACCTCGATGTCGGCTCATCTCATCCTGGGGCTGTAGCCGGTCCCAAGGGTATGGCTGTTCGCCATTTAAAGAGGTACGTGAGCTGGGTTTAAAACGTCGTGAGACAGTTTGGTCCCTATCTTCCGTGGGCGCTGCAGATTTGAGGAAGCCTGCTCCTAGTACGAGAGGACCGGAGTGGACGCACCTCTGGTGTACCGGTTGTCACGCCAGTGGCATTGCCGGGTAGCTAAGTGCGGAAGAGATAACCGCTGAAAGCATCTAAGCGGGAAACTCGTTCCAAGATGAGATCTGCCGGGGCCTTGAGCCCCCTGAAGGGTCGTCGTAGACCACGACGTTGATAGGCTGGGTGTGGAAGCGCAGCAATGCGTTAAGCTAACCAGTACTAATTGCCCGTGCGGCTTGACCCTATAACTTTGATGCTGCAACACGCATTCAAAGAGCAAATGCAACGATGTGCTGCATCGTTGATTCAATCAAGATGAAACGCTGATGGCCCACTGCAATAACAGTGGCGCTCAAGACTCTATGAATTCGCCCGGTTGAGCGATCAACTCAGCCAGGCAACCCGTTATGCCTGACGACCATAGCAAGGTGGCCCCACTCCTTCCCATCCCGAACAGGACAGTGAAACGCCTTTGCGCCGATGATAGTGCGGATTCCCGTGTGAAAGTAGGTCATCGTCAGGCTCTTATTGCGCAATGCCCCGAGTTCCCATCAAGAACTCGGGGCATTGTTTTTTGAGCTGGAAAACTGCCCAATCACAGTGCGAGTTTGCGGGCCAAGCTTGCAACCCCCTTTCGGGTTGCGCTCGGCGTCAGAGTTCGACCTTGAGGTAATGTGCGCCGGCAATGGGGTTGTGATAGTACGGGGCCACCTCAATGAATCCAACCTCTTGGTACAAGGCGCGAGCCGCTTCCATGTCCGACAGGGTGTCCAGCAACATCGTCGCATAACCGGCGATCTGCGCCTGTGCAAGGATGCGGTCCACCAATTGGCGGCCCAGGCCGAAGCCCCGGAAGGCCGGGCGCACGAACAGTCGCTTCATCTCGCACGCGTTGATGTGATCGCTGCTGTGCAGCGGGCGCATGGCACAACATCCGGCGGGCGCGCCGTCCACCAAGGCCAGTAGAAGCGCGCCGCCTGGCGTGGCGTATTCGCCAGGCAGGTTGTCCACTTCGTGGGCAAAGCCCTGGAAGCACAGGTCTATGTCGAGTGAGGCCTGGTAGTCCAGAAAGAGCGCACGTACTGCAACCAGGTCGTCGGGGGTGTCAGCCAGGCGCAGCTCAATGGCGGCGGCAGAAGGGTCGGACATCGTCGTTCATCGGGCCGCAATCGGCCACTTCCAGTGCCAATGTCCACTATAAGCCAGCTGCACCTCGCCCATCAAAAGACGACCTGACCCAAACCGACCACCCAGCGGACCAACAGCGCACAGGCCAGCAGAATGCCAAGTGCCAATATCCTCGTGCTCACGGTGTCCCGAACCGGTGTCACAGGAGCAGCGAGCATCTTGTCGCCAGTGACCATGGCTCGGGTGAGTGCCTGGCGCTTGACGAATGTGTACACGGCGATGGCCATCAGATGAATGCCGACGAGGGACAGGATCAGCAGCTTGCCCACGTTCTTGTGATAAGCGGTGGCCGCCGACACGGTATCGCCGGAGACAAAGCGAACCAACGGACCGAAGGTGGCGATCTCGTCATCGCTGATCAAGCCGGAGCCCACCTGCGCCAGCAGCGCCAGCAGCAGCGCGAAGACCGCGAGTGCGCCCAGCGGGTTGTGACCAGCCATGTGCTCCACTTGTGCACGGCCGCCCAGGTAGCTTCGAAGCGACGCCGGGCCATAGACGAAGTTGCCGAAGCGCGACCAGTGCCCGCCGACAAACCCCCAGGCCAGGCGAAACAGCAACAGCGTCATCACGCTGTATCCGAATCGCAGATGCCACTCAAGCCAACCCCCTCCCACGGTTCCAGTGATGAGCAACCCAACCACGCAAACCGTGAGTGACCAATGGAAGACTCGGGTAGGCAAATCCCATATACGGACGGCATGCATGAGCTGGCTCCAGACAACAACAACAGGTCGATCGGGTAAAAACCCTCGTGGTTCCGCCGGAACTTTAGCCGGAAGGAACCATCAAGGCGCCACAGGCGGCGCTTCCGTCTGTACCCCACCTGGAGAAACAATGAAACCCATCACCGCGCTAGCCCTGACCTTTGTCTCCCTGTTGCTGGCCACGCCCGCCATGGCCCAGTTCCAGCGTCCGGATGACGCCGTGAAATACCGGAAGGCAGCCCTGTCCGTGATGGGTACGCACTTCAGCCGGGTGGGTGCCATGGCCACTGGGCGAGCGCCGTTTGATGCCAAGGCGGTTGCCGACAACATGGCCGTCGTCGAGACCCTGAGCAAGCTGCCCTGGGACGCTTTTGGCCCCGGCACCGACAAAGGAGACACGCGGGCGCTGCCAGCGGTTTGGACCGAGCAGGCAAAGTTCAAGGCCGCCAGCGAAAAAATGCAGGGCGAAGTGGTCAAGCTCAACGCCGCCGCCAAGACTGGCAACCTCGATGCCATCAAGACCGCTTTCGGTGCCACGGCCGCCAGCTGCAAGGCGTGCCACGACGACTTCCGCAAGGATTGATGCCACCGCCACCTTGAGACGCCAAAAGGCCGGGGTCCCCGGCCTTTCTTGTCTTGCAGGCGCGGGCGGTCAGGCCGCCAGCAGTTTCTCGATCAGCGCGTGCAGGGCGTCCATCCCGGGCTCACCCACGTAGCGTTTGACGATCTGGCCGCGCTTGTCCACCAGGTATGTGGTAGGCGTCAGGCGCACGTCGCCCCAGGCCTTGGCGATGTTGCCGGTGTTGTCCAGCGCCACTTTGAAAGGCAGCTGGCGAGACTGCGCGAAATTCACCACCCAGGCCGGTGGGTCGTAACTCATGGCGACGGCCACCGTCTCATATCCGCGCGGCGCAAACTTCTGGTGCGTGGCCACCAACGCCGGCATTTCCTTGACGCAGGTGACGCAGGTGGTGGCCCAGAAGTTGACCAGCGTCACTTTGCCGCGCAGGTCCGCCGTGCGCAGCACACTGCCGTCGAGCAGCACAAAGTCCGATTCCGGGGCCGCGTCGCGACCGGTGCAGCCCCCAAGGCCGAGCAGCGCGCCCGCACCCAAGGCCGCGCCAACCCCCAGCACGGTTCGGCGCCGGGGCATGATCGGGTTTGTCATTTCAGGTTTCGCCATCTACATTGCCTGTCGAGCCACCACAGGGAGAGCCTCCATGCAGCGCCGCCAGTTCCACATTGTCACCGCCAGCAGCCTTGGCTGGCTGATTGTCGCCGCCCATCAGCACGCCTGGGCCTTGTCGCTGGCCGATCTGAGCGATCGTGACGCGACCGCCGGCATCCGGACCGCGCTGGAGAAGGGCGCGCTGGCCGCAGTCGCCCTGCTCGGCAAAGCCGATGGATTCCTCGGCAATCCGAAAGTTCGGATTCCGCTGCCCGCTTATCTGGAAGACGCCGCGAAGCTGCTGAGCCTGGCAGGCCAGGGCAAGCGGGTGGACGAGCTGATCACTGGCATGAACCGCGCCGCCGAACAGGCAGTGCCGCTCGGCAAGGATCTGCTGGTGGGAGCCGTCAAATCCATGAGCGTGACCGACGCCAAGAACATCCTCTCGGGCGGCGACGACTCCGTCACACGGTTCTTTGCTGACAAGACCCGGGCCCCGCTCGGCGACAAGTTCCTCCCGGTGGTGGCGCAAACCACGCAGAAGGTGGGCCTGGCACGCAGCTACAACCGAGTGGCCGAGAGGGCGTCCGGCTTCGGATTGATCAAGCGCGAAGATGCCAACATTGAGCGCTACGTCACGGGCAAGACGCTTGATGGCCTTTACACCATCATCGGCGACGAGGAGCGCAAGATCCGCCAGGACCCCGTGGGCACCGGCAGCGCCATTCTCAAGAAGGTGTTTGGCGCGCTGAAGTGAGCCAGCGCTACTTTCGCAAGCCCTGCCGAGCCGCTTCAAGCCGCTGGTTCAGGTACTCCCCGAAGAAGTCAGTCGAGGACACCCCTTCGAGCCGCGGTGCGCGCTCACGGCCGTCGTGTCCCACGAACAGCAATGTTGGCGTGAGACCGATCTTCCACCGTTCGGCCAGCGCCGCCGGCGTCGTGGTGGTGCCTGCGAAGTCCTGGATCGCGCTCGTGCGGTCCTGCAGGTCGATCTGCACCGCAAAGGCTTTCCCCTCGCGCATCAGCGGATGCAGGTAGCTGTTGCGCACGAGATCGCAATAGACGCAGCCGCGCAGCGTGATCATCACGATCAGCGGCTCACCGCGTTCGGCCACGGCCTGCGCTGCCGCGCGCAGCGATTTCGGTGTGGGCAGGGGTTGGTAAGACATCTCTGATGCTCAGATAGCGCCGCTCGCGCGAAGTTGCGCCACCCGCGCCGCGTCGGCTCCCAGCCACTCGGCCAGCACCTCGTCCGTGTGTTCGCCCAGCAGGGGCGGCGGCAGGTCGCTGCGCACCGGGGTGGCGCTCATCTTGATCGGGCTGGCCACAAGGTCCACCGCATCGGCCAGCGGGTGGTGCCAGGTGTGCACCATGCCGCGGTGCTGCACCTGTGGATCGATGAACACCTCGGCCAGGTCGTTGATCGGTCCGCAAGGCACCTTGGCCGCCTCAAGTGCCGCCAGCCACTCGGCCTTGCCGCGCGTCTTCATGATGGTCTCGAGCATCGGCACCAGCACGTCGCGGTGACGCACCCGGTTCTGGTTGCGCGCAAAGCGTTCGTCAGCGGCAAGTTCGCCGCGGCCAGCCACTTCGCAGAACTTCGCGAACTGTCCGTCGTTTCCTACCGCAAGGATGATGTGCTGCGGGTGGCCCTGCGCATCCGGCGCAACCTCGAACACCTGGTAGGGCACGATGTTGGCGTGGGCGTTCCCGGCGCGCCCGGGCACCTTGCCGTCCTCGCGCCCGCGCACCAGGTAGTTGGCCCCCAGGTTGGCCAGCATCGCCACCTGGGTATCCAGCAGGGCCATGTCGATGTGCTGCCCCTGGCCGGTGTGCTCGGCGTGGCGCAGCGCGGCCTGGATCGCAACCGTGGCGTACAGGCCGGTGAACAGGTCCGCCACGGCCACCCCCACCTTCTGCGGTCCCCCGCCCGGCAGGTCGTCGCGCTCGCCGGTGACGCTCATGAGCCCGCCCATGCCCTGCACCGCGTAGTCGTAGCCCGCGCGGTCCTTGTAGGGGCCGGTCTGGCCGAAGCCGGTGATCGAGCAATAAACCAGCTTCGGATTGATCGCGCGCAGCGATTCGAAATCGAGCCCGTAGCGCGCCATGTCGCCCACCTTGTAGTTCTCCACGAACACGTCCGCGCGCGCCGCGAGCTCGCGGATCAGCGCCTGGCCCGCGGGCCGCGACAGGTCGCAGGTGATGGAGCGCTTGTTGCGGTTGGCACCCAGGTAGTAGGCGGCCTCGGCCGTGTCCTGCCCGTCGCGCCCGCGCAGAAAGGGCGGACCCCAGCCGCGCGTGTCATCGCCACCCGGGTGGGCAGCGCTGCGCGGGCGTTCCACCTTCACCACGTCGGCGCCGAGGTCGGCGAGCGTTTGTGTGCACCAGGGCCCGGCGAGCACGCGCGAGCAGTCGAGGATGCGGATACCATCAAGAGCGTTCATGCGTCGATTGTGCGCGAGTGCATCGCGCGCGCGGTGTCTCCGCCGCGAGGCGCCGAAATCCCTGCGCAACATGTTCTCCTACCGACCCATCGGCCATCTGGCCCTGTTGGCCGCGCTGCCGCTGCTGGCGGCCTGCAACCCCACCTTCAACTGGCGCGCCCTGCCGGCCGACGGCGTGCCGCTGCGCGCGTTGATGCCCTGCAAGCCCGACAAGGCCGAGCGCGAGGTGCCGCTGGGTGGCCAGCCGACCCGGCTTCAGATGCGTTCGTGCGACACCGGCGGCCTGACGTTTGCCGTGGCCTGGGCCGACGTCGGTGATGCGGCGCGCGTGGCGCCCGCGCTGGCGGGCTGGCGCCGCGCCACGCTGCTGTCGCTGCGGGCCGATCCGGCGCTGGCCGACGCCGCGCCGCAAGTCGCGCGGCTGCCCGGTGCGAGCCAGGCGCTCGGTCTGCAGGCCGAGGGGCGTGACCCCCGCGGCGAGCCCATGCGCATGCAGGCCGTGCACGCCGTGCGTGGCAACCTGATCGTGCAGGCCGCCATCTACGGCCGCACCATCGACGAGCGCGTGGCGACCACCTTCTTCGAGGGGCTTGAACTCCCATGAGCGGCACGGCCTGCGCCGACCTGCTGGGCCGCCGCGCGGCGGTGCTGGTGTTCCTGGTCTTTGCGTTCACCTATTTCCTGTCGGCGCTGGTGCGCGCCATCACCGCCACGCTCTCGCCCACGCTGAGTGCGGCGTTCGAGCTCACTTCTGGCGACCTCGGCTTGCTCGCGGGTGGCTACTTCTTCGGCTTCGCCCTCACGCAACTGCCGCTGGGCAACTGGCTCGACCGCCACGGCCCCAAGCGTGTGGTGCTGGCCTTCCTGGGCCTGGCGGTGCTGGGGTGCATCGCCTTTGCGCTGGCCGGCAACTTCGCGGCGCTGCTGGCAGCGCGCGTGCTCACCGGCATGGGCCTGAGCGCCTGCCTGATGGCGCCGCTCACGGGTTACCGGCGCTGGCTGTCGCACCACACGCAGCTGCGCGCCAACGCCTGGATGCTGATGACCGGCTCGCTGGGCATGGTGGCCGCCACCCTGCCGGTGCAGTGGCTGATGCCGGTGCTCGGCTGGCGCGGCCTGTTCTGGGGCCTGGCGGTGCTGCTGGCGGTAGCGATGGCGATCATCCTCTGGTCGGTGCCGCGCTGGCGCACCGAACCGCACGAGACAGTACCGTCGGGCGGTCCCGCCGCCCCGGCGGTGGAGCCGGGTTACGGCTTCATCTGGCGCCACGCCTATTTCCGTACCATGGTGCCGGTGGGCTTCATCAACTACGGCGGCATGGTCGCGATGCAGACCCTGTGGGCCGGTCCCTGGATGATCAAGGTGGCGGGCTACACACCGGCGGAGTCGGCCGCCGGCCTGTTCGCCATCAACCTCAGCATGCTCACCGCGTTCTGGCTCTGGGGCGTGGTCAACCCGCACCTGGCGCAGCGGGGCCTGCGACCGGAGGTACTCATCGGCTGGGGCCTGCCGGCAAGTCTGGTGGTGATCGCGGTCATCGTGGTGCTTGGAGAAGGCGCTGGCTGGCCGCTGTGGGCGTTGTTCTGCGTGAGCTCCACTTTCGTGGCCCTGTCTCAACCTGCGGTGGCGCTGGCCCTGCCACCGCAGGCGGCCGGGCGCGCACTGTCGGCCTACAACCTGGTGATCTTCGGCGGCGTGTTCGTGATCCAGTGGGGCATCGGGCTGGCGATCGACGCCCTCGCGGTGTTCGGCTGGAGCGAGCCCGACCGCTACCGCGGCGCGATGGCGCTGTTCGGCCTGTGTTGCGCGATGGCTTATGGCATGTTCTGGCGCGGCTGGCGCCGCATCGAGCGCGAGCGCGCCGCTACACTGCGCGCATGAACGGCATCCTGCTGATCGCGCACGCGCCGCTGGCTTCGGCCTTGCGGCAGTGCGTGCTGCATGTGTTCCCCGACGCGCAGGACGCGGTGGTGGCGCTTGATGTGCAGCCCAATGTGCCACCGGAAGAAACGCTCGCGCAGGCGCGCATGCTGCTGTCGCAGATGGATCGCCCGCAGACCTTGGTGGTGACCGATGTCTTCGGCGCAACGCCTTGCAACGTGGCGCAACGACTGGTGGACGGTGTGCGCAGCAAGCTGATCACCGGCGTGAACCTGCCCATGCTGTTGCGCACCGTGAGCTACCGTCACGAGTCGCTCGACGCCTTGATCTCGCGAGCGCTGATCGGGGCCACACAAGGCGTGATGCAGGTGGCCGTCACCGCACCCCAGAACCAGGCCCGACGAGCCACGCATGATCAAGACCACCGTGACCATCAGCAATAAGCTGGGCCTGCATGCCCGCGCCTCGGCCAAGCTCACCAAGCTGGCCGGCTCTTTCAAGAGCGATGTATGGATGGCCCGCGGCGAACGTCGCGTCAACGCCAAGAGCATCATGGGCGTGATGATGCTGGCCGCCGGCATCGGCACCGCGGTGGACATCGAGACCGACGGCCCCGACGAGCAGGCCGCGCTGGACGCCATCGTCGCGCTGATCGACGACAAGTTCGGGGAAGGCGAGTGACGTTCAGCGTTCACGGCCTCGCCGTGTCCCGGGGCGTGGCCATCGGGCGGGCGGTGATCGTCGCCGCCAGCCGCATCGATGTCGCGCACTACCTGATCGCGCCCGAGGAGGCGGAAGCCGAACTCGATCGCCTGCGGCGCGCCCGTACCGTGGTGGCCGACGACATCGCCCGCGTGCAGCGCACGCTCGGTGAACTGGGCTCGCATGACGCGCACCCCGAACTGTCCGCGCTGCTCGACGTGCACCTGATGCTGCTGCAGGACGAGCAACTCACGGGGGGGGTGAAGCACTGGGTGGTCGAGCGTCACTACAACGCCGAATGGGCGCTGACGACGCAGCTCGAGGTCATCTCCCGTCAGTTCGACGAGATGGAGGACCCCTACCTGCGCGAACGCAAGGCCGATCTCGAGCAGGTGGTCGATCGCCTGTTGCGCGTCATGCGTGGCGAGTCCGCGTCCATGACCACCACGGCCGCGGCCGACGCCGCGCGCAAGGGCAACGAAGACCCACTGGTTCTGATCGCGCACGACCTCTCGCCGGCCGACATGCTGCAGTTCAAGCAGAGTGTCTTCGCGGGCTTTGTCACCGACGTCGGCGGCAAGACCAGCCACACCGCCATCGTGGCGCGCAGCATGGACATCCCCGCCGTGGTGGGCGCCCGCTCGGCCAGCCACCTGATCCGCCAGGACGACTGGGTGGTGATCGACGGCGACGCCGGCGTGGTGGTGGTCGACCCTTCGCCCATCGTCCTGGCCGAGTACGGCTTCAAGCAGCGCCAGGTCGAGATGGAGCGCGAGAAGCTCTCGCGCCTGAAGAACACGCCGGCGGTCACGCTGGACGGTCAGAAGATCGAGCTCCTGGCCAATATCGAACAGCCCGAGGACACCGTGGCCGCGCTCAAGGCCGGCGCCATGGGCGTGGGCCTGTTTCGCAGCGAATTCCTCTTCATGGGACGCAGCGGCCAGTTGCCCGATGAGGAGGAGCAGTACCAGGCCTATCGCCGCGCCATCGAAGGCATGCAGGGCCTGCCGGTCACCATCCGCACCGTCGACGTGGGTGCCGACAAGCCGCTGGACCGCGGCGCGCCGCGCAGCGATGACCACCTCAACCCCGCACTGGGTTTGCGCGCCATCCGCTGGAGCCTGGCCGATCCGGCGATGTTTCTCGTGCAATTGCGCGCCATCCTGCGCGCGGCCGCGCACGGACCGGTGAATCTTCTCATCCCCATGCTGGCGCATGGCAGCGAGATCCGCCAGGCACTGGCCCTTGTGGAGCGTGCGCGCGAACAGCTTGCAGTGGCCGGTGTGCCCTATGGTCCTGTGAAGCTCGGCGCCATGATCGAGGTGCCAGCCGCCGCGCTCACCATCCCGCTGTTCCTGCGACATTTCGACTTCCTGTCGATCGGCACCAACGACCTGATCCAGTACACGCTCGCGATCGATCGCGCCGACGAGGCGGTCTCGCACCTTTACGACCCGCTGCATCCCGCGGTTCTGCAACTCGTGGCAAGCACCATCGCCCAGGCGCATGCCATGGGCAAGGAGGTCAGCGTGTGCGGCGAGATGGCGGGGGATGTCACTTTGACGCGACTGCTGCTGGGCATGGGCCTGCGCAGTTTTTCCATGCACCCCTCGCAGATCCTGGCGGTCAAACAGCAGATCCTGCGCAGCGACACCAGCAAGCTGGCCGGATGGGCGCAGGAGGTGCTGGCCGCCGACGAGCCGGCCGCCAGGCTGGTCGATTGAGCGTCAGCGGGCGCGCACCTGACCCTTGCTGCGTGTCGCCACCACGGCTGCGCCCACGATCATCGCAGCCGCCAGCAGCACCGACAGGCTCGGTCGTTCACCCCTAAGCGCCAGCAGCGTGAGCGTGGACAGCAGCGGCGTGAGAAAACTCAGCACGCCGATCTGGCGTGCATCGCCACGCTTGAGCGCCGCGTCCCAGAGGAAGAAGGCACCGCCCAGCGGACCCAGACCCAGAGCCGCGATGAGTGCGATGTCGCGCAGGCTCAGGGCCACGGTGGGTTCGAGCAGTGCATGGCACAGCAATGAAAGCGCCCCCGACACCGCGGCGAAGCTGCCGATGGCGGCGGTGGGAAACGCCGCCACGCGTTTCGTGAGCAGCGAGTAGCTGGCCCAGATGAAGGCCGAGCCCAGCGCGGGCAGGTAGCCCCAGGCCCAAGTGGCTTCAGTCCCTTGCGAAGCGCCAAGGATGGCGAGCGCCGCCCCCGCGAAGCCCACCAACGCGGCCGCGATGTGGCGCGGCGCCAGGCGCACCCCGGGCAGAAACAGCGGCGCCAGCACCACGATACCGAGCGGCCAGAGGTAGTTGACCAGGTTGGCTTGCACCGGCGGCGCATGGCGCAGCGCGATGAAGAGCAGGAAGTGAAAACCGAACAGGCCGTACACACCCAGCGCCAGTGTGCTGGCGGGCACGCGCCAGCGGCGCCAGTCGAAGCGCGAAAGCGGCAGCGCGATCAGGCTGCCCACCAGCAGCCCCAGGCCGGTGAGCAGGAAGGGCGGCACGTGGGCCAGCGACACGCCCAGCGCGGCAAGCGAGGCCCACAACGCGATGGCACCCAGGGCGTACAGGTTGGCGGCGTTCATTTGCCGATCATCGCCCGGCACGTCGTCGCGCAACGCGGGTGTGTCGTCGCGTGGCGCGGAGCAATTGCGCTTAGCGGGCGCGGCGGCGCAGTGCGGCCGTGAGCGCCGACGGCGAGCGATAGCCGCTCAGCCGCGCGGCCTCGGCCACGCTCGCGCCTCGGGCGCGCAGGGCTTCGGCCTGGTCGAGTTGCAGGTTGCGCAGCCACTGCTGCGTGCTCTGGCCCTGCTCGTTGCGACAGCGCGCCGCGAACTGCGCCGGGCTCAGGTGCACGCGCGAGGCAAGGTCCGCCACCTCGATGTCGGCCTGGGCCCAGCGCGAGCGCGCCCAGTCAGCCAATGCCGACCAGTCGATCGGACGACGCGGGCGTGGGCTTGGCACCGGTGTGCTCGGCGCCCAACTCTCCAGCAACAAGACCGGACCGAGCGTTTGCGCGCGAGGCAGGGAACGGGTGCAAGCCTCGGCCAGATAGCGCGCGAGTGCCTGCGTTGCCTGTGTGGGGGTCCGGTTCACGCGCGCCCAGCCTGCGGCGCGGCTGTCGAGCACCAGGCAGCGCGCCCCGGTGCGCGATTCGAAGTCGTGACGCTCGCCCGGTGGCACCACGCAGCCATCGCCGGCGGCGATGCGCTGCCCGCGGCCGGCCACCTCGAGTTCGAGCACGCCTTCCAGGCCGACCAGGACCTGGAAATGGTCGTGGTCGTGGCTGCCGTGCGAGGCGCCGTAGGCCCGCACGCTCAGATGGTCGTGCGCGCCCATGCCCATGTCATTTGGCCAGCGCTTCCAGCACCCCGTGCGCCTGCTGGTCGGCGTGGTAGCTGCTGCGCACCATGGCGCCCACGGCGGCGTGGGTGAAACCCATCTCGTAGGCCTTGGTCTCGAACATCTTGAAGGTGTCGGGGTGCACGTAGCGGCGCACCGGCAGGTGATGGCCGCTCGGTGAGAGGTACTGCCCGATGGTGAGCATGTCGATGCCGTGCGCGCGCATGTCCTGCATCACCTGCAGGATCTCATCGTCCGTCTCCCCCAGGCCGACCATGAGCCCGCTCTTGGTGGGCACGTGCGGGAACAGCGCCTTGAACTTCTTGAGCAGGTTCAGGCTGAAGGCGTAGTCGGAGCCCGGGCGCGCTTCCTTGTAAAGGCGCGGCACGGTTTCCAGGTTGTGGTTCATCACGTCGGGCGGCGCGGCCTTGAGGATCTCCAGCGCGCGGTCGTCGCGGCCACGGAAGTCGGGCACCAGCACCTCGATGGTGGTCTCGGGCGAAAGCGCACGCGTCTGGCGGATGCACTCCACGAAGTGGCCCGCGCCGCCGTCGCGCAGGTCGTCGCGGTCCACGCTGGTGATCACCACGTACTTGAGCTTGAGCTGCGCGATCGTCTTGGCGAGGTTGACCGGCTCGTCCGCATCGAGCGGATCGGGGCGGCCGTGGCCCACGTCGCAGAAAGGGCAGCGGCGCGTGCACTTGTCGCCCATGATCATGAAGGTCGCCGTGCCCTTGCCGAAGCACTCGCCGATGTTGGGGCAGCTGGCTTCCTCGCACACCGTGACGAGCTTGTTGGCGCGCAGGATGTCCTTGATCTCGTAGAAGCGCGTGGTCGGGCTGCCCGCCTTGACGCGGATCCACGCCGGCTTCTTGAGCGTCTCGGCCGGCACGACCTTGATCGGGATGCGTGCGGTCTTGGCCTGGCTTTTCTGCTTGGCGGTGGGGTCGTAAGGGGTGCTCATGGCGGCGGCAGGGAATCAGGGTGCGAGCGTGGCGACGAGCTTCTGGCTCAGCACCTGCGCCGCTTCGTCCCAGTGGGTGGGGATACCGATTGTAGAAAGATCGACCGTGCGCAACCCCGCGTAGCCACAGGGGTTGATGCGCGAGAAGGGTTGCAGGTCCATGGCCACGTTGAGAGCCACGCCGTGGTAGGTGCAGTGGCGGCTGACCTTGATGCCCAGGGCGGCGATCTTGCCCAGACCGGTGAACACGGGGTCGGGTGCCGGGCTGCCGGGTTCGCGCCGCGCCGGCGCCTGGGGCAGGCGGGCGTGGGAATGCGGGTCGTCCAGCCGCACGTAGATGCCCGGGGCGCCTGCCACACGGTGGCCGGTGACACCGAAATGGTCGAGCGTGCGAATGACGGCCTCCTCGATGCGGTAGACGTACTCCTTGACGAAGTAACCCGCGCGTTGCAAATCGATGAGCGGGTAGGCCACCACCTGCCCCGGGCCGTGGTACGTGACCTGCCCGCCGCGGTTGGTGGCCACAACCGGGATGTCTCCCGGCGCCAGCAGATGGTCCTGGCGGCCGGCCAGGCCCTGCGTGAACACCGGCGGGTGTTCGCAGACCCAGAGTTCGTCGGGGGTGGTCGCGTCGCGCGCGGCGGTGAAGGCCTGCATGGCCTCGTAGGTGGGTCGGTAGTCGACCCGGCCGAGCGCGCGCAGTTGCATGACGCTCAGAGCACGACCTTGACCATCGGGTGCGAGGTCAGTGTCCGGTAGACCTCGTCGAGCTGCTCACGGCTGGTCACGCGCACCGAAACCGTCAGGCCCATGTAGTTGCCGGCCTTGCTCGGGCGTTGCTCCACGGTGCTGGCGTCGAAGTCCGGGTCGAAGTTGAGCACGATGCGCACGATGGCCTCGGCAAAGCCCTCGACGTTGGCGCCCATCACCTTGATCGGAAAGTGAGTCGGGTACGTGATGAGCGATTGCTCGGGTGGGATATCGCGTGGTGTTTCCATGGCGCCCTCAGATCGATTGCGCGGCAATGGCGCGCTGGTAGGCGGCGTACAGCCGGGCGTACACGGGGCCGGGCCGGCCGTCGCCGATCGGTTGGCCATCCAGCGTGGTGACGGGCAGCACCTCCTTGGTGGCCGAGGACAGCAGCAATTCGTCGGCGGCGAACACGGCCTCGCGTGAAACGCGCTGCAAGGCAAAGGGAATCCCCTCCTCGCGGCAGATCGACTCGATCAGCCCGTAGCGGATGCCTTCGAGGACCAGGTGGTCCCGCGGTGGTCCCATCACGGTGCCATCCTTCACGACCCAGACATTGCTGGCCGCGGCCTCGCTCAATACACCGTCACGAAACATCACGGTTTCGACCGCACCGACGTCGGCGCTGATCTGGCGTGCAAACACCGAGCCCAGCAGGCTGGTGCTCTTGATGTGCGCCTTGCGCCAGCGGAAATCGTCGGCCGTCACGCAGGCCACCCCGCGTGCGCGCTGCTCGGCGCTGGCGAGCTTCATTTCGCTGGCCATCACGAACACGGTTGGCCGCAGGCCCGTCGGCATGACGTGGTCGCGCAGCGCCACACCGCGTGTGACCTGCAGGTAAATGAGCTGGTTGGGCACACCCGCAGCCTGGCGGTCCGCAATGAGCCGCCGGGCGATCGCCAGCCATTCGTCGCGTGTGTGCGGGTTCGCAATGCGCAACTCGCGCAGCGAGCGGTCGAGACGATCCATGTGCTCGCCAAAGCGGAAGATGCGCCCACCGTAGGCCGGCAGGACCTCGTAGACCCCGTCGCCGAAGATGAACCCTCGGTCGAGCACGCTGATGCGCGCGTCTTTCAGCGGGCCGTAATCCCCGTCCAGAAAACACAGGGCATCGGGCAGGAAGTCGGAGGTCATGGCGGAATTATCGGGCCGGGGGTATAAGAGGGCGTCGCCTGTCCTGGCGCGTTGACGAGGCGCTGGGGTTTCTACGTATAATGGGCGGCTTTGCGACCCGGACCCGCCTGTCATTTGTCTGTCTAAAGACCGTTTCCTGCGATGTCGACCATGCTGCAAGCCAAGCCGACACCGCTGAGCGACGATGACATCGAAGATGGGGCGCAAGAACCCGAATTCAAGCCGCTGACGCGCGAACAGGCGCAGCAGTGGCGCGCCGGCCAGCCAGAGCTATCGCCCTGGCGGCTGGTGGGGGTGCAGTGGCTCGTCGGGCTGCTGGCCGCGATGGTCGCCGGGCTGCTCGTGCAGTCGGTGTCTGTGGCGGCCTCGGTCTTCTACGGTGCGGCAGCGGTGGCGCTTCCTTCGGCCCTGATGGCCTACGGATTGACCTCCAGCGCCTTGTCCCGGCTGTTGTCGGGCTTTGCGCAAGCTGCTTTTGCCGGCTTCCTGTTCTGGGAGGGCGTCAAGGTTCTGCTCTCGGTGGCCATGCTGGCCGCCGCGGTGTGGGTCCTGCCTGAGCCGAACTGGGTCGCGCTGCTGGTCGGGCTGGTGTTGGTTCTCAAGGTCTACTGGTTCGGATTTTTCATCCAGGCCCGCAGACCGGTTGCAAACGGTTGACGCTCCGCGCATTGGTGCACACAAATGGCTGCTGAAGGCACTCTGACCCCCGGCGAATACATCCGCCACCACTTGGTCCACCTGACGAACAAGAAGCAGGAGTCGATCGTCGACTTCGGCGTGATCAACGTCGATTCGGTCGTGGTCAGCAGCTTGCTGGGCCTGCTCATGTGCGTCGTGTTCTGGCTGTGCGCGCGCAAGGCCACGGCGGGCGTGCCCGGGCGCTTCCAGGCCGCCGTCGAAATCCTGGTCGAGATGGTGGACAACCAGGCCAAGGCCGTGATCCACAACGCCACCAGTCGCAAGCTCATCGCCCCGATGGCTCTTGCCGTGTTCGTCTGGATCTTCCTGATGAACTTCATGGACATGATTCCCGTGGACCTGCTGCCGAGCATCTGGCATGCCGCCGGGCCGGCCATGGGTTTCAAGGACTACCTGCGTGTGGTCCCCACCGCCGATCTGTCCACCACGCTGGGTCTTTCCTTCTCGGTTCTGGTGCTCTGCCTGTTCTACAACATCAAGATCAAGGGCCTGGGCGGCTGGACACACGAATTGGTGACCGCACCTTTTGGCACCAGCAAGAACCCCATCTGGGCGCTGCTGCTGGGCGTGGTCAACTTCCTGATGCAAATGATCGAGTTCGTGGCGAAGACGGTTTCGCACGGCATGCGGTTGTTTGGCAACATGTTCGCGGGTGAGCTGGTGTTCATGCTGATTGCGCTGCTGGGTGCTTATGCCGCCCTCTCGCTCGGTGGTGGACTCTTCTTCGTCGGACACCTGATCGCCGGCACGATCTGGACGCTGTTCCACATTCTGGTCATCGTCCTGCAGGCGTTCATCTTCATGATGCTGGCCCTCATCTATCTGGGGCAGGCGCATGACGCTCACTGACGCGACCGTCCTGGACGCGCTCGGGTAATTTCGCTTCCTTTCTTTCTCAACAAACTTCCATCTCAACAGGAGTCATCATGGAAAACGTTCTGGGTCTCGTCGCGCTGGCTTGCGGCCTCATCGTCGGTCTGGGTGCCATCGGCGCTTCCATCGGCATCGCGCTGATGGGCGGCAAGTTCCTCGAGTCCTCGGCCCGTCAGCCCGAGCTGATGAACGACCTGCAGACCAAGATGTTCATTCTGGCCGGCCTGATCGACGCCGCCTTCCTGATCGGCGTGGCCATTGCCCTGCTGTTCGCCTTCGCCAACCCGTTCACCCTGTAAATCGGTTGGTCGGCCCCGCGCGGGCGCGGCCATCGCGGTGAGCGGGCGTCACGTCCGCCGCCGCCGGGGCCCGTCCGCCGCGTAGCCGGTGTGTTTTTCCCTTAGTCCACACAGAAAGGCGTTGCGATGAATATCAATGCAACCCTCTTTGCGCAGGCGATCGTCTTTGCGATCCTGATCTGGTTCACGATGAAGTTCATCTGGCCACCGATCGCCAAGGCGCTCGACGAGCGCGCGCTGAAGATCTCCGAAGGCCTGGCTGCGTCCGAGAAAGCCAAGACCGAACTGGCCGCGGCCAACAAGCGCGTCGAGGAAGAGCTGGGCAAGTCGCGCAACGAGTCTGCCACCCGACTGGCCGATGCCGAGCGCCGCGCCCAGGCCATCATCGAAGAGGCCAAGGCCCGCGCCAGCGAGGAGGCTGCCAAGATCGTGGCCGCCGCGCGTCAGGAAGCGGATCAGCAGGTCATCAAGGCCCGCGAAAGCCTGCGCGAGCAGGTGGCCGCACTGGCGGTCAAGGGTGCCGAGCAGATCCTGCGCAAGGAAGTCAACGCCGGCGTTCACGCCGACCTGCTCAACCGCCTCAAGACCGAGCTCTGATCGAGCCACAGGAACGATCAACATGGCCGAAATCGCCACCATTGCCCGCCCGTACGCGGAAGCGCTGTTCAAGGCGTGCGGTCAGGACGCCGCTGGTACGGCGGCCTGGCTCGATGCGCTGGCCGCTGTGGCGGCCGATGCCCAGCTCCAGCAGTTCGCCGACAGCCCCAAGGTTTCTGCCCAGCAGGTATTCGACCTGATCGCCGGCGTGCTCAAGACCCCCTTGCCGACCGCCGGGCAGAACTTCCTGCGCACGGTCATCGACAATGGCCGTCTGGCCGCTTTGCCCGAGATCGCCGCCCAGTTCCGTGCGCTCAAGAACGCCCGCCTGGGCACGTCCGACGCCACGGTCTACAGCGCCTTTGCCATCGAGCCCGCAGCGCTGGCCGACCTCTCGGCGGTGCTTGAGAAACGCTTTGCCCGCAAGCTCAACCTGCAGGTCGAGTTGCAGCCCGATCTGATCGGTGGCATCCGCGTGGTGGTCGGCGACGAGGTGCTGGACACCTCCGTCAAGGCCCGCCTGGAACAGATGAAGGTGGCCCTCACGGCCTGACAAGGCTTCAAGGTTCCGCCCCGCCCGTGCCGCATACCCATTAACGAAAGAAGGAAAGAGTCATGCAACTCAATCCCGCTGAAATCTCCGAACTGATCAAGTCGCGCATCGAGGGTCTGGCCGCCAGCGCCGACGTGCGCAACCAGGGCACCGTGGTGTCGGTCACCGACGGCATCGTGCGCGTGCACGGTCTGTCCGACGTCATGCAGGGCGAAATGCTGGAGTTCCCGGCCAACAAGGACGGCGTGCCTTCCTTCGGTCTGGCACTCAACCTCGAGCGCGACTCCGTCGGCGCGGTGGTGCTGGGCGAGTACGAGCACATCTCTGAGGGCGATACCGTCAAGTGCACGGGCCGCATCCTGGAAGTGCCCGTGGGCCCTGAACTGATCGGCCGCGTGGTCAACGCCCTGGGCCAACCCATCGACGGCAAGGGCCCGGTGAACGCCAAGCTCACCGACGTGATCGAGAAGGTCGCCCCGGGCGTGATCGCGCGCCAGTCGGTGGACCAGCCGGTGCAGACCGGCCTGAAGTCGATCGACTCGATGGTGCCCGTCGGCCGTGGCCAGCGCGAGCTGATCATCGGCGACCGCCAGACCGGCAAGACCGCGGTGGCGATCGACGCGATCATCAACCAGAAGGGTCAGAACATGACCTGCATCTACGTCGCCATCGGCCAGAAGGCGTCGTCGATCAAGAACGTGGTGCGTGCCCTGGAGCAGGCCGGCGCGATGGAATACACCATCGTCGTCGCCGCCTCGGCCTCCGAATCGGCCGCCATGCAGTATCTCTCGGCCTACTCGGGCTGCACGATGGGCGAGTACTTCCGCGATCGTGGCCAGGACGCGCTGATCGTGTACGACGACCTGTCCAAGCAGGCTGTCGCCTACCGTCAGGTGTCGCTGCTGCTGCGCCGCCCGCCGGGCCGCGAAGCCTACCCCGGCGACGTGTTCTACCTGCACAGCCGTCTGCTCGAGCGCGCCGCCCGCGTGAACGCCGACTACGTCGAAGCCTTCACCAAGGGTGAAGTCAAGGGCAAGACCGGTTCGCTGACCGCGCTGCCCATCATCGAAACGCAGGCCGGCGACGTGTCCGCCTTCGTGCCGACCAACGTGATCTCGATCACCGACGGCCAGATCTTCCTGGAAACCAACCTGTTCAACGCCGGCATCCGTCCCGCCATCAACGCGGGTATCTCGGTGTCGCGCGTGGGTGGTGCGGCCCAGACCAAGCTGATCAAGAGCCTGTCCGGCGGTATCCGTACCGACCTGGCGCAGTACCGCGAACTCGCGGCCTTCGCGCAGTTCGCCTCCGACCTCGACGAAGCCACCCGCAAGCAGCTCGATCGCGGCGCCCGCGTGACCGAACTGCTCAAGCAGGCGCAGTACAGCCCGCAGCCTATCAGCCTGATGGCCGCTTCGCTGTTCGCGGTGAACAAGGGCTTCCTGGACGATGTGGAAGTCAAGAAGGTGCTGGCCTTCGAGTCGGCGCTGCACGCCCACCTGAAGGACAAGCACGCCGCGCTGCTGAGCAAGCTGCAGAACGACAAGGCGATGGACAAGGACGCCGAAGCGCAGCTCACGGCCGCCATCACCGAGTTCAAGAAGACCGGCACGTACTGATCGCCCCAGGGCCAACCAGGAGCAGCGATGGCAGCAGGCAAGGAAATCCGCGGCAAGATCAAATCGGTGGAAAACACCAAGAAGATCACCAAGGCCATGGAGATGGTCGCCGCCTCCAAGATGCGCAAGGCGCAGGACCGCATGCGTGCGGCCCGGCCTTACGCCGAGAAGGTGCGTCAGATCACGGGCAACCTGAGCAAGGCGAACCCGGAGTACACGCACCCCTTCATGGAGACGAACGACGCCAAGACCGCTGGTTTCGTCGTCGTCACCACCGACAAGGGCCTGTGTGGCGGCCTCAACACCAACGTGTTGCGCGCCGTCACCAACGAGCTCAAGGCGCTGCAGGCCGCGGGCCAGAGCGCCGAGGTCGTGGCCATCGGCAACAAGGGCCTCGGTTTCATGAACCGCATTGGCGCCAAGGTGGTTTCTCACGTCACCGGGCTCGGTGACACGCCCCACCTCGAGAAGCTGATCGGCCCCGTGAAGGTGCTGCTCGATGCTTACACCGAAGGACGCATCAAGAGCGTGCACGTGGTCTACACCCGTTTCATCAACACGATGAAGCAAGAGGCCGTGGTGCAGCAACTGCTGCCCCTGAACGCCGAGACGCTGCAGGACGGCGCTGGTGGCCGCGACTGGGACTACATCTACGAACCCGACGCGCCCACCGTCATCGACGAACTGCTGCTGCGCTACATCGAGGCGCAGGTGTACCAGGCCGTTGCCGAGAACATGGCGTCCGAGCAGTCGGCGCGCATGGTGGCCATGAAGGCTGCGACCGACAACGCGGGCAACGTGATCAGCGAGCTCAAGCTCGTCTACAACAAGACCCGTCAGGCCGGCATCACCAAAGAGCTGTCCGAGATCGTCGCCGGCGCCGCCGCCGTGTAAGGCCCGCGCCCCTCCGAATCCAGAGAAAACAGAAGGTAAACATCATGTCTCAAGTGCAAGGCAAGATCGTCCAGTGCATCGGCGCCGTCGTGGACGTGGAATTCCCGCGCGACCAGATGCCCCGCGTGTACGACGCGCTGAAGATGGAGGGCTCGGCCCTCACGCTGGAAGTCCAGCAGCAGCTCGGTGACGGCGTGGTGCGCACCATCGCCCTGGGCTCCTCCGACGGCCTGCGCCGCGGCATGCTGGTGAGCAACACCAACGCCCCCATCACCGTGCCCGTGGGCAAGGCCACGCTGGGCCGCATCATGGACGTGCTGGGCAACCCCATCGACGAGCGCGGCCCGGTCGATCAGGCGCTGACCGCGTCGATTCACCGCAAGGCCCCGGCTTACGACGAGCTGTCCCCCTCGCAGGAACTGCTGGAGACCGGCATCAAGGTGATCGACCTCGTGTGCCCGTTCGCCAAGGGCGGCAAGGTGGGCTTGTTCGGTGGTGCCGGCGTGGGCAAGACCGTGAACATGATGGAGCTCATCAACAACATCGCCAAGGCGCACTCGGGTCTGTCCGTGTTCGCTGGCGTGGGTGAGCGTACCCGCGAGGGCAACGACTTCTATCACGAGATGGCCGACTCCGGCGTCGTGAAGCTGGACAACCTGGCCGAATCGAAAGTGGCGATGGTGTACGGCCAGATGAACGAGCCCCCGGGCAACCGCCTGCGCGTGGCGCTGACCGGCCTGACCATCGCCGAGTCGTTCCGCGACGAAGGCCGTGACGTGCTGTTCTTCGTGGATAACATCTACCGCTACACGCTGGCCGGCACCGAAGTGTCCGCCCTGCTGGGCCGCATGCCTTCCGCCGTGGGCTACCAGCCGACGCTGGCCGAGGAAATGGGCCGTCTGCAGGAGCGCATCACCTCCACCAAGGTGGGCTCGATCACCTCGATCCAGGCCGTGTACGTGCCGGCAGACGACCTGACCGACCCGTCGCCCGCCACCACCTTCGCCCACCTGGACTCCACCGTGGTGCTTTCGCGCGACATCGCCGCGCTGGGCATCTACCCCGCCGTGGACCCGCTGGACTCCACCAGCCGCCAGCTCGACCCGCTGGTCGTGGGCGAGGAGCACTACACCACCGCCCGCGCCGTGCAGGGCACGCTGCAGCGCTACAAGGAACTGCGCGACATCATCGCCATCCTGGGCATGGACGAACTGGCACCCGAGGACAAGCTGGCCGTGGCCCGTGCCCGCAAGATCCAGCGTTTCCTGAGCCAGCCGTTCCACGTGGCCGAGGTGTTCACCGGCTCGCCCGGCAAGTACGTGCCGCTGGCCGAGACCATCCGCGGCTTCAAGATGATCACCGCCGGTGAATGCGATCACCTGCCCGAGCAGGCCTTCTACATGGTCGGCACGATCGACGAGGCCTTCGAGAAGGCCAAGAAGCTGGCGGCCTGAGCGGCACTGCCTGAGGAACTGACATGAGCACCATCCACGTCGACGTGGTCAGCGCCGAGGAGTCCATCTTCTCGGGCGAGGCCAGATTCGTCGCCCTGCCGGGCGAGGCGGGTGAGCTCGGCATCCTGCCCGGCCACATCCCGCTGATCACCCGCATCAAGCCGGGCGCGGTGCGCATCGAGAAGGCCGACGGTGGCGAGGAGTTCGTCTTCGTGGCCGGCGGCATCCTCGAGGTGCAGCCCGATGCCATCACCGTGTTGTCCGACACCGCCATCCGCGGCAAGGACCTGGACGAGGCCAAGGCCTCCGAAGCACGCAAGCAGGCCGAGGAAGCCGTGAAGAACGCGAAGAGCGATGTGGACCTGGCCAAGGCCACGTCCGAACTCGCCGTCATGGCTGCGCAGATTGCGGCGCTGCGCAAGTACCGCCAGAAGAAGTGATTGCCCCCGATCACCCAGCAAAAGACCGGCGCCCTGCCGGTCTTTTTTTTGTCCCACCGGCTGGTCAGTGCGATAGCCCGCCACTATGATGAATCTCGCCCCAACCGCCGAGCCCCATGTCATCGCTTTTCGACAGCCCTGAACTTGCACCCGAAGAGGTGGCCGCCCGGCTGCTGGTAACCCCGACCGCGCTTGCCGATCTCACCATCGCCGATGCGATGAAGGTGGTCGGCTACATGCGGCCCAAGCTGATCAAGGCCGGCACCGTGATCATTCACGAGGGTGAGGTCAAGAGCAACGACTACATGCTGTTGCTGCTCGAGGGCGATATCGCGGTCGAAAGCGAGCTGCCGGGTCTGCACGAAAGCATGGTGGTCAACATCATGGGCCCCGGCCACATGATCGGCGAGATGGGCGTGCTCGACGGCGCGCCGCGTTCGGCCACCTGCACCGCCAACACCGACATCGCCGCTGCCGTGCTCTCGCGCACCGCGCTCATGCGGCTCATGCGAGAAGATCCGCGTCTGGGTTCGCGCCTGCTGCTGGCGATCTCGAAACGGCTCGCAGACCGCCTGCGCGAAACCACCCGCAAGCTCAAGACCTTCGCGCAGATGAACAAGGCCCTGCAGCAGGAACTGCAGGTGGTGATGAACAACCGCACCGGCGTCAACACGCGCGGGCGCGGCTGACAGCGTTCACACGCGCATCACCTCGTCGGGCTGTTCGTTGTGCGCCGGTGCGTCATCGCCGGCGGGGCAGTGCGCCACCAGCAGTGCCGACACCTCCTCCAGCGCCTGCGTGAGGCCGTCCTCGAACGCGCCTGTGCGCAGACGGGTACCCAGGCGGTCCACGATGGCCTGCCAGGTGCCGGGCGCCACCTGGCGCGCCAGCCCGCGGTCGGCCACGAACTCGATCGCGTGCTCGGCCAGCAGCAGGTAGATGAGCACGCCGTTGTTGTGTTCGGTGTCCCACAACCGCAGCCGGCCGAACCACGCGAGCGCGCGCTCACGAACCACGACCGGAAGCGCCGGATCGTCGCGCACCCGCAGCACGTAGCTGCTCGGCAGGGACGCTTCGATCAGCAGCCGCACCTCGCCCGTGTGGCGGGCCTCGCTCGCACGCACGCGCGCCGCGAGGCGCCCGGCCATGTCGTCGGGCACGGCGCGCAAGCTGTCGCTGCGATCCATCCAGCGGTGTTTGAGCAAGCGAAGCCAGCGGTTCATGTCTGTTGCCTCACCAACCGCCAGAGGCGCCACCGCCGCCGAAGTTGCCACCGCCACCAGAGCGAAAGCCCCCGCCACCACCGAAGCCTCCCCGCCCACCACCCCAGCCCCCGCCGTGGCCCCAGCCACCCTGGCCGCGGCCACCGCGTGCCGACGGCAGGCTGCCGGTGGGCACGAAGCGCGCCAGCACCGCCACCAGCGCACCGAGGGCGGCAGCGCCAGCCGCGATCCACACCACCGACGTGATGAACCACGCGAGCGCACCCGCCGCAGCACCGGTCAGCGGCACGGCCAGGCGGCGACCGAAGGCATTGCGCATGAAGCCGGCCAGCATCGGCACGGCGAACAGCAGAAACACCAGCGCATCGGGCCAGTCGGTGCCCGCGTGGTTCGAGCTGCCTGCGTCCCCCTGCCCGGGCAGGGGCAGCGCCTCCCCGCGCACGGCGGCCTCGATGCTCGCGAGCCCGGCCTGGATGCCACCCGCCCAGTCATCCCGGCGGAAGGCCGGCGCCACGGCCTGATCCAGGATGCGGCGCGCCAGCAGGTCCGGGATCGCGCCTTCGAGCGCCTTGGCCGGTGCAATGCGCATGCGTCGGTCGTCCTTGGCGATCACGAACAGCAACCCATCGCCCACGTCGCGTCGGCCGATCTTCCAGGCATCGCCCAGGCGCTGGGTGTAGTCGGCGATGTCCTCGGGCGCGGTGGTGGCCACCATCAACACCACGATCTGCGTGCCCTGGGACTGCTCGAAGGCGGCCAGCCGGGCCTCGATGCCTTGCAGGGCGGCGGCGTCCAGCGTGCCGGTGAGGTCCATCGCCCGCGCACGCAACTCGGGCACGGGCTGCAGCGCCTGTGCCACGGCGAGCGATACCCAGGCCAGCCACAGCAGGCCGGCCAGCAGGGCCGCCCGCGTCCGACTCATGGTTTCTGCGTGCCGAAGTCCACCTTGGGCGGGGCGCTGATGGTGGCCTCGTCGGCCACGCTGAAGTTGGCCTTGGGCGAGTAGCCGAACACCATGGCGGTGAGGTTGGTGGGGAAGCTGCGCGCCAGCACGTTGTAAGCCTGCACCGCCTGGATATAGCGGTTGCGTGCCACGGCGATGCGGTTCTCGGTGCCTTCAAGTTGCACGCGCAGATCGGAAAAGCCCTGGTTGGCCTTGAGATTGGGGTATTGCTCGACCACCACCATCAGGCGGCTGAGCGCGCTGCCCAGCTCACCCTGGGCGGCCTGGAATTTCTGCAGGGCCGCCGGGTCGTTGAGCAGCTCGGGCGTGGCCTGGATCGAGGTGGCCCGCGCGCGGGCGTTCACCACCGCCTCCAGCGTGCCGCGCTCGAAGTTGGCCTCGCCTTGTACGGTGGCCACGATGTTGGGGATCAGGTCGGCGCGGCGCTGGTACTGGTTGAGCACCTCGGCCCAGGCCGAGCGGCTTTCCTCGTCCAGGCGCTGGAAGTCGTTGTAGCCGCAGCCGCCGAGCAGGGCAGCGGTGCTGACGAGCAGGAGCAGGAGGAAGCGGCGCATGTGGTTCTCCCCGGCAATGGCAGCGAATGACGGGCACTATACCCCCGGGCCGTGGCGCGACGGCACAATCCAGCCATGCCCAAGCCCAAACTTCCGCCCGGCACGCCCGACGACACGGAGGCAGCTTTCTACGAGGCCTTGCAGCACGGCGACATCGATCGCCTGATGGCTTGCTGGGCCGACGAAGACGATATCGTCTGCGTTCACCCCGGCGGCCCGCGCTTGATCGGCCACGAGGCCATCCGCACCACTTTCGAAGCCATGTTCGCCAACGGCAGCGTGATGGCGGCGCCCGAAAAACTGCACCGTCACGACGACGGACACTGCGCCGTGCACAGCGTGGTCGAGCGTGTGGCCGTCCTCACCGACGATGGTCCGCAGCACGCCTTCGTGGTGGCCACCAACGTGTACGTGAAGACGCCGCGGGGCTGGCGCATGGTGGCGCACCACGCCAGTCCGGGCTCGCGCGTCGAGCCGCCCGAGATTGCCGCGACCAGGCCTGTCCTGCATTGAAGCCCGAGCCCACCACCGCCGATCTGCAGACCTACCGCGCACCGTGGTGGCTGCCCGGCGGCAACGCGCAGACCATCTGGCCGGCACTCTGGGCGCGGCGCCACTTCGGCCCTGCGCCCGTGTGGCGCCGCGAGCGCTGGACCACGCCCGACGACGACTTCATCGACGTCGACCGCGCCGTGCTCGACAGCCACCCGCAGGCGCCCTTGCTGGTGCTCTTCCACGGCCTCGAGGGCAGCTCCAGCAGCCAGTACGCGGTGGCTTTTGCCGACTTCGCTGCCGCTCAGGGTCTGGCCTTTGCCGTGCCGCACTTTCGCGGCTGCTCGGGCGAGCTCAACCGCGCACCGCGGGCGTACCACTCGGGCGACTTCGAGGAAATCCACTGGATCCTGCGCCGCTTCGCCGAGGCCGACCCACAGCGCCCCTTGATCGCCGTGGGCATCTCGCTCGGCGGCAACGCGCTGCTGCGCTGGGCGGGCGAGATGGGCCAGTCTGCCGACGCCACCGTGCGCGCCGTGGCCGCGGTGTGCTCGCCGCTGGACCTGGCCGCTGGCGGCCACGCCATCGGGCGCGGCTTCAACCGGCAGGTCTACACGCGCATGTTCCTCGACAGCATGAAACCCAAGGCGTTGAGGAAGCTTGCGCAGCATCCGGGGCTGTTCGACGGTGAAGCGCTGCGCGCCGCGCGCGACCTGTACCAGTTCGACAACCTGTTCACCGCCCCGCTGCACGGCTTTCGCGACACCGAGGACTACTGGGCGCGCGCGTCGGCCAAGCCGCACCTCGCGCGCATTCGCGTGCCTGCGCTGGCGCTCAATGCGCTCAACGACCCCTTCGTTCCCGCCTACTCCCTTCCGCGCGCGGGTGAGGTCGGTGCGCACGTCACGCTATGGCAGCCCGTGCACGGCGGGCATGTGGGCTTTCCCGCGTCGCTGGGTGCGCTCGGCCTGCCTGGCCATGTGCGCGCCATGCCCGAGGCCGTGGGACACTGGCTGCTGTCGCACACCTGAGCCTTCCCCCATCCATGGACGAGATCGTCAAGGCCGCCCTGGCCAAATGGCCCAACGTGCCGCATTGCCATGGTTGGCTCGGCCTGGACGCGCGCGGCCAGTGGTACATGCGCGATGACCGCACACAGGCCGCGGGCCCGTTCCCCCGCAGCAAGGGCTCGCTGCTGCAGCACGACAAGCTCATCGCCTTCATCCACCGCAACTACCTGGCCGACGAGCACGGCCAGTGGTTCTTCCAGAACGGGCCGCAGCGTGTCTACGTGGAGCTCGAATGCACGCCGTACGTGTGGCGGCTGCAACCGGACGGCGCGGTGCTGGCGCACACCGGCGATGCGGCGCACGTGCGATCGAGCTTCATTGACGAGGCGGGGCGCCTGTACCTGCTCACCGACCTGGGCTTTGGCCTGGTGCACAGCGCCGACATGCTGGACGCTGCCGGGCGCGTGGAATCGGGCGAGTGGGTGCCAGCGGCCGTGCTTGCGGCCGACCTGCCGCAGCAGCACGCTTACGTGCAAAGCCCCGCGGCCATGAAAAAAGCCGGTCGATGACCGGCTTTCTGGCTTGGGTGGCCGCGGTTACTTCGCGGTGTCCAGCAGGTACTGCACTGCCGCCTTGATCTCGGCATCGGAGGCGCTCATCGCGCCACCCTTCGGTGGCATCGCGCCCTTGCCCTTGATCACGCTCGCGGTGAGCGCGTCCACGCCCAGCGCAGCGCGCGGTGCCCAGGCGGCCTTGTCGCCCGTCTTGGGGGCGCCGGCCACGCCAGCGGCGTGGCACACGGTGCAGGCTTGCTTGTACAGCGCCTCGCCATTCACGGCAGCCACGGGCGTGGCAGCCGGGGCAGGTGCTGCGGCAGCAGGAGCAGCAGGTGCGGGTGCCGCCGCCGGGGCGGCTGCCATCACCGGTGCGGGTGCGGCTGCGGCGGGCGCAGCGGCTTCGGCAGGGGCAGCTTGCTGGGGTTCCTCGAACTTCGCGCCAGCGGCGTTGGCCATGTAGACCACCGCGCGGCCGATCTCGGCGTCGCGGTAGGCCCCGCCGCCCTGGGCGCCCATGGCGCCCTTGCCCTTGAGCGCCGAGTTCAACAGCGCTTCGTAGCCGGTGGCAATGCGTGCAGCCCAGGCACCAGCGTCGCCCGTCTTGGGCGCACCGGCCAGGCCGGCGTCGTGGCAGGCAGCGCACTGCGCCTTGTACACGTCGGCACCCGCGGCCAGCGGGCGGTTGGCGTCGCGAATCTCGACGACACCGATCTTCTGGATGCGTTGCGCCGTTGCCAGCTCGCTGTCGACCGCACCCGCGGCAGGCTTGTTGCCCGACGTGACGAAGTAGACCAGGCCGATGATGACGAAGACGGGCACCACGAACGCGAAAAAGGACGTCCACAGCAACTGGGCGGGCGTCTTGATGGGGCCGGTGTGGGAATCGTGCGCGTGGTCGCTCATGGGGTCCTCAAGGGGTGACAGGCGGGCCAGTCAGTGCCTGATCGGGCCTTGCGGCAAGGCCCTGCTGGCAGTGGCGGACAGCCTGCGATTATAGCCAGCGCCCCCTGGCCGCCCGGCCGATCCCGAGCGCACCGGTAGAATGCACGCTTCAGCGCGGCTGTAGCTCAGTGGATAGAGTATTGGCCTCCGAAGATCATCTTCGAGGCAAAAACAACCAGTGCTGGCTTGGCACGCAGCGTGAGTGAGCGCTTCGGGCTCGCCAATTTGGTCCAAATCGCGGACCGAAGGCTAAACCCTCCTGGATAGACCTGACTCCACCACAGGAGTCACAGTGTCTGCCATCGAAATCCCCGGGCTTGACGTCCAAGAGCGTAGTCCCGGCTCGTACCGCGTCCGCGTTCGCGTCCATCCCTTTTTCGCACTGACCGCGACGACTGCAACCGAACTGGAGGCCGTGCAGTGGGGTTGCCGCGAACTTGGCCGCCTCCAGAACCTGCACGAGCGCCTGCGAGTTGAAGGCCGCTTGCCCGCCGTTCCTCTCACGCGCTCGAAGGCCGAGGAACTTGGGCTCGCCGAGCTCATTGCAGGCGCGTCTGGCAACGCAGATGCGCCACCGTCCGCCCCGCCGGGATCGGCGGTCCTTGTCTCCGAGATCTTGGACACCTACATGGAAAACGAAGGGCGGGAACTCAGTCCCGGATATTTCAGCCGGGCGAAGCGACTCCGGAGTTACTTCGGGGCCATGACGCTGGCCGAAGTCACGGGCGCTGCCATCAAGCGGTATATCGAAGCGAGGCTACAGGGCGAGCTGGGGCTTGGCCGTTCACGCTTCGCGGCCTACGCCACCAAGAATCGCGAGTACCAGCGGAACAGGAGGAGGCGCCAACGCGGGATTCCCATCGTGCCCCGCCGCCTGTCACAGGACCTGCCGAATCCCGGGTCGGTGCGCCACGAGCTCAAGCTGTTGCGGCAAGCGGTGAAGGCCTACGCGGTGCGCTCGGATGCCATACGCGAACGCATCGGCACATACGTGATGACGCATCCCATCGTCACGTGCGCGCTGCCAAACGCGGGCGAGCCGCGCAAGCGCCGCATCAGTGACGACGAGCTCACGCGCATCCTGAAGAAGATGAAGTGTCCGCGCAAGCGCGCTGCCATCCTGCTCGGCATCTACACGTCGCTTCGTCGCAGTGAAGTCGTGTCGCTGCGCGGTGAAGACATCGACTGGGCGGAGCGGGTGGTGCGCCTGCGGCCGCCGATGGAGCCGGATCCCGAGCGGCCGGGCCAACTACGCAAGAAACGCAAGACAAAGACGGTGGAGCGCGACGTCCCGCTGGTGCCCGAAGCGCTCGACCTGCTGGAGACGCTTGCCCCGCCCGCGCAGGGACGGATTTTCCAGTTCGCGGCAACGTCTCTCACGCAAGCCTTCGGCCGCGCCGCGGAAGCTGCCGGTGTGCGGAACGTGCGCGTGCATGACGGGCGGCGAGAGGCTCTTTCCTGGCTGCATGACGTCCATGGTCTCACCCTCGAGCAGCTGACGCTCTTCTCGGGGCACACAGAAGTGAAGACCTTGCAGAAACACTACTTCCAACCCAGCGCGGCCAAGCTCGCAGCGGCCTTGGCCGGGAAGGCGCCGGCGCGAAACATTCGTGTTTGAGCGCCGGCGATCCGCCAGGACGGAAGGCTAAACACATCACCTAGACGCGTGGAGGACAAGCCGTCCTCGCCAACAATCTAGGAGATGTCATGTCTGACTACAGCTTTCCAAACAAGGACGATTCCTTCCACACCCGTGTGACCTACACGGTCGCCGCAGAGTTCATCTACCGGCTCGATGAGTACCTTGAGGATGAACATGAGTGGAGCTCCGCGGACGGCTCCGTCCCCGCGGAGAGCCTCTTCGCAGCCATGGAGTGTGCAGAAGCGGCCGTGGGGATGCTTCATGACCTGGAGTGCGCGTGGACAGACCCCACCGTCCCAGGCTGGGGGCAGTTCGTCATCAATCCAGAAGCCCTGTCCACGATGCGCGAGGATGCAGCGAGCATCGTCAATGGCGCAGCAGAAGCGGTGAACGGCATCGCGCAGGCGCTCGCGCCTGCGCCTACCTCCGCCAGTCCAAAGAAGGCGAGGTTGCTCGCTGTGCTAGGCAACGAGTTCTTCGCGCGGTTCCATGCATTGTGCGACTGGGTGATTGGAGACGCCCAGTCCAACGTCGAGAGTTGGAAGGTGCAGATGGTCCGCGGCTGTATTGATGCAGCGATGGGAATGTTGCATGAACTCAAAGAGGCCACGTGGGCGGAAGGCGGCGAAGTGCCCGCACGGGCCATCATCCCGCTGCACGACCATGTCATCAGTGACCGGCTCGAATATGCCGGCACTGCCGCCGTGCGGCTGATGGGGGAGGTCTACCAGGCTGTGGCCGAAGCAGTGATGCAAGAGCCCTGAGGCATGCGCACCACCGAATCTCAAACGGCCATGTATCTCACTGCACCGGAAGTCGCCGGCCTTCTTCGCATCAGCCTTCGCAGTTTGTACACGTATGTCCGCGAACATCGCGTTCCCGCACCAATCTGGCTTGGTGGGAAGCGGCTCTGGCCCGCTCAGTCCGTCCACGACGCCTTGGGTGCAGCAAGTCGTCGCAGACGCCGTTGATGCGGAGAGGGGTGCCTCGAGCACCTCCGTCGTTTTGCGGGATTGCTGGCCATGCGTGTTCTTGAGGCGCCTTGCGCGGCTAGAGAAACTACAGCAGGCAACCACAGCCGCCTAAGTACTTGCAGGCCAGCCACTCTCGCCCCGCACATTGACGTAAGCAGGTCGGCGACAGGGGACACACGGAATCGGGTGCGCACGCCGTGCATCTGGGGGCCAACGCCGCTTGAATGGCAAGAATGTGCTCCCTGTGCTTCACGACCCGACCAAGGACGGATGCTTAAGGATTGAGCACCAAGGCTGCGAGCGAGGCGTGGCGCTTCGCTGGCCGGTTTCACGCGCACTTGTCAACAGCTTTATCCACCGTTATCGTGATCAAGATTCGTGTGCAGGTATCGTTTGGCCAGATTGTCGCGATGCCGCTCCTCATCAGTGCGTGTCGATGCCGACGCTGGGCCTTACGAAGGTGCGCTACCGCGGCCTTATCACGGAAAATCTGCTGTTCATGGTCGCGCTGGCCGAGTTCTGCATGATTCGCGGTCAGCTCTGGTGCCCGCGCAGGGATGGGCGTCCGCAGGGAGCTCGTCTGGTGCACGGGCAGATACAGCGTGATGACCCGGAAGGCTAAGACTCTGACCTACAGCAATCCAGGTGCAACGGCCTGCAGGCCGCACGTTCGGAGCTGCGACTGCCGCAGCAACTTGCCAAGCTCGATAGGTTCAACCTGCTGATCTCGGACGACCTGAGGGATGTGCGGCACGATCAAGCCGAGGCGCCGTTGTGTTTGGGCTGATCCGGTTTTCGATCTGCGCCACCAGTCCGACGCACTCGCCACGGGAGTCGCCCATCCCCAGGATGCCACCGCAGCAGACATGGGGGATGCCTACATCGCGAACCCGCTCCAAATCCACAGCCGGTGGGTCATAGGCCCGCGTTGATGATGGGCCCATAAAGCCTTGGGGGTTCGCCACGCCGCGCCCATGCAGAAGATCGACGCACCCTGCTTGCGCGCAGCACGCGGCCACCGCCGCTGGCTCCGAGAGTTTGCTGGCCTCGACACCCGTCTTCGAATGCACCGAATGCGGGCCGTAGCCGAAGTCTTAGTCGCCCGTCTTGATCGAGAGGCGGCGTTGACAGCAGAGATCCGTTTGGGTCGAAGTGCTTTCGATGAACTGGCTTGGCGCGGAAGATCAGACCGTTGAAGGGCAGCTCAAGCAGCTCGGCCACATCGGGCAAAGGCCAAGGGGACTTTGCAGTCGGCACCGCGGCGGTGGGGCGCACCACCCGGACAGCGTGATGCTCATCGTGGTCTGCACGGTGGCCACCTCGAGGTCACGCGCCAGGCCGGATGTGTGCGGTGGCCTCATCTTCGACCCGCTGCCAGATCTCCACCGCCATCGGTTTGTTGCTCTCCTCCAGAATGTGGCCGACCAGGCCGATGGCGCGCGCGAGCACGCCGATGCCCCGGACGATCTTCCACGGCAGGCCGAGTTCGCAGCAGATGGCGCCGATGGCTCCGGTGGCGTTGACCGGCAGCATCTTTCCGGACAGTCGCTCGGCCTCAGCGCAAATCAGCTGCTCGAGCTTGATGTAATCGCCAGAAAACCCGTTTTCCGCAGCGATCTGAAACAGCCGCGGCGCGCGCGGATCCACCGGCTTGTGCAGAGGGTGTCCGAGGCCGGGCACGATGGCGCCGCGCGCGCGGAAGCCGGCCACGACTTCGCGCGCGATCTTCTCCAGATCGGCATCTTGCGTGCCCGGGGGCAGCGCCTCGTACAGCATCTTCGCGGTGCCTTCGGTGGAGCCGACGAACACCGACCCCAGCCCGCACAGCCCGGCCGCCACGGCGGCCTGCAGCGATTCCGGAGCGCCAGCGTAGGTCAATCGGGCGGCCAGTGCGCTGGGCGTGATGCCATGTTCAACCAGTGTCACCGCCACTGCGTTGAAAAGCTTCGACTCCGCCGGCGTCGGCATGCGCCCCACGATCTGCAGGTAGGCCATGTCGCCCAGGTTGATATGGCCCATCAATTCGTCGGGCAGGCTCTTGCCGTGGACCTCGATGCGATCCGGCGTGCTCCAGGCGATGTCGGATCGAATGGGTTTGGTCTTGCGGGGCATGGGTTTCCTCTCGTTGCTTGGGGATTCAGGCAGCCTCACCTGCGCTGCGCAGGATGGCCAGCGCGCGCTCGTGCAGCGGCTTGTCGATCATCTGGCCGTCGACCGCCACGGCGGAACCGCCTGCGGTGGCAAAGGCAGCGCAGACACGGCGCGCCCAGGCGACGCGCTCGGCGCCCGGCGTGAAGGCGGCCTGTACGGACGCCACCTGCGCGGGATGGATGCACAGCTTGGCGCCGAACCCGAGCCGCCGCGCGCGCTCGGCATCGGCGCGCAGCCGCACCAGATCGCCGATGGCGGTGCTGACGCCATCGGCAGGTGCGGCCAGTCCGGCCAGGCGGGAAGCCAGCACCACATGGGAGCGGAAGTGCAGCAACTCGTCTTCGCCGCCTTCGGGGTCGCACTCGATGCCCAGGTCCAATGCCAGGTCGACGCTGCCGAAGGCCAGCCGCACCACGCCAGGCACCCGAGCGATGTTGCGCGCCTCCTCCACACCGCGGGCCGATTCGATGATGGGCAGCACGTCCTTGAAGCAACGCTCGACGACAGTGCAGGCCGCATCGATGCCGTCAGCCTTGGGCAGCATCACGGCCGCGACACCGGGGTGGCGGCACAGTTCCACGTCATCGTCGAACCAGGGGGTGCCTGCGGCGTTGATGCGCACCAGCAGGAGCGTCCGTTCATCCAGCGCGTTCGCCAGGGTGTCGCGGGCGCGGCACTTGCCCTGTGGCGCCACTGCATCCTCCAGGTCGATGATCACTGCGTCGGCGCCCGACGCGCGCGCCTTGGCATAGCGCTCGGGGCGGTCGGCGGGCACGAACAGGTAGGCGCGCGGCAACCTGCCGCAAGCATCAGCGCTCATCGCGGCAGCCAGCGGCCCATGCGAGGGACATCGACAAGTGCCCAGGTGCGGGCGATCAGGGCGTCCATCTCCGCTGTCGTCGCCGCCCCGCCGTAGGCCGCGAGACGGTGCACCTTGGCCTCCAGCTCGGGCCGGCTGAGTGTGTTGCCGGGGTCGCCCTTGGGCTCGTCGACCCTGCCCTTCAGCGTCCGACCGTCGCTGGTGCGGACGGTGACCTTGCCGATCCAGCGCTGCGGATAGGCGCTGTCGACCTCGCGGTCGAGTTCCATCGAGACCTTGTCCCGCAACGCGACCACACGGGGGGCCAGGAAGTGGCGATCGAATTCGTCCAGGCCGGCATAGCCGTGTTCCGCCACCAGGGCCAGCACGGTGCCCATCGAAAACTTGGCCTGGTGGACCGTGGTGGGAACGACGACCCTGCCGAGCACGTCGATCGCGCCCTGGTGCACGTGCGCGACAACGGCCGCGATGTCCTCAGGCTGGAGCCTGTGCTCATGCATCACCAGCAGCAGCGCATCGGCACTCGGATGGGTGTGGCGGCACGAGGCGTGGTACTTGAAAGAGGTCTCGACCGTCGCCCACCGGCTGCCAAGCCTGCTGGTCAGCCGCTTCGGGTCCGCGTCGCTCGACATGCCGGCAGCCAGCCCTTGCGCCCCCTCCAGGATCTGGCGGGCGCCGGTGAACCCGTCCCGCGCCAAATAGGCCGATGCCAGCCCGCTGGAGGCAGCATGAGCGCAGTGCAGCTGCTTGGAGTCGGCGGCGTCGCGCAGGAATTCCCAGAGTCCGGCGGCCTGGGTACCGGCGCTGCCGAAGGCATGCAGCATCTGCGCCGCGTCCAGTCGCAGCAGCCGTCCGGTCGCAGCGGCGGCTGCGAGCGTTCCAGCGGTGGCGGTGGTGTGGAAGGTGCGGTAGTGCGAACGGCCGAGGAATTCACCGACGCGGATGCCCACCTCGTAGCCCGCCACGACCGCGGCGAGAAACTCGCGCCCGCTCGCGCCGATGGACTGCGCGACCGCCAGCGCCGGCGGGAACACCACTGCGCCGGGGTGGAACACCGACCCGTTGTGCACGTCATCCTGTTCGACCACGTGCGATGCCGCGGCGTTCACCATGGCAGCGAAGTGCGGAGATGTCAGTCGCCGCGAGATCAGCACCTCGGCGGCCCCATCGGCCGGGCCCATGCTGCGCGCGTAGGCCTCGATGGACTGCACCGCCCGGGCGCATTTCCCTGCCAGGGCCGAGCCGGTCCAGTCCAGGAACAGGTCTTCCGTGCGGCGCAGCACAGGCGCCGGAATGCCACCGAAGTCCAGCGCGGCGGCGAAGGCGGCGAGTTCCGCCCCTGGATGATCTTGCACGTGCACGAGAGCTCCTTCGCGCTCAGACCGCGCCCGCAGCCCGCAGCCGCGCAATCTCCGCCTCGGAGTAGTGCAGTTCGGCCAGGATGGCATTGGTGTGCTGGCCAAGGATAGGCACGGCGCCCATCGGCGGCGGCTCGGCACCGCAGACATGGTGGGGCGGGAACAGCGCCGGCACCGTCCCCTCGGGCGTATCGATCGCGGCCCAGCGCCCCCGCGCCTTCAGCTGCGGATGCCGCCACAGGTCGGCCATCTCGTTGAGCTGCGCATTGGCGATTTGTGCGCTTTCCAGCCGCTCGATCAGCTGCGCGGCGGTCAGCCGGGAGAAAACGCCCTCGATGATGTCGCGCAGCTTCTCCTTGTGCGCCAGCCGGTTGGCGTTGCCCATGTACGCCTGCGCCAGCTCCGGCTGCAGCAGGACCTTGTCGCAGAAGACCGTCCATTCGCGGTCGTGCTGCACCCCCAGCACCACCGACTTGCCGTCGCCGCAGCTGAACGGGCCATAGGGATAGATTGCTGCATGCGCGGCGCCGGCACGCGGCGGCGGTGGCTGGCCGTCGAGGGTGTAGAACAGCGGGTAGCCCATCCACTCGGACATGGCCTCGAGCATGGAGATTTCGAGGCGACGACCACGGCCGGTCCGTCCGCGCTCCAGCAGGGCTGCGAGCACGCTGCTGTAGGCGTACATGCCCGCCGCAATATCGGCAATCGACAGCCCGGCCTTGCAAGGCTGCTCCGGCGTACCGGTCACCGAGACAAAGCCGGATTCGCTCTGGATCAGGAGGTCATAGGCCTTCTTGTCGGTGTACGGCCCGCCGTCGCCGTAACCGGAGATATCGCAAACCACGATGCCCGGGTTCACGGATTCCAGGCTGGCGTGGTCGAGACCCATGCGCGCGGCGGCACCGGGCGCGAGGTTCTGCACCAGCACGTCCGCTCGTTCCACCAGCTTCTGCAACACCGCGCGCGCTTCCGGGTTCTTCAGGTCCAGCGTCAGGCTTTCCTTGCTGCGGTTGCACCAGACGAAGTGGGAGGCCAGCCCGCGGGTGCGTGTGTCATAGGCGCGGGCGAAGTCGCCTTCCCGCGGACGTTCAACCTTGATGACCCGCGCGCCCAGATCTGCCAGCTGGCGCGTGCAGAACGGCGCGGCGATGGCATGTTCCAGCGCGACGACCAACATGCCTTGCAACGGACGCATGACTTCCCCTCAGAACGAACGCGGAAGGCCCAGCACGTGCTCGGCAACGTAGGACAGGATCAGGTTGGTGGAGATGGGCGCCACCTGGTAAAGCCGGGTCTCGCGGAACTTGCGCTCGACGTCGTATTCGCAGGCGAAGCCGAAGCCGCCATGCGTCTGGATCGCCGTGTTGGCCGCCTCCCACGATGCCTTGGCAGCGAGGTACTTCGCCATGTTGGCCTCCGCGCCGCAGGGCTCGTGCGCGTCGAACAGGTCGCACGCCCGCCACCGCATCAGATCCGCGGCTTCCAGCTCGATGTGATTTTCCGCGATCGGGAACTGCACGGCCTGGTTCTGGCCGATCGGGCGGTCGAACACACGCCGCTCGTTGGCATAGGTGGCGCTGCGCTGGACGAACCATCGCCCGTCCCCGATGCACTCCGCGGCGATCAAGGTGCGCTCGGCGTTCAGGCCATCCAGGATGTACTTGAAGCCCTTGCCTTCCTCGCCAATGAGGTTCTCCGCAGGGATCTCCAGGTTCTCAAAGAACAGCTCGTTGGTCTCGTGGTTAACCATGTTGCGGATCGGCCGCACCGTCAGGCCCTTGCCGATCGCCTGGCGCAGGTCGACGATGAAGATCGACATGCCTTCGGACTTGCGCTTCACCTCGGACAGGGGCGTGGTGCGCGCCAGCAGGATCATCAAGTCGCTGTGCTGGACGCGCGAGATCCACACCTTCTGGCCATTGACGACGTAGCGGTCTCCACTGGCGCTGCGCACCGCCGTGGTCTTGAGCCTGGTGGTGTCGGTGCCGGTCGTTGGCTCCGTCACACCCATGGACTGCAAGCGCAGCGCACCGGTGGCGATCTGGGGAAGGTAACGGCGCTTCTGCTCTTCCGAGCCGTGGCGCAACAGGGTTCCCATGTTGTACATCTGGCCATGGCAAGCGCCAGCGTTGCCGCCGTTGCGGTTGATCTCCTCCATGACGACCGAGGCTTCGACCAGCCCCAGCCCGGCGCCGCCGTATTCCTCGGGGATCATCACGGCGAGCCAGCCGGCCCGCGTGAGGGCATCGACGAAGGCCTCAGGGTAGCCGCGCGCCTCGTCGATGCCGCGGAAGTACGCGTCGGGGAAGCGCTTGCACAGGTCCCGCAGGGCCGCGCGCATCTCGGGGTGGCGTTCGCGATCCACGGATGACCTACAGCGACGAAACGAGTTCCGGGACCGCCGCGAACAGGTCGGCCACCAGTCCGTAGTCAGCCACCTGGAAAATCGGTGCCTCGGCATCCTTGTTGATGGCGACGATGACCTTGCTGTCCTTCATCCCAGCCAGGTGCTGGATGGCGCCGGAGACGCCGACCGCAACGTACAACTGCGGCGCAACGATCTTCCCGGTCTGGCCTACCTGGTAATCGTTTGGTGCGTAGCCCGCATCGACCGCGGCGCGCGACGCGCCGAGCGCGGCACCCAGCTTGTCGGCCAGTGGCTCCAGTACCGCGTGGAACTTCTCGGCCGATCCCAGGCCGCGGCCACCCGACACGATGATCGAAGCAGCGGTCAACTCCGGGCGTTCGAGCGCGACCACCTCGCGACCCACCAGCTCCGTCAAGCCGAGGTCGGGGCCGGGGGGGACGCTTTCCACCGCGGCAGAGCCGCCGCTCGCTGCAACCGGGTCGAACGCCGTCGTACGGATGCTCAGGACCTTGATCCGATCATGTGACTGCACGCGAGCGACGGCGTTGCCGGCGTAGAACGGACGCCGGAACGTGTCCGGGGATTCGATGGCCGTGACATCGGAGAGCTGCGAACTGTCCAGCAAGGCCGCGATCCGCGGCAGGACGTTCCTGCCAGAAGCCGTGGCCGCCGCCAGAATATGCGTGCACGAGGCGTCGGCACGTACCTGCTGCACCACGAGCGCGGCCAAGTTCTCTGCCAGCTGCGCGCCGTAGTGGGGGGCGTCGGCCAGCAGCACCTTGGCGACGCCGGCCGCCGCCGCGGCCGACTCTCCCGCGGCGGCGCAGCCGCTGCCGGCCACCAGCACGTGCACCGGCGCGCCGATCTGTACCGCCGCAGCGATGGCGTTGAGCGTTGCCGGCTTGAGCGCGGCGTTGTCGTGTTCTGCAATGATGAGCGTAGACATCAGATCACCTTCGCCTCTTCCTTGAGTCGCTTGACCAGTTCGGTTACATCGGCCACCTTGATGCCGGCCTTGCGCCCCGCAGGCTCTTCGACACGCAGCACGGCCGTACGCGGCTCCACGTCCAAGCCCAGCTCCGAGGCCTTGATGACTTCAAGGGGCTTCTTCTTGGCCTTCATGATGTTGGGCAGCGTGATGAAGCGCGGCTCGTTGAGGCGCAGGTCAGTGGTGATCACCACCGGCAGCTTCATCCGCAGCGTTTCGAGGCCACCGTCAATTTCCCGACTGATGGTCGCCGCATCGCCCTCGATCTTCACGCTGGACGCGAAGGTCGCCTGGGACCAGCCCATGAGTGCCCCGAACATCTGCCCGGTCTGGCCCGCGTCGTCGTCGATTGCCTGCTTGCCGAAGATGGCCACCTGCACGCCTTCCTTCAGGGCCACGTGCTGCATGAGCTTCGCCACGGCCAGCGGCTCCAGGACGGCATCGGTTTCGACCAGCACGCCGCGGTCGGCGCCGATGGCCATGGCGCTGCGCAGCGTCTCGTGGCAGCCGGCGACGCCACACGAAACCGCGATGACCTCGGTGGCAACCCCCGCCTCCCTCAGGCGCACCGCCTCCTCACAGGCAATTTCGTCGAAAGGGTTCATCGACAGCTTCTGGTTGGCGAGATCGACGCCGGAACCATCCGCCTTCACGCGCGCCTTGATGTTGTAGTCGAGGACCCGTTTTACAGCGACCAGTATCTTCACTTCAGCTCCATCGTTCCATGTACATGAACTTCCGCCCGCAGCGGCCGCGCATCTTAACATCTAACAAACGTTAGCTCGTTACAGGGCTGCCCCGCCGCAACGTCGCAGCCGCCGTCCCGTGGCACACGGCAGCTCGTGCTCCGTGACAGGCTGGGGAGTGACGGCAGCGCATTTTTTCTGTACGATGCGACTTCTAACGTTCGTTAGGCAAAACGCGTTACCGAAGACCTTCCGCCTGCGCGCGTGTGCCGTTTCGGCTGCGCCGCGCAACCAGCGCTTAGCATGCCCGTCCTGCAGACCCAGACCGAGTGCGCCTCCGCCCCCTTCGCCCACTGTCGCCAGCAGATGCTCGTGCCGGTCGAGCGCTTTCGCGAGCGCCCGCCGGCCAACGCCTTCGGCGGCGGCGTGATGCGCAAGCTCGCGGTGCGCCAGCTGGGGTTCCACCGATGAACCCCGTTGACGCAGGGAGCGGCAGGTACCCTGCCGGTAGCCTGCTCGCCGAAATGCGCGATGCGCTGCGCAGCGCACCGCCAGTGGCGCGCGGCGGCCCGTTTCCAGATGCCTGGTGGCAGCACTTGGCGCGGCGCGGCATGCTGGGCGTAGGTTTCGACGCCGGGGGCCGCGCCGCCCGTGCGGACTGGCCGGGGATAGCCGCACTGGCTGGCGTCATTTCGCACGAGAGCGCCCACCTCGGGTTGGCCCTGGCATGGCTGATGAACGAAATGCTCGGCCGCTTCGTCCTCGGCCCGTTCCTGGCCAACGAAGACGAATGCGCGCTGCTCCGCCTGATGGCAGAAGGCCGCAAGATCGTCGCACTGGCCATCTCGGAGCCGAATGTTGGAGCTCACCCCAAGCTGCTGCAGTGCTCTGCGCGCCGTCACGACGGACAATGGCTGCTCGATGGCGAGAAGTCGTACGCGAGCAACGGCCCGGCGGCCGATGCCTTCGTCGTCATCGCGACCACCGGCGAGCACATGGGCCGCAAACAATTCGACGCTTTCCTGGTCGATGCCGATGCACGGGGGCTGAACCGGACACATGCGGGCGCAGCCGCCGTGCTGCCGCCCCTCGGCCACTGTGGCCTGTCGCTCGTCGCCTGCCCTGTCGCCGACGTCCGCCGCCTGGGCGCCTTCGGCAATGCTTTCGACATGATCGCCAAACCAATGCGCGCCCTCGAGGACAGCTTGCTGGCCGGCGCCACGGTGGGCACGATGCGGGCCCAATTGGAAGGGCTGACGCGCGGGAAGCGAGGCGCCAACCCGACGCCAGAGACGGTCGAAGGTCTCGGTGCGCTGAGGCTCGAGTTGCAGGCGATCGAAACCCTGGCAACCGAATGCGCAAGGGAACTCGGCCGCCACGGCCCCGGCGAGCGCCTCGCCGACCTCAATGCCGGCGTGCGCATCGTGCTGCAACGCTGGCAGGACTCCTGCGAAGCCGTTGCCACTGCACTCGGCGACCCGGCGCCTGAATTTCTCGATCTCGCCAGCGATGTGCGCGCCGTGCTCGGCATCGCGCGTCGCGTCAGCGAGGCGCGCCACATGAAAGCCGGTATCCGCATGGTCAGCCTCAAAGGAACATCATGAAGTCCCTGCATGACTCGCACTTCGACAGCGTCGAAGTGGTGTCCTCCCGCCTGTCCCACGTCGACTACATCGCGAGCCGCCAGCTTGCCACCGCGGTCTACCTGGCCTTCAATCTCGAGAAGCCGATCCTGGTGGAGGGCCCGGCCGGAGTCGGCAAGACCGAACTCGCCAAGAGCATGGCCTCCATCCTGGAAGTGCCTCTGATCCGGTTGCAATGTTATGAAGGACTCGACGAGTCGAAGGCGCTGTACGAATGGAAATACGGCAAGCAGCTGCTCTACACCCAGCTGTTGAAGGACAAGCTGGCCGAACTGATGCAGGGCGCCGTCGGCCTGGCGGCATCGATCGAGCGGCTGCACAGCCACGACGACCTGTTCTTCTCGGAGCACTTCCTCGAGCCGCGGCCGCTGTACCAGGCGCTGCACCAGGAGCGCGGCTGCGTGCTGCTGATTGACGAGGTGGACAAGTCGGACCCGGAGTTCGAGGCCTTCCTCCTCGAAGTGCTGTCAGACTTCCAGGTGTCGGTGCCGGAGCTCGGCACGATCGCGGCCAAGGTCAAGCCGCTGGTATTCCTGACCAGCAACAACACGCGCGAGATGAGCGACGCGCTCAAGCGCCGCTGCCTGCACCTGCACATTCCCTTCCCGGAGCCCGCGGTGGAGCGGGCGATCCTCGAGCGTCGCGTGCCGGGTCTGTCGCAGGCGCTGAACCGGGAGCTGGTCGCCTTCGTGCAAGCGGTGCGCGCCATCGACCTGAAGAAGCAGCCCTCGGTCAGCGAGACCATCGACTGGGCCAAGACCCTGCTGCTGCTGAACGCCGAGCACCTGCAGTTGGACCTGGTACGGGACACTCTCAATGTGTTCCTCAAGTTCGAGCAAGACATTGCCTCCGCCAGCGAGCAGCTGCCGGCCCTGCTCGCCCAGGCTCGCAAGGACGCGGAGCTGCCGCATGCAAGCAACGCTTGAGGACTTTTTCAAAGCGCTGCGCGGCAGCGACCTGGACGTGAGCCTGAATGCCCAGATCGATGCGGCGCGCGCCACGGCGCTGGTGGGCTGGCACGACCGCGAGCTGCTCAAGAGCGCGCTTGGCGCAACCCTCGCCAAGACCGTGCCCGATCGTGCCGTCTTCGACCAGACGTTCGATCGTTTCTTCCATTTCGACGCTTTCGAAACGCAGCGCGGGGGCAAAGGAGGTTCGCGGCCCGCGCCGTCGCGGCCCGATGAGCAGCCACCGTCAGCCGCCGAAGGCAGTGACCAGGGCAGCGGCGGTCCCGGCGGGTGCCATGGCAGTGCGGGCCAGAGCTTGTCCCAGCTCCTGTTGTCGGGTGATTCAGCCGCGCTGTCACGCCGCATGCAGCAGGCAGCGCGCGATGTCGGCCTGACCGACATCTGGTTCTTCACGCAGAAGGGCTACTACACGCAGAAGATCCAGCAGGCCATGGGGCTGGAGCTGCTGGATCGGGAGATCACCGAAGCGCGCCGGCAGACCATGGCGCCGCAGCGCGTGGCCGAGCTCGAGCAGGCGCGCAAGCACCTGTTCAACGAGGTACGCAACTTCGTGGAATGCAAGCTGTCGATGTACGGAACGGCACCCACCCGCGAGCTGCACGACGACTTCCTGCAGACGCAGAAGCTGTCTCACATCGACCGCCGGGACTTCGCCCGCATGCACGAGATCGTGCGCAAGATCGCGCGGCGCCTGGCCGAACGCCATGCCCGCCGCAAGCGGCGCGAACTGCGCGGCCAGCTGGACTTCCGCCGGACGATGCGCGCCAACGCAGCCTACGGCGGCGTGATGTTCGAGACCTTCTGGCGCAGCACCAGGGTGGAACGCCCGCGCGTGGTGGCCATCTGCGACGTGAGCGGCTCGGTGCGCCAGTACGCCCGCTTCCTGCTGCTGTTTCTCTACAGCTTGGACGAGCTTGTCCCGGACGTGCAGTCCTTTGCCTTCACCAACCACCTCGTCGACGTGACTGCCACGTTCGCAGCCCTGCCCGTCGAGCAAGCGGTGGACCGCGTCCTGCAGGCAGTGGGCGGCGCAGGCACCGACTACGGGCAGGTGCTGGAAGACATCGACGCGCAGCTGATGCACCGCATCGACCGCCGCACCACGGTGCTGATCCTGGGAGACGCCCGCAACAACCGCGGGCAGGCTCGCGCCGAGATCATGAAGACGCTGTACGGGCGAGCCCGGCGCGTGATCTGGCTCAACCCCGAGCCGGTGTCGTTCTGGGGCTTGGGCGATTCCGAGATGAAGCGGTACTTGCCCTACTGCCACATCGCGCGTGAGTGCAATTCGCTGCGCCACCTGGAGCGCACGCTCGACCAGTTGCTGCGCACCAACAGCGCCAGCGCCTGAAGAAGAGGAGCCGGCGGTGCCCCGACCCAGCCCAGCATTCAACGGAGGACCAGCGTGAGCGAAAAAAAGATTCCCCAGCACGTCGTCGACGCCTTCTGGCAGCGGTGGGGCAACAACAGCTTCATGCAGGCGCAGGGCCTGCAGCTCGATGTGGTCGGCGTCGGCGAAGCCGTGGTGCGCCTGCCGCGAGCGACGGCTGCCCAGCGCGGCGGCGGCGGTTCCGACAGCGTGCTCAACGGCGGCGTGATCGCCTACATGTTCGATGGCGCACTGGGATGCGCCATTGCCTCTTCACTGCTCGCGCGCCCCGACATCGGCAGCGTGGACCCGCGCAGCTTGCGCCAGTCGACGATCAACCTCGACATCAACTATGTCGACGCGGCCACGGGCGAGCATTTCGAAGCCCGCGGCAAGGTCGTGCGCGCCGGCCGCAACATCGCCTTCGCCGAGGGCGAATTGCTCGATGCGCAGGGCCGCACCTGCGCGACGGCCAAGGGCATCTGGCGCATCTTCTGGCCCCGCGAACCGGCACCGGCGCAGGCATGAGCCCCCAGTACCCACCCGCAGACCTACACCATGAGCAAAGACACCCTCCGCATCGGCTGCGCCTCCGGTTTCTGGGGCGACACGGAATTCGCAGCAGCCCAGCTGATCGAGCACGGCGACATCGACGTGCTGGTGTTCGATTATCTGGCCGAGATCACCATGTCGCTGCTGATCCGCGCCAAGGCGAAGGACCCGGCCCAAGGCTACGCGCCCGACTTCGTTGCCACGATGAGGCCGCTGATGAAGCAGATCAAGGACCGCGGGATCCGGGTCGTGGCCAACGCGGGCGGCGTCAACCCTTCCGGCTGCCGCGAGGCACTCGTGGCCGCGGCGCAGGCCGAGGGCGTCGACCTGAAGATCGCGGCGATCCTGGGCGACGACCTGATGCCGCAGGTGGAGGTCCTGCGCGCGGCAGGCGTCAGGGAGATGTTCTCCGGCGCCGCGTTCCCGGCCAAGGTGATGAGCGCCAACGCCTATCTGGGCGCCTTCCCCATCGCCGCGGCACTGGCCGCGGGTGCCGACGTCGTCGTCACCGGCCGTTGCGTCGACAGCGCGGTCGCCCTGGGGCCGCTGATCGCGCACTTCGGCTGGAACGCCGAGGACCTGGACAAGCTGGCCCAGGGCAGCCTGGCCGGCCACCTGATCGAGTGCGGCACGCAGGCCACCGGCGGCAATTACACCGATTGGGCGAGCGTGCCGGGCTGGGACGACATGGGCTTCCCCATCGCGGAGTGCCGCGCAGACGGCAGCTTCGTCATCACCAAGCCGGCCGGCACCGGCGGCCTGGTCTGCCCATCCACCGTCGGAGAGCAGATGCTCTACGAGATCGGCGACCCGCGAGCCTACATCCTGCCGGACGTGGTCTGCGACTTCACTTCGGTGACGCTGGCGCAGGTGGGCCCGGACCGCGTCGAGGTGAAGGGTGCGCGCGGGCTTCCGCCGACTGATCAGGCCAAGGCGAGCCTCACCTATGCGGACGGATTCCGCGCGATGAGCCTGTTCATGATCGGCGGCATCGACGCCGGCCCGAAGGCACGCCGGACCGGCTCGGCGATGCTGGCGCGCGTGCGCCGCCACTACGCCGCGCGCGGCTGGCCGGACTTCACCGAAACCAGCGTCGAGGCCATAGGCGCGGAAGACACCTACGGCCCGCACGCGCGGAGCTCGGCGCGCGAAGTCATGCTCAAGGTCGGCGTGCGTCACCCGATGAAGGACGCGCTGGAGCTGTTCTCGCGCGAGGTCGCTCCGATGGCACTGATGTCGTCACCCGCCGTCACCGGCTTCACCGGCGGGCGCCCCAAGGTGCAGCCCGTGGTGCGCCTGTTCTCCTGCCTGGTGCCCAAGAACCAGCTCGAAGTCAACATCGACATGGGCGGTCAGAAGCTCGCCGCCCCGCAGCTGGCCGGCAAGCCGCTGGACGCAGGCAGGCTGCCCGCGGTGGGCGGCCCGCTGCCAGCGGCCGGTGCGTTCGCGCGCGGTGCGCGTACCGTGCCGCTGGTGCAACTGGCCTGGGGGCGCAGCGGCGACAAGGGCGACTCGGCCAACATCGGCATCATCGCGCGTCGGCCCGAGTTCCTGCCGTACATCCGCGCGGCGATCACGGAACAAGCGGTCGCCCTCTGGTTCGGCCATGTGGCCAGCGGCGAGGTCCGGCGCTACGACCTGCCCGGCACGCACGCCTTGAACTTCACCCTTCAGCAGGCCCTCGGCGGCGGTGGCATCGCCTCGGTGCGCATGGATTCCCAGGGCAAGGCCTTCGCGCAGATGCTGCTCGAGCATCCCGTGCCCATCCCGGCCGACATGGCGCTTTGACTCCTGCGACGCCTGCGCCCTTACACAGACCAGAAGGACTTTCCATGAACACCGTCACTTCGCCGACCGGGCGCCAGACCGCCTCGTCGCAGATCCAGTCGCGCGTGCGCGACATCCAGGAGGCCACGCGCGGCGTCACCGCGCAATACCCTCGCAGCTACATCCTGCAGTGCATCCAGGAAGACCGTTTTCCGGAGGAGCTGTGGCAGGCGCTCGGCACGTTCGGCCTGCTCGGCCTGTCGGTGCCGGAAGAGCACGGCGGCTCCGGCGGCGGTGTTCTCGAGATCACGGCGCTGAACGAAGCCCTCGCGCTCGCCGGCATACCCACGCTGTTCCTGGTGGTCACCGGGCTGGCGCGGGTGCCGATCATCCGCAACGGCACGCGCGAGCAGATCGCCAAGTACGTGGCGCCCACCTGCACGGGCGAGAAGAAGATGTGCTTCGCCATCACGGAGCCCAATGCCGGCACCAACAGCTTCGCAATGACCACCCTGGCGACGCCCAACGCAGGCGGCGGCTGGACGCTGAACGGGCAGAAGGTCTTCATCTCCGGCGCCCGCGATGCCGACACCATGATGGTGGTGGCCCGCACCACCAAGGCCGCTGAGGTCAAGCACCGCACCGAGGGCATGTCGCTGTTCGTGCTGGACATGAAGACGCCGGGCATCACGCTCAGGCAACTCAACATCCAGGTGGAGACCGCGGAGCGGCAGTACATGGTGTTCTTCGACAACGTGCAGTTGCCCGCCGACGCCGTGATCGGCGAGCCCGGCAAGGGCGCGAAGCTGATGTTCGAAGGCCTGAATTCGGAGCGCCTGCTGGCCGCAGGTGCGGCACTGGGCCTGGGCGACTACGCGCTCGCCAAGGCGGTGGCCTATGCGAAGGATCGGAAGCCGTTCGGCAAGCCCATCGGAAGCTACCAGGCGCTGCAGCACCGCATGGCGCTGGCGAAGGCGGAGCTTGAAGCCGCCAGGCTGATGACCTATGACGCCGCCGACCGCTTCGACAGCGGCGAGGACGCAGGCGCCCACGCCAACATGGCCAAGCTGCTGGCTTCGCGCGCCGCCGTGGCCGCGGTGGAAGCCGCCCTGCAGACGCACGGCGGCTACGGGTTCGACCGCGACTACGACATCGTCACCCTCTGGCCGATGATCCGGTTGCTGGAGATCGCGCCGATCAACAACGAGATGCTGCTGAACTACGTGGGCGAGCATGTCCTGGGGCTGCCGAAATCGTACTGAGACGGGCACATGGAGACCTGATGCAGCAGCATGAGTTCGTCGCTGGCGGGCACCGCCTGAGCGCCAGCAGCTGGGGCGATCTCGACGCCGGTGGGCCCGTGGTCGTCATGCTCCACGGCGGCCTGGACTGCACGAGTACGTGGAGGAACCTGCCACAGGCCATCGCCGAGACCACCGGGCTGGCCGTGCTCTCTTACGACCGTTGGGGTTATGGCCGATCGGACACACTGACGGCAATCCGCGAGCGCAGTTACCGGTTCGAGGAGTCCGGTCCGGTGTTCGCAGAGGTACTGCGCCACTTTCGCATCGACAGCGCTGTGCTTTTCGGCCACAGCGACGGCGGCGCCATGTCGCTGCTGGCCGCAGCGGCCCACCCGCGGGCGGTGCGTGCCGTCTGCGCCTGCTCGCCCACCATCTCGCTGGACCTGCATATGGTGCGCGGCATGGAAGTGGCTCGCCAGGCATTCGAGCGCGGCGGACTGCGCGAGCGGCTCATGCGCCACCACGGCGACAAGACCGACGCGATGTTTCGGGGCTGGCACGCACCGTGGTCGACCGAAGACGCCGTCCTGTGGTCCATGGCCGAACAGCTGGGCGGCGTGCGCTGTCCGGTGGCAGCGCTGTTCGGCCAGGCCGACCCCTACGGCTGGCGACCCAGTGCCACGGCGCTGGTCACCCATGGGACGATGCCTCTGGAAGTCACGGCCCTGCCCGGCGTCGGGCATGACCCGCAGCACAAGGCCAGGGACGTGGTGCTGTCCGCATTGCATCGCCTGCTGCTCGCAATGACATCAGACCCCGGCTGACCTCCCCACTGGTCTCACCACCCCTGGCGATCGGGCGTTCGGTCGGGGCCGCAGTACCATAGCCGCCGCATGAAAGCGAATCTGAAGAAGCCGGCGGCGCGGCAGAGCGGCGGACCTCGCTCGCTGGCCCGGTTGCTCGCCCTCTTCGACGTGCTATCAGCGGCACCCGACGGCTCGAGCCTGGCGGAACTAAGCACGCTGCTCGGCTCGCCGAAGAGCAGCCTGCGCAACTTGCTGCGTCCCCTGGTCTCCGAGGGCTTCCTCATCCACGACAGGAATACGTACCGGCTCGGCCCCTCCATCTTTCGCCTGGCCTCCAGTGTGCTGCACGCTTGGTACCTGCCGCGCGTGATGCGTCCGGTGATGGAGCAGCTTGCCAGGCAGACCGGCGAAAGCGTCATGCTCTCCGTGATGGACGTCGAGAAGGCCTTGATGATCTACGTGGACATCGTCAACGGGCCGCATCCGGTGCGCTATCAGATCGCGGCGGGCAGTGTGCGGCCCCTTTTCGCGAGCACCGCCGGGCGTGTCCTGCTCGCGCACTCGGATCGCCAGTGGCGGCAGCACTACCTGCTCGGAGTCGACCTGGACGTCGCGTTGGCCACACCGCTCACGAAAGCATCTCTCAGGAGAGAAATCGAGCAGATCCAGGCGGAAGGGATCGCCTGGTCCCTGGACGTGTACATGACCGGCCTGAGCGCCGTCGCCGCCCCGCTTTTTGGGGACGGCGGCCGGTGCGTGGCATGCCTCAACATCGCAGGACCGACAGACCGCTTCCGCCCGCAGCTCGACAGGCTCAAGGACCGGGTGAAGACGGCCGCGGCCAAGGGTTCCAAGCTGATCGCGGCCACCGAGGCCACACCCGGGTCAGAGGGTACGGGCCGACTTGAATGGGCAGCCTGAAGCGGCCTATGTCCTGCGGCTGGCGGCCATCACCCGAGCCGGTTTTCGGCGTGTGGTGAGGTCCAGCATCCGTATGCCTGCCAAGGGACCGCTGCCGCTGTCCGGCTGCATGTCCTGCATCCCGATCGCTCCATGTTTGACGTGGCCCTGCGCGCAGTTTAGATTCCCGAACATCGTTCGTAAATGAGTGCTGTGTGAACGCGTCCTCCACCCGCGGCCCGCTGGCCGGAATCAAGGTCATCGAGCTCGCCGGAATCGGACCCGGGCCCATGTGCGCCATGCTGCTGGCAGACCTGGGCGCGACGGTGCTGCGCATCGACCGACGGGAGCCCTCCGGCCTCGGCATCGAACGCCCGCTGCGCCACAACCTGCTGTTGCGCAACCGGCACAGCATCTCGCTGGATCTGAAGGATCCCGATGCGGTTGACGTGGTGCTTCGGCTGGCGGAGAAAGCGGACGCGCTGATCGAGGGCTTCCGCCCTGGAGTGACGGAGCGCCTGGGACTCGGCCCCGAGCCCTGCCTGGCGCGCAACCCGCGGCTCGTGTACGGCCGCATCACCGGTTGGGGCCAGGCCGGGCCGCTGGCGCAACGGGCCGGACACGACATCAACTACCTTGCCCTCACTGGCATCCTCGACGCCATAGGTCACGCCGGCGCGCCGCCTTCGATCCCGTTGAACCTCGTGGGCGACTACGCGGGCGGGTCGCTCTACCTCGCAGTGGGACTGCTGGCCGGTGTGCTGGAGGCCAGGCAGTCGGGGCGGGGACAAGTGGTGGACGCCGCCATCGTGGACGGCGCGGCACACCTGGCGACCACGTTCTTCGGCATGCTGGCCGCAGGAATGCTCGGGGACCGGGGGACCAACATCCTCGACGGCGGGGCGTACTTCTACGATGTGTACGAGTGCGCCGACGGCAAATGGGTGACCGTCGGCCCAGTGGAGCAGAAATTCCTGACCGAATTGCTCTGCCTGCTCGGGATCGATCCCGCCGCCGTCGGCCGCCAGTCGGACCGCGCCGCGTGGCCCAAGGCCCGCGAGTTGCTGGCCGCGAAGTTCCGCACGGCGAGCCGGGAAGAGTGGACGACGCGCCTGCAGGACAGCGACGCGTGCTTCGCGCCCGTTCTGAGCTGGGCCGAGGCGCCGCGCCACCCGCACCTGGCGGAGCGCGGCACCTTCATCGAGGTCGACGGCGTGACGCAGCCCGCCCCGGCGCCGCGCTTCTTCCGCAGCGTTCCCGACCAGCCAACACCCCCCTCGCCGAACGACGCCGACGTCGCGGCCGCACTGGCTGGCTGGCTCCCGGCCCAGGACATCGTCGCGCTGCAACGCGCCGGAACGCTGCGGCAAGCACCTGCTTCCTGAGCGCCACGTTCGTCCTGCGCATCACCCTCCCCCTTGCCCGGGTACGATGCGGTTCCCCTCCTCCACTGGTATTTCCCTTGCCCCGTGTCCAGGCAGAAGCTGCCGCTCCGAACGATGGTGAAGTCGCGGGCCCCCGCTCGCTGATGCGCGTGCTGGGCATGTTCGATGCCCTCTCGCGCGCGCCACAGGGCATGGCGCTTTCGGAGCTGAGCGAGGTGCTCGGCACCCCGAGGAGCAGCCTGCTGAATCTGCTGCGTCCGCTCGTGGCGGACGGCTACCTGGTGAACGACCGCGGCCGCTACCGGCTGGGCGGCGCGGCTTTCCGCCTGTGTGCGGGCGTGCAGGCTGCCTGGAAGTTCGACAGGGTGGTTCGCCCCTTCATGGAAGACCTCTCCCGCAGCACGGGAGAAACCGTGCTGCTCGGCGTGCTCGAGCGCGAAACGGGCGTGATCACGTACGTGCAGGTGATCCACAGCCCCCACCCCGTGCGCTACCAGATCACCGCGGGCACCGCACGACCGCTCTACGCCAGCTGCGCCGGCCGGGTGCTGCTCGCCTATTCGCAGCCGCAGTGGCGGGACGACTACCTGGCGACGGTGGCGATCCGCGCGAAGACCGCCAGGCCGATCACGAAGACATGGCTGCGCGAGACATTGCAGCAGATCCGGCGCGATGGCGTGGCGTGGGCGATCGATTGCTACCTCGACGGCCTCGCCTCCGTCGCGGCGCCATTGCTCGATGTCGATGGCCATTGCCTCGCATCCCTCAGCATCGCCGGGCCGTCGAGTCGCTTCAAGGCCGACCTCGGCAGGCTGATCGCGGCGGTGCAGGACGTCGCGCGACGCGCGTCGGGCGTGCTGGGGGGCGTGCACTTGAAAGTGTCCGGAGAAGACAGCTTCCGGTTGTGAGTTCCCAAGAAAAGCCCGCGAGCCCCGGTGCCGCGACCTGGCTTGGAGCACCCTTTCGTTTGCCTATGCAAAGGGCGTTGACCTTCGGGATCGTGGATGATATTTTCTGAACCGCGTTCGGTTTTTTGAACCCTTCAGCCGGAGACCGTGCATGACGACGAGAATCGCCAGCCAGTTGCTGGCCATCGGATGCCTCGCAAGCCTGCTGGTCCCGGCTGCTGGGGCCCAGGAGGCATACCCGACCAAGCCTGTGCGCCTGGTGATCGGCTTCGCCGCGGGCGGCGGCACGGACGTGATCGCGCGTGCTTTGGCCGAGCGGCTGGGCGGCATTCTCGGCCAGCCGGTGGTGCTCGACAACAAGGTCGGGGCGAACGGGAACATCGCCGGCGAGATCGTGGCGAAGGCGCTACCCGATGGGTACACCCTCTTGTACAACACCTCCTCCATCGTGATCAGCCCGGCGCTGTATCCGAAACTGTCCTACGACGTCACCAAGGATCTCATTCCGGTCTCGATGACGGCGAACCTGCCGCTCGTGCTGGTCGCTTCGAAGAAGCTCGACGTACGTTCCCCACAGGACTTCGTCAGCTACCTGAAGCGCAATCCAGGAAAGCTCAACTACGCATCGGCCGGGAATGGAAACATCACGCATCTGTCCACGCTGCTGATGCTGCAGTCTCTCGGGGCGCAAGCGACCCATGTCCCCTACCGCAGCGAGGCACCGGCGCTGGCCGACCTCGCCGGCGGCCAGGTCCACTTCTACCTCGCCACCGCACCGGGTGCGATCCCCCTGATCAAGGATGACCGCATCCGCGGACTTGCCGTCGGCACGCTGGAGCGCATGGACACGCTGCCGCAGCTGCCCACCATGTCAGAGGCGGTGGTCAAGGGTCTGGAGGTCGGCGCCTGGTCGGGCATCATGGCACCGGCCGGCACCAAGCCGGAAATCATCCAGAAACTGGATGCCGCGATCGCCGCCGCGCTGAAGGACAAGGCACTGCTGGAGAAGTTCGCGGCGCAGGGCGCGCTGCCCCGCTACATGCCATCGGCGCAATACGGCACGTACATGCGCGACGAACTGGGCAGGTGGGTGCAGATCGTGAAGGCAAACCCCGTGAAGATCGACTGAGCCGCCACATGTACACCGCCGTCGTCTGCCGCACCCACGACGGCCCGGATTCGCTGGTGCTCGAGCAGTTGCCGAGCCGACCACTGGCCGCCGGCCAGGTGCGCATCGCGATGCAGGCGGCGGGTCTCAATTTTCCCGACCTGCTGATGTCGCGGAACCTGTACCAGGTGAAGCCGCAGCTGCCCTTCACGCCCGGCATGGAGGGGGCGGGCCGCATCAGCGAGGTCGGCGACGGCGTCACCGGCTACGCCGTGGGCGACCGGGTGATGTTCACCGCGTGGCATGGCTGCTTTGCGCAGGAGGCGATTGCACCGGCGGAGGAACTACTGCGCGTGCCACAGGACTTCACTTTCGCCGAGGCTGCGTCGTTCGTCGTGGCAGTCTCCACGGCGACGAACGCCTTGCTGCAACGCGCCACCCTGCAGCCGGGTGAGACGTTGCTGGTGCACGGGGCCGCGGGTGGCGTCGGCCTCGCAGCAGTGCAGGTTGGCAAGTTCCTCGGTGCGCGCGTGATCGCCACGGCGTCCAGTGCCGACAGGCTGGCCCTCGCTGCCAGCGAGGGCGCGGACTTCGGCATCGACTACCGCCGTGAGAACTTCAAGGAGCGGGTGCTCGAGATCACCGCCGGCGAAGGCGCGGACGTCATCCTCGACACGGTGGGCGGCGAGGTCTTCGAGCAATCCATGCGCTGCATTGCCTGGGGCGGGCGTCTGCTCGTGGTGGGGTTCGCCAGCGGACAGATCCCCCAGGTGAGGACGAACCAGCCCTTGCTCAAGTGCTTCAGCATCGTGGGCGTACGGGCGCTCGAACATGTCAAGCGCCGGCCACACGAGGGGGCAGCCTACCGGGCCTGGATGCTGGACGCCGCGGCGCACGGCAAGCTGCGGCCGAGGGTGTGCGCGACTTTTCCGCTGGCGCGGTTCCGCGACGCGTTGGCGCTGCTCGAAGGACGGCAGGCGACCGGCCGCGTCGTGCTCGAGATGCCATCGTGAGCTGGCGGAACCGCGCTTTCACGGAAAGAAAGGAATCCAGGTGTCCCTCCTGTTGACCGAAGACCAGGTGCAGATCCGCGAGCTCGTGCGCCGTATCGCACGTGAACGCGTCGCGCCCCGCGCCGCCGAGATCGACCGCACTGCGGAGTACCCGCAGGACATGTTCGACCTGCTGCGCGAGCTCGGCCTCTTCGCGCTGCCGTTCCCCGAGGCGTACGGCGGCTCGAACAGCATGGTGTCGTCGTGCCTCGCGATCGAGGAACTCGGGCGCGCGTGCTACAACACGGCCTACCTCCTGCTGCTGCAATGGGTGCCTTTCGGCGCCATCCTCGCCGGAGGCACGCAGGAGCAGCGCGAACGTTTCCTGCCGCGGCTGGCAGCCGGCGAATTGCGTGGCGCCATCTCGAGCACGGAGCCGCAGAGCGGGTCCGATGTGGCAGGCATCAGGACGCGCGCAGCCGAAGTACCGGGCGGGTTCCGGCTGACCGGCTCCAAGATCTGGTGCACCAACTCGCACATCGCGGACTTCGTGCTGGTGGCGGCTCGGGTCGGTGACGAGAAAGGCAAGGGGTCGGGGAGCATCGGCCTGTTCATCGTGGAGCGCGGAACGCCAGGGTTCGTGGTGGGACGTAGGGAAGACAAGATGGGCGCGCGGGGCGTGCCGGCTTGCGCGCTGTTCCTCGACGATGCATTCGTCCCGAGTGAGAACGTGCTGGGCGAGCCCGGCAAGGGCTTCAAGCTCGTGATGGAGACATTCAACAAGAGCCGTCCGCTGATCGGCGCGCGCGGCGTGGGGCTGGCGCAGGGGGCGACCGACCTCGCCCGGGAATTCGTGCAGAACCGGCAGGCTTTCGGCCAGCGTGTCAGCGATTTCCAGGGGGTACGCTGGATGCTGGCGGACATGGCGATGCAGACGGAGGCCGCGCGCAACCTCGTCTACAAGGCGGCTGCGATGGTGGACGCAGGCGTGTCGCTCGAGCAGCTCGCATCCATCGCGGCCATGTCCAAGTGCTTCGCGACCGACGCCGCCATGAAGGTGGCCACCGATGCGGTGCAACTGTTCGGCGCCGCCGGCATCTCCAACGAATACCCCATCAACCGCTACTTCCGCGACGCGAAGGTCCTGCAGATCGTCGAGGGGACCAACCAGATCCAGCGGAACATCATCGCGGACCGTTTGCTCGGTCGCGGGGCGCGCTGAACGCCTGTCGGGACTTACCCGAGGTGCCTCACTGCCGCGGGATGTTCGTCGCGCGGATCGCGGCGCCGAAACGATCCGTGTAGCTTCGAAAGCTGGCAGCGAGTTCTGACGGCGAGAGATGCGCGGGCGGCGGGGAACTGTTGATGACTGCGATGGCGTCGCGGAAGGCCGGGTTCCCCATGATGCGGCCGATCGTCTGGTTCAACCGAGCGACGATGTCGGGCGGAGTGCCGGGCGGCGCCAAGATGGCGCTCGGCACGCTAACGTCCACGGGGAAGCCGGCTGCTTCCCTCACTGTCGGAAGACCAGGGTAGTTCGGCGAACGCGTGCTGGAGGCAAGCGCCAGGTAGCGCAGCTTGCCGGCCTTCACGTGCGGTGACGCCACGCCGGCGTCGAAAGCGAAGTCGACCTCCTTCGCCAACAGCGCGTTGGTCGTTTGCGCGGAACCCTTGTAAGGCACGTGCACCGCCTTGATGCCGGCGCCGCTGAGCAGCAACTCCGCAGCGACGTGCAGAGGACTGCCGGTCCCCGACGAGCCGTAGGTCAGTTTGCCGGGGTTCTGCTTGGCGTAGGCAATCAGATCATTGACGCTATGAATGGGAAGATCCGCTCTCACGACCAGTGGAAGCGGCGAGAGGCTGGTTGCTGCCACGGGCACCAGTTCCTTTTGCATGTCGAACTGGTACAGGTGCGGGTTCATGGTGATCGTACTGCCCGGCGAGTACAGCAGCGTATAACCGTCGGGAGCGGCACGCACCACGTATTCGACGCCAACGTTGCCGGCTGCGCCGACGCGGTTCTCCACGACCACCGGCTGCCGCAGTTCTTCGGCAAGAAAGCGTCCGATCACCCGCGCGGCAACATCGGGCGCGCTCTGTTGCCTCCTGTCGGTATGCATGACGGTTCAGAAGTTGTAGATCTCGAGCGTGCGCTCGCCGGCCCGCAGCCGCTGCAGGATTGCCGCTTCCTTGGCCTCGCGCTGCTCGGCGTCGTGCACGAGTTCCGCCGCCCGCTGGCGCGGCAGCACCACCACGCCATCGGCGTCGCCGACCACGAGGTCGCCGGGATGGACTGCGAGGTTGCCGAACAGGGTCGGATGGTTGATCCAGCCGCGCGCGTCAAAGTCCTTGCCCGTGCCGCGGATGCAGAGTCCCCGCGCGAACACCGGAAAGCCCAACTGCTCGAGCATGGCGCCGTCGCGCACGCAGCCGTCAATGGCCAAGCCGCCGAGGCCGCGCGCCTTCGCCGCCACCGACATGATCTCGCCCCAGTACCCCCACTCGTGAGCATCGCCCACGTGCACGACCAGCACGTCGCCCGGCTGCGTCACATAGATGGCGCGGTGCAGCCAGAGGTTGTCAGCGCCCGGTGAATCGACCGTCACGACGGGGCCACAGATGCGGAAGGAAGGCGCTACCGGCTTGATGGCGCTGGGCATACTGCCGATGCGCCCGGCCGCCTCGTGCAGCGTGGCTGCCGACAGCCGGCGCGCCTTCTCCACCACGGCAGGCGCCACACGGTCTATGTCCGCGCGGATGGTCGGGCCCGAAGGCATCTTCGGAGCGCCACTCACGGCGTGTTCCTCGCCTGGAGCTGGTGGTAGCGGTGCTTCTCGCGTGCATCGCGCAGGCTCATGCCTTCGCGCACGCTCTTGCGGATCGCGTCCTCCGCGGACTGGATCTCTTCCGCGGCGGCGAGCACTTCTTGCTCGAAGGAGGCGGGGATGACCACTACGCCGTCGGCGTCGCCGCGGATCAGGTCCCCCGGGCAGACGCGCACGTTGCCCACGTTCACTGGCACCTGCGTGGCCTCCACCTGCACCCGGTCCTTGCCTGTGCGCATCCAGTGGTCGCGGCTGAACACGGGGTAATTCAGCTCCAGGCACAGGGAGACGTCGCGGTTGATGCCATCGATCAGCGTTCCGGCGATGCCCTTGCGGCTGGCGATCTCCGTGAGGATGTCGCCCCAGACAGTGCAGTCTTCCCGGCCATTGTTGTCCAGCACGACGACCGTGCCCGGCGGCAGGTCGTCGATGTAATCGCCCACGGTGCCGGCGGGCTGACCGGCGGGGCCGTAGCGCAGGGTCCAGGCACGTCCCGTCATCCGGAAAGAAGCCGAGCGCGGCTTGATCTTCGAGCACTGGCCGATCAGCCCGTGCCGGTCCAGCGCATCGCTGAGCGTCGCCGTGTCCAGCTTCGCAGCGCGCGCGACGTTCATGTCCTGCATGCCGATGTTTCTCCCGCTCATTTGAGCATGTGTTCGTAGTCGGCGCCCATGACCTCGGTGATCCGCGCACCGGCGAGAAGCGCCTTGGCCATGGCGGCCTCACGGCCGGCGATGTGTTCGGCAGTGTCAAGGACACGACCGATGTCCGCCGCGGAGACGAAGACCACGCCGCTGGCGTCGGCAATGGCGTAATCCCCCGTGCCCACCGTGACGTCACCAATCGAGATCGGACGACCTGCCTCTGATTCCACGACGCGGCCGCGCGCGGTGCGCGCCGTCAGCGCGCGCGCGTAAACCGGGAAGTCGTAAGCGCGGGCCTCGTCGATGTCGCGCACGGGGCCATCCGCGATCACGCCAGCGATTCCGCGCAGCTTGGCACCGAGTGACAGGATGCCGCCCCAACTGCCCGCGTCCAGGCCGGTGCGCTGCTCGACGACCACCACGTCACCCGGCTGCGCCATCTCGATCGCGGTCGTGCCGAGGTGGCGTGGAGGGCCTTCCTGCGCGGGCGCTTGCGCAGCTGCAACCAGGCGGTAAGTGACCACGCGGCCGGCAATGCGCCGCGTGGTGGACCGCTGTTCCAGGCCACTCAACGCGGCAGGAAGTCCCAGTTTGTCCATGGCATCGGAGACGGCACAGACATCGAGCCGCGAAAGGCGGCGGACGAATTCGGCGGGCGTGCTCATGCCGAGTCCTCCCACCGTGTGGCGGTGCCAGGCAACCGCGGCGGCAGGCCGGCATGCAGCTCATGCAACCGCGCGGCGCAGTCGTACAGGCCGCGTAAGCACTCGAGCAATTCCCTGGGGTCGATGCTCATGCGTCGCTCTCCTCTCGTGATGGTGCTGCCAGCTCGGTTCCGCCGCCTTGCCGTCGCCTTGGGGTGCGGCAGCCGTAACTACAGGTCAAGAGTGATGGCATCTCCCTTGGCTCGGGAGACACAGATCATCATGCTCCTGTGACACGCCGGGTCTGCAAGGATCAGGTCACGGTGATCGCACTCGCCGCTGACCACCCTTGCCTCACAGCTGCCGCAAATGCCCTCCATGCAGGAGTAAGGGACGTCCAGGCCCGCCGCGCGGACGACTTCCAGTATCGACTGGTGGGCGCCCACCTGGAGCGTGAGGTTGCTCCGCGCCAGATGCACCGTGAACGCCGAGTCCGGCCCGGTCCCCGCGGCCTCGGGCGGAGCCGAGAACCACTCGACGTGCACCGTCCGTTTGTCGCGATGCCGGACCACGTCGAGGAATGCTTGAAGGAGGCTGCTCGGGCCGCAGCAGTAAAGGTGTGTGTCAGCGGAGGTTTTCTCCACCAGGGCCTGCAGGTCGAGTTTCGAAACTCCAGGCATCGCATCGAAAACCGGCACCACTTCGCCTCCGAGCTTCAGCAGATCCTGCAGGAAGGCCGCTCGCGCCGGAGTTCGCGCACAGTAGTACATCGACCAGTTCCTGTTCAGCGTGGTGAGGCGACGCGCCATCGACAGCAACGGCGTGATTCCGATACCTCCGGCGATCAGCAGGCTTCGCGCAGCGTCCTCTGCCAGTGGGAAGTTGTTGCATGGCTCTCCGACGCGCAGGACCTGCCCTTCACGCACGTGATCGTGAATCCATTGCGACCCGCCTCGACTCGCCGGATCCCGCGCCACGGCGATGACATAACGGTGGCGCTCCGACGGGTCGTTGGCCAGGGAGTAGTGGCGCTGCAGCCCACCCCGTTCAGTGGGGACGTGAACCTCGATGTGGGCACCCGCGCTGAATCCTGGAAGGTACTCTCCCGGCATCGCCCGCAGTTCGAGCGAGACGACGCCTTCGGCCTCCTCGCGCCGAGCCGCGACGACCACATCCCGCATGGGAACGCCATCGGCGCGCAAGACCGCACTCATCAAAGGAAAACCTCCGCGCCGGTCTCGCCCGAGCGCAGCACCGCAAGGCAAGCAGCCAGCGTGCCGCGAGCAAATCGGCCATCGTGGATCGGCGGCTTGCCGTCGATCACGGCCGCACAGAACTCGTCCAGCAAGGCAGCGCGCCCGGTTCGCGAACAGTCGATCGAGACCTCCCGCACACCTTCGTCATCATAAACAGTCAGGCCAGCGGGGGAAGTGCGAACGTCCGCGCGTTCATAGGTCAGGATCATCTGCCCGAAATGAGCCTGATGCGTCGGCACGCTCGTTGGCAAGTTTCCTCCATACCCGTAGCGGTCCGTTCTCATTGCGGCTTCTCCACCTCCTGCCGCGAGCTCCCGGAGCCGACGGCGCGTGGCGCCATGGGTCGGGCGCTTCACGCGACCACTGGAGCTCACCCAGCCGTGAAACTCGTCGCTGTCGAAGTGGTCGTAGCCGCTGTAGACCATGGTCGCGGCCGCTCCAGACGCGAACTGCACGAACGCTGCGCAGCACCCTTCCGTGGGACGCGTGCCGTCCAGCTTCCACAGCGAGGCACGAACTGAGCGTACCTCGGAATTCGCGGCGAAGCGAGCCACTTCGATCTGATGGGGGATCTGGTTGTAGATGATGCCGCCGCCCTGCGCCGTGTCGAGCTCTTCGGGTCGGCGCGGTCGATACATGAAATCCGTGTAGTTCAGCATCGCCACCATGGCCAGCCGGCCGAACTCACCTCGCGCAGTGAAGTCCCGCAACACGCTCACCGCCGGATCCGAACTGTGCGTGTGTCCCACCATCATCACGATGCCGGCCCGCTCCGTCGATTCGATCATCTCGTCGCAGTGCTGCAACGTCAGCGCAATGGGCTTCTCGACGATCACATGCTTGCCGTATCTTGCGGCAAGATGCACATGATCCCGGTGCAATTGGTGCGGGGTCGCGATGTACACCGCATCGATGTCAGGACGCGCAACGAGTGCCTCGGCCGTTTCCTCTGCGGCAATTCCGTAGTCTCTGGCAAACCGCTGACGCAGCAGCGCGTTCAAGTCCGCCGCGCCACCCAGGACCGTGCGGGGATGGGACGCCAGGGCAGGCACCATGATGCCCCCCGCCATTCCCAGCCCGAGCACGCCCACGCGCAAGCGCCGATCGCTACCGCTATTGAACTGTGACATCTGGCGCAGCTGGCTCATTGCCGAGGGATGTTCGCCGCGCGGATCGCGGCGCCGAAACGATCCGTGTAGCTTCGAAAGCTGGCGGCGAGTTCGGACGGCGAGAGATGCGTGGGCGGCGGGGCGCTGTTGATGACCGAGATGGCGTCGCGGAAAGCCGGATTCGCCATGATGCGGCCGATCATCTGGTTCAAGCGGGCCACCAGTTCGGGCGGAGTGCCGGGAGGCGCGAAGATCCCGCCGGGCACGCTCACTTCCACGGGAAAGCCGGCTGCTTCCTCCACTGTCGGAACACCAGGGTAGCTCGGAGAACGCGCGCTGGAGGCAAGCGCCAGGTAGCGCAGCTTGCCGGCCTTCACGTGCGGTGAGGCCACGCCGGCGTCGAAAGCGAAGTCGATTTCCTTCGCCAGCAGCGCGTTGGTCGTTTGCGCGGAACCCTTGTAAGGCACGTGCACCGCCTTGATGCCGGCGCCGCTGAGCAGCAACTCCGCAGCGACGTGCAGAGGACTGCCGGCCCCCGACGAGCCGTAGGTCAGCTTGCCGGGGTTCTGCTTGGCGTAGGCAATCAGATCCTTGACGCTATGGATGGGAAGATCCGCTCTCACGACCAGCGGGAGCGCCGAGAGGTTGACCGCTGCCACGGGCACCAGTTCCTTTTGCAGGTCGAACTGGTACAGGTGCGGGTTCATGGTGATCGTACTGCCCGGCGAGTACAGCAGCGTATAACCGTCGGGAGCGGCACGCACCACGTATTCGACGCCAACGTTGCCCGCTGCGCCGACGCGGTTCTCCACGACCACCGGCTGCCGCAGTTCTTCCGAGAGAAAACGCCCTACTGTCCGCGCCAGCACATCGGGCGCGCTGCCGGGGGCAAAGTTGGTCACCAGCTTCACAGGCCTGTCCGGCCATGTCTGCGCAAGGCTCATCAAGGGCAGCAGAAGCAAGAAAGAAAGAAAGAGCCTGATCATCTGTTGTCTCCGCTCATGAAAGAACCTGCTGCATGCGCTGGCGAACTTCAGGGGTCTGCAGCAGACTTTCGAAATCGCCTTCCGCAGACATCGCCGCCACTGAACGCTGCTTGTACGAGTCCGGGTTCCGGGGCAGAGCGGGCTCGATGCCGCTCGAGAGGTCCTTCGCTGCCTTCAGAAGCATGCGCCGCGCCGTGATCACCGGCAGGTCGGACGGCACGAGCATCTCTCGACTGCGGTCCACGATCTTTCCTGGCCCCACTCCAGGAACACTGCGCATGTTCTCCTGAAGAGAGCGATCCTGATCGGTGATGGCCTGAACGCCCGCGAATGTCAGCGACTTTTGGCGTTCGCGGTCGATCTTGTAGTCGTTCTCGCGAGTCGCCAGGGGCAGGAACGTGTCGATGACGAACCCCTCCGGCAGCTGGTACGCCCCTGCCTGCAGGGGTGGCGGGAAGGCCGCACCGGACAGGAACATGGCTCGGTGCTCGCTGCTCAGCGGCTCTCCGTGACGATATGAATAGGTGAAGATCATGACGTGTTCGTCGTCCACTGGAACCCAGGCCCTGCCGCCCCGCGGGTAGAGATCGCCGGGATCATTGGGGATCATGCTGAACATCGGCATGAACCACTGCGTGACGCGCCAGTAGTACTGCCCTGGCGATTCGGTCTGCCGGCGAGCGCCGTAGATGAAGCCGTAGTCCGTTTCCCGGAGCGTGATGAGCGGGGCCCCGTCGTTCATGGCGGGCGGCAGCGTCGGGCTCAGCGGCGCCGCCAGCGACCGATGCAGGAAACTCACATGTGAGGTGTCGATTTCGCCTTCCATGCCCTGCGCCCAATTGGATCGCTGGAGCCAGCGAGCCACCTGCACGTGCGAGGGGGGCAGGCCCAGCCACTCCAGGCCGGGAAGCGACGGCTCGAGTTCCGGCGGGCCCATGTAGATCCAGACCAAGCCGCCGGCCTCCTTGGCTGGGTAGGAGGTGAGCTTCGCACGCTGCCGCAGCGCCGGGGCGTTCGCCGTGGCAGGCAGATTGGGAATGTCGACGCAGTTTCCATGAACGTCGAATTTCCACCCGTGATAAGCGCAGCGGATGCCGCGTTCCTCGTTGCGGCCGAAGAACAGCGGCGCGAGCTTGTGGGGACAGTACGCGTCGATGATGCCGACCAGCCCTTGACTGTCCCGGAAGGCGAGCAGGTCTTCCCCCATCACCCGGATGCGCTTGGGCGCGCCGTCCGGCTCCTCGATTTCGGAGGTGAGCAGCGCCGGCAGCCAGAACCGCCGAAGCAGCTCGCCCATCGGCGTCCCCTTGCCGACGCGGCAAAGGAGTTCATTGTCGTCCTTGTTGAGCATACTCGAAGCGCCCTTCAGTGATGAGCATCGCCGCCTGCAGCGGCGTGGGTGTCGGCATCCGGAGCCCAGACTGCGAAAGCCGCCCCCACGCCTGTTCCGGCGGGGGTGCGGTAAAGCGGGTGGTAGGCGTGCCAACGCATTTGCAGCGGGCCTGCCGCACCGGCCAGCGCGATCCAGTTCAGGATTTCGGAGGAGCCGGAAATCAAGGCCGCGCGCGGAATCGAAGTCAGGGTTTGCGCATCACCCAGCGCCATCGCGCCGAGGATTTTCCGGTCGAGGTCTTCGTCCACGACAAAATGGCTCAAGCCGCCGGACGCGATGAGTGCAACCCGCAGGTCATCCGGGACGGCTTCGACCACTCGGCGGAGTGCCTGTCCGAAATGCCAGCAACGCGATGCGCTGGGAACGTTGGGACCGTAGTACGTATTCAGCAGCACGGGTGCGACCGGGAGGCTCCGACCACGGAACAAGCGTTTCACGATAAAGCCGTAGGCGTGTCCGAATCCGGCGGCATCCGGCTCCTCGACACGATCGCAGGCGGCGATGTCGAAGTCCTCGTCAACGAGGCCTCGGATCAGGTTTTCGCTGAAAGATGCCGCGCCCGGGATGGTGTGTTGATCGTCCATCAGGTAACCGCGGGCCATGGCGTTGCGCCACCCCTCGCGCTCGTCCGGAGGGAATTTGCGGCAAGTCACGATCTGAGCGCCATGGAAGATGGCGATCGCAGGCTGGTTGGAGGAACCAAACAGTTCGCGCTGGTCGTCGCCGATGATGACAACGATGTCCGGTCTGGCCGCCGACAACGCGTCCGCAAGGTGGTCCAGTGCAGCGTTGCAGGCGCTCTCTTTTTGCGCCAGGATTTCCGGCGAGATCTGTTCCGCGCAACGCGGCCCGAGTTCAGCCAGAACCTCGTCGTACCGCAGCAGTCTTCCGTCGCTCATGTTGAGCGCCTGATTGGCATAGTCTGCTTCGGCGCGGTGGCGCCAATGCTCCGACCCGAGCGTGAGAAGTGGGGTGTGCGACGAACCGATCCCCAGAACGATGCGTGCCATGGCGGTTCCTGCTACTCGTCCTTGCGGAACCGGCCGTACAGGCGAGTGCAGTTGCACTCGAACACGTTGCGCCGATCTTCGGCCGAAAGGAAGTTGATCGACTCGATGACGGGCTTGAGGTCGTCGAAGTCCCGGCCACTGGCGGGATCCTTCGCACTCCCCGTTCCGGGTTTCTCCGTTCCGAACAGGACGCGATCGGCGCCGACCGTCTTGAACAGCAGCTCCAGTGCGTTGCGGTCGTAGGTGCAAGTGTCGAAATGCAGTTGACGCAGCTTCTCATCGAAGCTCATGCCGCCGCGCCGCACCGCCCAGGCCCGGAACCGCCCCATGTGGTACGGAATCGCGCCGCCCCCGTGGGGCACGATGAGCTTTAAGGTGGGAAAGCGTTCGAAGACCCGGGACTCCATCAGTGAAATGATCGCGATACTTTCCTCGTTGATGAACTTGAGGGTGTAAGACTCGCGCGGGTGGCAACTGCTCGCCGAATGCACCAGTGCAGGCACGTCCAGCTCGCACAGTTTCTCGTAGAGGGGATACCAGAACGGATCGCCCAGCCCCGGGGGCGGTGTGCCGTCGCCCTCGGTGGGATCCGGGTTCAGCAGGCAGCCGATGAAGCCCTGCTCCTTCACCCGAAGCTCGAGCTCCGGGATGCACCCTGCCGGGCTTTCGTCCCGATACTGCGGCAAGCCTGCAACCCCGCGGAACCTGTTCGGAAACATCTGGACCGTGCGGTGAATCAGGTCGTTGATATGACCCGCCCAGAGCGCCCCCACGCGCTGAGGTTTCACGGAATGCATCTGCATGTACGGCCGGGGTGACAGGAACTGTATGTCTGTGCCCACCCTGTCCATGATGTCGATGATGCTCTGGCCCGCGAGGCGCACCGCCTCGTCGCTCAGCTTGGCGGCTGACGCCGGATTCCCGCGGTTCGCCACGAGTTCCGCCATGTACTTGTAGCTTTCCGGCGGCACGACCACATGCGCGTGGGAGTCGATGATCATTGTTCAGTCCTGTTGAAATCGCGGCGGCGGTGGTGTGCCGTTTCGGGTTCTGGAGAATCGAGGGTGGCGCAGGCGTGGGAACGAGGGACGTCCCCGGATACCTGGTGCGCGGAGTTTGGGAACTGCGCCCGGACGCGGACATGCCGCCGCCCGGTGTGATGGAAGCCAGCGACCGGGTCACGTCGGGGGCACATCCATCACCGCAATGGCTTCCAGCTGAACCAGCATGCGCCCGGGCAGATCCACGACCTGTACATGACGCGCCGGCCGATCTTCGGGATCCGGGAAACAACGCAGCCACTGTTCATTGATCGCTTCACGCTGCTCGTTGTTCTTCACGAAGACGGTCACCCGGACGACGTCGTCCAGCGTGGCCCCTCCGATGCGCAGCAACTCCCGCAGGTTCTCGAACATGAATCTGGCCTGCGATGCATCGTCGTCGGGGTACTGGTCAGTGCGTGGGTCCTTGCCCATGACGCCGGACGTCCACAGGACTCCCCCGACTCTGGCCCCCATGGGGATGGGGGCGGCTCCATGCGTGACACCAGGCAGGTGCAGAGACTGGCGCCTTTTCGGCGGGACGGACGAAGCCAAGAAGTTCCCCTTTCAGACGGAGTCCATCCTCTTTGAATTCAATTATGAGTTCAATAGGGGTTACTACCGCGAAGCTTGTGCTTAAGATGGGCGCTTCAGCGGTAAACAAGAGGTGAGTTGATGCAGGCAGCTACTGGTGTGCTCGGGGACGACAACGGGGCCATGGCACGTTCACTTCGGCACCTCAAGGCCAAGATCATCAGCGGGGAGCTCAGCCCCGGAGAGCAGATCCGGCAGGAAGAAATGGCCGAGCAAATCAAGGTGAGTCGCGTGCCCCTTCGTGAAGCGCTCAACGTGCTGACCGACCAGCAATTGCTGGTGCACCGGCCGCATCAGGGTTACTTCGTTTCCAAGCGCGCACCGCACGAGCACGCGCAGATCAGGAGAATGCTGAGCCTGCTCGAAGACGAGCTGATGAGTACCATCGCGTGGCCGGATCCGGAAACGCTGGCTGCACTTTCCGGGTTGAACTCCCGGATGTCGATCAGTGCGCGGTCGGCTGACATCGAGAGCCTGGTCGAGCTGAATCGCGAGTTTCACTTCCGCATCTTCAGCCTGTCGCCGCACAACCTGATCCTGCAGGAGGTCCGCCGCCTCTGGTCCATGGCCGAACCGGCCATCTGGAGCAAGTTCCAGCACCCCGAACACCGGGAACGCACGCTGGTGGAGCATGACGCCTTGCTTGACGCACTTGCCAGCCGCGAGCGGAAGCGCTGCATCGCAGAACTGGAGCGGCATCGCAACAGCGTCGCGGCGGGCGGGTTCCCTTGGCCCGCACCTGCACGCAAGCGCACCCGGTGGTGAGTCGGGGGTCGCGTCCGTTCCGCGGGCCCTTTGGAGGCGACAACCCGACTGCGCAGCATGGGGCCCCAGTTGCTCCTCAGCGTCTTGCCCGCATCCACAACGCCGGCAGGATTCCCACCCAGAAGACGAGTCCCACGAGCGCGAAGCCGTCGCCGAAGGCCAGCGTCTGCGCCTGCGCGGCGATCACACGGGCGAGGTAGTCCATCGCACCCGGAAGGGTCTGGATGGCGGGTACTCCCAGCGCGCCTTCCAGGCTGCCGATGCGTTGGAGAAGCTCCAGCGTCGACCCGTTGCCGGCGGTCTGGGTCCCTGCCAACGCTTCTGCATGGAAGGCCAGGCGGATCTCGACCGCGGCGGACAGCAGGCTCACGCCGGATGCTCCGCCCAACTGGCGCACGAAGTTGATGGTGCCGGTGCCCTGCGCCAGCAACTCGGAGGGCAACACCGACAGTGCACCGGCGTTGAGCGCCGGCATCATCACCCCCAGGCCGATCCGCCCGAGCGTGACCAGCAGGGCAATCCGCCAGAACCCGGTATCCACGCTGACGTCGTACAACAGCGCGTTGGAGAGTCCGAAGATGAACAGCCCGGTGGCGATCAGGAGGTAGCCGGGCAGGCGGTCGGCCATCCGGCCGGCGATCGGAAAAACCAGCCCCAGGACCAGCCCGCCGGGGATCAGCAGCTCGCCCGCGCGGGTCGGCGTGTAGCCTTGGACGGTCTGCACAAACAACGGCACGAGGTACGAGGAGCCGTAGATGCCGGCGCCGAAAATCAGCGCCACCAGTGCCGCCGCGGCGTAGCGCAAGTGCCTGAACACGGCCAGGTCGACCAGCGGTTCGCGGATCCTGAGCTCCCACCCGATAAACGCAAGCAGAAACACTGCGCCGCTGCATGCCATGCCGAGCACGAAATTCGAATCCCAGCCTTCGCGCTGTCCGCTGGCCACCGTGGAGAGGGAGAACGCAAGGAACAAAGTGAGCAGCACCAGGCCGACGAAGTCGAACCGGGCTGCTTTGCCACTGTGCACGCGAGGAGGGAGGAACGCCCAGCCGAGCAGCATGCCGGCCACCGCGCTTGGCAGTCCCATGTAGAACACCCAGCGCCAGTCGTAGCTGTCGGTCAGCCAACCGCCGAGTACGGGTCCGACGGCCGGCGCCAGCACCACCCCGATGCCGTAGATGCCCATCGCCCGCCCCCGCTCGCCGGGCGGAAACACACGGAAGATCATGATCATCGCCAGGGGCTGCAGGATGCCCGCGGAGATGCCCTGCGCCACCCGTGCGAGGATCAACACGTTCTCGTCCGGCGCCAGGCCGCCCGCGAGCGACGCAAGCGTGAACAATGCCAGCGATCCGACGAAGGTGGCGCGCACGCCGATCGCATCGTTGAGCCACGCATTGAGCAGCATCGAACCCGTCATCGCGGCCAGAAAGCCGGTGGACATCCACTGAACCTGGTCCTGCCCGATGCCGAAGACGCCCATGATGTCGGGGAAGGCCACGTTGACGACGGTCGACGACAGCACGACCGTGATGGTGGCCATCATCGTCGTGGTGACGACCAGCCAGCGGTAAGCGGGGCCATGGCGCTCGAAGTACGGGGCGAGGCCGTGGTCAGCGCTGCCGGGTGTCAACCGATACCTCGACCATCATGCCCGGCTTGAGCAGCAATCCCTCCTGCCGGATCGCCAGGCGGAGCGGAATACGCTGGGTGATCTTGGTGAAGCTGCCCGACGGATTGGGGTTCGGCAACAATGCGAATGCGCTGGTCGCGCTGTGCCCCACCAGACTCACCGTGGCTTCGAACACGCGCTGCGGGTAAGCGTCCACCTTGACCTCGGCGCGCTGGCCCACACGGATGCCCGCGAGATCGGTTTCCTTCACATTTGCTTCCACCCAGACCGCTTGTGGGTCGTGCATCAGCAGCACGCGCTGGCCGGCCCCGAGGTAATCGCCCGTGTTCGCGAAGGTGCGGTCCACCACGCCGTCCACTGGACTCACCAGCTGCAGATCACGCAGGTCAAGGCGCGCCAGCCCGAGCCGTGCGCGAAGACCCTCGGCGTCCGCCCGGGCACGCTGCGCCTGCGCCGTCAACGAATCGAGCCGCGCAGCGGCCTCCGCCCTGGCAACGCGCGCCTTGGCGGCGCTCTCTTCCGATCTCGCCTTTTCCTCTTCGCGCTGGGCGATCTTGTACGCGGTGGCGCTATGCTGCGTGCGCTGTTCGGAGACGAATTCCCGCTTCACCAGATCCAAGTCGCGCTCATGGTCTGCACGCGCGTTGGCCGTGTTCAAGCGCGCCTGTTCCAGGGCGAGCCCCGCGGTCGCCAACTGGCTCCTGGCTTCGCTGAGGGCGGCCTGGGTCGAAGCGCGCGTTTCCACGATCAGGAACTCCAGGCGCAGCACCTCCGCCTCGGCGCTGCGCAGGCTGGCCTCCTGGGCACTGGTGGCCAGGCTGGCGTTCTGCGCGTAGATCTCCGCCAGCACCTGGCCACGGCGCACGACCTCGCCTTCCTGCACTGCGCGGACAGCCAGCCAGCCCGGAGCGCGGCTGGCCACGGAGATCATTTCGGCGGCCACACGCGCGTCGGTCAGGACCACATGCGTCAGGCGGTGATGGACGAACCGGGCGGCCACGGCCAGCACGACCAGGGCTGCCGTGACGTAAACCGCGCGCCGCAGCCTGGTGCGGCCGGCCGCCGGTCCCCTCATGGTCAGCCGCTCAATCATGGATGGATTCGAGCCGCTGCTTGATCTCGCTCAGGACGGCTATGCATTGCTCCACGCGCGGTTCGTCGATCCCTGCCAGCACGTCGCGCCGCAGCCCCGAGGCGATCTTGCGCACCGCTGCGCGCGCCTTCTTTGCCTTGGGCGTCAGCACCACGCGCTTGGCGCGGCGGTCCTCCTCGCAGACACCGCGCTCGATCCAGCCGTTGCGCTCGAGCCGATCGAGCAGCCCCACCAGGGTGGGACCCTCCACGCCGACGGAGTCGGCCAGCACCTTCTGCGTCAGTCCCCCGGCGGGCACCTTGAGAAGGACCATCCACTGGGACTGCGACAAGTCCAGGTGCCTGAGCCTGCGGTCCAGGCGTTGGCGCCAGAGCCGCGATGCTTCCTGCAGCAAGGCACTGAAACGGTACTGGTCGTTCTCGTTCACGGCACTGTTGGATAGCTAGCTATTAGTTAGCTAGCTAACGTCTTCATGTTAGCGGCCCGCTGAGCGCCGGTCAATGCGAATGTTTGGCCGCGAGACAGGCGCCATACGCGCCCCCTTCCTTTTGCGAACCCTCGGATCTCTCGCGATGGGCTTGCTCGACTTGCCCGGCCAGCGGCTTTCCCTTGCGCGGCTGCGGTGCACTGCAGCCGTGGCGGATCGGCCAGAATCGGTTGTTGCTGCATGGAGATCATCAGACATGAAGGAACAGGTATGGGTGGAATGCGTGGGAGACCTGATCGTGGCCCGCATGCGTGGTGCGGTCAGTGCCGAAGTGCTGCGCGAATGCCAGGAGCAGGTCGTGGCGCTCGTCCGCGAGCGTCGGGTGCGGTTCAGACGGCCGACAAGTCGCTGCTCAGCCACTTCACCGCCGCGACCATATCGTTGTAGCGTGAGCTCTTGCTGAACGAGCGCGAGCGGCTCGCACAGATCCTGGTGCTGTTCGGACGCCACGGCGTCAAGGGCCTAGCCGGCCTGCTGGGTATCGGACAGGGACGCGAAGAGCCCCTGGAAAACGCGCGCCCCGAGGCGGTCGTGGCCCTGATGCGCGACCTCGGTCCTGTTGCCGTGAAGTTCGGCCAGCTGCTGGCGATGCGCAGCGACCTGCTGGAGCCGGAATGGACAGCCGCACTCTCCACGTTGCAGGATCGCCTGCCGCCGCTGCCCTTCGAATCGCTGCGCCCGATCGTGGAGGAGGCCGTCGGAGCCCCGCTCGGTAGCGCCTTCCTCGCTTTCGACGAGGTCGCGCTCGCGGCCGCCTCCATTGCACAGGTCCACGCCGCGACACTGACGGACGGCCGCGAGGTGATCGTCAAGATCCGCCGCCCGGGCATCGAGAGGCAGGTGGATGCCGACCTGCGCATCCTGCGCCGGCTGGCGCGGATGGCGCAACGCCGGCTACCGACGCTCGCGAGGCTCAGGCCGGACGAGCTGCTGCGGCACCTGGGCGAAAACCTGGCCCGCGAGATGGACCTGGGCGCGGAGGCGCGCAGCAGCGAGTCGATCGGCGCCTTCCTGGCGACGATCGGGGTCCGCACGGCGGGATTCGAATGGGAGCTGACCGGCCGGCGCGTGAACATCCAGCAGCGGCTGCGTGGCGTGCCGGCGAGCGACCTCGAAGCCGCGCGCAGGGCGGACGTGCCGCTGCCGGCGATGGCGCACAGCTATGCGCAGGCGGTCCTTCGCATGATCGTCATCAACGGCGAGTTCCATGCGGATCCGCACCCAGGCAATGTGTACTTCCTCGAAGAAGGCAGCCTGGCGTTCATCGATTTCGGATCCGTTGGCACCTTGCGGCCCCAGCGCCGGGAGGAACTGGTGCGCCTCGGACTCGCCGTCGCGATCAATGACACGGCCTCGGTGGTCGACGTCCTGATGGCCTGGGCGGGGGATCCCGCAGTCGATCGCCGCGGGCTGGAACATGACATCGTCGAGATCATCGGCCCGCTTCGCGACGTACCCCTCGGGCAAATCGACCTGGTGGAAGTATTCCGGCGCGTGTTCACCCTTTTGCGCCATCATCACCTTGCGCTCCCGCCGGATCTTGCCCTCGTGCTTCGAACCCTCCTGACGGCCGAAAGCTTCGTGCGCCGCATGGACCCGGCGTTCCATATCGCGTCCGAGCTTGGGCCTCTGGCGGCCGAGCTCATGCGCGAGCGCGCGAGCCCGCAGAGGCTGAAAGCAGAGGGCGTCAGGCTGCTCGGCGCGCTCGGACGCGCTGCGCTTTCGACGCCAGGCCTGGTGGGGCAGCTGGAAAGATTCGCGCGGACAGGCACCGTGCCCGTCAGCCTCCCCTCCAATGATCTCGAGCGGCTTCGGTCGGGGCGGCATGGGCGACGCGACGCCGATCCCAACGTGCTGCCAGCGGCCTTGGCCGTCAGTGCCGCCATCCTGTATTCGTCGGAGCCACGCCTTGCCGCTGTCGCGGCTGCTGCGGGCTTCGTGCTCGTGGTGGTGAACTGGCTGCGCCGCCGCTAGGCTGCGCGCCCTCACCCCAGCGCGGCGCCGCTTCGCAGCATCGCGGCCACTTCCTCTCGGCCAAAGCCGCACTCCTGCAGCACGGATACGGTGTGCTCGCCCAAGCGCGGCGCCGGCGCAATGGGACCGGGGCGGTGATCGGCCCAGTCCACGGGAACCCGGGGCAGCTGCAGGGCCCCTTCGGTCGGGTGCTCGACATGCGCCAGCAGCCCGACCGCCCTGATGTGGGGATCGTCAAGCAGCGAATCCACGCTGTTCAGCGGCATGGCGGGCACGTCGATGCGCTCGAACAACGCCAGCCACTCGGCGGTTCCGCGCTGGGACAGGATTTCAGCAAGGCAGCCGTAAACGTGGTCGATGTGACGGGTTCGGCTCGCCAGGCTGGCAAAGCGTTCGTCCGCCAGCAGATCTTCGCGTTCGACGGCCTGGAGAAAGCGGCGCCACTGGCCGTCGTTGTACACCAAGGCGCAGATGTGGCCGTCACGGGTGGCATACGGACGCCGCCCTGGCGACAGCAGGCGCACGTAGCCGCTGGCGCCTTCTGCGGGCTCGAACGTGCGGGCATACAGATGGTCCCCCAGCACCACGCTTGCGAGGGTTTCGAACATCGGCACATCGATGCGGCAGCCGCGCCCGGTCTTCTCCCGCGCGTACAAGGCCATCGAGATGCTGTGCACGGCATGGAGTCCCGCCATGCGGTCAGCGATGACCAGGGGCACGTAGCGCGGAGGCCCTTGCGCGGCTTGCGCCTGCAGCTCGGCGATGCCCACCGCACCCTGGATCAGATCGTCGTACGCAGGCCGGCCGGCGTACGGGCCACTCTCGCCGTAGCCGTACATCCCGCACCAGACGATGCCTGGCCGGATCGCCCTGACCTGTTCGTAGCCCAGGCCGAGCCCATCGATCGATGCCGGCCGCAGGTTGTGCATGAACACGTCCGCCCCGACCAGCAGCCGGTGCATCGCTGCCAGTCCGGCGGGTTGCTTGAGGTCCAGCACGATGCTGCGCTTGCCCCGATTGAGGTTCAGGAACAGCGGCCCCATTCCCGGGTGGTGCGAGGGGCCGATCTGGCGCGTCGAGTCCCCGCCGCCCGGCGACTCGACCTTGATCACGTCGGCCCCGTGGTCCGCCAGAATCTGCGTCGCGTACGGGCCCATCAGCACGGCCGAGAGGTCGATCACACGCACGCCACTCAGCGGCCCGGATCTCGGCTCCCCGGCGTCGGACGGTTGCCGGGTTGCATCGGTCTTGTGCTCGCTCAGGGCAGGCTCCTCACTCGCGCGGCGCCATGCGGCTACAGCTCCGTGCGGCCGGCCAGCAACTGACGGGCGATGGTACGGCGCTGGATCTCGGCTGTCCCGTCCGGGATGCGCATGACACGGGCAAAGCGGTAGCCCTCTTCGATGCGCAGCTCGTTGGTCAGCCCCATAGCGCCGTGCACCTGGATGCTGCGATCCATCACCCGGCCCAGCATCTCGGTGGAGAAGGCCTTGACCATGCTCACCTGTGCCGTCGCCGCCTGACCCTGGTCGACGCGCCAGGCGCAGTTCTGGATCATCGACTTGGCCGCGTAGATGTCCATGGCGGAATCGGCCAGCATGAACTGAACCGCCTGGTGCTCGGCGATCGGCACGCCCGAGGTCTTGCGCACCTTCGCATATTCGACCGCTTGGTCCAGCGCCCACCGCGCAAGGCCCAGGCAGGTGGCGGCCATGCCCATGCGGCCTGCGTTGACGCCGTCCATGGCCACATTCAGGCCGCGGCCCACCGCGCCAAGCCGGTGGTCGTCAGGCACACGCACGCCGTCCAGCACAACCACGCCGGTGTCGCCCCCGAGGTGCCCGACGGTGTTGATCAGGCGCGGCACGCTGAATCCAGCCGAGCGCGTGTCCACGAAGAAGCCCGTCACCCCGCCCTTGTGCTGCGCCGCCGCTTCGGGGTCGGTCAGCGCGAAAACCATGGCGTGGTCCGCATAAGGCGAATTGGTGATCCACTGCTTGGTTCCGCTGAGCACCCAGTGGTCGCCGTCGCGCACCGCACGGGTCTTCATGGCGAACACGTCCGAGCCGGCGTCCGGCTCGCTCAACGCGAAACACAGCGTGCTGGCGCCGCTGGCAATCCCGCCGCGGTAACGCTCGAACACCTCGGGGTCAAGGTGCCGCAGCACCGGCGACAAACCGTTGGTGAAGGGCGAGGGCAGCACCACCGTCTGGATCAGCGGCCGGCCCGGTCCGAAGCGATGGTTGATGGCTTCCTGCACATGGACCATGACCTGAGCACCCTGCCCGCCGCCCCCGAGCTTCTCGTCGCCGAACAGGTTGTAGTAGCCCAGTTCGGCCGAGCGCATGCGCACCTGCTGGCGCAGTGCCAGCGCCTCCGGCACGTAGCGGCCGTCGGCCTGGTACAAGGTGCGTTCGCTGCCCAGCACTGCGCGATGCCTGGCCTCCAGGGGAACCACTTCGCGCTCGATGAAGCGCAGCACCGCCTCGGCGATCGCCGTGGTGTCAGGGTCGATGTCGAAGTTCATGACGGCGTCGCGTCAGGCGGGCCGGAACTTCGGCAGTGTGATCTCGCCCGTGACCGCTTCGAAGTGCACGGCCACCCGCTGGCCGATGCGCACCGACTCGACGTCGTCGGTGACGATGTTGGTCATCATCCGGGCGCCCTCGTCCAGGTCGACCACGGCCACGACGTAGGGCGCGTCCGCCTTGAAGGCCGGACCGGCCGGGCGACGGGCGATCGTGAAGCTGTAGATGCTGCCGGTTCCGCGGGCGTCGCGCCACTCCAGCGCGTCGGAATGGCAATGCGGGCAAAGCGCGCGCGGGTAGAAGTGATGCCGTCCGCAGTCACGGCAGTGCTTCAGGATGAGGCGGTTTTCCTTCAGCGCCATCCAGTAGGGTGCGCTTTCCGGGTCGACGATGGGCAGGGGCTTTTCGTACATGGTGGATGTCGCTGCTCAGCGGGTGGAAAGAATGCAGGTGGCGCCACTCGACAGCGTGCCGCCGGTGCCATGGACGAGGGCAGTGACGGCGTCCTTGACCTGGCGCTCGCCGCATTCACCGCGCAGCTGGCGCACGGCTTCGATCAGCAGGAAGATCCCGTACATGCCGGGATGGGCGTACGACAGCCCGCCGCCGTTGGTGTTGAGCGGGAAAGCGCCGCCCGGCGCAGTTCGCTGGCCGGCGACGAAGGCGCCGCCCTCGCCGCGCCCGCAGAACCCCAGCGCCTCCAGCGTCATCAGCACGGTGATCGTGAAGGAGTCGTACAGTTCGACGACATCGATCGCATCAGGGCCGATGCCCGCCATCGCGAAAGCCTCGCGCCCGGCCACTTCGGCGGCCGTCAGCCGGGCGAGGTCGGGCATCGCTGCAATCGTCCAGTGGGTGTGCGCCTCGCCGAACCCGCGTACGTGCACGGCCTTGCGTCCCAGCGCCTTCGCGTGCGCCGCCGTCGTCATGACGACGGCGCCGCCGCCGTCCGTGACCAGGCATGCGTCGAGCAGGTGCAGTGGATCGGAGATCAGCGGGCTGCCCAGGACGTCCTCGATCGACAGCGGCGCACGCATCGTCGCACCAGGATTCAGCGCCGCCCATTTGCGCGTGGCCACCGCGATCTCGGCCAGGTGTTCGGAAGTAGTGCCGAATTCGTGCATATGGCGCATCGCCGCCATCGCGTAGCCGCCCACCGGCGTGGGCATGCCCCAGGGGGTTTCGTACTGCATCGTCAGCACCGAAGGGCGGCCGGCCAGGTTGCGGCTGGCTTCGCTGCGCTGCAGGCTGCCATAGGTGATGAGCGCCACCTCGCAGCGGCCGGCCTCGATCGCCGTGGCGGCGTGCGCCACGTGCGCCTCGAAGGCCGAGCCGCCGATATTGGTGCCATCCACGAACCGGGGAGTGATGCCGAGGTACTCGGACAGCGTGACCGTGGGGAGCTGCCCAGGGCCGGGCACGCCCCACATGCCGGCCGTCAGGAGGCCGTCGACCGCGCCCATCGGGATACCCGCGTCCGCCAGCGCGTCGCGCGCCGCCAGGGCCTGCATCTGCAGCACCGACATCGGTGTCAGCACCTTGCCATCCTTCAAGGGCACGTCGGCGACCCCGACGATGACCGCTTCGCGCTTGCTCATGGATCGGATCTCCGTGACAATGCCACGAGTCTAACAAGTGTTAGGTTGAAAGGATAGGCCCCGGCCGTGAAAACCCTTCAGGACCAGATCGCGCTCGTCACCGGCGCCACGGCGTACATCGGGCGCGCCGCGGCGAACGAACTGGCCCGCCGCGGAGCCACCGTTGTTGTCAACGGCCGCAGCACCGACAGCGGCGCCGCAGTCGTCGAGGAGATCCAGGCGGCGGGCGGGCGGGCGGAGTTCGAGTGCGCCGACCTGACCGACCGCGCTGCGGTGCAGGCCATGGTTGACCGCATCGTGCAACGCCACGGCCGGCTCGACGTGCTGGTGGCCAGCGGCGCCGGCGCCAGCAGCGACTCGCTCGCGTTCAAGCTGTTCCTGGAGATGGAGGGACCGGACTTCGAGACCTATATCCGCTCTCACTGGCTCACGCGCGCGTACGCGATCCAGGCGGCGGCCCGCGCCATGCGCAGCCGGGGTCGCGGCAAGATCGTGGCCATCGGCACCGACGCCGGCAGGGTGGCCACCGTGGGCGAGTCGTTCATCGGGGGCGCCACGGGGGGCATGATGCAGATGTGCCGCGTCCTGGCGCGCGAACTCGGGCGCGACGGCATCCGCATCAACGCTGTGGCGATGAGCTACATCTGGGACGCCGAGCCGCGTTGGGGTGGCGGATCGGCTGCGCTCGCCGGCGCGCACGGCCAGGGCATGCTCGACAACCTCCGAAAGCGAATGCTCTTTCCGGTGCATTGCGCCGACATCGCGCAGGCTGCGGCGTTCTTCGCGGGCCCGGAGTCGGATGCCATCACCGGCCAGACCCTGAGCGTCAATGGCGGGCTCAGCACACCCGGTTGACAGCGCGAGCGTCAGGCCAGCGCGTGCTGGGCCTTCGCTGCGGCCCGGTCGATGCCGCCGGAAGCGGTTCTTGGCAGTTCGGCGGTGAACACCACGTGCTTTGGCTTCTTGTAGCGCGCGATGCGCCCGCCGACGAAGTCAATCAGTTCCTCGGCAGCCAGCGTTTGGCCGGGCTTGAGCACGCACACTGCCTGCACGGCCTCGCCCCACTGCGCATCGGGCACGCCGAACACCACGGCCTGGTCCACCGCCGGATGCTCGAGCAGCGCCCGCTCGACTTCGGCTGGGTAGACATTCTCGCCGCCGGGTTTGATCAATTCCTTGGCCGGCGAACGGCCCATGTACCAGAGGTAGCCCTCCGCGTCGAAACGCCCCAGGTCTCCGGTGTGATGCCAGCCGCCGCGGAACGTCAAGGCGTTGTCGGCCTCGCAATTCCAGTAGCCTTTGAAGACCATCGGCCCCCGCACCACGATCTCCCCCGTGGTGTCATGCGGAACGGGGCAGTCTTCATCGTCGACAATGGCCACGGTGTGCTGCTCCACCGGCAGGCCTGCACTGCCGGGCCGGTCGGCGTAGCGCGAAGTGGAGACCGAGCCCGAGGTCTCGGTCTGCCCGTAGCCCACCCAGAACTCGGCGTGCGGGCAGGCGACGGCGAAGCGCGCCAGCGTGTCGGGCGCCTCGATGCCAAACACGATGCGCAGCGCTCCGAGGCTGGAACCCGCCCCGGCAGCGGCATCGAGCACCGCGCCCAGCATGGGTGGAAACGAGCCCATCACGGTGCCACCGAGTTCGTCGACCAGTTGCACCACGGTCTTCGGGTCGAAGCGCGGCACCGTGATCGTGCTCCCCCCCGCGGCCATCAGCGTCAGCGTCAACCCGATGCCGGCCACGTGGAACAGCGGCAGCACGCCCACTTGCGCGTCGAGCGGGCTGAGCTTCCAGGCGTGGGCGGACTGGGCTGCGGCCGTCAGCAGGCCGCGGTGCGACAGCAGCGCGCCGCGCGGCCGCCCGCCCACGGCAGCAGTGTGCACGATGAACAAGGCCGCATCGTCCTCGATCTGCGCCGGCACGGGGGCGACGGTGTCCAGATACAGGCTTCCCAGCGGCATCCAGCCCGTCCCGGCGTCGAAGTCGCCCGCCATCACGTACCTCCGCATGCCTTCGAGATCCGCCTGCCCCAGCAGCGGCAGCAGGTCCGGCGCGGCCACCAGCGCCCGGGGGCGGGTATCCGCCAGCACGTAGGCCACCTCTTCGGCCGACAGGCGCCAGTTGATCGGCACGACGATGGCGCCGAGGCGTGCCGCCGCTCCGACCAGGTCGACATAGGCTTGGCAGTTGTGCGCCAGCACGGCAACACGCTCACCCGCCACCAGGCCTGCACCGGCCAGGCCGGCGGCCAGGCGCGCCGTCCGCTGAGCGTACTGCGCGTGCGTGACCGCTTGCCCCTCGCCGGTGAAGGCCATGCGGCGGCCGTGCAGCCAGGCATTGCGTTCGATCAGGTCATGCAGGGTAAAGGATCTGAGGCTCACGTAGACGTTCTCCTTGGTCTGGGGAGGAGCCGGCTCGATGCATGCGCCGGAATGGCCTTCAGTCCGCGCGCCGTGGCCTGACTTCGCCCTCGAAGTCGGCTGTGCCGGTGTTCTGCATCCAGTCCCGGTAGTTGGGGTACAGGTGCTCGAAGGCCTGCAGCATCTCCTCGCGCGGCACGTCGGCATAGGTGCCGCGGTCCCGGATGTACTCCATGTGGCGCCGGCCCTGCCGGTCGAACTCATGGAAAATGGAATCGGAGCTGCCGTCAAATTCCAGCGGCTTCACGCCAGCCTTCTCGCACAGGCTCAGGTTGAACGCGGGCGTCGCCTTGACCCACCGGCCGTCAATCATCAGTTCGGCATAGCCATGAAAGGCGAACACGTCGGTGTTCATCATCTCGCGCAGCCGCGGGCTTGTGAGATGGTTGCGGACGTCGGCAAAGCCCAGGCGTGCGGGCACGCCGAACACGCGTGCCGCAGCGGCCAGTAAAGTCGCCTTGGGCACGCAGAAGCCGCGCCCTTGCTCCACCACCTGGCTCGCCTTGAGCCCCGCCTGGGACATGTCGAAGTGATAGGGGTCGTAGCGGAAGCCATCGCGCACCGCGTAGTACAACTTCACGGCGATGTCGCGCGGCTTCATCGAGGCGTCAGCATGGGCGCGGGCGAAGGCCTGCACCGCCGGATGGTTGCTGTCGACGAAGCGGCCGGGTTGAAGATAGAGCTCGGCCGGGTGGCCATTTGGCGGTACGACTTGGGGCATGGGCGATTTTGCGATTCGGAGGGGCGGAATCGCGCGAGAGGGGAAACCCTCGCGCAGAGAAATTTCACAAAAGCCGGGATCGACTATATCATCGAACATACGTTAGTTAGACTTGACCTCCATGAATGCGCCCCCTGCTTTCCCCACCTTGCTGTCGCCGATCGCGCTCGGTGCTCACACCCTGCGCAACCGCACGCTGATGGGATCAATGCACACGGGGCTGGACAACCTCGACCGCGGTGTCGAACGGCTGGCCGCGTTCTACGCCGAACGCGCGCGCGGCGGCGCGGGACTGATCGTCACCGGCGGGTTCGCGATGAACCTTGAAGCCCTGCTGGACGACCATGGGCCGCAGCTCATCACGCCCGAACAAGCCGACGCGCTGCGTCCGATACCGCAGGCGGTGCATGCCGAAGGGGGCAAGATCCTGCTGCAGGTGCTGCACACCGGACGCTATGGCAAGACCGCGCAACTCGTGGGCGCCTCCAGCATTCCGTCGCCGATCAACCGTCGCGTGCCGCGCACCCTCGGGACCGCGGAAGTCTGGCGGACCATCGAGGACTTCGTGAATTGCGCCGAGCTGGCAATGCGCGCCGGCTTCGACGGCGTGGAGGTGATGGGCTCGGAAGGGTATTTCATCAACCAGTTCACGACCACCCGCTGCAACGACCGCACCGACGAGTTCGGCGGCAGCATGGCCAACCGGCACCGCCTGCCGGTGGAGATCGTGCGCCGCACGCGGGAACGCCTGGGTGCCCGCGCCCTGATCATGTACCGGCTGTCGGCACTGGACCTGGTCGAAGGCGGTGCCCCGGCCCATGAGGTCATCGCACTGGCGCAGGCCATCGAGGCTGCGGGAGCCGACGTCATCAACACGGGCTTCGGCTGGCACGAGGCGAAGGTTCCCACCATCGCCTATCTGGTACCGCGCGCGGCCTTCCGCTTTGCCGCAGCGCGCATCAAACGCGCCATCGGCATTCCCCTGGTCATCTCCAACCGCATCAACGTGCCCGAGGTGGCCGAAGACATCCTGGCTGCGGGAGACGCCGACATGGTGTCCATGGCCCGGCCTTTCCTTGCCGACCCCGATTTCGTGCGCAAGGCCGCAGCAGGCCGCCCCGACACCATCAACACCTGCATCGCCTGCAACCAGGCCTGCCTGGACTTCATCTTCACCAACCGCCCGGCCTCCTGCCTCGTCAACCCGCGTGCCGGGCGGGAACTGGAGTTCATGCAGATGCCGGCCCCGACGGCGCGACGCCGCATCGCCGTGGTTGGCGGCGGCGCCGCCGGGCTGGCATGCGCGGTGACAGCCGCCGAGCGGGGCCACCAGGTCACTCTGTACGAAGCCGCGCCCCACATCGGCGGCCAGTTGAACCTCGCGCGGGCCGTGCCGGGCAAGGAAGAATTCCACGAGCTGGTGCGCTACTTCGGCACCCGCCTCGATCAGGAAGGCGTGCAAGTGCGCCTGGGGCAGCGGCCGGCTGCAGGCGAGCTGGCCGCGGCGGAGTTCGACCGCATCGTGGTCGCCACCGGGGTGCGGGCGCGCAGGCCCGGGATCCAGGGGCTGGACCACCCGAAGGTGGTCGGCTACGCGGAGCTGCTCTCGGGGCGCAGGCAGGCAGGCCGCCGCGTTGCCGTCATCGGTGCCGGCGGCATCGGCTTCGACGTGGCCGAATACCTGCTGCACGAGGTCGCGGACGGGGGCTCGCCCCCTGCCGCAGAAGATGAAGTCAGCGCCTTCCTGACCGAGTGGGGCGTCACGACGGCGCCCGAGGTGCCCGGCGCCCTGCAGCCGCCGCAGCCGCCAAGGTCCCTGCGCAGCGTTACCCTGCTGCAGCGCCGGCCGGAGAAGCCCGGGCGCACGCTGGGCCTGTCCACCGGCTGGGCCTTGCGGGCCCGGCTCGAGCAGCGGGGACTGCAGACGCTGTCGGGCTGCAGCTACGAGCGAATCGACGATGCCGGGCTGCACCTGCGCGTGAACGGCGAGGCCCGGCTGCTCGAGGTCGACACGGTGGTGATCTGCGCCGGGCAGGAGTCCGAGAACGCACTGGCCGTGGAGCTGCGCGGCGTCGGCATCCAACCCGACGTGATTGGCGGGGCGGAACTGGCGAGTGAGCTGGACGCACTGCGGGCGATCGACCAGGGCACACGCCTGGCCATGGCTCTCTGAGGGACCCGGCCATGGACTTCAGCGAAAACCGCGAACACGAAACCATCCGCGAGGCCATCGGCCGCATCTGCGCGGAGTTCGGTGACGATTACTGGCTGCAGCGAGACCGGGAGGGCGGCTTCCCGCACGAGCTGTACAACGCCCTCGCGGCCGGCGGCTGGCTGGGCATCTGCATGCCGCAGGAATACGGCGGCAGCGGCATGGGCATTACCGAGGCGACGGTGATGATGACGGCGATCGCGCGCTCCGGCGCCGGGCTGTCCGGGGCCTCTTCGGTGCACATGAACATCTTCGGGCTGCAGCCCGTGGTGGTGTTCGGCAGCGACGCGCAGAAGCGCCGCATGCTGCCACCGCTGATCGCCGGCAAGGACAAGGCTTGCTTCGCCGTCACGGAACCCAACACCGGCCTGAACACGACCAGGCTCAAGACGCGCGCCGAGCGCCGGGGCGACCACTACATCCTGACGGGGCAGAAGGTCTGGATCTCGACCGCGCAGGTGGCCACGAAGATGCTGATCCTGGCGCGCACCACGCCGCCCGAGGATTGTCCCAAGCCCACACTGGGCCTGAGCCTGTTCTACACCGACCTGGACCGGCGGTGCGTCGAGGTGCGCGAGATCGAGAAGATGGGGCGCAAGGCGGTCGATTCCAACCAGCTCTTCATCGACGGGCTCCGGGTACCGGTGGAGGACCGCATCGGCGAGGAAGGACGTGGCTTCGAGTACATCCTGCACGGCATGAACCCCGAGCGCATTCTGATTGCCGGGGAGGCGGTGGGTCTCGGGCAGGCAGCGCTGGAGCGGGCCGTGAAGTATGCGAACGAGCGCATCGTCTTCGACCGCCCCATCGGCCAGAACCAGGCCATCCAGCACCCCCTGGCGCAGTCGTGGATGGAGCTCGAGGCGGCCTGGCTGATGGCCATGCGCGGTGCCTGGAAGTACGACCGGAACCTGAACTGCGGCCCCGATGCCAATGCGGCCAAGTACATGGCGGCCGAGGCTGGCTTCAATGCCTGCCAGCGGGCCATGGCCACCCTGGGCGGCTTCGGCTACGCGAAGGAATACCAGGTGGAGCGTTACCTGCGCGAAATGCTGATCCCCCGCGTGGCGCCGATCAGCCCGCAGCTGATCCTGTGCTTCATCGCCGAGAAGGTGCTGGGCCTGCCCAAGTCCTATTGATCCCTTCATCCCGACACTGATTTCCCAACCCATGTCCGCCGCCCTCGCCGATCCAGACCGACTGCAGCAATTGCAGATGCTGCGCTCCAGCGCCCTTGCCTTCAGCGCCAAGGAGTCGCCCCCGGCACGCGCGCGTGCGCTGCGCGCCGAAGCACCGGGTTTCGACATGCAGTTCTGGAACTCGCTGGCGGCGCAGGGCTGGACCGGGCTGCTGGTGCCCGAGTCCGCCGGCGGTTACGCACAAGGCTTCGCCGAGATGGCCGAAGTGGCCGCCGCGCTGGCCGCGCAGGTCGCACCCGAGCCGCTCGTCCCGGTGCTGGTGTTCGCGGGGAGGCTCCTGCAGGGCTGCGGCGGCCATCCGACCGCACGGGCGCTGCTCGCCGACGTCGCCGCCGGCCGTGCGCTGCCCGCTGTCGCCTGGCAGGAGGATGCCACCGGAGCCGTCAGCTTCGACCACCGGGGCTGCCTCGCCGAGCCGGCCGCGATCTGCGCCCGGGAGAGCGACCATCTGGTCCTGCGCGGCGGCAAGCGCCACGTCCGTCCCGGCGCGGCCGCCACCGGCTACATCGTCAGCGCGTCGTCTTCGGAAGGCACGGCGCTGGTGTGGCTGCCTGCAGGGTCCGAGGGCCTCGTGACGAGTGTCCAGCGGCTGGCCGACGGCACGTTCGCGACGCGCCTGCAGTTCCACGAAATCGCCGTCCCCACGGACCACTTGCTGGCCATCGGTCCAGCCGCCGGCGCCGCACTGGCCGCAGCGTACGACGAGGCGCTGGTGCTGGCCGGCGTCGAACTGGCGACCATATGCAGACAGATGGTCGCCACCACGCTGGACTACCTGCGCACGCGCAAGCAGTTCGGCAAGCCGATAGGCAGCTTCCAGGCCCTCCAGCATCGCGCCGTCGACATGCTGATCCAGCAGGAGCTGAGCGGCGCGCTCGTCGGCCACGCCATCGCCGAACTCGACCGCGGGTGCACGGGCATGGAACGCGCCCTGCTGGGCGCACGGGTGAAGGCACGCTGCTCGGAAGCCGCGCTTGTGATCGCACGTGAGTCAGTGCAGATGCACGGTGCCATCGGCTTCACCGACGAGTGCAACCTCGGGCTTTATGTCCAGCGCGCGCTGGTGCTCTCCGCGTGGCTCGGCAACGCAGCGATCCAGCGCAGGCGCTTCGCCCAATTGAGCCGCAACACTGCAGGGCATCGGGAGTCTGCCGCATGAACACCACGGACTGGAACGCGCTCAGTACGGACGATTTTCGCGCCCTGGTGCGCGCCTTCTTCGAGCAGCATTACCCCGAGTCATTGCGCTACCCCAAGCGTCGCCTGCGCTGGGCCGAGATTCGCGACTGGACCCTCCAGCTCTCAGCCAGGGGGTGGCTGGCACCGAGCTGGCCGGTGCGCTACGGCGGCATGGGACTCGCGCCCGAGAAGCTGATCGCCTTCATCGAGGAACAGGAACGGCATGGCGTTGCGAGGGCACCGGACATGGGCGTGACCATGGTCGGTCCGTTGCTCATCCAGCACGGCACGGAAGCGCAGCGTGCCCACTACCTGCCGCGCATCCTCTCGTGCGATGACATCTGGTGCCAGGGCTATTCGGAGCCGGACTCCGGGTCGGACCTGGCCAGCCTGCGAACCGAAGCGGTGGAAGACGGGGACGACTTCATTGTCAACGGGCAGAAAACCTGGACCACGCTGGCGCAGGATGCCACACACATCTTCCTGCTGGTGCGCACCGACAAGGCCGCCAAGAAGCAGGAGGGCATCAGCTTCCTGCTGGCCGACATGCGTACGCCGGGCATCACCGTCCGGCCGATCCGCAACATCGCCGGCAACGAGGACTTCTGTGAAGTCTTCTTCGACAATGTCCGCGTCCCGCGCAACCAGCGCGTGGGCGAGCTGAACAAGGGCTGGACGATCGCCAAGGCGCTGCTCAGCTTCGAGCGCATCTTCCTGGGCAGCCCCAAGCAGAGCCAGTACGCCCTGGCGCGGGTGCGCGAGGCTGCGGATCTGCTGGGCCTCGCCGAGGACCCCGTGTTCACGGACCGCTACACGCAGCTCGCGCTGGACGTGGCGGACCTGGGCACGCTCTACGCGCGATTCGTGGAGCAGGTCAAGCGGGGCGAGACGCTGGGTCCTGACGTATCGATGCTCAAGCTGTTCGCCACCGAAACGTATTCACGCCTGGCCAACCTGCTGGTGGAGATCGCCGGCGCGAGCGGCGGCATGCCGGGCGATATCGACGTGGACGGCAGCTCCATCGACGTGCTGACCACGTTCTACAACGCACGACCGGCCACCATCTACGGCGGCAGCAACGAGATCCAGCGCAACATCCTCGCCGGCGCCGTGCTGCAGCTGCCGTCCTGACGCCGCCATCGCCACATCCACATTTCTTCAAATCGAGGAGTTTCACACCATGCACAAGGGCACGATGCTGGAAGGCAAAGTCGCTGTGATCACGGGTTCGGGCCGCGGCATCGGGCGCGACATCGCACTGCAGATGTCTGCACAGGGCGCCCGGATCGTCGTCAACGACATCGGCGCGTCGGTCAGCGGCGAAGGCAACGACGCGAGCCCTGGTCAGGAGGTGGTGGAAGAGATCAGGACCCGCGGCGGCGAAGCGGTGCTCAGCACCGACAGCGTGTCCGACTGGAAGGCCGCGAACCGGATCATCCAGTGTGCCGCAGACAACTTCGGCCGCATCGACATCGTCGTCAACAACGCCGGCATCCTGCGCGACCGCCTGTTCTTCAACATGTCGGTGGAGGAGTGGCATGCTGTGATCGACGTGCACCTGCACGGCACCTTCTATGTGTCGCGGGCCGCAGCGCCGCATTTCAAGACGCAGCAGTCGGGCGCCTACGTGCACATGACGTCGACTTCGGGCCTGATCGGCAACCTCGGGCAGGCCAACTATGGCGCCGCCAAGCTCGGCATCGTGGCCCTTTCGCGCTCGATCGCCGGCGACATGAAGCGCTACAACGTGCGTTCCAACTGCATCTCGCCCTTCGCCTGGAGCCGCATGATCGGCTCGATCCCCACCGAAACCCCCGAGCAGCAGGCGCGGGTCGCCAAGCTGCAGAAGTTGGATACGGCGCAGATCGCACCCGTGGCCGCGTTCCTGGCGAGCGACGCGGCGGCCGACGTGACCGCGCAGATCTTCGCCGTCCGGGGCAACGAGATCTTCCTGATGAGCCAGCCGCGGCCGGTGCGCGGCATGCACACCGCGGAGGGCTGGACGCCCGAGACGATCGCGGAGCGCGTGCTGCCGGCCATGAAGCCAAGCTTCTTCCCGCTGGAGACCTCGAACATCGTCTTCTCCTGGGACCCGGTCTGAGGGCACACGGTGGCGATCAACTACGACAAGCTGATGGCATGGCCCTTCGAGGACGTGCGCCATCGCTACACCCGGCGCGACACCATGCTCTACGCTCTCGGGCTCGGCCTCGGCGCCGACCCGACCGACGAGGGCGAGCTGCGGCACGTCTACGAGAAGGACCTCGTGGCCCTTGCGACCCTGCCGGTCGTTCTCGGCTACCCGGGCATGTGGCTCAAGGACCCCGCAACAGGCGTCGACGCCGTGCGCCTGGTCCACGGCGAACAGAGCCTGATCATCCACCGGCACCCTGCTCCCGAAGGTGAGGTCGTCGGCCGCACGAGGGTCACCGGCATCGTCGACAAGGGCCGGGGCAAGGGTGCGCTGCTCTACACCGAGCGCACGGTCACCGACGCCGCCAGCGGCGAGTTGCTGGCCACCCTGGGGTCGACCACCTTCTGCCGCGCCGACGGCGGCTTCGGCGGGCCGTCTGGACCGGTCAAACCGGTGCACGAACTGCCCACCCGCACGCCGGATCGCAGTGTCGAACGCAGGACTGCCGCCGGACTGGCGCTGATCTACCGCCTCTCGGGCGATTACAACCCGCTGCATGCCGAACCCGCGATCGCCCGCGCCGCCGGGTTCGAGCGACCCATCCTGCACGGCCTGGCCACCTATGGCATTGCCGGCTGGGCGCTGACGCAGGCGCTGTGCGACGGCGATCCGTCCCGCCTCGCCTCGATCGAAACGCGCTTCTCGTCGCCGGTCTACCCCGGCGAGACGATCCGTACCGAAATCTGGAACGACTGCAGCGCCGCGTTCTTCCGCGCACGCGTCGTCGAACGCGACGTCGTCGTGCTCAACAACGGCCGCGCCACGCTGCGCTGAGCCGCCTCAGTCTTCTCCACTCCATGAAGGACCCGACCATGAACTACACCGACTTCCAGTTCCTCCAGTTCGAGCACAAGCCCAACGGCGTGCTGCTGATCACCATCAACCGCCCGGAGGTGATGAACGCCACCAACGCCCGGCTGCACTGGGAGCTGACCAAGATCTGGGGCGTGGTCAATGACGACCCCAAGACCAAGGTGGCCGTCATCACCGGCGCCGGCGACAAGGCCTTTTCGGCCGGGGGCGACCTGAACTGGATCACCGGCATGGTCGGAAACGCCAAGACCATCAATAACGTGATGACCGAGGCATCGGACATCGTCTACAACGTGATGGCCTGTGAAAAACCGGTGATCTCCGCGATCAACGGCGTGGCCGTCGGCGCCGGCCTGGCCGTGGCCATGATGGCCGACATCAGCATCATGGCCGAAGAAGCCAAGATCACCGACGGCCACGTCAAGCTCGGTGTTGCCGCCGGCGACCACGCAGCAATCCTCTGGCCCTTGCTGTGCGGCATGGCCAAGGCGAAGTACTACCTGATGACGGCCGACTTCGTCTCGGGCAAGGAAGCCGAGCGCATCGGGCTGGTGAGCCTGTGCGTGCCGCGCGCACAGCTGATGGACAAGGCCATGGAGGTGGCGGACAAGCTGGCCGCGGGCAGCCAGCAGGCGATTCGCTTCACCAAGCGTTCGCTCAACGGCTGGATGCACATGGCGCGCCCGACCTTCGAGAGCTCGCTGGCGATGGAGATGCTTTGCTTCCTCGGCGAAGACGCGGCCGAAGGCGTCGCCGCCGTGCGCGAGAAGCGCGCGCCTGTCTTCCCCTCGGCAAAAGTCTGACACCCAGACGCTATCGTCCCGCTTCCGGAGAACAGCATGGATTTCGCGCTCACGCAGGAACAACGGATGGTCTACGAGTACGGCGACCGCGTGTCACAGCGGTTCGACCATAAATACTGGAAGACGTATGCCGACAAGAGCGAGCCGCCGGCGGAGCTGTACCAGCAGATCACCGACGACGGCTTCCTGGGCATCATGGTGCCTGAAGCGTACGGCGGCGCCGGACAGGGCATGACGGAGATGCTGCTGTTCATGGAAGGGCTGGCGAACAACGGCATCCCCCTGCTGAACCTCGTCGTGGGCCCGACCATGACGATGGGGCTGCTGGCCAAGCACGCCAGTGAAGACATGAAGCGCCGGCTGCTGCCTGGCGGCTGCTCGGGCGACATCAAGTTCTGCTTCGCCATCACCGAGCCGAACGCGGGTTCCAATTCGATGGAGATCACCACCCTGGCCAAGCCGGACGGCAAAGGCAGCTTCCGTCTGAGCGGACAGAAGGTGTTCATCACGGATGCCAACCGGGCCGACTACGCCATGGTGGTCACCCGCACCACGCCGCGGGCCGACGTGAAGAAGAAGACCGACGGCTTCACCATCTTCATGGTCGACATGAAGAAGAAGGGCATCAGCATGACGTTGATCCCCGTCGCGTTCCCCGTGCCCGAGACGCAGTGGCAGGTGTTCTTCGACGACGTGGCGCTGACCGAGGACGACGTGCTGGGTGAAGTGGACAAGGGCTTCGGCATCCTGTTCGACACCCTCAACCCGGAGCGCATCATCCTGTCGGGGCTGTGTACCGGCATCGGCCGCTTCGCGCTCAAGAAAGCGGTAGCGTATGCCAACGACCGCAAGCTGTTCAACAAGACGCCCATCGGCGCCTACCAGGGCGTGCAGCATCCGCTGGCAATCGCACGCAGCGAGATCGAGATGGCCTCCCTGATGGCACTGAAGGCGGCGTGGGCCTTCGACCAGGGCCTGCCGGCAGGCGAGTTCGCCAACATCGCCAAGTACGCCGGGGCCGAGGCCGGCATCCACGCCGTCGATGCAGCGATCCAGACACACGGGGGAAATGGCTTCACCAAGGAATATGGGATCTACGACCTGTACGGTCTGGTGCGGCTGTTGCGCACGGCGCCGTTGAACCGCGAAATGGTGCTGAACTACATCGCCGAGCATGTCATGGGGCTGCCGCGGTCGTATTGAACGGAGACCTCAATGAAGACGACGCGCAGGACATTTCTCGCCGTAAGTAGTGCGTTGGCGGCCTCGCTGGGGTCTCCATCCGCGCTTGCTCAGGAGGCCTATCCGGGCAAGCCGGTTCGCTTCGTCGTGCCTTTCGCGCCCGGCGGGCCGGCGGATGCGGTCAGCCGCCTCGTTGCGGGGCGCCTGCAGGAGCAACTCGGCCAGTCCTTCGTGGTCGAGAACATTCCTGGCACCGGCGGTGGCATCGGGGTGGCACGGCTGGCCAAGATGCCTGCGGACGGCTATGCGCTGGGGTTTGCGCACACCGCCACGTTCGGCATGGGCCCGCACCTGTCGAAGAACGTCGGCTATGACCCCGAGCGCGATTTCACGCCCATCGCGCGCTTTGCCGAGTACGTGAACCTGCTGATGGTGCGGGCCGACAGTCCGTACAAGAACCTGGGGGACCTGCTCGCTGCCGCCCGCGCGAAGCCCGGCTCCCTGAACTACGGCTCGGCGGGCAACGGCTCGTCGAACCACCTGGCCGGCGAGCTGCTTGCGATCGATGCGAAGGTCGGTCTGTCACACGTGCCGTACCGCGGCACCGCGCTGGCGCTGACCGACCTCATCGGCGGCAGCCTTCAATTTCTTTTCGATGCGCCGAACACGGCTTTGCCGATGGTCGCCGCCGGCAAGTTGCGCGTCCTCGCGACCACCGGGCGAACCCGGCATCGCCTCTTGCCCGAGGTTCCCACGGTAGCCGAAACCCTGCCCGGCTACGCTTTCGTGGGCTGGATGGGCGTGGTCGCGCCCGCCGGCCTGCCCACGCCGCTCCAGCGACGCCTGGCCGCCGAGATCGAGAAGGCACTCGCCGGCCCCGAGCTCGGCGACAAGTTCACGACGCTCGGGCTCGACGTTCGCTATGGCGGACCCGAGCAGCTGGCCGAGGCAATCCGGCGCGACCTTGCACTCTGGGGCCCGGTGATCAAGGCCGCAGGCCTGCGTGTCGAGTGAATCCCCGCACTGCGGCCGGCCCAGTCGCCCGCGAATCCGGAAGGCCGGACATGCCGAAATCCCCCACACCATCGCCGGGCGGCCGGACCATCGCCGCCACCCTGGCCGCATTCGTCGCCGAACTGCGGCCGCAGCAGGTGCCCGGCACGGTGATGGAACGGGCGCGCCACCTGATCCTCGACGCGGTCGGCATCGCCCATGCGTCCACTCACTACGAATTCGCGTACCGTTCGCTGTCCGCGATGACCGAGCTGTCCGGCGGAGCGGGCGCAACGCCGGTGCTCGCCCTGGCGACGCGCCTCACGCTGCGCGACGCGATGCTGATGAACGGCATCCTGATCCATGGCCTGGATTTCGACGACACCCACGCAGCAGGCGTGATCCACGCCACCGCCAGCACGTTTCCGAGCGCCCTGGCCGGCGCAGCGCTGGCCGATCTGGACGGCGAAGCCCTGCTCACCGCCTACGTCGCCGGCATGGAAGTGGGTGCGCGTCTCGCGTCGGTGGCCAAGGGCGGGTTCCATCAGGTCGGCTTCCACCCCACGGGCCTGATCGGCGCCTTCGCCTGCACGCTGGTCAGCGGCCGCCTGCTCGGGCTGAATGCCGCGCAACTGGCCATGGCCCAAGGTATCGCGCTGTCGGTCGCCTCGGGCAGTCTGGAGTTCCTACAGGACGGTGCCTGGACCAAGCGCATGCACCCGGGCTGGGCCGCGGTGGCGGGCATGACTGCGGCGACGATGGCCAGGCACGGCTTCAAGGGCCCCGACCGTCCCTACGAGGGCCGCTTCGGTGTCTTCAACAGCCACCTCGGTCCGCTGGCACAGGACTGCGATCTGGCTTTGGCTACCAACGGCCTGGGCGAGGCCTGGGAGCTGTCCAGGGTCACCGTCAAACCGCTGCCGGCCTGCCACTTCACGCATGCCTGCGCCGACGCGGCTGCGATCCTGCGCGAGCGCCATGCCCTGCAGCCCGCCGACATCCGCAGCGTGCGTGCGCTGGTGCCCGCCGAGGTGGTCAAAACAGTGTGTGAGCCGGTGGCGACGAAGAAGCGGCCGCAGAACAGCTACGACGCGCAGTTCAGCATTCCCTACGCCGTGGCTACTTCGCTGGCGAAAGGCCGGTTCGGCCTGCCCGAGCTCGAGGACGTTGCGCTGCGCGACGAGCAGGTGCTGGCCTTGGCCGCCAAGGTCGAATACGGAGTGGATCCCGATTCTCCATTCCCCGCCTCCTACTCGGGCGAGGTGGTGGTAACCCTGAACGACGGGCGTGAGCTGCGGCACCGTGAGCACGTCAACCGCGGGGGCGCCGAGCGGCCGATCAGCAACGCCGACGTGGAGAGGAAATTCTTCGAGAACATGCAGCTCGTTGCCTCGCCTGCTCGCGCTGCACACGTGCGCGACCTGGTGCTTTCCATCGGCCGCGACAGTTCGGCGGCAAGACTCCAACTCGGCTTGGCGGCGCGCGGCTGACACGCCTTCCAGCGGGCGAGCACCCTCAATGAACACCGACGCCGAACAGGAATCCTTGATCCTCGCTGCCATCGACCGTTTCCTGCGAACGGAGGTGCGGCCGCACGTCAAGCGCCTGGAGCAGGCAGACGAGTACCCTGCCGGAATCGTCGAGCAGATGAAGTCGATGGGGCTGTTCGGCGCCATCATCCCGGTCGAGTACGGCGGCCTGGGCCTGTCGACCTCCACCTATGCCGCCGTCGTGGCGCGCATCGCGGCGGTCTGGATGTCGCTGTCCGGCATCATCAACTCGCACCTCATCATGGCCTCGGCCGTCATGCGGCACGGCACCGAGGCGCAGAAGCGCGACCTGCTCCCGCGCTTTGCCAGCGGCGCGCTGCGCGGCGGCATCGGCCTGACCGAACCCGATGCCGGCACGGACCTGCAGGCGATCCGCACGCGCGCCGTGCGCGAAGGCGAGCACTACGTGATCAATGGCAGCAAGACCTGGATCACCAACAGCCTGCATGGCGGCTGCCTGGCGCTGCTGGTCAAGACGGATCCGCAGGCCGAACCGCGGCACAAGGGCATGAGCCTGTTCATCGCCGAAAAGGGGCCCGGCTTCATCGTCACGCGCAAGCTGGGAAAGATGGGATATCGCGGCATCGATACCTGCGAGCTGCAGTTCGAGAACTATCGCGTGCATGCCGACCGCCTGGTCGGCGGCGTCGAAGGCCGCGGCCTGCAGCAGGTACTGTCCGGCCTGGAACTCGGGCGCATCAACGTTGCGGCGCGGGGCCTGGGCGTGGCTGGCGCCTCGCTGAACGACGCCGTGGCCTACGCGCAGCAGCGCAGGACCTTCGGCAAGCCGATCAGCGAGCACCAGGCCATTCAGCTCAAGCTGGGTGAAATGGCCACCCGCGTCGAAGCGGCGCGACTGCTGGTGGAGTCGGCGGCGCGCGCGTACGACCGCGGCGAACGCTGCGACATGGAAGCCGGAATGGCGAAATACTTCGCCACCGAGGCGGCGATGGACAACGCGCTGGAGTGCATGCGCATCCATGGCGCCTACGGGTACTCGCCGGAATTCGACGTAGAGCGCTACTATCGGGACGCGCCGCTGTTGCTGATCGGCGAAGGCACCAACGAGATGCAGCGCCTGATCATCGCGCGCCAGCTCATCCACCGCCACCCCGCGTGACCTGGCGGCAATTGCGTTTCGACACGGAGGGCAGCCGGTGAGAGCGTCGCCGGGTGTGGTGATACCGGTGGCCGCGATGCTGGCGGCGCAGGCGTTCCTCTCGATGGCCACGGTCACGCTGCCGATCCTGGCGCCGGCGGTCGCAGCGGAGACAGGGCTGGCGTTCTCGCTCCTGGGACTCTTCGTGGCGTTGATCTATGCCAGCAGCATGGGCTGTGGCCTGGTCAGCGGTGCGCTGGTCCGCCGCTGGGGCGCGCTGCGGCTGAGCCAACTGTGCCTGCTCGCCGCGAGCGCAGGCGTTGGCCTTCTCGCCACGGCGCATGTCGGCGGCGTGGCGGCGGCGGCGGTGCTGATGGGCCTCGGTTATGGCCCCCTGAATCCGGCAAGTTCGCACTTGCTCAACCGCGTGGCACCGCCGCACCGCCGGTCCAGGATCTTTTCGCTCAAACAGACCGGCGTCCCGGTGGGGGCACTGCTGGCAGGGGCCCTGTTGCCGCCCCTGGCGTCGTGGAGCGGATGGCGTTCTGCCGTGTGGGCCGTGTGTGGCGCCTGCGCACTACTGGCGCTGTTGCTGCAGCCCTTGCGCGCCACCCTGGACACTGACCGTGAGCCCCACGCGCGCGTGGGGCTCGACAGCTTGGCGGAGCCGCTTCACGTGGCTCTGGGGGACCGCGCCGGCCGTCCGCTGGCCCTCGCCTCGTTCTCTTATGCCGCGCTGCAACTCTGTCTGGGCACCTACCTGGTGACCTTCCTCACCACGCAGAACGGCTACACCTTGGTGGAGGCTGGTCTGGCGCTGGCCGTGACGCAGGCTGCGGGGATCGCGGGGCGGCTGTTGTCGGGCCATGTCGCCGATCGCAGTGGACACCCGCGCCGCGTGATGGGCGCGATGGGCTGCCTGATGGGCGGGTGCGCGATCGTGAGCGCGTTCGCAAGCGCATGGCCGGCACCGATGCTCCTGCTTCTGTACGGCGTGTTCGGCGCCAGCGCCATTGGCTGGAACGGCGTGTACCTGGCCGAGGTGGCGCGGCGCGCACCCGCCGGCGCCGTGAGCGCGGCGACCGCAGCGGCGCTGTTCGTCACCTTCGCCGGCGTGCTGGCGGGCCCGCCGGTGTTTGCGCTGATGATCGAAGCGGGAATGGGGTATGACACGGCGTTCGCGGCGGTGGCGTTGCCGGCGCTGCTATGCGGACTGACGTTGCTGCACGGGGCAAGACCCCAGAGTCGCTGATTTGCCCGCCTTACGCCCGCGCGGGGGCGGCAAGGCCTCCCTCGAAGGCCCCCATCACGTCGTGGCCCTGAAGGCCCTGCACGGCTACATGGGAGGTATGGCCCTGTTCTGCCGCCGAGCCCCGCCGTGGCCTCCGCCGACCGGCGCGGCCTGATGCAGTCGGCACTGCGGAACATCTCGTCTTGTCTCCTTGCTCAGGTTACGGCGGGTCCGGGGACGAACACACGTCGCTGAAGAAGTGATTCCCGTCCAGCCGGCGTTCGTCGATGCAGGCCTTGCGCACTGCGGCCACCATCACCGGCCAGCCGCAGCAATAGACCTCCCAGCCCGCTAGTGACGCCGGCCCGCGGGCGCGAAACGCCGATCACGTGCGCGTAGGCGGCGTTGAAGGCGCAGAGCGCCAGGATGTCGATCATGCTCAGGCCCCCCTGTGCGTGCGGTAGGCCTTCCAGAAGCCGCGCACGGAGGTTTCCGTGGCGCGGCCTTCGCTGGAGCCCGTCTCGTGGCCGCCCATCTCGACGACGGCTTCCAGATCCTGCGCACCTGACGTTCTCGACATACAGCTTCCAGTTTTTCGGCAGCGCTTGGACAGCCTCTCCAGCGCTCTCGGCGTAGACGCGCGCCTGCCGGCTTATTGCGGCGCCACAGGCCGCGTATTGCTCGCGGAGCGGCCGAAGGACGAAGTCAGGTTCCTGCTGAACCGCATCATGCGCCCCGCGCTCACTCCGCGCACCCTCACCGCCCTGCGCGACATCGTGCAGGAGATCGACCGCGCGCGGCAGCAGGGCTACGCGATCTGCGACGAGGAACTGGAGATCGGCCTGCGCTCTGTCGCCGTGCCGATCCGCACCGGGCGCGGCGAACTGATCGCCGCGCTGAGCCTGTCGGTGTCCACCAGCCGCATGAGCCGCGACGATGTCGTGGACAAGCTGCCGCCGGAACTGGAAACGGCTCGGCGCGCGTTCGCGGCGCTGCTGTAGCCATGGGCCACCGACCCGAGGAATAAACTCGGGTGACGTAATGTGGTCATGGAAGGGACCGAGGAATCTCGCCGAGGCTCAGCCGGGAGCATCGACGCTCTATAAGTCCGGCCGGGCGTCCGGTTGGTCCTATCATTGCACCATTCACATCGAGCTTCCAGCAACTTGGCGGACCATCAACTTCCCCGACACCCTTCCAACGCGACCGCGCCAGTCTTCCAACCCATCCGGTCCCGGCGTGCATTCGACGAAATCGCCTCCCAGATCCGTTCCCAGCTGGCCGAAGGAAAGCTGCGCGTCGGCAACCGCCTGCCGTCGGAACGGGCTCTGGCCGAGCAGTTCGGGGTCTCTCGCAATACCCTAAGGGAGGCTCTGCGCTCCCTGGAGCATGCCGGCCTGTTGCGCCTGCGAAAGGGCGCGACCGGCGGCGCGTTCATTACCGAGGCCAGCGGCGACACGATCGCAACAGGGCTGCTGGACATGTACCACAGCGGTACGATTTCTCCCGAGCAGTTGACGGAGGCACGCATCTGGCTCGAATCCGTGGTCGTGCGCGAAGCATGCCAGCGCGCCACACCGGAAGACCTGGAGAACCTGCGAGAGAACGTGCGCCAGGCGGAGCAGGCGAACACGCAAGGCGATCTCGCCCGACGCGCCGAGACCAATCTTGAGTTCCACCGAATTGTCGCGCGGATGACGGGCAACCCCGTGGTGGTGATCGTGATGGACAGCATGCTCGCCGTGCTCCGGCACTTCGTGCACACGATCGGCCCCTACGAGAACTCCTTCGTGCCGCCGTCACGCAAGCGCTTCATCAAGCTGATGGAAGCGCGCGACGTCTCCGGTGCAATCGCCGAGATGGAGTCCAGCCTGAAGCGTCTGCAACGCAGCTATTTGTCGCTGGCCAAGGAAGCTGCGCCGGTGGCTGCGGCCACGCCGCTGCGTGTCCCGGCCGTTGCCGCGACAGCGGCCCCGGCCGGCAGTGCCAAGCCGCGCAAGCAGGCAGAACCGCGAAGTCACGGCCGATCTGCCCCCACCCCGCGCCGCCGATAGGGCAGGCAACCTCCCGCCCTTGCGTCGCGCGGCCGCCGTGAGGCGGGAGGCTGAACGCCTCCGCTTGCCCAGCCCCCTGCGGGACTCCCGCGGAGAGCGGCGGCTGTTGTTTCCCGCGCTTGCAACCGTATAATGGTTGAACCATTGATGGAAATATCCGTGTTTGACCAGCAACGCATTAACGCCCTGCCCGTCCACCAGAGCGCGCCTGGCCTGGGGGCACCCGCCCTCGGCGGGCTTCGGGTGATCGACTTCACCCATTTCATCGCCGGCCCGCTGGCGACGCAGACCCTGGCCGACTTCGGAGCGGAGGTCATCAAGATCGAGGCGCCCGAACGGGGTGACGACTTCCGCCACTATCCGACGGTAGATCCAGCAATACCGGCCCAAGGGGGGCCCTTCCTCTGGTCCAACCGCAACAAGAAGAGTCTCGCGCTTGATTTGAAGAACGAATCAGGCCTGAGGGTGGCCAAGGAACTCATCGCCCAAGCCGATGTGCTGGTGGAGAACTTCTCCAGCGGCGTGATGGATCGCTTCGGGCTCGACTACGCCACTTGCGCCAGTCTCAATCCGCGTCTCGTGTACTGTTCGATCTCGGCCTACGGCCGCGAAGGGCCTTACGCGGAGCGGCTGGGCTTTGATCCCATCGCGCAGGCGGAAAGCGGCTTCATTTCCATGAACGGGTACGCCGATCGGCAAGGCGTGCGTACGGGTGCCGCGGTGATGGACGTCGCGACCGCGATGTCTGCCGCCAATGCCATCCTGCTGGCCCTGATGGCCCGCGCCCGTGACGGCACGGGGCAGAAGGTGGAGGTGGCGCTGTTCGACACCGCCATCGTGATGACCGGCTTCGGCGCAATGCAGCATCTGACCACGGGCTACGAGCCCACTCGCAACGGCAACGTCAGCCCGGACACCTGCCCGTCCGGCGTGTTCCTGTCGCAGGACAGGCCGTTCTACATCAATTGCGGTAACGACAAGATCTTCCAGCGCCTGTTCGATCAGGTGCTAGAGCGTCCAGACCTTGCCTACGACCCGGTACTCTCGCAGCGCGTCAAGCGACTCGAGCAGCGCGAGCGGATCTTCCAGGTCATGGACGAGGCCTTCGCGAAGCAACCCTGGAGCTACTGGGCTGCGCGGCTGCGCGCCGCCAACGTGCCGCACGGGCAGGTTCGCACCCTCGGCGAGGCGCTCGCCTCGGACGAAGCGCGGTCGCGCGGATTGGTGACGCGTATCCCGCACCCGGTAATGGGCTGGATTCCCAACATCGCCAGCCCGCTGCGCCTGGAGCGGACACCCGCTGTGCCGCCCACGGCGGCACCGAGCGTCGGCCAGCACACCGAGACCGTGCTCCGTGAAACGCTCGGCTACGATGACGAGCGGATCGCCCAGCTGCAGGCCGACGGCGTGTTCGGCGCTGCCGCGGCCGGTGCGGCGAAGGTGGCAGCGTGACGCGCCGCGTCGCGCTGATCGGCACCAGCGCCATCCCCAACGGTCGCTACCAGAGCGCGGACGACGAGGCGCTGCAGGTTCTCGAGAACGAGATCATGACGCGGCTGGTCACGGAGGCGGTCCGCGATGCGGGCATCGCCAAGGAGGACATCCAGAGCCTGGTGTTCACCCTCCCCCGTCCGTACACGCGCCAGAAGTACTTTCACACCTTCCTGGTGGGTCAACTGCGGCTGGCCTGCCGCGGTAGCGTGCTGGAGGTGATGGGCAACGGCATGACGGCTGCCCTCGCATTCGACAAGGCCTGCGACGAGATCCTGCTGGGACGCTCGGACGTGGCCCTGGCGCTGGGCATCAACATGGAGAGCGCAGTCCCCGCAGCCGAGCACATGATGAGCAGCATGCGCACGACGGGCGACGTCGACTTCCACACGTCCGCCGGCTTCACGCCCATCGCGTGGTACGCGATGGACGCCATGCGCTACATGCACGAAACGGGCGCCACCCGCGAGCAGCTCGCCTCGGTGGCCGTGAAGAACCGCTACCACGCCTCGCTCAACCCGCTCGCCCAATACCGCAAGCCGATCACGCTGGAGGAGGTGCTCGCGCAGCGTCCCATCGTCGAACCGCTGGGCCTGTACGACGTGCCCCCTCGCGGCGACGGCGCGGCTTGCCTGGTGCTGGCGAGCGAAGATGTCGCGAAGTCGCTGGGCCGGCCCTACGTGCTGGTTCGGGGACGCGGCTTCTACCACGACGGCTCGCACCAGATCAATGACGTTCCCAACGACATGATCGGCTTCGAAGCCGCAGCGCGGGCCTCGCGCGACGCCTACGGTCAGGCCGGCATCACCGCCGCCGACCTCGACGTGGTGGAGCTCTACGCACCGTGCACGATCGTGGAAGTCCTGGTGACCGAGGCGATCGGACTGGTTCCGCGCGGCCACGGAGCCCGCGCCGCTGCCGCAGGCGAGACGCGCCTCGGCGGGCGGATCCCGGTGTCCACCTCGGGCGGACTGACTTCGCGCGGGCATCCGGCCTACGTGACTTCTCTCTACAACTACGTCGAGCTGGCCGAACAGCTGCGAGGTCGCGCCGGTGAGCGCCAGGTCGATGGCGCCAGACTGGGGATGTCTACCGGCGAATTGGGCAACTACAACGCTGCCCTCGTGCACGTGCTGGAGGCCGTGGCATGACGCAACTCTTTTCCGTGCCGGCCACGGGCCGGCGGGCGTACCCGCCGCGGGTATCGGCTTTCACACAGCCGTTCTGGGAAGGCCTCGCGCGCGGTCGCTGGGAGACCACCTGCTGCGAGGCCTGCGGCCGGCAGACCTTTCCCCCGCGGCCGGTCTGCCCGCATTGCTGGTCTGACCAGGTCCGCTGGAGCCCGCTTTCCCCGCGCGGAACGCTCTATTCCTGGACCCGCGTCCATGCGGCGCCGGCGGTCTTCGCACCGGAGGCGCCCTATGGCCTCGGCATCGTGGACCTGGACAGCGGCATCCGTCTCGCCTGCCGGTTGCTCGATGCGCCCGGCGTCAGGTGGAGACCCGGGATGGCCGTCGAAATGGCCGTGCTGCAATACGAGGACGGCCCACTCTTCGCCGCGCGCGCCGTCGCGTCCTGAACCCGCAACGAGGATCCCAGATGCGAGGCAAATGCATTGAAGAGTTTGAGGTTGGCCAGGTCGACGAAAGCCGGGCTCGAACCATCACGGAAACCGACGTCGTCCAGTTCTCCTGGATTTCGGGCGACGTGAATCCCATGCACACGGATGCAGTCCATAGCGCCAGGTCGCCGATCGGGCAGCGGATTGCCCATGGCGCGCTGGGCTTGTCGGTCGCGACTGGACTGAGCGCCAGCATAGGCTACCTCGACGGCACCGCCGTTGCAGCGCTCGGGATCGACGAATGGAAGTTTCTCAAGCCGATCCTGTTCGGCGACACCGTCCGTCTGCGAGCGACGATCGTTTCGGCGCGCCCGACTTCGAAGCCCGATCGCGGCGTGCTGGTGCGCCGCATGGATCTGCTGAACCAGCGCGACGAGGTCGTGCAGACGGGCCTGATGACAACCATGGTCCTGACCCGCGCCGGCCTCGAGGCCGTTGCGACGAAATCCTGACCAGCCTACCCGGAATAGCCATGCCCCAGTCCCTGATCAACACCGCAGGCCTGAATGAACACCAGCGCATGATGCGCGATGGCGTGCTGGACCTGCTGTCGCGCCATCTGCCCTGGGCACAGGTGCGCCAGATGGACGAGTCGCGCGCCTTCCCGCACGAGGCCTACAATGCGCTCGCGGATGCCGGCTACCTGGGCCTGTTCTATCCCGACGAGCTCGGCGGCATGGGCGGCTCCTACAAGGACATCGCGGTCTTCCTCGAAACGCTGGGCTATTACTACACCGGCATCGCACAGGCCGTGACAACCACGACGATCTACGCCGGCATGCATGTTGCCAAGTTCGGCTCGCCCGAACTGAAGCAGGAGATCATTCCCAAGATCATCAGCGGCCGCGCCAAGCTGGCGCTGGGCATGTCCGAGCCCGGCACCGGTTCGGACGTCGCCGGCATCAAGACCTCCGCGGTACGGGAAGGCGATGAGTATGTGATCAACGGCAGCAAGGTGTGGATTACCTGCGCCCACGTGGCGGACTACCTCGTGGCGATCGTCAAGACGGATACCCAGGCCCGCCACAGCGGCATCAGCACGATCTTGGTGCCGACCAGTGCGCCGGGTGTAACTATCCGGCCGCTGTCGATGCTCGGTCGCCGTACTACGCACGCCAACGAGGTGTTCTTCGACAATGTCCGCGTGCCAGTCAGCAATCTGTTCGGCGGCGAGGGCGAAGCCTGGAAGAACATCATGGCCGCACTGGGCCTGGAGCGCCTGGGCCTGGCAGCGATCTCATCCGGCCACTGCTTCAAGATCACCGAGTACGCGCGCGACTATGCACGCGAGCGTATCCAGTTCGGCAAGCCGATCTCGCAGTTCCAGGTGATCCAGCACAAGCTGGCCGACATGCTGATCATGTCGGAGACTGCTCGGCAGATGACCTACCGTGTAGCGGACCTCCTGGACGGCGGCTTTCAGGTGGTGCAGGAAGCGTCAATGGCCAAGATCGTCGCCACCGAGAACAACTTCAAGTGCGCCGACATCGGCATGCAGATCATGGGCGGCGCCGGCTACTCCAACGAGTACGACATGCAGATGTTCTTCCGCGATTCCCGCGTCGGCCCTATCGGCGGCGGCACGAGCGAGATTCAGCGCAACATCCTCGCCAAGCAGATGGACCTGTGACAGGCGTTGGGAGGCGAAACTCCCGGCACGTCGGTTCCCCCGTCGGGGTCAGGCCCGGGGAACCGCAGTGAGGGAGACCGCGCGAATGAGCCGGGTTTCCTGTGCCGTGATCAGGTGAGCGGAGGCGGCCAGGTAGGCGGGGAAGGCTGGGTGGCCATCCCGGGCACGGCAGCGCCGCTCGTAGTCGGTCAGGTCGTCGTAGCCCCACAGATGGATGAACTGGTTCTGCGGCCCCACGAAGCTCGTGTAGAAGCCCAGCGGATGACCCAGCGTCTCCAGCAGCACCGGCATGGCCAGGCGCCCGAAGACATCGAGGAATTCCGGCATCTTGCGCAGCGCGATCGTGTAGACGCGGTGATCCACCAGCGGCGGTGCGAGCGCGTTCGAAGGCGGGTTCATGCGGCGAGCCGCTCCTGCGCCCCCCGCCGCCCAGCCGTACTGCCGGCGGCGAGGTCGGCGATGTGGTTCGCCGTAACGTAGCCGAAGGTCATGTTGGGCCCGTGGGTAATGCCCGCGCCTGGATAATTCCCACCCATGATGCTGGCGCGGTCGTTGCCGACCGCGTAGAGACCGGAAATGGGTCTGCCGTCGCGCCGCAGGACCTCCCCCACCACGCTGGTGGTGATGCCATCAAAAGTGCCGAGGTCGCCCATCACCAGCTTGACGGCGTAGAAGGGCCCCCGCTCGATGGGCGCAACGCAAGGGTTCGGCTGGTGCTCGGGATCCGCCAGGTAGCGGTTGAAACTGGTGCTGCCGCGGCCGAAGGCCGGATCTTCGCCACGGACGGCGTCGCGGTTGTACTCCCGCACAGTCTGCTCCAGCCCGGTGACATCGATGCCTGCACGCGCGGCCAGTTCGGCCAGCGTGCGCCCTTCGATCAGGTAGCCGTTGCGCACGAAGCCTCTGATGGGCATGGGTGCCGGCTTGACATAGCCCAGCCCGTATTTCGACAACGCCCCCTTGTCACAAACCAGCCACATGGCCGTCTCGCTCATGCCTTCACAGGCCTTCACCATGGCGGCGCCCACATCGTGGTATGAGTTGGATTCATTCGTGAAGCGGCGGCCGTTCGCGAGGACGCCGATCACGCCTGGCTTGTAGCGATCCAGGAGGTGCGGGAACACGCCGACCTCGCCCTTGCCGAAGTCGACGCGCGTCACAGGCATCCAGGCCGCCGGCTCCTGGAAGCGGATGTCCACCACGCCCCCTACGGCCTCGGCCATGTTGGCGCCATCACCGGTGTTGCCCTCGGCCGTGGGCGAAAGATGCTGGTGGCCGCGCTGTACGTGGGGATACGCCCTGGCAATCCGCCGAAGATCATGGGGAAAGCCACCGGTTGCGAGCACCACGCCGTGCCGCGCGGCGATGCGCCGATCGCCGCCGGGGCCCGCGGCCAGCACACCGATTGCGCGTTCGCCCTCCATGACGATGCGCTTCACCGGCGTGTCCGTCAGGATGGGAATGCCCAGGTCGAGTGCCGTCTTGGCGAGCCGGGCCGCCAATGCATTTCCGCTGGTGACCTGCACCGCACGGCCGTACAGTGCCAGCTCCTTCACGTGGCTCGCGAGCCGTCTGGCCACGTAGAAGAAGGAGGACAGCGACCTGGTCGCACGGAAGAAGTGCTTCAGGTCGGCGTTGGACGAATTGAACATCATGCCGATGAAGGTGATGGTCTTCAGCGGCGGCCTCAGCCTCGCCATGTCCTTGCCCAGGCCGCGGATGTCGTAGGGTGCCGCAAGGATGGAGCGCCCGATGTTCACGCCGCCGGGCGCCGAGGGATGGTAGTCCGGGTACAGCGTGGAGATGAATTTCATCTCCGTGTCGCGTTCGAAGAAGTCCACCATGCGCGGACCGTTGTCGAGGAAGCACTGCACGGCCTCATCGTCGTAGAAGCGGCCGGTCTCCGCTTGCATGTATCTGCGCACGGCCTCCACGGAGTCGGCGGGGTTCTGCTGGCGTCCGTGGCGGCTCAGGGGGATCCACAGCACGCCGCCGGACAACGCAGTGGTTCCGCCGAACACGGGCTCCTTCTCCAGAACCACCACGTCGAGGCCGCGCTTCCTGGCCGTGATCGCGCAGGCCAAGCCGGCGGCGCCGGAACCGACGACGACGAGATCGCACTCAGATTTCATCAGCGCGCCATCATTCGGCCTTGATGCCGTACTTGGAGATGACGTCGCGCAATTGAGCTGATTCTTCCTTCATCAGCGTGGCGAACTCGGCCGGCGTGGTTGTACGCGGCAATGCACCGGTCGGTTGGAGCTTGTCACGGATGGCCTGGTCAGCCATGACGGTCCTGACGGCGGCGTTGATTTTTTCCACGACCGCATCGGGCGTTCCTGCCGGCGCAAGCAGGCCGAACCAGATCTCGGAAGTGAAGCCGGGCACCGCCTGCTCGATGGTCGGAGTGCCGGGAAGCAAGGGAGAGGGCCTGGGGGAGCCGACGCCCAGCAGCTTGATATTGCCTTGCTGCACCTGGCCGAGCATCGCTGACGACGGCGTGGTCAACAGCATCTGCACCTCGCCCGAGCGCACAGCCATCGTCGTATTGGCTTCACCCTTGTATGGCACGTGCTCCACCTTGATACCCGCCATCTGGGCAAAGCGGGCGGAAGCAATATGGCCAAAGGAAGCGGTTCCGGCCGACGCGTACAGGATGCCGTTGGGCTGCTTTCGCGCGTACTGGAGGAACTCGGCAAGGCTGTTGCCTGGAACGGACTTTGCGGTGACAAGCACCATGGGCACGGACGTCACCACGGTGATCGGCTTGAAGTCCTTCAGCGCATCGTAGCCCGCCTTGTCGCTCAGGAGCGGGGAGATCAACACGCCGCCGTTTGGATACAGCAGCGTGTAGCCATCCGGCTTGGAGCGCGCGACATGCTGAGCCGCAATGGCCCCGGATGCCCCCGGCTTGCTTTCCACCACCACCGGCTGGCCCAGAAGCTTCCCCAACATGTCCTGGAACATGCGAACCTGGCCGTCGCTCGTCCCGCCGGCCGGATAGGGTACGACGATGGTGATGGGGCGGCTGGGGAAACTGTCGGCCTGTCCGAAAACGGTTCCTGCGGCGAGGAAAGTCAGCGCCAAGATCAGCGCCCTCTTGCTTGCTTTCATGTCTGGTGTCCTTGTGCTCGTGCAGTTACTTGCCGCCGCCTGCGGCAAACGTTCAATGGTTGATCCAATGATTGTATGATTTCGCCGCTCCGGCTCCAACCGCATGAAAACCCCTAGCAAGGGTGGCTCTGACCATCGCCGGTTCGGAACGGCCGAGCGGACTCCTAACCCCGATTCGCGCCAGTGTCATCTGCTTCATCGACCGCCTCCGGTGCTGAGGCAGTTCCGCCGACCACGGCAGGCGCCGGTGGGACCAGGAACCTGCCTTTGAGGTCGCCGTTCAAACGCTCGACTTTTCCCTCGGGCTTTGCCCGATATGGCCGGCAAAGCCGAGGCTTGAAGCCGCATTCCTCGGCCAGCTGCCGCAGGCCCTCGTTCCAGCTGTGCAGGCCTCTCCGTAGGCGTCGCGGGCAGTTACCACTGTCTTGGGGTTGTCGGGCACTGCATGCTCCTGGGTCAACATCGACGGCCAAAAAGCCGCCATCGTCGCCCAAGTAGGTCACTTTTACCCCGGCGCAGTGGGTCAGTTTTACATCGGCGCTAACAGTTGGTCGAGTAGATCTGCGGCCAGTGCGCTCGCGGGAACGTCATGAACGCCAGCACGTCGTTCTCCGCGTCGTCCATCAGCGCGCCGAGCTTGGGGAACTTGCCGCTCAATTGATCGGCGACCGATCGCCACTGCGCCTTGGCCGCATCCGCAGTCTCCTGCACGACCACCGTTCAGATGGCCGCAGACACACGCGGCGCTGGGTCTTGCCCGCGTGCGCCAGTGCATTGGGCATGATGTGCACTCGGCAACGCTGCCAGGTGGCCTTCAGCCTTCGATGCGGCCGCCTTGATGCCCTCGTGGTGTCGCTGATCACCAGCTTGACCCCACGCAGCCCGCGCCGGTTCAGGCTGCGCAGGAACTCGGTCCAGAACGGCTCGGCCTCGCGGGCGCCCACCTACACGCCCAGCACCTCGCGTTGGCCCTCGGTGTTGACCCCCACAGCCACTATCACGGCCACGCATCTCGATGCGCCCGGCCTCCCGCGTCTTCACGTACGTGGCGCCGATCCACAGGTAGGGCCAGTCGCCTTCGATCTGGCGGTTCAGGAATGCTCCAGCTTGGGAATTTTCAGACCGACCATGCCGGCCCGAGGTGTACCAGGCACGATCGCGGTAGCCGTTTCGGCTGTTCACTAGTTCGGTAGCCTTTTCGTCGTAGCCGGCGCCGGAGCGCCCGTCCACATCGAGCTCCATCAGCCTCTGGGCCATGAATTGCACCATCTGGAGCAGCGCGTCGATTTCGGCTCCATTCTCGGCAAGCTCGGTCAGTGCGACAGTTGCGGTGGTCGCCCATTCCTTCAAGCTTTTCGGTTGCTTGGATCGCACCTCAACCCTATCCTGAACCATGATGGCCACCCCGTTTCAGGGACGACCTCTCTGCCCTCCAGGCGCTTCGGGCTTCGCCTTCCGCGCCTTGAAACATTAAAAACTTACACCACTCCCGGGGACATCAACCGCCTATGTCGCCGTTGACCAGTCCATCCGGCATGCATCCTCCCAGCCACGCAGCTCGCGCGTCGCAGATCGCTGCCCCACACGGATGCACCGAGCCCATACGGGCCGGCATTTGCGCGCGCGACGGCGTCGGTAATCTCGGGGCGGCGGATCACGGGAAACGGCGGCCCGAACGGCTCTTCGTCGGAGGCAGCGCTTGAGGGCCGCCAACACGTCGTTCGCAGTGCGGAACATAACGTCTTCCTCGGTCAGGGGGGCGGGTCCGGGCACGAACATGTCGCTGAAGAGGCCGGTCGCGATTGCGGCCGGTCCACATGAAGGTGACGGGCCGCCGGATGCGCTTCTTGACCACGTCGTCCAGCAGGGACTCCACGTGCGCGAACCCGGTGCCGCCAACCACCCACAGCATCTGAGCGGTGGACTCCTCGCTCAGCTCGAAATTGCTGACGAGCAGGTCCACCTGCAGCGTGTCACCGAGTTTTAGGCCCGGGGCACGAGCGGCATGACCCCCGGCGTTCAATTCGTCACGAAGGCCAAAGATGAGCCGGTGCACATACTTGAATCGATCCTGGAAGCCCGCGGATGCCTCACCCAGTTGGGGCTTTGAGGAGACCAGCCAGCAGCCGACCAGTCGCGGGCTCCTTAGCAGCAGGCCCTCTTTGCTGCCCGCGCGCTCGGTGAATGGCTGTTGGTGGCCGCTGCATAGGTGCCGGCAAACGCCCGGGACCGTCCGGTCCCGCGGCGCTTCTTTACATCTTGCAGAGCGGTGAAGCCGGCGGCGTCAGCGACGGGGGAAAGACCTGCTCCACCGCCGGGCGCAACTGGCCGTCGACCACCTTGACGCGGCCAACGTAGTTGGCAAGCACGAGCTGGTGATCGGCGGCGCGCATCTGGGCCGAGCCAAAGATGGTGTCCAGCGTCGCACCCTTCAGGGCCTTCGCCACATCCGCGGGCTTGACGCTGTTCGCCCTGCGCACGCCTTCGAAGATCACCTGCGCGCCGTTATAGGCCAAGCCTTCGTTGTCGGTGGGCACCCGCTTGTACTTGGCCTTGAAGGCGGTCACGAAAGCCTGGTTGCGCGGGTTCTGGATGTCCGCTGAATAGGCCACATTCCCGGGCATGTTCTCGAGCGCCTTGCCGGTGGCGTCCACCATGAAGTTTTGCAGCAGCGCATGGCCGATGATCTTGGTGTCGGGAATCAGGCCGAACTCCTGGGCCTGCTTAACGAACGCGATCGCGTCGCGGCCCACTTCGGCCACCCAAACCGCCTCGACCTTCGCCGCCTTCAACTGTGCAATGTAAGGCGAGAAGTCCTTTGTGCCCAGCGGCGCGTACAGCTGGATCTTGACATCCTTGCCCTGCGCCTTGACGGCCTTGGCGAACGATTCGGCGGAGTCGCGGCCCCACACATAGTCGGCCGCCAGCGTGGCGAAGCTCTTTTCATTGAAGGTCTTGGCCCACTCCCCGATCATCGCGATGTCCATCGCGTCGGAGTGGTTCGTGCGGAACACGCGCGGCTTGCAGCTGTCGCCGGTAATTTTATCGCTCTTGCTGGCGACGACGAAGTACGCCGCGTCCCAGCGCTCCAGATTGGGGGCGAGCGCCAGTGAGATCGAGGACGGGATCGGCCCGATCAGCAGGTTATAGCCGTCTCGCGCCATCTTCTCGGCCACGCGGCGACCGGCGTCCGGGGTGCTTTCGTCGTCACCGATCTGCACCTCGACCTTGCGGCCGTCGATGCCGCCCTTGGCATTCGCCTCTTCGACGGCGAATTGCACGCCGCGCAGCACTTCCTCGCCTTGCTGGGCGAACACGCCGGATTTGCTGCTCACGAGGCCAATGCGCACGGGGTCCTTGGGTTGCGCAAGGGCGAGGGCCGGCGCGGCGGCCAGGAGCGCGATCAGCGCGATGGCGCGGCGCGAGAGTTTCGGGATCTGCATGGGAATGTCTCCTCTTTGGGGTTGGGAAACCCGGCCAGGCCGGGCAGTTGCGATACGACGGTTCAGACCATCACGTGGCGGTGCAATGCGTCGAGACCTTCTTCATGCACGCGGCCTTCGGCCACTACGCTGCCCTTGGCCATGGCGCAGTAGCGGTGCGCCACGCGGGCGACCAGGGTCATGTTCTGTTCGATCAGCAGCAGCGCCGTGCCGCGGTCGGCCACGCTGTTGAATATCTCGGCGAGCTGGTCGACGACGACGGGGGCCAGGCCTTCAGTCGGTTCGTCCAGCAGGATCAGCGACGGGTTGGCCATCAGGGCCCGGCCGACCGCCAGCATCTGTTGCTGGCCGCCCGAAAGGGCGGTGCCGGGCGTGTGGGCCCGCTCCTGCAGGATCGGGAACAGCTGGTAGATGGCCGGGATGTTCCAGGGACCCTTGCGGCCGTTGGCGGCGCCAAGCTGCAAGTTTTCTTCCACGGTCAGGTTGGCGACGATGCGCCGTCCCTGGGGCACGACCGCGACACCCTCCTGCGCTGCCATGTAGGTGCGCGGCCGCGGCAGCGGTTTGCCCGCGATCCGCACCGAGCCGCCGCGCATGCTGGCCAGCCCCAGCACGGTGTTCACTACCGTGGTCTTACCCACGCCATTGCGTCCGATCAGCGCGACGCGCTCGCCCTCGCCTACCCGCAGGTCCAGCTTGTGCAGGATGTGCGCCGCGCCGTAGAACGCGTCGACCTGTTCCAGTTCCAGCAAAGACTTCATGCGGCACTCCCAAGGTAGGCTTCACGCACACGGGGGTCTGCGCGAACTTCGGCCGGCCTGCCGGCGGCGATGACGCGCCCGAGTTCGAACACGGTGATCTCGTCCGAGATGCCGAACACCACGTCCATGTCGTGTTCCACCAGCAGCACCGACACGTTGCGGCGGTTGGTCAGCGCCTGCAAGTGCTTGGCCAGGTCGTGGGACTCCTGCACGGACAGCCCCGCCATCGGTTCGTCCAGCAACAGCACCGTGGGGCGGCCGACCAGGGCCAGTGCCAAGTCGAGGCGGCGCTGCTCGCCGTAGCCCAGGTCGCTCGCGATCACGTCGCCGAGGCGGTCCAGTGCCAGCTCGCGCAGCACCTCGTCGGCATCCGCTTCCGAGTCGGTCGTGCCCATCTTGTGCGACGCCAGCTCCACCTGCTTGCGCACCGGCATCCGGCCAAACACGCTGGTGCGCTGGAACGAGCGCGACAGGCCGCGGCGGCGGCGTTCCACGACACCCAGGGCGCTCACGTCCTCGCCGGCGAGCTCCACGCGGCCGCGCGTGAGGCGGCGGCGCCCGGTGATCGCATCGATGACGGTGGACTTGCCGGCCCCGTTGGGGCCGATCAGGCCGCGGATCTGGCCGCGCTCGAGGGTCAGGGCGACCCCGTCGACGGCTTTCACGCCGCCGTAGTGGATCGCAACGTCTTGAGTCTTCAGAACGTAGTCAGACATGGGATGCCTTTCAACGAGTCGCCGGCTCGGGTTCGGCGTCGGCCCGTGCGGGTGCGGGACGGCGGCGGCCCGCCAGTTGCTGAAGCAGCCCGGACAGGCCCTGCGGCGCGAAGACGGTGACCACGATCAGCGCCACCCCGAAGATCGCCATCCAGTGCTGCGCGTGGTCGCCCAGCAGGTCCTTCGCGAGGAAGTAGACGGCCGCGCCCAGCGCCGGGCCCCAGAGGGCGCCGGTGCCGCCGACCACCACCATCATCAGGGCCACGCCCGACAGGCTCCAGTGCAGGCTCTCCGGCGACACGAACCCGGTGTTGAGCGCCGACAGCACGCCCGCGGTGGAGGTGACCGCGGCCGACAGCGCGTAGACGCCCGTGCGCGGCAGCAGCGTGCGGATGCCGATGAAGCGCGCCCGCTCCTCGTTGTCGCGCACGGCCTCCGTGATGCTGCCGAAGCGTCCTCGCAGCAGCAGGGCCAGGGCGAAGAGCACCAGGACCAGGGTGGACCAGCACACGAGAAGCATCACGGAAGGCCGCGTCAACACGGAGATGGACACTCCGAACAGCGTGGAGGGCCACTCCACGTTCATGCCGTCAGCCCCGCCGGTCAGGCCGCGGACGCGCGAGGCGGTGAGGAAGGCCATCTGGCCGACGGCCAAGGTCAGCATGCCGAAGGCGATGCCCGGCACGCGCACGATCAGCAGGCCGAGCACGAAGGCGACCAGCGTCAGACCGCCGACGGTGAGCACCAGCGCCGCCTCGGCCGGGACTGCGCGCGTCTGCATCAGGATCGCCACCATGTAGCCGGCCGAGCCGAAGTACAGCGCATGACCGAAGCTGACCATGCCGTTCTGGCGCAGCAGCAGGCCGACGCCCAGAGCAAAAAGCGCATAGATGGTGGCCTGGGTGAGCAAGGACAGGACAGTGCCGGAGCCGATGGCGAACGCGGCTACGGCGCCCACGGCCAAGGCGACCAGGGTCCAGGTGGACAGTGTGCGGGAAGTCATCGCGGGCCCGGGCATCAGGTGCGGCTGCCGGCCAGTCCGGCGGGTTTCCACAGGAGCACACCGGCCATCAGCAGGAAGGGCAGCAGCATGGAAGTTTCGGGCAGCCAGACGGCCCCCAGGGACTGAATCAGCCCGAGCAACATTGCGGCGATAAACGCCCCCGCCAGGCTGCCCAAGCCGCCAATGACGACCACCACGAAGGAGTCGATCAGCACGTCGCTGCTCATGGAAGGCGACAGCGCCAGGAACGGCGCCGCCACCACGCCTGCCAGCCCCGCCAGCGCGGTGCCCAGGCCGACGACGCTCGCACTCAGCGCGTCCGTGTTCACCCCCTGCATTGCGGTCGTGGTCGGATCGGTGCTGGCCGCTCGCACGAACAGGCCGGCGCGCGAGTACCGCAGCCACAGGGTGAGTCCGAGGGACACGACGGCGCCGACGACCACCACGCCCACGCGGTAGGCCGGCACGGACGTGCCGAACAGGTCGATCGAGGCAGCCAGCAGGTCAGGGGCGGGCACCGCCAGGTTCGCCTTACCCCAGAAGCTCTGCACGCCGTCCTCCACGATCAGCAGCAGGCCGAAGGTGACCAGCACCACGGTGAGCGGATCGCGGTCCTGCAGCAGTCGGAAACCCCAGCGGTCGAGGGCGACGCCCAGCACCGCCAGCACCGCCGGCGCCACCAGCAGAGCGAGCCAGAAGTTGCTGCGCATCGCCACGGAGTAGCCGATGTAGGCACCCAGCATGTACAGCGCGCCGTGGGCGAAATTGACGACCCGGCGCAGCCCGTAGATCAGGGCCAGGCCGGAGCACATTACGATCAGCAGCGCCCCGTAGACGATGCCGTTGAAGATGTGGATGAACATGTGTCTCCTCCGTGGTGTTCAGGACAGCGCCCGTTCGGGCGCGCCCAACGCCAGCCAGCCGCCGTCGGCATGGATGGTGGTGCCCGTGATGAAACTCGCGCGGGGCGACGCCAGAAAGGCGATGACCTCGGCGATCTCGGCCGGTGCGGCCATGCGGCCCAGCGGGGTTCGCGCCTCGATGCCCGCGGCGTCGAGCGCCCCTGCGGCCACCAGCTGGTCGACCAACGCGGTGCGCACGTAGCCCGGTGCGACGGCGTTCACGCGTACGCCCTTGCGGGCCCACTCGCACGCCATCGAGCGCGTCATCGCGCCGATCCCGGCCTTCGCCGCGCCATAGGCATTGCGCCCAGGGATCCCGGCCTCGCCCGCGATCGATGCCACGTTGACGATCGCTCCGCTGCCGCGGGCGACCATCGAACGGGCGGCTTCGCGGCTGACGAGGAAGGTGCCCCGCACGTGCACGGCCAGCACCTTATCGAAGGCGGCGGCGTCCTGCTCCAGCGTAGGCGCCGCCTGGTCGCCGATGCCGGCGTTATTCACCAGCACGTCAATGCGGCCGTATGCCTCCAGAACCCGTGCGATGGCCTGCGCCACGCTGCCTTCGTCGCTCACATCGCAGGCGAGCCCGCGATGGCCCGCACCGAGCTGCGCGGCACGCCGGCGCGCGGCCTCGTCGGCGCGGTCCAGGATCACGACATGGGCGTGCTCCCGCGCCAGCCGCTCGGCCGTGGCCCAGCCGATCCCGTCGGCCCCGCCGGTGACAAGGGCCACGGTCATTGGGGCGCCTCCAGGCTGGCGAGGGTCGCGCGTCGAATCAAGCGCGTTTCCTGTGCCACGATCAGGTGTTCGGAGGCCGCGAGGTATGCGGAGAAGCCCGGATGCTGGTCGCGCGCCAGCGCGCGTTGCTCGTAGTCGGCCAGGCTGTCGTAGCCCCACAGGTGAACGAACTGGTTGAGCTGGCCCACCTGGCTGGTCCAGAAGCCCAGCGGGGCGCCCAGCGTGCGCAGCAGGATCGGCATGGCGAGTCGATCGAACACCTCGATGAACTCGCCCATCTTGCGCAGGCGGATGGTGTAGATGCGGTGGTCGACCAGCGGTTTGCCGGCAGCCAGGGCGAGGAGCTCAGTCTGCACGGCGCTGCTCCTGCCCGCGTGCCAACGCCGCGAGATGGCGGCCGGTGATCCAGCCGAAGGTCATGTTCGGCCCCAGCGTGATGCCCGCGCCGGGATAGTTGCCGCCCATTACGCTGGCGCGGTCGTTGCCAACCGCGTACAGGCCTTCGATGACAGCGCCGCCGGCGGACAGCACCTGACCCACCGGTGTGGTGCGCAGGCCGTCGAAGGTGCCGAGGTCCCCCACGAGCAGCTTCACGGCATAGAACGGACCCTTCTCGAGCGGCGCCACGCACGGGTTCGGCTTCTGGTCCGGGTCCGCCAGGTAGCGGTTGAAGGAGGTGCTGCCGCGGCCGAACTGGCGGTCTTCGCCGTGCACCGCGCCCTGGTTGTATTCGCGCACGGTCTGCTCCAGGCCGCCCGGGTCGATGCCCGCCTGTCGCGCCAGTTCGGCCAGCGTGCGGCCGCGCAGCAGGTACCCGTTGCGCAGGTACGCGCCGATGGGCATGGGAGCGGGCTTCACGAAACCCAGGCCGTACTTGGACAACGTGCGCTGGTCGCACACCAGCCACATGGCCGTCTCGCGCTCGCCGGTGCACGCCCGGATCATGGCGGCGCCCACGTCGTGGTAGGACTCGGACTCGTTGCAGAAGCGCCGGCCGTTGCGCGTGACGCCGATTACGCCGGGCTTGTAGCGGTCGAGCAGGTGCGGGAATACGCCGGAGCTGCCGTTGCTGTACGGCACGCGCGATACCGGCATCCAGGCGGAGGCTGAAGGGAAGCGGATGTCGAACTGGCCGCCCACCGCTTCGGCGATGCGGATGCCATCGCCGGTGTTGCCGGCCGGCGTGGGCGAGACGTGCTCGCCGCCGCTGCGCAGGTGGGGGTAGGCCTGTCGGATGCGCTCGGCGTCGTGGGGGAAGCCGCCGCAGGCGAGCACGACCCCGTGCCGCGCGTGCACCTGCACCTGCTCGCCCTCGTGCTGCACCACGGCGCCGCGCACCGCGCCCTGCTCCACGATCAACCGCTGCACGGGCGAAGACGTCCAGATCGGCACGCCCAGGTCCAGCGCGGACTTGGCCAGCCGGGCGGCCAGCGCATTGCCGCTGGTCACCTGCACGGCGCGGCGGTACAGCAGCAGGTCCTTCAGGTGCGCCGCCAGGCGCCGGGCGACGTAGACGAAAGAGGTCAGCGAACGCGTCGCGCGGAAGAAGTGCTTCAGGTCCGCGTTCGACGAATTGAACATCATGCCCATGAAGGTGATGGTCTTCAGCGGCGGGCGCAACCGCGCCATGTCGGCGCCGAGCGCGCGGATGTCGTAGGGCTTCGCGAGGATGGAGCGGCCGATGTCCACACCGCCCTTCACCGTTGGGTGATAGTCCGGGTACAGGGTAGGCACGAACTGGACGTCGGTCTCGCGCTCGAACCACTCCACCATGCGCGGGCCGTTGTCGAGGAACGCCTCCGCGGCCGCCGGGTCAAAGAAGACGCCGGCTTCGTTCTTCAGGTACTCTAGGGCAGCGGCGCGGCTGTCCCGCCGCGCGGCTTCGCAGTGCGGGTTGCCCGGTATCCACAGCACGCCGCCGCTGAATGCCGTCGTGCCACCGAACACGGGCTCTTTCTCGACGCAGAGCACGTCCATTCCTGCCTTGCGGGCGGTGATGGCCGTGGACAGGCCGCCGGCGCCGGAACCGGCCACCAGCACATCGCATTCGACACGTTTCATTGGTTCTTCTCCCGAGCCGCCGGCGCCGTGGTGTTGAAGCCGGGCCGCGGCACCATGTCCATCAACATGCAGTCGAGGCCACCGTCCACAACCAGTTCGGTGCCGTTGACATAGGCGGAGCGATCGCTCAGCAAAAACAGGGCGGGCTGGGCGATGTCCAGTGGCTCGCCGATGCGCCGGCTGGCTGTCACGGCTGCACGCGCCTGCTCGAACCCGGCTTGCTCGTAGAACTTCGCCGAGAGACTGGTGCGGATCATTCCCGGGCAGAGGGCGTTGCTGCGCACCCCGCTCGGGCCCCACTCGGCGGCCAGTTGCTTGCTCATGAGCAGCACACCGGCCTTGCTCGCACTGTAGGCACCGCTGCGGGTCTGCGGATGCAGCGCCGAAATCGAGGCGATGTGCACGATGCTGCCGTGGCCCTGCTCCAGCATGTCCTTCGCGAATTCACGCGAGCACAGCAGGTAGCCTGTGAGGTTGACCGCCAAGACCGCATTCCAGTCGGCTACTGCCACGTCCGCCAGACTGCCGGCACGCAGCAGCCCCGCGTTGTTGACCAAGCCGCTGACCCGGCCGAGATCGCGGCGCACACGCTCGCCCGCCGCGATCACGGCGGATTCGGAAGCGATGTCGCATTCGATGGCGATCACCCGTGCGCCTTGCGCCGTTAGCTGCTCCGCGGCCACCTGCGCGGCCTGCCCGTCGCGGTCCACGAGCGCGACATGCGCGCCGACACGCACGAGCGACTCGGCGACGGCGCGGCCGATGCCGCTGGCGGCGCCGGTCACCACGTAATTGCGGGCGGTGAGGTCCAACCAGTGGAAACCGCCGCTCATAAAGCGGCTCCCGCCAACGGAGTGGCACCTGCACAACAGGATTTTTCGAGTTTGGTCTCCGGGGCGCGGCCAATGACCGGCAGCCGCATTGGAGCCCAAATGCGTCGATGCATGGCAATCGTCTCCTTTGTCGTGGGGCTGGATGGTCGTTGCCATGCGGGCAGCGCACAATCGACAAAGGCGGCGAATAACCGGACAATTCGTGCATGTCAATGGTCCCCCGCTTTGCCCTGTACGGCACAGATTCCGCGCCGGCGTGGCTCGACTTCGTCCACATCGAACACATCCCCGAGCGCTCCAGTCTCTACGACTTCGAGATCGAACCGCACGTGCACGACGGGCTGCTGCAGTTGCTGTACGTCGTGGCAGGCAGCGCCACCGGCGAGGTCCTGATGGACCACCGGCGCTGGCGGCTATCGCCTCCCTGCGTCGTGATCGTCCCGGCGGGGGTGGTGCACGGCTTCCGATTCCCGAGCGATGTCGACGGCCCCGTGATCACCGCGCCACAGCGGTCGCTGGAATCTCTGGTGGCAGCCCTTTCGCCGGCGTTGCTGGCCCACATCCGGACACCCAGGGTCATGCCCGTCGACGCCAGGAGCCCCTACGCGGACGACCTAATGCCGCTGTTCGAGGCCATCGAACGCGAGTCGCGCCATGGCACGGCTGGCCACGTGGCCAGCGGCATGGCCTTGCTGGCAGCGCTGCTCGTGCAGATTTCGCGCATCAGTCAGGGCGCGGCGGTGCCCAGCGAACAGCGCTCGCGCAAGGCCCTCCAGATCGAACACTTCCGCCGGCTTGTCGACGAGCGCTTCCGCACGCGACGCAGCGTGGCCCACTACGCGGAGGCGCTTGGTGTTTCCGTCGGCCACCTCGGCCGCCTGTGCCGGGACGTGCTCGGGATATCTCCGCTGGATGCCATCAACGAACGGCTGCTGCACGAAGCGCAGCGGGAGCTCGTGTATTCCTCCGTCAGCATCAAGCAGCTTGCGTGGGAACTGGGCTTCGAGGACGAGGCCTACTTCGGCCGGTTCTTCAAGAAACACACGAAGCAACGGCCGACGGAGTTCCGGACAATGGCACGGCGGCACCTCGCGATGGCTTAGTTAGCGGCGGCAGGCCGTCCGGCAACTGCAGGCATCACCACTAGGTCACGCCTGACGGCGAATGTGGGTCGTGGTTTGGTGCGCCGGCCCGGCGGCGGAAGTTGATGCACAGAGCCGGTAGGCCCTGCCAGATGCCGATCACTTCCTGGCTGCGTTGCGCTCCGCGAGAACCTTGCGGAAGTCAGGCTTGCGCTTCTCGAGAAACGCGCGCACGCCCTCCTTCGACTCGTCGGTGTCGTAGTAGAGGCTCAGGGCCTGCATGCCGAGGCTGCCGATGCCGCGGATGTGTTCGGTAGACGCATTGAATGACCGCTTGGCAATTGCCAGCGCGGTGGGACTCTTCTCGACGATCTCACGGCCCCACTTCGCCACCTCGGCGTCGAGCTGGTCGTGCGGCACCACCACATTGCACAGCCCCATCGCGAGCGCCTCCTGCGCGCTGTAGCGGCGGCACATGTACCAGATCTCGCGCGCCTTCTTCTCGCCCACCACCGCGGCAAGGTAGGCGGTGCCCCAGCCGGGATCGACGGAGCCCACCTTCGGCCCGACCTGCCCGAAGACCGCCTTCTCGGAGGCAATGGTCATGTCGCACAGGGTGGCCAGCACGTTGCCGCCGCCGATCGCGTAGCCCTGGACGCGCGCGATCACCGGCTTGGGTACGTCGCGGATCACGCTGTGGAGTTCCTCGATCGGCAGACCGGCCGTGCCGCGGCCGTCGTACTGCCCGGCATGGGCCGACTGGTCGCCACCGGTGCAGAACGCCCGGTCGCCGGTGCCGGTGAGAACGATGGCGGCGATGTTCCGGTCCCATCCCGCCTTCAGCATGGCTGCCAGCAGTTCCTCGACAGTCTGGCCGCGAAAGGCGTTCATCACGTCCGGCCGGTTGATGGCAATGGTGGCAATCTGTTCGCGCTCTTCGTAGATGATGTCGGTATAGCTCATCGCAGGCTCCTCAACCAATCATGCTGTAGCCGCCGGAGACGGAAAGGACCTGGCCAGTCACATGGCCCGCCTTGCCCGACGCGAGGAAAGCCACCGCGTTCGCGATGTCCTGCGGCCGCCCCACCTTGCGCAGCGGAAGGGCCTTGGTCACCTTCTCGAGCTGTTCGGGGGTGAACATGCTGTCCGCGTTCGTCCACATGCTGTTGCCGCCCACCTCGTCCGCGTTCTCGGGAATGGTCACCCCAGGGCAGACGACGTTGCAGCGGATCCCATAGCGGCCGTTCTCCTTGGCGATCGTCTTCATGAAGCTGTTGATCGCGGCTTTCACGCCCCCGTAGACCGCTTCCCGGGGTTCGCCCTGGCGGCTGGCATCCGAGCTGATAGAGACGATCGCTCCGCCAATCTGCTTGATCATGATGTCCAGCGCGGCCTTCGTGCAGTTCAACACGCCGACATAGTTGATGTCGATCACCTTGCGCCAGAACTCCGGTGTCGTCTGGGTGAAGAACATCAGATTGTCCCATCCCACGTTGTTGACCAACACATCCACGCGGCCGTGCTTGTCCATGGCTGCCTGGAACATGGCCTGGACTTGCTGCAGGTTCGTGACATCGGTCTTGACCACCTGCACGGACGCAGCGCCCAGCTTCGTGGCGAATCCGGCGGTCTTCTCCGCCTGCGCCGTATCGATGTCACCGATGGTGATGTGCGCGCCTTCGGCGGCGAATGCGAGGACGATGGCACGACCTATGTTCGAGCCGCCGCCGGTCACGATGACCGACTTGCCTTTCAGTTCGAGATCCATGAGCACCTTTCGTGAGCAAGAAGCGAGTCCCGCGCATCTGCACCGGGGAAGCCATCAGTCTAACACTAGTTAGGCAGTCGATCACTACCCCATGGCTCGGGGCCACGTTTCAGTAGATGCCGAAGGACAGCCCCGTTGCGATAGCGGCGCCCAGGTTCTCGCACCGCTCGAGTTCGCCCGGTTCGATGCGCTTCTGGCGCAGGATCTCCTGGGGAGTTTGGGCGTGCGTGCAAACGATCAGGGCATCGGCGACCCGCCGCAGCCGCCAACCGGCGGCGATGCGCTCGATCTGGCGCACCGCGTTGCTGCCATCGCTGCCGGCGCAGACCATGCACGCGTATGGCCGGCCATTGATCCGCTCCAGGGCGGCGTAATAACTGCGGTCGAAGAAGTCCTTCATCAGCCCGGACATTGCGCCCAGGTTCTCGGGCGTGGCGAAGACCAGGCCATCGGCGTCGAGCACATCGTCCGACCCGGCGCGCGCGGCCTGGAGCAGCCGCACTTCGACGGACTGCTCCTGGCCGGCACCGTGGGCCGCGGCCCGCGCCATTTGCAAGGTGCCCCCCGTCATCGTGTGGTACACGATGAGCAGCGTCTTGCGCGGCGTTGTCACGCCGCCCGAGGGCATGGCCGCCGACACCTGGCTCTCAGCGAGGTGCCCCGAAACCATGGAAGCTGACGAACTCGTCGAGCGGCACGCGCTCCGTGATGAAGGCATTCTCCGGCGCCTGCGGATCCTCATGCCCGAGCGCGATGCCGCACAGCAGCATCTCGTTGTCGCTCATGGGCAGGTGCTGTCGTGCGATTCCGTGAAACCAGGCAAAAGCGGCCTGTGCGCATGTGTGCAGCCCCTCGGCGCGGGCGGCCACCATCACGCTCTGGATGAACATGCCGACGTCCATGAAGCTGCCCGTGTTCAGGCGCCGGTCCAGCGTGACGAGCATCCCCACGGGCGCGTCGAAGAAGGTGTAGTTGCGCAGCATCTGCTCCTCGCGGGCGAGTTTGTCGTCGCGCGCAATGCCCAGCGTGGCGTAGAGGCCCAGGCCACAACGGCGGCGGCGATCGACGTAGGGCTCGAACCAGCTTGTCGGGTAGTAGGCGTATTCGGGCTGGTGGCGATCGGCATCCGCCCGCGCGGCTTTCAAGATGTCTTGGCACAGGCGGTCGCGCGCCTCGCCCGCCAGCACGTACACCTGCCAGGGCTGGACGTTGTTCCCGCTCGGGGCCCGCCCCGCCACCTCCAGGATATGGCTGATCACGGCGGCCGGCACCGGCGTGGGGAGGAAACGGCGGACCGACTTGCGGCTGCGGATGGCTTCGTCGACGTGCATGGCGGACTCTCCGTTCTTGCGCGCGGACGTCGGATCATCCGCTTGCCGTTCGACACGGACACTGGACTGCGCGCGGGGCTTGAGCTAATCTCGAAGGAATGAATTCTACCAAACGACCGTTCGACTGGGTTCCGGCGCCCGAAACGGTGGCGCAATCCAATCTCAGCGCATTCATCCGCTACACGGGTCAAGCCGATTTGAGCGGACTGTGCAGGCGGGCCGACGCGGATCCGGCCTGGCTGATGCAGCAGGTGCTCCGTTTTTGCGACTTCCGCTTCTACAAGCGGCCGCAGAGCATTCTGGATACCTCACGGGGCATCGAATGGGCGCGATGGTGTGTCGGTGCCACCACCAACATCGTGCTCAACTGCATCGACAGGCATCGCGGAACGCCCGCGTGGGAGCGGCCGTTCCTCGTCTGGGAGGGCGAGGACCGGCTTGCACAGCGCAGCCTGACATACCGCGCATTCGACGCCGAAGTCTGCCGCCTGGCAGGCGCCCTGCGTTCCCTCGGCGTGCAGCGCGGCGACCGGGTGGCGTTGTACATGCCCAACCTGCCCGAAACCTTCATTGCCTTCTTCGCTGTGATGAAGATCGGCGCCGTGGTCATGCCCCTGTTTTCCGGCTTCGGACCGCAGCCCATCGTCGCCCGGTTGAACGACGGCGAGGCCAAGGTGGTCCTGACCGTCGACGGTACGTGGCGGCGCGGGACGCCGGGCGGGATGAAGTCCGTGCTGGACGTGGCGCTGGCCTCGGTGCCCAGCGTGCAGCATGTACTGGTACTGCGCCACCTGGGCGGTGCGCTGCCCGACTGCCCCATGACCGCCGGGCGTGACCACGACTGGGCCGCGGCGGTCGCGAGCCAGCCGGCGGAACTGGAAACCACCGAGATGGCCGCCGACGATGCCGCCGTGCTGCTCTACACCTCGGGTACCACCGGCAAACCCAAGGGATGCGTATGGACGCATGTGAGCTTCCTGGGTTCGATGGTCACCCGGGACATGCACATCTGCGCCGATTTCAGGGCTACCGACCGCTTCTTCTTCATGAGCGACATGGGCTGGATGGTCGGGGCGATGTGCGCCTGCATCCCCAGCTACTTCGGCGCCAGCCTGCTCGTGGCCGAGGGCACGCCCGATTTCCCGGACACCGGCCGCTTCTGGCGCCTGCTGCAGGACCACAAGGTCACCTACCTGGGGGTGGCGCCGACGCTCATTCGCGGCCTCATGCGCTACGGCAGCGCGGAGGTGGAGAGGTTCGACCTCTCTGCCCTGCGCATCACCGTCTCTGGCGGTGAAGCCTGGACCGAAGCACCCTGGCGCTGGTTCTTCGATAATGTGTGCAAGAAGAAGCTGCCATTCCTGAACATCGTCGGCGGCACCGAGGTCGGCGGATGCAATTTCACGGGCACCTTGCATCATCCGCTGCGGCCGGGCTCCTTCGGCATGGGGGGGCTCGGCGTCGGCGCGGACATCGTCGACGAGGCGGGGAAGACCGTCGCCGCCGGCCAGGTGGGCGAGCTGGTGCTTCGCAACCCCAACATCGGCTTCACCAAAAGCCTGTGGCGCGACGACCAACGCTACCTCGACAGCTACTGGCGCACCCTGCCCGGCCTTTGGGTGCACGGCGACTTCGCCATGCGTGACGAGGATGGCCTTTATTACATCCTCGGCCGCAGCGACGACACGATCAAGGTATCGGGCAAGCGCACCGGACCGTCGGAAATCGAAACCTTGCTGACGGGCACCGGCAAGGTGTCCGAAGCGGCGGTGGTCGGCGTCCCGGACGAAGTGAAGGGCTCGGCAATCGTGTGCGTGTGCGTGCCCATGCCCGGCGTGCCGGCAGACCCTGTGCTGCAGCAGGATTTGTCCGCCGCGGTCGTCCGCGGCATGGGCGCCTCGTACCGTCCCCGCCAGGTGCTGCTGGTCAGCGACCTGCCCAAGACGCGCAACATGAAGGTCATGCGCCGCGTGGTGCGGGCTGTGTACACCGGCCAGAGCCCGGGCGACCTGTCGTCGCTGGTCAACCCGGAGACGGTGGCCGAGTTGCAGGCGAAGCTCGGGGTCGAGGGGATCGGCACCGGTCAGGGCACGCCCAACGCGGACAGTGCCTCGACGTAGCCGGCGTCCCGCGCGTCGATGCCGCCCACGCTTGCGCCGACCCGTCGGAGCAGCCCGTCGCCGAGCCCATAGACCAGCCCATGCACTTCCAGGTGCTGCCCTCGCTCCCACGCCCGGCGTACAGTGGTCGTCCGACACACGTTGCTGACCTGCTCGATCACGTTCAGCTCGCACAGGAGAGACGCGCGCGCCTCCGTCGCCGCCTTGTGGCCCAGCCGATCAGCATGCTTTCGGCTGACGTCTTCCAGGTGCCGCAGCCAGTTCTCCGCCAGCCCGGTACGCCGCTGCTCCACCACCGCCTGCACCGCGCCACACCCATAGTGCCCCACCACGAGGACGTGTTCCACCTTCAGGACCTCCACGGCGTATTGCAGCACGGTCAGGCAGTTCAGGTCGGAGTGCACCACGAGGTTGCCCACGTTCCGGTGGACGAACACCTCTCCCGGACGAAGCCCCAGAATCTCGTTGGCCGGAACACGGCTGTCCGAACAGCCGATCCACAAGTACCGCGGCGACTGCTGCCGTGCCAGCCTTTGGAAGAACTGCGGGTCCTGGGCCACGCACCGAGCCGACCAGGCCCTGTTGTTCGCGAACAAGGATTCGATGCTGCACATGCCTGAAAGCCTCCGATCGACGGATTTGGAACAATGCCTACAACGGACAAAGACCACCTGGCCGGCGTCGGCCCCGCCTGCGCGAGATCTGGCGCGGGTGGCCGCTCACCTGCCTCGAATTGCAGACCCCTCGATTTGCCCTTTGAAGCAGCATCGACATCACTCCTGCTTCAGCCCGGCCGCCTTCACCACCTTGCCCCATTTGCTGTGGTCATTCCGGATGAACGCCCGGAACTCCTGGGGCGACATGACCCACGGTTCGTAGCCCATGGTCTTGATGGATTCCAGCATCTCGGGCCTGCGCAGCACCGCGGCAGTCTCGGCGTGCATGCGCTCCAGTAGGGCTTGCGGCAACCCGGCCGGACCGACGAGGCCGAACCACAGGTCGCTGCCGGCCTCCTCGAAGCCCGGATAGCCGGCCTCCCGCAGCGTGGGCACGTCCGGCAGCACACTGCTGCGCCGCGGGCTCAGGATCGCCAGGGGGCGGATACGTCCGGAGCGCACGTGGGGCAGCAAGGTCACCGGGATGTCAAACATTGCGGGGACGGTTCCGCCGACCACGTCGGTCATCGCGGGCCCGCTTCCCTTGTACGGGATGTGGGTGAGCGGCGCACCGGTGAGAACCTTCAGCAGCTCGCCGGCCAAGTGGTTGCTGGCTCCGGTGCCGCCGGACGCGAAGCTGGCCTGCCGCGGGTTTGCCTTGGCCCAGGCCACGAAGTCCGCCACCGTACGGACCGGTATGTCCGCATTCACGACAAGCACGTTGGCGTAAGAGACGATCGGAGTAATGGGCGTGAGATCCGCCAGCGGGTCGTAGGGATGCTTCGCCATCACGTGCGGATTGATGGCCGTCGTGCCCGTGTGCGCGAAGCCGAGGGTATAGCCATCGGGCGCCGCCTTGGCGGCGGCGTCGATGCCGATCGCGCCTCCTGCACCTGCGCGGTTCTCGACCACCACCGGCTGACCGATCGCGTCGGAGAAGTTCCGGGCGAATGCGCGCGCCAATACGTCGCTGGGTCCGCCGGCCGAAAACGGCACGATCAGCCGCACGGGCTTCTGCGGCCAGCCCTGCTGGGCGGCCGCCAATCCGGGCAGGAAAAGGGCCGCGCCACCCAGGGCGAAGCTACGCCGGTTGATGTTCATGTCGTCTCCTTGGTCTCGGTCGGAGCAAGCGCGCCCAGCACGCCCCGATCCCGCATGGCCGCGATGTCCCCGTCGGCATAACCGAATTCGAGGAGGACTTCGCGGGTGTGTTCGCCCAGCGCGGGCGCAGGGCGCCGGTTCTCGGGCATGGACTCCGACCACTCGGTGGGAATCGCGGTGATCCGGATTTCGCCTTCGGTCGGATGCCGCACCGTCTTTACGAAGCCGGTCGCCTGCACGTGCTCATCGGCGACGATGTCGTCGATGCTGTACAACCGCGCAGCGGGGATGTCGGCCTGCTCGAACACGCGCAGCCATTCGTCCGTGGTACGCGTCGCCAGGACTTCGCTGAGGTAGCCGTAGACGTGGTCGATGTGCCTCAGGCGCTCGTTCTGGCTGGCGAAGCGCGCGTCGAGGTCGAACATTTGCGACTGCCCGATCGCCGCAAAGAAGCTGCGCCAGTGCTTGTCGTTGTACACCAGCACGCAAATGTAGCCATCCCGGGTCCGGTAAGGCCGCCGGTCGCGGGCGAGGCTGCGCTGGTAACCGCTGGGCCCTGCTGCGGGCACGAATTGTTCTCCGGCCAGATGCTCGCCGAGAATGACCGACAGCATGCCCTCGAACATGGGGACGTCCACGCGCTGGCCGCGGCCTGTGCGCTCGCGATACACCAGCGCGGAGGTGATGGCGGTGCACAGCTGCAAGCCAGCCATCCGGTCCACGAGCACCATGGGCGCGTAGCGCGGCTTGTCGGCGCCGGCCTGCTGCGCGAGCCAGGGAATGCCGCACATGCCCTGGATCAGGTCGTCATATGCCGGTCTGCGGGCATAGGGACCCTTCTGGCTGAACCCATAAGCCCCGGCGTAGACCAGCCGCGGATTGAGGGCCTGCAGGGTCTCGTAGCCGAGGCCCAGCCGGGCCATGGCTTGCGGCCGGATGTTGTAGACCAGCACGTCGGCATGGCGCGCCAGCCGCAGCAGGACCTCCCGCCCCTGGTCCTGCTTCAGGTCGAGCACCACCGAACGCTTGTTGCGCCCGAGTGAGAGATAGAAGTGACCCATGTCGACATTGCGCATCGGCCCGGACTTGCGCATCACGTCGCCCGCAGGCGGTTCGACCTTGATCACGTCTGCGCCATAGTCCGCCAGCACGGAGCTGGCATAGGGGCCCATCACCACGCTGGTGAGGTCGATCACGCGGATGCCGTCGAGGGGGCCGCTCATGGCTCAGGCTACCTCGCGCAGCATTTCCCGTGCGGTGACCAGTTGCAGGATCTGGCTGGTACCCTCGTAGATGCGCAGCAGGCGGACGTCGCGATAGAGCCGCTCGATGGCGTACTCCTTGATGTAGCCGTTGCCGCCATGGATCTGCAGCATGCGGTCCGCGATGCGCCCGGCCGCCTCGGTGGCAAAGTATTTGCAGCAAGCCGCTTCCTTGGTGATCGACTTGCCGGCATCCTTGTCGCGCGCGGCGCGTTCCACCATCGCCCGTGCGGCATAGGCATCGGCCTGGCTGTCGGCCAGCAGTGCCTGGATCAACTGGAACTTCGCGATGGCCTGGCCGAACTGCTTGCGCTCGGTGGCGTAGCGCAGGCCCTCGTCGAGCAGTCGCTGGCACAATCCCGTGGCCACGGCAGCCATGTGCAGGCGGGCGTGGTCCAGGGACTTCATGGCGTTCTTGAAGCCGGTGCCTTCCGGCCCAAGCATGGCGCTGGCCGGCACCCGGACGTCCTCGAAGATCACATCCGATTCATGCGAGCCGGCAAAGCCCATCTTGCGGTACGGCTTGGCCACGGTGAGCCCCTGTGTCCCGCGCTCCACCAGGAAGGCGGAGATCCCGTTCGCACCCGCGTCCCTGGGAGCGGTGCGCGCGAAAACGGTGAACACGCCGGCATGGATCGCGTTCGTGATGAACCGCTTGGTCCCATTGATCACGAAACCGTCGCCCTCGCGCGTGGCTCTGGTGCTGAGCGAGGCGGCGTCGGAGCCCGCGTCCGGCTCGGTCAGCGCGAACGACGCCATCATTTCGCCGGAGGCAAGCTGCGGCAGGTACTTGCCCTTCTGTTCCTCGCTGCCATAGTTGATGATCCCGAGCGTGCCCACGCCGTTGGTGGTGCCGAAATAGGAACGGAATGCCGGCTGTGCGTAACAGATCTCCATCACCACACGCGCCTCCTCGTACATGCTCAGGCCCAGACCGCCGTACTTCTCCGGGATCGTCATGCCGAAAAGCCCGAGGTCCCGCATGCCACGGACCACGTGCGCCGGAATTTCGTTGGTTTCCTCGACGATCTCCTCGGCCGGCAGCAGCACCTCACGCGCGAAGCGGCGGGCGGCATCCACCAACAGCTCGAGCGTCTCTTCGCGTTCGGATGGCAGGTTCATGGGTTCAGACGCTTCGACATGCGCCGCACTATAAGCAGCCGCTCCATACCCGTCCAATACCAGATAGGGCTGCAACTGATATCCTCCTGTGATGAACTGGCGGCAAGCCCAGCACATGGTGTTGCTGGCGGAAACCCTCAACTTCCGCAAGGCGGCAGAGCGCCTGCACATGGCGCAGCCGCCTCTATCCATGTCGATCAAGCGACTGGAAGATGAACTCGGGACACCCTTGTTCATCCGCGGCGGCCGCGGCCTGCGCCTGACGGTCGTCGGCGAGGCGATCCTTCCGCATGCACGGCAGATCGTCCACCACGTGATGCAGCTCAAGGCCACCGCAGCGAGCGCTGCAGGTGGTCTTGCGGGGCAGTTGCGCATTGGCTTCGTGGGCTCGGCCACTTATCGGGTTTTCCCGCGGGCGCTGCCGCACTTTCGCAGCCTCTATCCTCAGGTTCAGCTCGACCTGCGCGAGGGAACCACGACCGGGATTCTCCTGCAGGTCGAGCGCGGCGAGCTCGACCTGGGCCTCGTACGCTACCCAGTGGTGGCGTCCACCGCGGCGCGGCTGGTCCCGGTGGAATTCGACCAGCTCGTCGCGGCCGTCCCGGAGGGCAGCGCCCTGGCGCGGGCCGACCAGGTCCAGCTGCCGGACCTGCGGGACGAAGGGTTTGTCTTGTACGCCGCCGGGGCGGCGGCAAACCTGTGCGCGCAGGTGGTCTCGGCCTGCCAGGCGGCCGGCTTCACGCCGCGCACCGTGCAGGAGGCAGTGCAGGTCCAGACCTTGCTGAGCCTCGTGGCGAGCGGGATGGGCGTCGCGCTCGTGCCATCCGCGAGCCAGGCGCATCGCATGCAAGGGGTGTCGTTCCGCACCCTTTCGCAAGCGGGCGACCGTCTCGACGTGGCGATTGCCGCGGCCACCCACCCTCAGACGGAGCCAGCCGCGGCGGCCCGGTTCCGCGAACTGCTGTGCGCGCTCCAGGACCGGGGGACTCCGGGCAAGCCGTTGATCCTGCCCTCGGCCGTCGCCGGCCCGCCGACGGAGGCCTGATCCGCCCGGCGTCTCGCCGAGCCTCAAGCGTCGTGGAGGGTATCGCCGACGCGGCGCAGAACCTGCGCCCGCACCAGTTCCTGCGTGAGCAGCTCGATCCAGGCGGGCATGGCGGTGTCCGCGGCCAGGCGCTGGCGGAGGCTGCCGAAGCGCGGCGTGGCGGCGGCCCAGGACACCAGTTCGTCCAAGCTCACCTGCCGCGTCTCCAGCAGCCTGAACTTCAGCAGAGCCTTGGCCGCATGGTGCGCATGGCGGGACGGGTTGCGCATGAAGGCCTGCAGGCGATCGCGCGCGCGGCCCAGCACCGCGAGTTCGAAGCGAAACACCCGGCCGTGGCCGGGGATCACCCAACTCGGCGCAAGTTGCTCGATCAGGTCGAAGGTGCTGCTCACCTGATCGAAGCCGCTGGCACCCTCCAGTTCGGGAAACACGATGCCGAAGCCGTTCTCCCAGAGCGCATCGGCCGAGATCAGGGTTCCGGAGCGCGGCTCGAATAGGATCACCGAATCGGGGTCGTGCCCCGGCGCCGCATGCACCTGCCAGGAGCGGTCCCCCAGTTCGATCTCGGTGCCTGGCCGCACGAGCGCGTCGTGGCGGAAGCGCGGGCAGACCTGGCCTTCGGGCTGGTAGCCCAGCGCCACGGTGTCCCAGGCAGCCACTGCCGCGGCCAGGCCAGGGGGAATCCAGGTGCGCACGGCGGGCCAGCGGGCCTGCAGCGCAGCGTTGCCTCCGCAGTGGTCGCTGTGCAGATGGGTGTTGACCAGGCGGTCCAGCCTGCGTCCCTGCAGGACCCGCTCGACCAGCGCGACGGTCTGCTGCGCATCGGTGCAATAGCCGCTGTCGACGAGCGCGGTCGAGCCGGCGCCGATGAAGAGCACCCCGTTGCTAGAGAGCCAGCTCCTCTCGAGCACGTGCAGACCCGGCGGGAGACCCGACTCGCCCGTGGACCACGGCTGTTGCATGGTCTGCGCCTCAGCGCCCTTTCCACACGGGTTTGCGCTTTTCCGCGAAGGCGCGCGGCCCTTCCTGCGCGTCCTCGCTGGCATAAGCCGCACGGTAGATGTTGTTCGCCAGCGCCATGCCGGCCTCGCAGCCCGCGCTCATCGCCGTCAGGATCGACTCCTTGCCGGCCATGACGGACAAGGGTGCATTGTCCCGGATGCGCTCTGCCAGCGACTGCGCGCGCGCCCGGACGGCGTCGGGCGTCTCCTCGAGGTAATTGATGAAGCCCAGCTCATGGAAGGTGCTGATCGGGTAGAGCTCGCCGGTCAGCACCATCTCCATCAGCAAGGGCTGCGGCAGCATCCACAGCAGCGGGATCGCCCAAGGGCTGCCCCGGCCGGCGATGCGCGTCTCGGTGATGCCCACCTGCGTGCCCTTGAGGCCCACGCGCAGGTCGGAGTTCAGGCTGAGCATCATGCCGCCGGCGATCAGGTGCCCCGTCATGGCCGCGATGATCGGCTTGGCCACGCGGCGCTGGCGGGCGTGGAAGGGATCCTTCATCTTCGTCAGGATATCGACGCCCTCTTCCTGCTTCACGCGCGCGGCCTCGCGCAAGTCCAGCCCGGCGCAGAAGGTGCCGCAGTCTGCGGACGTGAGGATGGCAACGCGGACGTTCCGGTCCGCATCGACTTCTCCCCAGCAGTCGTGCAGCCGGTTGGCCGCCGCCGGCGACAGTGCATTGCGGATCTCGGGCCGGTTGATCTTGACGGTGGCGATGCCGTCGCGGACTTCATAGATGACGGTGTCGGCGTCGCTCATGGCTGGCTGTCTCCTTCATGGGTGGGCACTGCGGCATCGACCTGTGCGACGAGCGCGCCCCGTTCGACTGTCTGCCCGGCGGCGACGGTCAGGCTGCGCAGGACACCCTCGTGCTCGGCACAGATCTTCATTTCCATCTTCATCGATTCCATCGTGACCACCACGTCCCCGGCGCGCACCATGTCTCCCACGGCCGCGTGCGTCTTCAGGATGGTGCCCATCATCGGCGTGCGCAGCTCGCCGGAAGTGACCTGGGCCGCGGCGGCCTGGGCTAGGTAATCGATGGCCTCGAAGTCGAAGGCCCCCTCGCCGGCTTGGACGTACAGCCGGCCGGCCCGGCGCGCGATGGCCACGTGCTCCACGGCGTCGCCCAGGTTCAGCTGCCACAGATCGCCGTCGGCCCGCAACGCCAGGCGCAGGCGCTCCTGGCCCACCTGCACCAGCATCTCGCCACCAGGCTGGCGCGCGCCGAAACGGACCTCGTGCAGCCTGACGCGGTCGCGCAGCAGCAGGCCGGGCACCGCAGACACCGGATCGTCGCCCGCGTGCATCTGCCAACCGGTGACATCGGGGGCAGACCAGGCGCCATAACCGGCGCCCTGCGCCCGCATATCGAGAAGCCACCAGGCTGCGGCCGCGGCAACCAGGCGCAGCGGCGCCACCATCGCGCCGGCGCCATCCTTCAGCAATTCGTCGACGGTACGCGTATGGAAGCTGCCATCGCGCGTCTGTGCAAGCGCGATCAACTGCTGCAGGAACCGGCCGTTCGTGGTCACCCCCAGCACCTGCGTTGCGGCCAGCGCGAGCGACAGGCGATCCAGCGCAGCCTGGCGGTCTGCGGCATGCACGATCAGCTTGGCGAGCATGGAGTCGTAGTACGGCGTCACCACGGAGCCGGCGCGCACGCCCGTCTCGACCCGCACGTCCCACGCGGGAAAGCGCAGCACGACGATCTCGCCGGTGGACGGCAGGAAATCCCGTTCGGGGTCTTCGGCGCACAGACGGGCCTCGACCGCATGGCCGCGCAGCGACACGTCCTGCTGGCGCAGGGGCAGCCCCTCGCCCGCTGCGATGCGCAGCATCAGCTCCACCACGTCGACCCCGGTCACCTCTTCGGTCACCGGGTGCTCCACCTGCAGCCGTGGGTTCACCTCGAGGAACCAATGACGATCGCGCGCGACCAGGAACTCCACCGTGCCTACCCCCCGGTAGTTCAGCCGCTGCGCCAGTCGCACCGCGTCGGCCAGCAACTGCTCTCTCAGGCCTTCCGGCAGCGGCGCGGCCGGGGCCTCCTCGATCAGCTTCTGATACCGGCGCTGCAAGGTGCACTCGCGCTCGAACAGATGGATGACGTGACCGCGCCCGTCACCGGCAATCTGAACCTCGACATGCCGGCCGTGTTCGACGTAGGGCTCCACGATCAGCGCGGGGTCGCCGAAGGCGCTGCCCGCCTCCCGCATCGCCGTGGCGATGGCATCCGCCAATGCGCCGGGGTGGCGCACCACATGCATGCCCTTGCCGCCGCCGCCGGCCGCGGGCTTCAGCAGCACCGGCAGCGGCAGCGCCCGTGCCCGGGCCGCCACCACCTCGGCGTCGGCGCTCGCCTCTTCGCCGCCGCCCAGAACCGCAATGCCGGCGCAGCGGGCCTCGGCCTTCGCCGAAGCCTTGTTGCCCAGCCGGTCGATGACCTCGGGGGTGGGCCCGATGAAGACCAGTCCGGCGGCCTCCACGGCACGGGCGAAGGCAGGATTCTCGGCGAGGAACCCGTAGCCTGGGTGGATGGCCTCCGAGCCCGTGCGCAGCGCGGCTGCGATCACGGCATCGATGCGCAGGTAGCTCTCGGTCGCCGTGGCGCCGCCAAGGCCGATCGACTCACCGATCTCCACCGTGTGCAGCGCGTCGCGGTCGGCGCTGGAGTGCACACCGGCCACCGCAATGCCCAGGCGCTTGCAGGTGCGCGCGATGCGGCAGGCGATTTCCCCGCGGTTGGCGATCAGGATCTTCCTGAACACTAGCGCCCCGCCCAGCGGGGCGCCCGCTTTTCGTTGAAGGCTCTCACCCCCTCGAGCCGGTCCTCGGACGATACGAGCACGTTGTAGGCCGCTATGTCGAGCGCGTAGCCGGAGTGGAAGTCCACCTCCCCTCCCCGAGACGCCGCCACCTTGACGTAGTGCGCGGCCATGGGCGCGGCCAGCACGATCTCGCGCGCCTCGGCCACCGCCGCGGCCAGCGCCTGGCCCGGCTCCGCAACGCTGGTCACCATGCCCCACGCCGAGGCCTGTTCGGCCGAGAAGCGCCGGGCCGTCAGCAGCAGTTGCTTCGCGCGACGTCCGCCGACGGCGCGCACCAGGTTCTGGATGCCGCCGCCGCCAGGCATGATGCCGCGCCGCACCTCGGGCAGCGAGAACGCTGCCGTGCGCGCGGCCACGATCCAGTCGCACATCAGAGCCAGTTCGCAACCCCCGCCATGGGCGTGGCCCTCCACGGCGGCGATCACGGGGCGCGGAAAGTCCTTCACCGCCAGCAGCACCTCCTCGGCAAGCTGGTGCTGCTTGCGCCACGCGAGATCGGTCATCCCGTCACGCTGCTTCAGGTCGCCGCCGGTGCAGAACGCACGCTCGCCGGCACCAGTGACGATCAGGACGCGCAGGCCATCGTCGAAAGCGAGTTCGTGCAACGCCTCGCGCAGGTCGACGAACATCTGCGTGTTCATCGCGTTCATCACCTCGGGGCGGTTCAGCACCAGGCAATGGATACCGTCCGCCGGTACGGTCCCGGGCGCAGCATGGATCAGCAGGGTGTCGTAGCCCATGGCGTTCCCACGTCAATAGGAGCGGGGCATGCCCAGCAGGTGCTCCGCCACCTGCGCCAGCACCAGGTTGTTGGAAATCGGCGCGGTGCGGAAGAGCCTGCTTTCCTTCCACTTGCGCTCGATGTCGAAGTCGCAGGCCACCCCGTAGCCGCCGAACGTCGTCATCGCCGCCTCGGCGGCCTCCCAAGCGGCTTCGCTGGCCAGGTACTTGACCATCGTCGCCTCGCGGCCGCAAGGCAGGCCCGCGTCGAACAGCGTGGCCGCCTTGTTGCGCATCAGCTCGGCGGCCTCCACGTTGATGTGCGCACGCGCGATCGGGAACTGCACGCCCTGGTTCGCACCGATCGGACGGTCGAAGACGACGCGCTCCGTGCCGTAGCGCGCCGCCTTTTCGACGAACCAGTGCCCGTCGCCGATGGCCTCGCTGGCCACCAGCAGCCGCTCGGAGTGCAGCGAATCGAGCAGGTAATGGAAGCCCTTGCCTTCTTCCCCGATACGGTCGTCCTCGGTCAAATGTAGGTCGTCGATGAAGACCTGGAAGGTGTGGTGATTGATCATCGTGCGGATGGGCGTCGCTTTCAACGACGCGCCTGCCTTCTTGATGTCGATGAGGAAAAGGCTCAAGCCATCGGTCTTCTTCTTCACATCATCGATCGGCGTCGTGCGCGCGATCAGCAGGTACATGTGGGAATGGCTGTAGCGGGACGTCCATATCTTCTGGCCGTTCACCACGTAGCCTCCCGGCACCTTGCGCGCGAAGGTCTTGATCGCCAGCGTGTTCGACCCCGCATCCGGCTCCGTCACGCCGAAGGCCTGCAGCCGCAGGCTGCCGTCGGCGATGCGCGGCAGCGTGCGCCGCTTCTGCGCTTCGCTGCCGTGGCGCATGATCGAGGCCATCGTGTACATCTGCGCGTGGCAGTGCACGGCGCTGCCGCCATTCTGGTTGATCTCCTGCAGGATCAGACAGGCGTCGAGTAGCGGCAGCCCGGCGCCGCCGTATTCCTCGGGAATCAGCGCCGCCAGCCATCCGGCCTTGGCCATCGCGTCGACGAAGGCTTCGGGGTAGGCCCCCTCCTGCGCGCAACGTCGCCAGTATTCGGGGCCGAAGCCCTTGCACAGGTCCCTGACGCCGGCGCGGATCTGGTGCTGTGTGTCGCTGTAGTCGAAGTTCATTGCCGGTTCTGCTTGGCGCGGCTCACATGCGGAACACGCCGAACTGCGTGTCGCGCTTCGGCTGCCGGCCGGCCATCTCGAGCAGCAGCGCCATCGTGTCACGTGTTTCCAGCGGGTCGATGACCATGTCGCACCACAGATGGGCGGCATAGTTGTAAGGGCTGGCGAACGCCTCGAACTGTTCGCGGATGGGCTGCTTGAAGCGCTCCTTCTCTTCGTCCGTCCAGCTCGTGCCCTCGCGCTGGTGAATGTTGTCGCGAACCATGCTCAGCGTGGTCGCGGCCTGCTCGGGACCCATGAGCGCCGCGCGGCCGGTGGGCCACATCATCATCACGTGCGGCTTGAACGGCCGCCCGCACATCGCCAGGTAGGCAGCGGCATAGGAGCCGCCGGTGATCAGCGTGTAACGCGGCACGTTGGCAGAGGCCATGGCGGTCATGAACTTGGCGCCGTGCTTGGCGATCCCCTCACGCTCGACCGCCTGCCCCACCATGAAGCCCGAAACGTCCGCGATGAACAGCAGCGGGATATCGCGCTGGCAGGCCAGCTCGATGAAATGCGCGCCCTTGAGCGCACTCTCGGAGAAGATGACGCCGTTGTTGGCCAGGATGCCGACCTGGAATCCATTGATGCGGGCGAAGCCGCAGATCATCGAGCTGCCGTACAGTGGCTTGAACTCCTGCAGGTCGCTGTCGTCGATGAGTCGCGCCAGCACCTCGCGGTTGTCGGTGGGGTGGCGGTTGTCGGCGCTCACGATTCCATAAATGTCGCGCGGGTCGAAGCGCGGTGGCTTCGGCGCGGCAACGTCCCAGCGCTGCCGCGGGCCGGTGCCGAGGTTGGCGACGATGCCGCGCACGATGGCGATGGCGTGGCTGTCGCTCTCGGCCAGGTGGTCGGTGACGCCGCTGACGCGGCTGTGCATGTCGCCGCCGCCCAGGGTTTCGACATCGACCACCTCCCTGGTCGCCGCATACACCAGTTGCGGCCCGCCCAGGAACATCGCACCCTGGTTGCGCACGATCACCGCCTCGTCGCACAGTGCCGGCAAGTAGGCGCCGCCGGCCGTGGACGGGCCGTGGACGGTGGCGATCTGCGTGATGCCCTCGCCCGACATGCGGATCTGGTTGTAGAAGATCGAGCCGAACTGCCCGTCGTCGGGAAAAATGTGCGCCTGCTCGGGCAGGTTGGCGCCCCCCGACTGCACCATGGTGATGCACGGCAGGCGGTGCTGCCAGGCGAACATCTGCGCCCGCACGTGCTTCTTGGCGGTGATTCCGTAGTAGGTGCCCCCCTTCACCGTGGCGTCGTGGATCATCAGCATGCAGGCGCGGCCGCTGACCAGGCCGACGCCGGTGATGATGCTGCCGCCGGGCGGAACGCCTTCGTACAGCCCTTCGCCGGCGAGCTGGCCGAACTCGAGGAAAGGGGAGCCCGGGTCGAGCACCGCCGCCAGCCTTTCCCGCGGCAGCAGCTGGCCGCGCTCCTTGTGCAGCCGGCGTGCCTTCTCAGGGCCGCCCGCCAGCGCGCGGGCGCGGCGCGCATGCAGGTCGGCGATGCGCGCCAGGTAAGCGTCCCGGTTGCGGGCAAAGTCGCCGCCACCGGGCGACACAGTGGTCGTCATCAGGGTCATGCAATGTCTTTCCCTGCGAACGGGGACATCGACGGTTGCATCCCGGCGCGGCGCCGCTGCACCATCACCCGGCCGCGCAGGGCGGCGAAGCAGTGGGCATGGTTGGGCCAGATCTTCAAGCCGTTGACGGCATAAGGGTCGCCGGCCGGCGTTGCGGGGGTCTTCAGGCTGGCCAGGTCGCAGCCGGCGTCATGCTCGAAAAGCTGCCGCTGGGCGCGATCATCCTCGCGGAACGACGGATCCATGCGCGGGATTTCCGGTCAGAGGGAAAGCCCGCCGCCGCAGATCAAGGTCTGGCCGCTGATGTAGTTCGATTCCGGCGTGCACAGCAAGTACACGGATCCGGCGGCTTCCTCGGGCGTGCCGCCCCGGCCGAGGGGGATGCTGCGCTCCATCATGGCCAGGAGGTCAGGGTTGACGCCGACCTTGATCTTGCGGCCCTCGACGTCGATGGAGGCGTCTCCGCCCGCCGGTGCCTCGGTCAGCCTGGTCCTGATCATGCCGAAAGCGACCGCATTGACGTTGACCTTGTACCGCCCCCATTCCTTGGACAGGGCCTTGGTCAGGCCGATGATGCCGGCCTTGCCGGCCGAGTAGTTGGCCTGGCCCGCATTGCCGCCGGTGCCGGCGACGGAGGAAATGTTGACGACCTTGCGGAATACTTCCCTGCCCGCCTCCGCCTCGAGCTTGGACTGGTGACGGAAGTAATCGGCGGCAGCCCGCAGGATCCTGAAGGGCGCCGTCAGGTGCACGTCCAGGATCGACTGCCACTGTTCGTCGGTCATCTTCTGGATCACGTTGTCCCAGGTGTAGCCGGCGTTGTTGATGATGATGTCCAGGCCACCGAACCCGTCGATGGCGGTCTTCACGAAAGTCTCGGCAAATCCGTCTGAAGTGACGCTGCCGGCGCACGCCATCGCCTGGCCGCCCGCGGCCTTGATGTCGGCCACGGTCTGCTCGGCGGGTGCGGCGTCGAGGTCGTTGACGACGACCTTGGCGCCTTCGCTGGCGAGCTTCATCGCGATGGCGCGGCCGATGCCGCGTCCGGAACCGGAGACGATGGCGACCTTGCGGTCAAGCTTCTTCATGGGTCTGTCCTCGATGTCGGGAAACTGTCAGTCCAGTGCCACAAGCGCTTCTCCGGCCAGCGTCACTTCACCGCTGTGCTTGGTGGCGATGAGTTCAATGCGCGCGCAGGGGCGCCCCGCCCGGGTCAGCTTCTCCACCACCTTGCCACTGCACTGCACGCGGTCGGCCACGTGTGTGATGGCGGCAAAGCGCACCGCATAGCTCAGGATGCGCTGCTGCGGAACCCATTGGGTCAGCGCGCGGGCCAGGTAGGCCATCGACAACATGCCGTGGGCGAAGACGTCCTTCATGCCGGCCTTGCGGGCGAAGTCGATGTCGATGTGGATGGGATTGTGGTCGCCCGACGCGCCTGCGAACAGTGCCAGCGTGGTCCGGCTGATTGGCGGCAGCTGCAGCACCGGCATCGCGTCGCCGATGGCGACCTGCTGGGGGTTGAATGTCATTGCCATTCCTTCATCCGTGGCGCACGACGATGACCGCATGCAGATCGGCGACATGCTCGCCGAACTGGTTCGTGACCGTCGTGTCGTTTACGACGAATTCCAGTGCGCCACCCTTCTTGTCGTAGATGTCGCTGACCCTCGTCTGGAAACGAAGCGTGTCGCCGGCGCAAACGGGCCCGTGGTAGTCGAAACGCTGCTCACCGTGCAGCACCTTGCCGAGGTCGATCTCCAGTGTCTCGATCAGTTTCATCGTCTCCCCCGAGTCCCCGGGGGCGCCGAAGATGAAGGTCGGTGGTGCGACGATGCCGCGGAAGCCGGCTGCCTTGGCCGCGGCTTCGTCGGTGTGGATTGGATCGGTGAGCCCGACCACCTTGGCGAAGAAGGCGATACGGCCCTTCTCCACGTCCCAGAGGATGGGCGGCGGCGCATAGCCGATATGCTTCTTGTCGATCACGTTCAGGCGGTCTCGTAAAGCGTCACGACGCAGGCGCCGCCCAGCCCCAGGTTGTGTTGCAGTGCCACACGCGCGCCGGCAACCTGTCGCTTGTCGGCCGTGCCGCGCAGCTGGTGCGTCAGCTCGTAGCACTGCGCCAGTCCGGTGGCGCCCAGCGGATGGCCCTTGGACAGCAGGCCGCCCGATGGGTTGGTGACCACCTTGCCGCCGTAAGTGTTGTCGCCGTCGCGCACGAACTTCTCGGCGCCACCTTCCGGACACAGGCCCAGGCCCTCGTACGTGATCAGCTCGTTCTGCGCGAAGCAGTCGTGCAGTTCCACCACGTCGATGTCGCCGGGGCCGATGCCCCCTGCCTCATAGACCTGCCGTGCGGCATCGCGCGCCATGTCGTAGCCGACGACGCGCATCATGTCCTTCGATTCGAAGGTGCTGCTGAAGTCGGTGGTCATGGCCTGCGCCGCGATGCTGACCCGGGTGTTCAAGCCGTGCCTTTTCGCGAACCCTTCCGAGCAGATCACGGCAGTTGCGGCGCCGCAGGTCGGCGGGCACGCCATGAGGCGCGTCATCACGCCTTCCCACAGCATCGGCGAGGCCATGACATCCTCGGTGCTGACCTCCTGGCGGAACAGCGCGAGCGGGTTGTTTGCTGCATGTCGGCTGGCCTTGGCGCGGATGGCCGCGAAAGTCTCCAGCCGGGTACCGTACTTGTCCATGTGCGCCTTGCCGGCACCCCCGAAGTAGCGCAGCGCGAGCGGGATTTCGGGATGGCCGACCAGTTCGTCGGTGATCCGGTCGAACTCGTCGAAGGGGGTGGGGCGGTCGGCGAAGGCCGCCCTGATCGCACCCGGCTGCATCTGCTCGAAGCCCAGTGCCAGCACGCAATCGGCCGCCCCCGACTGCACCGCCTGGCGTGCGAGGAACAGCGCCGACGATCCGGTGGAGCAATTGTTGTTGACATTGAGCACCGGGATGCCAGTCATTCCCACCGGGTAGAGCGCGCGTTGCCCGCAGGTCGAGTCGCCATAGACATAGCCCACGAATGCCTGCTGAACGGCCTTGTAGTCGACGCCCGCGTCCTGCAGGGCCAGCCGGGTGGCCTTCTCGCCCATGACATGGTAAGGCTCGCTGGCCCCGGGCTTGGCGAAGGGGACCATCCCGACGCCGGCGACAATGACAGTGTTCTTCATGAGAGTTCCATTTGGAGCGGACAGGAGGAATCGGACGGAGGGGCCGCTACCTGGTCAGGACGGCGGGCCGAGCCACATGCGCTCGATCTCGTGCCGCTGAATCTTTCCGGTGCTGCTGCGGGGAAACGCGGCCACTTCGACGACCCGGAACGACTTCGGCACCTTGTAGCCAGCCAATTGCTCACGGCAGGAAGCGGCGAGTGCGGCCGTGTCAGCGTCGACACCGGGCTTGAAGGCGACGAAAGCGACCGGCACCTCTCCCCAGCGCTCATCGCGCTGGCGCACCACCGCGGCGTCGGCAACAGCCTCGTGAGCCAGCAGGACACGCTCGATTTCAGCCGGATAGATGTTTTCCCCGCCGGACTTGATCAGATACTTCGCGCGGTCCACGAAATCGAGCGTGCCATCGTCGTGCCGCACGAACAGGTCCCCCATGTGGAACCAGCCTCCGCGAAAATCGTGGGCATTCACATCGGGTGCATTCCAGTAGCCCGAAAAAAGAGTGGGACCGCGCAGCGCGGCTTCACCCGGCGTTCCCACGGGCACATCGCGATCGTCCGCATCGACCAGGCGGACGCGGCAGAATCCGGATTCCTGCTTGGCCAGGCTGGTGGGCAGGACGCCGGGTGCGAGCAGCGCAGCAGAGGCCGGCGCCAAGCCCGTCTCCGTCGCGCCGAAACTGTTCAGGTAGGGCGCGTTCAGCAGCCTTGTCAGCTCGGCGATCTGCTGCAGGGGGACCAGATCGGCCATGGCACCGACCAATTTGACGCCGCGCGGCCGGGTGCCGTTTCTGCGGAGGCCGTCGATCAGGCCATCGATCATTCCGGGCATGGCCACCAGCCAGCCGATGCGCTCCCGCTGGATCGTGGCGCACAGCCGGTCGACGTCCAGGCCGTCCTGCACGATGACCTTGCCGCCGATGATCAATGTCGCCAGGCTGAAATCGGTGGCTGCCATATGAAAGAACGGCGACCACGCGACATAGCTGTCGTCCGGCCCGATGCCGTATTGCACCGCGAAGCACATGGCCCGCGCCATCATGGCGCGCTGGCTGATCACCGCCCCCTTCGGCAGCCCGGTGGTGCCACTGGTGTAGAGAATCACGAGGCCTTCTTCGGGGTCCACGTGTCCGGTCGGCTCCTCATCGAGCGACGCGGCCAGCAGGCCCTCGTATTCCCGCTCGATGTGGACGACACGAGCAACGCTGTGGGCCGCGCGTTGCAGCGCGGCCGCGAACCGGTCCGATACGAAGATCATCGCCGGGGACGTCAGCCCTATGCAGTGGCTCAATTCACCTGCAGACAACCGCCAGTTCAGGCAGGGGACGATCACGCCCAGCTTCGCGGCTGCGAGTTCCAGCTCGATATACGGGATGCAATTTTCGGAAAGTATCGCTACCCGGTCGCCCCGCTTCACGCCATGCGCGAGGAGCGCGTGGGCCAGCCGATTCACGCGGGTGTTCAGCTCGCGGTAACTGAGGCCCTTCGCCGCATCCTCGACAGCGATGACCTCCGGGCGCAGCGCGGCATGCTTGGTCAGCGCGTCCGCCACGCTGAACTGAAAGGTTGCACCGCTCGCTGCGATCGTCATGCGAGGAATCTACCTAACAATTGACAGGTAGGCAAGTCGGGACTAGAGTTGCCCGCTCAAGTGCCGTCGCGTCGTTGCGCCGCGTTTGGCGGCGCGAGCTCCATTTGCGGATCTGCCCGGCATCAGTCTCGATTGCGCCGATTTACCGAGAGCAAGTTACAGCATGCACTCCATCAAGAAATCAGTTGCAGGTGCCTTGGCGGCCCTGGCCGTTTCCGCTCCGTGCACGGCGCAGATCTCCGACGGCATCGTCAAGATCGGCCTGGTGGTGGACCTCACCAGTCTCTACGCTGACGTGACGGGCCAGGGCGTGATCGAAGCCATGAAAATGGCGATCACTGACGCGGGCGGATTGGTCAACGGCAAGAGGATCGAACTGATTGCCGGGGATTACCAGAACAAGCCGGACATCGCGGCCAGCAAGGCACGCGAGTGGGTCGACAAGGAGGGAGTCGACCTCCTGGTGGCAGCTACGAACTCGAGCGCGGCCTTGGCGGTCGCCAGGGTAGCGCACGAAAAAAGGCGCCCCCTGCTCGTCGTCAGCACCGGGACGGCGCGGCTCACCAACGAGGAGTGCAACCCGTACACCATCCACTACGGGTATGACACCGTCGCGCTCGCCAGAGGAACGGGGTCGGCCGTTGTCAAGCAAGGCGGAAAGTCCTGGTACTTCCTCACGGCCGACTACGCCTTCGGCTCCTCGCTCGAAAAGGACACGTCCGACGTCGTGAAGGCCAGCGGTGGCACTGTCCTCGGCAGTGTCAGGCACCCTCTTTCCGCATCGGACTTTGCGTCTTTTCTGCTGCAGGCACAGTCATCGAAGGCGCAAGTTCTCGGCCTGGCAAACGCCGGGGCCGACACCGTCAATGCCATCAAGGCGGCGAGGGACTTCAACGTCACCAAGACAATGAAGATGGCGGGCCTGATCCTGTTCGTGAACGACATCCACGCTCTCGGACTGGATCTCGCGCAGGGCATGTACCTGACGGACAGCTGGTACTGGGACCAGAACGAAAAATCGCGCGCATGGTCGAAGCGCTACTTCGAGAAAATGAAGAAGATGCCCAACGCGATTCAGGCATCCGGCTATTCGGCCACCGCGCATTACCTCGCATCGGTGAAGGCCTCGGGCACCGACGGTTCGGACAAGGTGATCGCGCACATGAAGGCTGCGCCGATCAGGGACATGCTGACTCCGAGCGGTGTGATTCGGCCGGACGGCAGGATGGTGAGCGACCTGTACCTGCGGCAGGTCAAGTCGCCTGCAGAGTCGAAATACCCGTGGGATTACTTCAAGGGTGGCGATCGCATTCCTGGCGCCGAGGCATTCACCACCAAGGAGGAATCCAAATGCCCGCTGTGGAAGTGATGAAGGCCGGGGCCGGCGAAATGTCCGCGACGACCACCATTCGCGTGGAGCAGCGCGCCGGTGTCGCCTGGATCACGTTGGATCGCCCCGACGCGATGAATGCGTTGTCTGACACGATGTGCGCCGAGCTGCTGGCGGCCGTCGAGCGCATCGAAAGCGACGCCGCCATTCGCGTGGTGGTCCTGACCGGCTCGGGACGCGCCTTTTGTGCCGGAGCCGACCTCAAGGGATTGTCGGAGCACACCAGCATACGGGGCGCGGCAGATGATCCTCTGCTGAAGTTCCTCGAACTCGCCGCCGGCATGATGGAACGCCTGCGCGCCGTTCCCAAGGTGACCATCGCGGCGCTCAACGGCCTCACCATGGCGGGCGGGCTCGAACTGGCAATGGCCTGCGACCTGATCCTCGCCGCCGAAAGCGCGCGCATCGGCGACGCGCATGTCAATTTCGGCGTCTTTCCGGGCGCCGGGGGCGCGGCAGTCTTGCCGCGGCGCATCGGCGCCCCCGCGGCCAAATACCTGCTGTTCACCGGTGACACGATGTCCGCCGCGGAGCTTGTGCCGCTGGGCCTGATCAACCGCGTCGTGCCCGACGCACTGCTGCTGGCGGAGGCCGAGAAGCTGGCTGCGAGAATCGCCAGCAAGAGCCCGCTGGTACTGCGTCGCATGAAGCAGGCGGTGGCCGACGGCCTCGAGCAGCCGCAGGCGGCCGCCCTCCGGATGGAGCGCCTCGTGCTGGAAGCGCATCGCCATTCACACGACCTCGCGGAAGGATTGGAGGCCTTCGTCGGCAAGCGCAAGCCGGAGTTCAGGGGCTACTGATCCCGGGCACGAACGCAGAAACCGAGACATGACAACCCCTCGACCCGCTGTGTACATCGCCGGCATTGGCATGACGCCGACCGGCAAGTTCCTCGACCGCAGCATCAAGCAACTCACCGCCGACGCGGTCACCGCCGCGCTTGCCGACGCCGGCCTGTCCGCCGGCGACGTCCAGTCGGCCTTCTACTCCAACGCTACGCAGGGCGTGCTGGAGGGCCAGACCATGGTGCGCGGCCAGGTCGCGCTGCGCAGCATGGGCTTCGAGTCCATTCCGATCTACAACCTGGAGAACGCCTGCGCCAGCGCCAGTTCGGCATTCAACCTCGCCGTGCAGGCGGTGCGCGCCGGCGAGGTCGAGATTGCACTGGCCGTCGGCGCGGAGAAAATGTTCTGCGCCGACAAGGCGAAGATGTTCAGCGTCTTCGACGGCGCCTGGGACGTTCACCAGGTGGATGCCAACAAGTCCACGCTGTTGCAGATGGGGCAAGGCGTCGAGCCGCCGGCAGGGAGCGCGTCCAAGGCCCCGTACAGTCTTTTCATGGACATCTATGCCGCGTTCGGGCGTTTCCACATGCGCGAGTTCGGCACCACCCAGCGGCAGTTCGCCGCAGTGGCATCGAAGAACCATGGGCACTCGGTCCACAACCCTCTGGCGCAGTACCGAACAGCCTACACGGTCGACGAGATCCTGGCCGCACCACCGATCACCTACCCGCTGACGCTGCCGATGTGCGCTCCGATCAGTGACGGGGCCGCCGCCGCGCTGGTCTGTTCCGAAGCCGCGCTCGCGCGCATCGCCGAACGGCGCCGCGCGATCCGCGTGCTTGCCTCGGTGGTCGCCACCGGAACGACGCGCCGGCCCGAGGAGGTTTCGAACCACGTGACGGTTCAGGCATCCCGGCTCGCCTACGAACGTGCAGGCGTCGGGCCACAGGACATCTCGGTGGCCGAAGTGCACGACGCCACGGCGATCGGCGAGATCGTGCAGACGGAGAACCTCGGCTTCTGCGAGTTCGGTGCCGGCGGCCGACTGGCCGAAAGCGGCGCCACCACGATCGGGGGGCGTATCCCGGTCAACACCTCGGGCGGACTTGAGTCCAAGGGCCACCCGATCGGCGCCACCGGCCTGGGCCAGTTGCACGAACTGGTCACCCAGTTGCGCGGCGAGGCCGGCAAGCGCCAGGTGCAGGGCGCACGGCTCGCCATCGCGGAGAACGGCGGCGGCCTGTACGGCATCGAGGAAGCCGTCTGCGCCATCACCATCCTGGGTCGCTGACGCGAAAGCCCCCGTGAACATTTCCTCCAAGGTCGCTCTGGTCACCGGTGCCGCGTCCGGGTTGGGCCGCGCGGTCGCCGAGGCATTGCTGCTTGCCGGTGCTCGCGTCGTACTGTTCGACCGCGATGCAGAGCGGGGCGCCGATTTCGCGGCCGCTGCGGGCCCTGCCGCCCTGTTCGTGGCCGTCGACGTGACCAGCGAGGCGCAGGTACAGGCAGGCATCGATCGCGCACTCGGGGAGTTCGGCGCCATCCACATCTGCGTCAATTGCGCCGGCGTGCCCGATGCAGCAAGGACTGTCGCCGACGGCAAGCCATTCCCGCTGTCGACCTGGGACAAGGTGATCGCCGTGAACCTGACCGGCACCTTCAACGTCCTGCGGCTCGCCGCCGTGGCCATGACTCGGAACGAGCCTGATGGCGACGAACGCGGCGTCATCGTCAACCTCTCGTCGGGCGCGGCGCACGACGGCCAGATGGGACAGGCAGCCTACGCCGCCAGCAAGGCTGGCGTCATCGGCCTGACGCTGCCCGTGGCCCGTGACCTTGCCGAACACGGCATCCGCTGCGTCGCAGTGGCGCCGGGGCTGTTCGACACTCCGATGGTGGCCGGGCTGCCGAAGAAGGTGGCGCAGGCCATTGTGGACCGCATGATTCTTTTCCCGCGCCGCATGGGCCGTCCGCAGGAGCTGGCACAACTGGTGCGCAGCATCGTCGCCAACCCTTACATCAATGCCACCTGCCTGCACATCGATGCGGGTGCGCGGATGAGCGCGCGTTGACGACGCCGCACCAACCCTCAGGGCCGCTTCATGAACTTTCTGCCGACAGACGAACAACGCCTCGCCGTGGAGGGATTCAACCGATTCCTCGACACGAAGCTCTCGCCCATCGTGCGGCGCTACCAGCCCGACAAACTGATCGAGAAGGAGCAGATGCTCGAGATCTTCCGCATGATGCTGCCCTACGGCATGGGCGGCAACGGACTGATCTCCGAGGGGCACGGGGGCATGGGCATGCCGTGGCTGACTTACGCGATGATGTATGAGCGGCTCGCGCGGTTGTCGGGGGACGTCGCCATCTCGCTGCTGATCCAGCAGCTGGGCGCCTACTCGCTCGAGGTGTGCAGCAACGAGGCGATGCGGCAGAAATACCTGCCGCGAATGCTGCGGGCGGAGATCATCGCCTGCAGCGGCATCAGCGAGCCCGGCGTGGGATCCAACGTGGCCGAAGTCACCTGCCGTGCGCGCGCCGACGGCGACCACTTCGTGGTCAGCGGCGAGAAGACCTGGATCTCCAACGGCCACTACTCGGACTTCTGCATGGTCATCGTTCGCACGGCCGACGAGGGCGCGCGGGGACTGTCGATGATCCTCGTCGACCGTGCGGAGCACGGATATGAAAGCCGCAACATAGACAAGCTGGGGCTGAACAGCACCTCGACGGCCCAGCTCTTCTTCGACGACGTCCGCGTCCCCGCCGCCAACATGCTGATCACCGCCGGCACCGGGCTGAAGAACACCCTGGTGCTGTTCGAAAAGGCGCGACCGATGGTCGGCCTCACCTCGGTAGGCATCGCGCAGGCGGCGCTGGACAAGGCGCTCGCTTATGCCAAGGAGCGTCGGCAGCACGGCAAGCCCATCGGACAGCACCAGCTGATCCAGGGCATGCTGGCCGACGCCGCGATCGAACTCGACGCGGCGCGCCTGCTCGTCTACCGCGCTTTCAACCTGATCGACCACGGAGTGCGATCCGAGGTCGAAAGCGCCATGGCCAAGTGCTACGCGACGGAAATCGCGGTCGACGTCGCCTCCAAGGCGGTCCAGATCCACGGCGGCAACGGCATCACGAAGGATTTCGGTGTCGAACTGCTGTTCCGCAACGCGCGGATGATGACGATTCCCGACGGCACGACCGAGATTCAGAAGCTGATCATCGGTCGGGCGCTGACGGGTCTCAACGCCTTCTCCTGATGTCCGCGGCAGTGTCGACCTCCGTCAAGAAGCGCTCAACGGCGGTGCTGCGGGCCGAGGGCATCACGCTGCGATTCGGTGGTGTCACGGCGCTGTCGGAAGTGAGCCTCGAAGTCCGCCCCGACGAAATGCTCGCCGTGATCGGGCCCAACGGCGCAGGGAAGAGCTCGCTGCTGAACGTCCTCAGCGGCTTCTATCGCCCGCAAGTGGGACGGGTGAGCTACGAGGGCCGGGACACCCGGGCCCGAGCCGTGCACGAGATCGCCCGGGACGGCGTCGTGCGCACGTTCCAGGGCACCCACCTTTTCCCCCACATGAGCGTGCTCGACAACATCCTCATCGGCCGTCACGCGCACATGCACTCGGGGCTCCTGCAGGCCTTTGTCTATTTTCCGTGGAGCCAACGCGAGGAGGCGCGGCACCGCGAGATAGCGGAGGACATCATCGAATTCCTGGAGATCGAGAACATCCGCCACCAGGCGGTGGGCTCGCTGGGGTACGGGCTGCGCAAGCGCGTGGACCTCGGCCGCGCGCTGGCCATGGAACCCAAGGTTTTGCTGATGGACGAGCCGATGGCCGGGATGAACACGGAGGAGAAGGAGGATCTGGCGCGCTTCGTCATCGACGTGCGAGAGGCACGAGCCATCCCCGTCGTGCTGGTCGAGCACGACATGGGGGTGGTGATGGACCTCGCCGACCGCATCGCCGTGCTGGACTTCGGGCGCAAGATCGCCGACGGCACACCGGGACAGGTGCAGTCCGACCCGGCGGTGATCCAGGCCTATCTGGGAGCGGCTGCATGAGCGCGCCGCCGCTTGCCGTCCACAAGGCCATCGGGGCGACGAGCCCTCCCGCCAGCGCATCCGCCCGGTCCCGCGCCGCGGCAAGAGGGCAGACGCTGCCGCAAATGTTGGTGGCGCACGCGCAGTCGCGGCCGGGTGACCTGGCCCAGCGCGTCAAGCGCAAGGGCATCTGGCGCTGCCACACCTGGGCCGATCTTGCCGAGAAGGTCCGGATGCTGGCGCTAGGCGCCGCGACGCTGGGCCTGTCGCGCGGCGACACCGTTGTGGTGGTCGGGGAGAACGAGCCGGAGCACTACTGGGCACTCTTCGCAGCGCAGTCGCTCGGCATGAAGACCGTTTCCGTGTACCCCGACGCCACTGCCGAGGAGCTTCAATACCTTTGCGACGATTCGCAAGCCCGCATGATCTTCGCGCAGGACCAGGAACAGGTCGACAAGGCCCTGCACATCGCGCCGGGGCTGACGGACCTGCGCGGAGTGGCTTACTGGGACGACTCGGGCATGTGGTCGTACAGGCACGACCTGCTGCACAGTTTCGACAGCCTCATGGCGGCCGGTCGCAGGGAGCACCAGCGCGACCCGCGCCGCTTCTACGAGCAGGTCGCATCCGGGCAGATCGACGATCTGGCACTCCTGACCTACACGTCCGGAACCACAAGCAAACCCAAGGGGGTGATGATCAGCCACCGCTGGCTCGTGGACAACGCCACGCGCATGCGAAGCGCGCTGCAGCTCGAAGCAGGCATGGAATACCTGTCGTATACGCCGCTGGCCTGGATCACGGAGCAGCTGCTCGGGGTGACACTGGGCCTGACAGTGCCTCTGGTCGTCAACTTCCCCGAAGGGCCCGACCAGGTGCTGCCGAATCTGCGTGAGCTGTCGCCCCACATCGTGCTCTTCGGTCCCCGCCAGTGGGAGAGCATCGCGGCCACCATCGAGGCGCGCATGCTGCACGCAAGCCGTGTGCCCAGGGCGATCTACCGTTGGAGTGTGGCGGTGGGCCATGCGGTGCGCGTGGCGAGGCTCGAAGGCCGCGCGGCGCCCCTCGGCGCGCGTGTGCTGCTGCCCCTGGCCGAAGCAATGTGCCTGCACGCGGTGCGCGACCAGTTCGGTTTCCTGCGCTCGCGGGTCGCGGTGTCGGGTGGCACGGCGATGGCGCCCGATGTCTTCCGCCTGTTCCATGCGCTCGGCGTTCCGCTGCGCAACATCTACGGCTGCTCCGAGTTCGGTTTGGTGGCCGGCCATCGCGGCACCCGGTACGACCTGGAGACAGTGGGACCGCTGCTGGATGTGGATCCGGCGTACGGCGAGCAGCTCCAGGCGCGCATCGAAAGCAGCGGCGAATTGCTGCTGCGTGGCGGCACCGGCTTCCTGGGCTACTGGCGCAAGCCGGACAAGACGGCCGCGCTCGACCGCGACGGCTGGTTTGCCAGCGGTGACGCCGTGCAACGCACCAGCAGCGGCGAGCTGGTATTCCTAGACCGCATCGAGCACCTTGTCAAACTCGCCAACGGACATTCCTACCCGCCGCAGTTCATCGAGACCCGACTGCGCTTTTCGCCCTTCATCAAGGACGTGATGGTGCTCGGCGATGCTTCGCGACCGTGGGTTGGCGCGCTGATCAACATCGACATGGCCGTGGCTTCACGGTGGGCCGAGGAGCGGCGTATCGCCTTCTCGACATTCACCGACCTGTCCCAGCGCCCCGAGATACTTGGCTTGGTCCGCGACGAAATCAGGCGCATCAATACGCTGCTGCCCCCAGCGTCCCGGGTGGTGCGCTTTGCCAACTTCCCAAAGGAACTCGACGCCGACGAAGGCGAGCTGACGCGCACGCGAAAGCTGCGCCGCGAGTTCCTGGAACATCGCTACAGGCCGCTGATCGAGGGGCTCTACGCCGGGGCGGCGGAGATCGACTGCAGCATTCCGGTGACGTACCAGGACGGACGCCAAGGCGTGTTGCGCGCCCGCGTGGCTGTGACCGACATCGAGAGCGGGCCATCGCGATGATCATCGAGTTCTTCAACTACGCCCTCAACGGCGCCCTTCTCGGCCTGCTCTACGCCCTGGTCGCGATGGGCTTCGTTGTCATCTACCGCGCCAGCAAGGTCTTCAACATGGCCGTGGGCGAGATGCTGGTGCTTGGAGCCTTCCTGGTCTGGTGGGCCATCGCCTCCCGGGGAATGCACCCTGCGATCGGACTCGGAGCGGCCGTGGCCATCTCGGTCCTCGTGGGTCTTGCGATCGAGCGGCTGCTGTTCCGCCGGCTGATCGGCGAGTCCGTGTTTTCAATGGTCATGGTCACCATCGGCCTGCTGATCCTGATGCGTGGCCTGGTGCTCGTGATCTGGGGACCGCAGGAACGCGCGTTCCCGGTCCTGATCCCGCTGCAACCGATCATCGTCGGCGAAATGATCGTTCCCCGCCCGCTGCTGGCCGCCGGCGTTCTGGCCGTGCTGTTTGCCTTCGGCCTGCATTGGTTCTTCAATCGCAGTCGCGCCGGACTGGCGATGTCGGCCGTGGCCGAAGACCACCAGATCGCGCTTTCCATGGGGATCAGCGTGCGCCGGTCCATCGCCTTTGCGTGGGCTTTGGGTGGGGTCATGTCGGTGGTCGCCTCCGTCGTCTACCTCAGCGGCAAGTCGCTCACTTTCCTGTCGTCCGAGGTGGGCTTCGCCTCGCTGCCCGTCGCGCTTCTCGCGGGGCTCGAGTCGCTGCGGGGCCTGCTGCTGGCAGGCCTGATCGTCGGTGTCGTCCAGGGTCTCACCGCTGCTTATGTCGACCCACTGATCGGCGGCAACGCCGCTTCCGTCGTCCCCTACATCTTCATGCTGGGCGTCCTGATCGTGCGTCCCACGGGGATGTTCGGCTGGCGGCGCATCGAACGAGTCTGAGCCATGGATCCCTCCGGCATCTTCTTCACACGCTACGAACAGGACAGTTCACTGGTGCGAACGCGCGCACAATGGACCGCACTGGGGCTGTTCGTCCTGGCCTTGGTCCTGTTTCCATGGTTCGCGTCGCCGCGCCTGGTCGCAGTGGCCAATCTGATGCTCGTCACGGCGATCGTCGTCGTCGGGCTGCAGATCACGACCGGGTACGCAGGACAAATCAACCTCGGGCAGGCGGCCTTCATGGGGGTGGGGGCCTACGGGGCTGCCGCCATGGAGGTGAGGCTCGGCCTGCCATTCTGGGCGGCCGTGCCGATCGGAGGCATCCTGGCGGCCCTGGTCGGCTGGGCGTTTGGGCTGACTGCAGCGCGCATCAAGGGCTTCTACCTGGCGCTGACGACGATCGCCGCGCAGTTCCTGTTCGTGTTCGTCGTGCTCAACCTGCCCTCGTCATGGCTGGGGGGCGTCAACGGCTTCAGCCTGCAGCCCGCGGCCGTCGGGCCCCTGGTCCTCGACAGCGACCGGAAGCTGTACGCGCTGTTCCTCCTTGGTGCCGCAGTGATGATCTTCGGTGCTTTCGGCATCGTGCGCAGCCGCCATGGGCGCTCCTTCGTGGCGGTGCGGGACGACGATGTCGCCGCCGCGATGATGGGAATCGACGTGCCCGCGACCAAGGCCCGCGCGTTCATCGTCGGCGCGTTCTACGCCGGCATCGGCGGCGCCTTGTGGGCGTATCAGATCCGCTTTGTCTCGGTGGACCAGTTCACGCTGTTCCATTCGATCTGGTTCATCGCGATGATGATCGTCGGCGGAATGGGATCGATCGTCGGCGCGCTCGTCGGCACTTTGCTGATCCGCGCAGTTCAGGAAACGATCACCACGGTCGGCCCCGATCTGGTCGAGCGCGTTCCCGCACTGAGCTCGGACTTTGTTTTCGCAAGCATGAACGTCTTCCTGGGAGCGATCATCGTCGCCTTTCTCCTGCTGGAGCCCAAGGGTCTCATGCACCGCTGGAACATTGCCAAGGCGAGTTACCGGCTGTGGCCGTTCCCGCACTAACCACGCAAGCACCGCTGCCGCGCAGCATCCACCACCGAGGAGCATTCATGCAAAGACGCACCCTTCTGGCCCGCAGTTTCGCTGCGCTCGCCGCCGCACTGCCGTTTGCCGCGGCGCAAGCACAGACCACGATCAACGTCGCAGCCATGGCGGACTTCGCGGGTCCTTACGCCAACGTGATGAACGAAATGCAGGGCGGGCGCCAGGCAGTGATCGATTGGTGGAACAAGGAAGTGGGCGAGTCGCTCAAGGTCCGCGTTGCCATGAAGACCTACGACACGCGCTACGACGTGGCGCAGACGGCGAGTCTGTGGCCCGGCATCAAGGCGGAGTTGAAGCCCGTCGCGGTGCTGGGCCTCGGCGGCCCTGACGCCGCTGCACTGCAGCAACGCTTGCCCGAAGACAAGGTGCCCATGCTGTTCGGGACGGCGGCCTACGGATTCGGCTGGAAACCCGGGCAGTGGGCGCTGAACCTGCGGCCGACCTATCCGCACGAGGCGGCGGCGTTCCTCGAGTGGTTCCGCAGCACGCGGCTGGAGAGCAAACGTCCCGTGAAAGTGGCCATCATCACGTCGGAAGCCACACCCGCTTATGCCGACATGGCCAAGGGCCTGCAGGCGTACACCAAGTCGAACCCGGACAAGGCCACATTTGTCGAGGCGATCTGGACCGAGGTCCAACCCGCGGACCTGACGTTGCAGATCCGCCGCTTGGCCAATGCCGGCACCGACGTGATCGTGATCCAGACGAACACCGCCCAGGCGGTGGCGACCAAGCGGGCCCTGCAAGCCCTGGGGAAGAACATCCCGATCGTGCTGTCGCTGCACAACGGCGTGCTTGCATCGTCGAAGGCCATGGGCAACCCCAACGCCTTCGCGGGTGATTACGAGGTTGGTGCGATCGCCGACGCCAGCGAGGACGACAGTGCGGCACGCCGCTTCTACCGGATGCTGCAGGAAAAGTACGGGCTGAAGTCCGGTTGGAATGCGATGACCACCATGGGGCTGGCGCAGGCCGTCACAACGGTCCGCACCATCGAGGCGGTCGTGAAGGCCAAGGGGCCCGCGGTCACCGGCGACGCCGTGCATGCTGCGCTGCTCGGAAAACAGTTCAGCGGCGCAGAACTGATGGGCTTGTTGCCGGGCATCGACTTCTCCCCGGAAAACCCGTTTCCCACCGGCAACGCGAAGGTGAACATCGCGACGATGAAGGACGGGAAGGTCGTCCGTGCAGCGGGGGATGTGGCCGTTCCGGCCATTCCGAAGTGGTGAGCCCATGAGGACCGGCAGCGAGGCGGCCTATGTTGAAGCCATGTCCGACGGGGCAGGCACGCGGCAGACAAACGGTGCGTCTCCGTCCCCTCCGCTGCTGGCGCTGTCGAACGTCGAGGTGCTCTACGCGGAGGTGATCCTCGCGCTCAAGGGAGTGTCGCTCCGGGTAGGCCCCGGCGGATGCGTCGCGCTGCTCGGCGCGAACGGCGCCGGCAAGAGCACCACGCTGAAGGCGATCTCCGGAGTGATCGGCTCCGACGACGGCCGTGTCTCGGCCGGGGGAATCAACTTCGAGGGCCGCGCGATCCGCGGACAAGACACCGCCGACATCGTGCGTGCCGGCCTGGTCCACGTGATGGAAGGCCGGCGGGTGCTGCCGCACATGACGGTGGAGCAGAACCTCGTCATCGGCGGGCACATGTTCCGGTCGTCTTCGGCGATGCGGCGCGCGCTCGATGCGGTGTTCGCAGCCATTCCGCGGCTGGCCGATCTGCGCTCGCGGACGGCCGGCTATCTCTCCGGCGGAGAGCAGCAGATGCTGGTGATCGGCCGCGCCATCATGGCCGAGCCGCGCCTGATGCTGATCGACGAGCCTTCGCTCGGGCTGGCGCCGCGCATGATCGAGGAGGTGTTCGCTGTGCTGCACCGGCTGCGGGCGCAGGGGCTGGCGCTTCTCATCGTGGAGCAGAACACGCGGGTGGCCCTCGAGATCGCCGACTACGGGTACGTGATGGAAGGCGGGCGCATCGTTCTCGAAGGCGACGCAGCCGAACTTCGATCCAACGAGGACGTGCGCGAGTTCTACCTGGGACTCGACCGCGAAGGCGTCCGCAGGAGCTTCCGGGAAGTCAAGCACTACCGCCGGCGCAAGCGTTGGCTCGGATGAGAGCGACGGAGCAGCATGAAATGACGGGTCCCTTGAAGAGTCTGAAGGTCATCGAGTTCGGCGGCATCGGCCCCGGCCCCTTCTGCGCAATGATGCTGGCCGATATGGGTGCGGATGTCATCCGCCTGGACCGCAAGTCCGACAAGGGCCGCGACCGCGGATCACCGGGATTCCTGACGGCGGGCAGGCGCAGCGTCCTGCACCGGGGCCGCCGTTCCATCGCCGTCGACCTGAAGTCGCCGGTCGACCGCGACAAGGTGCTGGCCCTGCTGGACGGCGCCGACGCGCTGATCGAAGGCTACAGGCCGGGCGTGATGGAGCGTCTGGGGCTCGGGCCCGACGTGCTGCTCGCGCGGAACCCGCGGCTGGTCTATGGCCGCATGACCGGCTGGGGCCAGGACGGCCCGCTCGCTCAGGCAGCGGGACACGACATCAACTACATCGCGCTGTCCGGCGCCTTGTCCACCATCGGCCGCAAGGCCGGGGGACCGATCGCGCCGGCAGCGATGGTCGGCGATCTCGGCGGCGGCGGCATGATGCTTGCCTTCGGCATCATGTGTGGCGTGTTCGAAGCCAGGAACTCAGGCCGCGGACAGGTCGTCGACGCTGCCGTGCTCGACGGCGCCGCGCTGCTCACCTCCATCGTGTGCGAGCTGCGTGGCATAGGCCACTGGAAGGACGAGCGCGAGTCCAACCTGCTCGATGGCGGTTCTCATTTCTACGACACTTACGAGTGCGCCGACGGGCAGTGGATCTCCATTGGCGCCCTGGAGCCGCAGTTCTATGCGCTGCTGCTCGAGAAGCTTCAAATTGAAGACCCGGAGTTCCAGCGCCAGCGCGATCCCGCCGCGTGGGCGTCGCTGAAGGCCAAGATGGCGGCTGTCTTCCGCAGCCAGCCCAGCGCCCACTGGTGTGCGCTGCTGGAGAATACCGACGTCTGCTTCGCCCCGGTGCTGAGCACCGGCGAGGCTGCGCGCCACCCGCACAACGCGGCGCGCGCGACTTTCTTCGAAAGCCAGGGAGTGGTGCAGCCATCGCCGGCGCCGCGCTTCAGCCGCACCCCGGCGCGCCGGCCCCTGCCCGCACCGTACATCGGCGAGCACGATGACGAACTGCTCTGAGCTGGAGGAGCGATGCAACTCGGACTGACGGACAAGGTCGCGATCGTCACCGGCTCGGGCCGGGGCATCGGCGCCGAAACCGCGCGCGCGCTGGCCGAGGAAGGCGCGCGCATCGTCGTGACCGACATCGACGCACGAGCCACCGCCGACAGCTGCGCTGCGCTCAAGGGCGACGGCTTCCAGGCCATCGCCGTGCCGGCGGACGTGACGAATTCCGCCGACGTGAAACGCCTGATGGAGGCTGCACTCGATGCCTTCGGCAGCGTCCACGTCCTGGTCAACAACGCCGGCTTCGCCCGGGACGCCCGCATCACGAAACTCAGCGAAGCGGACTGGGACGCGGTGGTCGACACCGTCCTGAAGGGTGCCTTCCTTTGCACCAAGGCGGTGGCACCATCGATGGCTGCGCAGCGCTGGGGCCGTGTCGTCAACGTCTCGTCGCGCGCGCACCTGGGCAATCCCGGCCAGGCCAACTACTCGGCGGCAAAGGCCGGCATCCTCGGCTTCAGCGCCGCTCTCGCCCTCGAACTCGGCCGCGACGGCATCACGGTCAACACCATCGCGCCGGGCTTCATCGAAACCGACGGCGTGCGCAATCTGCCTCACTACCAGAAGATCCGGGACAACGCGATCGCCCGCACGCCACTCGGGCGCCCCGGGGCGCCGAGGGACGTTGCCGCCGCGGTCGCCTTCCTGGCGAGCGAGGCCGCTGGCTACATCACCGGCGCGACACTGCATGTGACCGGCGGCCGCTACGCAACTTGAAGAAGGACCGCCATGGATTTCGGCTTCACCCCGGAGCAGGACGCGATGCGCGACTCGGTGCGCCGCTTCATGCGCGACCGCGTCACGCCGCGCATCCGGGAATGCGAGGAGCAACGGGACTTCGCCTGGGATCTGCTGCCGCAACTGCAGCCTTTCGGCTACCTCGGCGGCTTGCTGCCCGAAGAGGCGGGCGGCTTCGGGCTGCAGTACTCCGACTGGGCCGTCCTGATGGAAGAGGCCGGCTACTGCTGGCTGTCGCTGCGCGTCATGCTGAACTCACTCAACATCCTGGCCCAGCTGCTGCATCGAAATGGCACGCCGCAGCAGCAACAGAGCTGGCTCAAGCCCTTGCTGGCTGGTCGGTTGAAGCACTGGATGGCGATCACCGAGCCCAACCACGGTTCCAACGTCGCCGGCATCGAAACCCGCGCCGAGGACCGCGGCGACCACTATCTGGTCAACGGCAGCAAGCTGTGGATCACGAACGGCATCCATGGCGACTTCGGCGTGCTCGTGGCACGCACCTTCAGCGCGAGCTGCGATGGCGGCATCAGTCTGTTCATCATTGACCGCACCCAGACCCGGTACGAGGCACGGCGCGCGGACGTGATGTTCATCCGGGCCACCGGCACCTCGCAACTCGCGTTCCAGGATGCGGTCGTGCCCAAGGCCAACCTGCTTGGCCGGGAAGGAGAAGGCCTGAAGGCGATCCTCACGGGCCTCAACTTCGGCCGCCTCAACGTGGCCATGGGTGCGGTCGGTGCGGCGCGCTGCGCGCTGGACCTGTCCATTGAGTACGCAAAGCAGCGCAGGCAGTTCGGCAAGCCCATCGCCGGCTTCCAGCTCGTGCAGAAACTGATCGTCGACATGACGGTGCGCTGCGAAGCGGCGCGCGCGCTCGGCTACCGTGCCGCCTGGGCGCTGGACCAGGGTGGCAGCGCGCGCACCGAATGCTCGATCGCCAAGCTCTATGCTGCCGAGGCCGCGCACGAAGTTGCGAGCATGGCGCTGCAGGTGCACGGCGGCTCGGGGTACAGCGAAGAACTGCCCGTCGAGCGCATCTTCCGCGACACCCGCGGCGGCATGATCCCGGAGGGCACCACCGAGATCCAAACGCTGATCATCGGGCGCGAGGTGCTCGGTGTCTCCGCATTCCACTGAGGAGGCCATCCCGATGGGCATGACCTTGCTGCACGCGCTCCGCCTGAATGCGCGCCGCAACCCGCGGCGCGTGGCGGTCCGCTTCCGCGACAGCGCGCTCACCTACGCCGAGTTGCTGGCGAGCACCGAGCGGGCGATGTGCGCCCTGGCTGGTCTGGGCATCGCGCCGGGCGAAAAGGTGCCCATGCTGTCGCTCAACCACACCGACATGCTGGTGGCCTACTTTGCGCTCACCGGCATCGGCGCGATCCCGGCGCCGCTCAACTACCGGCTGTCCGACGAAGACCTCAGGCACGGGATGCGCGCGGCGCATTCCCGCTTCGTGCTTCTGGGTTCGGGCTTCGCCGAGCGCGCGGACGCGCTGGCCGCCCCGGCATGGCGCTGGATCTGGTTCGCGGACGCCGAGTCTCGGGCGTCGGAGGGCGCAGCGCGCTGGCAGGCGCTGTTGAGTGCGGCCGAAGGCCCCGTGCCCGAAGGCCGCGCCGGCAACACCGTGATGCTGCACACCTCGGGAACCACCGGCCGGCCGAAGGGCGCCTTGCGCTCGCGCTTCGGTTTCGAGGAGCGCGCGATCGAGCAGGGCTTCGGCATGGACGACCGCACGCTTTGCGTCCTTCCGATCTGCCTTGCCGCGGGCTGCGTTTACACCCTGCTGCCCTTGTACCTTGGAGCCAGCGTCCGGTTGCACGAACACTTCGACGCCGGTGCAGTGATCGACGCCATCGAGCAGGAGCGTATCCACTCGACGATGCTGCTGCCCGCGATGCTGCAGGCGATGGTCGAGCATCCGCGCTTCGACAGAGCCGACCTGTCCAGCCTGCGCGTCATCCAGTCCGGCGCCGGAGCGCTGTCGGGCGCCCTCAAGCGCACGCTGCTCGAGCGCTTCGGCGACGGGATCCTCAACATCTACGCCGCGTCGAGCGAGGTCGGCCCCTACGCCAACCTGAAAGGCGCGGAGGTGCGCGACCACCTGGAAGGCAACTGCGTGGGCCGGCCCTTCTTCGGCGTCGAACTGAAGCTGCTCGGCGAAGACGGCGTCGAGGTGGCACCGGGCGAGGTCGGCGAGATCTGCTGCCGCAGCGAATCGCAGTACGACGAGTACTTCGAGGATTCGGAGTTGACCCAGAGCACCCGCCGCGGGGAATTCCTGACCGTCGGTGACCTGGGCCGGATTGACGCAAACGGGCTGCTGCACTTCGTGGGACGCAAGCGCGACATCATCAAGAGTGGTGGCATCAACATCCATGCATCCGAGATCGAAGAGGTGCTGCAACGCCATCCGGCCGTGGCCGAAGTGCATTGCGTTGGCTTGCCGGACGACCGCTGGACCGAATTGATCTGCGCCGTCGTCGTGCCGCGTGCCGGCCACCGGCCGACGGCCGACGAGATCACCGCCTTTGCCGCCAGCCACCTGGCCGCCTACAAGAAACCACGCCGGGTGGTCTTCATGGCGGAAGTTCCGAAGAACCTGACCGGCCGCGTCGTGAAGACGCAGCTCGTCGAGCGGGTGCTCGCCCTGCCTGACCCGCAAGTCGATTCAGAGGACACCGCATGAGACCCGACATGGCCAGCCTGCACGCCGAACCCTGCTACTTCGAGGACCTGGGCGTGGGCAACACGTTCGACAGTCCGACGCGCACCGTCACCGAAGCCGATGTCGTCAACTTCGCCTGCCTCTCCGCCGATTTCAACCGCCTGCACGTGGACGCCGAGTTCGCCAAGGACTCCCCCTATGGCCAGCGGATCGCGCACGGCCTGCTGGTGCTGGCGGTGATGTCGGGGCTGGTCACACGCATGCAACTGAACCAGCACCTCGAGTCCAGCCTCATGGGGCTGCTGGACATCCAGTGCCGCTTCCCCAAGCCCACTTTCATCGGGGACACCTTGCGTGTGCGCGTCGAAGTGGCGGGGAAGAACGAGACCTCCAGGCCCGACCGCGGCGTCGTCGAATTCAGGCGCCAGGTCATCAACCAGCGCGGCGAGGTGGTGGTCGAAGGCGCCTGGAAGCTGCTGGTGCGCCGGCGTCCCGCGTGAGAAGTGAACTGCCATGACCATCAAGACCCCCATCGGCTACACCACGCGCGACGACATCTTCGTGCGCGACCGCAACATCGCCACCGAGATCATCGGCAAGCTCGACTTCGTGGACATGATCTTTCTTGCCGCCACAGGCGTCCCGCCGACCGGCGCGATGAAGCGCATGAGCAACGCGCTGATGGTTGCGGTCACGGACCATGGTCTCACGCCCAGCGCGATCGCCGCGCGACTGACCTTCCTGGGCGCGCCCGAATCGATCCAGGGCGCAGTGGCGGCGGGATTGCTCGGTGCCGGAAACCATTTCCTCGGCACGATGCAGCTCGCCGCGCAGTTGTTGCAGGACACGGTGGCAACGCTGGGAGCGGACGCCGGTGACGCCGAATTCGACGTCGCGGCAGCCGCGCTGGTTCGCGAGCATCGGGCCGGTAAGCGCATCGTTCCGGGCATCGGCCACCCGCTGCACGTCAAGGGCGATCCCCGCGTTCCGGCCTTGCGGGCGCTGGCGGCCGAGTGCGGTTTCGCGGGCCGCCACTGGCGCATGGCCGGGGCGATCGAGCGCGCGGCGCAGGCCGAGTACGGCAAGCTGCTGCCGCTGAACGCTGCCGGCGCGGTCGGAGCCTCGGTCGCCGACATGGGGCTGGACCCGATCTGGGCGCGCGGCTTTGCGCTGATCGGCCGGTCGGCCGGACTGCTGGCGCACCTGATCGACGAGAAGCGCGCACCGCTGGGCCAGCAGCTGTGGGACCTGGTGCTGGCGCAGGACGACAGTGCCGAACTCGCCGGCCACGACAACCCCATTCCGCAGCGCGCGAAGTTCCTCGCCGCGAAGAAGGCGTGACGGCGTCCCGGTCAGGCACCCCTACCGGGAGTGCGCCGCTCGCGAAGCTGCGCGTGCTCGACCTGTCCGAGTTGCTGCCTGGCCCCTACGCCACGTCGCTGCTGGCCGATCTGGGCGCCGAAGTCCTCAAGGTCGAGCGGCCGGGCGGGGACAACGCGCGGGCGATCGCGCCCGACATGGTGGAAGCGCTGAACCGCGGCAAGCGCAGCATCTGCATCGATCTGAAGACGGAGCCCGGCCGCGCCGTGCTCCACCAACTGGCCGAACGCAGTGATGTCCTCGTCGAGGGATTCCGTCCCGGCGTCACGCGCCGCCTCGGTGTGGACTACGAGAGCCTGCGCTCGCTCAACCCGCGCTTGATCTATGCCTCGGTTTCCGGCTACGGCGCGAGCGGCCCGAACTCGCTGCGGCCCGGCCACGACCTGAACTACCTCAGCGCCGCCGGCGTGGTAGGCCTGTCGCAGCGTGGCGGCGCGCCGACGCACGACGTCAACATCCCGGTGGCCGACATTGCCGGCAGCATGTTCACGGTGGTTTCCATCCTGGCGGCGCTCGCCCAGCGGGAACGCGACGGCCGCGGCCAATTCCTGGACGTGGCCATCGCCGACGCCGCGCTGCACTGGACCACGCCGCGGCTCGGACCGTGGCTGGCAGCAAGGGCCCGCGGTACGGCGGCGGGCGCAGGCTTGCCCCGGCAGCCGGCTTATGGCGTGTACCCGACGGCGGACGGCCTCTATCTCAGCATCGCGGCCATCGAGGACGCGTTCTTCGGCCGTCTGGTGGCCGCGCTCGGACTGACCGCCCTGCAGGTGCCCGAGCTCGCGCGCCACCACGACCGGGTCGCGCACGCCGCGCGTGTCGATGCAGCCATCGCCGACTGCCTCCGCAGGGAGCCGCTCGCCCACTGGGCCGCGCTGTTCGACGCCGAAGACATCCCGTATGCGCCGGTCAAGAGCCTGGACGACGTGCTGGCCGACCCCCATTACCGGGCCCGGGGCATGGTGGACGAGGTCGAGGACCAGCCGCGCCTGCGCTTTCCGGTCCCCCTGAGGAACCTGTCCGCACAGCGTGCGAAGGCGCCGGCGGTCGGCGAACATACCGAAGCCATCCTCGCGGAGTTGGGGCTGCCTGCCGACGCGCTGGGGAGCTCCCGCCAGGACCAACCAGGAGATCCGAGCCCATGACCCTCCAACCCTTCCTCACTCGCCTGCCCGGCACGCCTGAGCCTATGCACCACTGGCCCGGCCATGGCGGCGTGCGCATCGCCGGTGATGCCTGGGGTCCCGCCGATGGACCGCTGGTGCTGCTGCAGCACGGCGGCGGCCAGACGCGCCACGCCTGGAAAAGGACCGGCGAGCTGCTCGGTGCGGCCGGGTACCACGCGGTCGCCTTCGATGCCCGCGGCCATGGGGACAGCGACTGGGCGCCCGACGGGGCCTACGGGCAGGACGCGATGGTGCGCGACCTGCAGTGCGTCATGGCGGCACTGGGCCAGCGCCGCCCCGTGCTGGTGGGGGCGTCCATGGGCGGCGGCACCAGCCTGGTGGCCGCCGGCGAGTCGCACGTCGACGCGACGGCGCTGGTCCTGGTCGACATCGCACCACGCATCGAGCCCGCCGGTGTCGACCACATCCGGGCGTTCATGGGACTGAAGCCCGAAGGCTTCGGCTCGCTCGAAGAGGTCGCGCAGGCCATCGGCACCTACCAGCCGCACCGCCGGCCGCCGCCCACGCTCGACGGACTGGCCAAGAACGTGCGCCTGGGCGCCGACGGGCGGTACCACTGGCACTGGGATCCGCGCTACCGCGCCGCACCCTTGAACCTGGAACAGCGGGCCAAGCGGCTGGAGGCCTGTGCGCGGGCACTGCGCCTGCCCACCCTGCTGGTGCGCGGCGGCCTGTCCGACGTCCTGAGCGAAGCCGGTGCACAGGACTTCCTCGCGCTGTGTCCGTCGGCGGAATACGTGAACGTGCAGGACGCCGGCCACATGGTGGCAGGCGACCGGAACGACGTTTTCGCGAGCGCCGTGACGGACTTTCTCGCCCGGGTCGTGCCGGTTGGCGCTGCGCCGGTGCATCCGCCCCAGGCCGTGCGGCCGCTCGACGACACGGCTGGGGACACGGTCGACGTGCCGTGACCCGCTACTGCGTGGGAGGCGCACCAGCGCCGACGGCTTCGGCGGCGCGCGGGATCAGCGAAACCGGCTGAAGTCGGGTTTGCGCTTCTGCAGGAAGGCGTCGGCGCCTTCCTGCTGCTCCCCGGTCTTGAAATAGTCCGGCGCAATCTCCTCGATGAGTTCCTTCATGTCGCGGCCCATGATGGGCTGCATGTGATGGTAGAACGAGCGCTTGACGATGCGCAGGCACGTCGGGCTCAGCGACAACAGCTCGTCGGCATACTTGCGCACTTCCTCGTCGAGCTTCTCCTTCGGTACCACCGAGTTCACCAGCCCCCACTCGAGCGCCTGCTGGGCGGTATAGCGTCGGCACAGCATCCACAACTCGCGTGCCCGCTTGTGGCCGAGGACGTTCGCAGCATGGGAAACGATGTAGCCGCCCGCAGGCGAGCCGACGCGCGGTCCGTTCTGGCCGAAGATCGAGTGGTCCGCGGCGACCGTGAAGTCGCAGAAATAGGCGATGTGGTGGCCGCCGCCGATGGCATAGCCGCTGACGCGTGCGATCACCGGCTTCGGGCATTCCACGATCTGGCGGTTGAAGGTGAAGTTGAGGTCCTCGAGGCCGCTCTTGCCGCCCGCGCCCTTCTCCCAGTTGACGTCGCCGCCGACGCAGAAAGCCCGGTCGCCCGTGCCGGTGAGCACGATGACACCCACGTTCTTGTCGGTCGCCGCCACGTCCAGCAGCCGCTGCATTTCGACGATGTTGTCTCCGGTGAACGCGTTGAGCGACTTCGGCCGGTTGATGGTGATGGTGCCGACGTAGTCCTTGACCTCGTAGTAGATCTCTTTTTCCCACATGCGGGTTCTCCAGTGCTTGATGAAATGGGCTAAAGGGCGCGAGCAGCCGCCAGACGCGCGCGCAGTTGCCGTGCTCTTGCCGGTGCGCAGGTTTCAATTGACCTTGATATTGGCATCGCGGACCACCTTGCCCAGCTTGCTCATCTCCGAGCGGATGTGCGCGGCGAATTCTTCGGGCGTGGAAGTCGTGATCTCGGCACCGAAGCCGGCCATGCGCTCGCGTGTCTCGGGGTGTGCCATCACCTTGAGGACCGCCGCGTTGATCTGGTCGATGATGGCCTTGGGGGTGCCTGCGGGCGCGAGCAGGCCAACCCACGCCGTCGACTGGAAGCCAGGGTAACCCGATTCGGCTACTGTGGGCAGTTCGGGCAGGACCGTCAGGCGCCTGGGGCTGGTGGTGGCCAGCGCCTTGAGCTTGCCGGCCTTGACCTGCGCCGCGGAGGAGGCCACGCTGTCGACGAGGACCGGCACCTGGCCGGCGATGACATCGGCCACGGCGGGCGCGCTCCCCTTGTACGGGACGTGGACGATGTGGATGCCGGCGGCGGCCTTGAACATCTCCGCGGCCAGGTGCGTGGAGGTGCCGTTGCCCGACGACGCATAGCTGAGCTTGCCCGTGGCCTTGGCCAGGGCCACCAGTTCGGCCAGCGAGTTGACCGGCACTGAGGGATGGACCGAGACGATGTTGGGCACCGCCGCCAGCAGCGAGATCGGGGCGAAGTCGGCGACCGGGTCGTAGCTCAGCTTGCCGAAGAGCGCCAGGTTGGCCCCGTGCGTGGCGTTGAAGCCGATGAACAGCGTGTACCCGTCCGCCGGCGAGCGAGCGGCGGCTTCGGCACCGATGTTGCCGCCGGCGCCGCCCCTGTTCTCGATGACGATGGGCTGTCCGAGCTGGTCTGGCAGCCGCAGAGCCAGCGTGCGCGCCACATTGTCAAGCACGCCGGCTGGCGTCGACGGCACGATGATGCGTACAGGCTTGTTCGGATAGGCCGCCTGGGCCAAGGCCGATGCGAAGCTCACCCCGGACAGCACCAGCGCGAGTGCGGCACGCAGAGCGCCGCGGCGAAGATCGGGACTCATTGTGAACTCTCCTCCAGGTTGGCGGCCGGCTGGCCGCGTTGACGTGCGCGCCTGGCGAACCAGGTGCGCTGTCGGCGTCGGCGCTGGTCCAGCGCCAGCGACTCCTTCCCGCGGTCGAGAATGCCCACCATGCCTGCCTCTGCCTGGCCGCCGTGCGCGCCGGTGCTACTGCTTTGTCCGGGTGCGGTTGCGGAACGCCGCGATGCCCTCGCGGTGTTCGGGCAGGTCCTCCAGCACCGCCATGTGCGAGGACACCATGTCCAGGTGCGCGCCCAGTGTCATGGCCTGGCTCTGGTACACGGCTCGGCGGAAGAAGCGCACGGCCTCCTGCGGCTTGGAGGCGATGGTCCGCGCGAAGTCGTAGGTAACCTGCAGCAGATCGGCGTCGGGCACGCTGCGGTTGACCATGCCGATGCGTTCAGCCTCCTCGGCGCCGACCACCCGCCCCGACCAGAACAACTCCAGAGCGCGTGCCGTGCCGATCAGGCGCGGCAGGAACCAGGATCCGGCGTCGCCGGCGATCAGGCCGATGTTGATGTAGGTTTCAGCCAGAGTGGCCGAACGGGCCATGAAGCGCATGTCACACATCAGCGCCATGTCGAGCCCGGCGCCGCGTGCCGCGCCGTTGATCGCCGCGATGACAGGTTTGTCCATGCGTTCCAGCGCGAGCGGAATGCGGTGCACGTTGCGGTAGAGGAAGTTCTTGCGCTCCAGCCCGTTCATGTCGCTGAACCTGGCCATTTCCTCGAAGTCTCCGCCCGCACAAAAGGCGCGGCCGGCGCCGGTGACCACCACCACCTTCACGCGCTCGTCGGCCTCCGCGGCCTCCAGCGCGGCGCGCCAAGCTTCGATCATCTTCAGATCGAAGGCGTTGAGCTGCTCCGGCCGGTTCAGGGTCAGCGTGGCGATGCCGTCGGCATCGACATCCAGTCGGACGGGCGGCTGTTCGTGCATGTGCTGATTCTCCAAGCTGCCGATGTGGGGCGCCGGATGCACGATAACATAACAACTGTTAGTTTGATAACCGGCCTGCTTTCCTGCTGCTGTAGAGCTGGTCCCCGTGTATTCCCGCGCTTGACGCTCCCGCCTGGCGCGGATAACGTGATCCATGGATGGAACGATCGTTCCGATATCAGAACAAGGAGACAAGCGCCGTGCAGGAATTCCCAGCGCCGATGGGGGTGGCGAGGAGCACATTCCGACGCAATCCTGCGCCCGCTGTGGGGCACCGCGGCGACGCGGCTCCAATGGCACTGGAACGCGTGCTGCGCACCCTGCGGCTGCTCGCCAATGCTCCGGAAGGACTGACGCTGTCGCAGCTGAAGGAGCACATCGGTGCACCCAAGACCAGCGTGCATTCGCTGCTCCAGGGGCTGGCGGCCGCCGGTTATGTGCAGCGTCACGACTCGCTGTATCGACTCGGGGTCGAATCCTTCGTGCTGGGGGCTGCCCTCGTTGCCGCGCGTTCACTGGAGGTGGTCGCCACACCCTACCTGTGCGAAGCGCGCGCCCAGTCCGGCGAGACGGCCCTGCTGGCGGTCCTTGACAGGACCTCGGGCCGGCTCACCTACACCCAGATCGCGGAGAGCCACCAGCCCGTGCGCTATTCGGTGCCTGTAGGGACGACCCGGCCGCTTTTCGCCTCTTCGGCCGGACGTGTACTGCTCGCCTTCCAGGACGATGCCTGGCGTCGCGACTACCTGAAGACGGCGGATCTGCGAGCACTGACCGGGAAGACCGTCACCGACCGGCGCGAACTGATGAAGATCATCGAGCGTACCCGCGCCAACGGCCATGCGGCGACCATCGGCGAGGTGACGCCTGATGTCGCAGGCTTTGCCGCCCCCGTGTTCGAACCCGACGGGCAGGTCAATGCCGCTGTCATCATCGCCGCGCCTATCGAACGCGGGCGGGCTGCGGCGCAGCGCCTCGCCAGCATCGTGATCCATAGCGCCTCGCAGCTCTCGCAGGCACTCGGTTGCCGCGACGGGCGAACACCCACCCCACCCCTGAACGAAAAACGATGAGCAACGAACTGCTTTATGAAGTCAGTGATGGCATCGCCGTCATCACCATCAATCGTCCTGAGCGCAAGAACGCCTTGAACCGAGCGGTTCGCCAGGCCTTGTTCGAGGCCTGGCCCCGCTTCGAGGCCGATGACTCGGCGCAAGTGGCCATCCTGACGGGTGCCGGTGATACTTTCTGCGCCGGCATGGACCTGGTCGAAGCGGCCGACACGGTGCTGCGCATCCCGCCCAGGAATTTCATCCCAGTGCTGGGCGACAACATCGAAGTGACCAAGCCGGTCATCGCCGCGGTGCAGGGCTATGCCTACGCCGGCGGCTGGCTGCTGTCGCAGATGTGCGACCTCTGCGTCGCCGACGAAACGGCCAGGTTCGCCATCACCGAAGGCCGAGTGGGCCGCGGCATGCCCTGGGCAGCGCCTGCGATTCACATGCTGCCGCAGCGCATCCTGATGGAAGTGGCCATGACCTGCGAGCCGCTGTCGGCTCAGCGCGCCTACGAACTCGGCTACGTCAATCGCGTCATGCCCAAGGGTCAGGCGCTCGAGGGCGCCAGGGAACTGGCTGCGCGCATCATGGTCAATGCGCCGCTCACCGTGCGCGGCGCCAAGGAGATGGTTCGCATGGCGACCGAAATGGGCCGTACCGCCGCCCTGCGGGCGTCAAACAGGGCGTTTGATGCCGTCTACCTGAGCGAAGACGCGCTCGAAGGGCCGCGTTCGTTCCGCGAAAAGCGCAAACCTCAATGGAAGGGGCGATGACATGAGCATCCGACTTGCAACAGCGGCCCCAAGCGTACCCGCACGGCCAGCCTCGATGCCGCCCGCCAGGGTGACGGCGCGAGAAATGCGTTTCACCCACGCGCTCGCCAGCCAGAATGCCGCATGGACTTTCGAGAGCATTCCGGCAGATGCCCGAATTCTCGTACGCCATTGCCTGCTGGACTGGATCGCAGTGACGGTGGCCGGCGCCCAGGAACCGGTGGCGCACATGCTGGCCGAGGAAGCGCGGGAGCAAGGCGGGTTTCCACAGGCGACGGTTGTGGGCCACGGCTTTGCCGCCAGCAGCCGCCAGGCTGCATTGATCAACGGTGCGGCCTCGCACGCGCTCGACTTCGACGATGTCAACATGGCGTTCACCGGACACCCGAGCGTGGTGCTGGTGCCGGCCCTTCTGGCCCTGGCCGAGGCGCGGGGCGCCAGCGGTTCCGAGTTCATGACCGCTTTCATTGCCGGTTACGAGACGATCTGCCGCATCGGCGCGGCCTTGTCTCCCGGCCACTACGCAATGGGATTCCACAGCACCGGCACCATCGGCACTTTCGGAGCGGCCGCTGCATGCGCGCGCCTGTTGCAGCTCGACGCCGACGACACGGCCGTGGCCCTGGGGATCGCCGCGACCCAGGCGGCAGGACTCAAGTCCATGTTCGGCACCATGTGTAAACCCCTGCACGCCGGCAAGGCAAGCGCTGACGGTATGATGGCGGCGCAATTGGCGGCCCGCGGCTTCACCAGCCGCAGCGACGCCATCGAAGCGTTCCAGGGGTTCGCCGCGACGCACGGGCCTGATTTCGATTCGGCAGCCGCCCTGAGGCAATCCGCCAGCGGTTTGTACGTGCGGGAGAACCTGTTCAAGTACCACGCAGCCTGTTACGGCACCCATGCCGCCATCGAGGCCGCCCGCCATCTGCGCGAGCACCACGACCTCCGGGAAGGACATGTCCGCCGGGTGACCGTTCGTGCCGCGGCGATCAGCGACGGCGTCTGCAACATACCCACGCCGGGCACGGGGCTGGAAGCCAAGTTCAGCCTGCGGCACGTGGTCGCCATGGCCCTGGCCGGGGTCGACACCGCCAACATGGCCAACTTCAGCGACGAATTGACCAAGGATCCGGCGCTGGGAGCCCTGCGTGACCGGGTGCATGTGGAGCTGGTGCGGGAGTGCGGCGCGCTGACCTTGTCCGAGGTGCTCGTCGAGACGGTGGACGGCCGCGTCCTTCGCCGGCGTCACGACTGCGGCATCCCGATGGGAGACCTGAGTGCCCAAGAGGCCCGCCTCGAAGCCAAGTTCGGCGGCATTGCGCGGCCGCTGCTGGACCAGGAGTCGGCCGATGAGGTGCTGGAGCTGATCGGCCGCCTGGAGGAGCTGCCCGATCTGTCGCCTCTGGCGGGGCTGCTGGCCGGACACCCCGTTCGCGGCCTCCGTCATTGAACCCCGCAAGGAAGCAAACATGAACTTTCTGAGCGAGGAACAGCAGGCCTGGAAGGACTCCGTCCGCCGCTGGGTCGATCGCGATGTCGGCCGCGAGTACATCCGGAGATGCGACATGGACAGGGCCTTTCCGTTCGAGGCCTATGACAAGGCCGCCAAGCTCGGCTATCACAGCCTGCTGGTGTCGGAGGCCGACGGAGGCGACGGTGGGGACGTCTTCGCGTACGCGCTGATGTGCGAGGCTCTGTCCTGTTACGGCGTCGATTTCTCGGTGGCCATCGCTGGCGGCATCTTCACGGCGATGAACCTTTCACTGCATGGCACCGAGGACCAGAAGCAGCGCTTTCTGAAACCCTTCATGCGCGGCGAGATCCGGTTTCCGATCTCGATGTCCGAACCCAACGCGGGGTCCGACGTGGCGAACGTGCAAACCCGCGCGGAGCGCGTCGGCGACGAATATGTCGTCAACGGCCAGAAGCTGTGGTGCAGCGGCGCCGGCAACCGCGGTGCCGTCATCCTGATGCTGGTGAGAACGGCGAACACGCCGGACAAACGCGACGGCCTGTCGCTGCTGATCGTGCCGAACGACCTGCCCGGGCTCACCATCCGCCCCCTGCAAACGCTGGCCCGGCGATCGGTGGTGACGACCGAGATCTTCCTGGACAACGTGCGGGTGCCTGCCGCCAACCGGCTGGGCGAACCCGGCGACGGCTTCCGCATCATCGCGGGCGAGCACCTGGCGCTGGAGCGGGTGGCCGTCGCGGCCAGCTACGTCGGCAATGCGCAGGGCGCCGTGGACGACGCACTCGCCTATGCGCAGCAGCGGGTCCAGTTCGGCAAGCCGATCTACGAGTTCCAGGTGATCCGCCACATGCTGGCCGACATGCAGACGCAGACCGACGCGGCGCGTTTGATCACCTACCGTGCGGCCGACCTCGCCGCCCGGGGCCTGCCCTGCCGCAAGGAAGTGGCCATGGCGAAGCTGTTCGCCTCGGAAACGCTGCAGACCGTCACCCGCCAGGGCATGCAGATCCTGGGCGGCTACGGCATGACGCCCGAGGGCGACATGGAGCGCTACTTCCGCGAAGGCATGCAGTCCACGGTCGGAGGAGGTACTTCGCAGATCCAGCGCACGATCATTGCGCAGGAGATGCGGGTCTGATGGACGCGATCACGGGGGCATCCGCGCCGGTCGAGGCCAGGCTGGCGGCCACGCTGGTGCTGGTGCGGGACGGGTCTCGCGGCCTCGAGGTACTGATGATCGTACGCCATCACGAGCTGGCTTTCGCCAGCGGGGCTGCGGTATTCCCCGGCGGCAAGGTGACCGAGTGGGACGACGACCCCCGCCTCGCCGCGCGTGGCGCAGGGCGAGAGGGCCTGGACCGCTGGCAGCGTTCGGCGCACGTCGCAGCGATTCGCGAGACCTTCGAGGAATGCGGCGTGCTGCTGGCCCGGGAGGCCGGCGTCGCGACACTGCTGGGGCGTGAGCGGCTCGACGCGCTGCGCCTGCAGTGGCAGGAGGGTATCGCGGGAGGGGGCAGCGGCTTTGCGGACATGGTGTGCGAGGAAGGCCTGGAGCTCGCCGTCGACCTCATGCTGCCGTACGCCCACTGGGTCACACCGGCGGTTTCCCCGAAGCGCTTCGATACTCACTTCTTCATTGCCCCGGCGCCGCCGGAACAGCTGGCGCAGCACGACGGATCGGAGGCCGTGGCCGCCTTCTGGGTCCGCCCTGCCGATGCGCTGGCCGAATGCGCTCAAGGCACCCGCACGATCATGTACCCGACCTTGTCGAACCTGGCCCTGCTCTCAGAGAGCCCCGACGTCGCCAGCGCCCTGAACGCGACGCGAAGACGACCGCTGCGGAGGATCCAGCCGACCTTGAGTCGCCGCCCTGACGGCAAGCTGCTGCCGACGCTCGCCGCAGATGCGGGCTATCCGGCACTGCCCGACCAGCTGCTGGACCGGGTGGCGCGCTAGTTCACAAGCTTGCCGGCACGCATGGCGTGTCGGGTCTCGCCACGTTCATCATCGCGTCGCCGGCGCAGAATCATTTACCGCAAAAGGACTCCGCCATGGAAATGCTCGGCATCGGCCTCCACTTCGAAGATCTGCCTCTGGGCCGCCGGTTCCGCACCGTCGCCCGCACCATTACCGAAACGGATATCGTCAATTTCTGTACCTGCACCGGCATGACCGAGGTCCTGTTCACCGACCTGGAATTCCTGCGGACCGAATCCGACATCAAGGGCCGGGTCGCACCCGGTGCGCTGGCCTACACGTTCGCCGAAGGCCTGCTCGTGCACGCGACCATGCAGCACACCGGCTATGCCTTCCTTGAAATGGACCTGAAGGTCCACAACCCCGTGTTCGCCGGGGACACCCTTCATGTGGAGTGCGAGGTCATCGAATCGCGACTGAGCAGGAGCCGCCCCGGACGAGGCCTTGTCCGCACCCGCAACCAGATCATCAAGCAGGACGGCACGCTGGCGATCACCTACACGCCGATGCGGATGATCAAGTGCCGCGGCACGCCGGCGCCCTGAAAAGGCGCCCGCTCAATCGGGCGTGACGACGGCGACCACCGCATTGCGCTCGACGGTCTGTCCGGCCCGGCAATCGATGGAGATGACCGTGCCGGTGCACTCGGCGACGATGCGCATCTCCATCTTCATGGATTCCAGGATGGCCACGACCGCGCCCTTTTCGACCCGATCCCCCGGAGCGACATTCACCTTCAGGATCAGGCCCATCATCGGCGCCTTCAGCTCGCCGCTGGCCTGGGCGGAGATGCTGATGTACGACAGGTACGGAAGGACCTTCAGGCTGTGCGTGCCGCGGCGGTCGTGGAGGTAAAGCATGTCGCCGTCCCGGTGCAGCCGGATGACCTCCCGCCGCACGTCCGTGACGGCCAGGAAGCATCCAGCCTCCCCCGCGGCCGTGAGCAGCTGGAGCCGCACCTGCGCGTCGTTCACCCCCACGAGCATGCTGCCGTCGGACTCCACGGCGCCGAAACGGATCGCGGCGCTGACGCCGTCGCCCGTCTCGACGTGCAGGCTGGGGACGGGTGGCAGACCAGCGCCATCGACGCCCAGGTGCCAGCCGCTGCCCTGCCAGCGTGCCCAGGGGCTGCGCACATCGCCTTGGCGCTCAAGCTGCAGCCAGTGGCACGCCGCGACAGCCAGGCTGTGCATGTCGTGCGCTGCGGTTCGCAGCGACCAGCCGGCGATCTGCTCGTCGATCAGCCGGGTATGGAAGCGCGCAGCGCGGGTTTCGGGCAGGTCGATGAGGTGGCGCAAAAAGCCAAGGTTCGTGGTGACGCCGAACACTGCCGTCTCTTCCAGGGCGCGCTTCAGCCGGTCAAGCGCTTCGCCACGCGCCGGCGCATGGGTGATCAGCTTGGCCAGCATCGAGTCGTAATAGGGCGTCACCTCCATGCCGCTCTCCACGCCCGTTTCGACCCGGACCCCCGTGGAAGGAAAGCTCACCCATGACAGCTTCCCGGTGGAAGGGAGGAAGCCGGCGGCCGCGTCTTCGGCGCAGATGCGCGCCTCGACTGCGTGGCCGCCGAGGCGGACATCGCCCTGCTGCACCGGCAAGCCTTCCCCGCTGGCGACCCGCAGCATGATCTCGACGATGTCCAGCCCCGTCACCATCTCCGTCACCGGGTGCTCGACCTGGAGCCGGGGGTTGACTTCCAGAAAGTGGTAATCCGCGTCCCCCACGATGAACTCGACGGTGCCGACGCCGCGGTAGTTCAGCCGCTCGCCCAGGCGGACCGCGTCAGCGGCCATTCGGTCCCGCATCTCCGCGCTGAGATTGGCCGCCGGAGCTTCCTCGATCACCTTCTGGTGCCGCCTCTGCAAGGTGCATTCGCGCTCGAACAGATGGATGACGCGGCCACGGCCGTCGCCTGCGATCTGGATCTCGATGTGGCGGCCCTCGCGGATAAGCTTTTCGACGATCAGCCCGGCTTCGCCGAAGGAGTTCCTGGCCTCGCGCATGGCGGACTCGATTTCCTGGTCGAGTCCCGCGAGGCTGGTGATGCCGCGCATGCCCTTGCCGCCTCCGCCCGCCGCAGCCTTCAGCATCACAGGCAGGCCCACGCGTTGCACGATAGCCGCGATTTCAGCCGCATCGACACTGGGTGATTGACTGCCAGGGATGATCGGGACGCCTGCGGCATGCGCCTCGCGCTTCGCGGCGGCCTTGTCGCCCAGGCGCTCGATGACTTCCGGCGTGGGGCCGATGAACACCAGCCCCGCCGCTTCGACGGCGCGGGCGAACGGGGCGTTCTCGGCCAGGAACCCGAACCCCGGGTGAATGGCCTCGGCGCCCACCGCCCTGGCTGCGGCGATCACGGCTTCGATGCGAAGGTAGCTGCCCGACGCGGGAGCGCCGCCGATCTCCACCGACTCGCCGATCTGGCGCACATGGAGGGCGTTGCGATCCGCGCTGGAATGCACTCCCGCCACCGCGACCCCCAGGCGCCGGCAGGTACGGGCGATACGACAGGCGATCTCGCCCCGGTTCGCGATCAGGATTTTCTTGAACACGGTGTCGGCTCTCCCGTCACATCCGGAACACGCCGAAGCGCGAGGGTACGGACGGCACGCGCCCGGCCAAGTCAAGCAGCAGGGCCATCACATCGCGCGTTTCGGTCGGCGCGATCACCATGTCGCACCAGGTATGGCGGGCGAAGTTGTACGCATTGGCGAAATCCTCAAAGGTCTTGCGAACCGGCGCCTTGTAGGCCTCGCGTTCGGCGTCGGTCCAGCTCGTCCCGTCCCGCTTGTGCTGGTCGTCCTTGACCATTGCCAGGGTCGTCGCCGCCTGGTCGGGGCCCATGATCGCGGCCCGGCCGTTCGGCCACATCATGAGCGCGTTGGGCTTGAACGCCCGCCCGCACATCGCCAGATAGCCGGCGCCGTAGGAGCCTCCGATGATCAGCGTGTACTTGGGCACGTTGGCGCAGGTCATGGCCGTGATCATCTTCGCACCGTGCTTGGCGATTCCCGCCTCTTCGGCTTCGCGACCGACCATGAAGCCGTTGATGTCGGCCATGAACAGCAGCGGAATGTCTCGCCTGCAGCACAGGTCGATGAACTGCGTGGCCTTCATCGCGCTCTCGGAGAACAGCACGCCGTTGTTGCACAGGATGCCCACCTCGAAGCCCCTGATGCGCGCAAACCCGGTGATCAGCGTGTCCCCGTAGTCCGGTTTAAACTCGTGCAGGTCGCTGCCATCCACCAGGCGCAACACGATCTCCCGGTTGTTGGTCGGAACGCGGGGGTCGGCGCTGATGATGCCGTGGATCTCGCGGGGATCGTGCAGCGGCTCGACGGGTTCGGCCACGTCGCGCCGCTGGCGAGGCAGATCGCCGAGATGTGCGATGAGGTCGCGCAGTATGGCGATGGCGTGCGCATCGCTCTCGGCGAGCCGGTCGGTCACGCCGTGCTGGCGATTGGACCGTTCGGCCTCGGTCGGCAGGGGCAGGGCAGCGCCGAACGCCAGCGCGCCTCGGTCGCGAACCACCACCACTTCGTCGCACAGCGCCGCGATCCATGCAGCGCTGTCAGCCGCCGGCCCGTGCACGCTCGCGACCTGGGCAATGCCCTCGCGCGACATCCGCATCTGGTTGTAGAGGATGGAGCCGAACTGGCCTTCATCGGCGAACACCCCCGGCTTGTCGCCGGGGGCCCGCGCGCCCGGCTGCAGCATCGTCACGCAGGGCAGACGGTGCTGCCAGGCGAAGCGCTGCGCCCGCACGTGGCGCTTGCAGGTGTGTGCGTTGTAGGAGCCCCCATTCACGGTGGCGTCGCTGGCGATCACCATGCACGGACGCCCCGCGATTATGCCCACCCCGGTCACCACACCCGCACCCGGCGGATCCTCGCCATAGAGGTCTTCTCCGGCGAGCTGGCACAGCTCGAGGAACGGCGATCCCGGATCGAGCAGTGCGAAGACTCGCTCACGCACGAGCATCTGGCCCGCGTCGCGCAAGAGCTGGCGTGCCTCGGGCGAACCGGCCCCAATGGCCGCGGTGCGGCGGGCGTGCAGGTCGGCCAGGCGCCCTTCGTATGCCTGGCGGTTCGCCTGCAGTTCCGCCGCACTGGCCGTTATTGCGGACTGCAGGATGCTCATGGCGAATCCCGGTGCAAGGAGGGTCGTCTCATTTTACTGACCAAACATTTGTTAGACTGAGTATAGTGCAGCCAACGCGCGTGTTACCAGCCCAGTCAGTCATGAAACAGCCCGGATCCGAGAAATCTGCCGCCGCGCCGGAGCTCCAGCCCTGCGGCGATGCGTACCTGCGTGCCCGCGATTTGCTGCGCACGCGCCGCGCCGAAGCCTTGCTAGGAGGCACCGAAAAGGCCCGGAAGCTGCACCGCAGCCGCGGGCAGATGCTGCCGCGCGAGCGCATCGAGGCACTGCTGGACCCGGGATCGCCCTTCCTCGAAATCGGGCAGCTCGCCGGTGCCGACATGTACGAAGGCGTGCCGCCTGGCGCCACCATCATCACGGGGGTCGGCAAAGTCTGCGGGCGCTGGTGCATGCTGATCGTCAACGATGCCACCGTGAAGGGCGGCACGATGTTCGGCATGACGACGAAGCGTCACACCCGCGCGCAGCTCTTCGCCTGGCAGCACCGGCTGCCCTGCATCACGATGGTCCAGTCCGGGGGAGGGTTCCTGCCCGACCTGGCGAACATCTTTCCCGACGAGGGCCAGGCTGGATCCATCATGTACAACCAGGTCAAGATGTCGGCCGAGGGGATCGCGCAGATCGCCTTGGTGCACGGACCTTCGACCGCCGGCGGCGCGTACATCCCGGCGCTGTGCGACGAGGTGGTGATCATCCGCAACCAGGGGGCCATGTTCCTGGGCAGTCCGCAGCTTGTGTTCGCGGCCACCGGCGAGGTGGTCGACATCGAGCCGCTCGGCGGCGCCGAGATGCACAGCAAGGTGAGCGGCGTCACCGACCACATCGCCGACGACGATGCGCACGCGCTGTCGATCACGCGCCAGATCGTCGAGCACCTGGGCGAGCCGCCGCGGCTGCGGTGGACGCGCGCCGAGGCCGAGAGGCCGTGCGTGGATCAGACGCAGCTGGCTGGGGACAGGGGTGGCGGCGACGCCGGGCGCGCCGATTGCCGCGAGATGCTCGCGCGGCTCGTCGACGCGGGCCGGTTCCAGGAGTTCAAGCAACTGCACGGTCCCACGCTGGTATGCGGTTTCGCGCGCATCGAGGGCTTCGAGGTGGGGATCATCGCGGGCAACGGCGAACTCTCGGCGCAGGCCGGTGCCAAGGGAGCGCACTTCATCGAACTTTGTGCGCAGCGCGACATCCCGCTGGTATTCCTCGCCGACTCCCCCGGATTCGCCGCGAGCGACCGGCATGGGCAGGAAACCGTTGGCAAGCACGGCGCCAAGCTGCTCAACGCCACGGCCAATGCCGACGTGCCGAAGTTCACCGTCATCACCGGGAGCGTCCACGGCGCCGCCTATTACGCGCTGGGCGGCCGTTCGTTCAAGCCGAACGCGCTGCTGATGTGGCCGGGTGCAAGGGCATCGGCATCGGCCGATGCGCCTGACGAGGAGGCTGGCGCGCTCAACTGGGCGCGGCAACTCTGGTGCGACATGGTGGTCGAGCCCGAGGACACGCGCACGATACTTGCGCAGCTCCTTGACATGGCCGGCCGCGTTCCCGCCCGGCCCACCGAATTCGCCACCTTCCGGATGTAGCCCTGTCAGCGCGTCCGCACGGGGGCATGACGCCCCGTGAATTCGACGAGCAGCCGGTTCACCGGCCCGGGCGCCTCGTAGGCCACCCAGTGGCCGGCATCGGGAACGATGCGGCACTCGATCTGCGGCGCCATGCGGCGCAGGTACTCCGCACGCGCGGCCGTGTCGGGCTGCGGCAGCGGGTCGCGCTCGGGCAGGATGGCGAGCACCGGGCAGCGCACCCGCGCCAGACTCGGCCCGAGCGTATCGCGGTAGCCGAGGAAGCGCGACTTGAAGCGGGTCATCGAATGGTTGCGGCGTTGCATCGCCACCGCCAGCGGGTCGATGCGCGCGGGGTCCGAGATCATCATCATCCCGAGATTGGCGCGATGGATCGCGTCGGCGTCGTCATCGCTCGAGCCGGTCGGCACCGGTCGCAGCGGCGGCCGGTGCCACGCCCCCGGGGGAAAGCCGCCCGGGGCCAGCAGGCTGGCGGCGAACACCTGCCGGGGCAGCCGCGCCGCGAGCCACGCGGCCATGACGCCGCCCCAGGAGAAGCCGGCCACGGCAAAAGGCGCGCCCGCTCGCACCAGCCCGCCATGCACTGCGGCTTCGAGGTAGCTGCCGTAGCCGTCCAGGTCCGCGTCGGCCGGCACGTCGAGCGACTCGCCCATGCCCGGCAGATCAGGTACGACCACGCTGAAGTGACGCGCCAGCGGCTCGATGTTGCGCACCCAGTGCGTCCAGGAGCCGGTGCCGCCATGCAGCAGCAGCAGCGTCGGCCCGGTGCCGACGCGCAGTGCCTTCACGCCGGCGACGGCGGTCGTCTCGATACCCAGTGACGGAAAGAAGGCTTCAGGGATGATGGCGGACATCTTCGATGGCTCGAACTGCGGGTGCCTCATAGCGTCGCCTCGGTGCCCAGCACGTTGGTGATCTGGCTCGAAAGAACTCCGCCGTTCCCATGGCACAGCGCGAGCTGCGCGCCGGGGACTTGCCGCTCGCCCGCCTCGCCGCGCAGCTGACGCACGGCCTCCACCAGCGTGAACATGCCGTACATGCCTGGATGCACGCACGACAACCCGCCGCCGTTCGTGTTCACCGGCAGGCTGCCGCCCGGAGCGATGGCGCCGCTCTCCACGAACGGCCCGCCCTCGCCCTTGGCGCAGAAGCCGAGGTCCTCGAGGAAGAGGATGGTGTTGATGGTGAAGGCGTCGTAGAGTTCAACGACGTCGATATCCGCGACCGCGAAACCCGCCATGTCCAGTGCGCGGCGCCCCGAGTCAGTCGCTGCGGTGCGCGTGAGGTCGGGCATGGCGACGATGTTCATGTGCGTCGTCGCCGCCGCCGCGCCGAGCAGGTACACCGGCCTTCTGGGCAGATGGCGCGCGCGCTCGGCCCGTGTCATCACCAGGGCGGCGCCGCCGTCCGTGACAAGGCAGCAGTCGCGCACCGTCAGCGGACTGGAGACCATGCGCGAGGCGAGCACGTCGGTCACGGTCAGCGGGCCCCGCGCGAACGCCTCGGGATTGAGGTTCGCCCAGGCGCGCGCCGCCACGGCGACGGCCGCAAGTTGCTCACGGGTGGTGCCGTACTCGTACATGTGGCGCGACGCCGCCAGCGCATACGACGTGGCCGGGAAGAGGGGCGCGTACGGCGCCTCGTACGTGAATGGCTGCACGGAGGAGACGAGCTTGCCCGACGCCGTGCGCTGGTTGCTGCCGTAGAAGATCAGCGCGGTTTCGCACAGCCCCTCCCGCAGCGCCAGCGCCGCGGTCAACGTGTGCGACAGGAAGGCCGAGCCGCCCGTGCGACTGTTGTCGGTGAAGGCCGGCTGGATGCCGAGCGCCTCGGCGATCAGCAACGCCGACAGCGGATTCGAGTTGCCAGGAAGCGCACCGAACACCGCATCGACGTCCCGCGTCGTGAGCCCTGCTTCGGCCAGCGCCTTCACGCTCGCCTCGATGGCGATCTCTTCCGAGCTGCGCGCGTGCGCTTCGCCGAGCCCCGCCAGGGCGACGCCGACGATCGCCGCGCTCCCGCGAATGCCGCCGCTCATGGTCCGGCCCCCGCATCGGCATCTCCGGCTGCATCGAACACGACGCAGGGCTCGCCGGTCGCCGCCGAACCCACGCGCGCCTTGACGCGCAGGCCGATGCGAATGGAGTCGTGCGGCTGGCCGTCGACGCGGCCCATCATGCGCGGCCCCTCCTGCAGGTCGACCAGAACCACGTTGTACGGCCCGCCCTGCTCGCTGCGGCGGTGCACAATGCTGACGGCGTGCACCACGCCGCGCCCGCTCGGGCGGACCCAGCGCAGCTCGACGCTGCCGCAGTGACTGCACGCCAAGCGCGGGTAGAAAACATGGCCGTGGCACGACTCGCAGCGCTGGATGCGGAACTCGCCTGCCGCGATGAACTGCGCGAACACCGCGTCGGGGCCCGGCCCGCGCGTCCAGTCTCCGGTGGGCGTGTCTTCGTTCATTGGATCGTTCTCCACGGGGAGTCGCTCATTCGGGTGGCTGTCCAGGGCAGGCGTTCTCCGGACAGGGTCAGCCCGGCAGCTCAAGCACGCCCTTGGCCAGGATGTTGCGCTGGATCTCGTTGCTGCCGCCATAGATGGTGGCCGGACGCGCCGAGAAGAAGACGTTCGCGGGGTGCAGCGCCCCGCCGGGCAGGGCGAGCGAAGCGTCGGCGACGCCGCTTTCGCCGGCGGTCTCGAGCATCAGGTCGGCCACACGTTGCTGCGCCTCCGTCGCCCAGATCTTCAGCATCGACACCTCCGGGCCCAGTTCGAGGCCTCGACGCAGCACGTCGGCGCAGCGGACGAAGAGTGCATCGAGGTCGTCGACGTCAAGCTGCAGCTCGTCGTGGCGCGCGCGCCAAGCCGCGTCCTGCTCCAGCCCGCTGGCCCGCGCCAGTTCGCGCAATTGCAGAAGAGGTGCGCGCACGCCGCGAGGGTTGCCGATCATGATGCGTTCCGAACCGAGCAAGGACTTGGCCATCGTCCAGCCCTGGTTCAATGCGCCCACCAGGTTGGAGCGCGGCACGCGCACGTTGTCGAAAAACACTTCGCAGAACTCGGCGCCCCCGCCCAGGTTGCGGATGCGCTTGACCGTGATGCCCGGGCTGCGCATGTCCGCCAGCAGGAAGCTGATGCCGTCCTGCTTCCTGGCCCGCGGGTCCGTCCTCACCAGCAGGAAGATCATGTCGGCCTCGTGCGCGAAGGAAGTCCAGATCTTCTGGCCGCTGACGATGAAATCGTCGCCGTCGGCTACGGCACTGGTGCGCAGGCTGGCGAGATCGGAACCGGCGGACGGCTCCGAATAGCCCTGGCACCAGAGCACCTGGCCGGACAGAATGCGTGGCAGGATCTCGCGCTTTTGTGCTTCGGTGCCGTAACGGATGATCAGCGGGCCAAGCATCACGATCCCCATATTGGGTGCGATATGGATGCCATGCCGGTCGAACTCGGATTGGAGCGCGACCTGCTCAAACGCACTCAGCCCCATGCCTCCATGTTCGGTGGGCCAGTTCGGCGCGGCCCAGCCGCGGCCATGGAGCCGGGCGTGCCACTCCCGCGTCTCGCGCAGGCTCAGCCGGTTGGGCGGAAAGCGCCATTGCGGCGGGAAGTTGTCGACGATCCAGCGCCGCAACTCCTCGTGTGAGATCGATGGCCTGCCGCCCCCGATCGCTCCAGGCGCGGTCTCGCCACCGCCGGAGATCGGTCCCATGTCGTTGTAGCGGCGCCGGTGCCACCCTGCGCCGCCCAGCCAGGCGGCGCCCACCATGGCCTTCTTGAGGTAGAGGCCGATCGCGCATTCATCGGTGTAGCCGATGCCGCCATGCAGCTGGATGCATCCCTTGGTGACCGCCAGCGCCGCGGCCGAGGCGCGCGCCTTGGCCTGGCTGGCGGCGAGGGCCAGTCGTCGCAGATCACCCGCTGCGCCATCCGCCGCCTCCGCGGATCGCGCAACGACGGCGCGTGTGAGCTCGACCTGGATCAGCAGGTCGACCGCCCGGTGCTGCAAGGCCTGGAAGCTGCCCACCGGGCGTCCGAACTGCTCGCGCACGGCGATGTATTGCACGCTGCTGTCGAGCGCGCGGCCCATGACGCCCAGCAATTCGGCGGCAGTGGCGATGCGCGCCAGGTCCAGCGCCCGCTGCAGCACGGCGTCGGCCTCCACCGGGCCGGCCAGGATCTGCTCCGCGGCCACTGCGACCTCTTCGAACTGCAGTTCCCCCCAGAAGCCGCCGTCGACCCGCGGCCGTTCACCCAGCGCCAAGCCGGGCCGCCCGGATTCGACCAGCACCAGCACGGGCCCTTGCGGCGCCTGTGCTGACACGATGTAGCCAGCGGCGGCGCCGGCCGCCGCCACGAAACGCTTGGTACCGTCCAGGATGAAGCCGCCCCCGTGCGGCGTGGCGCGCACGTGCTCGGCCCGGGCGGTCTGGTCGTGCTCACCTTCCTGCCAAGCCACCCCCAGCGTTTTCTCACCGCGCGCCATCGCCGGCAGCCAGCACGCGCGCAACGCCTCATTGCCGCCGCCCAGGAGTAGCCAGGCGGGCAGCAGCGCGCCGCCGACCAGGGGCTCGGGCGCCAAGGCACGGCCGCACTGCTCGAGCAGCTGCACGGCCTGCGCCAGACCGCAGCCGCTGCCGCCATAGCGCTCCGGGGTGCACAGTCCGAGCCAGCCCAGTCCGGCCATCTCGCGCCAGCGCGCAAGATCGTAGCCCGGCGATCGCCCGCGCCACTCCCGCAGCCGACGGCCTTCTGCCTCGCCAGCGAAGAAGTCTGCGCCGGCGTCGCGCAGCATGCGCTGCTCGTCGCTCAGGTCGTCGAGCTTGCGGACCAGGTCGATCATGGGACCTCGAGGTTAGAACTGGCGCGCGCGCCATGTCTGTGGCATTGTTCAAGTCTAACAAACAACAGTTTGGTCGCCAAACGCGGCCTGATGCGGGCCGTGCGGCGACGGCCGGTGGCCGAGACGCGACAAGGAGATCACAGCATGTTCAACGGCAGGGCACTCGAGAGCAAGGTGGCGATCGTCACCGGGGGCGGCCAGGGCATCGGAGCGGCGGTGGCGCGTGCCTATGGGGCACAAGGCGCCAAGGTGGCGGTCGTCGACTGGAACCTGGAAACGGCCGAACAGGTGGCGCAGTCGATCCGCGGCGACGGAGGTCAGGCCACGGCGCTGCGCTGCGACGTTTCCGACCGCACCGCCGTCGACGCGATGGTCGCCGCCACGGTGGACCGGCTCGGCCCGGTGGATGTGCTGGCCAACAATGCCGGCATCACCCGGACCGCGATGCTCCACAAGATGACGTTGCAGGAGTGGGACCAGGTGCTGGCCGTGCACCTGACCGGCAGCTTCAACTGCCTGCAGGCAGTGGTCGGCGGCATGATGGAGCGCCGGCGCGGCTGGATCATCAACACCATCTCCACCGCCGGTATCCTGGGGACCATCGGCCAGATCAACTACGGCTCGGCCAAGGCCGGGCTGATCGGCTTCACCAAGTCGGCAGCGCGCGAGCTGGCGCGCTACAACATCCTGGTCAATTGTGTCGCCCCAGGGGCTGCGACCCCGATGACCGAGACCATCCGTACCGACCCGCGCTTCAAGGACACCTATCTGGCGCGCGTGCCCCTGGGCCGGTGGGCCGAACCCGAGGAGATCGCGCCGGTATGGGTTTTCCTGGCCTCCGAAGGCGCAAGCTACGTCACCGGGCAGCTGATCGGCGCAGACGGCGGCATGTCGATTCACTGACCGCGCGATGAGCTCCGCTCCCCAGATCCCTCGCGCGTCCCTGGACCCGCTCTTCCACCCCCGTGCGATCGCGATCTATGGGGCGTCTTCGGATCCCGCGAAGATTGGCGGTCGGCCACTCGACTTTCTCAAGAGCAGCGGTTTCGACGGGCCGCTGTATCCCATCAACCCGAAGGCGGCCGCGATCCAGGGCCTGCCGGCGTTTCCCACGGCGTCTTCAGTGCCTGGCGCGGTGGACCTCGCCATCGTCGCGGTCCCGGCTCCGGCGGTGCTGGCGGCGTTGCAGGACTGCGCCGGCCACGGTGTCCGCGCAGCGGTGGTTCTGAGTTCGGGGTTCGCGGAAGTCGGCGGCGCCGGCGCCGAATGGCAGCGCGAGATCACCGCACTGGCGCGGCGAACCGGGATGCGGGTCGTCGGCCCCAACTGCATGGGCGTGATCAACGTCAGGCGGCGCATCCTCGGCACCTTCACACCCAGCGCCGCGGGATTCGGGCTCCTGCCGGGCCGCATCAGCCTGGTCAGCCAGAGCGGTGCCTTCGGCGGCTACTGCCTGTCCCTGATCCGCCAGCGCGGTCTGGGGCTGAACCTCTGGATCACCACAGGCAACCAGAGCGACGTCGATTTCGCGGACTGCGTCGCCCACTTCGCGCAGGACGCGGGCACGGATGTGATCGTCGGGTACATCGAGGCGGCGACCGACAAGGAACGGCTGATCGCCGCGCTGGATCTGGCGCGCTCCAACGGCAAGCGCATCGTGCTCATGAAGGTGGGCAGCTCCGACGCCGGTGCGCAAGCGGCGGCTTCCCACACCGCTTCGCTGGCCGGGTCGGACCAGGTCTACGAGGGGCTGTTCAGGCAGTATGGCGCCTACCGCGCGCGCAGCATCGACGAACTCTTCGACGTGGCCTACGCGTGCTCGCTGTCGACGTCGCAACCCGCGGGCCGCAGGCTGGGCCTGCTCACCGTTTCCGGCGGCGTCGGGGCGCTGATGGCCGACGTGGCCGCGGAGTGCGGGCTGGACGTGGCCCCCATGCCGGCGGACGCGCAGCGGCGGCTGAAGGAGATCCTTCCGTTCTGCGGCCCGCGCAACCCCGTGGACATGACTGCGCAGCTGGTCAACGACCTCACCCTTTTCGAGAGGAACTTCGAGCTCATGCTGGAGGAAGGCGGGTACGACTTGATCGTGGCCTTCCTGTCCAGCGTGGGGCAGGTGCTGACCCTCAGCAGCGCGCTGCTGGTCCAGCTGCAGAAGGTGCTGGCCCGCTACCCCGATCGCACGGTGATCGTCTCCATGCTCGCTACGCCGGAGGTGCGCAAGCTTTACGAGGCCGCCGGGGTGATGTTGTTCGACGAGCCCACCCGGGCCGTGCGCGCCGCCCGTGCATTGGTGTACTTCGCGCAGGAGGCGCGACGCATCCGGAACCGGTCGGCCCCGCCGCCCCTGCCGGCCGCGGCGCTCGCGCCGCCGCGGCATGCCGTCAACGAGGTGGAGGCCAAAGCCGTCCTCGCCAGCGCGGGCATCCCGGTGGTTCGGGAACTCGTCGCTCCATCCGAGGACGCCGCGGCCCGGTGCGCGGCGAAGATCGGCTACCCCGTGGTGCTGAAGATCGCCTCGGCCGACATCCCGCACAAGAGCGAGATCGGTGGCGTGATCGTCGGCGTTCAGGACGAAGCCGGCCTGCGCGCGGCTTTCCGCACGCTGATCCAGCGCGCCGGGCAGAATGCGCCACAAGCCCGGCTCGACGGCGTGATCGTCGCCCGCATGGCTGGCAACGGCGTCGAAACCATCCTGGGCATGGTCCGTGATCCGGTCTTCGGCCCGGTCGTGATGTTCGGTCTGGGCGGCATCTTCGTCGAGGCCTTCAAGGATGTCGCCTTCCGCGTTGCGCCCTTCGGCGTGGGGGAGGCCCGGGCCATGATCGAGGATGTCAAGGGCCGCATTCTTCTGACCGGGCTGCGTGGCCAGCCCCCTTCCGACGAGGAGGCACTCGCCGAAGCCATCGCCACGCTGTCCGTGTATGCCGCGCGTCATGGCGACGTCCTGGAGAGCATCGACATCAACCCGCTCCTCGTTCTTCCGCGCGGCGAGGGCGCACTGGCGCTGGACGCGCTGATGGTGCCGCGGGCGTGCGACTGACCTGTCGCGGTCAGACCAGGTCGTCGACCCGGCCGCGGCGCATCATCAGCTTTTCACCGAATTCGAACACCTGCTCGGCGCGCTGGTTGAACACGCGGACCCGCCCGCTCATGATCCCCCGCTTGCCGTCGGAGAGATTCTTCTTGCCCTCGACCGTGATCTCGGCGCGCAGCGTGTCGCCGGGACGCACGGGCACCGTGAACTTGAAGTCGGTAAGCTCCAGCGCGGCAATGGTGGCCGGCCCGAGAATCTCCTCCATCATCCCGGCAGCGATGCTGGCCGTCAGCAAACCGGGGCAGATGCGGCCGCCGAACTGCGTGTGCTTCCTGGCGAACTCCTCGTTGATGAAGATCGGCAGCTTCAGGCCGGCCAGGCAGGTGAAGTTGACGATGTCGGTTTCGGTCACGGTGCGCCCGTAGCTCTTGAATACGTCGCCTGGGTTGAGATCGTCGAGCGAACGATTGGACATGGATGGAACCTCGGTTGGGTTGAAGAGCCGGAGAAGCCAAACTAACAGTTGGCAGGATACCTGTTTCGGTGCATGATGCGCCAGCCGCCGGCCCCGATCGCGTCACCGGGTCCGACCCCGCCCCACCCAGCCCGCATCACGCCTGCCGCATGCTGTTTCTTCAACCTGAATTCGCGCTGCCCTCTGTGGGTGCCGGCACAGCCACTCTGCGCCGTGCGGTGCGGCAGTTCGTCGCGGCAGAGATTGCTTGCGGCCGCATTGCGGCGCGCTGCAACTCCTGGACGGAGGGCATCGATCCGGAGTTCAGCCGGCGACTCGGCGAGCGCGGCTGGATCGGCTACCACTGGCCCACGCGCTATGGCGGGCGAGGCGGCAACGCCTTCGACACGCTGACCATCAACGAGGAATTGCTGGCCGCCGGCGCACCGGTGGGTGCGCACTGGATCGCCGCGCGCCAGAGTGCTCCCCTGCTCATGCGCTTCGGCAGCGAGGCCCAGCGCCAGAAGTTCCTGCCGCGGATCGCTGCCGGGACGACCTATTTCGCCATCGGCATGAGCGAGCCCGATGTCGGCTCCGACCTGGCCTCCGTACGCAGCCGTGCCGAGCTGGTGGGGGGGGCCTGGGTGCTCAACGGGCGCAAGGTCTGGACCAGCGGCGCCCACCTGTGCCACTACGCCATCGTTTTGTGCCGCACCGTCCCACCCGATCCGGGGGCTCGTCATGCCGGCCTCAGCCAGCTGATCGTCGACCTGAAGGCACCCGGCGTGACCATCCGCCCGATCCGCATGCTGGACGGCAGCCATCACTTCAATGAGGTGCTCTTCGACGGTGTGCGGGTGCCCGCCGAGTTCCTGGTGGGCAACGCCGGCGACGGCTGGAAGCAGGTTACCAGCGAACTGGCCTACGAGCGCAGCGGTCCCGAGCGCTTCCTCAGCACCATGCCGCTGATCGAACGCTGCCTGGAGCTCGTGCTGGCGGGGGCGGCGGCGCCGGGCGACATTGCCGGCGGCCGGCTGCTGGCGCGCCTCATGACCTTGCGCAATATGAGCCTTGGCGTGTGGAGCGCGCTTGGGGCCGGGCAGTCGCCGGCCATCGAGGCTGCGATGGTGAAGGACCTTGGAACGAACTTCGAGCGCGAGGCGATCGAAGCCGTGCGCGAGGCGATGGTTGCCGATGACCGGCTCGCCGGCGACGAGGCGCTTGCGCAGCTGCTGGCGGACGCACTGCCGCTCGCACCCACCTACAACTTGCGCGGGGGCACCAACGAAGTGCTGCGAAACATGATTGCCAAGAAGCTGCAAGGCAAATGAGCGACCTCGCCCGCCCCCTGGCCGAAGCGGCCGAGCGCCTTTTCGCGCAGCGCTGCGCCACAGCCGTGGTCGGCGCGGCCGAGGCCGGTGAGTGGCCGCAAGCGCTCTGGCAGCACATCGAAGAGTTGGCCCCCGCCCAACTGCTGGTGCCCGAGGACCGGGGGGGCGCGGGCGGCGACTGGTTCGACGCTTGCGCCCTGGCCGAAGTTGCGGGCGAGTTCAACGTGCCGCTGCCCCTGCCGGAAAGTGTGCTGGCCGGCTGGCTGCTTGACAACGCGGACGCCCCGCCGCCGAAGGGTCCCGTGGGACTGGCGCTCACGTCGACCAATCTCGCCTCGGCAGCCGCGGCTGGCCACGTCACCGTCGACGAGCGCGCGGTCCCTTGGGGGGCGGCTGCCGCCGGCGTGGTCCTGGTCGGCCCGGGGGAAGGCGACGATGCCTGGCTGCTGTTCCTGCCGCGAAGGACCTACGCTGCAAAGCCCGGCCGGGCGCCGGCCGGGGATCCCCGCGACCACATCACCTGCCACAAGCTGGCGCTGGCGCAAGCCGGCATCCGCTGCCACCGCCTGCCCGGGCGGCGGGCTGCGGACGTGAAAGGCCGCGCTGCGCTGCTGCGCGCGGCGCAGATCGCCGGCGCTTGCCGGCGCATCCTGGACCTGAGCCTGGCGTACACCAGCGAGCGGGTGCAGTTCGGCCGCACCATCGGACAGTTCCAGTCGGTGCAGCACCAGCTGGCGCAACTGGCCGAAGAAGTGTCCGCGGCGCGTGTGGCCGTACGCGCTGCCGCCCAGACCCCCGACGGACCCTGGGCGATCCCTGCGCTGGCCGCAGCAAAGATGCGTGCGGGGGAGGCCGCAGGCCTGGGCGCACGCATCGCCCACCAGCTGCACGGTGCGATCGGCGTGACCGCCGAACATCCGCTGCACCAGAGCACGCGCAGGCTGCTGGCCTGGCGCGACGAGCATGGAGCAGAAGCGTGGTGGTCGCGGACCCTGGTGCAGGCCCTGCGGGACGCCGGCGCGCCCGGGGCCTGGCAGGCGGTGGTTGCCGCGACCTCCCGATGAGCGACCAAGCCAGCAACCAACCACCCACGCCATCGCCCATGCCCCCCCTGCACGGCATCACGGTTCTGGACATGACCGCCTACCTGATGGGTCCGTTCGCCACGCAGATCCTCGGGGACATGGGTGCGGACGTGATCAAGATCGAGCCGCCCGACGGCGACGTGGTGCGGGCGATCGGTCCGGCGCGAAGCCCGGGAATGGGCGGCTTTTTTCAGCAGAACAACCGGAACAAACGCGGCGTGGTGCTCGACGTGAAGCAGCCCGCCGGGCGCGACGCCGTGCTCAGGCTGGCGGCCCGCGCCGACGTTTTCGTCTACAGTGTGCGGCCGCGGGCGATGGCCCGGCTCGGTCTGGGCTACGAGGACGTGTCCAAGGTCAATCCGGGCATCGTGTACGTCGGCGCCGTCGGCTTCGGCCAGGACGGCCCCTATGCGGCCAGGCCAGCGCTCGACGACCTGATGCAGGGCATGTCCGGCATCCCCAGCCTGTTCGAGCGTGCCGGCGCGGAGGGGCCGCGCTACATCCCGATGGCGATGGCCGACCGCTACTCGGGGATCTGCCTGGTGAATGCGGTGCTCGGCGCAGTGGTCCACAAGCTTCGCAGCGGCGAGGGGCAGGCCATCGAGGTGCCGATGTTCGAGTCGCTCGTGCAGGGCGTGCTCGGCGACCACCTCATGGGTGCAAGCTTCGAGCCACCGCTGGGCCCTCCGGGCTACCCACGCCACCTCAGTCACGAGCGGCGGCCGTTCCGCACTCTGGACGGCTACATCTGCGCCTTCCTGATCAACGACCAGCAGTGGCGCGCATTGCTGGAAAGCATTGGGGACGGCGCCCGCATGCAGGACCCGCGATTCGCCACCCTGCAGGCCCGCACCGACCATTCCACCGAGGTGTATGCGTTCCTCGATGCCACCTTCCGCACGCGCACCACGGCGCAATGGCTGGAGCTTCTCGCAAAGGAGGACATCCCCGCGGGGCCGTTGCATTCGCTGGAGTCGCTGCTGGAGGATCCCCACCTGAAGGCCGTGGGCTTCTTCGAACGCCACCAGCACCCGACGGAGGGCACGGTGGTCAGCCTGCGACCGGCCTCGCACTGGTCGCGCACGCCGCTGTCCGTCCGCCGCCTGCCGCCGCGGCTCGGCGAGCACAGCGCCGAGGTGTTGCGGGAAGCCGGGTACTCGCAAGCGGAGGTGGCAGCGCTCGTGGCGGCCGGCGTGACATCGGATCGCAACGGCGGGAGTTGAAGGGCATGGCCGACAGCTTGCGGTCCACCCTCGCCCACGCGGCGGCGCACCAGCCGTCAAACACCGCGGAACTGCGGCTGGCGCTTTTCCAGCAGTGCGGCCACGCCTTCCTTCGCGTCGGCCATTTCGAGGGTGCGCGACTGCGCGAACGCTTCGATCTCCCCGGCCGACCTCGGGTCCCAGTTCAGGCCCCGGTAGAGGCTGCGCTTCATCATGCGAACAGCGGCGGGCGCACAAGCCGCGATCTCGGCCGCGAGTTCGCGCGACTTCGACAGCACCTCGCCGGGTTCCACCGCGTAGTTGGCGATGCCCATCTCGGCGGCCTCCACGCCGGAAAACACCCGCCCGGTGAACAGCAGTTCGGCCGCGCGAGGCACCCCGGTGATGCGCGGCAACAGGTAGCTGACGGCCATCCCCGAATGCACGCCCAGCCGGGCGAAATTCGCCCCGTATCGCGCCTCGCGGTTCGCCACGCGCAGGTCGCAGACCAGGCCCAGGCCGAAGCCGCCGCCGATCGCATGGCCATTCATGGCGGCGATCACCGGCACCGCGACGTCCAGGATGGTCAGGAAGGGGCGGTAGATGGCGTACGCGGCATCTGCCGGCAACTGGTCGCCCAGGTCGAGCAGGCTGCTGCGGAAGTCGGCCCCGGAGCAGAAGCTGGCGCCGCTGCCGGTGATGACGACGCAGCGGATCTCGCGATCGGCCTTGACCTGGTCTATCACCTGCTGGAAGGGACCCAGCAGCTCCGGCGACATCGCGTTGCGATGTGCAGGACGGTTGAGGGTGATCTCGCACACGAGATCCCGGCGGCTGACAAGCACCGCGGTTTCGGTCATGGGGCCTCCAACGGACACGACGATTCGGTCCGCATGAATTGTATTCAGCGCCGCACGCGCTGTTCCCTCGGCCGGCCCATGGCTGGCCCGTCTTGACTCAAGCCACCCTCCCTGGAGACCTGCATGAACTTCCTGAAATTTGCGTCCATCCTGCCGATCCTCGCCTGCCTGGTGCAGCCCGTGACGGCGGCAGCCCAGAGCTGGCCCACCAAGCCGCTGCAGATGATCGTTCCCCAGGGCGCCGGTGGCAGCACCGACAACCTGGCCCGGCTGGTGGCGCAAGTGCTGGGCGAGCGGCTTGGCCAGAACGTGGTCATCGACAACCGGGCCGGTGCCGGTGGTGTGCTGGGCGTGGCCGCAGCAGCGCGGGCGGCGCCTGACGGGTACACGCTGCTGGTCGGCTCGAACACGACGGTGGCGGCGAACGCCTTTCTCTATGCCAGCTTTCCCATCGATCCGCTGAAGGACCTGGTGCCGCTCGCGATGGCGGCCGACGCGCCCTTCGCCCTCGTCGTGCCGGCCGCCTCACCCCTGAAGTCGGTAGGCGAACTGGTGAAGGCAGCCAAAGCCGCGCCAGGCAAACTCAACTACGGCTCGGGCACGAGCTCGGCACTGCTGTGCACCGAACTCTTCAAGGCCGCTGCAGGCGTCGATCTGCGCCGGGTCCCCTACAAGTCTTCCGCGCAAGCCCTGACGGACCTGATGGGAGGGCAGCTCGACGTCGTGTGCGAGCCGCTTTCCACCAGCCTGCCCAATGTCCGGGCCGGGCGACTGCGCGCCCTCGCGCAGACCGGTGCGCAGCGCTCGCCGTCGGCACCGGACCTGGAAACCGTGATGGAGAGCGGCGTGAAGGGAGTGGCCTATACGGCCTGGATTGCGTTCTACGCGCCTGCGGGGATTCCGAAGGACGTCCATACACGCCTGTCCAACGAGCTGTTCTCCATCCTGAGCAACCCCGCCGTCATGGAAAAGATTCGCGCCATCGGCTTCGATCCGCGACCGGGCAACGCCGAGTCGCTGGCGGCCGCACACCGGGCGGAAATGGCTTCGGTGGCGGCAACCGTGAAGACGGCCGGCATCAAGGCCGAATAGGGGCACCGCACGCCGATCATCAACCAAACGACCGGAGAACATCGCATGACACGGGCATTCACTCTCCTCGGGAAAGCGATACGGCGCTTTGCCTTGTGCGGCTCGCTCGCCCTGGCATCCTTCACGGCTGGCGCGCAGCCCTATCCCGCCAAGCCGGTGCGCATCGTCGTGCCATTCGGCGCCGGAGGGAGCACGGACGTGTTGGCCAGGTTGGTCGCGCCCCGGCTGTCCGAGTCGCTCAAGCAGAGTTTCGTGGTGGAATCGATGCCGGGGGCCGACGGCATCGTCGGCACCAGTGCGGTGGCACGAGCCGCGCCCGACGGCTATACCCTGCTCATGACGGCAGCGAGCCCCCTGACACTGGCGCCGATTCTGCAGAAGGTACCCTACGACCCGGTCAAGGACTTCGCGCCGATTTCGCTGATGGTCCATCTGAACGGCGTCCTGGTTGTCAACTCGGCGCTTCCGGTCCGCACCCTGCAGGAGTTCGCTGCCGAAGCGCGCAGCCGGCCGGGGCGCTTCAGCTTCGGCGCCGGGACCTCGCTGCTGCGCCTGATCGGCGAACAGTTCAAGCAGGCGCTGCAGGCGGACATGACGGTGGTGCCGTACAAGGGCACCGGTCCCCAGCTGAATGCCGTTCTCGGCGGGGAGGTCGACGCGGTGGTCGACCCGTTCGTGGGGATCCAGCACATCAAGGCCGGCAAGCTCCGCCCGCTGGCAGTGCTGCAGGGCAGCCGCTCGCCGCTGTTGCCGGACGTTCCCACCCTGGAGGAAGTGGGCATCAAGGGGATCACGCTGGGCAGCTGGACAGCCCTGCTGGCGCCGGCGGGGACGCCACCGGAGATCGTCTCGCGCCTGTCCGCCGAAGTGGCTCGCATCATGGCGCAGCCGGACCTGCGCGAGCGCCTGGTGACGCTGTACCAGGAACCTGCCGGCAGCACGCCGAGCGAGCTGGCATCGACGGTGCAAGCCGACCTCGCGAAGTGGCGGCGTATCGCGACCGAGTCGAACTTCAAGCCGAACTGAGCCTGCATCTCTGACGGGAGCCACCTTGTTCATCGAAACCCACCTGGGCCGCGTTGCGCCCGGCGAGTGCGACCACCTTGGCCACATGAACGTGCAGTTCTACGTGTCCAAGGTTTCGGACGCCGCCTGGCACGTGATGGCCTTCATCGGCATCACGCCATCCTTCATCCGCGAGCGCCGACAGGCGCCCGCAGCGGTGCGGCAGGAGATCGCCTACCTGAGGGAACTGCGCGCCGGCGACCTGCTGCGCATGGACAGCGGTGTCGTCGAAGCCAGTGCAAAGCGCCTGACCTTCTACCATCGGCTGACGAATGTCGAGAGCGGGCAGGTGGCGATGACGTCGAAGGTCTACACCGTCAACATGGATCTCGACGCCCGCCGTTCGACGCCGCTGGATCCCGCCGTGCTCGCTGCGGCGCTGGAACGCCTGCTGCCGGAGAGCGCGCTGTGAGCGCTGAGACCTTCATCACCGGGCGTGGTGCCATCAATCCGTGGGAATGCGACCAGTGGGGGCACCTCAACGTCCAGTTCTACCTGTCCAGGGCGAGCGATGCACAGGCTCACATCGCAGCCAGGCTGGGACTGCCGCCATCGAAGCTGCGCGCCTGCGATCCTGGCCTTCTCCCTGTGGCCGACCGCGTGTTGTTCAAGCGCGAACTTCGCGCCGGCAACATCTATTTCATCCGCAGCGGCATTCGCGCGGTCAGCCCTGGCGGCGCGATCGACATCGCCAGCCGGATGGTGAACCAGGAATCCGGGGTGGAGTCGGCGCTCTTCGAAACCCGCCTGCAGTGGGTAGCGCAGGATCGGACGACGGCGCTGCCCTTGCCGACCGAAGTGCTGGCGTCGGCACGCGGCCAGGCTGGCGCATTGCCCGACATGCCGCTGCCGCAACCGATGGCCCCGGTGCTGCCGCCCGGCCAGCCCGAGGTTGAAGGGCTGCATCTGACTTATCGCGGCTCGGTCGAGGCCTGGGAATGCGCAGTCGACGGCGCGGCGCCGCCGCGCGCCCAGATCGCGCGCCTGAACGATGCCATCACGCACCTGTTTCGCGCCATGAAGATCGACCGTGCCGAGCTCCTGGCGCGCGGACTCGGTTCGGCCGCGCTCGACTACGCCATCAGCTACCACCGTCCGGTCCGCTCGGGCAAGGCGGTCGACATTCGAAGCCGCATGGTGGCCGTCGCTGACAAGATCTTCCACGTGGTCCACTACGTGCTCGATGCCGCCAGCGGCGAAGTCCTGACTACCATCGTCGTGGCCGGGCTGTTCTTCGACCTCGCCGCGCGCAAGTCGGTGCCCATCCCTCCCGCCATCCGGACCGAAGCCGAACGGCTTCTCGTGCAGAACTGACATGGAAACCACCCGACCCGGCGCACTGGACGGCCTGCGCGTGCTCGACCTTTCGCGGGTGCTGGCCGGCCCGCTGTGCGCGCAGATGCTCGCCGACCACGGCGCGAACGTCATCAAGGTCGAGCCGCCTGAAGGCGACGAGACCCGACGCTTTGGTCCGCCATTGGATGAACGGGGCGAAGTGGCGTATTTCGGCGCCCTGAACCGGGGCAAGCGATCGATCGCCGTCGACCTGTCGCGCACGGCCGGGCGCGCCGTGCTCGAGCAGCTGCTCGCGGACGCGGACGTGCTGATCGAGAACTTCCTGCCCGGGACGATGGAAAAGTGGGGCCTGGGGTACGACGCAAGCCTGGCCCCGCGTCACCCGCGTCTGGTCTACTGCAGTGTCAGCGGTTTCGGCGGCGACGGGCCGCTGGGAGGGCTGCCCGGCTACGACGCCGTGCTGCAGGCGATCTGCGGCCTGATGAGCGTCAACGGCGAAGCCGGTTCCGGCGCATTGCGCATCGGCGTGCCGGTGGTCGACTATCTCACCGGCTACAACGCCTTCAGCGGGGTGCTGCTGGCGCTCGCCGCCCGCGAACGCACCGGCCTCGGGCAGCGCGTCGAGGCCACGCTCTTCGACACCGGCCTGGCGCTGCTGGTTCCGCACGCGTCCAACTGGTTCTACTCCGGCCGGGTCCCGCAACGCATGGGGAGCTCCCACCCCAACATCGCACCCTACGACCGGTACGCCGCCGCCGATGGGGACGTGTTCCTCGGCGTCGTCAACAACGGCCAGTTCAAGCGCTTTTGCGAATGCGTTTCCCGTCCCGACCTCGCCGCCGACCCGCGTTTCACGGACAACTCGGCGCGGCTGGCCAACCGCGAACCGCTGCGCGCCGAGATCGAGCGGACATTGATCGACTTCCCGGCGGCCGCACTGTGCGAGATGCTGATGCGCCACGGTGTCCCGGCTGGCCCCGTCAACGATGTTGCGCAGGCCTTGTCGCAGCCGCACGCTGCGCACCGCGCGATGGTCATCGACCAGCAGGGCCATCGCTCGCTGGGCCTGCCGGTCAAGCTGTCGGCCAGCCCGGGGCGCGCCGGGGCGCTGCCGCCGCGCCTGAGCGAGCATGCGGATGCCATCCTGGACGAATTGGGGTACGGCAGCGCCGCCATCGAGGCCCTTCACGGCGACGGCACCGTCACCCGGCCGCCGGAATGAAACATCGGCGTGTCCCGCATCCCGGCCGCGCCGACCTGCAGACGCGTGCGGCGCACGGGGGCAAGCACAAGGAGACATGAACCATGAACCACCAGCATTCCGCTGATCCCATGCGGCGTCAGATTCTCAAGGGCGTTGCGTCCGCCGTCGCTGCGGTGACGCTACCGGCACGCGCGCAAATGACGAACGCATTGCGCCTCGTCCTGCCCTTCTCCCCAGGGGGACCCACGGATGCCGCGGCACGAAGCATCGCAGCGTCGATGTCGAACCACCTGGGGCAAGCCATCGTCGTGGAGAACAAGGCCGGCGCAAATGGCGCGATCGCCGCGAGCTTCGTGGCCAAGTCGCCGGCCGACGGAAACACCTTGCTGTACCACACGTCGGCCTTCACGCTGGAGGCGGCGCTGAGCAAGGCTCCCGCATACGACCCCTCGACCGACTTCACGTACGTGGGCCTGACCACTTCGGCACCGCTCGTGCTGCTGGTGCATCCGGACTTTCCGGCGAGAACGCCCGCCGACTTCATCGCCCGCCTGAAGGCGGCGCCCGGCCGGTTCAACTACGGTGCCGTGATTCGATCGATCGTGCACGTCGCGCCTGAGCAGCTGTTCCACGCCCTGGGCGTGAAGGCCGTGGCCGTCCCGTACAAGGGCACGGCGCCAGCGCTCGTCGACCTCATGGCGGGGCAGCTTCAATTCGCGTTCGATGCCGTGAACTCCGCCTTGCCCCATGTCAGGGGGGGTCGCGTCCGGGCGCTCGCCATCGCCAGCCGCGAAAGATCCCCGGTGCTGCCGGAGGTCGCGACCTTCGCCGAAACCGTGTTGCCTGGCTTCGAGGCCGGCACCTGGGGAGCGATCATGGGGCCGGCCGGCGTGCCTTCGGACAGGATCGCCCGGCTTCACCTCGCCCTGGTCAGGACCCTGCAGGAGCCTGCCTTCCGCAGCCAGCTCGAAAGCCAGGGACTGCGCATCCTCGGCGGCACGCCGGAGCAATGCCGGGAGTTCGTGGCCCACGACGTGGCGCGCTGGAAGCAGGTCGCCGCCACCACCAACCTTCCCACGGAGTAGCCCGGATCCGGAGGCCATGCGGCGGCCTGCGGCCGCTGCCGTGCCGGTCAGCCGGCGCCCGTGGGAAGAAAGGTGATCGTCTCCGTGAACTCGGCCAGGACCTCGCCGTGCTGGTTGATGACGCGATGGCGCAGGTCCATGAGCGTGTAGCCCCGAGAGGTCGGGGCCCTCAACCAGGCCTCGCCTTCCACATGGACGGTGTCGCCGGGGAACAGCGCCGCCTTGATGCGTGCGTCCACGCTGGTCATGCCGCCGAACGGCCCGTGCTCGCGCCCCTCGAGCACTTTGTCGATGATGCCCGCAACGGTCGGCGCCAGCAGCCCCATGCCGAGCGAGATGATCATCGGGCCGGGGGCAAAGCGGTTGCGGTGCTTGCCCGCCATTTTGACCCTGATGTACTCCATGTCGATGAAGAAGGGTTCGTGCAGACCGACCACGTTGACGAACGTGACGATGTCGGTTTCCGTGATGGTGCGGTTGTGCGTCTTGAACGGCACCGTCGTGGCGCCGGCGGGTGGTTCGATGGGCATGTGCAGGCCTCAGTGTGTGATCGGGCAGACGGCCGGGCCTAGGCGGCGCCGGGTTTCAGGCACTCCGGCATCGTGGCCAGCGGGAAGCCCTCGTACGGCGTCGAGCGGCTGTGTTCCTCCAGCTTCCAGGTCTGCCGCGCATTGGGCACACCGCCGTCGACACGGATGAACGAGCCCGTGATGTACGCGGCCCCCTCGGAAAGCAGGTAGACCACGGCCGACGATACTTCGGCCTCGGTGCCATAGCGCTGCAGCGGAGAAGTCTTCATCAGGCTGCGGAACTTGGCCTTCATCTCAGGGCCGTAGGTGTCGAAGCCGCTGCTGGCGACGAAGCCGGGGGCGACTGCATTGACGCGCACGCCCGCATGCCCCCACTCGCAGGCCGCCGTCTCCGTGAACGAGAGCATGCCGGCCCGGGCGGCGCCGCTGTGGGCCATGCCCGGCATCCCCATCCACATGTCCGCGATGATATTGACGATGGCGCCGCCGTGAGCTTCCATCCATTGCGTGTAAGCCTCTCGCGAAACGAGGAAGCCACCGTGCAGGTTGTTGCGCACCACCGCGTCCCAGCCCTTCAGCGTGATGTCGCGCACCGGCTGCGGATACTGCCCGCCCGCGTTGTTGACCAGGCCGTCGATGCGGCCGTGGGTACCGAGCACGTCCGTCACCATCTGCCTGACCCCGGCCTCGTCGCGAATGTCGCACGAATGGAGGCTGACCCTTCGGCCGGGTGCGGCAACCGCGATTTCGTTCTGCACGGCCTGCAGCTTCTCGATCTTGCGGCCGACCAGGGCCAAGTCGGCGTCCAGGCTCGCCAGCTCGTGCGCGATGCAACGGCCGATGCCGCTGCCGCCGCCGGTGACGATGACCGTCCGGCCTGCGAACAGGCCGGCGCGATAGATGGAGCGATAGCCGTTTCGTGTCATGCATTTCCTTCCGTGGATGGGGCGGCCTTCAGCATGAAGTTGCCGTGTCCGGTTGCAATCGGCTTGTCCGGGCTCGATTGCCATGCCTCGACGCGCAGGTGCGCCACGCGCTGGCCCTGCTTGACCATGAACACGTTGGCGTAGGTATCCTCGGGGCGCCCGGAGCGCAGGTACTCGAAATTGAAGTTGATCGTCTTGGGCAGGTCAGCGCTCTCCATGTGCCACAGCAGGTAGAACATGCCAGCACATTCGATGAATCCGCCGGTCGCCCCGCCATGAAGCGCCGGCAGCGCCGGGTTCCCGATCAGCTTGCGGTCGAACGGCATGCAGGCGGTGAACTGGTCACCCTTGATGTCAAGACGCAAGTTGAGGAACCGCGCGTACGGAACCAGATCGATCAACGGCTCCCAGTTCCGGCTTGCGCGTGCCGACCGGATCAATTCGGTGAGGTTCATGGCTTGCTTCCCCCCAGCGCGTGGACCGCCTCATCCAGCGAAAGCACAGGACCTTCCGTGAACATGAAGATCGCCGACGAGGTCGCGATGGGATCATCCGGGCTGTCATGATAGGCCGCCCCGCGTACGAAGGCGAGTTCGTGGCCGAGCTTGTAGCAGAACGCACCGCCGAGAATGTCGCGCCCCGGCGTGGCCGGCTTCAGGTAGTCGATGCGCAGATCCAGCGTGGCCATGGGCCTGAGCCTGGCCATTCGCACGAAGATCGCGAGTCCGTAGCAGCTGTCGAGCAACGCGGTGATGACGCCGCCATGCACCACGCCTGTCTCGGGGTTGCCTACCGTCCGTGGATCGTACGGGGCCCGGATCACGCACCAGTCGGGTTGGACTGCGTGCAGTCGCAGCCCCAACTCGCGGCTGTAAGGAGAAATCACGGTGATCTGCTGCCACTTTCGCACCAGCGCATCGCCTGTATCAGTCGGTTCCGACATACCTTCTCCAGATGGCGTCGTGGACGAACCCGGCCGTGCCGGTGCTGTCGTAGACGATTGCGCGTGCGACCGCCAGCGCATGCCGGTACAGCGCCTCCCGCTGCGTCGTCCTCCGGATGGCGATGAGCACGGTTTCGAACATGGACGTCGTTGCCCTAGCGCCAGGCCGGAGCACGCTTGGCGAAGAAGGCCATGATGCCCTCGCTGCCTTCGGCGGTCTCCCAGGCGTCGGCCAGCTTGTCCGCGGTGTAGATCATGCTGGTCGCCAGGTCGTGCTGGTCGACGTAGGCGATCAGCTTCTTGGTGGCAGACACGGCGCCGGGCGCGCATTGCAGGAGGTCGGCGAGTTCGCGCTCCACTGCGGCGTCCAGCTGGTCGGCAGCCACCACTTCGGACAGCAGGCCGAGGCGCTGTGCCTCCGCGGCCTTCATCCGCCTGGCCGTCAGGAAGGTGCGGCGCGCGTTCGCCTCTCCCATGCGCGCCACCACGTAGGGTGCGATGTTGGCCGGCAACAGGCCGAGCCGTACTTCGGTGAGGCAATAGACGCCGCTGTCGACCCCGATCGAGACGTCGCAGACCGAGATCATGCCCACGCCGCCGCCATACGCCGGCCCATTGATGCGGCCGATCAGCGGCATGGGCATCTCGTTGAGCGCCCGGAACATGCTGGCCAGTCGGGCGCTGTCGGCAACCCTCTCGGCGCGTGTCTTATTCATGCTCTCCTGCATCCAACCGAGGTCGCCGCCGGCGCAGAAGGTACTTCCGGCGCCCGTGAGCACCACCGCGCGCAGCCCGCGAGCGTCGCCGAGCCACTGGATCGCCCTGTGCAGCTCATCGATCATCATCGCATTCAAGGCGTTGTGCGTGTCGGGCCGGTTCAGCGTCAGGCGGGCCACCCCGCGCGCATCGACGTCGAGCCGCAGGGTTTCGAACGCGAGTGCAGTCACTTTGCCTCCTTCACATGGTAGACGGGTTGCGGTCCTCGGCAGAACCCGCCGAGCCGCCAGATCCAGCGCCAGCGGCACAGCAAAAGTTCGGACACATGCCGGCGCCGCTCAGGCCCGCAGGGCGGCGAGGGTGCCGCTATGCATCAGATGGCCGTTCAGGGGCCGCCCGATGATGCGCTCCGCCAGGCGCGATGCCTCCAGCAGCTTTTCAAGGTCGATTCCAGTGTTGATTCCCATCTCCTCGCACATGAAGACCATGTCCTCGGTGCAGATGTTGCCCGAGGCGGAGCCGTCCTTGTGTCCGGCGAAGGGGCAGCCGCCCAGGCCGGCGACCGAGCTGTCGAACAGGTCCACGCCCATCTGCAGCGCTGCGAGCACATTGGCGCCGCCCAGGCCGCGCGTATCGTGCAGGTGCAGCCCGATGCGCGCTTCGGGAACGAGTTGCCGCACCGCGCCGATGCGGGACTGCATCTCCTTGGGGTTGGCCCAGCCCATGGTGTCGGCCAGGTAGAACGCCGGAAAGGGGATGTGCCGGTCGGCGCAGACGTCCGCCAGCCAGCGCACGACATCGGTGACCGCCGTGACCGGCACCGGCCCGCCCAGGTTGCAGCCGAACGCCGTGACCACGTAGGCCTGCTCGAGCGGGATGCCCAGTGCGATGTAGCGGTCTATCCAAGCAAGCTGGCGTTTGCGGTTCTCCGCCACGCTGCAGTTGTTGTTGCGTTGTGAAAACGGCTCGGTGACGTAGAAGACGATCTTGCCGTCGAGATCCACCTGCTCGCATGCGCGGGCGCGCTCGAAGCCGCTCTCGTTGAGCCACAACGCGGTGTAGCGCGTTCCCGGCCTCTTCCTGAGCCTGGCAAAGAGCTCCGGCGCATCCGCCATCTGCGGCACCGCGCGAGGACTGACGAAGGATGCACACTGCACCTGCTTCAGGCCGGACTCGGCCAGCGCATCGATGAGCGCCAGGCGGTCGGCCAAGGGGTAGGTCTTCTTTTCCATCTGGAAACCCTCTCTGGGCCCCTCTTCATGGAACTCGACCCGGCGGGGAAGGGAATTCATGGCGGCGCTCCTTCAGTCGGTGGAGGCCACGGCGGCACCCGCCACCTCGGCCAGCAGTTGGTGGCGTTCGACCATGTCCCCCACCGCACAGCGGATGCCCGCCACTACGCCGTCGAAAGGGGCGCTGACGTGCAGCTCCATCTTCATCGACTCGAGCACGATCAGGGTCTGCCCTGCCGTCACGGCCTTGCCCGCGACCGCATTCACCGCAACCACCTTACCCATCATCGGGGCCAGCAGCTGGCCGCCGGCTTCAGCCTCGCCCATTGCCCCGCCGAGGTAGGGCGTGCAGGTGAAGACGCTGCGACCCAGCGGGCTGGCCAGCTCGATGCCGGCGACGTTGCCGAGGATCGCAACTTCCACCGTCCGGCCGGCCAGGCGGAGCAGACTGTGGCCGCGGGGCATAGATGGCGGTGAAGCCAGCGAGGCGGTCTCGACCTGATCCCCGAGGACGAGCTCCAAGCTCCCGTCCGCCAGCGGCGCGGCGAAGCGCACCGCCCACTCGGTGTCGCCCGACCTGAGCAGCAGGGCTGGCTGCGGTGCGGCGGTGATGGTGCCGGTGCCCAGACGCCATCCGGTGAAGCCCTCGGGCTGGCTCCAGCAGCCCAGGTCCGGCGTCGCGGCGCGCTGCAGGGCCAGCCAGTGCAGCGCAGCGGCAGCGAGGTGTTCGACCGGTACGCCGGCAGCAGCACGTCGGGACGACACCGCACCGGCAACCGATTCGTCGATCAGGCGCGTATGAAAGCTGCCCTCGACGGTTTGCGGCCAATGCAGCAGTTCGTGCAGGAACTGCAGGTTGGTCGTCAGGCCGATCACGGTCGTGTCGCGCAGTCCGGCCGCCAAGGCGCGGCGAGCGGAGTCGCGGTCGGCGCCGTGCGACACCAGCTTCGCGATCATCGAGTCGTAGAAAGGCGAGATCTCGTCGCCGCTCTCGACGCCGGATTCGACGCGCAACGCGGCACGCGAGAAGTCGACTCGCCCCAGCCGCCCCGTGGTGGGCAGGAAGCCGGCATCCACGTCCTCGGCGCACAGCCGCGCCTCGAACGCATGCCCGTCGCAGCGCACGTCGCCTTGCACCAGCGGCAGGCCGCCGGCGTCGGCGATGCCCAGCTGGATCTCGACGAGGTCGAGACCCGTGACTTCCTCGGTCACCGGGTGCTCGACCTGCAGGCGCGGGTTGACCTCCAGGAAGAAGTATTCGTCGCCGCTGACGACGAACTCCACCGTCCCCAGGCCGCGGTAGTCCACGCCAGCGGCCAGTTTCACGGCGTCGGCCAGCAGGCGCTCGCGCAGTCTCGCCGGCAAGCCGGCACTGGGGGCTTCTTCGATCACCTTCTGGTGGCGACGCTGCAGCGTGCATTCGCGCTCGAACAGGTGGATCGCATTGCCCTGCCCGTCTCCGGCCACCTGGACTTCGATGTGGCGCACACGGGGCAGATAGCGCTCGACGATCAGCTCGCCGCTGCCGAAGGCCTTCTCGGCTTCGCGCATCGCGCTCTCGATGCGGCCCTGCAGCCCCTCCAGGGACTCGATCACTGCCATGCCGCGGCCTCCGCCGCCGGCGACAGCTTTCAGCAGGACCGGCAACGACATCTCGCGCACCACACGCGCCACTTCGCCGGCATCGTTCATGCCCCCTGCGCTGCCGGCGATCACGGGCACGCCGAGGCGCGCCGCTTCGCGCTTGGCCTGCGCCTTTCCGCCTAGGCGCTCCATGGTTTCGGCCCTGGGGCCGATGAAAATCAAACCCGCGGCGTCGAGCGCCCGCACGAACGCCGGGTTTTCGGAGACGAAGCCGTAGCCGGGGTGCACCGCGTCGGCACCGACACGCCTTGCCGCCGCGACGATGGCGTCAATGCGCAGGTAGCTGTCGGCTGGCGCCGGCCCGCCGAGTTCCACCGACTCCCCGATCTCGCGGACGTGGCGGGCGTGACGGTCGGCCGTGGAATGCACCGTGGCGACCTGCACGCCCAGGCGCCGGCAGGTGCGGGCGATGCGGCAGGCGATCTCTCCACGGTTGGCGATCAGGACCTTGTGAATGCGTTGCATGTCAGAACCGGAAAATTCCGAAGGGCGTGGGTTTGGGCGCGGTGCGCGACGCCAGGTCGAGCAGCAGCCCCATCACGTCGCGCGTCTCGACGGGGTCGATGACCCCGTCGACCCACAGGTTGGAAGAGAAGTTGTCCGCGGGCTGAAAATCTTCGTAGACCTTCCGCACCGGCGCCTTGAATGCCTCTTCCTCGGCGGGCGTCCACTCGCGCCCTTCCGTCTTGTTGATCTGCCTGCGCACCAGGGCCATCACGGTGGCTGCCTGCTCGGGGCCCATGATCGCTGCGCGCGCGTTCGGCCACGCGAACATGGCCGTTGGATTGAACGGGCGGCCGCACATCGCCAGGTAGCCGGCGCCGTACGAGGCGCCGATGAGGATGGTGTACTTGGGCACATTGGCCGACGCCATCGCGGTGATCATCTTCGCCCCGGCCTTGGCGATGCCGGACTGCTCGGCAGCGCGGCCCACCATGAAACCGGTGACATCGGCCATGAACAGCAGGGGAATGTCACGCTGGCAACACAGGTCGATGAAATGCGCCGCTTTCATCGCGCTTTCCGGGAACAGCACGCCCTGGTTGGCCAGAATGCCGATCTCGTGCCCGTGGATCCGGGCAAAGCCGGTGAGCAGCGTGTCGCCGTACAGCGGCTTGAACTCCTGAAAGCGGCTGTCGTCGACCAGCCGCGCAAGGATCTCGCGCGTGTCCGTGGGGATCTTCGGGTCCCGGCTGATCAGGCCGTGGATTTCCCGCGGATCGAATCGCGGCGGCAGGCTGGGCTGCTTGGTCCACCGCGGCTTGGGCGGCTCGCCGAGCTCGCGCACGATCTCCCGCGTCAACGCCAGCGCGTGCCTGTCGTCATTGGCGATATGGTCGGTGACGCCGCTCACGCTGCTGTGCATCTGCGCGCCGCCCAGCGATTCGGCGTCCACTGTCTCGCCCGTGGCGGCGAACGTGAGTTCGGGCCCGCCGAGGTACATGTAGCCCTGCTCCTTGACGATGACGATCTCGTCGCAGAGGGCCGGAATGTACGCCCCGCCAGCCGTGCAGGGGCCGAGCACGACGGAGATCTGGTGGATGCCCTCGGCCGACATGCGCACCTGGTTGTTGAAGATGCTGCCGAACTGCCCGGCGTCCGGGAAGATGTTGGCCATGTCCGGGAGGAAGGCCCCGCCGCTGTCGACCAGCGTGATGCACGGCAGCCGATGCGCCCAGGCGATCTGCTGCGCGCGCACGTGCTTCTTGCAGGTCATGCCGTAATAGGTCCCGCCCTTTACCGTGGCGTCGTTGGCAATGATCATGCAGGCCCGCCCCTGTACCAGACCGATGCCGGTGATGATGCTGGCGCCGGGCGGCACACCCTCGTAAAGGCCTTCGCCGGCCAGCATCCCGAGCTCGAGGAAAGGGGAGCCCGGGTCGAGCAGCACCTCGACGCGGTCGCGCGGCAGGATCTTGTTGCGCGCCAGGTGCTTTTCGCGCGCCTTGGGCGGGCCGCCCGCCAGCGCCTTACGGCGACGCTCGTGCAGGCGGGCGACCAGCGCCTCGTAAGCAGTGCGGTTGAGCCTGAAATCAGAGTCGGCGGTCGATGCGCGCGAGGAAAGGATCGTCATTTGGCGGTCAGGCTCTTCACTTGAACACGGGCGGCCGGCGTGCAGCGAATGCCGCCAGGCCCTCGCTCACGTCGTCGTTCAGCAATTCGGTCGCCATCAGGTCCTGCTCGAGCTGCAGGCCATCGGCCAGGGGCCGGTCCATGCCCTGGCGCGCCAGCCGTTTCATGAGCGCCAGGCCGCCGCGGCTGCGAGTGGCAAGCTGCGTGCAGTAGGCCAACGAGATCTCTCCCAGCTTGTCGGGTTCGACCACATAATTGACCAATCCCCACTGCAACGCCGTGGGAGCATCGACCCAGCGCGCGCTGTAGAACAGGTCCAGACCGCGTCGCAGCCCGACGATGCGAGGTAGTCGCTGCGAGCCGCCCCACCCCGGCACCAGCCCATACTGCGCGTGCTGATCCCCGATGCGGAAGTCGGTCGCCGCGAACGCCACGTCGCAGGCCATCATCAGTTCGCTGCCGCCGGCCAGCGCCAGCCCCTGGCAGGCGGCAACCACCGGCAGATCGCTGCCTTCGAGGCGGCTCAGCACCCGATGCCCGTAGCGGATGAAGTGGTCGATCTTGGCGGGGTCGCTGCGAAGTCCCTTGACTTCGTCGAGATCGGCGCCCGTGCAGAAATGCTTGCCCTGCGCGCGCAAGAGAACTGCGCGTACGCCGGAACCGGCCTGCTCGAACTCGTCCATCGCTGCCTCGATCGCCGCATGCAAGGCCAGCGACAGACAATTGAACTTCTCGGGGCGTGCCAATTCGAGGATTCCAACCGCGCCTTCGCGGCCGACGACGAGCGGGGAAACCGTGCTCATTTCCTGTTCTCCGCCGCATACTGGACCGCCACCCGGCCGGCGCGCTCCCGCGCGACGATGAGCTTCATGACCTGCGCCGTGCCGTCACCGATCTCGAGTCCCATCACGTCACGCAGCCGCTGCTGGTGCGGCAAGTCCTTCGACCACCCGTAATGCCCGAAAGTCAGGATGCACTGGTGGATCGCGTCGAACGCGGTCTTCGGCCCCATCCACTTGACCATGGCGGACTCGGCGGTGTGAGGCTGGCCCGCGTCGCGCAGTGCCAGGCCGTGGTAGCACAGCTGGCGGCACGCGGACAGCAATGTTTCGTACTCGACGATCGGGAAGGACACGCCCTGGTACTGGACGATCGGCGCGCCCATCGCTTGCCGCTCCTTCATGTAGTCCCATGTCTCGTCAATGGAGGCTTGAGCGGCCGCAATGCACTGCAAGGCGATGAGGATCCGGCTGAAGTCGAAGCCCTGCATCACTTCCGTGAAGCCTTTGCCTTCCTGGCCCATCAGGTTCTCGGCGGGGATCCGCACGTCGTCGAAGAACACGGAGCCGCGCCCGATGATCTTGCTGCCCACATCGTTGAACCGCGTGCGCTGGATGCCAGGCAGATCCATCGGCACGAGGAAGGCGGAGATGCCACGGGCGCCGGCCTCCGGCTTGCCGGTCCGCGCGAACAGGACGATGACGTCGCACTGATCGGAGAAACTGATGGACGTCTTCTCGCCCGAGAGGATGAAGTGGTTGCCGTCGCGGCGCGCCCTGACCTGCAGGTTCGCCGCGTCGGAGCCACCGCGCGGCTCGGTCAACCCCAGCCCGATGATGGCTTCGCCCGCGACCAGCCGGCTGTTCCAGTGCCGCGCGAGTTCGGGGTTGGCGTTGCGGTGCACGATGGCGCCCATCAGGGATCCCAGCAATTGCAGGTAGCTGACATTGAAGTCGCCATAGGCCATCTCCTCTGTGATCAGGCCGGCCGTCACGCCGCTCTCGCCGAGGCCGCCGTATTCTTCCGGCAGGTCGACGCCGATCAACCCCAGGGACCCGATCTCCTTCATCAGGGCGCGATCAAAGCCGGTCTCAGCTTCGCGTTTCTGGTAATGCGGCTTGAGCCGCTCGCGAGCGAAGCGCCGGGCCACGTCGCGCAGTGCGATCTGATCGTCGGTGAACAGCATGTTTCGGGTCTCCTTGTCCGTCCTGGCATGGAAGGGAATCACGTCGACAGGCGGCGCCAACTCGCGCCTCGGGCACAGCAAGGTACTGCTTGCGTGCACCTCCAATTCCAGTTTATCATGAGTCGAACAGACGTTAGTTAGAGATTGCGCGGTACCTCGGCCCCTCCCTACGCCACTGGTAGCATGCCTCACTTTCAACCTAACTAACGAGTTTCCCATGGCAACCAAGACCCGCGACAAGCCAGAGACCGTGGATGCCGACAGCGCGACGCGCGAGCGGATCCTGCTCGAGGCCGCGCGGCTGTTTCGGCATCACGGGTACGCCGCAACGACCCTGCGGGAGGTCGCCGACGCGGCGGGGATCAAGGCCGGCAGCATCTACTACCATTTCGAGTCCAAGGACCAGATCCTCGGCGAGGTGCTGGACAAGGGAATCCTGGCCGTCATCGACGCCGTGCAGCAGCGGGTAAACGCCCTGCCCGCCAAGGCGACTGCCCGACAGCGTGTGGCGGCAGCGATCGAGGGCCACTTGTGGGGCTTGCTGCACCATGGCGACTTCACTTCGGCCAACATCCGGGTTTACGGCCAGATTCCCCCGGCTGCGAAGAATCGCCACCGCAAGATCAGGCGCGAATACGCGGACTACTGGGACCGCCTGCTGGAAGACGCACTGCAGCGGGGCGAATTGCGGCCCGATGCCAGCACGGCCATCATTCGCCTGTTCGTGATCGGTGCGCTGAACTGGACCGTCGAGTGGTACAACCCGCAAAAGGGTTCGTTCCAGGACTTCGTCAAGCAGATCACCTCGATTGTCTTCGACGGCACCTTCTTGCGAGAGCCAGGATGAGCGTCAAGCCGGGGTGGGAGGGCCGCTTCTTCGAAGACTTCACCGTCGGCGACGAATACCGCCATCCGCTCGGCCGCACCCTCACGCAGCAGGACAACATCTGGTTCACGCTGCTGACACAGAACACGGCGGCAGTGCATTTCGACGCGCGATACGCGGCGCAAACCGATTTTGGGCGTCCGCTGGTCAATTCCTGTCTCACGGTGGCGCTGGTCACCGGACAGTCCGTGATCGACGTCTCCTACAACGTCTTTGCCAACCTCGGCTGGGACGAGGTGCGATTGCCCCATCCGGTATTCGAGGGCGACACCGTCTACTCTCGCTCGATCGTGCTCGACAAGCGCGAGTCGAAGTCGCGCCCCACTCTGGGCGTGGTCAGCGTCGCTACCGAAGGCTTCAACCAGGACGCCGTGGTGGTGTGCTCCTTCAAGCGCACGCTGATGGTCTACAAGCGCGGCATGGCGCCCGATCGCGCGCCACCGGTTCCGCGATCCACGAGCTGATGGCACACGGCGCACCCAAGCGCAAGTCGAGAAACGTGAATACCCAGAATCTGATCGAACGCTTCGGCCCGCGCGAAGCCATGCAGTACGACGTGGTGGTGGTCGGTGCCGGGCCGGCCGGCCTGGCCACCGCGATTCGGCTCAAGCAGCTGAATGCCGGACTGTCGGTGGTCGTGATTGAGAAGGGCTCCGAGCCTGGCGCCCACATCCTGTCTGGCGCAGTCATGGACCCACGAGCCATCACCGAACTGCTACCTGACTGGAAGGCCCAGGGCGCGCCGCTCGATCAGGCCGTGACCGGCGACGACGTGCTGTTCCTGTCCGAGAGCGGCAGCGTACGCACCCCCGACTGGCTGGTGCCGCGCAACCTGCACAACGACGGCTGCTACGTGGTTTCGCTCGGGAACGTGGTGCGCTGGCTGGCCCAGCAGGCCGAGGCGCTGGGCGTGGAGATTTTCCCGGGCTTTGCCGCCGCCGAAGTCGTGTACGACGACGATGGCGCGGTGCGTGGCGTCGCAACCGGCAACATGGGAGTCGGCAGGGACGGGGAGCCCGGTGAAGGCTTCCAGCTGGGCATGGAACTGGTCGGAAAGTACACCATCTTCGCCGAAGGCGCCCGCGGACACCTGGGCAAGCAGCTCATCGCGCGCTACCGGCTGGACGCCGGCAAGGACCCCCAAAGCTTTGCCATCGGCATCAAGGAGCTCTGGGAAGTCGACCCGGCACGGGCCAGGCCGGGACTGGTGGTGCACACGGCCGGCTGGCCGATGCGCGACCGAACCTTCGGGGGCGGTTTCCTCTACCACCTTGCCGGCAACAAGGTGACGCTCGGCTTTGTAGTCGGCCTGGACTATGCCAACCCGTACATGAGCCCCTTCGACGAAATGCAGCGCTGGAAGACACATCCCGCCATTCGCACCCACATCGAAGGCGGCAAGCGCATCGGGTATGGCGCGCGCGCCATCAACAACGGCACCCCTCAGGCCCTGCCCAAGACGGTTTTTCCCGGTGGTGCATTGGTCGGCTGCGACGCCGGCTATCTCAACGCGGCGCGCATCAAGGGCAGTCATGCCGCCATCAAGAGCGGAATGCTCTGCGCCGAGGCACTCGCATCGGCGCTGGGGGCCGGCCGCCAGCGCGACGAGCTGCTGGCCTACCCGCAGGCTTTTGAGCACAGCTGGCTCTACGAGGAGTTGCAGCAGACGCGCAACTTCAAGCTCTGGTTCAAGAAGGGCAGGTGGGTCGGCAACTTGATGACAGGCATCGAGCAGTGGCTGCTGCCCAAGATGGGAATCACCACGCCACCGTGGACGCTGCACGGCACCCGACACGACCACGAGTCCCTCGTGCCGGCTGACCAGGCCGCGCCCATTGCCTACCCGAAGCCGGACGGAAAGCTCAGCTTCGACCGGCTGTCCTCGGTTTTCGTCAGCAATACCAACCATGAAGAAAATCAGCCGGCGCACCTGAAGCTGAAGGACGCTTCGGTGCCTGTGGCTCTGAACCTGGCCCGGTATGCCGGGCCCGAGACCCGTTTCTGCCCGGCCGGCGTCTACGAGTTCGTGCGTGAGGATGACCGCACCGAGCGCCTGCAGATCAATGCCCAGAACTGCGTGCACTGCAAGACCTGCGACATCAAGGACCCGTCGCAGAACATCGTCTGGGTCCCTCCCGAGGGCGGGGGCGGGCCCAACTACGCTGGAATGTGAACCCATGAGCGAACAGCAATTCGGCTGGGACGACGCCGCGCTGGCGGCGGCGCCGCGCCTCTTCGAAGCCGGCCTGTTCGACGGCCAGGTCGCGATGGTTTCCGGCGCCGGCAGCGGTATCGGCAAGGCCATCGCCTTTCTCTATGCGCGGCTCGGGGCCAGGCTGGTGATCTGCGGCCGGGACCGCGCCAAGCTCGACGCCTGCGAACCCTGGCTGCGCAAGCTGGGCAGCCCCGACGTGCTGGTGCGGCCGACCGACATCCGTCGGTCCGCCGAGGTCGACGGCCTGCTCGACGCCACCTACGCCCACTTCGGCCGCCTGGACGTGCAAGTCAACAACGCCGGCGGCCAGTTTCCGAAGGCCGCGCTCGACATCAGCCCCAACGGCTGGAAGGCGGTCATCGACAACAACCTCAACGGCACCTGGTCCATGATGCGCGCGGCGGCGCGGCGCTGGCGTGACACGGGCACACCGGGCAGCATCGTCAACATCGTGCTGACCTTTCAGCGTGGTTTCCCGGGCGTGGCCCACTCCTGCGCCGCGCGCGCGGCAGTGACCTACCTGTCCAAGACGGTCGCCGTCGAATGGGCGCAACATCATATCCGCGTGAACTGCATCGCGCCGGGGGTGATCGAGAGCACCGGGTTCAAGCAGTACTCGGACGAAGCCCGAGCGCAGTTTCCGCGGGCCAACCCGATGTTGCGCCAGGGGGACGTGCAGGACATCGCCCACGCGGTGGTCTACCTCACGGCCCCGAGCGGAAAGTTCATCACCGGCGAACTGCTCAACGTCGACGGCGGAGGCGTGCTGTGGGGCGACTTGTGGACGATTCCGAAACCAGCTTATTTCAGCCAAGGACAGGCGCAATGAGTGGCAGCGAAGATCAACCCAGGTTCGGCCCCGGCGACACCGCGCTCGCCGGACTTCCCACGGTCTTCCGAGACGACCTTTTTGCCGGAAAGGTGGTCCTGGTGTCCGGCGCCGGCAGCGGCATCGGCAAGGCGATCGCGTTCTTGCTCGCGCGGCTGGGCGCCACGCTGGCCATCTGCGGCCGCAAGCCCGACGCGCTGGAGGATTGCGCCGCAAAGCTGCGGGCGCTGTCGGGCCGCGAAGTTCTCGTGCATCCGATGACGATCCGCGATCCGGCACAGGTGGAAGAACTGCTCGACGCCGTGTGGAGCCGGTTCGGCGGCATCGACGTGCTGGTGAACAACGCCGGCGGCCAGTTCGCCGCGCATGCCATGGATTTCACCGAGAAGGGCTGGAACGCAGTCATCGACACCAATCTCAACGGTACTTGGTACATGATGCAAGGTGCGGCGCGCCGCTGGGTGAAGCAAGGCAAGCGCGACGGCAGCATCGTCACGATCGCCGCCGCGGTCGACCGCGGCCTGCCGGGCATGGCGCATACGGCGGCCTCGCGTGCCGGCGTGATCGCGTTGTCCAAGACGCTGGCGGTGGAATGGGCCGAGCACGGGATCCGCGTGAACTGCATCGGCGCCGGCGCGATCGAAAGCAACGGCTTCAACAACTACCGCCCGGAACACGTCGGCGGCCTGTTCCGCACCAATCCCATGCTCCGGGCCGGCGACGTCCAGGACATCGCCGAGGCGGTGGTGTACCTCACGGCGCCCTCGGGCAAGTACATCACCGGCGAGACGATCAACATCGACGGCGGAATGGTCCTCTGGGGCGAGTTCTGGCCTGCTGGCATGCCGGACTACTTCAAACCTCCCGCATCGAGCACATGAAATCCGCGGAACAAGAACCGGCGCCCGGCCCCCTGGCGGGCGTCAGGATCGTCGACCTCACCAGCGTGGTGATGGGTCCCTTCGCGTCGCAAATCCTGGCGGACCTGGGAGCCGACGTGATCAAGGTGGAGGCGCCCGAGGGCGACACTGTCCGCTACATCGGTCCCAGCCGCAGCGACGGCATGGGGCCGATGTACCTGGCGCTCAACCGCAACAAGCGCAGCATCGTGCTCGACCTGCGCCACCCCGATGGCCTCGCTGCGCTCAAGCGCCTGATCGCCGGCGCCGACGTTCTGCTGTTCAACATTCGTCCCGAGTCGATGCGCCGGCTCGGCCTCGGTTATGACGAGGTCGCCGCCGTCAACCCCCGCATCATCTACTGCGGGGCATACGGATTCGGCGAGAACGGCCGCTATGCGGGCAAGCCGGCGCTGGACGACCTGATTCAGGGCGCCGTGGGTCTGCCGTCGCTGGTCGGCCGCGTAACCGGGGAGCCGCGCTACCTCCCGACGAACCTCTGCGACCGCACCACGGGCCTGACGGCCGTCTATTCCGTGACCTCGGCCCTTTACGCGCGCGAGCGCACCGGCCGCGGCCAGGCAATCGAAGTACCCATGTTCGAGACCATGGCGCAGTTCGTGCTGTCCGACCACATGTACGGCCAGACCTTCGATCCGCCCCTGGCCGACGCCGGCTACGTTCGCCTGCTCGCCAAGGACCGTCGCCCGTGCAGGACCAGGGACGGCTTCATCTGCGTGCTGATCTACATCGACAGGCACTGGAAGAACTTCTGCGAGATGCTGGGCCGGCAGGAGATGTTGAACGATCCGCGGTTCCTGCGCATGTCCGACCGCACGCGCAACGTCGACGCGCTGTACGCGTTCGTCGCCGAGCAGATCGCCCAGCGCACCACCGCCGAATGGATGGAAGCGCTCGCATTGGCCGACATCCCCGCTGCGCCCATGCACACGCCGGCCACGCTGATGGATGATCCGCACCTGGCGGACGTCGGCTTCTTCCGATGGGTCGAGCACCCCAGCGAGGGACGGATACGCAGCATGGATGTCCCTGGGACGTGGTCGGGCACACCGCCGGCGGTGCGGCGCCACGCGCCGCTGCTGGGCGAGAACACGTGCGAGGTGCTCGCCGAGGCGGGTTACAGCGCAATGGACATCGAGCGGCTGCTGGGCAGCGGCGCCGCGCGGGCACAGGAACCGAGCCCCGGAACGAAGCCATGAGCGCTGCCTGGCACCTGGGAATAGCGCCGATGCCCGGCGACTTCACCGGTTCTTCCGCACTGACGCAAGGAGCTGGATCCCATGGACTTTGAATTGAGTGAAGAACAACGGACGATCGCGGAGACGACACGCCGTTTCGTCGAAAGGGAGATGCCGCGCCAGCAGGTCCTCCAGTGGGTCCGCGACAAGGTGGAGCCGCCGCAGGAGCTGTTCATGAAGCTGGGCAGGATGGGCTACTACGGCTTCCTGCTGCCCGAACCCTACAGCGGGCTGGAAAAGCCGGATCCCATGGGCATGCTGGCCTTCGTGGAGCAGTTCGCGGGCGCCTCGGCGGCGATCACCACCGCCTGGGGCCGGGCGGCGGTGATCCTGGCGCCGATGGTCGCCAGGTTCGGCACCCAGGCGCAGAAAGACAGGGTGCTGCCCAAGGTGATGGCCGGCGAAGTGTTCATGGCGCTGGGCCTTACGGAGCCGGGTTCGGGATCGGACGCAGCCTCGCTGCGCACCTCCGCCGTCAGGCGCGCCGACGGACACTGGGTCATCAACGGCGAGAAGCTGTATTGCTCACAGGCGAAATCCGCCGGGTTCCTGATCCTGGCTGCACGGACGGATCCGCACGCCGTCAAGCAGGAAGGCATCTCGACGTTCCTCGTTCCCGACCCAGGCAGCAACCCGGCCATCGAACTGACACGAATCGAAACCATGGGCCTGGGGCCGGTGCCGACGTTTTCAGCCCACTTCCGCGACCTCGTGCTGCCGCCCGACGCACTGATCGGGCCCGAGAACAAGGGCTGGCAGTGCGTGCTGGGCGGGCTGGACAACGAACGGCTGTACCACGGCGCAATCGGCGTCGGGGCCTCGCAGGCCATCATTGATGAAGTCGTGGGCTACGTGAAGCAGCGCGTGCAGTTCGGGAAGCCGCTGGGCAAACTGCAGTCTGTGCGGCACAAGATCGTCGACATGCAGCTGCGCACCGACGCGGCGCGGCTGCTGGTGTACCGCGGCGCGAGCGTGCTCGAGAAGACCGGCGCCTGCCACAACGAGGCCTCGTTCGCCAAGATCGCCGGCGCCGAGTGCTACATGCACTGCGCCCATGCCGGGCTGCACTTGCTGGGCGGCTACGGCTACACCGTCGACTCCGGTCTTCCCATGCACTTCCAGGACGCCAAGCTGTTCGAGATCGGCGGGGGCGCCATGGAAGTTCAGCGCGACATCATCGCGCGCGGCATGGGGCTGTAGGAGACCCGGACCTGACTGCGATCCCGACAAGGCCACTGTCCAATGATCGACATCCTCAGAGGCATCACAGTTCTCGATCTCACGCAGAACATTGCAGGTCCATTCTGCTCCCAGCTGCTGGGCGACTTCGGCGCCGATGTGATCAAGGTCGAACGTCCTGCGGGCGGCGATGATGCACGCAAGTGGCAAACGCCGTCCAGCCATGGCATCGGCACCGCCTTTCTAGCGGTCAACCGCAACAAGCGGAGCGTTGGCATCGACATCGCTACGCCGGAGGGCCTGGCGGTGGTGCGCCGCCTCGCCGACAAGGTGGACGTGCTGGTGCATTCCGTGCGGCCCGGCAGCCTGGAGGCTCGCGGCCTGGGCTGTGAGGACCTGCAGGCGTCCAATCCCCGCCTCGTCTATTGCGCATTGAGCGCCTTCGGGGACAAAGGGCCGCTGGCGCGCGAACCTGGCTACGATCCGCTGATACAGGCGTTCACCGGCATCATGAGCGTGACCGGCCACCCCGACCGTCCGCCGGCCCGTGCAGGGGTTTCGGTGATCGACATGGGCACGGGGATGTGGGCGTTCATCGGCATCCTCGCGGCCCTGTACCAGCGCAAGGACACTGGCCGGGGCGCGCGCGTGTCGACAAGCCTGATGGAAACCGGCGTCAACTGGATGTCGCTCTTCCTGAGCCACTACCTCGGCGCGGGATTCATCGGCCAGCGCATGGGGGACGTGACGCCGATGACCGCACCGTACGAAGCTTTCGACGCGAGCGACGGGCCCGTTCTCATCACCGCCGGCAACGACCGGCTGTTTGCCGCGCTTTGCAACGCACTCGGCCTTCCGGAACTGCCGCACGATCCGCGCTTCTCCACCAACGAAGAGCGTGTCGCTAACCGGCCGGCCCTCCATGCCCTGCTTGCGCAACGCATCTCCCCGCTGACCGCCGCCGAGTGCGTGGCGCTGCTGCGGGCGGCGGGCGCGCCTTGCTCGACGATCAACTCGGTGGATGCCGTGGCCGCCGACGAACAGGTGGCAGCGATGGGCATGATCCGGCCGCTGCCGGCGCCACACCTGCCCGATCTGCGTACCGTCGACCTGCCGGTCGCGATCGACGGCGCGAAAGCAAGCCTGCGCCACGCGCCGCCACTGCTGGGAGCGGACACCGACGGAGTTCTTCAATGGGCGGGGTACACCGGTGCAGAGGTGGCCGCCATGAAGGAAAGCCGGGCGATCGGCTGACGCTGCGCCGGACGCTCGGTGTCGCGGGTTCCTAGGGTCCCTCCTAGGGATCGCACCCTTGACATGCCAACCTAATATCTGTTCGAATTCAGCGCACTCGAATGACCCTCATCCTCCCCACGCGCCGCGCCGCGCGCGCCACACGGAGCCGCACTGGACACGCTCACAAGACCCCGCCAAAAATGATCGCTTCACCTAACGTTAGACAGGCCAGGTTTCCCGCCTGCGTCGGTCCATGAGCGTCCTTCCGCAGCCAGGTTCAGCCGTGCTCGAGTGCCGGGGCCTCGAACGCCGCTTCGGCGGCCTCGTTGCCGTCACCGGCGTTGACCTTCGGGTGGAGCGGGGCGAAATTTTCGGTCTGGTTGGCCCCAATGGCAGCGGCAAGACGACATTGGTCAATGCCGTGACCGGGTTCTATCCGCCACAGAAGGGCAGCATTCTCCTCAACGGCAGGGATATCACGGGCATGAGGCCGCACAACGTGGCCCGGCAACAGGTGGCCCGCACATTCCAGAACCTGGCGCTGTTCAATGGCATGTCGGTGCTCGACAATATCCTGCTCGGCCGCCACGTCCATCTCAAGCCGGGTGTCCTCAAGACCGCGCTGTACTGGTGGCTGAGCCAGCCCCAGGAGATCTCTCACCGGAGGTTTTGCGAGGAGACGATCGAATTCCTGCAGCTCCAGGGAGTACGAGACGAGCCTGTGGAGACCCTGCCCATCGGATTGAAGAAGCGCGTCGAGCTGGCCCGGGCGCTGGTGGCCGAGCCGCTGTTCCTGATCCTCGACGAGCCGATGGCGGGCATGAACCAGGAGGAGAAGGAGTACATGGCACGCTTCGTTCTCGACGCCCGCGACGAACGTGGCATTACCGTGCTCCTGATCGAGCACCACATGGATGTGGTGGTCGGCATCTGCGACCGGATCATGGCCTTGAACTATGGTGAAGTGATTGGCACGGGCCTGCCGCGCGACGTGGTCGCCAATCCCCGGGTCATCGAAGCCTACCTCGGAAAGGCGCACCAGCATGCAGCGTGAGGACCTCGCCATTGCGGCTGCCAGCGCGCGGCAGTGGGACCTGAGCCCCGACACCACCCTCACGCGTCTGCTGGCACTGAATGCCCGCAGCCACGGCAGGCAGATTGCCATGCGCGAGAAGGCGCTCGGCATCTGGCAGGAATTCACCTGGGGGGAGGTACTTGACGAGGTGCTGGCCATTGCCGCAGCTCTCGAACAGCTCGGCTTTGCGGCCGGGGATTCGATGCTGGTGCTCGGCGATAACCGCGTCCGCCTGTATATGGGGATGCTGGCTGCAGGCGCCCTTGGGGGCTACGCGATGCCTGTCTACCCCGACGCCACGCCCGATGAGGTGCTGCATTTTGCGAGTGAGGCAATGGCGCGCTTCGCACTGGCCGAAGACCAGGAGCAGGTGGACAAGTTGCTCGAGCTGCGCGAAAACGCGCCCACGCTACGGCACATCGTCTATGACGACCCGCGCGGTCTGAACCACTACAAGGTGGAGGGTCTGGAATCCTGGGAGGAACTGCGCAAGGCCGGCGCCGCACGGCTTGGCGCCGACCCTGCGCTGCGCGATGCGCTGATCAGCCGCGCGATCCCGGAGGGTCCCGCGGTGTTCGTGCACTCATCGGGCACGACGGGCAAGCCCAAGGGCGTGGTGCTGCAGCAGCGCAACGTGCTGGCCGGCGTGCGCAACGCTTTCCAGGGTCAGGTGTTCGGCTGGGAGGAGCACATCCTGGCCTACCTGCCCATGGCCTGGATTGGCGACTTCGCGGTCACCATGGCCGCCGGCATCGCGCTGCGCTTCACCATCAACATCCCCGAGCGGTCGGAGACGGTGCTGCGCAACCTGCGCGAAATCGCCCCGACGCTCTACCTGGCGGCGCCGCGCAGCTGGGACAACATGCTGACGACGATCCGCGTCCGCATGGAAGATTCGACCCCCCTGAAGAAGCGGATCTTCGACCACTTCATCAACGTCGGGGTCACGGTCGAACGGTTGAAGCTGGAGCGCAAGGAGCCCTCGACGATGCAGCGGCTTCAATGCAGGCTTGGCGACATGCTCGTGTTCGGCCCTCTCAAGGACCAGCTGGGCCTCAGCCGCATGCGGGTGGCGCTGACCGGCGGCGAAGCGATGGGCGAAGACACATTTCTGTTCTACCGTGCCCTGGGCATCAACCTGCGCCAGCTTTACGGGCAGACCGAGAGCAGCGCCTTCAACGCGGTACAGGCCGCCAACGAAGTCCGCCTGCACACCGTGGGCCGGCCGCTGCCGGGCGTCGAGGCGAAGATCGCCGACAACGGCGAGATCCTGCTGCGCTCCGAAAGCGTCTTCAGCGGCTACTTCCAGAACGAGGAAGCGACTCGCAGCACCCTCGTCGACGGCTGGCTGCACAGCGGCGACGCGGGGTATATCGAGCCTGACGGCCATCTGGTCGTGCTCGGCCGCGTGGCCGAGGTCGTGCACACCGCCAAGGGCGAGCGTTTCATCCCGAACTACATCGAGAACCGCCTCAAGTTCAGCCCTTATGTGAAGGACGTGGCCGTGCTCGGCGCCGGCCGAGATTACCTCTGCGCCATGGTATGCATCGACGGGGAAGCGGTGGGCCACTGGGCGGAAGTGCGAGGCATTCCTTACATCAGCTACGCAGACCTGTCGCAGAAGCCGGAGGTCTATGAACTGGTCCTGGCCGCAGTGCGGCGCGTCAACGAAGCCCTGCCGGAGGCTCTGCGCCTGCGGCGTTTCGTCAACCTGCACAAGGAATTTGATCCTGATGATGGTGAAATCACCCGTACGCGCAAGCTTCGGCGCAACGTCGTCGAGGACAGGTACTCCGTCGTCATCGATGCGCTGTACGGCAGTGCGGAGACTGTCGTGATGAAAGCGCAGATCACGTACGACACGGGCGACACCGGCACGATCGAGCGTACTTTGGCCATCAGGAGTCTTTGACCATGGATTGGGCTCTCTTCCTGGAATTGGCCATCAACGGTGCGCTGGCGGGACTGATGTATTCCTTGGTGGCACTCGGCATCGTGCTGATCTACAAGTCGTCTTCGGTGCCGAACCTGGCACAGGGCGCGTTGGCGATGCTCGGCGCCTATGTGGTCCTGGCCGTGTTTGAAGCGACGAAGATGCCCGTGTGGGTTGCGCTACCGGTCGCCATGGTGATCATGTTCGGCATCGGGATGGGGATCGAGCGCGTCGCCCTGCGCCGCCTCGCGGGCCGGCCACTGGTGATGATCCTGATGATGACGCTGGCGCTGGACATCTTTCTTCGCGCCGGCGCACTCACCGCCTGGGGCGGCACGAACCGCGTTCTCCCTCTGCCCATCTCTTCGGATCCGCTGTTCGTGGGCAGGGTCCTCATCAACCGCAGCTATGTGGCCGGCGCCGTCGTCGCGCTCCTGCTGTTCGGACTTTTCGTGTTGTTCTTCAGGACGCGAATGGGCATCGTGCTGCGTGCGATCTCCGACGACTACACGGCCTCCTGGTCCGTCGGAATTTCTGTCGAGCGTGGTGTCGCCATTTCCTGGGCCATGTCGGCGGTGGTCGCCACGTTGGCCGGTGCGCTGTGGGGGTCCATCCAGGGCGTGGATCAGTCGCTTTCTTCGCTGCTGCTGATGGGGATTGCAGTGGCGGTGCTCGGCGGTCTTGACAGCATCGGCGGGGCGGTGCTTGCGGGCGTGCTGCTCGGAGCCTTCCAGGGCCTCGCCTCCGGTTATCTCGATCGTCTTGTGGGGGGAGGCAGTCGTGAACTGGTTGTCGCGGCCACCTTGGTGCTGACCATCCTCATCCGCCCGCACGGGCTGTTCGGTCGAGAAGACATCCAGAGGATCTGACGCCATGTTCTACCGCCAAGCCGGCATTCACCACACGACGTACCGCGGCGATCGCGCCCTCTTCCCGATTCCATTCGAGCGTTGGCAGATCGCGGTATTGCTCGCGATCGCGCTCGCCGTACCTGCCGTGGTCGGCCCGCTCTACATGAAGAGCTATGTCTTGCCCTGGCTCATATGGACGGCAGCTGCCCTGGGCCTGAACCTCATCCTGGGCTGGGCCGGCCAGTTCCACTTCGGATACGCCGCCATCATGGGGATCGGGGCCTATACGGCGGTGCACGCCACGCTCAACGGAATTCCCTTCGAGATCGCGCTCGTGCTCGCCGGCCTGATGTCCACTGCCATTGGCTGCGCGTTCGCCATCACCGCGCTGCGGGTCCGCGGCCTCTATCTGGCGCTCAGCACGCTGGCCTTGCAGTTCGTGATGGACTGGGTGATCAACAAGGTGCCCGCTGTCAGCGGCGGCACGCAGGCAACGATCCAGGCGCCGCAGATGCGGCTGCTCGGAAACCCGGTCGACTCCGACGCTACGCTGTATTACGTTGCGCTGGTGTGGTGCGTCCTCGTGACCATTTTCATGCTCAATCTTCGCCGAACGGGACTGGGTCGGGCGCTGGTCGCCGTGCGCGAGAAGGACTTCGCCGCTGCCGTCATCGGGGTCAACAGCTTTTATTACAAGCTGGTCGCATTCGCGATGTCCTCGTTCATCGGCGGCGTCAGCGGAGCGATCCTCGTCTTCTGCTTCTACAGGGCGGTCACACCGGAGCAATTCGCGGTGAACGTCTCCATCCAGGTGCTCGCCATGGTGATCGTCGGCGGTCTGGGGAGCATCATCGGCTGCTACTTCGGTGTGGCGTTCATCCTGCTGCTGCCGGGCATCATGGCCAACCTGATCTTCGCTGCCGCACAGGCGGCCGAGTTGAGGATCGGCGTCGAGCTGCTGGCGCACATCCCCGCGCTGCTGTACGGCGTCTTGATCATCGGCTTCCTGCTGTTCGAGCCGCTGGGGCTGGCCAAGATCTACAGCAACGCGCGCAATTACTTCATGTTCTGGCCGTTCGGCTACGCCAGGAAGTAGCCTGCCCACTCTCTCCCCTCCACACATTCAAAGGAGACTTCCATGTTCCGTAAGCTGAGAACCCTGCTGGGCGCCGCTGCGTTGGCACTGGCGCTGCCAGCGGCACACGCGGCCGACCCGATCCGCTTCGGGCTTTGCTACGACCTGACGAAGGCCTATACCTTCATCACGCCGCAGGTCGCGCAGGCGGCGAAAGACTATGCCGCACTCCTGAACATGCGCGGCGGCATCGAGGGCCACCCCATCGAGCTCATCGTGCAGGACCACGGCAACGAGCCGCAGCGCGGAATCGAATGCTATGAGCGTGTCAAGGGCCAGGCAGTGACGGTGGACCTCTTGTCCACACCCGTGTCGCGTGCCGTGCTGCCTCGCGCCATGAAAGACGGCAACGTGATGCTGCAGGCGCTCGTCGGCCGCGGCGACGCCATCGACGGCGAAGTGTTCAAGTGGGTCTTCCCGCTCGGGCCGACCTACTGGGGCCAGGCCGCAAACATCGTGTCGCACTTCAAGAAGCAGTCCGGCGGGAACCTCAAGGGCAAGAAGATCGCGTTCCTCTACATCGATTATCCGTTCGGCCAGGAGCCGATCCCCGTGATGAAGGAACTGCAGAAGCGCGAAGGCTTCGAGCTCGAGCTGTTCCCCTACCCGCTGCCGGGCAACGACCAGTCGTCGGCCTGGTCCCAGATGCGCCGCTTCCAACCCGATCTGATCGTGCACTGGGCGTTTTCGGGGATGCACGCCGTGGCGGCGAAGGAAGCCAAGCGCAACGGGATCCCGCTGGACCGGATGATCACCGTCAACTGGTTCAACGACGTGGACCTGAACAACATCGGCCACGACGCCGCCAAGGGCATTCGCCGGGTGACAACCGTGCAAAGCGGTGTCAGCCATCCCATTGTGCAGGACATCCTGAAAGAGCTGTATGACAAGGGCAAGGGAAGCGGCGACCGCAAATTGGTCTCTGACATCTACTACACCACCGGCCTGGCAATCTACGCGTCCGTGTTCGAAGCCGCACGCCTGGCCCTGAAGACCGACAAGGCGCCGCTGACGGCGGAGAAGATGCGCAAAGGCCTTGAGCGCCTGAAAAACTTCGACGCGAACGGCCTGATGCCGCCCCTGACCGTCACGGCGAAGGACCACGGCGGCGGCGGCAAGACCCGCATCGAGATGTGGGACGGCACCAAGTGGGTGGCCCAGAGCGACTGGTCCGCCGACTATACGGATCTCGTCTGGAGCATCGTCAAGCAGCACTCGTCGGAATTCGCCAAGTCCGCCGGCAAGTAGCGCGTCGAAAGCGCGGTTGCACCGATCTCGAAGGTCGGCAGCGTTTAATTTATGGAGACTCCCAATGCGTGCCCTTCTGACTCGAGTTCTTCCCTTTGCTGCGGCCCTCGCCTCTTTCGGCGCCCATGCAGCCGATCCGGTGAAGTTCGGCTTGTGCTATGACCTGACGAAGATCTACGTCGCCGCAGTGCCGCAGGTGGCTCAGGCCGTCAAGGACTATGCCGAACTTCTGAACCAGCGCGGCGGCATCGAAGGTCACCCCATCGAGGTCATCGTACAGGACCACGGCAACGAACCGCAGCGCGGCATCGATTGCTACGAACGCCTCAAGCGGGAAGGCGTGATGGTGTTCGACTTCTTCTCGACGCCGGTTTCCCGGGCCGTCCTCCCGCGCATCGTGCAGGACGGAAACATCATGGTGCAGCCGCTGACAGGCCGCGGGGACGCGGTCGATGGCGAGGTGTTCAAGAATGTCTTTCCCCTCGCGCCCACCTACTGGGGTCAGGCAGCCAACATCATCAGCTACTTCAAGAGGCAGGCGGGCGGGAAGCTTGATGGCAAGAAGGTTGCCTACCTGTACCTCGACACGCCGTTCGGCCGCGAGCCGATGCCCGTCCTCGAAGCCCTCAAGCGCATCGAACGCTTCGACCTGCAGACCTTTCCCTTCCCGGTACCGGGCAACGACCAGAGCGCCGCATTCGCGCAGATCCGCCGCTTCCAGCCGGATTGGGTGGTTCTATGGTCCTTCTCGCCGTTGAATCCGATCACGTTCCGCGAGATGCAGCGCAATGGCATCCCCCTGGAAAAGCTCGTCACCGTCAACTGGATCAATGAAGTCGACATCAACAACTTCGGAGCGGCTGCAGCCAAGGGACTGAAGCGCTCTGCCGTGGTCAGCGGCGGGGCGGACCACCCCCTGGTGCGCGACATCCTCCGCGAGCTGTACGACAAGGGCAAGGGCAACGGCGACCGCAAGCTGGTGGCTGACTCGTACTACAACACCGGACTGGCCGTGTATTCGTCGGTGTTCGAAGGAGTGCGGCTCGCCATCAAATCGCAGGGCTGGCCGCTGACGCCGCAGAAGATCCGGCAAGGCATGTACCAGATCAAGAACTACGACGCGAAGGGCTTCATGGCGCCGATTACCGTGACCCCGAAAGACCACGGCGGCGGCGGCAAGACGCGCATCGACATGTGGGATGGCGCCAAGTGGGTGCCACAGACCGACTGGTTCGCTGACTACACGGGACTGGTGGGTACGCTGGTGAAAGCCAATTCAGCTGATTTCGCCAAGGCGAACAAGTAGATGCCGATCTGCGCGGACAAGGCACCATGACCCACGCCCTGGTACTCAACAACATCGAGGTCATCTACGACCACGTCTTCCTGGCAATCAAGGGCGTGTCGATCGAAGTGCCGCAAGGGGGCATGGTGGCCTTGCTCGGCGCCAACGGCGCCGGCAAGAGCACGACCCTCAAGGCCATCAGCGGGCTTCTGAAGTCGGAGCACGGGGAGATCACGCGCGGCGACGTGAAATTCCTGGGCCAGGACATCTCCAGCTTGCCGCCGCAGGACCGCGTGAAGCTCGGCATCGCGCAGGTGCTTGAAGGACGAAGGGTGTTCGAGCACCTGACGCCGGACGAGAACCTTGTCGCGGCATCGGCCGTGCACGGCGACAGGGCCGCGATGTCCCGCAACCGGGACCGCGTCTACACCTACTTTCCGCGGCTCAAGCAACGTCGCTCGGCGCAGGCGGGCTATCTCTCCGGTGGCGAGCAGCAGATGCTGGCGATCGGCAGGGCACTGATGACCCAACCCAAGCTGCTGATGCTCGACGAGCCCAGCCTGGGCTTGGCGCCGCTTATCGTGGCGGAGATCTTCGAGATCATCCGCCGCATCAACCGCGACGAGGGCATGTCGATCCTGCTCGTCGAGCAGAATGCCATTGCGGCACTGGACGTGGTCTCGCACGGGTACCTGATCGAGAACGGGCGTGTCGTCATGCACGACAAGGCTGATGTCATGAAGACCAACCCGGACATCCGCGAAGCCTACCTCGGCGGAGCCGAAGGCCGGGACTTCAAGGAAATCAAGCACTACCGGCGTCGCAAGCGGTGGCTGGCCTGAGGCCTGCGACCTGAAGCCCGGGCGTGGTGCGACGCGCGCCCACTGACTTCGCGCCACTCGCAACCGCCAAATGGTCGACGTGAAGTCGCGGGCGCCGGAGTTCTTGCCAGCTCGTAATGGGCGTGGTTGAACATTGCCGGCTCATTCATCGCGTTCGAGGCGCAGTGGCCCTATGCCGGTAGGTCCCTGCCCAATATGCGAGTGGGCGGGACTCCTTCCCACCGCCTGAAAGCGCGCCGGAAATTGGCGACGTCCGAGTATCCGAGAGCGTGGGCAATTTCCTGAACGGTGAGCTGTCGGGTGCGCAAGTACTCGACTGCGAGCAGATGCCGCACCTGCTCCAGGATCTGCTGGTAAGTCGTGCCTTCGGCGACCAGACGACGGTGGAGCGTACGGGGCGTCACGTGCAGCAGACGGGCCGTAGCGCTCAACGATGGGAAGCCGTGCTGATGCTCGATAAGGAGTCGCCGCACGCGCGCGCTTACCGGATGGCCAGAATCGAACTTGTCGAAATCACGCTGGCACAAAGCTTCAGCGGCTTGAAACGCCGCAGAGTCGGCTGTGTTCAGGGTCTGGTCGACGCGATCCAGAGGCAGCAGGAATCCAACCCATGGCATTCCGTAGCGCACTTCACAGTTGAACAGGCTGCGCGCGAACGGAGCGTACCCCGGGGGCGCGAAGTCCAACGTCACCGAGTCCACCCGACAGGTGCCGATCGCGACGAAATCAATGATGCCCTTGGTCGCGAGCAGGACGGCTTCGAGAACGGCATGCCGGACTTCGCCTAGAGGAACTGTTTCCTTGAACTGGAAGCGGAGCTGCGTATCCAGCGTGTCCTGGTACGCGGCAATGATTGGAACGCGCGTACCGACGTATCGCTCAAGAACGCCGATGAGCTGACGGACAGAGCCGCTGCTCATTGCGGCAAGGCCGAGGCTGCCATGAGCGTTCGCGGTGAGGCGTTGACCAACCAGCAAGCCGAGAGCGGGCTCTCGCGTCACCAGCATCGCGTCCGAAATGAGGCGACGAAAAGCCGACAAGCTCATCTGCACAGACGACTCATCGAGGCTGCTGGCGCCCAGCCCGCTGCGACGCAGCCAATGCGCCACGTCCCCTCCGCTGGCAGACACGCAATCGGCCACGACTCGCAGGTAGTGCGCCGGCAGGACGAGGCGACCGGAATTGGGCGGCTCCCCAGAGCTCATTTTGTCAACGAATGACCTCAACGTGTCGAAAGATGACCTCCCGCACGTAACTCCTCCGCTTGAGAATCGACTCGTGCAACAAACATCGGAGATCGTCCGTGCGATCTACAACTGTCAACATTGCGCACCCACTGACCGCGTATGTCAACTCGCAGCGCATCACGGTGCGCGACAAGGAAACCCTTTTGGAGGCGGCACTTCGTGAAGGTGTCCAGATCCCTTACTCCTGTCGCGTAGGCGGATGTGGCTCCTGCAAGTGCCGGCTTGTGGAGGGGCGCGTCAAACAGCTGACCGATACCAGCTACCTGCTTACGGACGAAGAGCTCGGCATGGGTGTCATTCTCGCGTGCCGGAGCGTACCGCGAACGGACGGTCGTGTGGAAGTAGAGTTAGAGCCAGATCAGCCGGGCAGGATGACCGGCACTATCGTGGAACAGCGTCGGCTCACTGCGGATATCTGCTGGCTGGGCGTCCGGCTTGATGAAGGCCTGGAGTTTCGAGCCGGGCAATACGCGCGACTGAGCCTGCGGTCGCTGCCTGGGGTTTACCGGAACTACTCGTTCGCCTCGGCACCTCGAGTAAGCCGGCAGGTGGACTTCTTCGTGCGCAAAGTGCCAGGCGGTACCTTCTCATCGCGAGTGAACGACCAGAATGTCGTTGGGGAGCGCGTAGAGCTTACCGCGCCGTTGGGAGATTTCCATCTCCGCGAGGCAGAGGGCCCGTTGCTGTTCCTGGCCGGCGGCAGCGGCTTGGCACCCGTCCTGTCGATGCTCCACGACGCTCTTCATCGCGGCGTCTCCCAGCCGGTGACACTGCTGTTCGGTGCTCGCCGGGCGCAGGACCTGTACCATACTGACGAGATCGCATCGATCGCGCGACAGTGGCCGGCATCTTTCCACTTCATTCCGGTGGTGGCCGAGGTTTCCAAGGACGAGCAGTGGCTCGGGCGCCGGGGTCCGGTCACCGAAGCCATTCCTACGGTGATTCATCCCGCCACCCAGGCATACCTGTGCGGCCCGCCCGGAATGGTTGATGCTGCCTCCGACGTGCTTCGCAAGCGTGGTGTCCCCCGTGAGCATATCCATGCCGATCGCTTCACGACGCTGCGGGAAGCAGCAACGGAGTGCGAACCAGCGCCAGACGCAGTCCGTAGCGGCCCTGGTACTGCGAGGCGCAACGCGAGTGCCGCCGACTATTTGAAGTACTCCCTCTTCCACCTTGTCGCCTTGCTTGCAACGGCCGCACTGCTGAGCGGAGGTCCGTGGATCACTGCGGGACTTGCGGCAATAGTGGCGCTGTACGTGGCTGGCGACGCACTGGCGGGAGACGACACTTCGACCCCTGCCTTCAGGTATCCCGGCGTTCTTACCGCGCAGCTGTGGCTTGCGCTTCCCTTGCTCGCGTTGGTGGTCTTCAGCGCAGTATGGGGAGCAAGCCCGGGAGATCCCCTCGGGTTTGGCGATTGGCTGACGAGGCTCTCCGGCCATGACTTCCTGCTCGCCAAGGAAAGCACCGGGTGGGGCCACCACCTTTCTGCGGTCCTCCTCACGGGACTGATGATTGGCATGGTGGGAACCATTCCCGGGCACGAACTGACGCATCGCACCTGGGACCGCGTATCGATGCTGGTCGGCCGCTGGCTGCTGGCCTTCAGCTTCGACACCAGCTTTTCCATCGAACATGTTTACGGACACCACCGTTATGTCGCGACGGAAGCGGACCCCGCCACCGCCCCCCGCGGTCGCAACGTCTACTTTCATATCTTTGCTTCAACCATCAAGGGAAACGTCAGTGCCTGGAAAATCGAGGCTGACAGCTTGAGGCGCCGCGGCCAAAAGGCGTGGAGCTGGCACAATCGGGCGCTTCGTGGCTATCTCATGAGCGCGGTGCTTGTCACCGCAGCCGCTGCGCTCGGCGGCTGGAGCGCGGCTTTGTTCTTCGTGCTGTGCGGCCTCTGGGGCAAGGCCTTGCTGGAGATCGTCAACTACATGGAGCACTATGGGCTGGTGCGAGACCCGACTACGCCCGTGGAGCCAAGGCACTCCTGGAACACGAACCGGAGAGTCAGTTCATGGTCCATGTTCAACCTGACCCGCCACTCGCACCATCATGCGCAGGGGGAAGTGGCCTATCAGGATCTACGACCGTTTCCGGACGCACCGATGATGATCGGCGGCTATCTCACGACCATCCTGATAGCCATGATTCCGCCGCTCTGGCACCGGCTGATGACGCCCAGGGTGCTGCAATGGGATCGGGTTTACGCCACCGAAAGGGAGCGGCAACTCGCCGCCCGTGCGAACCGCCGCAGCGGGCTCCCCGCACTCGCAGTGACTGCGTAATCTCTTGGTGAGGGGCCAGACATTTCGCGGCTGGCCCTACGCTATGCGTCTCAGAACGCGGCGGCAAGGACGGGACTGGTCTTCACTTGAACTGGGGCTTCCGCTTGCTGCGAAAGGCGGCCACGCCCTCCTTCACGTCCTCGGTCTGGAACAAGAAGGGGAATGCGTCAATGGCGTAGCGCATGTCATCACCGCCGAGCCCGCGGTTGAAGAAGGACTTGGCCATCTGCACCGCCATCTGCGGCTTGCTCGCGATTCTCTCGGCGAACGCAACCGCCTCCTCAAGGAGGTTGTCATGCGCCACCATGCGCAAGGCAATACCCAATCGCACAGCCTCGCTTGCATCGATCGGTTCTCCCAGCATGCTCAACTCCTTCGCCTTCGGACGACCGACGATCTCGTGAAGGCGAAGCAGCGCGAACCCGGGAAGCAGCCCGAGCTGTATCTCCGGCACACCGAATCGAGCGCGTTCCGACGCAAGGATGAAGTCACACGCTATGGCGAGTTCAAAACCCCCGCCGAATGCGATGCCGTTGACTGCCGCTATCAGTGGCTTGCGACAGCGCTCGGGCGCCTCCAGCACCGGAAGCACGTCGGAAATGAAACTGCGCGCCTGCTCAGGAGTTGCGGGAAAGGTGCCAATGTCGGCGCCAGCGCAGAAGGCCTTCTCGCCCCGCCCCGTGAGAATGCCGACGCGGATGTCATCGTCGGCCTGGAGTCTCCGGAGGCTTTCCGTTACGCCCTCACGGATGCCAAGGGAGATGGCGTTGAGTTTGGCGGGTTCGTCGAGCGTGACGATCGCGATACGGCCCCTCTTCTCGAATTCGACACTGCCGATGCGCATAACTGCTCCTATGGTCTGGGCGCGTCACCGCCGGATCAATGACACAACGCCGGTGGGATGGTGATAGGGGACGGATCGGAACTGCGGAAGATGATGCTCAGCAGGACGCGCCCCGACGTTCTCTTGTCGGACTCAAGCCGGCTTGAAGCGCGGTAGCACCACTTCTTCGCTGACCCTTTCGCAGACCAGTTCCACCGGCATGTCGAATTCCACTGCCATGGGGTCGCCATCCACCAGGGAACTGATCATTCGTGGCCCTTCGGCGAGCTCGACCAGCAGCACGGCATAGGGTGTTTCGTGCTTGAATGCAGGGCCCGGGGCGCGGTGGACCACGCTGAACGAATGCACGAGACCTCGCCCGCTCGCCGCCCGGTGCTCGAGAGCGTCGCTGCCGCAGCGACGGCAAATCGCCTGCTGATAGAGCTGTACGTGGCCGCAGTTTGCGCAGTACTGCAACAGAAGTCGGCCATCCTTCAGACCTTGCCAATAGGCCCGCGAGTCCGGGTCGGGCGCCGGCAATGGCTTCACATGGGCTTCATGCGGTTCGATGCGCCTCACAGCGTGGCTCCTGTGCCGAGAATCGTCGTTGCCTGCGTCGCGAAGCCGGCGCCGAGGCTGTGCACCAGTCCGAGTTCGGCACCCTCGACTTGACGCGGCCCGCACTGCCCCCGCAACTGCTGCGTCACTTCGAGAAAGTGCAGCAGGGATCCCGGCATGCCTGGATGCGCGAAGGACAGCAGCCCGCCATGGGTGTTGCAGGGAATGCTGCCGCCGTAGGTGATCTGCCGGTCGTCGACGAAGCGCCCGCCTTCGCCCTTTGGACAGAAGCCCAGATCTTCCAACATCATGATCACGGTGCCGGTGAAGCAGTCGTAGACGCCAGCGACATCGATGTCCTTCGGCGAGCACCCCGCCATGGCGTACGCCTTCGCACTCGATTGGACTGCACCGGTCGTGGTCAGCGACGGCATCAGGAAGATGTGCTCGTGTGTGTAGCACTCGCCGGCACCCAGGATGTAGACGGGTTTCGCCTTGAAATCACCGACACGATCGGCCGAACTCACCAAGAATGCCACGGCGCCGTCCGATATCAACGAACAGTCCAGCTTGTGATACGGCGTCGTCACCCAGCCGGAGTTGAGCACATCGTCCACGGTGATGGGCGTCGTCATCTGAGCGCCGGGCGTGTTGATGGCGTGCTCGCGGTGAATCACGGCAACCTTGGCAAGTTGCTCCGGAGTTGTGCCGAAGTCCTTCATGTGCCGATGCGCCGTCATTGCGAAGGTGTTGGCCACCGGGATGCCAAACGGCATTTCGTACTGCTGGTCTCGGCTCTCGGTCATCGAACGCAGGGCGAGGTCAGGCGATAAGCCTGTGAGCAGGCTGTCGGACCCAATCACGAGGATGGTGTTGGCCAGCCCGCCGGCAATGGCGGCGGCGGCGATGTTCAACATCGTTGCCGCGGTGGCGCCAGATACTTGAAGCGTGTTCGAAAACGTGGGAACGATCCCGAAATACTCGCTGAAGGCGACGCTGAAACGATGAAACGGGGCCGCGAAGGCCGCGCTGGAGAGCACTCCGTCGACCTGCGACCGATCGATGCCGGCATCCTGCAATGCGGCATTCGCTGCGTGGGCGGCCAACGCCAACACGCTCTTGTCCGGCACGCGCCCCACCTCCGACCGGCCCGCGCCGACAATGGCTGCTTGGCCTCGGATACTACGTCGCCGTCCGGCTGCGCCGGGGGAAAGATCTTCCATGTTCACCTCAAACGCTCAATGTATTATAGCCTAACAAGCGTTCGGTTTGCTACCCAGCGCTGGGCAGCGAGGCAAGCGGGTCACTCCTTGGACCTCAGCCAGACCCGGACTCCGGCCGGCTCTACTCGGCCTGCGCTGTGGTCGGCTTCGTCTTTTTGCTGCGTCCGGGAGGGCTATCACATGACTTCCTCGCTCGTGTACGGTCTTCCGAGCGCCCCCGGGTTGAGCGCAGGATCCCACTCAACCCAGGGTGACCGCGGCCCCCTGAACGGTTCTACCGGCGGTCAACCACGCCGCACCACAGTTCGACTCCATTGACTCACGCGCCCCCCGCGACTTGCTGGTTGGTGTCGCGATGGCTTCCCGTCTCCCGGAACCGCGACATAACCTATTGACGGTTCACAACTAGGCGTATGGTCTGCCGCGCGCGAACAGTCATCGGCATGCGTTGCACCCGTGTGATCACCTGAAGGCTAAAACTTCGACCTACATGAAGCTCCAATCCTCGGAGCCCCTATGTACCCTATCGAAATTGAAGTCGTCAGCCTTGGCCAAGCGGAGCACCGCTACCACAGTGAGTTCCCCATCCGGGATTTCCACGACATCCTCCTGAAGGAGCATGCCGCGGTGTCTTCCCATGCAAACGTCACGCTTCGCCATGGCTTCGGTTATGCCGAGCGCCGGGAATCCACATTCATATTCCTGCGCGACACGCTGCTGCCGGAGGTGCCATCGCTCGCAAGAAATCACTTCAGCGTCCGAAACGACCACTCCGCCGACCTGATGGAGAACGACACCTATCTGGAGTTCTTCGGCGACCATGTCCGGGTTCGGGTGCGAGCTGACTCGCTGGGCAGCTTCACCCAACCCGACGAGATGAGCAGCGTCGCGTTCGATATCGTCTTCGTTTGCGGGCCCCTCGTATTTATCAGTACCCACAGGCCCAGCGCGGAGCGCGCCGAGCTCATCACGGCCGACCTTCAGGGCTGCAGCATGGGTGCGGGCTGCAACTACAACCCACACCGGCTCTGGACTGAAGAGCAATTGATGACCGCGAAGCAACGGCGGCGAGCACCTCCGCACGGTCTCATTACGGCGCTTGCGTTCGAACCCGCTCACGATTGGCGCGCTATTTTGGGGTTTCCTTGCTACGCATAGGAACATCCTTTGCGTCGCCACGTTCCAAACTCACCGGACGCTAAGCAGGACATCAGAATCAGGACCGCGGTTCTACTTCCAGGTCTGAGGTCGGTTCGACGGCTCCATTCCCGTCGAAATCATGCATGTCGTGAGGAGTGTGCCGGCCTGGCCTTGGACATGCTTCATGGCCTGGAGGGTGCTTGCGCGGACCCGGCAGACATGGGCAGGGGCCATTTCGTCATGTCACCGGGGACTCTGTCGGTCATGCGACTTGACACGGCCGACATCATTCGCGGCGCCGTGCAAGCCGTCAACACCGTTCCTGGAGAACTCGCGCCGGAATGCGAGTCCAGTTCGGCGAGTACGACGTGAGCATGGTGAGGGCCTGTGTTGATGCCGCCATGGGCATGGTGCACGAACTGAAGCTTGCCACGTGGCCCGAAGGAAGCGAGGTGCCCGCCACGTCCGTCCTCGCCATGGCGACCATGTCCGACGTCCGCTATTTAACCGCGCCGGAAGTCGCGGCCCTGCATGACCATGTGGATTCGGCTCGCAATCGAAAACGTGCATAGCGGAATCCCTGAGCAGTTGCGGCGTGGATCACCCAGCTGCAACTGCATTGCCTCCCAGCCACGGGGAAGTTGCTGCGTCTACGCAACGAGAGAATTTGTTCTCCGGCCGCTTGTCAAGCAGAACAACCAAATCGGTAGCGATTCGCTAGACGTGCGAATGGCCGCCGCCTAAGATTGCGATTCGCAAAAACGAAAAAGCATGAATGTCCCGATCCCGAAAGAGGAACAAGTGAAAAGACCTCGAGAGCTGCCAGCAGGCAGCGTGGAACATGGCAGGGCTGCCTTATTTGATCAAGCCCATTTCAACCGGAAGTGGGCCATCCCTCAAGAGGAGCCCTATGTTTGTGCCATGTCCAAGAGAGTACCTCCGCCTCACCGAACGACTGTTTGAGGCCGGCGCCTGCCGTCCCCCCGTTCCTGCTTCCTATCGGTCCTGGCAACTGCCCGACCAGCTCAAGGCGGACATCACCGTCGGCCGTGCGGAAGTCGTGCTCGCGAGCGCCCGCGCGCAAATGGCGCTGAAGTACCGCACGTTGCCAATGACGCGTATCTGGATGAGGAACGAGTTCTTCGTTACTCCGGATACGAGCATTGCATCGGTGCTTTGCGGCGACTGCGAGCTTCCTGCGCTGGATTCCCGCTATCCCGAACTCCGCGCCTTCTTCGAAGAGTTGGCGTCGATGAATGGTGTCGAGCGATTCGCGCTCGGCGACTTGCTAGAGGAAGCCTGGTACCGGTGGATTCCCTCCGGCTCCTGCTTGCCTGACGTGTTCGCCGCCTACGGCATGCCTTTCGACTGCACGAGCGACTGACGCTCCTGCTGCTGCGGGTGCGCATTTTGCGCACCCGATGCCTCAATCCAACTTCTGCCGTGCCCACGCGTTGATGCGGGGCGGGATCGACACGCCTCCTGCGAAGGAAGTGCGTTCGATCGTGGCAAAACACAAGGTAAAGAATGAACTCGATTCAGATGAACATGAACCTCACGTCCGAGTCTTCCGCTTCGAAGAAGTACCTGGTGGCGTATGCACTGGGCCGCAGCACGCTCTACTGGCTGGAAGCCCTCGTCGAGAGGGTTATCGCACATGGACGACGAAGCCGCACATCCAGAAGGAGCGTGGCTGCCCCTGCCCAAAGTCCAGGAGCTCTGGGTCTACATGGACGTGGTGTCGCGCACCTTCCACTGTGTTGATGACGCACCAGAGGAGCTCTCCGAGACGTATGCGGCAGAGCTCGATTTTGCCGATGCGCGCCGCCAGCAGGATGGCGAAGGGGTGATAGCCATCCGCCCGATGCTCACGGCCACGACTTACAGCGCGCTCGTCCATCTGAACGTGCTCGCCGTGTTGACGTCGCAAGTTGCCGGGGAACCTTCTCGTTCCGCCAACGCTGCTAAACTGGCACTGACCTGTGCGTTCCTCTCCAGACTCTTCCAGAACCTGGACAACCACATGGCAACCTTCCTCGAGTGCGAAAAAGGGATGCCGCCGTGGGACTTCCATCACCTCGCTGTTTGTGCTGCGGTGGCGCAGGACATGCTGCAGTGCCTGAATGACAGTGATTGGGACCCCGACGGTCCCGTACCGGCCTTTGTCACGGCCAGGCTCAACGCGTGGTTGCAGGACCCTAGGTTTCGCGGCTGCGACATGGGGGAGATAGACGCCCTCATCGGGGACGCGGTGCGAGCTGTCGAGCGTGCGGTCCTCGCTGATGCCGACGCCGCGGCCACCGAGGGAGCCACCATCCACTAGCAGCGAGCGCGTTCCGGAGGCCGTGCAGCGGCCTCCGGCTTACCGGTGGGGACTTCGCCTGCGGCTATCGGCGTCCTTGGGCGGAATCGCGCAGGCGCCGAGTGCAGGCGTCTTTCCCCAGTACGTCAACAAGGACAACTCGCTTCCCGTCTCCGCTTCAAAGACCCGAATCCCACGCCGTCTGAACGTCTCCAGCAGAGCACCGAGATGTGTGCTGGATCGTGAGAGGCGGGACGCGTTGTCCACGAGGACAACGTCGCACATCCCCGCAGCAAGCAAATCTTCCAGGCTGCGGTAGCCTGGCCTCCCCACGGGCAAACATCTTCCACCCACCCCATCATCCTGAAACCGGTTCCTGGCATCTGGCTCCAGTCCGAGGTGCTGGGCGGCAAGCGAGCACCTTTCGAACTGCTGCTGAATGGCGGCGGGGCAGGCCTGCGCCGTTCGGGCATACACCGCGGCGTTCTTCATTGGCAGTTCCTCCGCTTCCTTTCCGCCTCATCGACGGCAGCGCACGTGTAGCAGTTCAGACGCTCGTGCAGGCCACAGTGTTCCCTCCCGGCATCCGCTCGCGCGGGCAGTTTGCCGGTGAGGCCACCGTGCACAGCTATCTCCGGCCGACAGCCGGATTCGTTTTCGGGCGGGAGTGGGAGAGTAGGTTCGGCTTCACCGGAAGGAGCAGTCACAGGAAACTCCTAGTATTGGTTATGGGGAGTTCTTATAGGCACCGCGAGTCGCAGATGTGATGCCGACGGCTTCAGCCGTCCCGTCGGTCAGAACGGGCGGGCTGCACCGGCACAATTGGATTCACCCATGACAACCCTCATCCTGACCTCGACGCTAACTTGCCCGGCGTGCGGGCACGCGAAGTCCGAGACCATGCCTACGGACGCGTGCGGGTGGTTCTACGAGTGCGAGCATTGCCACATGGTGCTGCGGCCAAGAACTGGCGACTGCTGCGTCTTCTGCTCCTATGGGGACGTCCCCTGCCCCCCCATCCAGCTTCAGGGCAAAGTGGCAGGATCTGCTCCGCACCGGCCTCCGGATCTACCTGACACATTGACCCAAGGGACCCGGCCGGCGCCAGCGCGCCCGCTCAGAAGAAGTGCCGACACAGGGCGACCATGGCGATCTGGGTCTTGTCACCCATTTCGGCTAGGAATCGATCGTGTCGGGCACCAACATCCAGGTTGCCACGACCAGGAAGGACGCCCCTGTCAGACAGAGGAGAATGTCCGGACCAAGAGCCTGTGCCGCCCAGCCCCCAGCGACGGCAAGCGCGTGGTCGGCAAGCGTGGCAATCAGGATGCCGAGGATGTTGGGATCGGCCGTCGAAACTTGGCGGCTAACTCCATCGCGAGAAGCTGGGTCCTGTCGCCCATCTAGACGGGGGCGACAACGCCGGTAGAAATGAAGACAACTTCCAAGGACTCCGCGAGCCGGCGATCAGGAACCAAGGACTGCGCCGCGCCCCAGGGGCCATGCCGGAAACAGCGCGGTCAAGGGTCTTGCCAGGCTCTGGAGCTGCTCGCGCTATGGCCGTGAGGGCCAAGTGTGTTGACGCGCGAACCAGCTCCTAGCGTCAGCGTCGTCTTGTTCCAGTATCGCTCTGCAGCACGTCGCTGTGTACGTCAGCCTGTTCGCCATCGGCCACTCCACCACCATGCTCCTAGGTGTGTGGACGGGCGTCGCCGTCAGCAGCTACCTGATCGACGCCGTCACCGGCCTGTCGATGGTCTACAAGGCGCTGGACAACCTGGGTGCGTTCCAGGGCTGGTTCGGCTGGCAACCCGACATCCGCCGGGAAGCCCGGAGGTGCAGCAGATGATGGAGATGCGCATGCAGATGATGGAGTCCATGATGCAGATGATGATGGACCGGATGGACTCCTCCATGCAATGAAGTGAACCTACTTCAGTCGGCTGCAGCAAGGGTGCGGAGAGGTAGACTCGATCCCGAGACTCGATCCCGAGACTCGTCCGACAGGATTTTTGTTTCCTTCGGGGACCATAAGGAGACGAATGCCCCGTGGTGATCATCCATGCTGGATCGGTAAGGGACGCTCAAGAGAAAAAAGGGGCCATCTTCCGATGGCCCCCTGAATCATCAAGCGGGGTTTAGATTCGCACTCCCTTGACGTCCCAGGTGACTGGGCGCCTGGCGGTGGTCACTACGTCAATCCTGAAGGCGACGCGAGTCGTGTCGATGACAACCGAATCGCTCTGCTCCGCCACGAATACGCCCGGCTGAAACTCGAGCTCGAAGACGCTATGCCCCTTGCACTTTCGCGCCACCAATTGAAAGCGCGCGACGAGACGCTGAAGAACCATGCGAACCTTGTAGGCAGCAGGCTCGCCATCCATCAGTTTGTCCAGTAGCGGCAGCGGTTCGATGCCGGCCTGCAGTTCCACGACCTCCTTCGTGACCTGGTTCATCCGGTCCTTGATGGCCTGCAACTTGCGCGTCTTCTCATCCATTTCCGCGCTGATTTCTGCCAGCTTGTTCCTCAGCCACTCCTCCGGTGTCTGCGGGTCCAGCAACAGACGCTGAATGCGCGCGAGGCCGGCGTCGAGCTCCTTCAGACGCGCCTGCAATGCCGCTTCCTCATTGGCGGGCCCTTCCGTGAGCCGTGACCGCAGGCGGTCCCGGAATTCCGCGAGCAGCTCTCCAGTGAACACCTGTTCCAAGCCCCACCTCAGTGCGAGCTTCACAGCCGTGAGTGACGTGTATCCGATGAAGTGGGTTGCGTTGTTGACCCTGTGGGCCTGCTCGCACTGAGGACACGATGCGTGGTAGCCGGTAGTCCCGCTGCCCCCGATGGAGAGCCGGGCGTTGCAATAGCCACACCGGACAACGCCGGAGAGGGCGTGACGCCCGCCACCGCGGACCTTCTCTTTGCCTGCCGAGGGATTGCACGCGGCCCATACCTCGGGTGTCACCAGCCGCAGATTCGGCCTGTCGTAAGCCTTCGACTCCACGACCTGTCGACGTTTCCTGGCCTTTGCCTTCGTGAACGCAGAACCCCGCCACATGAAGACTCCCTTGTACACAGGGTTCGCCAACACACGCGCGACCGTTGCCGGGCGCCAGTAGGTAGGCCCCTTCTTCATACGGCGATGCCCTGGGCACGGCATGCCCGCCTCGTTCAACTTCTTGGCGATGGCCAGGAGTGACATGCCCTCATAGCGCCAGGAGTACATCTGCACCACCACCGGAGCGGTAGCCTCGTCCACTTTCCAGAGCGTTCCGCGCTGCCGCGGATCGTCACCACTCACGCGCTCGGCGACATATCCGAACGGGGCCTGGGCGATTTGGAAGCCTCGCTCAAGCTGACCGACCATGGCCCGAACGACTTCCGCCGCCGTACTCTGGTTCTGCTGAACGGCGGACATCAGTTTGAACGACCACATCAAGGTCCAGTTCTTGTCCTCAGAGTCGATGTGGTCTCCGGTGACCACCCGTAGGCCCGTCCTCTCCACCAAGTCGATGATTTTCGCGCCGTCCAGATGATTGCGTGCGACACGCGAAACCTCATCCACGAACATGACATCGACCTCGTGCGCCTCGACGGCGTCCAACAGATTCAGGAAGGCTGCGCGCTTGCTGCTTCCCTTGGATGCACCCGTGATGGCGCTGTCCGCGAACACCCATCTGTCGTCTACCGCGAAGCCTTTCGCGGCCGCGAGTTCGCGGCATTGGCGAACCTGGTCTTCGATGGACGTAGGTCGTTGGTCCTCTGTTGAATAGCGCGCGTATATGGCTGCTGTGCGCATGTCTTCTTGTCTCCCATGTTTGCGTTGTCGTTGATTGCCGCAGCCGCGATGTCCACAAGGAGCTCCAGGAGCTCACTCAATTCACTGTTCATGTTTCCTCTTGATTTCTTGCCTTGGCACCTCGTATAGCAACGAGCAATTCGGATCCTGGCGTGCGCCCATCCTCCCACCTGGATCACGGTGCCTATACGAGTCGTGCCGCTTTGGCACTGCAACTGATAGGACACATTGAGATGAAGGAAGAGACCAACATCGGAGCTGCGCGAGTCAACAGCACCCGGGTGGCGCCGGGCGTCTACTACGGCCGGCTCATGTCACCGGAGGAAGTCGGCGATGCGATACGAGACCGCGCAGAGGCGGAGCGCCGCGCCATCGGCGCTCCATGGACTCTCTGCGGGGATGTCACTCGAGACCTATTCGAGCTGCTGCGGTCCTCGAAGCTTCTGGACAGGGCCATGGAGCGCATCAGCGCGTTCAGCTCTCCGGAAGGGGCGAACTACGCGGTGTTCACGAACCAACTTGGCGCGTTCCAACACCGCTTCCTGGTGCCGCTGTATGACGAAGGGGCGATTGCATTCGTGAAGGACCTCACGAGGTGCCGCCTTGCCTACAGCCTCGGCGGGGACGACACTTCGGAAGCCGTGCTCTGGTGGAGTCAGCTGCGGCCGCACGAGGTCCTGCCCCTGCAGGCGCTGTGCGGCCAGCTGCCACCGGAGCACGAAGGACGCGTGGCCCAGGAGTATCCGAATATCGTGCGTGCCATGATGAACGCGGCGCAGGTTCCATCCACACGAGCCGACGTGGCAGTGAAGTACGTGACCGTCGCCGCGGTTCCACCGCACCGGGTGCTGCTGTCGAACCTCGGATTCGCTACGGGGCAGCGCCGGTGAAGGAGAGCTCACAAGGCCCGGAGACAGTCGCCGCTGCGAGGCGGTTGTTCTGTGCGGTCGACAAGGAGTCGCTGGACCTGCTTGTGATTGTGGAAGCTGGATCGGTGGAAGAAGCCGTTCCTCGACTACTCCACGTCATCGAGTGGTTCCAGTTGGCCAACTGGGAGGACATCTATGTAGCGCCTTGCGCAGGCCAAATGGAGGGCGTCCTGACGTTCCTTGATGCCTTCTTCCTTGCCTTTCCGCTATGCCCCGGGCCAGCTGCTGGGGACGGAACGAAGGCCATTCACTGATTGAAGTCCCGCGGAAACGCGGGACTTTTTCTTTCTGGCGCGTCACAACGCCCGCCTTCCGCCCCCCGGGACAGGCGGTACAATGCTGACTACTGCGGCTGTAGCTCAGTGGATAGAGTATCGGCCTCCGAAGGCTGTCGTCATTCGGGAACCGCGCAGTAGAACGAGTATTGGTCTTTTCCAGCCACGCGGCTGTAGCTCAGTGGATAGAGTATCGGCCTCCGAAGCCGAGGGTCGTGGGTTCGATCCCCGCCAGCCGCGCCAAATCAACGACTTACGCGCATCCAAGCGTGAGTCAAGCACGAAGCCCAGCACCTGCCTTAGCCCGGAAGCGCTTCGCTCCCGGGCTAAGGCTGTAGTTGAGGCAATGGTCTTCGAGTTGCTACGCTGATGGCTGTGGCCCACATCTGGCCCATCTTTGGCCCTGTGGTGGGGAGATGCTGCTGTTCAGACCTGAAGAACGACCATTGCCTCTAGGCCCGCGACATTTCGCGTGATCCAGCAACGCGGATGCAGGCATCTGCCCTGTCGCGACTTTTGTGTGCCAAACGCGAGGCAGAGTCGTAAGGCGAAGAACTGCTGTGCAGCGCGTCGGTCACTGTACTCAAGGCCTTAGCAGCTCTTTCCGCCCAAGAGCGGATGCCTCCCGACTCAAGCTGCAGACGTTTGACGCATTTCTAGGCTACGTCACCGTACTTCAGCCGTTGCACCTGCTTGCGCAGATTCAGTTTGGTCATTTCGGGTAACAATTCAATGGACGGCAGGCCACTTTGCTCCTGCAAGTGACGCGCTACCTTCCACGCGTCGTCAATCGCTTTGGAGAGTACGGATCCTTTGATTCCTGCCCCTTGCCAGATTCGCTTCGTGTCCCTTACAGAATCTGCATCGATGTGAAAGTGTGTGGTGTCCCGAACGATCTTCAGCCTTGCTGATATGTCCAAGAGCACTGCGACGTCAATGGCGGACTTGCGCATGAAACTGTCTGCAAGGCCCTGGTCGATTCGATAGAGGTACCAGAACGACGCAACGCGTGGACCATTCTCGAAGACTTTCATGGCATGTGCCATATAGTCATTGAAGAGCGCAAGGTATGCGAGCCGAAGTAGCGGGTAGCCTTGTGCGCGTTCCGCCTCAATGGCCAGCATGGCATCGCGGTTGTGAATAGCTCGCTGTAACTCTGCAAGGTTACGTGCAACAGCGCTGATATAGCGAGGCGTGGGATTTTTCATGTACTGGCCATTGTTCCGGCTAAGCGTGTCGATACAGTCACAGGCGATGGGGGGCTAGGAAAGCAGCACAGGACAATGGCTTTGCGCGAGGCACGAGCGAGAGTGGGAGCAAACAACCCCCTTACACTCGTCGCCTTTGTGTGCTTTTCTCTGTCTCATGCTGCTGAGCGTCAAGACGGACAATTTATGAGGGATTGGGCATGTCTTTTTTGAAAGGCCTAGGCGATCTGCAGAGAACTTTGTCCGAGGCGCAGAGAGCACTTGAGTCTGTCAATGGTGAGCTCGGCACCTTGTCCTTCAATCCAGAGGATCCAGGAAGCGTTGAGGCGGCAATCGCTGAATCTGAGCGATTGGTCGACGAGCGACTGGGAATATATGCCAACAACTCGATCATCGGCCCGCTGATGGTTCAAATGAAGCAGTCCTTCAGAACCGCTGTGCTTGAAAAGGCAGCCGAAGCACGTCTTAAAGGAGGAGCGTCAGATGGGGAGTAGAGATGTTCTGTTCAAGCGCATCAACAACGCTTTATTCGATATGCAGGCGGCAACGTCGCAGACCTTCGAGCAGCACTTCCTGACCTTCGCCCGACTCCTTGCGGATTCATCGCTACAACATCTGAACCAAAAGCTGACAGCAGAGCTCGACGTTGACGAGTTCTTGGAGGTCAGTTCCCGATCACAAGGGAGCATGATGGGTTCGGCCCGTCTCGCATGGCCTGAGGGTGCGGATGAGGTGCTTGGTCTACAGTGGTTACTGATTCAGAAGTTTGCACGTGAACCACGAGGTTTATTGAGCTTCGCGCACACCTACTACACAGTAGGGCGCAATCTCACCGATGAACTGCACAGTCTGACGCGGCAGTTGCTAATCCCATTCGCCCGCGATTACAAGGACCACGTGATGGCCGTGGAGCAACCGGAAGAGCTAACGTCCATGGGCAGCACCGGGGGCGGGACTGCATACCAGCCTACACAGATCACATACCAAATCAACGGTAACAACGCGCGAGTAAATCTCCAGTCGGTCGACAACTCGGTCAATTCGGTGGTGATTAGCAGTACGGTAATAAACTACATTCGTGATTTGCGAGCCGAGGTTCAAAGGGCGCCTCTCTCAGAGGAGCAACGGGCCTCAGCTATGGAGGTGGTTGATGAGGTGGAGTCGCAGATTGTGTCCGGAAAGCCAAAACGTGCGATCTTGGCTCCACTGCTAGCTTCTCTGCCCGCCATAGATTCGATTACATCGATCGTCAGCAACCTGCTTGAGGCCTTAACGACGATCGGAGCCACCTAATCGTTAAAGGCCCGGTTGGGCAACGGTGAACTCGCCCCTCCCATATCAAGCTTGGGTCCGACTCTTTCGGATCGGAAGCTGCCGGGCTCGTGCCGAGGGCGAATATCTCAGATCACTCTTTGTCTGTCGTTGGCGAACGACCCTAAGCCTCGCATTGCGACGCACCTGACCCATCGGCGCCGAGCAGACTTGCTCATGAGGGTGCCCCAGTTTTCAGTGTCCCCACTTGAGCGACCGGGAGCACATCACCCTGTAAGAAGCTCGCTATGTCGTCTTGAGCTGCCTGGCAGCTTCCCGTTTGCCCATCGCCATGACCTCGAAGTAACGCACGAGCTTTGAGGCTCGCGGAGTCACCTGGCCAGACTCCTACTTCCACAGACTCAGTGAGGAGATCCCGAGAAGCACGGCCATCTGTGCTTGACTTAGTCCCAATGCCTGTCGCTTTGCCTTGAGGCGTTTGAACCGCCCCGGCTTTCGTGGAGGCCGGTTGGTTTAAGTCAGGCCTCCGCCATGGAGACCTGATTGGCGAGATGCCGCCAGTAGTTTGCCTCAGCCTCTGCCGGCGGGATGTAGCCGATGGGCTCGAGCAATCTTTGGTGGTTGAACCAGGACACCCATTGCAGGGTGGCCAACTCCACCGATTCCCTGGTCTTCCAGGGTGCCCTGCGGTGAATCAACTCGGCCTTGTACAGCCCGTTGATGGTCTCGGCCAGGGCGTTGTCGTAGCTGTCGCCCTTGCTGCCCACTGAGGGTTCGATGCCCGCCTCGGCCAGTCGCTCCGTGTAGCGGATGCTGACGTATTGCGACCCCCCTGTCGGAGTGACAAACCAGGCTGCCGTCGCGCTCGGGCTGCCGGTCATAGAGCGCTTGTTCCAAGGCATCCAGAACAAAGTCCGTGCGCATCGTGTTGCTCACGCGCCAGCCCACGATGCGCCGCGCGTACACGTCGATCACGAAGGCCACATACAGCCAGCCCTGCCAGGTGCTGACGTAGGTGAAGTCCGAGACCCAGAGCAGGTTGGGCCGATCGGCCTTGAAGACGCGATTGACCCGGTCCAGCGGGCACGGCGCCTTGGCATCGCTGATGGTGGTGCGCACCACCTTGCCCCGGCGCACGCCCTGCAGGCCCAGGCGGCGCATGAGCCGTTCGACCGTGCAGCGCGCCACCACGATACCCTCGCGGTTCATCTGCTTCCAGACCTTGTCGGCGCCGTAGACCTGCATATTGGCGTGCCACACGCGCTCGACGTGCGGTGTCAATGCGCTGTCGCGTTGGGCGCGCTGACATCGCAGGGCCGGGTTGCGTTGCGCAGCGGCGTGACGCCAATAGCCAGACGGGGCGATCTGCAACACCTTGCAGATCGACTCGACCCCGTAGGCCTGTCGATGCTGATCGATGAAGCCCTTCAGGACTTCAGACGGCGGTCGAGCTCCGCCTGGGCGAAAAACGCGCTGGCCAGCTTCAGGATCTCGTTGGCCTTGCGCAGCTCCTTGTTCTCGCGCTCGAGTTCCTTCAGGCGCTGCAGCTCGCTGGTGGTGATGCCCTCGCGCGCACCCGAGTCGATCTCGGTGCGTTTGACCCATTCGTTGAGGGTCTGGGGCACGCAGCCGATCTTGGCCGCGATCGATTCAATGGCCGCCCACAGCGAGGGGTACTCGCCCCGGTGCTCCTGCACCATGCGCACGGCGCGCTCGCGCACTTCGGGTGAGAACTTGTTCGACTTCTTGTTCATGGCTCAATCCTCTCAGAGAAAAGAGCCTCCTCAAATCCCGGGGCGGTTCAGTTCGGCATTGAAGGCAGGCGTTCGACCCGAGCGCGATGACGCGCCCGCTTCCAATTGGACGGGCGCGCTACGAGCGGTAGCCTTTTGTGTAGTGCGCAGTTGCGCCCGCAGGTCTCTTACCGATCGTTTGAAGGGCGACCAGTGACGGCACTCACCTAGAGTAGGTGTCTACGATGCCTGCCAGCAGTGTTTCACTGTGCTGTCTCGGGAGCCAGGCGTTGTACTGGCAGTGCCGGCCAGGGCGCGCCGGTTTCAATGTCGGGGTGGCGTGGCTCACCCGAAGCTACGCCATACATGTCTCGAAGTTCATCGATACGGACAAGGCACGCTGCCGCAAGACGGGATTCGATTCCGGTCGCGGTGCGCGATAGTTCAAACAGGCGCTTTCGCAGTGAAGGCGCGGGTGTGCTTATCTGTTCGTATGCGCTAGCCCAGTCGGATAGCGGCCGCCGCTCGACCACAAGGTTCTCGATTGCGGAATCGAGCGTGCCGCAGAATGTTCTTCCCGTCGCGGCATGGCTACCGATAAGGAGCATCACGCCGGCCTCGTCGGGCGTTTCCGCGACTGCGCATTCGAGTATCGCCATCGCCGGTGGCGCAACGCCGGATGCCAACCGTGCATACACGTCGGCACGGAACGCAGGATGGGACTGCATGCCGGCAGCAAACCTTCGGCCAAACATCCAGGTGTCCGGCCGGCCCTCCCCGCCCCTCACTTCGCCATCACATATCAGGTCGAGCAGCATGCGGAGCGACGACAGCGTGCCCCTCTTCTCCAAAGCTGCGAACCAGCCATACTCAGACAGGAATCGCGAGTCCTCCTTTGCCAGTCCCAGCAGGACTTGCTCAGCTGTGTCGGACGGGGCGAAGCCCAAAGCCGACAGCAATTGCCGAAGACGCCATGGCAGCCGGATGTGGGGTTGCAGGCACGCGAGTACTTCAAGTGTCGCTTCTGGCCGGCTGGTGAACGGCATCAGCAATAGCCAGCGATCTATTGCGCCTTGGTTCTGCTCCAGGAGCCAGGGTTTGGTCTTCGCGTCTTCGAGCAGTGCTTCAATGCTTGAAATGATCAAGTGGGCTTCGATCAATTCGCCCGCGTTGACAAGGGCTGTGAAGAACCGGAGCTTCTTGCTGTATGGCTGCGGCAGTCGCTTTAGCTGGTCTATCGTGGCGCTCTTGTCACCGTAAGGTAGGCCCAAGGCGATAGCCGCAAGCTGCAGCGCGTGAACCTGAGCTTCGTCGTCTGCGGCATTGCCCAATAGTTTGTCCACGGCGCCAAAGATGGCTTCTGCGATTGGCGAGGTCGCCGGACCCGACGAGTCCTGCCGCTCAGCCCGTCGAGCCCGAATATTGGAGAACGCTGGCGAACCTCTGAAGGGTAGGTCGTCCGTTTTCCCCAGCTGTCGCTGCCCAATCGCGCATAGCGCCTCTGCGGCGTTGACCCCGAATCCGCCATGGCCGGTATCCATGAGATAGGACTGCAATGTCGCGATCGATTGATCGCCACCGATCGCGACAAACGCGCGTGCATACTGCAATGCCCATGAGTGAGAGGCTTCGGACGCGGGATCATGCTTGCGGCGCGCCCTTGCTGCGGCACTTTCTTCGCGCTGCTGGCGCCATTGCCTCAGGTCGCGGGCCAGCATGCGCGCAAGCGGCTCAGCCAGTTCCGGAGCGGCCAGTCTCTCGATAGCTCGCGCAACTTCGCCGAGGATGCTCCGCGGTGAGCCTTCATCCGCGAGCAGCTCGTCGACCCAATTTCGGATGCTTGCAATCAATGCGTCGCGAGAGACGCCATTGAGGCACAAGCAGCCACGATCCCCATTCTCGCCGTGCTGTGCGATGAGTTCGGCAAAGTGTCTGATGCTCGTCGGATCTGAAGTTGCAGCGCGTGCCAGCACGGCAGATATGAAGGACTCCACCGGCGTCAACGCGATCAGACCCTGAACGCGATGGTATTCATCGTACGTGATCCCCGGCGGTGACTGCTTGAGCCGTTCGCGCATTCCAGGCAGCGCGTCGATGAGCTTGCCGGTCGTGGCGGGGCCGAGAAGCCTCGCCGCAGCGTTTGAGAGTTGCCGATCGATACCGGCCTCTAGGGCGAGTTCGGCGATAGGCCCGTCGTCGATGACGACATCGCTTCTGCGGAGCAGTTCCTCGGTACGGAAGGGGAATGGCAGTCGCCGTTCCAGCCGGCCAAGAAGCGCAGCCCTGACTTCCTCGGGGTAGAGCCGGTCGGCTTCTTCGATCGCACTCCAGGCGCGTTCTTCCCTATCGCTGAAGTCGCCCGTCTCAATCAAGGGCTTGATTGCCGCCGCGACGGCTTGCCGATTGTCTCCCCGGCGCAGCAGCGCGCGCAGTTTCCGCGCTGAGCTTTGCTCTTCCTGTTCCAACTGAGCGGCTTCCTGGCGCAGACGCTCCACAAGCCTGGGCGGTAGCGAATCCTCCGGGTATCCATTCCGCGCGAGCGCCTGCCAAACTTCACGCGGCGCCGCCGTCACCAGGCGCTGCATCTGGTGAATTGCCTGTCGGAAGTGCAGCGATTCCGCGACACTGGTCTTCACGTCGGTGTCATCGTCGGACAAAGCGATGTTTGTGGCGATCTCGATGCCTTCAATACCGCCGTACATCACTAGCTCGGATAGAAGGTGCGACCGATGCTTAGGTGGCAGTTGGGAGATTCGGCCGGCTATGTCGCTTCCCAGGACAGAAGGTCGGAAGCGACCGCCGGCGCGCATCGCCTCCAGATACACCTGATCGTCAGGGTTCGCTATAAATGACCACAGAATGTCCGCGAACTCGGGGCGGCCGGTCCTTATCATGAACCGGACTGCGCGGTCCATTTCGTTGTGCGTGTGCCAGTGGTCGGCAAACTCGACCACGGGATCCTTGACGACTTTCCACAACGCGTCCGAGCCTCGATAGATCGCTGCAGCAGCGAGCATCGGGTCAATGGTGAGCGCTTCGAGAACGAGGGTCGCGGCGCCCAACACAGCTTCAGCGTCTCCGCGCGAAGCCCGCTCACATGCAAATAGCACCGCCTCTTCCCACGCGTACACATTGAGGACGTCGGTTCGCATGCGCTGGCGGGCCTCGGCATTGGCCCCTGCAGCGGCCCGCATCAGCACCTCGACCTCATGCGAGGCGAACCACTCTTGAAACTGTTGGTGCTGGAATTCGACACCGCTTGCGGTGCGGACCAGCAGGTGGTGACCGACAAGAGCGGCCAGGACAGCGTCCGGTTGTGGCGCCGCCATCTGGCCTTCGCGGACAAGCCGGCTCGCTACATCGCTTATCACGCTTCTGGCGCGACGCTCCGATACGGTGACGCTGCCCGCCACGGTCGCTTCTATGGCTATGGCTGCCAACATCTCTCTATGAAACCCCGCTGCGACGCTGCTCAAGACCTCGCGCGCGGCGGCGTTGCGGTCAATCTCAGCGACGAAGAGGCGTAGCACTTCCTCTTTCGTTGTCGGCAGGTTCCCGTCGGGCGTTTCCGTAAGAAGCTTCGTTAGATACAGCGGAATCGCCACAAGATCACGCAACCCGTTCGTTCGCCAGGCCTGATCAAGCAAACGCTCCCCGGCTTCGCCGCGGTAAGCGCGCGCGATAGCCATTTGTTGAGCTTCCGACAGCGGCTCAATCTCAACGACCGGACCTGAGATGGGCACATCCAGTGCCTGAACGCGCGTGCTCATCACTATCCCGAGGTTTGGGTAGTCGCGCTGCATGCCTTGGATCTCAGAACGCAGCCGCTTTCGCGACGAGGTATCCAGTTCGTTCCATCCATCCATGCAAAGGACCAAGCGGCCCTCGCCGGCGAGAAGTTTCAAATGCTCTTCGCGCTCCCCGGCGAAAGCGGCCCGCCGAACGATCGATTGCAGCAACGTATGCCCTTGTGCAGACCATTCGCTCAGCGGGATAAATGCCGCGACAAGGTTCTCGTTGATCGCAATGCTGCGAACGACCTGTATAAGCGTTGTCGTCTTTCCCGTGCCAGGCGGGGCAACGACAACGATCTCGTTGAATGTTTCGATCGCGGCGGCGAGTCCGGCAACGTCAAACGACGTGACACGCTCGCTCTCGATTAGCCGCAGTCCGAGCGCGATGGAATCAACAGGAGACTTAAGCGCAGCGACAAACGCGTTAAGGTCTCGTACTGCGGCAGCCCGCAGTCGTGGCGTTAACGACTCGATGTTGTCTTGTGACGCGAGACTGAGCCGTTGTGCAAAATCAAAGGCCGACGATACGGTCTCGGGTTTCGCCGCCCTCGCATAGGGCGTCCGCAAGGTGAGGATCGCGAGGGCCGATGTTTCCTCCGCCTGTTTTTTCCAGGCCTTGAGTTTGTCAACCGTGAAGTGAACAGGATCGTCATCGATCTGCTTCGCGTGTGCCGAGCACAGCCAGATGCCATTCGATGCGTGTTGCCGCTCCTCGGCCGACTGCAGCGGGTCATAGCGGGGACCGCCCGGCGCCGCTGCCTTGATGTGGGCAGCAATGCCGACGTTGACGAACTTGACGTCATCGCCAAGCGCTGCGCCAGCGGTCAGACGCCGGCAGTCAGGATTCGAGCAGGCGTAGCCGGCGCGACCGGCGAGCGTGCGCTTAGTTGTTGGGGAAAAGTCATCGCGTATCGCCACTGTTCTGCTACCGCTTGCCCTCGCTATCCATCCTCGTGAGATAGCCCCCCAAATCCCCGGACCCGTCCTATCGCTTATCTTTAAAGATAGGAGTAGGACTGTGAGTACGACTAGGCATACGGACACTGTTGAAGTCATCTTGAAAGACCAGCGCCGCAGGCGC
>NZ_JAMBNO010000039.1 GCF_023715105.1 Hydrogenophaga intermedia | reverse complement strand
TTCAAACGTCAATCTGGCATTCTTGTGGCTGTTCATCCGACGGGTTTCCTCTGTGAGTGCTGAAGCGTGGTAACTCCAGTCTCCCAGATGCCGTCGGGTGAACAACCTATTGCAACATCACACCTAGGCCGAGGCGCATCCGCGCTCGGTGCACAAACCATCAGCAGCGCTGAAAGGCAAAGCCCCGCCGAGGCGGGGCTTGGACACGGGTGCCGCGCGCGTCAGGCCAGCATGTCGGCCCAGATGTTGCGCGCCCAACCCATGGCGTAGGCGCCTTCGATTTCGCTCGCCACGCTGGACACGCCGCCCGAGCCGGGCACCGTCAGCATGGTCTTCTGCGTCGCGTCGTAGCGGTGCACGCTGGCCACGTGCACCACGTCCTTGGCGGTGACGAAGCTGTAGCAGGTGTTGGCGTAGATCGGCAGTTGCGGCGGCTGCTGGCCCATCAGCAGCGAGACGACGGCGGCGGCGCAGGTCTTGCCGTGCTGGTTGGCCATGTGGCCCGACTTGGGCATGGCCGGCGCGATCTGGATGGCGTCACCCAACACGTGGATGTTCTTCGCGGCCTTCGACTCGAAGGTGAGGAAGTCCACCTCGCACCAGCGGTTGTTGGCCGTGGCCAGGCCGGTCTTGACGGCAATCGCGCCTGCGCGCATGTTGGGCAGCACGTTGGCCACGCCGGCCTTGAAGTCGTCGTTGAACTCGAACTTCAGGGTGTTGGTGGCCACGTCCACGTCCACCACCTTGTGCTTGGGGCGGTAATCGATCATGCCCTTGTAGTGCTCGTCCCAGGCCTTCATGAACAGGCCCTTCTTCGAGGTGATGTCGTCGTTGGCGTCGAAGACGATGACCTTGCTCTTCGGCTTGGCGACCTTGAAGTAGCTGGCCACCATGCACGCGCGCTCGTAGGGGCCGGGCGGGCAGCGGTAGGGCGCGAGCGGAATCGACAGCGCGTAGGTGCCGCCGTCCGGCAGTGCCTTGAGTTGTTCGTGCAGCATGGCCGTCTGCGGGCCGGCCTTCCAGGCGTGCAGCACCTTTTCCTGTGCGCCGGGTTTGTTGAGGCCCGGGATGGTGTCGAGCATGAAGTCGATGCCGGGCGACAGGATGAGCCGGTCGTAGGGCAGCGTGGCGCCGCTGGCCAGCTTCACCGTGCGCTTGTCGGCGTCAATGCTCTCGACCATGTCGCGCACCACCTTCACACCGTGGCGCCGAGCCAGGTTGTCGTAGGGCACGGTGATGTCGGCCAGCGTCTTGTGGCCGCCCACCACGAGGTTGCTGATCGGGCAGGACACGAAGTTGGCATTCGGCTCGACCAGGGTCACGTCGATGCCGTTGCTGGAGAACAGGCGCAGGTACTTGGCGGCCGTGGCGCCGCCGTAGCCGCCACCCACCACCACCACCTTGGGCTGGTTGCCTCCCACGGACGCGCAACCACCGAGCGCGCCCAGGCCTGCCAGTGCGGTGCTGGCGCCCAGCGTTTGAATCAGACGACGTCTTTGCATGGTGGGGCTCCTCAGGGCTTCTGTGCGGCGAAGTAGGCCGCGATCTGTGCGATCTGCTCGTCGCTGTAGCCCTTGGCGATCTGGTGCATGATCGTCGCGGGCCGCTGGCCGTTCTTGAAGGCGAGCATCTTCTGCTCGATGTCGCTCTTGGTCTGCCCCGCCAGGGTGACCATGCCCGGCTGGGCCTTGCCATCGGTGCCGTGGCAGTTGGCGCAGGCCGCGGCCCACACACGGACCTGATTGACCTGGGCCTGAGCACCGCTTGCCAGGGCCAGCAGCGCCGCGGCCGCCAGCCATCTCCTCGTGTTTCGCATCGTTGTCTCCGGTTTCGGGTGGAAATGCTTGCCTCCAAAACTGTAGCAGTGCGGAGCGCGCTTTCGGACGGCGGGTTCATTGGACGGCGCTCCGGAGAAAAAAGCACCAAGGGTTTGTACCCATCCGAATATCAGCAAGTAACGATATATTGCCCGTCCAGCGATACCTTTCAGGGACCTCAGCCGTGTCGGACGCGCTTCATCACACCATCGGCCGCGTGCTGCCCGCGCCCGAAAACCACCTCGACGCCGCGCGCATGGAGCAGGCGCGCAAGGCGCGCCGCAGCTTCATGGGCAAGGCGCTGGCCATGGGCGCTGGCGCGATCGCCGCAGTCCAGGCGCCACGCGCGCGCGCTGCTGCAACGGGCGATGGTGACCCTGCCATCCTGCAATTGCCCGAGCACACACGCGGCCTCGGGCGGCCTGTGGCCGACCCGGCTTACGGCCAGCCCAGCAAATGGGAGGCCAACCTGCAGCGCCGACAGAGCCCGGGACTCACGCGCGTGCCACAGGCCTCCGTCAGCTTCACGCCGCTGCAGGGCCTGTTCGGCATCATCACGCCCAGTGGCCTGCATTTCGAGCGCCACCACCAGGGTTGGTGGGACGTCGACCCGAGCCAGCACCGACTGATGGTGCATGGCCTTGTGAAGCGCTCGCGCGTGTTCACCATGGACGAGTTGATGCGCCTGCCCAGCGTGTCGCGCATCCACTTCATCGAATGCGGCGCGAACTCGGCGCCCGAGTGGGGCAATGTGGCGCTACCGACCGTGCAGTACACGCACGGCATGGTGAGTTGCTCGGAATTCACCGGCGTGCGCCTGTCCACCCTGCTCGAGATGTGCGGCGTGGACAAGAAACTCGGCAAGTACGTGTTGGCCGAAGGTGCCGACGGCTCCTCGATGACGCGCACCATCGACATGGAGCGCGCGATGGACGATTGCATCGTCGCCTGGGGCATGAACGGCGAGATGCTGCGCCCCGAGAACGGTTACCCGCTGCGCCTCGTGGTGCCCGGCATCCAGGGCGTGAGCTGGGTGAAGTACCTGCGCCGCCTCGAGGTGGGCGACCAGAAGTGGGCCACGAAGGACGAGTCGATCCACTACATCGACCTCATGCCCGACGGCACGCATCGCCAGTACACCGGCATCCAGGAATGCAAGAGCGTGATCACCACGCCTTCGGGCGGGCAGCTGCTGCTCGACAAGGGCTACTACAACGTGAGCGGCCTGGCGTGGTCGGGCCGTGGCTCGATCAAGCGCGTGGATGTGAGCTTCGACGGCGGGCGCAACTGGCGCACCGCGCGTCTGGAAGGCCCCGTGCTCGACAAGGCGCTCACGCGCTTCAACATCGACTGGGTGTGGGACGGCAAGCCCGCGATCCTGCAAAGCCGCGCCATCGACAGCACGGGCTATGTGCAGCCCAAGATCAACCAGCTGCGCGCGGTGCGCGGCACGCGTTCGATCTACCACCAGAACGCGATCCAGTCGTGGCGCGTGGCCGAGAGTGGCGAAGTGTTCAACGTGCAGGTGTACTGATGGTGGCCGCGATGCGATCTCTTGTGATGCTTTCGCTGGCGCTTCTGGCCAGCACCGTCTTCGCCCAGGACAAGCCGTGGCAGTCCATCGGCCGTGAGGCCACACCCGCCGAGATCAAGGCCTGGGACATCGACGTGCGTCCCGACTTCAAGGGCCTGCCCAAAGGCGCCGGCAGCGTGGCCATGGGCCAGCAGGTGTGGGAGGCGCAGTGCGCTTCCTGCCACGGCGTGTTCGGTGAATCGAACGAGGTGTTCACGCCCATCGTGGGCGGCACCACCGCGGCCGACATCGCACGCGGCCGGGTGAAGAACCTCGAACCGGGCAACAACTACCCGCAGCGCACCACCTTCATGAAGGCGGCCACCGTCTCCACGCTGTGGGATTACATCAACCGCGCCATGCCCTGGAATGCGCCCAAGTCGCTCAAGACCGACGAGGTCTATGGTGTGCTGGCGTACATGCTCAACCTCGCCGAGATCGTGCCGGCTGATTTCACGTTGTCGGACCGCAACATCGCCGAGGTGCAGCAACGCATGCCCAACCGCAACGGCATGGTGTTCCACGAACCGCTGTGGAAGGTCTCGGGCAAGGGCGATGTGAGCAACACCGCCTGCATGAAGGACTGCCCGACCGAGGCGAAGGTGCGCTCCTCCCTGCCTGATTTCGCGCGCGATGCGCACGGCAACGTGCTAGAGCAGAACCGCGTGGTGGGCCCGGTGCGCGGCGCCGACACCACCAAGCCGCCGCGCAGCGCCCCGGTGGGCAGCGGGCCAGCGCCCGCTCCGGTGGTGGTGGCGGCGGCGCCCGCGGCAACCAAGGCAGCCACTGACGGCCCCGACGTGAAGGCGCTGCTGACCAGCAACAGCTGTACCGCCTGCCATGGCGTGAGCAACCGGATCGTCGGCCCCGGCTTCACCGAGATCCTCGCGAAGCACAAGGGGCGCGCCGATCTCGAGGCTTATCTCGCGACCAAGATCAAGGCCGGTGGCAGCGGTGTGTTCGGCGCCGTGCCCATGCCACCTCAGCCGCAGCTCAAGGACGCCGACGCCCAGGCCATTGCCCGCTGGATCGCGGCTGGCCCGAAGTGAATTCCGAATATTCGCATCTAGTGGTTTTCACCCTGACCATTGGCCGCCGGAGGTTGCAAGCTACGCACGATCCCACCACCGCATTCCCCGCACGCTTGTCACAAGACCCGTGAGCGGCCGCGTGCCGACCCGCTCGCTACACTCGACCACTGACCCGACAACCGCACTGCACGACCGCATTGCTTTCGCACAGGAGTTCAACAATGAACCACACCCGCCGAGACGCCCTGAAGACCACCGGCGCATTCGCCAGCCTGGTCGCCATGGGCATCATCACCCAGAGTCAGGCCCACGCCGCGCTCGACCGCGCCAGCTTCGAAGTGAAGACCCTGGCCGATGCACTCAAGGCGCTGGGCGGCACGCCCGCCAACAGCGATCAGGTCACCGTGATCGCTCCCGACATCGCCGAAAACGGCGCCGTGGTGCCCATCGGTGCCTCGAGCAAGCTGCCCAACACCACCGAGATCTTCCTCGTCGTCGAGAAGAATCCGATGCCGCTCGCGGCCGGTTTCACCATTCCCGCCGGCACGGTGCCCGAAGTCTCCACCCGACTGAAGATGGGCCAGAGCTCCAACGTGATCGCCGTGGTCAAGGCCGACGGCAAGCTCTACTCGGCCACCAAGGAAACCAAGGTCACTCTGGGCGGCTGCGGCGGCTGAGCGCGCGCACCCTTCATCAGAACCCACGTACACAGGAGTCCCAAATGGCTGATCCGATGCGCATCCGCGCCGCCGTTGCCGACGGCGAAACCACTGTCCGCGTGCTCATGTCGCACGTCATGGAACCCGGCACCCGCCGCGACAGCGCGGGCAACCTCATCCCTGGTCACTTCATCCGCGATGTCGAGTGCACGCACAACGGCAAGGTCGTGCTGCAGGCGCAGTTCACCGGTGCCGTGGCCCAGAACCCGTTCCTGTCCTTCAAGTTCAAGGGCGGCGCCAAGGGCGACAAGGTGGTCGTGAAATGGAGCGACAACAAGAACGACGCGCGCACCGACGAGGCGACCATCGCCTGATTTCCCGCTTGCCGACAACAACATCGAGGAGACACCCATGAATCGCACCGCTACCCGCGTGGTTCTCACGCTTGCCGGTCTGCTGGCCGCATCCGCCGCGCACGCGCAGCCGTCCGCGGCCGAAGGCATCGCCAAGTACCGCGAGATGCTGCAGGACGGCAACCCGGCCGAGCTCTTCGAGATGAAGGGCGAGGAGTTGTGGAAGCAAAAGCGCGGGCCGAAGAACGCCTCGCTGGAGCAGTGCGATCTGGGCAAGGGCCCCGGCGTGATCAAGGGTGCGTTTGTCGAGCTGCCGCGCTTCTTCAAGGACACCAACCGCGTGCAGGACCTCGAGGACCGCATCGTCACCTGCATGGAGACGTTGCAGGGCTTCAAGGGTGAAGACGTTCGCAAGACCGCCTTCGGCCGCGGCGAGATGGCCAACGTGACCGCGCTGGCCACCTACGTGGCCACGGCCTCCAAGGGCATGAAGATGAACCTGCCGCAGTCGCACGCGCAGGAAAAACTCATGTACGAGACCGGCAAACGCCTGTTCTTCACGCGCGGCGGCACGCACGATTTTTCCTGCGCGTCTTGCCACGGCGAGGACAACAAACGCATCCGCCTGCAGGACCTGCCCAACCTCACGAAGAACCCCGGCGATGGCATTGGCTTTGCGGCCTGGCCGGCCTATCGCGTCTCCAACGCCCAGATGTGGGGCATGCAGTTGCGCCTGAACGACTGCTTCCGCCAGATGCGCTGGCCAGAGCCCAAGTTCGGCAGCGACGCCACCATCGCGCTCAGCGTCTACATGGGCGTGAACGCCAAGAGCGCCGAATCCGCCGTTCCCACGATCAAGCGCTGAAGAGGAGACACACGATGCAAAAGAAGACCGTTCTCGCGCTTTTGCCGCTGGCCGCACTGCTTGCTGCCTGCTCGCTGCCGCCGTCGCCTGCCGAGGTTGACAAGGCCAGCGCCGACATGATGAAGAACTCGTTCCAGGCGCGCGGCATCGCCACGCTCGATCGCCTCGAACAGGACCAGGCCAATGCTGCCTGCCTGCAAGCCGACGTGACGGGCAAGCCGCTTGACGAAAAACTTGCCAAAGCCATCGAAGAAGCCAACCTCAAGACGGTGAAGTGGCCGTCGGACGGGAAGTTTCTCGGTGACTGGAAGCAGGGCGAGACCATTGCCCAAAGCGGCCGTGGCCTCACCTGGAGCGACCAGGCCAGCGCAGCCAACGGCGGCAATTGCTACAACTGCCACCAGATCAGCAAGGAAGAGATCTCCTTCGGCACGCTCGGCCCGAGCCTCTACAACTACGGCAAGTTGCGTGGCGTGACCGACCCGAACGCCGCGGCCTCCAAGGCGATCGTCGAGTACACCTGGGGCAAGCTGTACAACGCGCGCGCCTACAACGCCTGCTCGCAGATGCCGCGCGCCGGCCACAAGGGCATCCTCACCGAGCAGCAGATGAAACACGTGATGGCACTGCTGCTCGATCCGAACTCGCCCGTGAACAAGTGATCGCACCGGCCCGGGCGACCGGCAAGGTCGCCCGGGCTTTTTTGCGTTTCTGAATATCAGTGTTTGCTTCTTGAAGAGAGTGCCTCATGAGCCTGAGCCGACGTGACTTTCTGCAGATGCTGGCCGCGGCCAGTGCCGCCGGCATGGCGCTGGACCACCGCGACGCGCTTGCCGCTGCGCCCGGCGCCGGCGAGCGCCTGTACCACGTGCCGGCCTTCGGCAACGTGAGCTTCCTGCACTTCACCGACTGCCATGCGCAACTCACCCCGGTGCATTTCCGCGAGCCCAGCGTGAACCTGGGCGTTGCCGAGGCGCGTGGCAAGGCGCCGCACCTGGTGGGCGAGGCGCTGCTCAAGCACTTCAAGATCCGCCCCGGCACGGCGCAGGCGCACGCTTTCAGCTACCTCGACTTTTCGCAGGCCGCGAAGACGTATGGCAAGGTTGGCGGCTTTGCGCACCTGGCCACCCTGGTGAAGCAGTTGCGTGCCAGCCGCCCGCAGGCCTGGCTGCTCGACGGCGGCGACACCTGGCAAGGTTCGGCCACCTCGCTCTGGACCAATGCGCAGGACATGGTGGACGCGTGCAAGCGCCTGGGCGTGAACATCATGACCTCGCACTGGGAACACACCTTCGGCGCGAAGCGTGTGCAGGAGATCGTCGAGAAGGACCTCAAGGGCCACATCGAGTTTCTGGCGCAAAACATCAAGACCACCGACTTCGAGGACCTGGTGTTCAAGCCGTACACGCTGCGCGAGCAGAACGGGGTGCAGGTGGCCGTGATCGGTCAGGCCTTTCCGTACACACCGATCGCCAACCCGCGCTACATGGTGGCCGACTGGACCTTCGGCATCCAGGAGGACCACCTGCAGAAGATGGTGGACGAGGTGCGCGGCAAGGGCGCCCAGGTGGTGGTGCTGCTCTCGCACAACGGCATGGACGTGGACCTGAAGCTCGCCTCGCGCGTGCGCGGCATCGACGCCATTCTGGGCGGCCACACGCACGACGGCATGCCCGCACCCACCGTGGTGAAGAACCCCGGCGGCCAGACGCTGGTGACCAACGCCGGCTCCAACACCAAATTCCTTGGCGTGCTCGACTTCGACGTGCGCGGCGGCAAGGTGCAGGGCTACCGCTACAAGCTGATGCCCATTTTTGCCAACCTGCTGGCGCCCGATGCCGACATGCAAGCCTTCATCGACGGCGTGCGTGCGCCCTACAAGGCGAAGCTGGAGGAAAAGCTCGCCGTCACCGAAGATCTGCTCTACCGCCGCGGCAACTTCAATGGCTCGTGGGACCAGGTCATCTGTGAGGCGCTGATGGAGGTCAAGGGGGCGGACCTGTCGTTCTCACCGGGCGTGCGCTGGGGCACCTCGCTGCTGCCGGGCGACACCATCACCATGGAACACCTGATGGACCAGACTGCCATCACCTACCCGGCGACCACGCTCAACGAATTCACCGGCGCGCAGATCAAGGAGATTCTGGAAGACGTGGCCGACAACATCTTCAACCCCGACCCGTACTACCAGCAGGGCGGGGACATGGTGCGCGTGGGTGGCATGGGCTACAGCATCGCGCCCAACGAGCGCATGGGCTCGCGCATCCAGAACATGACGCTCAAGGGAAAACCCATCGAAGCGGACAAGAAGTACAAGGTCGCTGGCTGGGCCTCGGTGCAGGAAAACGTGCAGGGCGAACCGGTGTGGGACGTGGTGGCCGCGCACCTGCGCAGCAAGAAGGTCATCAAGGGCGTGAAGATCAACACCCCGACCATCGTGGGCATGGCGGGCAACCCCGGCATGGCCGCCTGAGGTTGCATGAAAAAAGCCACCGCCCGGTCAGGAGCGATGGCTGTCAAAACCTTGGAGAAGCAGGGGCCGCGAGGCCCCTGCGGCGTTTCAGCGCCGAAGCGCTGTCATCAGAAGTCGTGGCGCACGCCCACGGCGTACAGGCGACGCTCGGCGATCTCGGTACCGGCACCGTTCTCGGCATCGCCGGTCAGGTAGGCCGCGTACAGGCGGGTGCGCTTGGACATGCTGTAGGTCGCGCCCAGCGACAGGCCCTTGGACTTGGCCGAATCCACGCCGGCGTTCTCGGACTTGTTGTAAGCATAGGCCACCGAGAAGTCCCACGGACCCATGGGCATGTTGGCACCGATCACGAAGCCGTCGGACTCGATCGCGCCCTGCTCGGCCATGTTGTAGCCGCCCGAGACGCGGAAGGCGCCGAAGTTGTAGGCGGCGGCCAGGGTGGTGTACTCACGCTTGCTGGCGGCGACCTCGTTGTCCTGTTCCTGGTAACCCGGGCCGGCGTCCAGGCCACCCGCGCGGTAGCGCAGGTTGAAGGCAGTCACGTCGCGCTTGATCGGGGCGGCCTGCTCGTCCAGACCGTAGCTCACGCCGGCGGTGAAGCCGCCGAAGTTCGGCGATTCGTAGCGGATCTGGTTGTCAGCGCGCGACGAATAGTCCGCCGCGTGGCCGACGGCCACGCCGCCGATGGCGGCACCGCCGTTCGCGTAAGCGATCTTGGTCGGCGAGAACTCCGAGTCCCACAGCGCGCTGCTGACCGTGATGTCGCGGATGTCGTCGAACGACGTGTCGTGGCGGCCCAGCTTGACGGTACCGAAGCCGGCCTGCAGGCCAACGATGGACACGCGGTCAAAGCGGAAACCGTTGGCGGTGCCGTTGTCCACGTTCAGTGCGCCTTCGAGCTGGAAGATGGCGCTCATGCCACCACCCAGGTCCTCGGTACCGCGAAAGCCCAGGCGGCTGGTGGTCAGCAGGCCGCTCTCGAGCTGCGAAACGCTGCGGGCGGTGCCGGGAGCGCCCGCCTTGTTGGCGCCGACGGAGGCGTCGAGGCGGCCGTAGATCGTGACGCTGGATTGCGCCAGGGCGGCGCCGCTGAGGGTGGCCAGGGCGGCCAGAGCAATCAGGCTCTTTTGCGTGGAATGGTTACTCCGTTATGGGGTTCCCGAGCCCCCTTCTGGAGGGCTCGCGCCGCCCGCACCGTGCGGGCCGACCCCAGTGATCCCATGCGCTGCAGATAACCGTCTGATTACATTTGTAAGGGTTAACCCTGAAAACAACACGAGACCTCACCGAGGGTCCGGGTTTTCAACGGCGTGCCATCCGGTTGTGCGCAACAAGAGCGGCCGCGCGCCGCGTCACGGTGTGTCGTCCGGCCGAACCACCATCACCGGCACGGGCGCCAGCCGGATCACCTGCTCTGCGCCACTGCCCAGCAGCAGGCGATTCAAGCCTCGCCGGCCGTGCGTACCGAGCACGATCAGATCGGCCTTCCATTCGCGGGCCGCGCGCGCGACCGAATCGCCCAGGCGCGGGCCGAGATCGTCGATGAGTTGTGCATCACAGGCCACGCCGGCGGCCTTGGTTCGCGCTTGCGCGTCGTCCAACACTTGCCTGGCGGCCTCGCGCGCGGCCGCCAACAGTTCGCCGCTGTACTCGTAGCCGGTCAGGTACATCAGCTCGTCGACGGCGTGCAGCACGCGGACCTGCCCATCCATGGCGCGGGCCAGGCCGATCGCGGCATCGAGCGCCTTCGTGGATGTCTCGCTGCCGTCCACCGGCACAAGGATTCGCTGGAATGGGGCCATGGCGCTGCGCTCCTGTTCAACCACCTCACATGTGCGCCACTGTGCGCCGCGCCGCACGGGCGGAACTTGCGATGTGTCAATGTGTGCCCCGCCATGCCCGCCTATCGTGCAACCCGAGTGGTGCTTCGCGCCACCGGGAGACGGACATGGCTGCTGTTGAATGGTTTCTCGTGGCCTGTGCTGCGCACGCACGGCTGCTGCAGCGCGAGCGCGGCCTGCCCATGGTGCAGATCGCCGCCTTCGTGCACCCCGAGGCACGCCTCAAGAGCGGTGAGCTCGGCGACGACCGGGCTGGCCGCGAACGCGCCGACCGCGGCTTCGGTGCCACGGCCTACGAGCCGCGCAGCGACGCGCACCGCAAGGAGCAACAGCGCTTTGCGCACGAGCTTGCCGAGCGGCTGGAAGAGGGCGCGCGCAGCAACGCCTATGGATCGCTGGTGGTGTTCGCCGGCAACCCCTTTCTCGGCACGCTGCGCGAGGCGCTGGGTGAGGGCACGCAGCGTCTGCTCAAGGCCAGCGTGCCGCTCGATCTGAGCCATGTCGGCGAGGCCGAGCTGGAGCAGCGCGTGCGCGAAGCGCTGGCAGCGGTGCAGGCATGACCCCCGCCGCGGCCGTGCTTGCCGAACTGGCACGGCGCGCTGGCCTGGCCTTCGACGTCACGCTGCCTGGGGGCGGCCGATTGGCGGGCGGCGAGGGCCCACCGGCGTTCGGCCTGCAGTTCCACACCGAGGGCGCGCTCGCGGCCACGCTGCTGCGCGGCCACATGGGCTTGCTTGAGGCCTGGTTCGACGGCCATGTCGATATCGTGGGTGACCTCGGCACCGCCATCGCTGCGGCCTTGCGCGCCGGCTTTGACCTGCAGGCCTCGCTCGTCAATGGGGTGGAGAACCGCCTGCTCGAACGCAGCCAGAGCAACCGCGACCGTGCGCAGGCCAAGCGCAATGCCTGTGCGCACTACGACCTCGGCGAGCCGTTCTATCGCCTATGGCTCGACGACCCCCTGAAGATGTACACCTGCGCCTACTGGCGTGGCGGCACCACCTCGCTGGAGCAGGCACAGCGCGACAAGATCGATCACGTCTGCCGCAAGCTGCGGCTCGCGCGTGGCGAGCGTTTCGTCGATATCGGCTGCGGCTTTGGCGGCTTCATGCTGCGCGCGTGGGAGACCACCGGTGCCGTCGGCACCGGCATCAACACCGCCACGGGCCAGGTGCAATGGCTGCGCGCGGAACTCGCGCAGCGAGGGCTGGCCGAGACGCTCACGGTGCGCGAGGCCGATTTTCGCGACGTCGGCGAGCGCTTCGACAAGGTGGTCTCGATCGGTGTGCTCGAACACGCCGGGCGTGATCAGCTCGACGAGGTCATCCAGGCGCACGCCGATTGCCTGCATGCCGGCGGCATCGGCATGCTGCATTTCATCGGTCACATCGGACCGCGAGAGACGGAGCCCTTCATCCGCAAGCACGTCTTTCCCGGCGGCTGGATTCCGGCACTCAGCGACGCCTTGCAGGCCATGGAGCGCTGCGGTCTGGAGGTGCTCGACGTGGAGAACCTGCGCCGCCACTACGCGCTCACGCTGGACGCCTGGGCGCAGCGTTTCGCCGAGCGCTGGCCCGTCATCCAGGCGCTGGATCCGGTGCGCTTCGACGAGCGATTCCGCCGCATCTGGACGGTCTATCTCGTGGGCTGCGCCGAACTGTTCCGTTCGCCCGTGGGTTGCACACACCTGTTCCAGGTGCTGTTCAGCAAGGGCAACGCGACGCAGCGTTCCTACCCCATGACACGGGACCACGTGCATGTCGCCGGCGCCCCTGCGACTCGATGAAGCCCCGTTGCGCGCCGCGCATGCGGCCCGCGCACGCGCTGCGGCCGAAGCTCTGCAGCACGGTGCCGGCCACGCACCGCTGGCGCTGGCCAAGACCACCTCCAACCTGTTCCGCCACCGCGAGCGAACGGCACGCCAGCGCATTGACCTGCACGCGCTGAATCAGGTGATTGGCATCGACACCGCGGCCGGCTGGGTGGAGGCCGAGGGCCTGACCACCTACGAGGACCTGGTGGCCTTCACGCTGCCGCGCGGCGTGATGCCGGCGGTGGTGCCGCAGCTCAAGACCATCACCGTGGGGGGCGCTGTCGCTGGCGTCGGCATCGAAGCGACGTCGTTTCGTCACGGCCTGGTGCACGAGACCATGAGCGCACTGGAGGTGCTGCTGCCGCACGGCGAGATCGTGCGTTGCACGGCCGACAACGAGCACGCCGACCTCTTCCACGGATTCCCCAATGCCTACGGCACGCTCGGGTACGCACTTGCCGTGCGCCTGCGCACCCGGCCCACGCGGCCCTTCGTGCACGTGCAGCACCACCGCTTCAGCGACCCACGCGCCTTCTTCGACGCGATGGCGCGTGAGTGCGGGAACGGCGCACGGACCGATGCGCCCGACTTCGTCGACGGCGTGCTGTTCGGTCCGCACGAACAGGTGCTCAGCGTGGGGCGTTTCGTGCCAGCGGCCGCGCGCACGAGCGACTACACGGGGCTCGACATCTACCACGAGTCGCTGCGCCGCCGAGCCGACGACACGCTCACCACCGCGGGTTACCTGTGGCGCTGGGACACCGACTGGTTCTGGTGCTCGCGCCGCTTTGGCCTGCAGCACCGCTGGCTGCGCCGCCTGCTTGGGGCCCGCTACCTCAAATCGCGCACCTACACGCGCTGGATGCGCTGGAACGCGCGCTGGCGGGCCACGCAGCGGCTGGATGCCTTGCTGCACCGCCACCACGAAAGCGTGGTGCAGGACGTGGATATCCCGATCGCGCAAGCGCTCGTCTTCCTCGATTTCCTGCGCAGCGAAATCGGCATCTGGCCGGTCTGGGTCTGCCCGGTGCGCGGGAGCGATCCACCGCGCTTTCCGCTATACCCGCTGCCTGCCGGGCTGAACGTCAACTTCGGTTTCTGGGATGTGGTGACGGTGCCCGCAAGCCGGGCGCCCAACCACCTCAACCGCCGCGTGGAAGACGCGGTGCTGCGCCTGGGCGGCATCAAGTCGCTGTACTCCGACAGCTTCTTCGAGCGCGAGGTCTTTGATCGCACGTACGGCATGGCGCACTACGCACGGCTGAAGGCGCGCTACGACCCACTGGGACGCGCGCCGCACCTCTACGACAAGTGCGTGCGGCGCGCCTGAGCCGCGCGTGTGGCCCCGCTGTGCCGCACTTGATCGTCATCAAGGCGCGACCACCACCAGGCCCCTACGCTTGCCGAACCATGAAGAAGCACTTGTGGGCGCGTTCCTGCCGTATTGCCCTGATCGTCCCCGCGTGGGTGGCTTGCACCCCCTTGGTGCTCGCGCAGCCCGCGCCCGCTTGCCCTGGCCGCACGGACGCCACACCGCCGGACTTCGTGCAGGCGGTCGCGCGCAACCGGCCTTCGCTGGTGCACTTGCTGACGGTTCGCGAGTGGGGCGATTCGACGCCTGGTGACGCCGAGCATGTGTTTCCGATGTCCGACGGCCCGGTGCCTGGCGAGCCGCAGGAGGACGGGCCGGCGCTGGCCGAACGGGTCACCGCTTCGGGTTTCGTGCTTTCGGCTGACGGCTTCATTCTCACCAGCGCGCACGCGGTGATCCAGCGGCGCGAGGTATGGGCGGTGCTGAGCGACGGCCGATGGTTGCCGGCGCGCACGGTCGGCATTGACCGGCGCGCCGATGTGGCCTTGCTGAAGGTGGCGGCCGAAGGCCTGCCGGTGGCACCCCTCGCGCGCACCGCGCGCGTGTGTGCCGGCCATTGGGTCGGCGCGCTCGGCGCGCCGTTCGGCTTCGAGCAAACCCTGACGGTGGGCGTGGTGAGTGCCGAGCCACGCGTCTTGCCGGGCTATGGCGGGGTGCCGCAGATCCAGATGAACGTGACGCTCAACCCCGGCAGCTCGGGTGGCCCGCTGTTCAACGCCGACGGCGAGGTGGTCGGCCTCAACACCATGATCTTTTCCTCGGCGGGCTTCTACCTCGGCATCTCGTTTGCGGTGCCCATCGACCGTGCACTGCAGGTTGCCGAGCGCCTGCGGCAGGCCGCCACGCGGCCGCCGTCGGCCATCGAAAAATCGACGCAGCCGCTCTCGCCCGCACTTGCCCGTGCCTTTGGTCTGCCGCAGCCCGGCGGTGTTCTGGTGTCTTCCGATGAAGCCGGCGCCGCACCCGGCGCCGGGCTGCGGCGTGGCGACGTGGTGCTGGCCATCGATGGCCGCACGGTGGCTTCCAGCGACGAGCTCGACGATGCGGTGGCCGCACTGCCCCCCGGGGCCACGCCGAGCGTGGTGGTCTGGCGCGCGGGGCGGCGCGAGACGCTTCGCGTGCGTCTGCGCGTGCTCCCCACCGGCGCCGACGTGGGCCGGCCTGCCGGCACCGCTGCCTTGCCCCATCGACTGGGACTCCAGCTCGCAGCGCCCGAGCGGACATCGACACTGCAGCCCGGTCTGTACGTGCAGAGCGCGGGCGGCGCGGGCTTGCTGGCCGGACTGGAGCCGGGCGACCGCATCGTCGCCGTGAACGCCACACCCGTGGCCACGCCCGCCGAGTTCGATGCCGCGCTGGCAGGCCTCTCCACCGATACCGTGGCCCTGCTCGTGGTGCGCGGGCCGATGTCGCTCTACGTGCCGGTGATGCGCGCGTTGCCGCCGCCGTAGGGTGGCGTCAGGCCAGGGGAAGGACCGGCAGCCCCACCGATTGCGCCAGCGCGATCCGCTCGGTCGGCTTGAGCCCCAGGGACTGGGCCAGCTGACGGCGGTCGATGAGCGCGCGCACCACGGTACCCAGGCCGTGCGCGGCGCAATGGAGATACACGTTCTGTGCGATGCAGGCAGCGTCCGCACCCGCCAGAAAGGGTCGTTCGTCGGGGCGCGTGTCGTGCATCGCGGCGAAATCGGCCACGTAGACCAGGTTCAGCGGCGCCGTGGCTGCAAAGGACTGCAGGCCGGTGTGGGCGCGCAGGTCTTCGGCCTTGACCAGCGCCAGCCGGTGGTCCCGGGCCTCGTAACGGAAAGCCCCTTCGGGCAGGACCACGTAGACGGCAATCTCCTGCCAGTCGTGCGCCGACGGGGCGGTGCGCCCGTGGCCCTGCGCGCGGTTCACACCGAACGCGGCCCACAGCAGGTCGGACACCGCCTGCAGGTCCAGCGCATCGGGCAGGAAGTCGCGCGTGCTGCGGCGTCGCCGCAGTGCGTTGGCGAGGGTTTCGCCGCCCCCGGTGTTCGCCGGCGGCAGCAGCACGTCGTCGGTTTGGAGATTGAGCTGGACCGTGGACATGGCATGACCCCCCGCAAGCGTCGATGGCCGCACCATGCCTGCGCATCGCGCACGCGTGCTTGACGGCCGTCAACATGCGCTTGCGTGGCAGAACACACAGTGACGCCTGCGAGGGCGCCCGCCCCGCTGGAGAGACCCATGAAGATCGCAGACATCAGCCGGCTTGCGCCGGTCACCATTCCCGCCACGGCGTCGGTGCGCGAGGCGGCGCGCGCCATGCAGGCCGAGCACGTGGGCGTGCTCGGCCTGACCGACCCTTTCGAGCCCGGGCGCATCGTCGGCGTCGTCACCGACCGCGACCTCGTGCTGCAGGTGCTGGCCGCCGAGCGGCCGGCCGAAGGCCAGATGGTGGCCGGTGCCTGCTCGACCAACCTGCACGGCGTGCCGAAGCAGGCCACGGTGCATCAGGCCGTCGAAGCCATGCAGCACCACGGCGTGCGCCGCCTGCTGGTGCTCGGCGACGACGGCCGCTCGGTGGAGGGCGTGCTGTCGATGGATGACGTGCTGGGCGTGCTGGCCGACGAACTCTCGGCGTTGGCGGCCACGCTCAGGGTCGGCCTGGCACGTGAAGGGCAGCCGATGCGCGCGGCGCGCGAGGCGCGGTGAACGGCCTCTGCGCACATTGGCTCGGGGTCAGTGCGTCAGCAGATCCACGTAGGCCTGATAGCTGAAGCTGCGGTTCTTCTTCTGGCCGGTGAGCTCTGTCACGATGCCCAGCCCCTCCAGCAGTTTCACGGCAGCCGTGGCCGTCGGAAAGCTCGTGCCCAGCTTCTGCCGCACCTGCTCGATGGTGAAGCGCGGCATCAGGGGCAACAGCTCGAAGAGCCGGTAACTCGTTGGCGTTGCCTTGGGAGCCTCCAGCAAGCGGCGGCGGTCGCTCGCGATCAGGCTGGCCAGCGAGACGATGCCACGCTCGGCCTCGTGCGCGGCGACTTCCACGCCCTCCAGAAAGAAGGCCACCCAGCCCTCCCAGTCGCCCTCGGTGCGCACGGCCGAGAGGCGCCGGTAGTACTCCGCCTGATGCTGCTTGAGGTAGCCGCTCAGGTACATCAGCGGCTCGGGCAGCAACTGCCAATGCTCCATGAGCGCTGCGATCAGCAGGCGCCCGATGCGGCCGTTGCCATCCAGGTACGGGTGAATGGTCTCGAACTGGGCATGCACCAGCGCCACGCGTACCAGAGGGGGCAGCACGGACTTGGGCGGCTCGTGGATGAATCGCTCCAGATCGCCCAGCAGCTTGGGGACCTTGTCGGGTGGCGGTGGCACGAAGACGGCATTCCCGGGCCGGGTGCCCCCGATCCAGTTCTGGGATCGCCGCAGCTCCCCGGGCTGCTTGCCGGCGCCGCGCGCGCCATCGAGCAGCCGCTTGTGGGCTTCGTTGAGCAGCCTGACGCTGATGGGCAAGCCCCGCGCGCTGCGCAGGTTGTCGCGCACGAAGCGGAATGCGCGCAGGTAGTTGGTGACCTCTTCAACGTCCTCGGTGTTGCTGACAGCGAAGCCGGCCTCATCGTCGAAGAGGTCGGTCAGGGTGGCCTGCGTGCCCTCGATCTGCGAGGTGAGCAACGCCTCCTTGCGGATGGCGCTGTACAGCAGCCAGTCCACCGAGGGCACCAGGCCCGAGACGCCGGACAAGCGCGCGAGCGCGAGCTGCGCGCGGTGGTTCCGCTCCAGCACATCCCCCGAGGCCAGCGGCGGCTCGGCCGGCGGCAACGCGCGCGGCACGAAGGCCTGGACGGTCTCACCCAGGGTGGTGGTCTTGACGTAGCTGCCAGTGCGGCGCATTGATTGAATGGCGGATTTGATGAGACAAGATCAAATTAAATCATTCTTTAATAAGAGTGTGTCCGATGAAAGCACTCTTTGATAGCCGCGTGCAGCGCCAACACCACGGTGGAGTCCCGAGCATGCCTCGTGTGTCGCCCACGAAAAAGCCCCGCAGCCTGAGGCTAGCCGTTCGGTTAAGGAGTTGATTCAAGGGGTCTTCGGACCCCACAATGCGCCCCAAGGTCACACTTGGGGCGTTTTTCATGGTCGAGGAGAAATCTTCTCCGG
>NZ_JAMBNO010000038.1 GCF_023715105.1 Hydrogenophaga intermedia | reverse complement strand
GCGCCTGCGGCGCTGGTCTTTCAAGATGACTTCAACAGTGTCCGTATGCCTAGTCGTACTCACAGTCCTACTCCTATCTTTAAAGATAAGCGATAGGACGGGTCCGGGGATTTGGGGGGCTATCTCAGCTGCTTCTAGGGAGTCAACATACGGGCGTATAAGCCTCCTAAACCATGGATACGTTGATGTTCTTCACTTGAGTGAACTCAAATAGCTCGTCTTTCGATTCCTCACGCCCCATGCCCGATTGCTTGTATCCGCCAAAGGGAGCTCCAACAATGTGCGTAGAGCAGTCGTTAATCCAAACGTAGCCGGCCTCCACCTGCGCAGCGGCGCGGTGCGCGGTAACCAGATCGCGCGTCCAGATCGAGGCGGTAAGCCCAAGATCTGTCCCGTTGACCGCTTCGTAGAGTTCGCCTTCACGACCCCAGCGCAGCACGGACAAGACAGGACCAAACACCTCCTCGCGCGCTACCTTCATCTCCGGGGTAACACCCGTGAACACGGTCGGCTCGATGAAAAACCCGTCTGCCAGATGCGCATCCCCAGGATGGGCGCCACCAGTTGCCAGTTCAGCACCTTCGCTTCGGGCGGAAGCAATGTAGGCTAGGCTGCGGTCGTACTGAGCGCGGTTTATTAGCGCTCCCATAGTGGTGGCCATGTGCGTTGCAATACCTGGGCGGTGACGGTTCTTCAGAAGGTCGAGCATCCTCTCTACGAAGTCGTCGTGAAGACTTTCATGAAGGAACAACCTGCTCGTTGAACCGCACGACTGACCACACCACGTGAAGTTCATGCCGCGTACTGCCCCTTGTACGGCACGATCAATGTCGGCGTCGGGGTATATGACCATGGCGTTTTTTCCACCGAGCTCCAGCAGGCAGCGCTTCATGGTGTCGGCGGCGCTGTGCAGCACTGCCTTTCCGGCCGGTACGCTGCCGATCAATCCTACGGCCGCCACTTCCGGGTGCTTCACCAGGGCTGCGCCGACATCGCGTCCGCCCACTAGGCAGTTGAGCACGCCAGGTGGGAATATGTCCTGCAGCAGCTCCATTAGTCGCAGCGTGGAAAGCGGGGCCTGCTCCGGCGGCTTAATGATCACAGTGTTGCCAGCCGCCAGTGGTGCGGCAATTTTTCCGGCAGCGAACATGAAGGGGTGATTGAAGGGGAAGATGCGGGCCACCACGCCCAGTGGCTCCCGGCGGGTGTAGTTGAGCGAGCCGTTGGCGGTGGGCATGGTCTCGCCCTTAATCTCGAGCACCAAGCCCGCGAAGTATTCCAGCTGTGTAGCTGCGATCTCCGCGTCCATCACCATAGCCCTAACCGGGTTTCCGCAATCCGCAGCATCCAACAAAGCAAGTTCTAGGGCGTTCGCACGGATCCTGGTAGCCGCCTCCCGTAGGCAGCGCGCGCGCTCAAGTGGTGGGGTTGCAGCCCACCCAGGAAAGGCCTGACGAGCGCTGGCCACCGCAGCCTCAATGTCGACGAGGCGAGCGACCTGAACGTCGCCGAGAAGTTGCCCTGTTGATGGGTTGATGCTTCGAAGGTGTTCAGCATTTCTGTGGGTGTGCCAACGTCCCCCCCAAAACTGCCCTGTATTGGTCGGCAATACGTCAGTCACACGCGCCGACAGGTCAGGCTCAGTCGCCAATTGCTCAGTCTGCACTGCTTTCCCTCAGGAGCCCCAATCGACGGAGAACCTCTCGGTTAGACACCTGAAAGATTCTTGCCCCCTCTTTGCCAGCAGTGTGGCGCGCCCATTGCCGAGCTGGGATAGTAAAAACGTCGTGCGTTGCCCATTCGAAGCGCTGATCGCCGATCTCGCTTACACCCTGGCCTTCGACTACGTAGCAGACGGTCGAGGCGGAAGAAAGGTGCTTTTGCGTCGGCAAGTCCGGGCGGAGCTGAAGCACCTGACTGTCCATGAGGTCCATGCAAGGACCACCAGTCAGGGGATTGATGAACTTTACGGCACGTGAGCCATCAGTACGCTCTGGTGCAGCTTCCAATGCACGCAGGGTCTCTAGCCACGGATACCTAAACTTTGGCGAGTATGGGCGCTGCTGATAGTCTGTGTCATCCAAGTTGGGAACGACTCCAGCGGTAGCAAACGTACCCTCGGGAAGTTGCGCTGGTAAGTCCTTTGCTGGGCCCGGCTGAAAGTCGGTGGTGCCCAGGTAGTAGTGCATGCCTACGTCTAGCACGTCGAGCCAAATCACCGGATCGGGTCCGTCGTTCACATGCTCATGCCAGCACCATCCGGGGGTGAGGATGAGGTCACCCGGCGTCATTTCGCAATCTTTTCCATCGACGATTGACTTCACTCCTCCGCTGCACTGAACCACGAATCGCAACGCGTTCATCGGGTGGCGGTGCGGGTGAGCTCGCTCACCAGGCAAGACCAGCTGAAAGTCACAGAACAACGTGCCGGTGGCCGCTTCGTCGTAGACGTGGTGCCGGTCTGCCTTGGTCTTGAGCAGAACTCGTCTGTCGAGAACGTGAGCGGCCTTTATCTTCCCTGTCTCCGTCACGATGGATTGCATCGTCGCCCATTTCCAGTGTTGAGCAGTTTCGAGCGCCTTGCCAAAGGTTGCTGCTGTCTTGCTCTCCCAAAGAGGGACCAGGTGGTTGTCTATGTACTTCTGCCGCAGGGCAGGTGATACCGGATCGTCGGTGGTGTTCGGGCTTTGGGACATGCAAATCTCCTCGACGCTAGTCAGGCCGCTCGCGCAGCAGTACGGTTCTCTAGCCCCTTCCAACGCCGCCCACATTCGATTGCGCCATCACGGTACGTATCGGGCAGGAAGAGATATGGAGGACGGGGTGGCCCAGGGTCTATCAGGCCCGCACTCTTGAACCTCAAATGGCCGATCTGGATGCTGTAGTCCATGAACGCGGCGAGGTCTCCGTTGGCGAACATGGCTGCTTCCGCCCAGTTGGCCTCATCTGAGAGAGCCTTCGCCCGCGTCCAGTCTTTCATGAGAATGGCATGCGCAAGAGCCATGTTGAACTTTGGCGCGCAAGCGACGCTGCCCGACCAAGCGGCGATAGCCCGGTCTGGAAACGCTTGTGCCGCATCCAACCATGCTGTCGCCAGCGGAAGAATGCGTATGCGATCGCCCACTGCGTCCAGATCCGCCAGGAGCTGTGGCCCGCCCGTGTGCTTGGACGCGACCACCTCTGGAATCTTTGCTAGCCTGAGGTAGGCTGCTGGAGATATTTTTCCTTTGAACGCTACAGGATTGTCATAGACCACAAGTGGGACGCCAGGCATGGCCCTCGCGATGTCCTCGTAGTAGCGAACGATGGCATCGTCGTCCATTGCAAGCCACATTGGCCGCCCCACAAATAAGCCATCAGCACCTACCTCGATCAACTGCCGGGCCAGTGCAATCGTGTCCCGTGTGTTGAGTGTGGTGACGCCGGCAAAAACCGGACGACTCCGCGAATTGGTTTGAACGACGCACTCCACCAATGAAACCAACTCTTCACGCGTTAGAGTGGCACATTCGCCAAATGTCCCCGTGGTGGCGATAAGGTCGACCTTAGCATCAACCATTAGTCGAACTAGTTTTTCCACCTCTGGGAGGTTAACTGAGTTCTTGGTGGACCATTCGCTGGCGTCGGAGGTGGCGGGAGTTGGCAGGATGCCAAACACTCCTCGAATATCGTAGTAAGTGAGCTTCATACGGATTGAAACGGAAGCGACGGTGCTGAACGCATGTCGCGAGGTATTGAGCAAATGACTGGTGGCAAATCGCTCTTCAAGTCTTGCGGTACTTTTCAATGAGCCTTCGCGCTTCGCTCAACAGCTTGGAGCCATCGAATCCGCGTCGGTCCATCTCCTTGACCCACTCGTCGTATATGCCCGCCGAGAGTCTAATCATCTCCTCGGTTTCCGATTTGCCCAACGAATGTAGTGTGTGTTTCTGATCCTGCGATAGCCGCTTGCGCACTGGGATGTCACCGTCTTGGATCACTTTGCCGAGAAACGCAGACGCGCCCATTCCGGAGTTGCGGTCGATTACATCCCTCAGCTCCATAGACAATCCGTTGTACTTGGCAGAGTTCATCGCCATGAATTGCGTGCTGTTGTAAAACCCCGGGAACCCATCTGCCATGGCGCTGTGGAAGGTCGCCAACTCGTCTACTTTTACTGAGGGAATCACCTGCCAGGGCAAGACGACCCCATCCACTACCCCTTTGGACAATGCGTCTGGAATCTGGGGCAAGGGCATCCCTACGGGAGTGGCACCGATGGCCGCGAGCAACTGAGTTCCTTTGCGCGTTGCACCTCGAACCTTCATACCCTTGAGGTCCGCGGCACTTTTGACTAGCTTGCCCTTGGTATGAAAGAGCCCCGGGCTGTGCGTGTGAAACGCGAGCAAGTGCACACCTTGAAACTCGTCCTTCGCGTGCGAGGTGGCGAACTCCCATGCTGCCTTGGAAGTGCCTTCTCCGTCGAAGGTAAAGAAGGGCAACTCAAAAACTTCCGTTTTCGGGAATCGACCAGGGGTGTACCCCGGCAATGACCACATGACATCGACCACGCCATCCCGCACCTGATCGAAAAGTTGCTGCGGCGCTCCGCCAAGTTGCATCGCGGGAAACGCCTCGAACTTGATGCGGCCACTCGACTCAGTTTCGATTTTCTTCATCCAGGCTAGGTGCCCATTTATCCACAGGTCAGAGGCCGGCGACATAAAGGTGTGAAAGCGAAGCGTCACCGCTTCCTGCGCACGGACGTTGACGAGAGGCGAGGCAATCAGCGCTGAGGCGCTGGTCTTCAGAAGTGTTCGGCGGTCAAGCATGATGTCTCCAGTTTGTGATTTCCAGGTAGCCTGCTGGATGGCAGGCTGCTAGTTGTCGTTCGATTTGGTGTCGAAGATTTGCACGGTACCTTCGTGCTCCTTCACCATGAATACAGCGAGCGGATGTCGACATGGCGATGCAGTTGCTCTCCCAGTACGTATGTCGAAGCGTCCTTGGTGCAGGGGGCATTCGATTTCCCATCCATCCAGGTAGCCCTGCGACAGGGAAGCCTTGCCGTGCGTGCAACTATCGGCCACCGCATATGTGTTGCCCTCTACCCGAGCGAGCAGGACATAGGTGTCTCCATGCTGAACGCGTCTTACCTCTCCCTCCGGAGGTGCTTCGACGATTGAGGTCTCTGGCGAGTACGTCGCGGGACGATCTGCGTTCATTGAGAAGCTCCGAACATCAGTTTGCGGTAGAAGTCGTAAAACCCGCGGATAGGACTCTCGGACACCATGTTGCCGAAGTCCTGTGGGGGCGTTGGGTTTCGCCCGCCAAGCTCTACGACGCAGTTCCGATCTGGGTTGGGCGTAATCGCGGCGTTTGAGAACTCGAATACCTCAGTGTCGTCAATGGACACTAGGCCTGCAGGTCCGGTGAGGTTTGCCAGTCTCACTCGACGCTGTGTCATCTCGGGGGTATCGCTTTCATACCCGAAGTAGGTCCATGACAACTCAAATTGACCCGGCCCCCTGGGTATGACGTTGCGGAACTGCAGGGAGTTCTGCTGTTGCTGGATTGTGAGCGCCGGAAACATCGTTAGGTTCTGGATCGTTATGTCATCCGCATACTCTTTTACTGGAGCGACGATGCGCATATCGTTGAGCTTGAAGTCCGAGCTCAAGCGAGTCATGTCCTCAGTGCCCTTGGTGTCCTTGGGATCATTCGCGATCGAACTCGTTATGTTGTGGGCGAGGGTGCGCGGGTCCTGAAGGAGTTCGCCTTTCTGGTCCGCTCGGTAGAGCCCAAAGCTGATCAGAAACACATGCAGTAGCGTGGCATGGTAGGGATCCTTGAGGTTGTCCTGGTACAGCTTCCAGTTGCCCTTGATGAGCTGTCGGTGGTGCCCCAACACTTTCAGTTTGCGCCCATCGAATACCCTTAGGAATCGCTTGTGCAACTCCTCCCCCAGATAGTCACTCAGGGGCAGAGTGTTGTTCTTGAAGGAAGCAAAGATCACTCCATTGACAACTTCGACCTTCAGAGTTTGCAAGCCATGTTGCTTTAGATCGAAGTCCGACGGAAAGCCTCCCTTGCCTTTGAGCCCCCGCAAGAATGGCACGCCCATAAGTTCGCCGTTGAGCTTGTAGGACCATTGGTGATACGGGCATGTCAGGTCATCACTCTTGCCAAACTTCTTTTGGCACACCTGCGCACCGCGGTGCGCACAAGCGTTCAGCAGGACATGGATGACTCCATCCTCGTCTCGGGTAACGATGACTGACTTTTCTCCAATGTCGGCGAGCTTCCAAGAGCCGAGGGTAGGTAGCTCGCTCTCCAAGCCCACAAAGGTCCAGAAGGGACCATAAAAGATGCGCTCCATCTCCCTCCGGTAAAGCGTCTCGTTGGAGTAGATCCAGTTTGGGATCCGAGAGCAATCCTCGGTAGGCCATTCAGGAAAGTCCTCTTCGGTGGCCTGCGACCGTAGGAAGTTTCGCGTCATTTCAAGTCCTTTCGGGATGGGGCACGATTTGTCAGACCGGATAGACAGTGGAGCCGGCAATTAGCTCCGTATCGAAGATTGCGACGCGCTTGGCAAAGCGCAGTTGCTCTCCGCGTCGTGTCAAAGTGTCGAAGCTGCGTCCGACCATCTGCAGCTCTGTGCTTCCCGACTCAAAGGTCTGCCAGACCATGAACTGGCTGCGCGTGAGCAACACATCCTCCTTCGCTTCAACCAGTTGAATATTCATCGAGGTGTGGAAGATCCTCCGGGGTGCGAAGACCAGTGTGTTGCGAATAGCCGTGAGTCGATCCTTGATCGCTCCCGTGCTTTCACACAGCATCACGCAAAGCGGCAGCCCCAACTCATGGTTGCGGCGAGAAGTCATTCGGTACTCGGCCTGCTCATCGAAGAGTTCGATCCAAGTCTCTAGCGAGTCGTCTGACAATCTGTGCGAAAAGTCGTTGTAAAGCGACTGGATCTCAAGGTGCAGGGGGGGAGTGTTCACTACATGTCTCACTCAAATGTTTAACACTTGTCTTTATTACTTCGGTGCCGAAGGGTTTGGTGATGGTTTTTCAGAACATCTCTTCTTAGAATAGGTGTTTACCCTTAAGAGTGTGTGAAGTGGTGGGCTCTGTCGCAGCTAAAATACTTCGGTACTATGGGTTTTCACTGATGTCCTTTTCTTGCCCTTTCATCCGCCAGCGAGTACTCGTCTAGCCATATGCAGACATCCCGCCTCAGCCACAGCGAAGCCGCCTCTCCCTCGTCCGAAGAGCGAGCTCTGAGCCCTGCCATAAACGACAGCCTGGGCTTCTTGATTGCGGACAGCGCTCGTTTCGTCAAACGCTCTTTGTATGGACGCATCGCTCCCCACGGCATTCGCGGAGGGTCATGGTTTGCATTGCGAGTGCTTTGGCTGGAGGATGGGATTAGCCAGAGGGAGCTTGCGAAGCGCTTGGGGGTAATGGAGCCATGGGCGCTTGAAATGGTCCGCAGCATGGAGCGGGACGGACTTGTGATGCGCACGCGCGACGAAGCGGATCGCAGGCGCCTGAAGTTGACGCTTACCGAAAAGGCTCGCTCACTTGAGCCCAAGATGATGAACATTGCATCTGCGGTGAATCGGCTGATGCTGGAGGGGCTCACAGAGTCCGAGGAAGTGCTGCTTAAGTTGCTGCTCAAGAAGGTGCGCGAAAGACTGGCTGCAGACACAGAGGTTCGCGGAGAGCTTGACGAAGACAGTGTCTAGGAGCAGAGCTACCTGTACGGGGCCTGGCGCCCGTGAGGCAGTACTGTTCGTGGCACATAGCTGGCCATCGAGGCGGGGGCTTGAAGTCGCATATGGCCGCTGCCGGATTCAACACCCCCTTGTTTGGGTGAGAGATGAGTTCGAGGCTGCTCGCGGAGATCGGCTAGGCGGTTTCTCGCAAGTTGAAACTCGCAGCGATCAAGTCAGCCATCAGGCGTTACGGAGCGGTGGCCCGAGCGACCGGATATCTGGGCTTTGGTAAGGCGTCATACCGAGTTGGTTCGTGAGCTTGGGGAAGGGCTGCCGCGCTGGATTTTTCCAGGGTGCTGAATCAACAGGAGTGCCCACTCGCGTCGTCTGGAGGGCCTCGGGCCATTTTTGCAACCACTGTCCGCAGGTATGGCCTTTTCATAGGTCGCTTGACATGGATTGCACAACTGCGCGGATGCGCGGAACGCATGTGCAGCATTGGGCGGAGAGAGGCTGACCTCTGCTGTGACTCGTGTGTGGGTCAAATTGCAAAAACTTAGGTCTCGAAGTATAATTTTTCCATTCCGCTCAGACGCCGATCACCGAGGAGACTTGACATGCTTTCCGCGCAAGACAACGAGCTACTTTGCCGCGTTACTGGGGATGCCCCTATGGGTCAGCTGATGCGTAAGCATTGGACACCAGTGTGTCTAATTGAGGAGGTCGCAGAACCCGATGGCGCGCCCGTAAAGGCCCGGATCTACGGGGAGGATCTGGTGGTCTTTCGCGATAGCGAGGGGCTAGTGGGCGTACTGGACGAGAAGTGTCCCCACCGGCGCGCCTCACTGGTCTATGGTCGAAACGAGGAAGGAGGCTTGCGCTGCCTCTATCACGGCTGGAAGATGGACGTTCAGGGCAAGGTGCTTGAGATGGTCTCGGAGCCGTCCACGAGCGGCTTGGTCGAAAAGGTGCGCCACAAGGCCTACCCGGTCAAGGAATGGGGTGGCATGGTCTGGGCCTGGTTCGGCCCTGCCAACGAGGTGCCGGCATTTGCTCCGCCGGCTTGGGCGCCAACCGAGGACACGCGCGTGTCCATCGCCAAGGTCGTGCTGCCCTGCAACTGGGCGCAGATTCTCGAAGGTGCAATCGACTCGGCCCACAGTTCCAGTCTGCATTCCTCAGACATGGTGCCGGCACGTGTAGATGGTGCCAAGGCCACGGCCAACAACTGGCTGCGACCGTCCACCGACAAGGCGCCTCGCATGCAGGTACAACGCGGCGAGTACGGCTTCCGCTACGCGGCGATTCGCCGCCCAATCCAGAACGCAGCCACGCACGACTACGTGCGCTCCACTGTCTTTGTGGCGCCGTACTCAGTCTTGATACCACCCAACAATCTTTACAACGTGGCTAACGTGAACGTGCCGATGGACGATTCGAACACGGCCTTCTATTTCATTGCCTGGGGTCATGCCACGCAGACGCCTGAGACTGAGACTTGGCGGAAATTCCTGCGCCAGACCGTCGGCATTGACCTAGACGATCGATATCACCCACTGCGCAATGAGGCCAACCGGTTTTGGCAGGACCGCCAGGCCATGAAGGCTGGCAACTTCACCGGCATCTCGGGCTTTCCAAATCAAGACGTGGCCATGTGGATCAGCATGGGACCCATCGCCAACCGCAGTGACGAGCGGCTGGGCGCAAGCGACATGGCCATCGTTGAATTCCGCAAGCAGATGCTCGAAGAACTTCGAGCCTTTCAAGCCGGCGGAGTAGCCATTGGTACCGGCGAGCGCGCTATCGCCCGCGGCGTGTGCTCATTCCAGGCTGTGGTGCCGAAGACCACTGACTGGCGCGACTACGAGACCACGTATGTGTGGGCTGATGGAGTGGAGCGCCCCGAACTCGAACCATCCTATTCCGTGAGCGTCTGACCCGCATGTCCAAACTCCAACTTTCCGTCGCCATGGGTGACTACGACCGCACGCGCGCGCTGCTCGACGGTCGCGTGCAGATTGATGGCGTCGACCCGGTCTATATGAACCTCTACCCCGAGGAGATGTTCTTTCGCGCCATGCGCGGCCAGGAGTTCGACGTCTCCGAACTGTCTTTCTCCAGCTACTGCGTGAAGACGTCGCGCGGCGACTGTCCCTATGTGGCGATCCCGGTCTTCCTCTCGCGCGCCTTCCGCCACACCTCGCTGTACGTGCGCAAGGACCGCATCCGCTTACCGCAGGACCTTAAGGGCAAGCGCATTGGCCTGCCGGAGTACCAGCTCAGCGCGAACGTCTGGGCGCGCGCCATCCTGCACGATGACTATGGCGTCGCGCCGGAGGACGTAACCTGGGTACGCGGCGGGATCGAAACCCCCGGCCGGCCCGAGAAGATCGCGCTGCAGCTGCCTGCCGGAGTGACGCTAGAGAGTGCGCCCGAGGGGCAGACCATCTCGGATATGCTTGATCGAGGAGACATCGATGGCTTCATGGCCCCGCGCCCGCCATCGGCACACGTGCTGTCCAACCCGAACGTGGGCTGGCTGTTCGATGACCCTACCTTGGTTGCCAAGGACTACTACCGGCGCACTGGCATCTTCCCAATCATGCACGTTGTGGGGGTTCGCAGATCGCTTGCCGAGCAGCATCCCTGGTTGCCTGGCGCGTTGTTCAAGGCCTTCTCACAAGCCAAGCTAGCGGCGCTGGAAGCCCTATCAGACACCTCGGCCACTAAGGTAACGCTGCCCTTTGTGGAAGAGCAACTCAAGGCCGCTCGCGAGTCCCTGGGCGAGGACTTCTGGTCCTATGGCGTTGCCAACAACCGTCCCACGTTGGAGACCTTTCTGCGCCACCACCACTCGCAGGGCCTGTCAGCGCGGCGGCTGGAGGTAGACCAGATCTTCCATCCCGCGACCTATGAAAGTTACTCAATCTGATCGTCGCCGGGACCCGACTCATCGACGGCCAGATTCTCAATCATCGCTAGCAGGCACTTGCGCACGGTGGCTAGGGACTTGGCGGGCAGGCCAGCCACGCTCACGTGATTGACCTCCTCGGCCAGTGGCACGAGTACCTTTTCTAGCCGGCGTCCTGCCGGTGTCAGGTAGATGTGGATATTTTTGCGGTTGCTAGGCAATTGACGTCGCTCGATCAAGGCCATGCTTTCCATGGCCCTGACCGCCGCAAAGGTGGTGGGCTCCATGACGCCAGCCAGCTCGCTGAGCTCGCGCTGTGTCAGTCCGTCCTTGATCCAGAGAATACGCAGGAAGGTCCAGTGCCCGAAGGAGACACCATGCGCCGAGAGGCGCTGTTGAAGTGCGCGCATCTGCGCCCGCGCGACGTCACGGATCAGGTGGGCGAGGCGGTCATTGGGCACTGCTTCGCGCCAGTGGCGCAGCAGGTGACTGGTGGGGTCTTGAGGGGGCATGCAGGGCGGTTCATACGACCGGGACTTGTTGTCGCAGCATGATATCGGTGCCGGCGCGCTGCGACGCCAGCAGGGCGAGGCAAAGCTCAAGAGTCGCGCGCGACCAGCGTCCCCCGTGACGCGCTGCCTGGCCCTCGCGCGCCACCGACCAGAGTTCGTCGATCACCTCGGCACGGGGCACGGCCGGCAACGCGCACGCCTCGGTGTGTACGCCCTGCGCGTCGTGGATTTCCACTCCGGTGGGAGTCAGACGAAGATCGCCGCGCTCGCCGCTGACGATGACAGGGCCAAAGTGCTGGCAGGCCTCGGGCGCGACCGGCGCCACCGTCTGGTAGAGCCTGCCGCCGAAGTTCCGCTGCGCCTTGAGCTCCGCCTCGGCTACTTCGTCGGTGGTCTGCGCCAGCCGGGCACGCGTCTGCGCATGGGCGTTGGCGGCCTTGGGGGCACCGAGTTCGCCGACGCCATTCATGAGGGCGTCGGTGTCGTAGAAGCCATAGCCGTTGTACGTGGCGCTTGCGAAGGCGCCGTCGTCAAACGTGATGAGCGCGCTGTAGGCTCCCTCGGTGGGGCGGGCCGAGTCCCAACGGCCGGTGAGGGCGCGCACGCTGTGCGCCATGCCGCCGGCCAGCAGGCGCACAATGTCCATCTGATGCGCGGCCTGGCTAAACACCACACCGCCGCCGAGCAAAGTATCAAGCTCCTCTGGTCGGCGCGGGCGGTAGAGGAAATCGGTGTACTGCATCGCGTGCACAAAACGCACCGCACCGATTCGGCCAGAGTCGATGAGCGCGCGTGCCAGGCGAACGGGGGCGTTGAAGCTGTGGCTGTGGCCAACGATGAGGTGGGTACCACTGGACGAGCAGGCATCGATCATGCGGTCGCAGTCCGCCAGCGAGGTGGCCATGGGCTTTTCAACTAACACATGCTTGCCCTTGCGCGCGGCCAGCACCACGTGATCGGCGTGCAACTGGTGCGGGGTGGCGACATAGACCCATTCGACCAGGGGGTCGGCGCAAACCGCCTCCACGCTCTCGTGCGCCGTGCCACCGAGCTCCAGCGCGAAGGCCGCACGCGCCTCGGGTCGCGGGTCGAAGCCGGCTACTAGCCGCACGCGGACGTCGCCGGTAAAGGTGGGAAGCATTAGCGTGAAGGCCCGGCCGAGACCGAGCACACCGAGGCGGACTGGGTTCACAGGTCGAGCACCAGGCACGGCGTCTTCGCCCGCGAGACGCAGACCATGATGCGCCGCGCGCGCTCCTCGGGCAGCAGCACCAAATCGCGATGATCGGCTTCGCCTTCGAGGAGCCGAGTCTTGCACGAGCCGCAGGTGCCGCTCTCGCAAGAGCTCGCCACTTCGACGCCGTGCTCGCGCAGTGTGTCTAGGATGGAGCGTCCGACCGGGACGGTGTATCGCACCCCACTGCGCTGCAGTTGCACCTCGAAAGGTTGGTCGTCGGCGTGGGGCAGGGTGTCGGCGCCGAAACTCTCAAAATGCACTGCACTGGTTGGCCAGTGTCCGCTCATGTCGCGCACCGCGTCCATCAGCGGCGTCGGGCCGCAGCAATAGACATGGCGACCCCTGGTGCTGCCGGGCTTCTCGAGCACGGGCCAGAGGTCGTAGGCATTGGCCGGATCTCCGCCGTCGTGGTGCACCACAACACTAGGCGCGAACGGCTGGGCGCACAGTTCGTCGAGGAAGGCGCTGCCTTCAGCGTCGCGCGTCAGGTAGTAGAGCTTGAAGGGGCGTCCGTCCTCAGAAACCAGATGGCGCGCCATTGCCATCATAGGCGTGATGCCTATGCCGCCAGCGATCAGCACGAAGCTACTGGCTTTGGGATCGAGCTCAAATAGGTTTTCTGGTTCGCCGACATCCAGCATCAGCCCGGGCTGGGCCGCGTCAACGAGACTGCGCGAGCCTCCGCGACCGTTCTCTTCGCGCTTGACCGCGATCACGTAGCGGTCGGTTTCCGCGGGGCTGTTGCACAGTGAGTACTGGCGCATCGCGCCACCGGACGTGCGCACGGGAATGTGCGCACCCGCCGTGAAGGGCGGTAGGAGATCACCTTGCGGGTGGCGCAGCTCAATGCGCTGGATGCCGCGTGCGGCGGGCTCGGTGTGCGCGATGCGCAGCCGCATCAGGGGAGTGTTGCTCATGAAATGTTGACCGTTAACACGTGAGTGGATTTGCCGATTTGACAGGGGTCAATGGCTCTGCAAAAATGCATTATCTTAGGTGCCTAAGTAAATTGCAAGTCCGTTCTGGATCAATTCCTTCGAGGAGACAACCCCGTGCATCGCCGTGTCTTGTCAGCGCTGGCCCTTGCCACGCTCGTAGCAACGCCCCTGACCGTGCAGGCCCAGACGCCGGCCTACCCGTCCAAGCCGATCAAACTCATCGTGCCCTATGCGCCAGGAGGCTTGCCCGACACGGTTGCGCGAGAGGTAGCGCAGCGCCTGACCGAGCGCGTGGGCCAGAGCGTGGTCGTGGACAACCGACCCGGCGGCAATGGCGTAGTGGCATACCAGAGCCTTTTACAGAGTTCGCCAGCAGACGGGCACGCCTTCATCGTCTCGGACGGGTCCATGCTGTCGATCACGCCCCTGCTCAATAAGTCGGCCAACTACCAAGTGGGCAAGGACATATTGCCAGTGGCGCTAATTGCTCGCTCGCCTTTGTTCATCGTGGCCCACCCCAAGGTCAACGTGAACACATTCGAGGAATTTATCTCTACGGTGAAGGCTAAGCCCGGAGCCTATACCTACGGGTCTTCTGGTATTGGCTCGACGCATCAACTCACGATGGAGGCGCTAAAGCACGCACTCAATTTAGACCTGCGCCACGTACCTTACCGTGGATCTGGTCAGTCAACCCCTGCGCTCGTTGGTGGGCAAGTCGAGTTCTCGGTCGCGGCGTTGCCCTCCATGCTTGGCTTCTACAACAACGGCCAGGTCAAACTGCTGGCAAGTAACGCGTCGACGCGCTCATCGCAGGCGCCCACGGTACCCGCTATTGCTGAAACGGTACCAGGCTTCGACTTCTCCGTTGCGATTGGTGTGATGGCGGCGGCAGGGACGCCGCAGTACGCCATCGATCGGATCAGCAAGGAAATTGCTGAAGTGGTGAAAAACCCGGATTTGACCCGCAAGTTCCAGACAGCGGTGATCGATCCTGTCGGTGCCGGCCCCGTCGAGTATGGCAAGGTCATTGCCCGAGAGAACGAAGCCATGGCGAAAGCGGGCAAGATCGCCGACCTGAAGGCCGAATGATTCCGGAGCTGCCCTGGTCGCTCTTTGCAGGTGCGTTCCTGCTTGGAGGTTTTGCAAGAGGCGCGCTGGGTGTGTGGGTCTGCCTTTGGCGGTAGTTCCCCCTGTCTTCACTAGATCTAGCGACGCAGGTTGCGATCGATTTGCTGGTTGTGCACGATCCTTCCAATGGCTGGCAGGAACTCGAGGGTCGCCATATTGGGCCTACGTTGCGGCGATTCGGCAGTCTGCTGATCGCCCAAGCGATTGCCGAGGTTGAAAGCGAGCGATGGAGGATCTGATTGGGCATGCGTCACCTCAACAACATAGTTGCGCCCGCAGTGCTGTTGGCAGGTGCCCTGCTTGCTGGCGCCGCTACCGCTGTATGGTGCGACGCTGGCGGTAGGCAACTTTGGCAGACAGGATCTGGTGTTGTTCGGCCGGGGATTGTTGCCAATGGCCGTCGATCTGACGATGGGGTACTTCATTTGCCAGTGCTTCGACGACCTTCTTGTTTGCCGTGTTCTGCTCGCGCTTCTGGTGTCTTTGGCCTTCTTGTTATTGGTGCAGTAAATGTCCGCTGATTCTGAATCCGCGCTCGTGTGGAGCGATGCACTCTTGCTGGGCTTCGGTCCCATGGACGCTAGACACGAAGAGTTCGTGTCTTTGGTGTCGGCGCTGCTGCATGCCAGCAATGTCGAGCTGCCCCAACGGCTGGCCGCCTTAGCCACACATCTGAGAGAGCATTTCGACGAAGAAGATCGCTGGATGACTGAGACGGGATTTCCAGCTCGCCACTGCCACGTCGAGGAACACGACGCCGTCCTCCACTCATTGGAGCAAGTGCAGGCATTGCTCACAAATGGTGACAGCAGCGAGTGCCGGCGCTTTGCTCGGGAGCTAGCTCGGTGGTTTCCAGGACATGCGGACTACATGGATGCTGCTCTTGCGCACTGGATGTGCCAGCGCCGGTTGGGCGGCAAACCTGTAGTGCTTCGCCGTCGTGCCACTGGCGCATGAATACAACCATCTACACCATAGACTCCATGGATATTGATCAGCAGGTTCGACTGGACGTACGCCGTGCACTTGACGAAGACATCGGCCCAGGAGATCTAACGGCGGCGCTGGTGCCGCTAAAGGTCCGCGTGACAGGCACCATCATCTGTCGTGAGTCGGCGGTCATCTGTGGCCGCCCCTGGGTAGACGAGGTGCTTGGTCGAGTTGCGCCCTCAGCGCGCGCAGACTGGCAACTTGACGACGGGCAGCGCAGCACGCCGGGGCAGGTCGTGGTGCGCATTGAGGGACTGGCGCGCGAACTGCTGACTGCCGAGCGCACGTGCCTGAACTTCCTGCAGACGCTGAGTGCGGTTGCGACCAAGACAGCACGCTACGTCGAGGCCGTGAATGGGACGCGCGCGGCAATCCTCGACACGAGAAAGACAATTCCTGGCCTTCGGGTAGCAGAGAAGTACGCTGTGCGCTGTGGCGGTGGCCACAATCACCGCATGGGTCTATATGACGCCATCTTGATTAAGGAGAACCATATTGCTGCTGCCGGCGGTTTATCAGCTGCCTTGCGCGCTGCCAAGGCGCTCGCCGGCAAGGCTAGCTTTGTTCAAGTTGAGGTGGAGACCTTGCGCCAACTCCACGAGGCGCTAGAGGCTGGCGCCGACATGGTGCTGCTCGACAACATGTCGCTCGAGACCATTCGCGAGGCAGTTCGCATGGTTGACGGCCGATGCAGTTTGGAGGTGTCCGGTGGCGTCACGCTGGAAAGCGTGGCTAGTTATGCGCTGACTGGTGTGGACCGAATCTCTGTTGGTGCGCTGATCAAGGATATCGACGCGGTTGACTTCTCAATGCGATTTACCGATCACCCGATCGAGGCATGAATTCCCAGCGCGCACGTCCAAAGTTTCACTTTCGACGCTCTGATGGTCCGGAAGTCACCGCGCGCAGCGCATCTTTGATCTGCTCTTTTCACCTTGATTCCATGGCACGGCAAACCGTATGCCAAGGGATTCTTCGCAGTGAACAACATTCGCGGCACGTGCGCGTGAGAAGTGGCCCCGCAAATCTGAACAGGTGAGATAAAGCAGGCTCCGTGCATTGAGCCGGCCCAAGGCGGGCTGGCCATAAGGAGCTTGTGATGAACAAGAAGGCATCTGGGCGGCGCACGCGCCGCTCCCACAGCGCAGCGTTCAAGGCCAAGGTGGCGCTGGCTGCGCTGCGCGAGGACAAGACCATGGCCGAACTCTGCAAGGAGTTCGAGCTGCACCCCACGCAGATCAACGAATGGAAGCGCCAGCTGCTTGAGCGCGCGGCCGACGTCTTCGGCGCCGGCTCGGCCCCCCAGCCGGTCGATCTGGCCCCGCTGCACGCCAAGATCGGCCAACTGGCGCTGGAGAATGATTTTTTAGAAAGCGCGCTCACCAAGGCGGGATTGCTGAGCGCAAAGCGATGATCGACCGTGAGCACCCCTTGAGCGTGGTGCGCCAGGCCCGACTGCTGGAGATCAGCCGCGGCGCTGTCTACTACCAGCCCCGCCCCACCAGCGAGAGTGACCTGGCGCTCATGCGCCGCATCGACGAGCTGCACCTGGAGCACCCCTTCATGGGCGCTCGTATGCTGCGCCGTCAACTGCAGCGCCAGGGCATTCACGTCGGGCGGCGCCACATGGGCACGCTCATGCAGCGCATGGGCATCCAGGCCCTGTGCCCGCAGCCTGGCACCAGCAAGCGCCACCCACACCACAAGGTCTACCCCTACCTGTTGCGCAAGGTGGCCATCCGCCGCGCCAATCAGGTCTGGGCGCTGGACACGACCTACATCCCGATGAAGCGCGGGTTCGTCTACCTCACGGCCGTGGTGGATGTGGCCAGCCGCCGGGTGCTCGCTCACAAGGTGGCCATCACGCTGGAGGCCTGCCATGCCAGCGAGGTGATCGAGCAGGCGTTCGCCCGCTTCGGCGTGCCCGAGATCGTCAACACCGATCAGGGCAGTCAGTTCACGGCCGAGGAGTTCACCCACGCGGTGCTCTCGCGAGGATGTCGCCTGTCCATGGACGGCAAGGGGGCGTGGCGCGACAACGTGTTCGTCGAGCGGCTGTGGCGCACCATCAAGTACGAGCGGGTGTACCTGCAAGCCTACGAGGCGGTGAGCGCTGCACGCTCAGACCTGGACACCTACATCGACTGGTACAACCGCGAGCGTGTGCATTCGCGCATCGAGGACCGCACGCCCGAGCAGGCCTACTGGGCGCTGCTGCCCGAGCTGGCCGTGGCTGCCTAGAATGAAAATCCCGGTGCGCCCCGAGTTGCCCACCGCGTCGGTCGGTTCGTCGCACAGCGACCACCGCCGCCGTGGACAACTCTGCACCTCTTCAACCCGCACGCAGTCTCTTTATCTCTCGGGGTAAATCTGTTCAGACAAGCGGGGCCACTTCTATCCATTGCTATTGCGACCAGTAACACTTACGCGTCTGAAAACGTCGGGACTGATCTTGCCGCGTGCAATGTGATGCCCGTTGGCGTCGCGGCATTTGCTGCAGTAGATGGCCTTGGTGGTCACTTCATCCCCCAGATGTTTCTCGTGCAGCCTAACTCGTGGTCTATCTGATCGAACACCGGATGTCCGCAACCGTGGTCGTCAAACAAAGCCGCATGGCATGCCATAAGGATGGTCGATCAGTTTTGTAGCACATCATATTGGATGTATGAACAGGTACAACTGATCCGACAAACCTTACTAGGTATCCACAACCGCGATCTTGCGTATTTCGGCGAATGTGACCGGTCATTTCGGCGCATCGTGACCGGTGGGCTGAGGGGTGTTTTCAGCGCCGTTCCGGTAACGTGACCGCCCGTTTCGGCGATCGTGACCGCCGTGGTGTTGGCGGTGCTGCGTAGGTGTTTGAGTTTACGGTTTTGGAGGGACTGTCAGGTCTTCATTGCGGTCCTTGATGGTCACTTTTTGAACCCGTTGCCGTGCGCGCCGTGCGACCTGTTCGTCGCGACTCGCCTTCCAGACTGAAGCGCCGGCAACTCTGCAATAGCCGGTCGAGCATGGCGTCCGCAACAGTAGGATCGCCCAACCACGCGTGCCAATGCTCGATGGGCAGTTGGTGGGCGATGATGGTGGCGCGCTGCCCCACCCGGTCATCAATGACCTCCAGCAAATCGGCACGCGTGGCGGCGTCCAGGCTCCCGATGCCCCAGTCATCGAGCACGAGGACGTCGATCTTTGCGAGTTGCTGAAGCCAGCGTCGGAAGCTGCCGGCTCCATGCAAGATGCGCAGCTCTTCTGCCAGTCGTGGAACCCGCAAGTACAACGCCGAGTGACCCTGGCGGCATGCGTACTGGGCCAGCGCACAGGCCAGCCAGGTCTTGCCCAGACCGGTAGCGCCAGCCAGGGTCACGGTCTCGCCGCGCTCAATCCAGGTGGACAGAGCCAGGCTCATGAGGGCTGGCCGGTCCAGGCCTCGGATACCCTCGAAGCTGGCATCTTCCAGGGTGGCCGCGGGGTACTTCAGCTGTGCCTTTTGCAGCAGCCGGGCTCGCTTGCGATCCCCCCGGGCGTAAACCTCGCGCTCGACCAGCAAGGCCAGTCGTTCATCGAAGGACAGGTTCAGGCAGTCGGCCTGTTCGTGTTGTTGATGCAAGGCATCAGCGAAGCCCACGAGCTTGAGTGAGCGCAACTGGGCGATGGTGGTGTTGTTGAGCATGGAAGTGTTCTGAGTCTGTTGGTTCGAGCGAATCAATTCAAAGCAAGGCATCACTGGTAGTAGCCCGGGCCGCGCAGGTTGGCGTGCGCCGGGCTGGTCCAGTCAGACTCGGCCTGTGGCGTGATCTGGTCACGGTTGTTGGCCAGCAAGTCACGCACATGGCTGTAGCGCAGGGTGCCCAGGGCCAGAGCCCGTTCGCAGGCGGCCTCCAGCCTCACCTCGCCGTAGCGCCTGGACAGGCTCAGCAAGCCCAGGCAAGAC
>NZ_JAMBNO010000037.1 GCF_023715105.1 Hydrogenophaga intermedia | reverse complement strand
GGTGCAGCGCCACTCAGTTCCTGATCGACGTTGGGAGGTGGGGCGGGAGAAATCTCAAAACTGTCGGTCCGCTGCCGCGGCCGAAGGCGGAATGAGTCCCTCCACCCCGACGCCTCGAACATACAAGGCTGAATGCCACTGCCACTGCCACTGCCATGCGAGCTCGCTTCACTTGGCAGGAGAACGGGCTTTCGCCCATGACAAAATTGGCTATCTGCGCCCCAGCATCAAGGCCGCACGAAGGAGTTCCCCTCATGTTCCGTTTTGTCCCGAAGTTCACACGCCCGTTTAGGCGGCAAGTTTGAGGCATCGACCATGAGCGATACGCTGGCCGGGCGCAGCCTGCGCGCCGTATGGCATCCCTGCACCCAGATGAAGCATCACGAGGCGCAGCATCCCATTGCGATCACACGCGCCCAGGGCCCGTGGCTGGAGGCGGAAGACGGGCAGCGCTATCTCGATGGCATCAGCTCCTGGTGGGTCAACCTTTTCGGCCACGGCCATCGACGCCTGAAAGAGGCCTTGATCGAACAGATGGAGCAGCTGGACCACGTCATGCTGGCCGGTTTCACGCATGCGCCCGTGGTGCAACTCTCGGAGCGCCTGGCGGCACTCACCGGTCTCGGGCACGCTTTCTACGGCAGCGACGGCGCCTCGGCCACCGAGATCGCACTGAAGATGAGCGCTCATTTCTGGCGCAACGCGGGCCGACCGCAGAAGTGCAGGTTCATCGGCTTGGCCGGCGGCTATCACGGCGAGACGGTGGGCGCACTCGCCGTGACGGACATCCCGCTGTTTCGCGAAGCCTACGCGCCGCTTGTGCGGCTCGGGTCGGTGGTGCCCAGTCCGGACGCACGCGCGGCGCAACCGGGCGAGGATGCGATATCGGTGGCACGCCGGGCCGCGGCCGCGCTGGCGGCCTGGCTCGCCGAACATCACGCAAGCACCGCAGCCTTCATTCTCGAGCCGGTGGTGCAGTGCGCGGCCGGAATGGCAATGCACGATCCGGAATACCTTCGGCTTGCGCGCGCTCTTTGCGACAGGTATGAGGTCCACATGGTGGCCGACGAGATCGCCGTCGGGTTCGGCCGCACCGGGACCATGTTCGCGCACCAGCAGGCGGGCATCCGCCCCGATTTCCTGTGTCTGTCCAAAGGCATCACCGGTGGCACGCTGCCGCTGTCGGCGGTGCTCACCACAGACGCCGTGTACGCGGCCTTCTACGATGATGCGGTGACGCGCGGCTTCCTGCATTCGCATTCCTACACCGGCAATCCGCTCGGCTGCCGTGCCGCGCTGGCGACTCTCGATCTCTTCGACGAGCTTGACGCGCTCGCCGCCAACGTGGCGTTGGCACGCGCACTGGACGAAGCCTTCCTGCCGCTGAAACAACATCCCAGCGTGCGCCACGCCCGCCGCACCGGGATGATCTGGGCCTGGGACCTGGCCGATGCGCCCTCCGATTTTGCGCAGCGATACCAGCGCGAGGCGCTCGCGCGTGGCCTGCTGCTGCGGCCGATCGGCAGCACGCTGTATGCGATGCCGCCATATGTGCTGCAGCCCGACGAGGTCCGTCACCTGGGCGAGGCGGCCTTTGGCGCGCTGTGCGCGAGCCTGGACGGGGCCGCGGCGTGAGTGGCGTGTTCGTGGCCGGCACCGACACCGGCGTGGGTAAGACACTGGCGGCATGCGTCCTGCTGCACGCGCTGCGGCGCCGCCACGCACGCGTGGTCGGCATGAAGCCGGTGGCCGCAGGCGCCGTCCGTGTCGGCAACGACTGGACCAGCGACGACGCCATGGCACTGCGCGCGGCTTCCAGCATCGCTGTGCCCTGCGAGCTGGACAACCCGGTGCTGTTGCCGGAGCCGATGTCCCCGCATCTCGCCGCGCAGCGCGCGGGCGTGCCGATCGAGATCGACCGAATCGTCGCCAGTTACGGGCAATTGGCCGAGCGGGCCGATGCAGTGGTCGTCGAAGGTGCCGGCGGCTTCCTGGTGCCTCTGAGCGCGCGTGAGACCGGCGCCGATCTCGCACAGGCGCTGGGCCTGCCGGTCGTCTTGGTCGTGGGCTTGCGCCTGGGTTGCCTCAACCACGCGCTGCTCACAGCGGAGGCGATCCGCGCCCGCGGCCTGCGGCTGGCTGGCTGGATTTGCAACCGCATCGACGCGCACATGCTCCAGCCGGAGGACAACATTGCGTATCTGCGCGCGCATCTGGCCGTGCCGCTGCTGGCCGATATCGGCTTCAGCGCCAAGCCGGATCCGCGCGCCGTGTCCGTGCACCTGCCACCCGACTGGGCCTGAGGAGGAGTTTGCATGTCCTGGCTCGATGAGTTTCCCGAGCGCATCGCCGCACTCGATGCACTCCACCAGCGCCGCCGCACGCGCGAGGTGATGCCCGCCGGCGGTGCTGCTGTGATGGTGGACGGGAAGCGCATGCTCGCGTTCTGCAGCAACGACTACCTGGGGCTGGCTGGCCATCCGGCGCTCGTGCGGGCAGCGTGTGCCGGTGCCCGCGAATACGGCGTGGGCTCCGGCGGCTCGCCCCTGGTGGGCGGCCACAGTGCCGCCAACGGACGGCTTCAGCGCGAGCTGGCGGAGTTCGTGCAGATGCCGCGAGCGCTGTACTTCTATGCCGGTTACGCTACCAACATCGGCATCGTTCCTGCATTGGTGGGCGAGGGCGATGCGCTCTTCTCCGATGCCCTTAATCATGCCTGCCTGATCGATGGTGCGCGGCTGTCGCGCGCTCAAGTGCATCGCTATCCGCATGCCGACTGGGCCGCGCTTGAGCGCTTGCTCGCGGCCAGCCCCGCGCGGCGCAAGCTGCTGATCACGGATGCGGTGTTCAGCATGGACGGCGACGTGGCCGACGTGCCGCAGTTGCTGGCCCTTTGCGAACGGTACGATGCGCTGCTGCTGCTCGACGATGCCCATGGCTTCGGCGTGCTGGGGCCGCAAGGCCGCGGCACGCTGGCGCATTTCGGCCTGAGCGGTGCGCAGGCGTCGGGGCGCATCCTCTACATGGCCACGCTGGGCAAGGCGGCCGGTGTCGCCGGGGCGTTCGTCGCCGGGCCGCAGCCTTTGATCGAATGGCTGCTGCAGAAGACGCGCAGCTATATCTTCGCGACCGCCGCGCCGCCTCTGCTGGCGTCCGCGTTGAGTGCGAGCCTGGGGCTGATCGCGCAGGAGGAGCAGCGCCGAACGGACCTGCGCGCCCGCATCGCGCAACTGCGCACGGGGTTGGCTTCCATCCTGCCCGGCACGGGCTGGCAGCTCGGTGTCTCCAACACGGCCATCCAGCCGCTCGTCATCGGCCACAACGCCGCCGCACTGGCCGTGATGGAAGGCCTGCAGGCGCGTGGCCTGTGGGTGCCGGCGATCCGGCCCCCCACCGTGCCGGAAGGCACCGCGCGGCTGCGCATCGCGCTGTCGGCGTCGCACACCGCCGCGGACGTGGCGCAGTTGCTCGCCACCCTGGCCGAATTGGCCGCCCAACACCGAACCTGAAGCGAGAAGAACCGATGTCCGACATTGTCGAACGCACAGTCACCCTGCACCGGCCGGCGCGCCGGCCTGCCGCCCTGCCACAGCGCTGGCCGGTCGAAACCGTCGAAGCCATGTTCGACTTGCCGTTTGCTGAACTGCTGCACCGCGCCCAGACGGTCCACCGGGAGAACTTCGACCCGAGGCTGGTTGAACTTGCGACGCTGCTGTCCGTCAAAACGGGCGGCTGCCCGGAGGACTGCGGCTACTGCCCGCAGTCGGCGCACTACGACACCGGCGTTGACGCCACGAAGCTAATGGAGCCCGGCGAAGTTCTTCAAGCCGCGCACCGCGCACGCGAGGCGGGTGCCACACGTTTCTGCATGGGTGCGGCCTGGCGCGCCCCCAAGGACCGCGACATCGAGAAGGTGGCCGATCTCGTGCGCACCGTGAAGTCGCTTGGCCTGGAGACCTGCGCCACCCTCGGCATGCTGGAAGATGGACATGCGCAGATACTGCGCGATGCCGGTCTGGACTATTACAACCACAATTTGGACAGCGCGCCGGAGTTTTACGGTGACATCATCAGCACGCGCGAGTATCAGGACCGGCTGGACACGCTGGAGCGCGTGCGCGGCGCCGGGTTGAAGGTGTGCTGCGGCGGCATCGTCGGCATGGGTGAATCGCGTCGCCATCGTGCCGGGCTGATCGCGCAGCTTGCGAACCTGCAGCCCTATCCGGAATCGGTGCCGATCAACCATCTGGTCCGGGTCGCGGGGACACCGCTGGCTGAGCAGGATCCGCTGGATCCGTTCGAATTCGTGCGTACGATTGCGGTTGCCCGCATCACCATGCCGCGTGCGCGCGTGCGGCTTTCTGCCGGCCGCCAGCAGATGGGTGATGCGGTGCAGGCCCTGTGCTTCCAGGCCGGCGCCAACTCGATCTTCTACGGAGACAAGCTGCTCACGACCGGCAATCCCGACACCGGTGCGGACTTGAGTCTGCTGCACCGTCTCGGGCTGCGTGCCGGACAGCCTGAGCCGAAGTGAAGCTCGTGGAGCAGGGGAGCAGCTTGACGTTGAGACAGTGTCCGCGCTGGTCTGGCCACGGTCCGCCAGAAGCTGTGAAGTCCGAAGCTGAATGAGTCCGGCTCCGACCGAGGTGGGAAAGCTGGGCTAGCTCGGCTGGCGTTCGCGGTCGGCCGGCGCCGTCAACACGTCAAGCGGCAGGCATCCCCCACAGATTCCCGCCACACCTTCACACTGCTTAGAGAAGGAAAGTCCGCCTGCAACCGCGCCGCAATGTAGGCGCACAGGTTTTCCAGCGTCGGCGCGCCGAGGCCCGGCACCTCATCGAGCAGTTGGTGATCCAGCGCCGCGCGGACGCTCTCGATATCTCTACGCAGGAAACCGAGATCCACCACCATGCCGTTCGCGTCCGGCCGGCCTGCCACCGTCACCTCGGCGTGATAGGTGTGGCCGTGGATCCGCGCGCTGGGGGCGCTGTCGATCTCACGCTGGAGAGAGTGCGCCGCGTCGAAGAAGAAACGCTGGCTGATCTCGAACTTCATCGCAGCCCGACCATCTTGTGCATCTGCGTCCCCAGTTTCCAGGCCGGGTGGCGCAGGCAGGCCTCGATGCAGGCCGCCGTGTTCGATTCGCGCCTTGGGTCGTCCATCGGCTGTAAGTAACGGTGCTCGAACGGGAGCGCGGCGAGCGCCTCCAGGTCAAAACCCGGTTGCGGCCAGACCAGCTTGAGTTCATTGCCCCGGCGCACGATCCAGTCGGCTCCCGCCTTCGGGCTGACGCATACCCAATCGATGCCCGGCGGCGGCAGTACGGTGCCGTTGGTCTCGACCGCGATCTCAAAGCCGGCCTCGTGCAGGCTCGCCAGCAGTTGCGCGTCCACCTGCAACAGGGGCTCGCCTCCCGTGAGGACCACGAAGCGGTGGGCCCGGTCAGCCGTCGGCCACCGGCTCGCGATCCTGCGTGTCAGCTCCGCTGCGGTGCGGAATTTGCCCCCGTCCGAGCCGTCGGTGCCGACAAACTCGGTGTCGCAGAACTTGCAGATCGCCTGCGCACGGTCGGCTTCCCGCCCCGACCACAGGTTGCACCCCGCGAACCGACAGAACACGGCCGGACGGCCTGCGTTGGCTCCCTCGCCCTGCAGGGTGTAGAAGATTTCCTTGACCGCATAGGTCATGGCGCCACCTCGTTGCCGGGTGCCGAAGGGTGAGCCGGGGAGGACCCTCCCACGAACGCCTCGTATCCACGACGCCGCAGCTCGCAGGCCGGACACCTGCCACAGCCGTACCCCCAGGGGTGGAGCTCGCCGCGTTCGCCGAGGTAACACGTATGCGTCTCCTTGCGGATCAGCTCGATCAGCTCAGGGCCGCCCAGTTGCTGCGCGAGGACCCAAGTGGCCGCCTTGTCCAGCCACATCAACGGCGTCTCGATCACCACCGGCGTGGCCAGCCCGAGGCTCAGCGCCACCTGCAGCGCCTTAAGGGTGTTGTCCCGGCAATCCGGATAGCCGGAATAGTCGGTCTCGCACATGCCTCCCACCAGCACGGCCAGCCCGCGCCGGAACGCGATGGTGGCCGCGAACGTGAAGAACAGGAGGTTGCGCCCCGGCACGAAGGTCGTGGGCAGGCCGCTTGCAGCCAGTTCGATCGCCTTCGGTTGGGTCAGGGCCGTGTCGCTCACTTGGCCCAGCAGCGAGAGATCGAGCAGGTGGTCCGTACCCAGGCGCTGCGCCCAGGACGGAAACTCCGCCCGCAGCCGCTCCAACACGGTCGTCCTGCATTCGAGTTCGACGGCGTGCCGCTGGCCGTAGTCGAACCCGATCGTCTCCACGTGCCGGTAGCGCTGGAGGGCCCAGGCCAGACAGGTCGTGGAGTCCTGGCCGCCGGAAAAGAGAACGAGCGCGGTGTCGTGCATGGCGAAGCCCTCGATTATCCCGCGAGGGCCTCACCCGCGCAGCTTTAGGTCTTTCTCACGGGGATGTAGATCGTCGGGGGCCTTGCCGACGGGGAAGGCACGGAACAGCGCTCGAAGCTCGAGCGTGCTATGGGCCATCGGGTCCTTTTCGATGGACACCCGCACGTCGAAACGTCGCTCTCCATCCGGACAAAGGAGAGAAGAAAAACCCTCACTCAAGCCACCAGGGCCGGCGAACAGGTCGATAACGGGAATGCTATGGAGCCGTGGCATTTTCACTTTGCGCGCAGCGTCAGCGACGGCGTACTTCTTTGAGTTGTTAAGAAGTCTACCAGGCGGCCAAGCGACTCAGCACCTCACGGGCGTTCTGGCCCTGCCGAAGTTGCGCTCCCGCTGCCACGGGAACCTGCAAAGAATTTTGACTGGCGTGAATCGAGGAGCCGCTCAGCACACTGTCGTCACGCCATGCGGACTCGACTCGCCTACTGCGACCAGCTGTTTGCGAGCACGGCCCTTAAGAGAACCCCAATGGACTGATTGGCAGCGTTTGCGCAACGCCATATTTCGACAACGCAGACGCAATCTCTTGGATGCCACCCCGCGTCTTTCTAGTGCACCCACGATTGCGCCGGCTTTCCATCAGGTGACCCAAGGACGATCTCGCTCGGCAAGTCTCGCATCTCGATCACCTTGGAGACGCGGCGCACTGCCATAGCAGCTGCCGCCAACGTCACCTGATAGATCTCCCGCGCACTCAAGTGCGCCAGCGCCACCACGACCCGCCGGTCCGGTTCCTCTACTTGGAAGCCAGCCACCTTGAGAGCGTTCTTCACGACGCTCCTCGCCAGCTGAATCGCCTGCGCCGCATCCGGCGGCATGATGAAGAACTCCCTGAAGCGCGATCGCAACGTGACTGGCACCCACCAGGGGTAGTTAGCCGTGGCGATCCATGCGATCTGGCTCGCGTCAAGCTCCAGGTCCAGGCTGATGTCGCGCACCTGGGCCGCCGACACTGGCTCCAGCAGCGAATGCAGCACGCCGGTCGGCGATGAGAATCCACCCGAGGTCTTGCCCATGGTCTGCGCCTTGTCCAACTCGTCCAGGATCACGAGCGGGTTGGCGTATTCGCCAAGACCCAGCAGATCGAAGACAAGGCCGTAGCGCGAGTTGCCCCAGACAGCATCCGAGCCAAGCAGCGCCCCGGAGGTTTCGGCCTGATCCATCGGATGGCGGCGCACCGGCACCCCGAGCACTTTGGCCAGGGATTCGCAGAAGTGGGTCTTGCCGACACCGGGTGGGCCATAGAGCAGCAAGGGCGGCAAGGGAACCGGCGGCTTTGCATGGTCGGCTACTTCAGGACTTGCGCCAGCATTCCTTTTGCTCGCCCCCTTCCCTGCTCTGGCCTTCTTCCCGTTCGCGGACGCTTGCCCGGTCTCGGCGTTTCCGGCCCCGAAACCCATCTTCTGCAGCGCCACGTGATTCGCCACGAACTGGATGACGTCCCCGAAGTGCGGGTGATCCTCCTGCAGCGCCAGGATCGCCTCCACCGACGCCGGACTTCCGATCCGCCGCCAGGGCCCCCGTGTCTTGAGCAGGTAGCCCAGCGGCTCGTTCCTCTTCTTCGCATCCGAGTCCACGCTCTGCGGAGAGGCCGCTACGCGCTGCACGTCCTCTTCCCGGTACACCCGCAGGCGCTGGGTCAGGGGCAGTTTCTCGATCTGGGCCCGAAGCTTGCCCTGATCCGGGTTGAATCCCATGCGCCGCAGTTCGGCCTCCATCTTCTCCCGGGTTTGCTGCGCCTGTCGCTCGGCTTCCCTGGCAACAAGCTCCTGCCGCTCCCGCTCGCGCTGCGCTCGCTCCTGTTTCTCCACGCGCTTGGCGTGCTGGGCGGTCTCCGGCGTGTCAGCAGTCTCGTTCTCCAGAAGCGCGAGGCTGTGTTTGAGCGCCTTGAACTGCTCGGCCACACCTGGCGGCAGCAGGATCTCGTCGTCGTACCTGCCAGCGAAGTGGGGCATGCCCACGAAGTTGCCTTCCTGCAGCAGCCTTGCGCGACCTTCAGCGGGCTTCGAGGTGAAGCTCGGCGGACGGCGTCTGGTCTGCGGAGCCAGTGGGGCCAGCACTTCGCCCGCCTTGGGGCTCAAGTACGGGCTCACCGCGTCGACCATGGAAACGCCTGGTCCGATCGGGCCGGTGATCTCGGAATCGGTCTTCTTGGGATCGGTCATGTGTGCTCTCCCCGGCCTTACTTCAACGCGCGCAGCTTGTTGAAGTGGCTGATGCGGATCTGCTCGATCGCAGGGGGCACGCCCCTACCGCCGAAGCGCCGGCCCACCTGCCCCTTCTCGATGAAGGACAGGGCCACCTCGGCCTCAGGCCGCTTGCGCACCAGGTGTGCGGCCAGGCGCTGCAGCACCAGCACAGCTTTGGGGCCGGAGTACATCAAGGCGTAGACCTGCCGGTTGTGGCCGATGCGGCGTTTGACTTCATGGATCGGCGCGGGTACGCCCACGCACACCCGGAAGTGTTTAAGGGTCTGCAGGCAGTTCTGCGTCACTTGAACCACAAGGCGGTAGGTGCTGGCGCGGTTCGGGTAGGTCTGCTTCACGATGGCCACGCACCCGTCGCCATCGAGCATGCCGGCCGCCCAGGCCAGGCTCGGGCGGGGCCACGGGATGGAGCGGTTTTCATAGGCACGGCGTTCGTGGTCGGGGATGCGCACAGGCGCCGATGCCCGGGCCAAGCCGGAGAACATGGCCAAGGACGACAGCCGCGCAGAGTCATCGACATCGCTGTCGTCGATCTCGGGCATCTCGGTGAGCGGGCCTTCGTCCAGATCAAGCGCGAACTGGTCCTCGTCGGTGTCTGCACCGGTCTGGTCGCCGGCGCCTTCGGCATCGGCCTGGGCACCAGATTCAGCCGATTCGACCGGCGCACCCGGAACCCGCGCCAGCGCCGCCGTCACCAGGGTGGGCACGGGCTCCAGCGGCAGCGGCTGCTGGGCTTCGCCATCCGCATCGCGCAGCCGGGCATAGGCCTCGCGGCGAGCGAGTCGCATGGCATCGCCAAAGGTCTGCGCCATGAGCGCAAACCTCGGGTTCACCGGGTTCTTGCCCAGGGGGCCGTATTTGCTGCCGATGCGGTAATGCTGGTGCACTGCGTCGGAGAGCAGCCGCTGCAGCCAGACCCCATCGTTGACCCCGTCCTCAACAGTTCCCATCATGCCGCCCTGCCCATCGGCCTCCTCGCTCTTCGACTCCAAGTTGATGAAGCGCGTGAGCAGGCCACGCAGCGTGAGTTGGGTCAGCGGGTGCGCGGCGCGCTCGGCTTCTCGTTCACGGGCCAGGGCTTCGCCGGAGGAATAACCACCACCGGACGCCAGATCCGGCGCTGCGTGCAGTGCCCCCAGTTCGGCAATCAGGCAGGCCAGACGAACAAGCGAGGTTTCGTCGCGGGTCAGCTCCGGGCTGTTGACCTGCTCGGCCGCGACGACACCAAGGGCCAGCGGGTGAGCCACGCTGCGCGCACGCACCTCCGGCAGCAGGGCGACCAGCGCCTGCTCGATGTCGGCCCGGGCGATGGCGGACATGAAGAACGCCTGGTGAGCGGGTTTCAGGCTCAGGATGGCGTGGCTCAGGTCGGCGGTGATGCCCTCCGACAAGCCCAGGTGGTCGAGCAGCCAGGGGCCGGAGCCGCGGCCCGAGCGCGGCTGATCCATGCCCGTGACCAGCAGCGCATCCCCCGGCACACCGGGCACCCGGGTCTTGGTGGCGCGGATCCAGCGCACACGGGGAGAAGCAGCCTCGGCGATCTCGGTCTGCTCCGAGGGCGTCGGCAGCACCAGGGTCTGATCGCCGCTGCCCAGCAGAGCGATCGACACACTCCCCTCGCGGCGCGGGCAGATCTGGCCCTCCTGGTTCATGTACGGGCCCACGGGGCCGAACGGGAAAGCCGCGCTCAGCAGCGTGTTCATGCGAAACACCGAGCCCGGCTCAGCGAGTTCACCCAGCACGTTGGGCATCTCCTCGCCGGGCGAGACGGCATAGGGCGCGAAGCCACCGGTGCCCGTGCCAGTGCAGGCGTCGGAATGAGACGAAGTTTCGAGATTGGCCTTGTCGTTGGCCGCCTGCGTGTTCAGGCGCGCCGAGAGCTGGCTGCGCACGTCCTTTTCGAACTCGCCCATGTTCTTCGAGAGCTCATGCAGGATGGTCGGCATGGCCAGGGCGTGGGCCACCGGGTCGGCGTGCGGCTGGATGTGGCCGGTGAGGCCATGGGCTGATTGGTCAACGACCGGGTTGTTGATCTGGGCGGTGGTCTTGAGATTCGAGTTCATGGTCTGGGTCCTTGGTGATGAAGGGATAAGTCGGGTTTCGGGTTCGGAGATCGGGCTGTTCTGAGCGGCGGTTTCGACGTGCTCTTGTCGTCTTGGGGCTGTTTCAGGCAAGGCTTCGCCTCACCGGTGCAGCGGACACATCGGTCCGGCCGGTCAACCAGTCAGCTGGTAAGGGTTCGTTGGTCGAGAAAAGCGCCTGGGCGCTCAGCGCGGCGCTATGAGCCGTGCCTCAGGAACGGCGGCAGCGGGGGTGGCCTGAGCAAGGCGGCAAGTTCTGCCTCACCCGGATCGGTATCGGTTCGATTCCGGCCTCCTACACGCTCTGCACCTGATGCATCTTTGCGGCGGCGCGGCGCAGGCAGCACCTCGAAGGCTTGCGCCTCGTTGGCTGCCGGTGCCGGGCTGGCTTGCCCTTCCTGAAGCGGCGTGCCAGGCTGCGACACGAGAGCCGACGCATCGAGCGCATCGTTGGCCGCGGACTCGGCCGACGCAACGTGCGCCCCTGCCTGATGGGCTGCGGGCAACATGGCCGCTTCTTCCGGCAGGCGCACCACCAGACCCTGCACCGGGGCGACCGAGATGTGCTGCTTCAAGAGCCGCTCCATCGCCGAACCGTCACGGCGGGTCAGATTCGGCACGTAGCGGCTGTACACCCGAAACAGCATCTCGGTGCTGGTGTGGCCGAGCTGGCGCGCGATCCACTCCGGCGCTTCGCCCGCGGCGAGCCACAGGGTGGCAGCCGTGTGCCGCATCTGGTACGCCCTGCGGTGAGGGATATTGAGGTGGCGCAGCAGCGGCGACCAGACCCGATTCAGAAAATTCTGGTTGTCGATCGGCTCGCCCTTGCGGTTGCAGAACACGAACTCGGAGAGTTTCCCGGTCACCTTGAGCTGCGCCTGCAGGGCATCGAACACCAGATCCGTCATCTGGATGTCGCGCACGCTGCCATCGGTCTTGAGCTCGTCCTCCTCCTTCATCACGATGGCCTCGCGAACCAGGATCAGGCGGCGCTCGAAGTCGATGTACTTCCACTTCAGGCCGTGCACTTCCCCCGTGCGCATGCCGGTGAAGAAGCGCACGGTGAAGTAATTGCGAAAGTCGGCCCGCACGGTCGTGAGGATCTGCTGGACCTCCTCGAGTGTGAAGGGCATGACGTCGCTCCTCTTCATCTTCAGCGGCTTGATGTTGCGAAACGCGGACGTAAACTCCAGCCGGTCGGCCGCCTCGTTGAGGATCTGGCGCAGCGGCTTCATCACGGAGTTGATGCGACGGTTGGACAGCGTGGAGAGGCTTTTTCGGGCGGGTACTTTGGCGAGTGATGCCCGAAAAGCCAGAACGTCTGCCTTGGTGATGTGGCCGACCTCTTTCTCCCCGAAGTACGGGATCAGGTACTGGTCCAGCGACCCCCGTTGCGTGACACGGTAGCTGCGCCGCCAGGACACTTCACACTCGGCGAACCACATGTCGGCGAAGTCCTTGAACAAGGGCGTGCCGCTGCGCGTGGTGGGCTGAGAAACTTCAGTGTCGTTGCTTGAAGCTTCGGAGTCCGTCTGGCCAGACTTGGCCGGAAGTGGCTTTCCGAAAGTCTTCTCGTAGTCGAACGTGCCGAGGGCGATTTCGCCTTCGATGCGCTCCAGGGCCTTTTGGAGGCGTTTGCGGTTCATCGGCGTGTCCGCGAGAGCGGTGTACTCGCGCAGACGTTGTCCGGCGTACCGGAAGTCAAGGAACAGCGTGCCCTTGCTGTCGAGGCGGCGGATACTACCCATGGAGCATGCCTCCATTGGCCAGCGGAATCGTGGCAGAGCCGCCCGAGGACGCCATCGCCATATCGGCCTCGATGTGCTCCCAGATGTAAAGCGTCTTACGACCACCGAAGGGGCGAATGTAGTGACGCCCTTCGATGAGAACGCTGTCTTTGAGCCGATCGCGGATCGTTCGGCTGTCGTACTTGATCCGAGCGGAAAGCTCGTCCGTGGTGAGGTAGGTCGCTGTAGACACTGGTCACTCCTTTCATCCAATGCGACAATTCAGATGCCAAAAACGCTCGATGGATCGTTTTTTGTCATCCTGGACGACATTATGGACGCCTAAATGCCACTGTCAAGTGCTTTTTTGCATCCTGAGTGAAAAAAAGACACGGAGAGTGATGTGATCAAGTGCCACTTGTCCCGCCTGATGGGCGAGCGAAAGCTCAAGATCAGCGATGTTGCGCGGGACACCGGCCTTCACCGGAACACCATTACGCTTCTGTATCAGGAGACTGCGACCAGGGTCGATCTCGACGCCGTCAACGCGCTCTGCAAGTACTTCAGCGTCGGTGTCGCCGATCTGTTTGAGTACGTGCCGGACGACGCGTAAGCAAGATCAAATTCAGGAGCAAGAAGCCGGTAGACAACGCAAAGGGGAGGGAGTTAGTTTGACGTCACGTCTACGCCGCATGCTGCTGGTCAACACACGCACCAGCGGCAACGCCACTTCGGCCAGCATCAACCAGATCGATCCACGGGATGGAGCGTCCATCACCGGCGAGAACGCGGTGGGCAAGACCACGACGCTGGAACTCTTCCCGTTGTTCTTTGGGACTCTGCCCAGCCAGATTACAGAAACCGTAGGTGGTCGAGAGCCGATGCTGAAGTTCGTGCTGCCTATGCCCTACAGCGCGATCGTGTTCGAGTACCAACGTGGTAGCGATGAAGAACACGACGTGCGCTGCGCCGTACTTCGTCGTGGCGACAACGACCATCGCCCGGTCTACCGCTTCATCAACCGCGGGTTTCGCGAAGAGGCTTTCCTGCGCACCAACGAAGAGGGACGGCAGATCTTTTGCGACGACGGGCAGATGCGGGACGCCTACATCGCCATGGGGGCTCAGTGCTCCAAGTTGCTCGATATCGCCGAGTACCGAGCAGTGATCCTAGGGACCGAGGCTCGCACGCAGGACGCCAAGGAGCTGCGACGCCTGAGCACTGTTTATGGCATTGGCTCGCGCCTGACCAATCTGGATCGCCTTATCGCGGCCGTGGCCAAGGAAAAGCTGGACTTCAAAGACTTCGTACGCTTGGCCATCACGATCGTGCAGGAGCGGTTGAGCACCCATGGGGATGCCCCGAGCCGCCAGAAGGTCACCTTGCGGCAAAGCAAAGACCAGATCGCCAACTGGTTGCGTGATCGCGGTGCCCTGGAGAAGGCCTTCGGCATGGAGAAGGAAGTTGGCCTGCTTCGGGAGGCCCTGGAACAGCTCAGCAATGCCGAGGCATCGCTTCGGGCCGTGCGACAGGAGGTGGCGCCGGCCCTCAAGTTGCGTCGGGAACAGCTATTGGTCGCCACTGACGCACTGAGAGAGGCGCGAGGGGCACTGAACGAGCACGACACCAGGAGCCAGAGGACTACAGATTCCCTTCTGGCTGCGGCTGAGCAAGCCAGCTTCGCACACAACGATGCACTCAACAAGGTGCGTGCGGAAGAGGCACGCAGGAATTCATTGCATCTGGGCGAGGTCAAGGACTGGGCCAATGCCCTCGAGCGTGTGGAGCAGATGCAGGTGGATCTGCGCCACCTCGAGGCCAGCGCGGACGAGATGGCGGGAAAGTCCTCCAGTATCGAGCGCAAGTTCGCCGAGTTGATCGGCGAAGCGAACGACGCGGCCAGGGATGCGGCAGAGAAGATCCGTGCGTCGAAAGAAGATGTCAGGTCCCGATCGGACGTCGAGGCCGATGGCCTTCGAAAGGCAGCAGCGGACCACCAGGCCGCTTTGGCCGCAGAACTCAGTGACATTGAGGCTGAACTCAAGCCCCGAATCGAAGTGCTGGTCGACGAGCGGGCGACGGTTCAGGCCCAGGTCGCGTCTGCCCAGCCAAGTCAAGCGGCCGGACAGGAGCTCAAGGCAGCCCAGAACGCCCAGATCAATGCCATGCAGTGGCTCGCCGATGTTAGGAGCGCACGTGCATCGGCCGAAACGGCGTGGGAACGCGCCTTGCGCGAGCAGCATGATGCTGAGCGCGGCGTCGATGAGGCGCAGCAACGCCTTAACGAGGCCGCAGCACGCGTGACGCAAGCCCAGGCGCGCTTAACCCCCGCCGACGGCACGCTGCTGAGCGTTTTGCGAGCAAGCCCCGACGACGCCTGGAAAAGAGGCATCGCAAAAATCCTTGACCCAGCCTTGCTCTCGCGCACTGATCTCTCACCCACGTACAACCCTGGCGCGGATCAGGAGGTGGTGTATGGCTGGCAGTTCAACACAGCCCCAATCTCCCAGCCAGATTGGTCTGACGACGAACAGCTTCGCGAGGCCCTCGCGCACGCTGAAGGGGTTCACTCTGCGGCAAAGGCCCGGCTTTCAGAAGCCAAACGGGCACTCGGCACGGCAGCCCAGACTCTGGAAGCCAGGAGGAAGGCCAGGAGCGAGGCGGAAGGTGAATTAGCCGTTGCACAGAACCGCCTCGACAAGGCGAAACTTGAAGCCAAGGCGGCCGGCGATAGATGCGATCAAGAGATCGCTGAGATCAAAAGAAATGGAGCAGCCCTCGTCAAAGAGGTTGGCGATAGGCTCGCCGCCCTGCGCCTTCAACTCGAGAGTTCCCAGAAGCGGAACCACTCGGATCGTGAGCAGGTGGGAAAGGACCTCGATGCCCAACTTACCCAGCTCAGGGCCCGCACCGCGCAGGCCATAGATTCCATAGAAGGGCGCGCACTTGAAGCGCTTGCCAAAGGCAAGGCAAGCGTCGACGCGCTGCAGGCCCAGCGTGATGCCGATCTGAAGGCGGAGGGCGTCGATCCTGTTGTGCTTGCCGCACGTCGAAGTGACGCTAGGGCGCTCAAGGAGGAGATCAACCGCATCCTCGAGCGACGCCCCACAGTTGAGCTGTGGCGCCAGTGGCTCAATGAAGGCGGCGACCAGATCCTCGCCAACCTCAGAACGGCCGCCAAGATGACGGAAGTGGCTCGGACCAAGGCCCAGGTCGACCTGTCGGCCCACGAGAAGAAGGCCAAGCACGAGGGGGCTGCGCTCGCCGCGGAGGTTGGCCGCCTGGAGTCGCTCGAGCGCCTGCTAAACGAAGAAGTCAGCGTCCTGGTGGTCATCCTGGAGGAGCTCGGCCTTAGCGAGACGACCTCCCGGGAGCCCGAGCCCGACTTGCGCCTGGATGAACTGCGGTCACGCCTGAATCGCGCCCGAGCGCATGTCGAAGACAGCGAGACCTTGGTGCGCCGGCGTCACGGTCCCATCCGCGATCAACTCATTGGCCAAGCCAGCTCTGTTGCCGAGTACGTCCAGCAAAGCCTGGACGCCTTGCCCGCCGAGATGACGCCCATGGGAAGAGCGGCCGAGCTCTGCACCATCTACGCCGGCCTGCGCCGCCAAGTGCTGCCCAACGTCATCAACGACGTCACCACCATCCTGAACCAGGTGCGCCAGTTCCGCGGGGTGATCACGCGCTTCGAGAGTGAGGTGAGAAACTTCAACAAGGAGTTCCAGAAGGGCCTCAACGTTGCCCAATTCCACCGCATCGAGAGCCTGAAGGTTGAGATCGTCTCCAACTTCGGGGAAATCTCCTTCATGCGGGAGATCGATGCTATCGACCGGGTCGCGCGTGAGCACGAGACGAGTCTGGCGGTCAACGACCGCTCCAAGCTACCGTCGCCTGACACGGCGGCCGCACTCACCAAGTTCCTGCAGCTGCTGCGCCAGGACTCGACAGTCGAGCTCGATCTGGCCGCTCACGTGGACTTGAAGGGCAGCGTAACTGTCAACGGGCAAACGCGTCATTTCAGCAGGCCGACCGACCTGGAGCACATCTCCTCCACCGGCATCAACGCGATCATTTTGATCAGCCTCCTGGTGGGCATGCTCAACATGATCCGGGGCGACAACGACATCTACATCCCTTGGATCAGCGACGAGGTGGGCAAGTTCGACCCTGGCAACTTCAAGGGCCTTATGGACACCTTGCGCGAGAATCGCATCGATCCCGTGACGGCCTCCCCCACCCTCACCCACGCCGAGTTCCGCCACTTCGCCCGGCGCTATGTCTTCAAGGACCGCGGCTCGATTGGGCTCTTTGCGCCGGCGGCGCGCCCCGCACGCAAAGCCGCAGCTACGACGTCGGAAGCTGGCCATGAAGCCTGAAACCCTCGCCACCTTGCTCGCCGGCAACTTCGTGTGCCAGTACGCCTTCCCAGAGGCCTACGCGGACCTGATGGAGCTTGGCGAGGCCGAGAAGGTTGATCAGTGGTTGCAGAGCCTGGACCGGCGCCTGGCACGCCTGGGCGATGACGGGGCCTTCTTCGTAGCGCCACTGCAGGTGCACACCAATGAGCAGGTGGCCAAGGTCAAGACCGATTTGGCGCGTTTTCGGGACGTCTACGGACTCCTCGTGGAAATGCTCAACCTGGTTCGCCTGACCAAAGACGGGTTTCGCGGGGTTCCAGGGGAATACGTGCAGCTCGCCGAGATACTGATGAAGGTCAACGAGGACACCACCCTGGTGAGCCGCCTGCGTGAGCTGCGCATCCCGGGGGCGGATGCCCGGCTCTCCAACAACGAGTTAGTGCGAAGAATGCTCGAGCGCTTGCGAGCCGAAGGCTACTTGGTCGTCTCCAACGCGTCCACGGAGACCTACCAGATCACGGGCAAGGTCGATCATCTGCATGCGGTCATGCAGTACCTGGTGGAAAACGTTCCCGAACTCACCGACACCGCTCTGCCCGATGCGGATGCCGCCGAGGACGACGACGAGGATGGCCAAGTGGATCTGCTTCGCGCAGCCGCGGCAGATGACGGCCGCAAGGGAACCTCGGGTGAGTGAGCCGCTCAACCCGATCCAGCAGCTGCTCAAGGCGCTGTCGGACCATAGCGACCTGGTGAGCGAGGCGATCCGTGGTGCAGTCTCCACCGGTGGCAAGCGCAACAAGGGTATAGAGACACTCATCCGCATGCGCGCGCTCATGCCGGTGGACGAGGACACGTACTACCTCAACCCGCTGCTTCGTGAGTTCATCGGCGACTACGTCGTCAGCAGCTATGGGGCGTTTCGTCAGCTCGCGCAACTAGATACTCCCATCCGGCAGCTGCGCCAAGACTTTGACAGCCTGCGCGACTTCCGTCGTGAAGGCTCGGTGCGCGATACGGACCGGGCCATGGACCGGCTGGACCAGGCGGTGGTGCGAATCGGCTTCCTCATGGACCAGAACCTGATGATGCTGGGCGCCAAGGTGACGACGAACTTCGGTGACGTCGAGTCCGTCGCAGGCAAGATCCGTGAGAACAGCTTTTACTACAAAGAGATCGGCCGCTTCAGCCGCCAGATCGTGATCTTGGACGCGCGGGTCCAGGAGATGGCGAACGAAGCGATCGGTTTACACCTGCCCGAGGTGCGTCGTCTGCTCAACGTACGCATCCTCTCCCGCTTGGCCGACTGGACCGCACGTATCGGCGACATCCAGCGTGTTGTCTCCAAGAATCTGTTCTCGCTACGCCAGATGGAGCAGCGCCAGCGAAACCTGGCCAACGTTGCCTTGTGGCTGTCCAAAAACCGGATGAGCGAGGGCTTCGAGCTCGACGTGAAGCCAGCGGTCGTTGCCAAGCTGACCACCCCGGAGAGTCTGATCACCACCTGGAACGTGGACGTCGCGGACAACGACCCCGTGGTCACCGATGGCGTGCTATCTGCAGCCAAGCGACTTCCACCCGTCGCCACAGCGCCCAAGCCCGAGCCCCTCGAGTCGCCCGAGGTGATCGCCACCTCACAGGCGATGGTCGAACCCCTCGTCGAGCCGATCGATGAACTCATCGATGCATACGTTGACTTCATACGGGCCAACCCTGCAATCAACGACTCTCAAGTCGCGTCCCTCCTCCAATGGCGCGAGCGCCACGGAGAGGCATATGGCCTAGAAGACTCGGTGACGGACGAGGAATGGTTGCTCTACGCCTGCGCGCAGATCGCATCCGCCGGGCTGCAGGTCGACGTCCTCGCTCGAGCTCGTGCACACGGCGAGTTCAACGACTTCTTCACGGATGCCTACGCGCATATCGTGACCAATCCTCACGCAACCACCCCTCTGACTTCAGGCGCGGCGTCGCTGAGTTCATGAGTTACACCTCCTACGAGATCGCCTTCCTGCAGGACCTGGTGGCCAAGGGTTCGGGGCAGAAGGCCGCCTCATCTACCTCGAGGTCACTCGGCCAGCACTACGGCATGGGCCAGCACATTGGAAGCCGGTTCACCTTCACCGAGTCGGACGCCGCCCGGGCGCGCCTGATGCTGGTCAATGCCAGTATCCCGATCGTGCCACCGAGCACTGGACTACGGCGAGCAGAGGCCGCACGGAACAACCCAACCAAGGAGAAGGCCGGCACGCTGGCCCCTCACGAGGACTCCATCGCCGTAAAGGCCGCCCACGGACACTGCGATCTCGACGGCCATCCCGTGGTCACCCAGGGTTACCAGGTGCTCACTTTGGAGCAGGCACTCAGAGTGCGCGCCGACGTTCTACTCGTGGTGGAGAACTTGGAGAGCCTGCGCTTTCTTGAGCGAAACCGCTGGATCGACTACGAGGGCAAGGCTGTACTGGCAGTATTCCGCGGGGACCGGACTCTAAGAGCCGACGTTGTCGCGCGCTTCATTGAAAGCAGCGGCGCTGCCGTGTGGGCCTACTTTGACTTCGACCCTGCGGGTCTGGGCATGTCCGCAAAGCTCCCGCGACTGCAAAGAATCTTGCTCCCCCCGGAAGCGGCGCTTGCTCGTGCAGCGCGCAAGGCAAACCAAGTACACCTGTATGCAGATCAAGGCGGCCAATGGAATCGAGTCCTAATGTCCGACGAGCGTCCAATGGTACAGCGGCCTTGGGAGCTGTTGAGGCAGCTTCGTGTCGGACTAGCTCAAGAACTAATGGACATGCTTTGAATGCGGTCGAACCGGAGTAAACCACCATCTGAATAGTCACTCTGGAGTGGGTTACTGGTCGACCAGCCAAATGTGGGACTCGCTACGCTCAAAGCAAGTGCCCGCTCAAAGGCTTCTTTGCAGCGGCTGTACTACTTAATCTGTGCGCACTTACTGGCAGTTCCACCGTGGCATTCGGCCACTTGAACGGAGAACCGAAAGGTGTGCTGCCCAAATGAGACTTGAGTTGGCAGCGATACGCCCCCTCCATTGGACCGATTTTTTGTCATTGGGCCTACCATTCGAGTGATCTTGCCCCCGTATTCCCGGACCCGTCCTATTCGCAACGTAACGCCGCGTCCTTGACGGGTGAGCGGCGTGCCTGGGCGGCCTGATGCCGCCGGAACTCTCTGGGTGAACGCATTTTCAACGA
>NZ_JAMBNO010000036.1 GCF_023715105.1 Hydrogenophaga intermedia | reverse complement strand
CTTCACCCGACCCGCCGCGTAACATGCGGCAGCGACTTGACCACCGCGTCGCTCGTTCGTCGCAAGCGACGAGCGACACCGTGGACAAGTCTTCCGGCGCCTCACACACAAAAATTCGGACACGCCCTTACTTGGATGCACTGAAGTCGGTTTCAGATCTTGTCAAACAAGGTGTCGTTGAAACTTGCAGCAGCCTGATCAAACTGGGCGCCCCACTGAATGACCCTGAACGTAGCCTAGTGCAGCTGACAATCGTGCGCCCTCTACCTTCAACAAGGCAACACAGGCGTCAACATGCTGCGCGTCCATTCGAACGCTCGGCCCGAACACAGCCAGAGAACCCTTTACGCGGCCACTGCTATCGAAGTAGGGGACAGCGACAGCCACAGCGCCCTTAATGAGCTCATCACGACTAATCTCGTATCCCCGCTCCCTTATTGACTCGAGTTGCCGCAGATAGCTCGCGACGTCAATATGGGATGCGTGCTCACCTTGCAGGTACATCTCGGGTAGTGGTGTGTGCGCGAGGATCACGCGGCCGCTCGCTCCCAGCGTCACGTCAGTGCTGTAGCCGATTCCGCGCTTGAAGCTCAAAGGTTGCGCACTTGGCAACTCGGCCACACAAGTTCGGTTGCGGCCTTGATGAACCAACAGAGACACAGTCTCACCGGTCTCCTCCCATAGGCGGCTCATCATCGGTTGGGCCACTGAAGCGATGTCCAGACCTGCGCCCCACACGTGCGCCAGGTTGGCCACCGAAGGACCCAGCTCGAAGCGCTGCGGCTCTCCCGACGACACGACGAAGCCCTTGTGCTCCAACGTGCGCAGCAGTCGGTACAGCGTGGGGCGACTCAGGTCCACGCGCCGGGCCAGTTCCCCAGCTGTCAAGCGGTGGTCGGTTGCCGTGAAGGCCATCAGGATGTCCAGCGCCCTGTCCACTGCGCGGACACCTTCCCCTGCTTTTTCAGCCGCTTCCATGGTTTGTACTCCTGACAACTCGGCGATTGTCGATGTTACGCAACCGAATTGTCCATCTGGTGGACATGATGTTCGGCTGTTGACATAGATCAAGTATGTCCACATAATGAGTCAACTGTCCATCAGGAGGACAGGTTTCATGTGGAGACACAAGCGATGAACAAGGAAATGTCGGAGACCCTGACCCGCGTGGGTCCTGGCACCCGCATGGGCGAACTGCTGCGCCGTTACTGGGTGCCCGCACTCGCATCGAGGGAAATCGCCGAAGCCGACGGCCCGCAGGTGCGCGTGCAACTGCTGGGCGAAAAGCTGCTGGCCTTTCGCAACACGGAGGGCCGCGCCTGCCTGATCAGTGAGTTCTGCTCGCACCGTGGCGTATCGCTGTACTTCGGTCGCAACGAAGAAAACGGCATCCGTTGCGCGTACCACGGCGTCAAGTTCGACGGCGACGGCAAGTGCGTGGACGTGCCGTCTTCGCCCCAGTCGTGCGCACGCATGCACATCAAGGGCTACCCCTGCGTGGAGCGCGGCGGGATTGTCTGGGCGTACATGGGTCCGGCCGAACACCAGCCCGCCCCGCCCGAAATCGAGTGGTGCACGCTGCCCGAGAGCCACGTGTACGTGTCCAAGCGTCTGCAGTACAGCAACTGGCTGCAGGCGATGGAGGGCGGCATCGACACCGCGCACGTGTCCTACGTGCACCGCTACGAGGTGGACACCGACCCGATGCACCAGGGCGTGAAGGCGCTCGACTACATCAAGGCCGATGGCAACGTGGTATTCGAGATCGAAAAAACGCCTTATGGCCTGGGCCTGTTCGGCCGTCGCAATGGCGAGCCCGATTCCTACTACTGGCGCGTCACGCAGTGGCTGTTCCCCTGGTTCACGCTGATCGCGCCTTTCGGCGAGCACGCACTGGGTGGCCACGTGTGGGTCCCCATCGACGACCACCATTGCTGGGCGTGGAGCATCAACTGGCAGCCCTTCCGTCCGCTGACCGACGAAGAGCGTTCAGCTATGGAGGCGGGTCAGGGCATCCACGTGGAGTACGAGGCCCCGGGTAGCTTCATCCCCAAGGCTAACCGCGATAACGACTACCTGATGGACCGTGTGGCACAGCGCGAGAAGCGCTCCTACAGCGGTGTCTTCGGCTTCTCCGCACAGGACTACTCCCTGCAGGAGAGCATGGGTCCGATACAAAACCACGAGGCCGAGCAACTGCTGCCCACCGATAAGGCCATCGTGATGGCGCGTCGAATGCTTGCGGAAGCCGCCACGGGCATTGAACAGGGCATCAATCCTCCCGCGTTGGACGCCAGCCAGCAGCGGGTGCGGCCCGCCGGCGTCCTGCTGCCCAAGGAGCAGAACCCGGTCGAGTGGGCCAAAGAGCATCTGGCCAACAGCATCGAGAAGCCGGTTTTCACTCTGTAAGGGCCCGAGCCGGCCACACACACCAACCATAGGAGACAAGACATGTTCCCACGCCGATCCCTTCTCGCAGCCGCCCTGCTGGGTGTTGCCGCCGCCAGCCCCACTTGGGCGCAGAACGCGGCGGACTGGAAGCCCAGCAAGCCCGTGCGCATCATGGTGCCCATCGTGGGCAGCACCAACGACGTGCTGGCACGTCTGGTGGCGCCTAAGCTGCAGGAGGTGTTCGGTCAGCCGTTCGTGGTGGAGAACAAGGGTGGCGCGGGCGGCAATATCGGTACGCTGGATGTCGTGCGTTCAACGCCCGATGGCCACAATCTGCTGGTGGGCTACAACGGGCCGCTGGCTATCAACGTGAGCCTTTTTAGCAAGATGCCGTTCGATCCGCAGAAGGATCTGGCGCCCATCACGCTCGCGGTGAAGGCGCCGCAGTATCTGGTGGTGAACCCGGCCACTGGCATCACCAACGTGAAAGACTTCATCGCTATCGCCAAGACGACCCCAGAGAAGCTGAACTACGGCTCGGTTTCGGTGGGCAGCGCCTCGCACCTGACGATGGAGATGATGAAATCAGAAGCAGGCTTCAACATCACACACATTCCCTACAGGGGCGCCGCACCCGCGGTGTCAGATCTGGTGGCGGGCATGATCCAGACGGGGTTCTTTGTGCCGGGCAACGTGCAGGGCTTCGTCAAGGAAGGCAAGCTGCGCCTGCTGGCCAGCACGGGCCTCAAGCGTTTCCCCAGCACGCCGGACGTCCCCACGCTGTCGGAATCGGGTCTCAAAGACTTCGAGGCAACCTCGTGGATCGGGTTCCTCGCGCCAGCGGGCACGCCGCCCCACATCATCCAGCGCTACAACGAAGAGATGGTGAAAATCCTCAAATCGCCCGAGATCCAGGCCCGCTTGCACGAGATGGAGTTCGAAGTGGTGGCCAGCACGCCCGGCGAATTCAGCCGATGGATCGCCTCGGAAACCACGCGTTGGGGCAAGGTCGTCAAAGACATTGGCGTCAAGCTGGACTGAGGGCGGCATGGGATCGTTGCGACTGGCCGGCCGGGTGGCCATGATCACGGGCGGGGGCGCTGGCATCGGCGCGGCCGCGTCCGCCCTGTTCTGCCGCGAGGGCGCGGCGGTGGCAATGGTAGACGCCGACGCGCAAGCACTGGAGCGCACGCGTGCGACGATCCTCGAGGCACAGCCCGAGGCGCGCGTGATGGGCATCGCAGCAGATGTGTCTGACCTTGCGGGCGCACAGGCTGCCGTGGCGCAGTGCCTGGAAGCATGGGGTTCGCTCGACGCGCTGGTGAACAACGCTGCCATGCGCAACTACCTGCTAGCGGCCGACGTGTCTCCTGCCGACTGGCAGGCCATCGTGTCGGTGAACCTGGCGGGCATGTCCAACTACTGCCAAGCGGCGCTGCCGGCGCTGCGCCGTTCGGGTGCGGGCGCCATCGTCAACGTGTCATCGTGCTACGCCGTCACCGGCCGCAAGGGTATGGCGCTGTACGACGCCACCAAGGCCGGGCAACTGGCCTTCACGCGCACCCTGGCGTTCGAGGAATCGGTACACGGTGTGCGCGTCAATGCGGTGTGCCCAGGCTCCACGCTGACCGATTTTCACGTGGGCCGCGCTTCGGCGGCGGGCAAGAGCGTGGAAGAGCTCAGTACCGAACGCAAGGACACCTCGCTCATAGGACGCTGGGCGCGCCCGGAGGAAATTGCTTGGCCGATCCTGTGGCTCGTCTCGGGCGAGGCTTCCTTTATCACCGGCACCACGCTGATGGTGGATGGCGGCCTGCACATCATGTGAGGGATTGGCGATGACGACTGCCACGCTCAAGGCCCGCGTCCATTGTCTGCGCTACGAGGCGCGGGACGTGGTTAGCGTCGAACTGCGCCCCGAGCATGCGGGTGTGGTGTTCCCGCCGCACGAGGCTGGAGCGCACATAGACCTACACATGAGCAACGGCCTCGTGCGCAGTTACTCGCTAATCAATCCGGCCGGCGAGGCTGGGCGTTACGTGGTCGGCGTGCTCAAGGACCGCAAGAGCCGCGGCGGCTCAGCCTTTGTGCATGAGCAGTTGCGCGTGGGCCAGCTGCTGACCATCTCGGCGCCGCGCAACAACTTCCCTCTGCACGAATCGGCCAGGCATTCGGTGTTCGTGGCCGGCGGTATCGGCATCACGCCCATCTTGTGCATGCTGGAGCGCCTGTCTGTACTGGGCCACACGGCCGATCTCATTTATTGCGTCCGTTCGCGAGCCGATGCAGCGTTCGTCGAGCGATTGAACGACCTCGGCTCACATACGCTGCGTGTGCACTGGCACTTCGACGACGAGGCGGGCGGTCCGCCAGACCTGCGCGATCGATTGTCCCAATACGTGCCAGAGAACCACTTTTATGCCTGTGGCCCTGGGCCCATGTTGGACGCCTTCCTCTCGACCTGTGAGGCCTTGGGATGTCCAAACGCGCATATCGAACGCTTCGCGGCTGTGCCGACACTGACCGGATCGATCGAGGCCGCGACCTTCACCTTGGAATTGCGTCGCAGCGAGCGGCATATTGAGGTACGTGCCGACTGCTCGGTGCTGGATGCAATGCTGGAAGCAGGTCTGTCACCTGACCACAGTTGCCGCGAAGGCCTATGCGGCGCCTGCGAAACGCGCGTTCTCGCGGGCGACGTGGAACACCGCGATAGCATCCTCACCGAGAGCGAGCGCGCGGCGAACAAATCCATGATGATCTGCGTCTCTCGATGCCGATCCAATGTTCTGGTGCTTGACGCCTAGGACGCTTAATTCCCAAGCTGGAGTAAGCCTCCGCGACAAAAAAGCCAAGCGCTTGCTTGTCGATGAGGCCCTCGGAAACAAGCGCCTTTTAGTTTTGGCCCATTTGTAGCCCGTTGATAGCACCCTTCTAGCCCCCACAGATTGAGAGCCGGGCTTTTGCGACCGTTGGGTGTTTGCGGGGGCTTGGTCTCGGCGTAGGGGGCTACACCCCAGGCGTCAGGGGCGGCCGGACGGTGGCAGCTACATCGCGCTCAGCTTGCTGCCGCGCCCGAGGATCGGCGGGACAGCAAACGTTGCGGCGATTACTATCTTTCGGTGCGCTGCCCCAAAGGCGTTCCAGTTACAGCTGAACGCCTTTCGTCAGCGCGCCATCGACCACAAGGTTCGTCCCGGTGATGAAACTGGCGGCCGGGCTTGCCAGAAACGCGACGGCATTTGCCATTTCCTGAGGTGTGCCCATGCGCCCGGTCGGGTTCATCCCCAGTGCCATCTTGAAGAAATCGGGGTTACTGGTTTCAATCTGGTGCCACACGCCGCCTGCAAAGTAGGTGTTTCCGGGTGAGACTGTGTTGGCCCGTATCCCTTTGCCAGCCAGGTGGTAGGCCAGGCCTTGCGTGTAGTGGACGATCGCCGCCTTGAACGCGCCGTAAGGGCCAGAGGCAAAGTCGATCTCTCTGCCGGACACGCTGGAGATGGTCACCACCGAGGCTTTACCACTTTTCTCCAGGTAAGGCATGGCCGCGTTAACCAACCGGACCGTGCCCATCATGTCCACTTCGAACCCGCGCTGCCAAGCGGATTCGTCGGTGGCGATGGCAAGCGCACTGACGTTGGCGACCACGATGTCGATGCCACCAAACTCTGCAGCAACATCGTTCACCCACTGGGTCAGCGCGGGTCCGTCTGCAACGTCGACCGCACGCCCGGAGATCTTCACGCCCTTGCCGGCGATTTCCTTGACTCCTTGAGCCACCTCCTCGGCGTTGCGGGCGCAGAAGGCCACGTGAGCGCCCTCCGCGGCTAGGGTCTGGACGATGGCGCGCCCTATGCCTTTGGTGCCGCCGGTGACAACAGCCCTGAGGCCCTTCAGTCCGAGATCCATATCTTCTCCTGGTTGGTTTGAAACGGGCTGTGTTCAGGCGAGTTCGAGGTACTTCTTGCTGATGCCGGCCCCCACGGTGTACTTGGGGTCGACGAAGTTGCCCAAGCGCACCTGCCCGCATTGGCTGAGCATCATGTAAGCGTCCCATCGGTCATAGCCGTACTCGGCTTCCATCCACAGGATCAATTCCTTGTAGGCAATGCGGGTGGCATCCTCGAGAGGTCGCGCGCTACCGATGGCCATGATCATGGCTTCGTTCTCGAGCCGCGGCCATTCCAGCTGCCAGCCCTTGATCAGGTCGACCTGAATCGTCGTCGTACTCGCGAACTCCACCGCGGTGCCACAGACCTCACCGTCGCCCTGGCAAGCATGCGCGTCACCGATGAACAGGCGCCCGCCCTCGGTGCGCACCGGTAGGTAGGTGATGCTGCCCGGTCCCATGTCGGGGAGATCCATGTTCCCTCCGTGTGAATCGGGGGTCAGCGTGTTGATCGAATCGATCTCGGGGCTGCAGCTGAGTGTGCCGATGTGCGGGCGGTAGGGCAGAGTCACGCGCTTGCTCCAGTACACGCCCTCCTCGTCCACGTCCACCTTGCGCACGATCTCCGGCAGGTCGTCCGCCAGCAATGCGGTGAGTGAAGTACCACTGAGCGCGCCGAACTGCGGAATCATGGCGCAGGTGCCGCGCGGGTTGGCGCCGCGCGGCGACATCTTCTCGATGTAGACGGCCAGCACATCGCCCTTGCTGGCCCCTTCGACCACGATGGGTCCGTTCTGAGGGTTCACGAACGGCATGCTCAGCACTCGCGATGGAAGGTCCTGCTCGGACTTGACCTTCCCTTCGAAGGCATCGCGTGTCTCTACCACCACACGGTCGCCAGGACGGATCTTGAGCACAGGCTCCGAGTACGGACCAATGGTGTAGTGGTATTTGCCCTGTATTGCCTCTGTCAATGTGTGCGTTTCGGGCGTTCGGCCTTGGGATACGCCCCGCTGCCGCATGATCGAGTTGTCCAACCACTTCATCAAGAGTCCTTCACGGTAACGAATGCTCTGTAGGAGGCGATCGCTATCGATCGCTTGGTAGTGAGTTCTGATGGCGGGGATGTTTGCGAAGCGCGGTGGCTCATTGCGCTTCCCAGGATGCAGCAGCGTGTCTGCATTACCTGCGAACGTCGCGATCGAGACTCTAAGTTCACGATAGCAAACACCCCGGGCCTATGTCGGAACCTCCTCGAATTCCGAGGCCGGCTTGGGGTAAATGAATCAAGAGCGGTGAGCGCCAGGAGAGCGGCATGGTGTGAGCGAACAATCCGATGTTGAAGTTCTGTGCGTGCTGGTCGGGTGCGCGAGGCAGCCAGAACAACCGGCGGGCCTCGAGCACCTTGCAAAAATCCTGCTGCGGCGTCTCGCTCAAGCGTGGGGTCACCCCGGCCCGACCCCCCGTGCTGGCGGCGGTGGATGCCGCATTCCATCCCCTCTGGCAAGCGGCCAGGGGACCGATGCCGACCTTGTTTGCAGCCTCACCGTCACCGTGGCGCACGGCGTCTTCCTACGACAGGACGAGGACAGCATGCCGATCAAGGAGCTACGCCGAATGACGGCTTGAACGATGCGGGCATCTAGAAACACTGCGCCAAGTCCGCTGGCGTGCGAGTCAACACCAACGCTATCGGTTGACCTTTGCCCCTGCGCTTTGTCTTGGATTGGTACTGATGCAGAAGACACGGCAATGCCGATAAACCTGCCGCGAAAGATCAGCGGCGGAGAGAGACGAGGTGCCCGAGGAGCTTGCTCAGTTGGGCTGTCTCGCGAGCGCTGAATGACTCGGCAAGATCCGCGTGGAATTCAGAGGCCTTGGCAGAGAGCTTCTTGTGCAGGTCGAGACCTGCATCCGTGATCACCACCAGGACTCGACGATTGTCCTCGGCGTCAACAATACGTTGAACCAATCCGCCTGCCACCATTCGATCGATGAGCTTGGTCATTGTTGGCGGATTCATCGACAGGTTCTGGGCCAGCTCACCAATCGAACGCCCCTCTTCGTCAGCCAGACGCTCGAGGACGCGCCATTGCTCTGCCGATGCTCCGACCTCGCCGAGGGTGCGATCGAGTGCACGCGAGACCTGGCGCTGGGCCTGCTCAAGTAGCAATGCAAGGTCGGGGGTGGTCATGGCGGTCTAGCTGAAATCCCTTAGTGCATTCTAGCGCCGCTGTCTTGTAATTACTTGCCTTGGAAAGTAAAGTCCCCAATATCTGCCCACGCTGCTGGACGCATCAGCCAACCCGGACGCTCGCATGTTCCTCCCATCATCGGCTCTCGGAACCCTCGGGGCCCGACATCGCCGCGCCTCGCTGTCCGCAGGCTTTGGCTTAGGTTCAGCGATCCCGTGGAGGCGCCGGGCGGACCAGTATTCGATTGGTCTTTTCGTGCCTATGAGCGGGGTGGCAGGCATCTGGGGGCCGTCGGCCATTGCCTGCGCGACGCTGGCTGCCGAGGAGATCAACCGCGCCGGGGGGCTCTACGGGCGTGAGCTTCATCTCAAGTGCTTCAACGCCTCCGATGAGGTCGATGACCTCACAGAGACCACCCGCGAAGTCATTGACGCCGGTGGCATCGAAGCAATCGTGGGCATGCACACCAGCTCTGTGCGCCGCGCGGTCATTGCAGGCTGCGAAGGACGTGTGCCCTATGTGTACACAGCCCTGCACGAAGGGGGAGAGCGATCGCCAGGCGTTTTCGCACTTGGAGAGACGCCCGAGCGGCAATTGCGCCCCGCCATCGAGATACTCGTTCGCGAATGGTCTGCGCGGCGATGGATGTTCATCGGTAACGACTACGAATGGCCCTGGATATCGCACAGACTTTCACGCGGATACGTGGGCGGTGCTGGTGGGGATGTTCTGGAGGAGCACTACGTAGCGCTGGGTTCGGGTGAATTTGACGATGTGCTCCAGCGCGTGGCCGACCTCAAGCCCGACGCCGTCCTGCTGTCCCTCGTTGGTCAGGATGCAATCGACTTTAATCGCGCGTTTGGTGAAGCCGGCCTGGGTCCACGCGTCCTGCGCCTGTCTTGCGCCATCGAAGAGAACATCTTGCTGGCGATCGGCGCCTCGAACACCGAGAACCTGTTCGTCAGCTCGGGCTACTTCGGCGCGCTGAGCGATGACGGCAACATGAGCTTCAAGGAGCGCTATCACCAGCGTTTCGGCCCCCGCGCGCCCACGCTTAACTCCCTGGGTCAGTCCACCTATGAGGGCATACGGTTTGCCGCAGCCCTCGTGCGGCGGGCGCTTGAGGCCCGCAGCCCGTGCCCACTCGATTTCGACGGCGTTCGCGGCATCACCTGGACAGACAACGCGCATGTGGGCTATCCAGTTCATCTCGCTCGGGCAGATGGCCACGCATTCCAGGTCGTCAAGAGCCTTTGACGCCGCGCGGTAGCGGCCAGCCGTTGGTTACGCGAAAAATTCTTCCTTAGGGTGTTGCCATTTAGTTTCCTGGGAAACTAAAATACTTTCCACGGAAAACAAGAGCGTCGACAAATCGGATGCTCCAACCGGAGGAAAGGCGTGGCACTTCTTGTCTGGATCATTCTGGCCATCGTGGCGGTGGTTGTGGTGGTGGCGTTCCTGCAGCGCTTCTACCGCAAGTCCACACGCGATACCGCCTTACTGCGGACTGGCGCTGGCGGGCGCAAGGTAGCGTTGGATGGCGGCTTCTTTGCGCTGCCCATCCTTCACCGTGTCGATGAGATCAACATGCGTGCTCACCGGGTGATGGTGCAGCGCGCCGGCGACATGGGCCTGCTCACCGAGAATCGCTTGCGCATGGACGCAAGCCTCGAGTTTCGCGTGCGAGTGTTGGCCGACGCACAAGGAGTGGCAGCCGCAGCCCAGGCCTTCGGCGCGCGCGCCTTGCGCTCGGAGGAACTGGGCCAGATGCTCGAAGCCCGTTTCATCGACATCGTTCAATCGTGTGCAGCGACGCGAACGCTGGACGCCTTGCACGAGCGGCGGGGCGAGTTCGTCCAGGCGATCCGGGAAGCGCTTGACGGGGAGCTCAAAGCGAATGGACTCGTTCTGGAGGCCGTGGCATTGATCCGCCTGGACCAGACGCCCTTCTCATCGCTCAACGAGAACAACGTTTTCAATGCGGTGGGGATGAGAAAACTCGCCGAAATCGTCGCTATCAACAAAAAACAGCGCGCGCAGACGGAAGCTGACGCAGAAGTGGCCGTGGCGCAGACGCAGTTGAGCGCGCACAAGCGGCGCAAGGAACTGCAGCAGGAACAGCAGCAGACGGACATGAACGTACACATGGCTGTCGAGAATGCTCGCGTGCGCACGGAGGCCGAGATCGGCCGGGCACGTGAGGGCGCCCAACGTGAGATCGAGCAGGCGCGACTGCAACGCGAGCGCGACGTGTCGGCCGCCGAGATCGAGCGCGAGCAAGCCCTGGCGCGGGCACGTCTGCAATCGCAACTTTCGCTGGAGCTGCAGCGGGTGGAGCAGGCCATTGCACTGAGTCAACAACAGCAGCAGGAGGCTTTGGCCGCCATTGAGGGAGAGCAAGCCCGCACGAAGCTGCTCCTTGAGCAGGAAGCGGGAATGACCCAACGTGAGCAGTTGATTGCAGAGCGCAACCGTCTACTTGCACTAGCCAGGGTCGAGCAGGAGGCGCAGGCGGACGCCGTAAAGGTCCGCAGTGATGCAGAACGACAGCTTGCGCTTGCCAGAGCCCAAGTGGAGGTCACGCGAGCTCGGGCGCTTGCCGAGCAGGCCCGCATGGAGGCGGAAGCTCAAGGTCAGGCGGCTCGAATCGCTGCAGAAAACACGCAGAGCGAAGCTCTGATGCGTCTTCGTCTGGAGCTTGCCCGGATCGAAACCATCCCTGTATTGGCCGAGAAGGTCGCACAGCCCCTGCAAAAGATCGAATCCATACGCGTACACCACCTCTCGGGCCTGGGAGGGAGCGGCAACGCCCTGGGTAACGCTGGGCAAGCCGGTCTGTCTGCAGCGTCCGGGCCACTGGATGCGATCTATGACATGGCGCTCAACCTGCCCATCCTGAAGAAGCTGGGCGAGACGCTGGGCGCGGATCTCGACATGACCGTGCCACAGCTGGCGCGCGCCGAGTCCGACCACGTGAGGGCCATCGCCGACCACAAGAAAGCTATTCCCCCGACCACATCAACCCAACCCACCCACCCACCCGCCTGAGGAGACTCCACCATGAAGATGTCACGCCGAAACCTCCTTGTGCAAGGCAGTGCCTTGTCAGCCGCAGCAGCGACCCCCTGGTGGGCCAACGCGAGCACTCCCATCAAGCTGGGCAGCGTACTTGACGCTTCGGGCAACTTCGACGCTTACGGAAAGCCCATGACCATGGCGCTCGATCTCGCGATCGACGAGATCAACAAGGCAGGAGGCCTACTGGGACGTTCGGTGGCCAAGGTGGCCTACGACACCCAGTCCAACATGGCGCTGTACACACGCTACGCGCAACAGCTGGTCCGTCAGGACAAGGTCGATGTCGTCATCGGAGGCATCCTGTCGGCCTCGCGGGAAGCGATTCGCCCATTGCTCAATCGCGCCAGCATTCCCTACGTGTACACGCCGCTTTACGAGGGGGGTGTTTGCGACAGCAACGCGTTCATGACGGGAACGACGCCGGCTCAACAAGCCGAGGTTCTGGTGCCTTACGCCGCGAAGAAATGGGGTGGCAAGGCCTACATCCTAGCCGCCGACTACAACTACGGCCAGTACATGGCCAAGTGGTTTCAGAAGTTCCTACGGGACAACTCAGGCAGTGCGGTTGGCGTCGATTTCTTTCCGCTTGATGTCTCCGATTTCAATTCCACCATCGCGAAGATTCAACAGGCCCGCCCTGATTTCGTGATCAGTGCGCTGGTCGGTGGCGCCCATCTCTCCTTCTATCGGCAGTGGGCGGCAGCCGGCATGAAACAGCGCATCCCGCTGGCGTCAACGACACTGGGCGTGGGTAACGAACATAAGGTGCTGACCAGTGCGGAAGGCGATGGCATCCTGGTGGCCTACAACTACTCGCCGGAGCTTGCAACGCCGGCCAACAAGGCGTTTCTTGCACGCTGGAGTGCTATGCATGGAGGTGACACGGCCGCCATCAATGAACTTGCGGTACTGCACTACCAGGGCATCAAGCTGTGGGCGGAAGGCGTCAAGCGCGCAAACAGTCTGGATCGAGCTAAGGTGATCGCAGCCATGGCGAATGGTGCCTCCATCGAGGGACCCTCGGGCAAGGTGACCATCGACCGCGCCACGCACCATGTAACGCTGGATATCCATGTGATGGAAATCGGTGGCCAGAGACTCAAGGTGCTGCAGTCCTTCGCACAAAAGCCACCGCGAGAGACGCAGGCCGTGTGTGATCTGCAAAAGACGCCCAACGCTAGCACTCAGCACGAGATCAAGCTTTAAGGGACCTGGCGCCTGAATCAGCGCTCGCCACGTCATGGACCAACTCCTCGTCAGCCTGTTCGACCTTGCCTACAGCATCGCGACACTGGCTTTGATCGCTGCTGGCCTGGCGCTGGTGTTCGGGCTCATGCGGGTCATCAACTTGGCGCATGGGGAGTTCATCGTCCTGGGCGGCTATGCCACCATCACGGCGCTTCAATGGGGCGTGAACATCTGGGTGGCAATGCTGGTCGTGGCGCCCCTGACCGTGGGCCTCTTCGGTTTCCTGGTCGAGCGCCTAGTCATTCGTTGGCTCTACGGCCGCACGGTGGACACGCTGCTTGCCACCTGGGGGCTTTCCCTAGCCATGGCCGGCGGCATGTCCATGGTCTTTGGCACCACCACCACCGGGGTTCCGAATCCGCTGGGGCCTGTGCAGCTTGGCGCTTACCAGGTAGGGGGCTACGGCGTATTTGTGGTCTGCGTCACCGTGGTTCTGATGTCGGTCATGTATCTCGTGTTGAAGCGAACCCGTGCCGGCCTGGTGGTGCGCGGAGCCATGCAATCGTCCAACGTCGTGGCTGCACTCGGGCATTCGCCGCAGCGGATATACATGCTGACGTTTGTTGTGGGCAGCATGGTCTCGGGCTTGGCCGGCGGGGTGCTCGCGCCACTGGTGGGTATCACGCCAAGCTCGGGGGGGCAGTTTATCGCCAAGGCGTTCATAACCGTGATCTCGGGCGGTGCGTCGGTGGTCGCTGGCACCCTCGCAGCGAGCACTCTGCTTGGCACCGTTTCCAAGTTCTTCGAGCTGCTCGCCACTCCTGTGGTGGGTGAGCTTGCCCTGCTGGTGAGCGCTGTCGTTCTTTTGCGATGGCTGCCACAAGGGATCACGTCGCGCCTTTTCAAGGGATCTGCCTGATGCAGCGAACGACAACACCCCGAACGGCTGATCGTTGGTGGTATGGCTTCGTGGCAACTGCGGTCGTGATGGCTCTGGCCCCGCTCCTGTTTGCCGAGTACACCCTTACGCTACTGGTCATTTATGCCCTGCTGGCACTGTCGCTGGCGTTTGTCTGGGGATTGGGTGGAATCCTGTGCTTCGGTCAGGCGGCGTTTTATGGGCTGGGCGCTTACACGTATGCGGTCGTGTCCATCAACATGGGTGGATCCACCTTGGCAGTACCCATGGGCGTTCTGGTTGCAGCAGTCGCAGCACTGGCCCTGGGCGCCATGATGTTCTACGGGCGAATCGGCGACGTCTACCTCGGTGTGATCACACTGGTCTTCACGCTGTTGCTCTTCAAGTACGCCAGCAGCACGGCCGGCAGCGAGTACGTCATCGGACAGGCGCGCCTGGGGGGGTTCAACGGAATACCCGGATTCCCGCCGATGAATGTGCCGGGAAAGCCCGAAGTCGTCGTTCACGGGTTGGGTTTGTACGCCGTGGTCGTGGTGGCCGTCCTCGCATGCTGGGCATTGCTTAGATGGGTGGGTACGACGGCCTTTGGACGGGTGCTGAGCGGGGTGCGCGAGAGCGAACTGCGCTCGGAGCTTTGTGGCTACGACGTGCGGCTCGCCAAGACCGTGACCTTCGGCCTAGGGGGAGGTGTGGCTGGCTTGGCAGGGGTGCTCTTCGCATGCTGGGCCGAGATCGTGACCCCGGAGGTCTTCTCGTTGGGTGTCTCTGCCGAGATCATCATCTGGGTGCTGGTGGGGGGGCTTGGCAGTCTTTGGGGGCCCATGCTCGGAGCGGTACTCCTCGGCGCGCTCAAGGGTTGGCTGGGGATGCAGCAATGGGTTGACAGTGGCTTGGTGATGGGCGCATTGCTGGTGGCCGTAGTCTTATTCATGCCGCGCGGCGTCATGCCGGCGTTGGACCTCTTTGCGAGCGGTAGCAAGCAGGAGGACGGACATGACCGCTGAAGTAGTGGTGCGCGCCAGTGGCGTGATCATGAAGTTCGGTGGCGTCACAGCCGTCGATGGGGCTTCCATGTGCTTGCGCCGTGGCGAGCTCCGCTGCCTGATCGGTCCGAACGGCGCCGGCAAGTCAACGTTCTTCAAGTGCCTCAGTGGTCAACTCATGCCCACAGAGGGCGAGATCCTGCTGCAAGGCGAATCGATCGCCGGCATGAATCTGCACAGCGTTGCAAGACTGGGAGTGGGAGTGAAGACACAGGTCCCCAGCTTGATGAACGGATTGACGGTTCGCGAGAACATCTGGCTCTCTGCGAACTCGGTCAGGCAACGCTCGCGAGCTGAGGTCGAAGCGCGCGTGGATCAGGTGGTCGAAAAGATCGACCTGGGCCGTTTCCTCCAGCGATCGGCCGGAGCGCTCGCGCATGGCCAGAGGCAACTCGTGGAGCTCGGCGTGGTTCTGGCGCGCGACCCCTGGTTGGTGCTACTTGACGAACCTGCGGGTGGCCTGACCAGCGACGAAGTCCACCGCATGGCCTCGCTGGTGCGCGCCCTGACCGCGCAAGCTACCGTGGTCGTGGTCGAACACGACATGAACTTTGTACGCGACATCGCCGAGACGGTAACCGCCTTTCACCGTGGCCGCATCCTTGCCGAAGGCACGGCCGACGCAGTCCTTTCGGATGAGAACGTACGTGACGTCTACCTCGGTCGAACGGCGAGGGCCAATAAATGAATACGGTTCTCAAGGGTACGAACGAAAGTCATGAGGTCATCGAACAAGCGTTGACTCCCGCGCTGCTAGTCCAAGGACTGAGAGCCGGCTACGGTCACATGCCCGTATTGCATGACCTGTCGCTGAGTCTGCAGCGAGGCGAAATCGTGGGTGTGCTGGGTGCAAACGGCATGGGAAAGAGCACCCTCATGAAGGCGATCGCGGGTGTTTTGCCGGTCATGTCAGGTCGCATCTCTGTGGATGGGGTCGACGTCAACCGGTTGCCTGCTCACAACCGAGCCCGTCTTGGCATCGGCTATGTTCAGCAGGGGCGGGGCATCCTGCCAACGCTGAGCGTGCGTGAGAACTTGGCGATCGGATGGAGCGTCGGTATCGACGAGAGCGAATCCCAGGCGATCGACCGGGTCCTCGTACGATTTCCACGACTTGTTGCGCTGCTGGACCGACCCGGCGGTGGCTTATCCGGGGGTGAGCAGCAGTTGCTCGCGCTAGCAAGAGCGCTCGTGGCCAGACCCTGGCTTCTGCTGCTGGATGAACCGACCGAGGGCATACAGCCGTCGATCATCGACGAGATGGCGGACACGCTGTCACAGCTTCGAACCAGCGAAGGGCTGAGCATTTTGGTGGCCGAGCAGAACCTGGATTTCGTCCTCGACTGCGTAGACAGAGCGCTGATGCTCGAGAAAGGCGTCATCGTCGATGAGTTCAGCGCCAGCGAACTTCGCTCGCCGCAAGCCATGGAGCGTCTCGTGGGATGGGGCGCTGCGCGCGCCACCCGCTCATCGAACGGCTCGACCCCTCCAACACCGTCAATGCAGATCCGACAGGAGAACACCATGGCCGTGCGCCGACCCAGCCTTGAACAGTTCAGAGAACTGGTGAGCAGCCTTCACATGCGGATGTCGGACAGGGAGCTGACCCAGTACCTTGAACAGATGGAGGGTAGCTTTCAAGCCTACGACCGCGTGGACCAACTGCCCGACTTCCTGCCGGAGGTGGTCTATCCGCGAACCCCTGGACGCCGCCCCGACCCGCAGGAGAACCCGCTCAACGCCTGGTATGTCAAGACCGACATCCAGGGGGCCGCCAGTGGACCGCTTCGCGGCAGGCGGGTGGTGCTGAAGGACAACATCTCGCTGGCAGGTGTACCCATGATGAACGGAGCTTCCACCTTGGAGGGCTACGTGCCTGATGTCGACGCCACCGTGGTCAGGCGTGTGCTGGATGCCGGTGGCGTCATTGCCGGTAAGGCACACTGCGAGTACTTTTGTCTTTCAGGCGGCAGTCACACGAACGCCACCGGTCCGGTGCACAACCCTTGGCGCAGGGGGCATATCGCGGGCGGTTCGTCTTCTGGCTGCGGCGCCCTGGTGGGTGCGGGGGAGGTTGATCTGTCGATCGGCGGCGACCAGGGAGGCTCCATCAGGATTCCCGCCGCGTTCTCGGGCTGTTACGGGATGAAGCCCACGCATGGTCTCGTTCCCTACACCGGGGCCATGCCCATAGAAGCCACTGTCGATCACCTGGGGCCCATCACTTCCAGCGTGGCCGACAACGCCTTACTGCTCGAGGTGATCGCGGGCGACGACGGACTGGATCCGCGCCAGTACGCACCTCGCACGTCGCGCTATACCGAAGCACTCAAGCAAGGCATCGAGGGTTTGCGAATCGGCGTGGTTCGTGAGGGGTTCAATCTTCCGAACGGAACCCCCGGACTGGACAATAAGGTCCAAGCCGCGGCAGACAAACTCGCCACTCTGGGCGCGCGCCTGGTGCCGGTCAGTATTCCTATGCATCTGGACGGTGCGGCAATATGGACGCCCATCACCCTTGAAGGCATGCAAGCCCAGATGATGCACGGCAACGGCATGGGCTTCAATTGGCGTGGGCTGTACTCGCCCAGCTTGCTCGACAAACATGCCAACTGGCGCGCACGCGCGGACGAGCTTTCGCCGTCACTCAAGGTTTCGATGTTTGTTGGTGAATGGTTCCTGCGTCAGCACAGGGGCCACTACTACGCGAAAGCCCAGAATCTTTCACGCCGATTGCGGCTGGCTTACGACGAGGCGCTCGCCGATGTCGATCTGCTGCTCATGCCCACGCTGCCCATGGTCGCGCAGCGTATCCCCGAACCCGGCGCACCGCTGGCCGAGATCATTGCGCGCGCCTTCGAGATGGTCGTCAACACCGCACCCTTTGACGCGACGGGGCATCCCGCCATGAGTGTTCCCTGCGGACTACTCGAAGGGCTCCCGGTGGGCATGCAACTCATTGGCAGGCATTGGGATGAGTTCACCATCTATCGGGCCGCGGCAGCGTACGAGCGATCGGTCGATTGGAAGACGCTATGAAATCCCTGCTCGCAAGCCCGTTCTCTAGCTTTCCAGCCTCCCAGGACATCGCCGCACAGCGGCCTGTGGGAGGGGTCTCGCACGTACGAGGAGCAGCCAGTCCTCCGTTGCTTGACCTCACCATTGGCGCCTTGCTGGATCGCGCGGTTGCGCTGCATGGTCAACGCGATGCGTGCGTTTTTGCGGGCCACGGTACGCGCTGGACCTGGGCCCAGTTGAGCGAACAGGCGGACGAGGTGGCGGCCGGTCTGTTGAGCATGGGCGTGCAGCCGGGTGATCGTGTCGGCATCTGGTCGCCCAACCGTCCGGAATGGGTACTCGTGCAGTTCGCCACGGCGCGGATTGGCGCGATCTTGGTCAACATCAATCCAGCCTATCGGACCGCAGAACTCGAGTACGCCTTGAACAAGGTTCAGGTCAAGCTGCTGGTGACCGCGGTGGGCATGAAAACGAGTAACTACCTTGACATGCTGGAGGAGATCAGCCCGGAGATTCGTGATCACGCAACAGCTGGTTCTCACCGCCTGCAGCTGCAGCGGCTGCCAGAGTTGCGGCACATCGTTCAACTCGGATCCGAGCCGCGCCCAGGCATGATGACGTTTGCTGCATTGCGGTCATTGGCGGCACCCGCTCAGCGTCAGCGCATCACGGCGCTGGGCGCACGCTTAGATCCTCATGATCCCATCAACATCCAGTTCACCAGCGGAACCACGGGACAGCCGAAGGGTGCGACGCTCACCCACCACAACGTTGTCAACAACGCGCGATTCGTTGGCCATGCCTTGCACATATCGGTGCACGATCGCTTGTGCATACCAGTCCCCCTATATCACTGCTTCGGTATGGTGATGGGCGTTCTAGTGTGTGCCGTACATGGCAGTTGCATGGTGTTTCCGGGCGAGGGCTTTGACGCTGCCGAAACGCTACGCGTGGTCGCGCAAGAGCGTTGCACCGCCCTGCACGGTGTGCCGACGATGTTCGTGGCGATGCTGGCGGCGCCGGATTTCGCTTGCCACGATCTGCGTAGTCTGCGCACGGGCATCATGGCGGGCGCTCCTTGTCCAATTGCCACCATGCGTCAGGTCATATCCGATATGCACATGCCCCAAGTCACCATTGCTTACGGCATGACGGAGACTTCTCCGGTTTCATTTCAAAGTGCTATCGATGACAGTATCGAGCGTCGGGTTTCCACTGTGGGCCGGGTTCAGCCGCATCTGGAGGTCAAGGTGGTGGATGCTAGTGGAGAGACGGTTCCCTTAAACGTCACGGGAGAGTTGTGGACCCGCGGTTACTCGGTCATGAAGGGCTACTGGCAAGACGAAGCGCGCACGCGCGAGAGCATCGTTGACGGCTGGATGAGGACTGGGGATCTGGCCACCATCGATGATCAAGGCTACTGCAACATCGTTGGTCGCCTGAAAGACATGGTGATCCGGGGAGGCGAAAACATCTATCCCAGGGAAATCGAGGAATTCCTGTACGGGCACCCCGACGTTCAGGAGGTTCAGGCATTCGGCGTTCCGGACGCGAGATATGGAGAGGAGCTGTGTGTCTGGGTGGTGCCTCGACCGGGCGCCGAACTGAACGAAGCATTGATCCGGGCGTACTGTCAGGGAAAGATCGCGCACTACAAGGTACCCAGGTACGTTCGTATCAAGAGCCAGCTGCCGATGACCGTCACGGGCAAGGCGCAGAAGTTCGTGATGCGAGATGAAATGCTGAAGGATCTGGGGTTGACCACCGGATGATCGAACGCCTGGCCCGACGGGCTATGGGCAAGCCGTCATCAGCGTCAACGTGAAGCAGGCACCGCCCTGCAGCACAGGGCGGCCTGCACAAAGCCGCCGTGGCGATCCACGATCCGTTTTACGTTGGCCATAAGTGGTCTGCATAGGCTTTCCACTTTGGATGTGATGCTGGGCGATGCTGTTACTCTGAACCCAAGGGGGCTGGCGCGTCGGCGATGGATTCGGGTCTATCGTGCTCCGCTCAGACCGGCCGACGTGATCAAGGCGCTGGACCGGGCGCAAAGACATCGCTGTGGAATCGCTCGGGGACCATACCCAGCTGCTGCAGGCACATCGTCTTCACAGCGTTCACCATCGGCGGCGCGCCACAGCAATAAACATCAGTGCAATCGACGTCGATCGCCACCGTGGCGAGAGCGGCATCCACTCGCCCATGAAACGCTTGCATCTCGATGGCGTCGTTCGCGTCCTCGATTGCCGCCAGGAAATGAAGACCCGGCAACGAACGCTGCCAGCGACCAACATGCTCGCGCATGTAGAGCCCTTGTCTATCGCGGCCTCCCCACACCAATGCAATTTCACGAGCAGAGCGGCGCTTGCTCAAGTCGTCCAGCAAGGACTTGACGGGCGCGAACCCAGTTCCCCCGCAGACACATACGAGCGGTGACGAAGCGCCCGGATCAATGGCCACCTGGCCGAACGGCAGCTCCACCTCGAGCTCGTCTCCAGACTGCAAGGAGGACAGTTGCTGGGTGAACTGCCCCCCGGCGACATGCCGAATGTGCAATTGAATCCCATCGCTTTCGTGCGGCGCATTGGCCATCGAGTAGGCACGTCGCGAGCCATCAGCTAGCAAGACCTGCAGGTACTGGCCCGCCCGAAAACGGGCACGCTGTCCTGCCGGCAAGCGTAGCTGCAGCACACTCACATCCGGCGCAGCCAGGGTGTGGCGAAACACCTTGGCCTTCAGGCGCTGCCTGGCACCCGGCTCGATGAGTCGCCAACTCGAAGGCGCTATCTCGAGGTTACCTAACGGGCGGCATTGGCACAGCAGTTCCTGCCCTTCAGGCACTGCCTCCGCATTGACGATACCGCGGGACACTTCGCCGCCATTCACCTTTGCCGCGCAGTTGCCACACACCCCTTTGCGGCATGAGTAGGGCAACTCGATGCCGGCCTTGAGTGCTGCGTCCAGAATCGTTTCCTCGCCGCCACAGGGGAACGAAAACTCGCTGCCAGCGACATGTATCTGAAAACTCATGCAAGAGATCTCGTATCAGAGGTTTGAGTGGTCCAGCCACTCACCAGGTGCAGGCTGCGAAGCATCGCGTCGGGACGCGCACGACCGGTGCCCGCGATATCCATCGCACTGCCATGACCGGTGCTGGCCAGAAGCACCTGCGCACCGATTGACACGGCGCTGGCTGCTTGCGGTGCCAGAAGCTTGACGGGGATGTGACCCTGGTCATGCAGCATGGCCACATAAAGATCGAAAGGCCGCGTGTCGCGGTCTGCCAATAGCGCGTCCGCTCCCTGCGGATCGGTCACGTCGTAACCCAGATCTCGCAGTCGTGCCGCTGCAGGTTTCGTGCAATGGCTGTCATGAGGGCCGAACAAATCACCCTCAGAGGCGTGCGGATTGATACCAAACAACGCCGCCCGGGGCTTGTCGATACCCATGGCAGCGCAAGCTCGCAAGCCAGCAATGGTTGCAGCAACGACCAGCTCGGGCGTCAGGCGTCTCAGCGCAACTTCGACGCTCTCGTGTAGCGTGGCATGCACGATACGCAGGCCGGCACCGACGAGCATCAGGAATACCGAGTCTTCTGGCACTCCGCTCACCCGTGCGACCAGGCCAGGATAGCCATTGAACGCAATGCCAGCACGCGCGATGGCTGTCTCATGGTGCGGTCCGGCAACCACCGCGTCGAACTCCCCCGCGCAGCAGGCCTTGATCGCTGTACTTGCACTCTCAACGGCGCTAGCACCGGCCTCGGCCACTATCTGACCTGGCTGATGTGCTGCATCCGGCAGCTCACCCACCGACATGACCCGAATCTCGCCAAGCACTTCCTGCAGCTGCAGCGATTGAGCCGTTCGGGATAGCACGGCCGCGGGCCCGAGCACGGTAATCTGCGATCGTTGCGCGCGCGTCAGTGTCGCCAGAGTCTTCAGTGCAATCTCTGGTCCGACCCCATTGGGATCGCCCAGTGTGAGGGCAATGCGCTTCAATGTTGTTCCAAGTTACAACGGCAATGCCATGAGCGTGTCTGTCACGGTGCTGTCGCACACAGCCACACGCTCTGCCAGGAGCAGTCGCCCCTCATCGAGGACAAATTGATCCCGATAGACGCCTGTTGCGAATAACAAGGTCTCGCCGGTTGCCATGATGCGCGCCACCATGAAGGGGGTTCGGGCCGAAAGGCCGTTCTCATTCAAGGAGCCGATCATCGGAACGCCGAGCAAATGCCTATATCGCTGGCGTTCGTAGACGTTTGCTTCACGCAGGGCTGCGACTCGATCGATCAGCATGTTGCGCGAGTTGGCCCAGATCACCCCTGCCGGCAGGCCCTCTTGTTCGTTCTCGATGTTCGTCACCCGGTAGCGGGCGTCTGAAGTAAAGAAGTCAGGCCATTCCTCCAGTCGATCGCTGTCGATGGCATCGGCATAGGCGGCATTGAACGCCATGACGCTGTTGAGATCCATCACGCCGCGACCCCCATGTGCTGACGATAAGCCTTCCAGAAGCCGCGTACCGAGGTTTCTGTGGCCCGGCCTTCCCCGGAGGCCACCACGTCACCACCCATCTCCACGACAGCTTCAAGTCCGCGCGCTCCCGCAATCCCGCGCTGAACGAAGCCGCCCACTGCACCATCTTCCATCGAAATGAAGCCTGCCGGCCCCACGAGGTTGCACTGCTTCAACCGAACTTGTGTTTGCTCGGGCGTATCGTCTTCGAATCCCAGGTAGACCCAGTTGAGCTCGCTTCTATCGGGTCCCTTGGGTAGAACCTGCCGAACAGCGAGGCAGTTCTGGATCTGTTGCAGAACGAAACCCGGAAACACCGACAGGATCTGAAGCGTGATGCCGTCCGACCATTCGTCGAACCCCGCCAAAAGGCTCGGATCCTTAAGTCGATACCGGTCGTGATCTGATCGCAGCCCTTGCTCGCGATAGGACGCATCCTTGGCCGCGGGGTCGATCATGGAGAAGCTCACATGGTTGCCGCCGGATTCGTCGACGATCACGCCGCCCTTTTGCGAAAGACGATTGATCTCGAACGTCGTGAAGAACAGGTGCAGCAGGCTTGCGTGATAACTGTCCCGAACGTTCTCCACGTAGAGCTTCCAGTCGTTGGGAAGTGCCTGGGTGAAGCGTCCAATGACCTTGACGGGTTTGTGAAGCACCCGTTCGATGCGCGCGCAAATCTCGTCGCCCAAGTACTCCTCTATGGGGGGCACGTCGTCACTGAAGCTGCCGAACACCAAGCCGCAGTAGCTCGCGATGCGAAGCTTTCGCGGCCCGTGGTGCTCTTTGCAGAAATCGGGTGGCATGCCACCTTGTCCCCTCACGCCCTGCTCGAAGGCGACACCCGTGAGGTCTCCCTGTCGGTTGTAGCTCCACGCGTGATAGACGCACTGGAAACTCTCGGCCCGGCCGGACTTTTCCAGTGCGATCAATGCTCCTCGGTGCGCGCAGCGGTTCTCGAAACCGTAGATCTCGCCATCGGCGTCCCGAACCACCACAACAGGCGTATCACCGATGAACGTGGTTCGGTACTGGCCGTCGTCGCTAATCTCCGCCTCCAGGCACAGGTAGTGCCAGCTTGGCCCTTGAAATATTCGCTCCTGTTCTTGCAGATACACGTCGTTGTCTGCATAGACGTCAAAGGGAACGCGGGTGAGCTTGTCGGCCCAACGAATAGTCTGCACTTGCATGGGGAGAAACGATCAATCGATGGTGACGTTGGCGGTCTTGATGACGTGAGCCCATTTTTCAGACTCACCGCGAATGAAGGCGGTGGTCTCTTGAGGTGTCTGCCCGCCAGGATCGGCGCCTTGCGCCGCGAACTTCTGGCGTACGTCCGGCAATGCCAAGGCGGCAGAGAACTGCTGCTGGATTGCTTGCACAGCAGAGGGGGGCGTGCCAGGAGGCGCAACGACGCTGAAGAAAGTGACGGCTTGCATGGCGGGCAGGCTGAGCTCTGCAAAGGTTTGCACTTGCGGCAGGGCGTTTGAGCGCTTTCCGTCCGCGACAGCCAGCACCTTGATGCGCCCAGCCTGGTGGTACTGAGCAGAGGATGCAATGTTGTCGAAGAACACGTCCACTTGGCCGGCCACCAGGTCCGTGAGCGCAGGGGCCGTGCCACGGTAGGGGACGTGCACCATCTTCGTACCGGTGAGCTGCATGAACAGGTTTGCGGTGAGGTGCGATGTCGACCCGTTGCCTTGGGAAGCGTAGGTCACCTTGTCGGGGTTTGCCTTCAGGTAGGCGACAAACTCCGCCAGGTTGGCGGCGGGTACCTTGTTACTGACTGCCAGAACGTTGGGCACCGTAGCCACCACCGTCACGGGTACCCACTTGGTGGGGTCGAAGGTCATCGACTTGTACAAGTGATGGTTGATGGCGATAGGGCCGGGTGGCGAGACAAGCAAGGTGCCACCATCGGGCTCGGCGCGCGCCACGAACTCGCCCCCGATGTTGCCTCCGGCGCCGGTTTTGTTCTCGACCACGATACCCGCGGGAAATGCGTCGCGCATCTTCTCAGCGAGGATGCGGGGAAGCACATCGGCGGTACCACCCGCGGGAAAAGGTACCACCAGACGCAGGACCTTGTCAGAGACTGGCCTCTGAGCGTGTGCCACCCCGGGAATCAACACGCCGGCTATACAGCCCAGAGATGTCAGCGCCACCTGGCGTCGGGTCAAGCGATTGCGAACGTTCATTGTCTGTCCTCTACTCGTCGGGTTGTCGTGGGTGTTCGTGGTTGTCACGCACACAAGGGGCAGTCTAGCTTTCGGGTTTGATCAGGGTCAAATAAAACGAACAAAATGTTCGCTATGCGAACTGCGGAGAGTCTAAAGATGAACCAACCGACGGGAGAAGTCAGCTCACTGGTGAACGACCGGGAGTACGTGATGGCTCTGGAGAAGGGACTGGCCATCATCGAAGCCTTCGGTCAGCTGCGTGGAACTGCAACGCTGAGCGAGTTGGCAACGCTCACGGGTAACACCAAAGCCTCGGTGAGGCGCTCATTGCATACCCTTTGTCGCCTCGGCTATGCGGCACAGACAGGGCGCCAGTTCCGCTTGGCGGCGCGCACTCTGCGATTGGGGGAGGCCTTCGTGGTGTCCGACCAACTCACTCGCATCGCTCAGCCGATTCTGGAAACCTTGGCAGAGCGAACCAAAGAGTCCGCATCAATGGCTGTTCTGGATGCGCAAGACGTGGTGTTTGTCGCTCGCGCCACCCACAGGCGAAGCTTGTCGGTCGGCTTGGGCGTCGGCGCTCGCCTGCCGGCGTTTGCAAGCGCGACTGGCCGTGTGCTACTCGGTGGGCAGTCGCGCGATTGGGTGCGCTTCATGCTCAACCGTATGAGCCGGCCCGCACTAACACCCAAGTCCATCACCAGCGTGCCCAAGATCATGCAGCAGATCGATATGGCGCAGCGCCAGGGTTTTGCCGTTTGCGATCAGGAGCTGGAGGTAGGCTTGCGATCCATCGCCGTCCCGATTCGTGATGCTCAAGGCAATGTTGTTGCGGCCATGAGCCTGTCCGTCGCAACCAGTCGCATGGACGCGAATGCCATCGTGGACAAGCTGCTGCCTGAGCTAGAGCGGTCTCGGCAGCGCTTTCCGCAGTTGTTATAGGCCGCCCTAGGTCCATAGCTTCAGTCTGGTGCACGTCGCGCCACCGGTGGAAATCAGGCCGCGAACTGCCCGTCCTCAGCCTCGCCGTCGTTTTCCGCTTCGCCAAACTCTTCCACTTGCTGCGTGGCCATAGTCAGGACAGTCGTATCCATGCCCGGTATCTCCTGTTGGCCCAAGTATTCAGCTCGGTCAGTCTGAGCGATCTTCACCGGCACCTCGTGGACGCTCCATCGTCCGATCTGCCCAGTCGCCCATCTACGGTCGATATGCACATCCGCGGCGAGGAGGACTCCGTTGTCGACCGAATCCAACAGAACGCATCCGGCCATGTAACCAAACACGGCTGACTCGCGAAAAAGCAAGGCGGACTTTCTCCTCCTGAGCTCGGCGAGTGTCGTGGCAGACGCCTTGAATGTGTCTGAGGAGTGAACGCCCTGGATCCGAACACGAAAGCGATTGCGCCAGATCCCCTCCACACGAAAGCAGACCCGAACCACCTCGGCGTTGGGCATCCATCGAGGCACATCGCCAATCGGCATGCGCTCCCCGTCAGCCGTGGTGTAGAGCGTGAGGTACCCTGACCCCTTGGCTTGCTGCAACCTGCGGCGCCGAAGCGCAAGGACAGGATCCTTCGACGGATCCCCCGAAGACTTCAATGCACTTTCGTACTGTTCCTTCAGACGCTGTGAACCGCCCCGGGATTGAACTGACCCCCAGAAGTTGGACGAACTTCAAGGGGTTACATGAGGAAGTACGAAACGGAGTTCAAGCTGGAAGTTGTCCAGAGCTTCTTGGCCGGCGAAGGCGGTGCGAAGCTTTTGGCGCGGCGGTGGTCGATCCCCGAGGAGAAGATCCGCATGTGGGTGAGCCGCTACCGTCTGCATGGCATCGACGGATTGCGCCCCAAGTACAGCGCGTACAGTGCGCAATTCAAACTGCAGGTGCTGTCCCATCAGGATCGTGAGCAGCTCTCCAGTCGTCAGGTCGCCGCGCTCTATGACATCCGCAATCCCAACCAGGTTGTGGTCTGGCGACGCAATCTCGATCAAGTCCACCGGCAGGCGCTTGAGAGCGGGAAAGAAGAACAACCCAATATGAAGCCAGAACGACGCTCTGCAGCGATGTCGAGAACGGTCGTTGCCGATGCGGAGAACACCCTGCGGGAAGAGAACGACCGACTGCGCGCGGAGGTCGCGTACCTAAAAAAATTGCAGGCCTTGATCCGGTCGAAGAAGTCAGCTGCGCCGACAAGGCGCGCCTGATTACCGGGTTGAGGCATCACCACAAATTGGCGGACTTGTTGCTGGTGGCGGGCCTGGCACGCAGCACGTACTACTACCATTGCAAAGCGAGCCAGCGCGCCGACTCAAGTGCCATGGAGGTGAAGATCCGTACTGTCTATGACAAGCACAAGGGTCGCTACGGCTACCGGCGGATCACGGCTGCGCTGTGCAAATCAATGGCGGAACCGGTCAACCACAAGTGCGTGCAGCGTCTGATGCAAAAGATGGGGTTGCGCGCGTTGATTCGGGCGAAGAAGTACTCCTGGCAGGTCCCGGGCGTGAGCGATGCGCGCGTGCCCAACGTTCTGCAACGTGACTTCCGCGCGACCGCGCCAAACCAGAAGTGTGAACCGCCCCGGGATTTGAGGAGGCTCTTTTCTCTGAGAGGATTGAGCCATGAACAAGAAGTCGAACAAGTTCTCACCCGAGGTGCGCGAGCGCGCCGTGCGCATGGTGCAGGAGCACCGGGGCGAGTACCCCTCGCTGTGGGCGGCCATTGAATCGATCGCGGCCAAGATCGGCTGCGTGCCCCAGACCCTCAACGAATGGGTCAAAC
>NZ_JAMBNO010000035.1 GCF_023715105.1 Hydrogenophaga intermedia | reverse complement strand
CGCCTACATTCGCTGGTACAACGAGAAGCGGATCAAGATCTCTCTGGGCTCTCTCAGTCCAGTCGAGTACCGACGCAGCCTCGGAATCGTCGCTTAACCAGTCCAAGATTTGTACCGCACCCCCCCCGGGTCAGCTTTGCGTGGAAATCAACACCTACACGCGAGCTGCGAAGAAGATCTGAGCAACGGAGCGCGACGCATGAAACCCTTCCAACTTGCCCTGGTGGCTCTCTGCGCATGGCTGCCAGCGGCCTTTGCGCAGCACACGGGTGCGAACCATCGCGAGCACGGGGCGGCCACGCCGTCCAAGCAGGCCCATGGCCCTTATGCCGGCATGCAGGAGCGTGCCATCAAGGCCTTGTCCGAACAGCAGTTGAGCGACCTGCGGGCCGGCAAGGGCATGTCGCTGGCGCTGCCGGCCGAGCTGAACGGCTACCCGGGCCCCTCGCACGCGCTCGAGCTGGCCGAGCCGCTGAAGTTGACAGCCGAGCAGAAGAGCCGCACGCAGGCGCTGTTCGCACAGATGCAGCAGGAGGCCAAATCCGCTGGGGAGGAAGTCATCGCGGCCGAGGGGGCGCTTGATGCACTCTTCAAGACCAAGGCGGCCACGCCCGGCGCCCTGCGGACCGCGACGCACAACGCGGCCGTGGCGCAGGGCCAATTGCGCGAAACCCATCTGCGCTACCACCTGGCGATGGTCGAGCTGCTCTCGCCCGAGCAGGTCGCGACCTACAACCGGCTGCGCGGCTATTGAAGCGAGGGCGCTGCGACCGGCGGGCACCGGCCCGGGTCGGCGCGGCGCCAGACCTGGGTCTGGCAGATGAACAGCACGCAGCCGTCGACGACCAGCCGCTGCGGCGACTGCAGCTGGAGCGAGCCCTTGTAGTCGCGCCCATCCTCCGGGTTGTAGAGGCGCCCACCGCGCCAGAAGCCCGCTTCGGCGGCCTGTATCCGGTCGATCACCAGGCGACCGATCAGCGGGCTCCTGTCGGCAACGCCCTTCGGCGCTTCGTCCCACAGCCACACGATGCGTCCGCAGACCGCGTCGCCGCAGGGCTCGATGCGGACCCGTGCGTTGAAGCCGGGGGTCCACCATTCACCGGTCACGCCGCCCGTTGCGCCGGGCTGCGCATGCGCCTGCGGCGCACTGAACAGCACACTCGTCGCCAGGATCAGCGCGGCCTTCATGCCGACTGCCCCGCAGCCTTGGCCTTGCCGAAGCGCGCGTCGCCATGGCGCAAGTAGTCCGGGTCCTCGGTGCCGCACCAGCGGTCCCACCAGGTGAAGTAGAGGCCGAAGTTGCCGCGGTTGCGGGCGTGATGGAAGTGGTGGTGACTGACCGGCGTGACCCAGCCCAGCCAGCCGCGCGGCGTCCAGCGCCAGGGCAGCAGCTCGTGGGCGCAATGGCCGATCGTGTTGCGCAGGATCATGTGCACGAGGAACACTGCGATCGCGCCTTCGTGCATCGGCACGACCAGCAGGAACAGCGGCAGGAAGACCGCCTGCACCAGCGCCTCGACCGGATGGAAGGCGTAGGCTGCCCAGGGTGTCGGGTGCAGGGATGCATGATGGCGGCCATGCACGGCGCGGAACCAGCGCCGGTGATGCAGGGCTCGGTGGGTCCAGTAGAACCACGCATCGTGCGCGACGATGATCAGCACCAGGCTGGCCCACCACCAGACCCATCCGCGTTCGGCCACGTCGGCGTAGATCTCGACCGTCCCGGCCTTTGACAGCAGCCAGATCAGCATCCCGTTGGCGGCGAAGATGACCACCGTCGCAATCGAGTAGCTGAACTCGCGCCGCACCTGCCCGGGCTGGCGCGTGCCGTCGAGGATGCGCCGGCCGGCCAGGCGGCGACCGAGCAGCACCTCCACCAGCAGCCAGACCGTGCCGGCGGCCAGCCCGTAGCGCAGGAAGTCGATGGCGAGGATGGTCAGCGCCAATTGGGGCAGGGATGGATCTTGCACAGGAGGCCTCCGATGGGGTTGGGATGCCCTCATCGTGGCCAGCGACCCCCTTCCGGTCTGGCCGATTCGTCGCAAAGTCTGGCCGAAACGTCGCCGAAGCAGCTCAGACGGCCTGCCGATGCCGCTCCATGCGGGCTGCAGCCCGGTACTCGGTCGGAGTCATCCCGAAACGCTGCCGGAAGGCGCGGTTGAACGGTCCGATCGAGCCGTAGCCACATTCGAGCGCGATGCTGAGGATCGGCAGGTCTTCGCTGGTCAGGCGCTGCGCGGCCTCCTGCAAGCGGTAGTGGTGCAGGAAGTCGTTGAAGTTGCGGTAACCGAGCTCCTGGTTGATCAGCCGCCGCAGCACGGCTTCACCAACCTCCAGCGTCTTGGCCAGCTCGGCCAGCGTCAGGCCTTCGCGGCGGTAGGCCTGTTCCTCGGTCATCGCGCGGGTCAGGCGCGCCATCGCTGGAGATGGGGCGGCGGCAGGGCGATCGGCCAGCGGCTCTTCGGGCGCCGGGCCGCTCATTTCGGGTTCGGGCGGCGGGCCAAGGATGGCGCCGAGCGAACGTCGTGCCACCAGCACCGCCAGCGCCAGCGCAACGCTGCCGATACCCAGCACGTGCAACGCCGGCAGCAGCGCGCCGACTGGACGCCCGCGCACCGCCAGTTCGACCACTAGCGCCACGGCGGCATAGACGCCGATGCCCAAGGCCACCCAGCGGCGCACCGCCCGGCGGGGCTCCACCAGGTCGTCACGCCAGCCGCGCGCCACCTCCCACAGCGCGGCAGCGGTAAAGCCGAGCATCGCCAGGGCGTGCAGGTGCTCGAGCGTGCCGCCTTCGGGCCTGGGCAGCCTGGCGAGTGCTGCATCCATCTGCGGGACGTTGTCCGCCAGGCCGATCAGCGTCAGCGCGATCGGTGGCGCGAGCAGGGGAACGGTCAGCGCGAAACGGTCGTCGAACAACCCACGCGCGGCGAGCCACAGCCAGGCCGTGCTGCTGGTGCACAGCGCCAGCGTGAGCAGGGCGAGGGGCCGCGGCAGCATGAACAGCAATTCACTTCGCTGGCAGAACAGGTAGGCGACGAGCGACAACGTGAACACCGCCAGTGCCGCCCGCGTGGCGGCCCGCGGGCCAGGCAGCGCGAGGTGGATCAGATGGAAGGCCAGCACGCCACCGACTGCGCCGCGCAGCAGCAAGTCCCACACCCACACGCCAGCCGGCAGACCCGTCATCGTGATGTGCGCCTCAACTGGGTGCGGCTGTACACGCGGTAGGGCTGGCCCGGTGGCGCCAGCTCAAAGACCTCGACGAGCTCGTCGTCGGACGGGAACTCGTAACTCTCGCGAGCCTTCCACGCATTGTTGAAGTTCTCGAACGACTCGCTCTCGAACACCAGCGTGGCTGTCGAGCCGGCAGGCGGTTCGATGCGCCGGTAGGTGTTGACGAAGCTCTCGATGTGGAACTGGCGCAGTACCAGCGTCTTGCGCGGCTTGTCGTAGCTGAACATCCCCCAGTGCTCATGCACTTCGCCGTTCTTGTTCTTCTCCTGCGGCGGATAGGTGGAGGTGTTGGTTTCGTGGATGTAGCGACCGCCCATCACGAACACATAACGCCGCTGCACGATGGCCTCGCCGGCCGATCCGGCGGAGCTTCCGGACCAGGTGCCGATCAGCCGCGCGAGCGGTTGCCAATGTTCAGGCGTGGGATCGGCTGCCCCGGCAGGGCTGATGACGAAGAGCGTGACAAGCAGGAATGCTGCTATGCGAATCACGAGGTGTCTCCCAAGCGACGAGCGCCAGCCAACCGCCATTCTGGTCCCGCGCGTCAGCAACGCCTCCTCCAACGCATCCGGCGGGTTGGTCCAGAGTTGGCATAGGCCTCGGTGGGCACCAGCCAGGCGCACCGTGCCGCAGCCACTCATTCGCGCTTCGCGAACATCGCACATTTGGAGTTCTGCGACGAGATGTCGCCGCGTTCGCTCCCGTGCCGACGGTATCGGCCTCAGGCGCCTGGAAGACACCACCTGGCGCCGGCACCTCAAGCCTGGAGCGCGCACCGCCCTGATACCGTCAGCTCCGAGGAGAGGCATCGTCGCCGATACCGTCAAGTCCTTTGGAACCATCCGCGCCGATACCGTCAGGCCTCGCACATTGGCCGATTCTCTGGGCCCATTCGGTGGCGCTCGACGGGTCGAAATGCCTCAGCGTCGCAATCAGCGGACGGGGCAGTGCGGGTCCTTTTGCGATACTTTAACGTCGGACCGATATGGCCCTTGATGAGACCAGTTTGATGCAGAGCGCAAAGGCATGGCAGATTGTCGGTATCGGCGCCGGTACCAAACGGCCTGCGTCCGGTCGCCGGCCCTGCTACGCCCGGGCGTCCAGGTTCGAGTTGACGATCGAGTGGGAGTGAGCGGAAGCGGACGGTCTTTGTCCGATCTGGTCGAATGCGGTATTCTTACCAAACCTTGATCGATGCCGCAAAGTTACGAAAATGACCGCCGCTGCCACTGCCACCCTTTCCAGCAAGTTCCAGATCTCCATTCCCAAAGTCGTGCGCGAAGAGCAGCACTGGCAGGCGGGTCAGGAGTTCGTGTTCATCCCGAAGGGCAAAGGCGTGCTGGTGATGCCGGTGCCTGAGCGAGAGCAATTGGCTGGCATCGCCAAGGGCGCCCGCACCGACGGCTATCGCGACCGCAAGGACCGCTATTGATGGCGGCGGCGCCGGTCGTGGTCGATACCTCGGCCTGGATCGAATGGCTCACCGGCAGTGCACTGGGCAGGAAGCTGGGGAAGCACATCCCCGACAAAGCGCAGTGCGTCGTGCCGACCATCGTGCAGCTTGAACTGTCGAAGTGGTTGGTGCGTGAGCTTGGCGAGGAGCAGGCCGATCAGGTGATCGCGTACACGCAGAAGTGCGTGGTGGTGCCACTGGACACAACCGTTGCATTGCTCGCCGCGGACTTGCACAGAGCGCACAAACTGGCCACGGCCGACGCCATTGTCTATGCGACCGCGCGCCATCAAGGAGTGGACCTGCTCACCTGCGACGCGCACTTCAAGGGCTTGCCAGGTGTGGCCCTGTTCACCAAAGCAGCCTGATTGGCTCTTGGCCGCCCATGGCTTGTCCGAACGTCTGGTCTGAAGCGCTGGATCGCCGCCTGGGCCTTTGGCGCTCGCTGCTGGTCTACCACGGCATTCCCTGGCGGCGCGCGCAGTTGCGGCGCTTCTACCGGCGCTTCGTGCCCGCTGGTGGGCTGGCGTTCGACGTCGGCGCGCACACGGGCAACCGGCTGCAGGCGTTCCTGGACCTGGGCGCTCGGGTGGTGGCGGTGGAGCCGCAGCCCGAATTGGCAGCGCGCCTGGCGCGGCGCTACGGCCACGATACGCGGGTGTATCTGGTGGACGGTGCGCTCGGTCGCGCGCCGGGTCGCGCACCGCTGCTCAGCAGCCCGCGCACGCCCACGGTGGCCACGCTGTCGGGCGATTTCGTGGCGCGCGCGGGTGCCGCGCCGTCGTTCGAGGGCGTGCGCTGGCAGTCCGGCCCCGAGGTGGCGGTGAGCACGCTGGACGCACTGATCGCGGTACACGGCCGGCCGGATTTCGTGAAGATCGACGTTGAAGGTTTCGAGCTGGAGGTGCTCCTCGGCCTGAACCAGCCGTTGCCCGCCCTGTCGTTCGAGTACGTGCCGGCGGTGCGCGATGTGGCGCTGTCATGCATCGACCGCCTCGAACAGCTCGCGGGGCCACAGCGTTACCGCTACGCCGCCTCGCTGGGCGAGCGGCTGCATCTGATGCGACCCGATGGCGAGCCAGCGGACGCCCTGCGTGCCTGGCTGCAGGCGCTGGCGGCCGATGCACCGTCGGGCGATGTGCACGCCTGGTTGCCTGACTGAACCTCAGTGGTGTTCGCTGCGGCCGTCAAAGGCCAGCAGCAAGGCGCGTGTGAGTTCGTGCATGTCACCCAGCGCCGCATCGCTGGGCTGCAGGCCTGCGGTGAAACCCAGATTCTCGAATCGGCGGATCAGCGCCGGGTCACTGGCGATCACGTGCACCGGCACGTCCCAGGAGGCATCGCGTCCGGCCAGTCCGCCGGGCGGCTGGTGGTCGCCCACGACGATCAACACCTGGCGCGATGGATCGGTGACCGCCAGATGCCGTGCGAGCCAGCGGAACTGGTAGCGCAGGCTGCGTGTGTAGCGCTCGGCGGTCGACCCGGTGTCGCCGTCGGCGGCCGACTCGCCTGGCAGCGTTGGCAGCGGGTGAAAGGGTGCGTGGGTGCTGGTGGTCGGGAACACCGCGAACACCGGCTTGCGGGGGCTGCTGTTCAACTCCTGCGCCTGCAGCAGTTCCATCGCCGCGTGGTCGGGAATGCGCCAGTAGCCGACGTCGGGACCGCTGTAACCCAGCCGGGCATCGTCGGCGAGGCGCTCGAAGCCATAGAACGCGCCTTCGGGCCAGGGGCGCTTGATGCCCGGCATCCAGCCCACCGTGCGGTAGCCGTGGCGCGCGAAGTGCTGCACCAGCGTGGGCCGCTCGCTGGCGAGCAACAGGTTGTGGCGGGCTGGTTCGTCGATGGCAATGCCCGAAAGAAGGCTGGCGTGCGACAACCATGACGCGCCGCCGAAGGTGGCCGCGCGCACGCGCGCCGAGACCACCTGTCTCCCGCTGGCATCGATGGCATCCAGCAGCCGTGCGCGAGCCGGGGCCAGCGTGGTTTGCATCGCCGCGTCGTCGAACGCGACCGCGCCGTAGGACTCGGCGAACATCAATATCACGTCGGCCGAGCCCTCGGGGGTGCGCAGCGCGTGCAGGTCGGTGTCGAACGCCGGCCCGGGGCCAAGGGTGGCATCGGCTTGCCCGGGCCACGCCGCCTGGGTGAGTAGCGTGGCCTGCTGCATCAAGGTGGGCGTGAGCGGCAGCGAAAAGAACCAGCGCGTGTCCCGCTCATCGGGCACATAGGCAACAAAACACAGGGAGAACGCGCCCGCCGCCAGGCCGCTGCCGCGGCGCAAGCTGGGCAAGGTGGCCAGCGCATGGGCCAGGGTCGCCATGCCCCAGCGCGCCACCACCAGCAACAACGAAGCGCCCAGCAGCAGCGCTGACAAGGCGCCCGTCACGTGCCACCAGGACCACGATTGCCCGACCACGCGGATCAACTCGAACGCGTGGCGGCCATCCCAGTACAGATTGACCGGTCTGCCCATCACCGCGGGCACGGTCACGTCGAGGTAGCGCACGGCCACCAGCAACACGAAGCCGAACGCCAGCGCGGTGGTGGCGCGTGGCGTGGGCACGCCGCGCCAGGCCACCCAGGCCGCCAGCAGCGCCAGCCCCAGGCAGAGCTCGAACGAGAGCCGCGGCATGTAGAGCACGCCCAGCCCGGGCCAGCGGTTCTCGAACGTGAGCAGGGTGTTGAGAATGAAGAAGGCCAGGCCGGCGCGCAGCCATGCGGCTGCCATCACTGGCGCACCGCCTCGAATTCAATGATCAGATCGACCGTGTCACCGACCCAGCCGTTGGCCACGGCGTAGTTCATGCCGTAGGCGCTGCGCTTGAAGCTGCCGCGCGCGGACACGCCCATCACATAGGGCTTGCGCCCGAAGCCGCCCAGCGGCGATTCGGCACTCTTGTTCCAGGTGGCCTGCAGCGTGAGCGGTTGGCTCTTGCCCAGCAGTTCGAGTTGGCCCGTGATTTCGTACTGCCGATCGGCCGTGCGCCGGGCACTGCTGGCGGTGAACACCATGCGCGGAAATTCGCCGCTGTTGAGGAAGTCCGGCCCCTTGAGGTGGTCGTCGCGCTTGCGCTGGTTGCTGAACACGCTGGCGGTGTCGACCTCGATGCGCACGTCCGACAGCGTGCCGGTGGCCTCGTCGAAGCGGTAACTGCCGCGTGCCGAGCGGAACATGCCCAGCACCTTGGCGTAGCCGATGTGGTCGACCAGAAAGCCGAGCGAAAGGTGGTCGGGGTCGATCTCATAGCGCTGGGGCTGTGCCAGGGCGGCGCCGGTGCCCAGCAGGGCGGTCAGCGCGAGCGCGGCCAGGGTGGGCAGGGTTTTCATGCGCGGCTCTCCCGGAAAGTGGCGCGATGCCGCGCCAGGTGGTGGATGTCGATGGCGAATGAGGCGGTGAGCAACAGCAGGCTCAGCCCGGCAATCGCCGTGGCCAGGGCCGGCGGCACGATGGGGCCGAGGCAGACGATGAGGGCGGTGATCTGCACCACGCACACCGCCTGGCGACGCCGGCTGGGCGGCAGTGGTGCGGTCAGCCAGGGCAGCGCCCAGGCGGCGGCCACGAAGGCGTAGCGCATGAGGCCCGAGGCCAGCACCCAGGCGCCGGCCTGCCCGGCCTGCCACACCAGGGCACTGAGCACCAGCGTGAAGGCGGCGTCGGTCTCCATGTCGAAGCGTGCGCCGAACGCGCTTGCCAGGCCCTGGCGGCGGGCCAGCGCGCCATCGGCGGCGTCCAGCACGGCGATCAGCGTGGCGGCCACGATCAGCACCCAGCCACCCACCGGCGCGGCCGAAGGCGGCGCGGCGGGCACCGCCTCGCCGAGCAGTGCGGCCACCGTGGCCATGCCGGCCAGGCGACCCAGGGTGATGCGGTTGGCGGCGCCGAAGCGCGGGTGCGGGTGTGCGCAGCCGGCCAGTCCGCGCCACACCAGCCAGCACCCGACGGCATACACGGCCAGCGCCTTGGCCACGAAATCGGCGCCGAAGCCGCTGGCACCCAGTGCGCCCGCCACCAGCCCGAGCAGCAGTGCGGTGGTTGCCAGCGCGCGGGCGGCGTCGCGGCGCAGGGCCGGGCCATCCAGGATGGCCGAGGGCGGCGGGGGTGCAAGGGAAGGGCGCATGGCAGCTTGCGGTGGTGGGCTCTAAGATGACCGGACAGTCGCGAGGTTCACTGCGAAGTCGTTTTCATGCAATCCCCCCACCCGAATGCCCGCGCCTGCTGGGTGGTCGGCCCGTCTCGGGCCGAGATCCGCCCCGAACCGCTTGCCCCGTTGCGCGAGGGCGAGGTGCGCGTGCGCAGCCTGCACAGCGGCATCAGCCGAGGCACCGAGACGCTGGTCTTCCGCGGCGAGGTGCCGCCGAGCGAAACCGAACGCATGCGCGCACCGTTCCAGGGGGGCGAGTTTCCCGCGCCGGTGAAATACGGTTACGTGAACGTGGGCGTGATCGAGGCCGGGCCGCCGGGGCTGATCGGGCGCACCGTGTTCTGCCTGCACCCGCACCAGACGGTCTATCAGGTGCCTGCGGCCGCCGTGACGCCGCTCCCCGATGGCTTACCGCCGGCGCGCGCGGTGCTGGCAGCCTATCTGGAGACCGCCATCAACGCGATGTGGGACGCGCCGCCGCGTGTGGGCGACCGCGTGAGCGTGGTAGGGGCCGGCCCGCTGGGCCTGTTGGTGGCGTGGCTGGCCGCGCGGGTGCCCGGCTGCCGGGTGCAGGTGGTGGACACGCAGGCCGCACGCGCCGACATCGCGCAGGCGCTGGGTGCCTCGTTCGCCTTGCCGGCGCAGGCCAGCGAGGGTGCCGATCTCGTGGTGCATGCCAGCGGGCAGAGCGCAGGCCTGGCCACGGCACTGCGCCTGGCTGGCTTCGAGGCCACCGTGCTGGAGCTCAGCTGGTACGGCACGCGCCGCGTTGAGGTGCCACTGGGCGAGGGCTTTCATGCGCAGCGGCTCACGCTGCGCAGCTCGCAGGTGGGGCAGGTGGCCGCTGCGCAGCGCGCGCGCTGGAGCCACGGGCAACGTCTGGCCCTGGCGCTGTCGCTGCTTACCGACCCGGCGCTGGATCGCCTCATCACCCACCATGCACCGTTTGAAGACCTGCCGCAGGTGCTGCAGCGCCTGGCCGCTGGCGACACCGAAACCCTGTGCCAGCGCATCGACTACACCACCTGATCATCCCGCCTGATCACCCCACGAAACCCGACCGGAACCGCGCATGTTCTCCCTCACCGTTCGCGACCATTTCATGATTGCCCACAGCTTTCGCGGCGCCGTCTTCGGCCCTGCGCAGGCCCTGCACGGCGCCACTTACGTGGTGGACCTCGAGGTGCGCCGCCCGGCGTTCGACCCCGATGGCCTGGTGGTCGACATCGGCCTGGCCACCCAGGTGCTGCGCGAGGAGCTGGCGCGGCTGAACTACCGCAACCTCGATGAATTGCCCGAGTTCGCCGGCCAGAACACGACCACCGAGTTTCTGGCGCACGCGCTGTTCCAGCGCCTGGCGCAGCGCATCGCCGCCGGCGCGATGGGGCCGCACGCGGTGCCGGGCAGCGCCAGCGGCGGGCTCACGGCGATGCGTGTGTCGCTCAACGAATCGCACGTGGCCTCGGCCGCCTACGAAGCCGCGCTCGGTCGCTGATCCCGCATGGCGGCTGCACCGGCCTGTGTGCTGCTGGTCCCCGGTGACCTGAATACGCCCACGGGCGGCTACGCGTACGACCGGCGCCTGCTCGAAGCGCTGCGCGCATCGGGCTGGGCCGTGTCGGTGTTGCGCATCGACGGGGCATGGCCCTGGCCCGATGCAGCCACGCTTGCCGAGGCACAACACCGCTTCGCGCAGCTGCCCGATGGCTGCTGCGTGGTGGCCGATGGCCTGGCGTTCGGCGTGCTGGGCGACGTGGTGGCCGCGCACGCACGGCGCCTGCGCTGGGTGGCGCTGGTGCACCACCCGCTGCACCTGGAGACAGGGCTCGATACGTCGCAGGCGCAGGCCTTGCGCGTGGCCGAGGCCGCGGCGCTGGCGTTTGCCCAGCGGGTGATCGTCACCAGCCCGGCCACGGTGGCCGACGTGCAGGCGCTGGGCGTGCCGCACGAGCGCATCGCGGTGGTGGTGCCCGGCATCGACCCGGTGCATGCGTCAACCGCAGCCGTTGCGCGCGCGGATGACAACGTGCAATTGCTGTGCGTGGCCACCCTCACACCACGCAAGAACCACGCGCTGCTGCTGCGCGCGCTCGCTGCCATGTCCGACCTGCCCTGGGCCCTGCATTGCGTGGGCAGCCCCACGCACGACGCCGCGCTGGCGCAACGCCTGAAGGACAGCACGGCCAGTGGCCCGCTCGCGGGCCGCGTGCACTGGCACGGCGAGCTGCCTGATGAAGCGCTGCACGTACGCTATGCGCAGGCCGACGTTTTCGTGTTGGCCTCACGCCACGAGGGCTACGGCATGGTGATCAACGAAGCGCTGTTGCACGGCCTGCCCATCGTGGCCAGCCGGGCCGGCGCGCTGGCGCAGACCGTGCCCGCACAAGCCGGCTTGCTGGTACCTCCCGACGATGAGGCCGCCTGGCGCGAGGCGCTGACCGCCGTGATCAGCGACGCCGCGTTGCGCGCGCGGCTGGCCACTGGCGCGCGTGTGGCCGCACGCCAGTTGCCCACGTGGGCAGCGCAGGCGACGCGCTTTGCAAATGCCATTGAACCCTTGTGTGGAGATGCCCGATGAGCCGCCGCGAACGCTTCGACGCCGACTGGCTGGCGCTGCGCGAACCTTTCGACACGGCGGCGCGCGAACTCAGCGCCCGCTTGTTGCCAGCGCTGCAGGCACAGCGTCCGGCCAGTGGCCCCTGGCGCGTGATCGACCTGGGCTGCGGCACCGGTGCCAACCTGCGCTGGCTCGCGCCGCACTTGGGCGGGCCGCAAGAGTGGCTGGTGGTGGACCGCGACGCCGCCTTGCTGCGGCGCTGGGCGGGGCAGGCCGGTTTTCAGCGGCTGCCCGGTGGTGTGTTGCAGCGCGATGAGGCGGACGGCCCGGTAAAGGTGCTTCGGCATCGGGCCGATCTGGCCGCCGATCTGGAGCGATTGCCATGGCAATCCGCGCACCTGGTCACCGCCTCGGCCTTGCTCGATCTGGCAGGCAAGGCCTGGCTCCTGCGGCTGGCCGGGCTGGCCAGGGCATCTCGCACGGCGCTGTTGTTCGCCCTGAACGTGGACGGTCGCCACGCCTGGGAACCACGCGATGCCGATGACGCCTTCGTGGCCCGGTGCTTTGCCGCGCACCAGCTCCGCGACAAGGGCCTGGGGCCAGCGCAAGGCCCGCGAGCGGCACACACGCTCGCGAGCGCCCTGCGCGCGACGGGGTGGCGCGTGCGACTGGCGCGCAGCGACTGGTCGATTCACCCCGGTGTTGCCGGCGCCGAGGCCATGCAGCGCGCCATGGCCGAGGGCATGGCGCGAGCGGCGGCCGAGCAATCCCCGGCAGACGCCGCGCGTGTGCGCGCCTGGTGCGAGCGCCGCTTGCAGCAGGTGGCCCACGGCGCCTTGCGCGTCGGGCACGTCGATCTGCTGGCCTTGCCGCCGCGCTGAGTTCGGCGGCCACCGGCCTTACGCGGCATGCGATCGGCTGCGGCGTTCAGGCGCGATGGTTGGTGGCTGCGAGATCCAGATCCCAGAGCATGTCGTCGCCGAGCACCACCATGCGCGCGGGCGGGCGCGGGCAGTCGGCCATCACGTCGTGTGCCGGCACGCGCAGGCCGCGCCGGCCGTTGCCGACCAGCACCGGCGCCACCGACAGGTGCAGGCGCTGCAGGGCACCAGCGGCAAAGAAGTGCGAGACGGTGACGCCGCCGCCCTCCACGAAGAGCACGCGCAGCCCGCGCGTCGCCAGGGCCTGCAGCACACGCGGCACCTGCCAGGCCGGGCGCGTGTGTCCGTCGGCATCAAGACCACCCTGGCGGGTGTCGTTGAAGGGGTCGGGGCCGCTTTCATCGAGCAGACCTTCCACCGCCAGCACCTCGGCCGCGCAAGGCCCCAGGCGCGCATGCGCCCGGGCCGCGTGCCGTTCATCGCACACCCACAGCGTTGGCGCCTGGCCGTCGTGCAGGGCGCGAGCCCGGCCATCCAGGCGCGCTGCCGGGTCAAGCAGCACACGCACCGGGTGCGGGCCACTCACGCGCCGCGTGGTGAGTTGCGGGTTGTCGATCGCCACCGTGCCGGCGCCCACCAGCACCGCGTCGCACAGCGCGCGCAGGCGGTGCAGGTGCACCAGGCTGTGCGCGCCGTTCACATAGTAGGAGTCCCCCGTGGCGGTGGCCACGAAGCCGTCCAGGCTCTGGCCCATCTGTGCCACCACCCAGGGGCGCGCCTCGCCCGCGGCGCGCGCGTCAAGCAGCGGCTTGTAGAGGTCGAACAGCGCAGCACTTCGCGCGCTCACGGGGCCCTGGACGCACCAGCCGGCAGCGGGGCGGCGCCCAAGGGCAGCGTGGCGGCCCCTGGGCTGGGGCAGCTGGCCCGCGCGCACAGCCAGCATCTGCGCCCAAAGGTCGTGCCAGTCGGCGGGCACGTCGGCCAGCGAGTGCTCGGCGGCTTCGGTGGGGCGCGGGTCGCGCAGGGGCTCGGCGGAGTGGTGCATTGCGGTTCATCATCGCATCGCGACGGGCGATTGCCGTGCAATAACCCGCAAGACCCCGCACATCCCTGCGGCGTATTCGCGTCACCAACGCGGCGTGTAGTAGGGGTCGTCGGCGGCGCCACCCGGCGACGGCTGCGATCCGCTTGAGGGCCAGCCCAGCGCTGCGACCATGGCGAGCAGCGCAAGAAAGGCCGCCAGCAGCGGGAGGAGCGAGACCGCCGTGATGCGCGGGCCGCTCTCGCGCTGTACCCAGGCCCACAACAGGGTCACGCCGGCGCTGGCGGCCACCATGAGCGCAAGCTGGGCCAACAGCAATGAGCCGCTCACCACCGCGAAGACCGCCAGGCCCGCCAGCAGTGCAAGCAGCACCGGCAGGGCCAGCGCCCCTCGCAGTGCGCCAGCGGCAGCGCGGCCAGCAGGTGCCACACGGCTGCCCGCAAACACCTGCGCGGCCACGGCGGCGAACAGGCCAAGCAACACGATCCACGGCAGCTTCTGCGCCTGAGCGGCGGCCGGCCAGGCGAAGCCTGGCCACCACAGCATCGCCAGCACGAGACCCAACGACGGGCCGAAGGCGCCCCACGAGCGGTTTTGGCCGCCCAGCGCCCGGTGCAAGGCCAGCGTGCACAACCCGCCCAGCAATGCCGGCAGTAACAGGCTTTGGAACGCGGGGTGATGAAGGAAGGGCCAGGGCATGGTGGGCACGATGTCGGTGCAGGCAAGCATCATCGCACCGACACTGCGTACATGGCGCATTGGTGGCGCATTCCGGCGGCCGCCTGCTTGCATTACGCTAACCACCCCTACCGGTATTTCAAGCCGCCATCGTGTACCTCCCGCCCCAGTTCGCCAGCCAGGACCCTGCCATCGCCCGCGAGCTCATGCGCGCCCACCCGTTCGCGCAGCTGATCTCCACCGACGACACCGGCTTTCCTTTTGTCACGCCACTGCCGCTGCATCTGGTGGAGGAAGAAGGCGGCCTCACGCTGCTGGGCCACGTCGCGCGGCCCAACCCGCAGGCCACACAATTGCGGGCTCGCCCGCAGGCGCTGGTGGTGTTTCAGGGGCCGCACGCATACCTCACGCCGCGCGTGTATCCCGATCTGGCCCGCGTGCCGACCTGGAACTACCTGATGGTGCAGGCGCGCGTCGAGGTGCGTTTCGTGGAGGCGTTCGACGACAAGGATCGCCTGCTCAAACACCTGATCCACGACCACGACCCGGCGTATGACGCCCAGTGGCGCGCGCTGCCCGAGGACTACCAGCACAAGATGATGCAGGGCATTCACGCCTTCGAGCTGCGGGTGCTGGACCTCCAATGCAAGCTCAAACTCAACCAGCACCGGCCTGAATCGCACGCCGCACTGCTGGCTGCTTACGAGCGCGGCAACCCGAACGAACAGGCCTTGGCGGGCTGGATGCGCCGCCTGGGCCTGAGCGGGCAGCCACGCGCATGAAACGCCGCGCATTGCTGCTGGGCGGCGCGCTGGCCGCGGCGCTGGCGCGGGCGCAGGTACATACCCCGGCGCAGCCGCCAGGCGTCGCGCTGGCGCCGACTCGCTGGCGCGCCGAGATCGAGGCGCTGCTCGATGCCGACCGCCGCAGTGCGCCGCCCCTGGGCGCAGTGCTGTTCGTGGGCAGTTCGACGATTCGCCTCTGGAAGGGCCTGGAGCAGGATTTCGCCGCGCAGGCGCCCGTGGTGCTGCGCCGCGGCCTTGGCGGCTCGCGGCTGTCCGAGTGGCCCGAGTTCGTGCCCTGGCTGGTGACACGCTACGTACCGAAACAGGTGATCGTGTACGCGGGTGAGAACGACATCGCCGAGGGCGCACAGCCCGCCGAGGTACTGGCCGCGTTCGTGCGGTTCGTGCAGGCGGTGCAGGCCGAACGGCCGGGCACGCCGATCGCCTTCGTGTCCATCAAGCCGAGCCCGCTGCGCGCGGCGCAAGCCGCCACGATGCGCGAGGCCAACCTGCTGGTACAGACCTGGGTGCTGGCGCAGGACGGGTTGGACTACATCGACGTGCACACCCCGATGCTGGACAACGACGGCCGCGCGCGACCAGAACTCTTCGTGCGTGACCGCCTGCACCTCAGCCCCGAGGGTTACGCACTGTGGCGGCAGGTGATCTCAGCGCACCTGAAGCCCTGAGCGCCAGCGCCAGGCGCCTGCGTCGCGTGCCTGCGAGATCAGCGCAACGCCGAACAGGCCGGCAAAGGCAGCAGCCAGCAAAGTGACATCGGTGCTCCAGGGGCGCAGCACCTCCACCGAGCCGAAGAAAGCCAGCGTGAAAAGTGCAATGACGATGTGCGCACAGAACACCGGCAGCGACTGGCGGCCCAGCAGTTCCAGCGGCAGGGGCCGGGGGAGGGCGTGCCACAGCGGTGTGCTGGCCAGCAGCAGGGTCACCAGCGCTGCCAGGTTGAGCAGGCGCAATGGGCCCAGCGACCACTTGTCGAACAGCGCGGCCACGGTGGGCACACCGGGCATCGGGTCCTGGCCCACCATGTGGCGCCACACCAGCGTCGTCAGCACCAGGGCCAGCGCAGGTAGCCACAGCCACCAGCGCGGGCTGGGCCAGGGCGCGCGTCGCGCCCCCAGCCACAGGCCCACCACCCACAACAATTGCCAGGCGAACAGGTGGAAGGCGCCCATGTCCTTGTAGGGAACGGGCCAGCCCAGGCTTTGTGCACCACCATGGAGCCATGCGCCCAGCCCCCACTGCTCGGCCAGCCAGAGCAGCACGCTCATGCACAAGAGTCCGCGCCAGCCGTGGCGCTGGCCGTGGGCGATGAGCCACGGCGAGACCAGCATCAGCACGATGTACAGCGGCAGCACATCCAGCAGCGGCGGGTTGTAGAGCAGCGCGAAGGCCGCAGGCACCGCGCTGCTTCGGTCGACAAAGAAGTATTCGAGCAGGCCCGTGACGCCACCCTGGTGCCGCACCACACCCAGCCAGGCGATCAGCGTGAATGCGAGCAGCAGCAGGGCCGCATGGCACAGATAGAGCGTGCCCGCGCGCCGCCACAGGCCCTTGCGCAGGGCTGCAAACCCCTGGCGCTCGGCGCGCGCGCCATACACCCGCCCGGCCAGCACGGCAGAGATCAGCACGAAGCCCTCGGCCGCCGACACGAAGCCGAACGGCTGGCTGAGCGCCGGCGAAAAGCCGGTGGGCATGTGGGTGAGCGTCATCAGCACCAGCATGAGCCCGCGCAGCGCGTCGAGCTCCCACTGGCGGCCGCCGTGGGGAAGGGTGTGCATGGAGGGGTGAAAACCGAGGGTTTTCCAGAACAACCCGGCATCATGCCAGACGCGGCATGCCCCGATCCGGCGCTCACCTACACTCGCCCGCATGCCCTTGCCCGATGACTCCGCGTTCATGCGACTCGCCCTGGACGAGGCGCGCGCCGCAGCCGCAGCGGGCGAGGTGCCGGTGGGCGCGGTGGTGGTGAAGGACGGTGTTGTCATCGGCACCGGCCGCAATGCACCCATTGCCCACGACGACCCCACGGCACACGCCGAGATGACAGCGCTGCGCGCCGCTGCCCAGCGCCTGGGCAATTACCGGCTCGACGGCTGCACCCTCTATGTGACGCTGGAGCCCTGTGCCATGTGCAGCGGCGCGATGCTGCATGCGCGGCTGGCGCGTGTGGTCTATGGCGCGCCGGACCCCAAGACCGGTGCCGCGGGCTCGGTGGTGAACCTGTTCGCCGATGCGCGCCTGAACCACCAGACCGCGGTCGATGGGGGCGTGTTGGCGGACGAGGGCGGCACCTTGCTGCGCACTTTCTTCCATGAGCGACGCATGAACGGCAACCCGCACCCGCTGCGCGACGACGCGCTGCGCACCCCCGACAGCGCCTTCGCGGGTCTGCCCGGCTACCCCTGGGCGCCGCACTACCTGAGCGACCTGCCGGCCCTCGCAGGTTGGCGCCTGCACCACCTGGACGAAGGCCCGCCCGATGCGCCGCGGACCTGGCTCTGCCTGCACGGCAACCCGGCGTGGAGCTATCTCTATCGCCGCATGATTCCGGTGTTCCTGGCGGCGGGTGATCGCGTGGTCGCGCCCGATCTGATCGGCTTCGGCAAGAGCGACAAACCCAAGAAGGACAACCAGCACACGTTCACCTGGCACCGCCAGGTGCTGCTCGAGTTCGTCGAGCGGCTGGACCTGCGCAATGTGGTGCTGGTGGTGCAGGACTGGGGCGGTCTGCTCGGCTTGACATTGCCCATGGCCGCCCCCGGGCGTTACCGCGGCTTGCTCGTGATGAACACCACCCTGGGCACGGGCGACGTGCCGTTGTCGCCCGGCTTCCTGGCCTGGCGCGAGATGTGCGCGAGCAAGCCCGAATTCGATGTCGGGCGCCTGTTCGCCCGAGGCAACCCGCAGATGAGCGAGGCCGAGTGCGCCGCTTACAACGCGCCGTTCCCCGACCGTGGCCACCGCGCCGCGCTGCGCGCCTTCCCGCCCATGGTGCCCGAGCACCCCGACAGCGACGGCGCGGCCGTGAGCCGCCAGGCGCGTGATTTCTGGCGCGAGCGCTGGCAGGGCGAGAGCCTCATGGCCATCGGCCAGCAGGACCCGGTGCTTGGCGAGCCCGTGATGCGCTCGCTGCGCGATCAGATCCGGGGTTGCCCCGAACCACTGCTGCTGCCGCAGGCCGGCCACTTCGTTCAGGAGCACGGCGAGTCGATTGCCCAGGCTGCCGTCAACCACTTTTCCCGCTGACCCGCGTTTTCCATGAGCCATATCTACATCTACTCCCCCTCGAGCGCGGTGCGCGACAAGGCAGCCTTTCGCCGTGGCGTGAAGCGGCTGAAGGCGCTTGGCCACGAGGTCGAGATCGACGAGGCCGCGCTGGCCAGCCACCTGCGCTTTGCGGGCGACGACGACACCCGCGTGGCCGCCATCGGCCGGGCTGCGGCCAGCGGGGCCGACGTGGCGCTGATCTCGCGCGGTGGCTACGGGCTCACGCGCATCCTGCCGGCGCTGCCTTACAAGGCGCTCGCCAAGGCGATCGAGAAGGGGACGCGCTTCGTGGGCCTGAGCGACTTCACCGCGCTGCAACTGGGGCTGCTGGCCAAAACCGGCGCCACCAGCTGGGCCGGCCCTGCGCTGGGGGAAGACTTCGGCCCCGAGGCCGAGCCTGACGAGATCATGCTGGCCTGCTTTGACGATCTCGTCAGTGGGTCGGCCGAGGGCACGGGCTGGACGCTGCCCGCCGCCGACGCCCGTGCGCACGAGGCCAAGCCGAAGCGCCATGTGCACGACGCGCTGCTGTGGGGTGGCAACCTCAACGTGCTGTGCGCGCTGGTGGGCACGCCCTGGCTGCCGGCGGTGAAAGGCGGGGTGCTGTTCCTGGAAGACGTCAACGAGCACCCTTACCGCATCGAGCGCCAGCTCACGCAATTGTTGCGCTCGGGCATCGTGGATGCGCAAAAAGCGGTGCTGCTGGGCTCGTTCAACCGGTTCAAGTTGGTGCCGGGCCACGACCGCGGTTACGGGCTCAAGACCGTGGTCGACTGGTTGCGCTCACAGACAAAAACGCCGGTCTACACCGGCCTGCCGTTCGGTCACGTGCCGACCAAGGTGCTGCTGCCGGTGGGCCGGCGGGTGGAACTGCTGGTGGAGGGGCGCCAGGCGCTCATGGTGTGGGGTCATGAACCCCACGAGCAACCCGATCGCTGAAGGATCAGGCCCGGCGAATGCGCGAAGCGTCGATCAGGGCCTTGGGAATCAGGCCCTGAAACACGGGGGACAGGCCCTGGACCCGGTGCACCGCCAACGCTTCGCCGTGGATCTGGCTCAGCACCGCCACGAGCTCGGCGCGCGCATACCAGAGGCTGTGCGCGTCGTGCATGAACTTCAGGCGTCGCTTGAGTGCCGGATTGCGCTGGGCACCGTCTTCGCCCAGCACCTCGAGCATGGCGCGGCGCACCGGCTCCAGCACGTCTTCCTCGTCGGCGCGCATGTGCGGGCCGATCAGCGCGGAGATGCTGTTTCGAAGACTGGGCTTGAACCAACGCATGGGGTGCAAAGATGGGGGATGCGTCACAAGGGGAAGCGCAGGATACGGTTTGGTGCATGTCGATGCAATGACGCAAGCCCTGATACAAGAAAAAAACAACAGGCAAATCATGCGCTTAGTGCTCATCCTTGAGGCGAAGTCTCACAAAGCTAATACCTTTGCACTCTGTTGGCATGCGTTCATGTGTGCCCTGGGCGACACACGGTGGCCGCGTGTCGTTGCAGCGTGGGGGCTCAGCGGCCGATAAAACAGGCGTGCAAGAGCTGCATGCTGTAATCGATCGGCAACCGCTTTCACCATGCCCGACCTCACGATCGCTTTCGTAGACCTGACCGGCAGCACCTCGGTGTTCGAGACCCTGGGGAACGACCGCGCCACCAAGGCGGTGACCAAGCTCACCCAGTGGATCGGCGCGCGCGGGCAGGCCCACGGCGGCACCGTCGTCAAGATGCTGGGTGACGGCGTGCTGATGGCGTTCGGCAACAACCGTGCCTGCGTGGAGGCCATGGTCCAGATCCAGCAGGAGCACGCCAAGCGCGTGCAGCAATGGCCGCCACACCTGAAACTGCTCATGCAGGTGGGCCTGGCGCGAGGCCCGGTGGTCTGGGTCGATGGCGACTGCTTTGGCGATGCGGTGAACCTGGCGTCGCGCCTCAGCGATCTGGCGGGCCCCGAGCAGATCTTTGCCACCGACACGGTGGTCCAGGCGCTTGAACCCAAGGCGGGCGTGCGCAGCCGCAGCCTGGGGCCCATGCGCATCAAGGGCAAGGCGGACCCGTGCGAGGTGTTCCGTATCGAATGGCAACTGGACATGCAGTCCGAGTTCCTCACCATGCCGGCGGATCTGCACGCGATCACGCCCAAGGAGGATGCCGATTTCGCCGGCATCGAACTCGCCTGGCTTGACGCGACGCGCACCTTCGCCACCGACGACCTGCCGGTGCGCATCGGGCGCGTACCGGAAGCGGGGTTTGTGGTGACGGACCCGCGCGTCTCACGCATGCACGCCACCATCGAACTGCGCGCCGGCAACTACGTGCTCGAAGACGTGAGCAGCTACGGTACCTGGGTGCGCTTTGCCGGTAGCGACGCCGTGGTGGCCTTGCGCCGCCAGGAAGTGATGCTCACCGGCGACGGCGAAATCGCCCTGGGCGCGCCATTCTCCGACTTCAGTGCGCCCATGGTGAGCTTCAAGCTCGTCAACGGCAGCATGGTGCTGGGCCGCAAGCCGGCCGCGGCCTGAGCGGCACGCTGCACGCTGCACGCTGCTTTCGCGACAGCGTTCCTCACGCGCCTGCCTTCAAGCAACGTATCCTCGCGGGCTGCTGCAAGCCCGGGAGAGACACGCATGCGCTGGATTCGACGATTGCTGGCCGCCATCGGCCTGCTGCTGGTACTGGCCGCTGCCCTGGCGTTCTGGTACGCGCGCCAGACGCTGCCCGTGATGGACGGCCGGCTGCAACTGAGCGGCCTGTCCGCGCCGGTGCAGGTGCGGCGCGACGCGAGCGACGTGACGCACATCCAGGCTGCGCGCGCCAGCGACGCCTGGATGGCGCTGGGTTACGTGCACGCCCAGGAGCGCGGCTGGCAACTGGCCTTCAACCGTGCGGTGATGCGCGGCGCGCTGTCCGAGTTTCTCGGGCCGGCCACGCTGGAGACCGACAAACTCATGCGCACATTGGGCATCCGCCTGGCCGCGCAGCGCCAGTTGGCCGTGTTGCCGGCCGGTGCCCGCGCTGCGATGGAGGCCTACGCCGCTGGGATCAACGCCTTCTTTGCCACCAGCGAACAAGCGCGCACCCCCGAATTCCTGCTGCTTGGCGTAAACCCGCGCGAAGAGGCTGCCCAGGGCACGTGGTGGGACGCCGCCGACTCGGTGGGCTGGTCGATCATGATGGCGCTGGACCTGGGCGGCAACTGGGGCAACGAGTTCGCGCGGCTGTCTGCCCTGCAGGTGCTCGACACCGACGCGCTGTGGGAGCTGTTCCCTCCGTACCCCGGCGAGCAAAGGGCGGCCACGGCCGATCTGGCGCGCCTGTACCGCGACCTGGGTGTGTACCGCAACGGCGCACAGAAGACGTCGCAGGCCCCGGGCTTGCGCCCGCTTGATCCCGCGGACGACCTGCGCACCCGCATCGCGCAAGACCTGCGCACCTGGACCGACACCTTCGGCCACGCCGAGGGCAAGGGTTCGAACAACTGGGTGGTGGCTGGCTCGCGCACCGCCAGCGGCAAGCCGCTGCTGGCCAACGATCCGCACCTGGGCCTGAGCGCCCCGGCGATCTGGTACTTCGCTCGCCTGCAGGCACCCGACGCGCCGGGCCAGGAGGGCATGGACGTGATCGGCGCCACCCTGCCGGGCACACCTTTCGTGGTGCTGGGGCGTACCGCCAACGCGGCCTGGGGTTTCACCAACACCGGGCCGGATGTGCAGGACCTCTTTCTGGAACAGATCAACCCGGCCAACGCGAGCGAGTACCGCGTACCATCGGCAGACGGACAACCCGCGTGGCAGCCCTTTGCCGTGCGTGTCGAGACGATCAAGGTCAAGGGGCAACCGGACGTCACCCACCTGGTGCGCCACACGCGCCACGGGCCCGTGCTTAGCGACGCACAGGCCTCGCACGGCCAGGTCATCGACACCAGCCGCTTCGTGCTCTCACTGCGCTGGAGCGCGCTGGAGGCTGACGACGGCAACGTCGCGGCCACCATCGCCGCCAACCGCGCGCAGTCGGTGGATGAACTCATTACCGCGTTTGCCGACTTCCACGCGCCCATGCAGAACGTGGTGATGGCGGACCGCAGCGGGCGCATCGCCTACAAGGCGGCCGGGCGCGTGCCGGTGCGCGCTGCGGACAACGACATCCGGGGTGTGGCGCCGTCGCCGGGCTGGGAGGCGCGCTACGACTGGACCGGTTGGCTGCCCTACGAGCAAACGCCGCAGGACGACGGTGCGCGCGGCTGGATCGCCACCGCCAACCAGCGCATCCACGCGGCCGACTACCCGCACTTCCTCACGCAGGACTGGGCACCGCCGTACCGCCAGCAGCGCATCGAACAACTGCTGGAGCAGACGCCGAAACACGACATGGCCAGCATGCGCGCCATGCAGGGCGACCTGCACGGCGCGGCCATGCTGCGCCTGCTCCCGCACCTGCAGAAAGCGCGCAGCGATCATCCGTTGGCCGCCGCGGCGCTGCAGACGCTGCAGGGCTTCGACGGGCAGTTGCGTGCTGACAGCGCGGCCCCGCTGGTCTACAGCGCCTGGATCGATGAATTCACGCGTGGCGTGATCGGTGGGCGCCTTGGCCAGGCGCGCTTCGAGGGCATGTACGGCAAGCGTTTGTTCCGCAACGCGGTCGAGAACATCCTCGAGACGGACAACAAGGCCTGGTGTGGCGACGCGGGCTGCGCGCCCGCCAGCGGGGCCGCGCTCACGCGCGCGCTGGAGCGGCTGCAAGCCGTGCACGGGCAGGAGGTGTCGGCCTGGCGCTGGGGCGACGCCCACCCGGCGATCTCGGTGCACCGCCCGATGTCCAACGTGAAGCCGCTGGCGAAGTTCTTCGAGGTGCGCGTGCCCACCGGCGGTGACCCGTTCACCCTGAACGTGGGCCAGTACCACCTGGACAAGGCCGACGCCCCGTACGCCAACCGCCACGCGGCCAGCCTGCGCGCGCTCTACGACCTGGCCAACCTTGACCGCTCGGTCTACATCTACCAGACGGGGCAGAGCGGCAACGTGTTCTCCAGCCGCTACCGCGACATGAGCCCCGAATGGGCCGCCAATCAGGGCCGCTTGCTCAGCCTGAACCCGGGCGCGTGGACCCACACGCTCGAACTTCAGCCGTGACCGGGCCATGGCACCGAGGAACCGGCTCTGCCGGGCCTCAGGTGCCGCCCCCAGCAGGGGGATCGCGCGAAGCGCGGCGGGGGGTTACTTGAGATTCCCCTTGAGGAACTGCGCGAGGCGCTCGCTCTTCGGGCGGGCGAGCACCTCGGCGGGCACGCCTTGCTCCTCGATGCAGCCCTTGTGCAGGAAGATCAGGTGCGAGGACACCTCGCGGGCAAAGCCCATCTCGTGCGTCACCACCACCATGGTGCGGCCTTCCTCGGCCAGCAGCTTCATCACGCGCAGCACCTCGCCCACGAGTTCGGGGTCGAGCGCCGAGGTGGGCTCATCGAACAGCATCACGGCCGGCTCCACCGCGAGCGCGCGCGCAATCGCCACGCGCTGCTGCTGGCCGCCGCTCATGTGCGCGGGGTAGCGGTCTTCCACACCTTGCAGGCCCACGCGCTCGAGGTACTTGCGTGCCGTCTGAACGGCCTGATCGCGCGGCACACCCAGCACGTGCACCGGTGCTTCGATGATGTTTTGCAGCACCGTCATGTGGGCCCACAGATTGAAGTGCTGGAACACCATGGCCAGGCGTGTGCGCAGCCGCTGCAGCTGAGCCGCGTCCACTGCCTGAAGCTCGCCGTGCTTGTCGGCCTTGAGCCGCAATTCCTCGCCGCCGAGCACGATGCGCCCGGCATTGGGCTTCTCGAGCAGGTTGATGCAGCGCAAAAGCGTGCTCTTGCCCGAGCCCGAGCTGCCGATCAGGCTGATCACATCGCCCGCGCGCGCCTCCAGCGAGACGCCTTTGAGCACTTCGTTCTGCCCGAAGCGTTTGTGAATGTCGTGCACCGACAGCAATGCCGTGGCGTTCGATGCAGCGGAGGGCGAAGGCGTGGCGTTCATGGAATGGGGCTTCAGGCACCAAGCAACGGGCCGGTGCGAAAGGGTTTGGCGCCGGCGATCTTGCCGATCTCGCCACCAGCGACGCAGTAACGTTCACCCACGCTGGCATAGAGGACACCGGCCACACCGGCACACACGCGGTGCACGCGCGAGGCGCCAGGTGCGGTGGGGTCGATCACCTCGGCCACAAGATCGCCGACGGCCAGCGTGTCGCCCGGGCGGGCACGAAAGACCACCACACCCGGCACGGGGCTGTGCAGTGTTTCGGAGCCTGCCAGCGGCGTCGGCTGGCAACTCGGCGCGGGAATGGTCGGCGCGGCACCATCAAGCACCCGCAGGTGGGCGAGGTAGGCGAGGATGGCCGCGGCATCGCGCGCGGCGTGTTCGTGTGCCACGTCGGCCTCGCCGCGGAACTCCAGCGTGGTGCTGGCACAAGCCTGGGGCAGGGGATGGGCAACGCCCGCGGCCTTCAGCCGCTCGGCCAGTTGCCACCAGAGGCCCGAGAGGCATTCGTCGAACGGGCCACCGCCGGAATCGCGTGCCAGCAGCACGGCCTTGCAGCCCAGCAGCCAGGCCAGCGGCGCCAGCGGCGGCCAGCAGGCTTCTTCGGCGTACAAGTGCAGCGTGGCCTCCCAGTCGCAGTGCATGTCGAGCACCACGTCCGCATCGTGTGCCAGCAGCAGCAATTGCCGGCGCAGGCTTTCCAGTTCGGTGCGGGGTGACCAGGCCTGCAGCCACGCGGTGACCGTGTTGCGCACCAGCGCCACGTTGGCCGCACCGTCGGGCCCCAGCCGCTCGCGGATCTGCTCGAACACCGCTTGGGCCAGATCGGGGTAGTGGCGGTTGAAGTTCTCGGACGTGCCGAACTCGAAGCGGCCCATGGCCTTGTGATCGAGCCGTTGCGCCAGACCGATGGGGTTGGCCGCCGGCACCAGGACCACATGCCCCCGCAGGCGACCCTCGCGTTCGGCTTGCTCCAGCGCAGGCCGCAGATGATGGGCCACCAGCATGCCGGGCAACTCCTCGGCGTGCAGGCTGGCCTGCAGATAGACCTTCGGCCGTGCCGAAGGGTCCCCGTAGTGGAACGACACCAGCGTCTTCTGGTGACCCAGACTGGGACTCAGCAAGGGATGCTCTGTGCGGACCATGAGACGGCCTTCAGTGCGTGCGCGGCGCCAGGTGCGCCAGCAGACGGCGCTCGCCCAGCTTGAACAGGCCCACCAGGCTGAACGTGATGGTGAGGTAGATGCCTGCCGCGAAGATGTAGGCCTCGAACGGCAGGTAGAAATCGGAGTAGATGCGGCTGGCCGCCGCCGTGATGTCGAGCATTGCGGGCACAGCGCTGGCCAGGCTGGTGCTGTGCAGCATCATGACCACCTCGTTGCTGTAGGCGGGCAGGGTGCGGCGAATCGCGCTGGGCAGCACGATGCGCCGCAAGGCGAGCCATCGGCCCATCCCCATGGCCTGGGCGGCTTCGATCTCGCCGGCGGACGTCTCGCGGATCGATCCCGCCAGCATCTCGGCCGTGTAGGCCGCGGTGTTCAGTGAGAAAGCCAGCAGGATGCAGAAGAACGCGTCCTTGAACCAGGTCCAGGGCCAGACCTCGTCCCAGCGCGACTGGATCCATTCGAGCTGGGCCAGGCCGTAGTAGATGAGATAGACCTGGATCAGCAAGGGCGTGCCGCGGATCACGTAGGTATACGCGCCCACCAGCCAACGCACCGGGCGCGGGCCCTGTGTGAGCGCGATGGCAAACACCAGGGCCAGCAAGGCGCCGATCGCCAGCGAGGACAGCAGCAGGCCCAGCGTGGTGAGCGCGCCCTGGGCGTACATCGCCAGGTGTTGCGGTTGAAAGATGATGTCCCAGCGCATGCGCGTCGCGCCTCAGACCGTGCTGCGTTTGACGCCCAGGCTGAAGCGCCGGTCGACCCAGCGCAGCGCCCACAGCGACACCGAGGTGTAGACGAGGAACAGCGCGGCCGCAAAGAGGAAGAAGGTGAACGGCTCGCGCGTGGCCGAACTGGCCTGCTTGGCCAGATAGGTCATCTCGTGCAGGCCGATCAGGCTCACCAGCGCCGTGGTCTTGATCAGCACCAGCCAGTTGTTGGTGAAGCCCGGGATTGCGTAGCGCACCATCTGCGGCAACGTGATGCGCAGGAACGTGCGCAAGCGACCCATGCCGAAGGCCCAGGCCGCCTCCATCTGCCCGCGGGGAATCGCCAGGATGGCGCCTCGGAAGGTCTCCGTCATGTAGGCGCCGTAGATGAAGCCGATCGTGAGCACACCGGCGAGAAACGGGTTGATGTCCACACTGCGGCGGCTGCCGAACGCTTCGAGCAAGTGGTTCAGGCCGATGGTGCCGCCGTAGAAGATGAGCAGCATCAGCACCAGTTCGGGCACGCCGCGCACCACGGTGGTGTAGACGGTGGCCAGCATCACAAGCGGCGGGCGGCCCGAAAGCTTGGCCGCCGCGCCCGCGAGCCCGAGCACGATGGCCACCACGAGGGAGGCCAGCGAGACGCCCACCGTGAGGAGGGCGCCTTGCAGGATCAGCAGGTAGTAGCCAGACAAACCGCGCTCGGCTTACTTGCCGTAGACGTCGAAGTCGAAGTACTTCTTGCTGACGGTTTCGTAAACGCCGTTGCTGCGGATCGCCTTGATGGCGGCGTTGAGCGAATCCTTGAGCTCGGTCTCGCCTTTGCGCAGCGCCACGCCGACGCCGTTGCCGAAGTACTTCGGCTCGTCAAGCGCGGGGCCCACCAGGATGTAGTCCTTGCCTTCGGGTTTGCTCAGGAAGCCCCCGGTGACTTCCACCTGGTCGGCCACGGTGCCGTCCAGACGGCCGGACTTGATGTCGAGATAGACCTGATCTTGCGCCTCGTAGGGCACGACATTCACGCCCGCGGGCTTGAGTTCACCCATGGCGTACTTCTCTTGCGTGCTGCCCTTGAGCACGCCGATCTTTTTGCCCTTGAGGGACGCCGGATCGGTGAACGCGGTGCCGTTCTTGACGACGATGCGGCTCGGCGTGTTGTAGTACTTGTCCGTGAAGTCGACGACCTGCAGGCGCTCCTCGGTGATCGACATCGAGCTGATGATCACGTCGTACTTCTTGGCTTGCAGGCCGGGAATCATGCTGTCCCAGACCTGTTCGACGTAGACGCACTTGCGCTTGATCTCGTTGCACAGGGCTTCGGCGATGTCGACGTCGAAACCAGTTGGCTTGCCGTCCGGGGTCTTGAAGGTGAACGGCTCGTAGGCCGGGTCGATGGCGACCTTGAGTTCGGGCAGCTCGGGCGCCGGGGCCGGCGCGGGCGCTGCGGTCGGCGCCGGTGCGGGCGCCGCCGGAGCGGCTTCTTCCTTCTTGCCGCAGGCTGCCAGGGTGGCGACGGCGATCAGGGTGGCGGTCAGGATGACGTGCTTCATGACGATGGTCCGTAAGTGGTGCGGTTTGCACCGGTGTGTGAGAGCAGGCGATTGTAGGTCTGGGGCAGATGCCATCCTGTGGCCACAGGCTGGTGTTTCCACCGAGCATGCGCGGGCAGAAGTGGCACCGTTGCCCATGCACGTCTAGATGTTGAGTTGCAATAGGTTATTCCCACCGAGGCGGGAAGCCGGAGGGCGATGACCGAGGGCCGAATGAGGCCTGCGGGTGTTGTAGTAGCTCAAGAAGGATGGAAGCCAGGCGGTGCGCTCT
>NZ_JAMBNO010000034.1 GCF_023715105.1 Hydrogenophaga intermedia | reverse complement strand
AGGTCAAAACGGCCGCAGAAGGCCGAAATCCGCCTTCAAAAACCATCGGTATCCGCCTTCCATGTCGTCATCTGAAAATCGACGACTCAGCTCACGCTGCGGCGGGGGTTATGCAGACCTTCCCTAGGCGCTTTGAACTGGCAGCCACCACAAACCGATGACGGAACGGGAAGGAGCGGCTTGTCCTGAGAGTAGGCAAAAGCGAACGCACCCACAGCGTCAGGGAAGGGACGCAGATCCGCCGGCCCGACTGCCAGAGTGCTTGACAGAATCATGTCGACCTGTCCGTCCACCGGCACCTTGACCAGCAGGTACTGGCCAAGGGATTCCGGCGTCGTGCCCGGCGTAACTTGGACCCTCAGGCGTCTTCCTTCCACGACCACCTTGAAGCGCTGATTGAGTCCATCGACTGTCGCGAATTGCTCTTTGTCGACAAGCATCAGGAATGCGCGAACCTGGTGACCAGGGAAAGCCGCCTCTGACACGTAGCGCTGAAAAGCCACGTCCTGCAGGTATGGCAGGAAGTCTGACTTCAACTGGCCCTTGGTTCCTTTGAAATCACCATCCTTCTTCGCGCTGTAGGACTTCGCTTTGACTTCAATAATTTCGATACGCGTTCCGCTCTTGCGCAAGATGTCGACGCGCACGAACAGAGTGTCGACAGCAATCGCAGCTTCAAAGATAGTGACTTCATCCTGCTGCAGGAGTTCAGCAGTCTTGGCGAGTGCGACCTGGTGGTCGAGTTCGTCTACACGGACGCCACCGGGATGAATTAGGCAGGCCAATTCACCAACCTGGTAGCCACCCTCGGCCAAGGCGGCCAGAAAACTGTCATCAAGCGATCGGTCGAGGTAGTCCTTCTTGCCCGTGTAGTAGAGCTTTCTTGGACATTCGGCGGCCAGCTTGAAGCGGGACTTAGTGAGGTACCTGACGGCTTGGTTCATAGGAAGATGGGATGCCGGAGTTCCAGGAGGGCCGTGCACCCGGCCTGTCTCGAATCGCCATGGCCGTCAGTTTTGACGATAGCGCTGGCGGATGGTGGTGCCACGCTACAAATAAGGAAGCCAAGGCCAGCGGGCAACTCATTCTTGTGAGTTCGCGATGGCTTGTCCATAGGAACTTTCGCTTGGTAGCGGACGCGTCGGGCTCCTGACATGCTCACGCTAAGCCATCAGAGCGCCGGCCTGAAGAAACGCAAAACGCTTGCGCTCCGTCCGAGATTGAGTCAGGTGAAGGGCTTGCCCCGACGCTTGAACAACCAAATTGGTGTTGCGAGTGGCTGGTTGGCTAAAAGTCCGAGAGTCTGACTCCATTCACCGATACAAGCTGGTCCAGCCGCAGCGTATCACCCGAACTCAAGGCCAGAAACTCAACGCCGCCGCGCGCGTACACGTCCCGAATTTCTGCGTTGATCCTGCGTGATTCGCCTTCGGTATTGAGGTATTCCACCTCGGCATTCGTATGCCTAGTCGCTAGAGATTCCAGCACATCGTGGAACTCGCAACTGATAGGTTTGTAGTCGCTCATGGCCGAGTCTCCTCAAAGCGTTGCACTTTTGGCAGCATGCTACTCGCAACGAGGTGGAAGGGTCCCACCAATGAATGAGCAGGGGGCCGTCATAGCGGGTCTGTCGCGAACTTACCCTTAGCCGGAGCGATCCCGTTTGAGAGCGGGGAGTGCTCGCTCTCTGTGAGAGCGGCCTGCCTGGGGAGGAAGCGGTGCTTCGAAATAGCCGGATCCAAGGCGTCCAATCAACGAACACTTGGTGCTCGGGCCGACGTGTCCGAGCAATAACCGCTCAACTCGAAGGCGGATTGGTCGCGAGAAGTTGGTCAAGCTCTCCATTGGCTTCGAGGTCAGCAAGGTCGTCGGAGCCACCGACATGCGTACCATTGATGAATATCTGCGGCACGGTGTCTCGGCCCGACGCTTCGGTCATGGCCTGTCGGTGAGCTGGGTTAGCATCAATGTCAAGTTCCTTCCATTGCACTCCTTTTTCCTTTAGGAGCGTCCTGGCCCGTCGGCAGTACGGGCACCAACCCGTCGTGTAGAGCAGTACATCAGGTTTCATATTGCATCTCCGATAATCAATGTTTAAGAATAAGCCTTGGCATCTCAGCCTAAGGAGAAGGTGAACGCCTTCGCGGTGGTATCGAATTCATCACTCTCATACCCGCGTGCGAGCTGAATGTGGAAAGCACGGTCTGTAGATGGATGCCATCGGCGCACAAAAGGGGTGTTCCAAACGTTGCGCGGCGTAGCGAAGGTCAATTGCGCGTCCTACCAGATCCAACCGCCCGCTTGCGCCACTGGCAAGCTCAGCCATAACGCTCTTCCCTGAACGGGTCACCGCGCATGTGGTAGCCGTGCAGCTCCCAGAACCCCGCTTCTTCCTCAGTCGTGAACTCAAGGCTACTCAGCCACTTGGCTGATTTCCAGAAATACAAGTGCGGCACCAACAGGCGTGCAGGTCCGCCGTGCTCGTGCGTCAGGGGTTTGTCGTCGAAGTGGGTGGCGACCATGGCGCGCCCTTGCGTCAAGTCCGCCAGCGGCAGGTTGGTGCTGTAGCCGTCCTGCGAATGTGCAAGCACCCAGGGGGTGGGTGCTTGCACGCCGGCTGCGGCGAGAAGGTCGTCCACTGTGACGCCACGCCATCGCGTGTCGAACTTGGACCAGGTGGTCACGCAGTGAATGTCGACCACCTGCTCGCTCTGCGGCAGAGCCTTGAATTCGGCCAGAGTCCATTGGGCCACCAGTCGCGGGCCGACTTTCATGGTCAGCACCCATTCGTCATCGCTGCGCGGGCGCGGTGAAGGCCCATGGGTCAGGACTGGGAAACCTTCAGTCAGAGACTGTCCCGGCGGCAAACGACCCCCGTGGTTGTCGACGCCGCGGTTTCGGCCAAGAAAAGATCGATTGATCGGCATCTTCGCTCCCTCTATTTAGTTCACCACCAAGAGCTTGCGGCGGTCGATGATGGTGGGCAGGAATTCCGTGACGGTGGGGTGCACTGGCAGTGCCTCACGCACCGTGCGCCAGGTGCCCTGGCTGGCCATCACCAGGCCAATGGATTGAATGATCTCGTCGGCCTGTATGCCCAGCATCGTGGCACCCAGGAACAGGCCGCTGTCTTCATCGATCAGCAGCTTGATCACGCCCACGGTTTCACTCTCTTCCTTCGCCCGGCTCACGTCCTTCATCGCGTGCACGGCCTGCGAAATACGTCGACCCTCTTTTTCCACTAGGCGCTTGGCCTCGGCTTCGTACAACCCCACGTGTGCCAGTGGTGGATCGGTGAACATGGCATAGATGCTGTTGCGCGCGTCGGCGCTACGCTGCCCGCCCGCGAGGTTCTCGGCCAGAACCTCCTGATCGTGGTAGCTGGTGTGGGTGAAGGCCCCGCGCTGGTTGATGTCTCCCAGCGCCCAGATGCCTGGTACGTCGGTCTCGAGCCGATCGTTGGTGGCGATGTAGCCACGCATGTTGGCCCTCAACCCCACACTATCCAGCCCCAGATCGTCGGTGTTGGGCGCGCGGCCGGTAGCCACCAGCAGGTGGCTGCCGCCAATGATGCGGCCGTCGGCCAGTTGAACACAGGTGCCGCCCTCGGTTTCCCCCGGTTTGACTGCCGCAATAGACACGCCGATGTAAACGTCGATGTCCTCGGCCTGCAGCATCTCGGTGACTGCAGCGGACACGTCGACGTCTTCCCGTCCCGTCAAGCGCGGCCCCGTCTCGATGATGGCGACCTTGCTGCCGAGGCGGCGAAAGATCTGCGCCATCTCAAGGCTTATGTACCCGCCTCCGATGATCACCAACTTGCGGGGCAGCTCGCGCAACGCCAACAGTCCCTCGCTATCAAGGTACGGGTTTTCTGCCAGACCCGGAATTGGCGGCACGGAGGGGCGCGTACCCGTGTTCAGGATGATTTGAGGCGCGCGCAAAATGTGTTCGCCCGCCCGCACCAGGAACTCGCCACCATCGCGACCCGTCAGCCGGCCGTGGGCCTTAATGATGCGCAGGCCCTGCAACCCGCCGAGCCAGCTCTCGAGTCCGGATCGCGCCTGGTCGACCCTATCTTGCATGCGTTGCATGGCGACGGCGAAGTCGACGTTCACCGTGCCCACATTCACTCCGAACTCGGCAGCGCGACGGGCCAGGTAGGCCACTCGCGCCGATTTGCGCAAAGTCTTGGTGGGTGTGCAGCCTCGGTTGACGCAGGTGCCGCCAAGGTCGCGGGCTTCCACCAGCGCGACATTGCGGCCGCGATCCACGAGCTTGGCCGCCAGAAACGGCCCTGCCTGCCCAGCACCGATAACGATAGTGTCGAAGTTCATCATGACTTGACCAACGCCGCAGCGTTCATGCAGTAGCGCAGGCCGCTGGGTTCGGGCCCATCGGGGAAAACATGGCCCAGGTGCGCGTCGCACACATTGCAGGTGGTCTCGATGCGCGTCATACCATGGCTCGAATCGTAGTGGTGCGCGATCAGCCCGGGCGCCAGCGCCTGCCTGAAGCTGGGCCAACCACTCTTGCTTCGGAACTTGCTAGAAGCGTCGAACAGTTCGGTACCGCAGCACACGCATCCATAAACACCGGGTTCGAACAAGGTACACATGGCCGAGCTGTGCGCAGGTTCGGTTCCCCTCTGTCGCGTGACGCGGTACTGCTCGGGCGTCAGGCGTTGACGCCACTGCTCGTCGTCGAGCTCGAGCCGCCGTGGCGGCGGTGGATTGTTGCCTTGCGCGTGCTGGATGACCTCTCGCCAGGTGATGGTTCCTGCATCTGGCGTGGGCACAGGTGGCGCCGACTCGGCGCGTTTGAGCTCGGCAATGAGTTTTTCGACGTCGATGCGGAAGTAGTTGTAAACCACCGCGCCACTGGGATCGACAAGGATGAACCAGGGTGTGCCGCCGTTGCGGTAGCGCTGCATCAGCACCGAACTGGCGCCCACGCGGCCGGCGCCGGCGTCGTGGCCGAACGGTATTGGCAGTGCGTATTTGCGTTGGTTCGCTGCCACCCGATCTACGGTGTTGGATTCAAAGTCCTCGAAAACCGTTTGCACCGCCACAAAGCTGACGAAGGGCGAACCGCGAAACGCCTCGACCACACGGACCAGCGAGGGAAAGCCGGTCACGTGGCAGCCTGGGCAGGCGTCCTGGAAACAGAAGATCAGCTTGAATGCCCCGCGCATCTTGTCCAGACCATAGTCGGCCAGGGGTTGGCCGGCTGCGTCGATCCATTGCGTCACGCCCAGTTCGGGCGCGGGTTCCCCCGTGATGCCTGCTTGTACGCTGTCTTCTTGCATGGTTGTTCCTCCAGGTGCGGTTGAGTAGTTGCGCTCGGGAATCCGCCGTTCAGGTGCCGCAGAAGGTACGGTAGTTCTCCGTCTGCTCTGCCGGTGCGGGCTCGGCTAACGAGCTGTCCGCCGGATGCTCGTCGAAAGGGTGTTCCAGCACCCGCAGCAGGCGCTCGAAAGGTGCCAAGTCATCGCGCTCCACGGCCGCCGCTAGCGCCGCTTCGACGTGATGGTTACGCGGGATGTAGATCGGATTGGCGCTCCGCAGGGCCGCCGCGAGTTCGTCCAGGTCTGTGCCTACCGCGTGGGTGCGCTCGCGCCAGCGCTTCAGCCAAAGTTCCAGCGCTGCGTCCGCCCCTCCGAACAGCGCGCGAAGCGGCGTGTCGTTGCCTTGGGCCGCGTCGGCCAGGCGGGCAAACGCGAGCGTGAAATCGATGCGGTACTGGCTCAGCAGCGTCAGGTAGTCGTCGGCCAGCGCGCGGTCGTCCCCACCGCTGCCGTCCAAGCCCAGCTTGAGCCGCAGGACGGACGTCCAATGAAAGTCGAAGCGTTCGGCAAATGCCTCTACAGCCGCGCCGGCGCGTTGGGCCGCAGACTCGGCATCGGCGTCGATCAGGGGCAGCAAAGCGTCGGCCAAGCGTGCCAAGTTCCACTGCGCAATCGCCGGCTGATTGCCATAGGCATAGCGGCCTGAGGTGTCGATTGAGCTGAATACGGCATTGGGGTCGAAGTGCTCCATGAAAGCGCAAGGGCCGTAGTCGATCGTTTCGCCGGAGATCGTCATGTTGTCAGTGTTCATGACGCCGTGGATGAAGCCCACGCCCATCCAGCGGGCGACCAACGAAGCCTGACGCTCGACCACCGCCTGCAGCAGACCCAAGTAGGTGTCGGGGGTGCCGGCCAGTGCTGCATCGTGACGCGTGATGGCGTAGTCGGCCAGCCGGCGCAGCAGGACCTCGTCGCCTCGGGCGGCGATGTACTCGAAGGTGCCTACACGCAAGTGGCTGGCTGCCACCCGCGTCAGGATGGCGCCAGGCAAGATCTGCGCGCGCTGTACGGTCGCGCCGGTGGCCACCGCGGCCAGCGCGCGCGTGGTGGGGATGCCTAGGGCATGCATGGCCTCGCCCATCAGGTACTCCCGCAGCACGGGTCCAAGTGCGGCCCTGCCGTCACCACGACGCGAGAACGGGGTTCGGCCCGATCCCTTCAGGGCGATGTCACGGCGCCGGCCGTGGCGGTCGATGAGTTCGCCCAGCAGCAGGGCGCGGCCATCGCCGAGCTGCGGCGAGAAGCCGCCGAACTGGTGCCCGGCATAGGCCTGCGCCAGCGGCTGCGCCTGGGCCGGCACGGCATTGCCGGCGAGCACGGCGAGGCCGCCGGCTGAGGACATTTCGTCGGCGTCCAGGCCGAGCTCGTCAGCCAAGTCGCGGTTCAGCCGCAGCAGCCGAGGCGCTGGCGAGCCTGCTGGGTTTGATCTCGCATACAGGCCCTCAAGATCGCGCGCGTAGCTGTTGTCGAATGGCATGTGCAGCGCTGTTGGCGATGCCGGGTCGCCGGGCTGATCGTTCGGGCCGGTCACGGTGGTTTGCAATTCAGTCTCCAAGTTCGGGGGTCGTTGGCAGTCGGCGTCACTCCGCCTGAGACACTTCGTCGGCGCGGCCGAAGTCCCGCAACAGGAGCTCATCATCGAGGTAGAAGTCGCTGTGAAGGACCTCCCCCAGCGGGTCGAAAACGATGAACCACGGTGTGCCGCGCGTCTCGAAATCCGCCATCAGGCTCGGATAGCGGTCCACGGCCGGGTCGTGGCCGAACGGGATAGCCAATCCGTAGCGCTGCTGCGTCTCGCTTAATCGATCGAATGTGTTTGTCTCGGCGGCCGTAAACACTGTTTGCACGGCCGCGAACCCGAAGCCTTGACCGGACAGTGCTTCCACTAGCGTCTTGAGTGTCGGAAATCCGTGGCTGTGAGAACCCGGACACCCGTGCTGGAAGCAAAAGATCACCTTGAACCCGTCTCCGAGATCGGCCAACTCGAGTGGCTGGCTCGGGTTCCCGTGCGCGTCGATCCACTGCGGAACTCGCAACTTAGGGGCGTTGAGGTGGAAGTGGTCGCTCGTCATGGAATCCTTGAATGAGAGTACGGACCCGGACCGTTCGCTGGTTGACCGGGGCAAGCGCTCATGCGACGGTGGTCACGCGCTTGGCAAGCCTGTGGGGATCGTGGATCTGAACGAAGAATTCCAGCAGCGCGCGAAAACTGGCATGGACCGGAGCGAACTCTGCTTCGAATGCCTCGGCGAGCGTGCCGCTACTACGGTTGGTGGCATTGGAAACGTCACCGCTGTAGCCGACGCATGTGCTGCTAGGCCCGGAAGCTTGCGCACCAAGCCCTGCATGCCCCGGAAACAACCTCCAGCGAGGACGGCAATTTCTTTCGAACTCATGTTGCGACTCCTTGCGGCCCGGACCATGCAATCGAATTCGCAAGCCGGGTTGCGGTTGATCGAACCCGTGCTACTGCAGGCGACGAGATGGCGTCGCCCACAGGCTGCATCCTTTGATTCTTTTCTCATTTGAACCGAAGGCCGGCACGACAAGACGCCGGCGCGTCTTGATAAATACTCCGTGCGTCCGATTCTGCCTTCGTGGCCGAGCTGAAGCTGGGCCTGCCCCTGCGCCACGAACGGTATGGGCAGATGCTCAGCCGGATTCGACGAGTTGCAGGACGGGCAGCGATGGCGATGCAGGTTGCACACGTCCGTCGGTTAACCAGCTGGCCTGACCGTCAGTTAGACCTTTCCGCGTGCACAGCACGGCACTGGGTACCGTTCCGGTGGCACTGGATGACAAGGGTGGACGGGGGTGCGCCGCGATAGCTCGTCTCGGTCGCCAACTCTAATGGGGACGAGGAGGGGCGCTCAAAAGGTCTGGACGTTGGGCGCCAAAAGTCGGACTATCCTGAGCGCCAGCGCCCCTACAGTTGGCATTCGTCGCATGCCATCGTGGATGAACCCACGACGATCGAGTAAATGCCGGCTTCGCAGGCTCGTGAGTCTGCGCGGTCTGGGCTCACCATGTCCCGCGCTACCTACCGCGCTGCCAAACTAGGCGGTATCCAGCGCGGCGGGCAAGACGCGGGCTCCATAGTGGCACAACGGACCAATTCGCCGCGTAATATTGAGCAAAGAGCGATTGCCTTGTCCCTAAACAACACGATGCAGGAGTCTTCAACATGGTCACACGCAAATTCATCGGGCGACGGCCCACTGCAGCCACTGCTGACCGCTTGCCGCCAGGGCAGTTCAAGACAGATGGTTTTCCTGTGCTCTCGAAAGGAACTACGCCTCGCATCGACATGGCCGCTTGGCAGTTCACTCTGAGCAACGGTCCTCGGCCCGTGAAAAGCTGGAGCTGGGACGAGTTCATGACGCTGCCGCGAACCGTGTGGGAGGGCGACATCCACTGCGTCACGACGTGGTCCAAGTTCGACACACGCTGGGAAGGTGTGACCATCGACGACCTGCTCGCTGATGCCGGCCTAGCGGCTCCCACACCCTGGCTGCTGGCGCTATCGCTAGACGACTACGACACCAACGTGCCTGTTGCCGATTTGCTCGGTGGCCGAGCCATGGTCGCGACGCATTTTGACGGCGAGCCTTTGGCGCCTGAACACGGCGGTCCGGCGCGCTTGCTGGTACCGCACCTGTACTTTTGGAAGAGCGCAAAGTGGATCAAAGGGCTCAAATTCACCGCGCGAGACGAAGCCGGTTTCTGGGAGCTACGTGGATATCACATGTACGGCGATCCCTGGCGAGAGCAACGTTATTCGAGCGATCGCTGATGACGACCGGTGAGCAAAACGACCCGTGGCGTGACGTCAAAATCGAGCGCATTGAGCAACTCACGCCACGCATCAAGAGCGTCTTTCTCGAACTACCAGCACTGACTTCGCACCGCGCGGGTCAGCACGTCAATGTACGGCTGACCGCTCCCGATGGTTATGCCGCGCAACGCAGCTATTCCATTGCATCGGTGCCAGGCGCAGATACCGTCGAGCTCATCATCGAGAAGCTCGACGATGGTGAGGTGTCACCTTTTTTCCATGACATCGCTGAGGCGGGCGAAAGTATCGAAGTACGTGGGCCGCTCGGTGGGCACTTCGTCTGGGGGCCGGCCGATGGCGGGCCGCTGTTGTTGATCGCGGGCGGTTCCGGCATCGCGCCGTTGATGGCGATGGTGCGCGCGTGGGCCGCAGACCTCACAGCGGTAGTGGCGCAGACGGTCGCCACGGTCGAAGTGCCGCAGGTGCCGATGCCCGTGCTGTTGGTCTGCTCCGCACGCACCCCGGCTGACCTACCTTTCCGTGCCGAGTTGCTCGCACTCGAAGCAGCTCGGTCCGACTTCACCTTCATCGCCGTGACTACGCGCGAGCCACCACCGCGGCCGACCGACCTGGGCCGACGGCTCGATGCTGCTGCCATCGCCAACGTGCTCGGCCGCTGGGACCACACACCTCGCCATGTCTACGTATGCGGCGCCAATCGGTTCGTCGAAGCCGTTGCCAACGGACTGGTCGATGCCGGCATACCTGCGGCCCGCATAAAAACTGAGCGGTACGGCGGCGCATAAACTTCGGGCTTCTCTTGGCGGCGCATCTCAATCATCCCACGGGGCTATTCGGCACTTTCATTGGCGGCGACCGGATCTCGTGATCGTCTGCCCACGGTACTGCGGGGAATTCGAGCAACTCAAGAACCACGAGCTGTGGTGGTCGAAGCCAGCTCAGCCTTTTCGTGGCGGAGTTCGGCAGGTCAGTGCCGATATTCACCTTCGTTGGCCACTACAAGCTTGGCGTCCTGTCCTGGCGTCCTGGCGTCCTGGTGCTCTAGGGTGCGAAGACCGATCGGCTTCAGCAGCGCGCTGCCGTCCTACGTCTGGATGTAAAGCTTCGGCAGAGGCGAGCGCATTCAATGCGAACGTTGAGCTCGCCGATGCTCTTGCGCACCGACGTCATTCTCTTCGACAGTGCGGCTCAGGCACGAGATCGGGCAGTTCAGAGGTGGCCATCAGGTGCGTTCCCAAGTGGTGCCGGCGGGGCTGTCCTTGACCACGACGCCCTGTTCGAGCAGGTCCGCCCGGATACGGTCGGCTTCCACAAAATCCTTGAACTGCTTGGCCGCAGCCCGCGCGGCGATGTGCTCCAGGATGGTCGTCTCGTTCAGCCCACCCGACGCGCCTGCCCTGCTTTGCAAGTAGGTCGCGGGATCGGTCTGCAGCAGACCGAGTGTCGCACCCAGCGCCTTGAGCAGACCCGCGACCGCAGGGTCTTTGCTGCGGTTGACCTCACCGGCCAGCTCAAACAGCACCGCCACCGCTTCTGGGGTGCCGAAGTCCTCGTCCATCGCCACGCGAAAACGCTGTGCGTGTGGCTGATTCCAGTCGATCTGGGCCACTGGCGCGGCCGGCGCCAGCGACAACGCGGTGTACAGGCGTTTGAGCGCGCCACGCGCGTCGTCCAGGTGCACGTCGCTGTAGTTCAGCGCGCTGCGGTAGTGCGCGCGCAGGATGAAGAAACGCACCGTTTCCGGGTCGTACTTGGTCAGCACCTCGCGGATGGTGAAGAAGTTGCCGAGGCTCTTGGACATCTTTTCGTTGTCCACACGCACCAAACCGTTGTGCATCCAGAGGCGCGCCAGGGGCTGGCCCGTGGCACCCTCGCTTTGGGCGATCTCGTTTTCGTGGTGGGGAAACTGCAGGTCGGCACCGCCGCCGTGGATGTCGAAGGTTTCACCCAGCGTGGCGCAGCTCATGGCCGAGCACTCGATGTGCCAGCCAGGGCGACCCGCACCGTAGTTGCTTTGCCACTGGGCCTCGGCCGGCTCGTCGGGCTTGGTCGATTTCCAGAGCACGAAATCGAGCGGGTCGTTTTTGTCTGCATCCACCGCCACACGCTCACCCGCACGCAGATCGTCAAGCGATTTGCCCGAGAGCTTGCCGTAGCCTTCGAAGCGGCGCACGGCATAGTTTACGTCGCCGCTTTCGGTGCGGTAAGCCAGACCTTTTTCCTCGAGACGGCCGATCAGCGCCAGCATCTGTGGCACGTACTGCGTCGCGCGCGGCTCGTGGGTGGGTCGCTCGATGCCCAGCGCATCGGCGTCCTGGTGCAGGGCATCCACCAAGCGATCGGTCAACGCGGAAATGGTCTCGTTATTTAGGATGGCGCGGGCAATGATCTTGTCGTCGATGTCGGTGATGTTTCTGACATAGGTCACGCGGTAGCCTGTGGCCTTGAGCCAGCGCTGCACGACATCGAATGCCAGCATGGAGCGCGCATGACCGAGATGGCACAGGTCGTACACCGTCATGCCGCAGACGTACATGCGCACATGACCGGGCTCGATGGGCTGGAACGCTTCCAGACGTCGCGTCAGCGTGTTGTAGATTTTCAGTGGCATGGAAGGGCGGCGAATGTGCTGGCGCGGCCATGGGAGCCGGATCCCCTCAGTTACTGTCCGTCAGTATATCCAGCCCGTCGTTCCACCCCTTGTTCAGCTTCGAGCCTTCAATCAACGTTTCACTGGCCCCGCCCATGTTTTGCGCGAAACAATATCTGCTCAGCGTCTATCTTTCCCGGCTGTCTCGCATCCCCGCAGCCCGATTGAACACAAGCGTGCCATCGTTGGCCGCTTTTGCATCCACTACGAAGTACCCGTGCCGCTCGAATTGGAACGCAGCACCGCCAAACTTCGCTACGGCCATTGACGGCTCAGCGAAGGCCGCGCATGTCACCAGGCTCTCTTTGTTTAGCTCGTCCAGCAATTCCCCGCTGCCAGGCTGTGGTGTGGCAAACAGCCGTTCATACAGACGCACCTCGACAGGCACTGCATCGGCAACCGCGACCCAGGTGATGTTGCCCTTCACCTTCACCGCATCCGCGCCGGGCGTGCCGCTCTTGGTATCGGGCACCAGCGTGGCCAGCACTTCGACCAGCTTGCCGCCGGCGTCGCGCGTGGCACCCGTGCATACGATGGTGTGGCCGTATTTCAGGCGAACCTTGTTGCCTGGGAACAAGCGGAAGAAGCCCTTGGGTTGCACGTCCTCGTAGTCGGTACGTTCGATCCACACTTCGCGGCCGATCTTGAAGCGTCGTAAGCCGCCTTCGGGGTCGCGCGGGTTCACAGGAGCGGTGCAGTCGTCGAGCAGGGCGTCGCTGCCCATCAACTCGGCCCAGTTGGTGATGACGAGCTTCACCGGGTCGAGCACGGCCATCGCTCGCGTGGCGATGGGGTCGAGCGTTTCGCGGAGCGCCGCTTCGAGGCTCGCGTAGTCTATCCAGCCACCGGTCTTGGTCACGCCGCTGCGTTCACAGAACAGCTTGAGCGCTTCGGGTGTGTAGCCGCGACGGCGGAGGCCCGCTAGGGTGGGCATTCGCGGGTCGTCCCAGCCATCGACGTGCCCATCTTCGACCAGTTGGCGCAGCTTGCGCTTGCTGGTAATCACATGCGTCACATTGAGCCGCGCGAATTCATATTGACGCGGATGCGGGCTGGCGATCAAGCCCCCTTCTGCCAAGCGGTAGAGTAGCCAGTCGTAGAACGGTCTCTGGTCTTCGAACTCCAACGTGGCAATCGAATGGGTGATCTGCTCCAACGCGTCCTCGATTGGATGTGCATAGGTGTACATGGGATAGATGCACCACTTATCGCCGGTGTTGTGGTGCGTAGCCCGGCGGATGCGATAAAGCGCCGGGTCGCGCATGTTGATGTTGGAGTTGGCCATGTCGATCTTCGCGCGCAGCGTAGCGGCGCCGTCTTCGAGCTCGCCATCGCGCATCTGCCGAAAGTACGCTAGATTCTCGGCGGGGCTACGTGCACGGAACGGGCTGTCAATGCCGGGCGTGTTGAAGTCGCCGCGCGTGGCGCGCATCTGGTCAGGCGTCTGCTCGTCCACGTAGGCGAGCCCGGCGCTGATCAGGTACTCGGCCGCGCGGTACATGAAGTCAAAGTAGTCGCTGGCGAAGTATTCATGCGGCTGCGTGGTGCCGGGCGCTTCGGGGCGATCGGCCAAGTAGGTCTCATAACCTAGCCACTTCACCGCGTCGCGGATGCTATCTACGTATTCCTGTTCTTCCTTCTCGGGGTTGGTGTCATCGAAGCGCAAGTGACACACGCCGCCGTATTCTTTGGCGAGCTCGAAATTGAGCCAGATGCTTTTGGCATGGCCAATGTGCAGGTAGCCGTTGGGTTCGGGAGGGAAGCGCGTGCGAACCTTGGCGGGGTCTTGCATGCCTTGCGCATGGTGTAGCGAGTCGCCGGGGCTGCCTCCCCATTTGCGTGCTGCATAGACCCCATGCTTAAGGTCGTTTTCGATGACGTGGCGTAGAAAATTGCTTGGCTTGGTGAAATCTTTTTCAACGTGAGAAGTCATCTGTTCATTCTAGTAACGTCCACGATGTGTGGCCCGTTTCAGTTTTGTGAAGCGGACTTGTTGCCCAATTTCCAGGATTGTGAAGACTGGCGCGTGGATAGATTTCGTGTTGGAATCTTGAAGTCGCGGCCAGCCTGATAGCGGTTAAACGTGCGTCTTAACTTCAGTGAAGCATGATCAGCCATAAAGTTGAATTCCCTGGGAGCCTCGGCCATCTGCTGGCCGCGCGGGTAGATAAACCAAACACTTTGCCAAGAGCGTGGGCGGTCTTCGCCCACTGCTTTACGTGTTCCAAAGACTCGAAAGCGGCTGCCTACATTGCGCGTGCGTTGGTCGAAGCCGGTTTCGGCGTGCTTCGCTTCGATTTCACCGGCTTGGGTGGTAGCGGAGGTGACTTCGAAAACACTCATTTCAGCTCAAACGTCGGCGATCTAGTTTCGGCGGCAGACTGGCTGAGAAGTGAACATGGCGCGCCAGCGTTGCTCATCGGACATTCGCTTGGTGGCGCCGCCGTTCTGGCCGCTGCACACCGCATCGCCGATGCGCGTGCGGTGGTGACGCTGGGCGCACCATTCGATCCGGCACAAGTTAAGCGTCAATTTGGGGAGGGGCTGGCTCTCATCGAGTCCAACGGCGAGGCCCGTGTCATGCTTGCGGGCCGCGAGTTCACATTGCGGCGCGAATTTCTTGATGACGTCGCCTCCCAGCCGCAGGCCGAGCGAATCCACGCTTTGCGTCGGCCGCTGCTTGTGCTGCACGCGCCTGGCGACACGATAGTAGGCGTAGACAACGCACGCCGAATCTTCGAACAGGCGCTGCACCCAAAGTCCTTCGTTTCGCTCGACGATGCCGACCATCTGCTCAATAGTCAGAGCGATGCCACATACGCCGCCGGGCTCATCGCTGCCTGGGCGAAGCGGTATTTGCCGGCTCCCGCCCCTCCCCCAGTGGCGTCAACACCCGCAGCGGGGCCGCTACCCGCTGGCGCTGTACGAATCAGTGACCTGCCTGGCAACTTTGCCGTCAATGTTGAAGCAGGGCGCCACACGTTGGTGAGTGACGAACCAGTGGAGGTGGGCGGTGACGACCTAGGCATGGGGCCATACGACCTTCTGCTTGGTGGGCTAGGAGCTTGCACGGCGATGACGTTGCGTCTTTATGCTCGCCATAAAAAATGTCCGCTGTCAAGGACTTTCGATTTGCATCGGACGGACGCAAACCCATATCTGACGCGGGTTTAGAGGGTATTCGGGTTCCGGGTAGCTACGGACCGCATCCATGTCAGGAGTTGCATGGGAGCCTGGGGATTGTGCTTCCCGGCGACCTGAGGCGCGCGCCAGCGCATAGACGCTGAGTGCGCGCACGGTCACCGTACCGCTGGAGCGAGCACGCCTCTGGCAGCCGTGGCCCGCAGCCGCCCAAGGGCAAACGGCGGCGCACACAGTACTCAGCGATCGAACTGCAGGAAACTCTCGACGTTCGCATTCAGCTCTTTCACAAGAGTCTGAGCATCATCGACGATGCGCTGTAGTGAAGCGCCGCCATCCATGTAGACCCTCATGGACACCAGTTGGAGCAGGCTAAGACCGATTCGGCGCAGATCGGCCAGCGTGCTTTCCGGCACAACAGACAGCCTGAAATAGGTCCAAGTGGCGATTTGCTGGCCGATGCCATAGGTTTCCTGCTGGGCTTTCTCGACACGCCCATCGAAGATCTCTTTGTTGGCACGGTCCCACATTTGGGTCAACTTGCGGGCAAGTTTGGCAATCGCCTCCAGGACTTTTCGCTGTGTCTCATCGCTGACCTCGATAGGATCGACCAGATCGCGCATCAACTCCGCAGCAGCGAAGCCTGCGGAGTTGCACACGTCGTTGAAGTTTTCCCCTTCGCCGAGGTAGTGCCGGAACTGTGCGACTTCATCGAGCTTCTCAGCTGTGGCTTCCAACCGTTCATTGACGTGGCTCTCAATGGCCCAGTCGGAGACGGACAGGTCGCGCAGCTTTGACGCATAGACCTCCGCATCTGCCGACCAATCTTCAATCCAGGGTTTCAGGCTTCGCATCTCGGAGTCCGTATCGCTCCAGCGTCGCACGTTGGCGAGCACGTCGGCCAGCGCAGACAGCTCCGGATGATTCTTGGGTCCTTCTGCGGCCTCCCCGGGCATGGAAGCTGTCAAGGCAGCGCGAACCTCTGAGGCCGTCGCCGGTCGGGAGACCGTGCCGTGCCGGATGTACGCGCGCGAATCCACGTAGTACAGAGGCTCTGAACCCTTCTCGACAGTGATGACGAGAACGCCGAGCCCATTTGCCGATGTCCAGCCGATCTGCGGGCGGACGGGGGGATCGATGATCTGGCAAACGCCCACGATCCTTCTGCCGAGATCATCTCGAACCGCTGGGTCATGTGCATTTTCGACTCCTGGAATCGAGCCGTCGTCTGCCACTCCAAGAAGGAGTCGGCCCCCGCTGCTGGAAGCGAAAGCCGCGATTTCCTTGGCAAGATCCCGCACCTGCTTTGGCAGCTCTCGCTTGAATTCCACAGTCTCGCTCTCACCGCCCTGAGCAAGCCGAGGAATATCTTCAGATAGCTGGGCGTCCGCCCACGGTTCGATGGTCATAGCGATATCATGCCCGCGCCTCGAAAGATCTCCACGAATTCCCGAGCTCCCTGCAGCAGCTGGCGCACGCCCACGTCGCGTGATTGCTTTGACTTTGAGTAATCGCTGGTGTGTGCACCATAAACGTATCAGCGCGCCTGCGGGCCTGCGGCAGTTTGACCGAACAGAAGCTTCTTGCCCTCCTCCGTCACCGCAGGACGCGATGCGAAAGGCTCGCCGCGCGCATAGGCCCTGATCGTCGCGGGACGATTGCGAATCGCATCAAACCACCGCCGCAGACTGGGGAACTCGTCGAGTTCCTGCTGCTGGCGCTTCCACGGCACCACCCAGGGGTAGGTCGCCATGTCCGCGATCGAATAGGTTTCACCTGCGAGATATTCCTGCACGGCCAGGCGTCGGTCGAGCACACCGTACAGGCGATTGGTCTCGTTGACGTAGCGCGTGATGGCATAGGGGATCTTCTCGGGCGCATAGATGCCAAAGTGATGGTTCTGACCGGCCATGGGGCCGAGTCCACCGACCTGCCAGAAGAGCCATTCCAGCACCGCCTTGCGCTCACGCAGGTCGGTCGGCATGAAGCGACCCGTTTTCTCCGCAAGATAGACCAGGATGGCGCCCGATTCAAAGACGGTCACGGGCTCCCCGCCGTCGACCGGCTGCATGTCGATGATCGCAGGCATCCGGTTGTTCGGCGAGAACGCGAGGAACTCAGGCTTGAACTGGTCGCCCGCACTGATGTCGACAGGATGAATGCGGTATTCGAGGCCAGCCTCCTCCAGAAACATCGTGACCTTGTGGCCATTGGGCGTGGGCCAATAGTAGAGGTCGATCATTTGCGACTCCGTCGTTGAGATGTGCCGGCGCCATCGAGCAGCGCCAATGCGGGCCGGACAAGCCCACGCAGCAATTCCGGTTCTGGCCGCGATCGCGCGAGGACGCGCAGCCCCATTAGCAAGCCGAGCAGCATCCGGGCGAGATCATCGGCCGGCAACGTGATGTTGATCGCGCCGGCATCTTGGCCGGCCTTGACGCAACGGTAGAAGAAGGCCTCCATGTCGCGCAAGACAGCGGCCAGTGCAGCCTGAAACTCCGCGTCGTGAGGTGCCAGCTCCAGTGCCGAGTTCACGATCAGGCATCCCTTGCGCTGGTCGTCGGCCAGCGACAATTCGATGATCTCATCGAAGAACGCACCGATGGCCGCACGAGGTGCCAACTGGGACTCGAAGCGCCGGACCCGATCGCAAAAGCCTCGCTCGACATAGTGTTCGAGCGCCTGCCGGTACAGCGTGCGTTTGTCGCCAAACGTGTTGTACAGACTGGGGCCGGCGATACCCATCGCGTCGGCCAGGTCCCGCACCGAGGTGGCTTCGTAGCCCCTCGACCAGAAGCATTGAATCGCGGCATCGAGGGCCACTGCTTCGTCAAACTCTCTGGGGCGCGCCATGATCGTTCCTGGATCGGTTCGTGGTTGGCTTCGTGAGTGGATGCGGTGCTTGATGCCGCGTCGTCACAATGCGCTGTGGTCCTTGACCGCCTCTTCCAGCGCGCTCTTGAGCGTCAGGAATCTCGCATCGACCGCTACCGGATCGTTACGGTTGAGCGCAATCATCTGGGCTCTCGCCTCCCCGCCCCGGATGACCTCGAAAGCGTTCGCCTCGATCCCGGCGACGATGGCATCGGCCACCGCAGAAGCAGGCTCGCGCGAAAACCCCAGTTCGGGACCAGCGCGATTCGACTTCATCATCGGCGTGTCCGTGCCTCCAGGATAGGCCGTCAACACATGAATGCCTTCGCCCTTGAGCTCGCGCCTGAGCGCCTCGCCAAAGCGAGCCAGACCTGCTTTCACCGCGGCATACGTTGCATAGAAGGGTGCGCCGACCAGGGCAATGCCGGAGGCGACATTCACCACCATGGCATCTCCGCTGGCCCGCAGAGCGGGGAGCGCCGCGCGGGTCAACAAGACTGGCGCGAGCAAGTCGACGATCACCATCTGCTCGATATCGGCTTCCGTGGTGTTCTCCAGCCGGCCAGCCCGCACGCCGCCGGCGTTGTTGACGAGGATGTCGAGTCCGCCCAGCGTCTGTATCGCCTGGTCCAGCGTGGCCGCGCGTCCCTCGGGACTTCCCACGTCAGCGCAGACGCCCGTCGCCGAGTCAAGGCTGCGCAGTGCATCGTCCAGGACGCTTCTGCGCCTTCCGGTGATGACCACCCTGGCGCCTCGCGCGATCAGCGCATGGGCCAGCGCGAGGCCGATCCCGCTCGATCCGCCCGTGACGAGGACCCGCTTGTTCTTCAGTTCCATTTCAAACTCCTTGCGCCGATGCAGGGGGATAGTTCGACGGGAAGAGCGCACGCTTGGTCTCCTCGTCGTTGATCGCCTTGAACGCATGGCTCTTGGCGAGCGCCCGGGCGCGAGCGACCGCCGGACGCGCATCCACGCCTGCGAACCACCGCTTCAGTTCGGGAAAGGGCCCCAGAGGATCCTCGGCGCCCTTGCGCACGCGGGAAGCGCGATCGAGCCAGCCCCAGGCGGAGATGTCGGCGATCGTGAAACCGCTGCCGACGATGAACTCGCGTCCGGACAGGTGATCGTTGAGAACCTGATAGTGCCGCTCCGCCTCGCGGCGGTAACGATTGGCCGCGTAGTCCAAGCCCTCGGGCGCGGCGAACTGGAAGTGCACCGCCTGCCCGGAGAACGGCCCCAATCCCGAGGCGATGAAGAGCAGCCAGGACAGCAACTCCGGCCGATCCTCGGACGTGCCCAGAAGCTGGCCGGTCTTTTCCGCCAGATAGATCAGGATGGCGGTCGAGTCGAAGACCCTGACTTCGTTGCCGCCCGGCCCCTCGGTATCGACGATGGCCGGTACCTTGCCGTTCGGATTGATCGCACGAAAGGCGGGCGCATGCTGCTCGCCCTTGCTTGTGTCGACCGGCAAGGCTTCGTAGGCCAGACCGGTCTCCTCCAGAAAGAGCGCGATCTTTGCGGGGTTGGGGGTCGGATGAAAGTAGAACCGGATCATGGTGTATGCCTCGTGGTTGCGGAAATCGATGGCTTCGCTGCTTTACGGGCAGGACGTGCTGCCAAGAGCACGCCGCCAACAACGACGGCAAGTGCAACGCACTCTCCACCAGACGGCAGCTCTCCAAGTACGGGAATGGCGGCCAGCGAAGCAACGACCGGAATCAGGGCGATGATGGCTGTGGCCGCAGATGGGCCCAGAAGCGCGACAGAGCGATTGAAGGAAACGATCGCAACGCCGCTCATCAGGACGCCCTGATAGACGGCCTGCAAGCCGATCTCGCTGGGTGAGGCCATGGCGAGGCGACTGAGCCCGCCAAAAATATAGATCGGCAGGAAGAGGATGGCCGACCAGAAGCAGATCAGGGCTGCGGCCTGCACAGGTGTCAGGGCGCTGCGCCGAAAAAGCAGCGTGTAGACGGCCCACATGGCAGCGGCAGTCATCAGGGCGATGAGGCCCATCGGGTTCATGCCACCGTGAGCGGAAACACCGCCTGCAACCATGAACACCAGTCCGATGATGATGGCGAGGTAGCCACACCAGCGCGCGCGGCCCTGTTTCTCTTTCAGGAAAATCCACGCGAAGGCGCCGGCGAATACCGGCATCAGGGTCGGCGCTATCGCTGCCGCGCGGCCGGCCGACGTGAGCTGCAGGCCGAGCGCGACCGCCAGGACGAAGGGCAACCCCCAAAGGCAGGCATAGACCAGCCCCTCACGCCATTCCTTGGCTGATAGGCGTCTCTTTCCCCGCAACAGCACTGGAAGAAGAATGACGGCACCGATGCCGAACCGCAGCGCGGTCACATCCCACAGGCGAAGTTCGCGCGTGACACTGAAGCGCGTCACGACGAACCAGCCCGCAAAGATCGTGACGCTGAGCCCGGCCCAGCAGAATCCGCGCAAGACGTTCCGGGATGATCTCTGAGGCCACGACGCGGCAGCCGGTCCGACTACCGCTTCTTGCACCAAGTCGACGGCCTGCGTCACGTAACCGCCTGCTCTTGCAGCGCCGCAAGAAGTCGCTGCGGGGCCAATCGCTGCCGGTAATCGACCTCGATGAAAGCCAGCGAGATCCTCTGGTTCGGCGTGATCACATAGGTGGCGGGAACGGGCAGCTCCCAACTGGCGTCCCCATTTATGCTCGGCAGCGCCTTGTTGCTGGAACTCAAGGCATCGCGCAGTTCCTGCGGCAATGGATAGACCAGCCCGAATTGGCGAGCCACGTCATTGCCCAGATCGCTCAGGACGTTAAACGTCAACGCCTCGCGCTCCGCGGTTGACAGTGATGCGTCCGGAAGCTGAGGTGAGATGGCCAGCATGCTTGCGCCAAAGGATGCCAACTCGGGCAGCAAGGCCTGGTAGGACCGCAGTTGGAGGTTGCAGTACGGACACCAGCCACCTCGATAGAAGGTCACCACCACAGGACCTTGCTTGAGAGCAGCGGACAGCGACACCGTGCCGCCTTGGGCGTCCGGCAACGAAAAGTCGGGGGCCCTGTCTCCCTCCTTCAGCGCAGCGTGCCTCGCAAAGGTCGATCGCAGTTCCTCGATCCTGGACTCATAGAGCGCGACCCGGCCGGCTGGAGCGGTGCGGGCGAACTCCTTTCGCAATTCTTGCAGTTGTCGATCAAGATCAATAACGGCCACTTGGATCTCCCTTCGAGCAAGGCAGTCGCGGCGGGGATCGCAGCGGACTCCCGTTATTTTATATCAGTCGATAAAAAATGGCTTGTGTCAAGCGTTTTGCCTGAATGCAGGTCGCATCAGAAGCCTATACAGGTCAACGGGCTAGATCGAATCGAGGTTGCTTGGAGAGCTTCCGACTTTATGGGCCAGGAGCCACACAGAAGCATCGCGGCAGAAAGCCTCATCGCGTCATGGCGGGCGATCAAGCAACCGTCGAGGGATTCTCATCCCCACCTCGCCGCTGAAAGCGAACGCGCAGCCCTTGGGCTGCGCGCTGGTCATGCGGTGGCTGATGATAGTAAAGCGTGGTCAGCTTGGTTTCGGAGGCGGGGCCTTAGCCTCGCCGCTTTTCCTGAATCCCCGATCTCCGGCCATGAACGCCTCCAGCATGTATGGGATCAGCGTCGTCGCATCGACTGCTTCACCGTGGGCCTGCGCATGCAGCGCGGCGTAGCGGTCGAGATCGGCCTTGAGGCTGATCGGGCACGCGAAGGTCAGCTTGACGCTCTCGGTCTTGGGCAATGGCCCCAGTCGCAGTTTGCGCGTTGTGCTCATCGTGAAGTCCCCCGGTTGAAGAACAGCGGCTGGTATGGCCGCAGCACCAGGTCGCGGTTGACGATGATGCGCACCGGCAGGCCGGGCCGCTCTGTCAGTGTCGGCTGGATGTTGAGGTTGCGCCGGGTCATCTCCTGTCCCGCCTGGTTCACACTGTCTTGCAGGCTGTCGCGTCCGGCGATGATGACGCGATCGCCGCCCTGACGATTCTCCGGTGCGGCCAGCTCGGCACCGACGCCCAGCAGCGTCGTCAGTGCCGCGCCAGCGAAGATGCGATCCCAATGCCAATCGACGCCATCCTCCAGGCCGGCGTAGCCGGCCGGGTCAGTGCCGGCCAAGTTGTCGAGCGTGAGCGATGACGTGTCCGGCAGGATGACCCGGTTCCACACCACCTGCACGCGGCTCTGCCCATAAGCGACCTGGCTGTTGTATTTGCCGAAGATGCGCGATCCCTGCGGGATCAGCAGATAGCGGCCGGTCGCGGTGTCGTACACCGGCTCCGTCACCGTGCCGATCACGTCGCCCGGCAGGTCGGACTTGATGCCCGTTACGAGCGCCGCGGCGATCACCGTGCCGGCCATCACCTGGTACGGCGAAGTCGGCATTTGCAGAATGCCGGAATTACGGGTTTCCGTAGTTCCGACTTTCTGGAACGCCTCTTTCTGGTCTTGGCGGTTCTGCACGGCAGTCGGGTCGGCGGGCTGGGCCGCCGTCGAGGCCGGTCCTGCGGCCTGCGGATCGAAGCCGGTTAAGCCAGATGTCGGGCTGGCGGCGGCCACCTGCGTCGGCGCCGTAGCGGCGCGCTGGTTGCTGGAGCGGAAGAACACTGACGATCCCGCTGCCGCTTCAGCCTCCTTGCGCCGCGCGTCACGCTCGGCGGCGCCGGGGTCTTGGCCGGGCGGCGAGTAGCGGGCCACCGCCTGCTGTTGAGACTTCACGATGGCCGGCCCCAGGTCGCCGGGCAACGGCGGCCCCAACTCTGGCACCTTAGGCGGTAGCTTGGAGTAATCAGTGGGAAGCTGGTCCAGTCCTTCGGAGCGCGAGACGCGATCGACGTTGTAAAGCTCGGCCGGCTCGTTGCCGCTGCGCCGATGCGTCGGCTGCAATGACCACATCGTTGCGCCCAGCACGGCCACGCCGAGGCCGCCGGTCAGCAGCGCCAGCGTTCGCCGATTCAAGCGTGTCACCGGGCGCGGCTGAGCCCGCAGCGCCACGTTCTCGGGCGCGACCTTCGGCGCAGTGTCGGGAATCGGCACATCTGGGGTTTCGTCCTGGCTCATGGTCATTTCCCCCGCGTGCCATCCGTGCGCTCGATGCGCACCACGTCGCCCTTGTCCCCGCCCAAGCGAAGTTCGGCCGCGCCGAACAGCCGATCCACGATGTAGTACGGTGAGCGGAAGCGGTAGTTCACCAGTTGCCCGTCGCCCTGAGCGCCGATCACGAACAAGGGAGGCAACTCGCCCTGCGCGATGCCTCCCGGGAACTGGATATAGACCTTCTTGCCGTCGTCGAAAGCGCGCAATGGCTTCCACGGTGGATTGCTGCCGCTGACCGCGTAGCGGAAGCGGATCTTCTCCAGCGACAGGCCGGTATCGACCGGCGCCGTCGCCTGCGCGGCCTGCGACTGGCGCTGCAAGGCCAACATCCGATCTTTCGGATAGTCCCAAGACACCGATGCCATCCACGCTTTTTCCGTCGAGGTCAGTTCCAGCAGGTATGTCCTGCGGTTCGTGGTGACGACCAGATTGGTCTTGAGACCCGACCGGGTGGGCTTCACCAGCACGTTGACGCGCAGCTCGGCGCCGGCGCCGCTGGACGTATCGCCAACGATCCAACGCACCGTGTCGCCGGCGGCGACCGTCACCAGTTCCTCGCCCGGCTGTAGGGACACGACGGTGACGCGCCCCGGCGCAGCGTAGACCTGATACAGCGCGCCGTCGGTGAAAGGCCACACCTGAATCGCGTTGACGTAGCCCTCGCGCGTCGGCGCCATGCGCGCCTCGGCGTTGGCACGCGAGACTCGCACGGTTTCGTCGGCCGACTCCGGCGCGGGCTTGGCTTCGTCCACGTCAGGCAGCGGCTTCATCTGCGCCGGCATCGGCAGCACCTTCGGCACCTCCACCACTTCCACCGGCTTCGGTGGTTCGGGCAACGGTTGCGCCAGCACCGGCTCATCGAGCGAGATGCGCGGCGGGGGCTTGCCCTGCGAGGCGCAGCCCATCAGTGACGACGCGGTGGCCGCCAAAGTCAGCACAAAAGCGTAAAAGCGGAAAGACAGGTTCATGGCTTGGCTCCTTCGGACGCATCCAGTTCGCGGCTCCACGACAAGCCGTTGACGTAGATGCCCAGCGGGTTCTTGCGCAGGCGTTGCTCGGTGCGCGGGGTTTGCAGGACGATGGAAATCACGGCGTTCCAGCGTTGGGTGCCCGCCGGCGCGCCGTTGACGAAACGCTGCTCCGTCCAGCGCACGTTGAACGACGAATCGCTGGCGCGAACGACGCTGGTGATCTGCACGGTTACCGACTCCTTGCCGACGCGCGCGAACGGATCATTCGTGTGCGCGTAGTCGTTGAGTACCGCTGCGCCGCGATCGGTGGTGTAGTCGTAGGCATCCAGCCAGTTCTGCCGTACCACGATGGGGTCAATCGACAGCGACCGAACCAGCGTGATGAAGTGCGCCAAGTGGTAGGCGACCTGTGCATCTGCTGGCCGGTACGGCGTGGCGGCCTCGCCGATCGCGCGCACCTGGCCGGTCTTGTCCACCTCCACCACGTAGGGCGTGACGATGGACTGCGCCGAGCGCCAAACCAGGCCGCCCGCCATCAAGAGCGCCAGCGCGAGGCAGCCAAAGGCCATCAGCCGCCAATTCTTCGCCTGCACCCGGGCCGAGCCGATGCGCTCGTCCCATACCTGCGCGGCGGCTTGATACGGGGTGGCAGGCTGCGGCGTATCGGCGTAGCGCACCTGCGGTCGTTTGAATCGCATAGCTGGTTCTCCTCAAGAATCGGAATCGGTAAGGCTTGGTCCGCTGCCCGAGCCGCCGCCGTCCCCGCCGCGCAGCGTGTGTGCGGCAGTGGTGGCGGCATGGGATATCTGCTGGCGGCGATGCAGCCGCTTGGCCCAGGCGGGTTGTTGTTGGTTGGCGCTATTCGCGGCGGCTTCGCCTGCGGCGGTCGGGCCTGATGCGGCAGCACCGGCCGTTGCGCCACCACCGGACGCCTGTTCCGCACCATCCGAGCGGAAGGCGGCAGCGGCGCGCTGCCCGATTGAGCGCGCGCTAGCGGCGGCCCTCTGGCCGACCGCCTGCGCGCCGGTCTTGGCGACGTTACCTAGGCCCGCCATTGCACCTTTCGCACCACCGCCGGCAGAGGCGGAACCGACCTGAAACGCCGACCGTGCGCTGCTGGCGGTCGAGGCAGCGGCGCGGGCGCCGCTGCCGATGGCGCTGGCGGCAGCTGGTGCCATGCGCGCTCCAGCCACCACAGCGCTACCGACGCCGGTAGCGGCAGCGCCGACTGCGACTGCGGTCCCCGCCGCACCCAGGGCGGCGCCAGCCATCGCGCCAGCACCGAGTTGTGGGCCGCCTGAAATCAACCCGGTGGCGATGCCTGGCCCGAAGATGCCCAGCGCAAGCATTGCCAACGACGCCAGCATCACCACCAGCGCATGGTCTATGGAAGGCTCGCCCGGCGTGGTCGGGAACTCTGCGAACAACCCCGTACCGATGCCGACGATGACAGCCAGCACCAATACCTTGATGCCCGACGACACGACGTTACCGAGCACCTTTTCAGCGAGGAACGCGGTCTTGTTCCAAAGCGCGAACGGCACCAGCACGAAGCCGGCGAGCGTGGTCAGCTTGAACTCGATCAGCGTGACGAAGAGCTGCACCGCCAGCACAAAGAAGCTGAGGATGACGATGAACCAGGCGAGGAACATCACGACGATGGGCGCGATGTTGACAAACACTTCCGGAAAGCCTGCCATCTCACTTATCTGTTGAAGGATCGGCGCCGCCGCGTCAATGCCGGACTTAGGGCTACGCTGAATAAGTCGAGAGGTGGCGCGAGGTTTGCATGTATCGTGTCATCAGAGACACGAAGGTGAAGATGAAGCAACAGACCCTGGCGATGGCCGCCGATCAAGGCGATGGCTACGAGCAGTACCGCAAGCTCACCAAGCGGGACACATTCCTGGCGACGATGGAGCAGATCGTGCCGTGGCAGGAGCTGTGCTCGGTCATCGAGCCTCACTACCCTAAGGCCGGCAACGGGCGCCCACCGATCGGGCTGGAACGCATGCTGCGGATGTACTTCGTGCATCACTGGTTCAACCTGGCTGATGAGGCCTGCGAGGAGGCTCTGCTCGACAGCACGGCGTTGCGCCGCTTTGTGGGCATCGATCTGGGGCGTGAACGTGTGCCTGACGGGACCACGCTGCTGAAGTTTCGTCGCTTGCTGGAGAAGCACCAGCTGGGCGAGGCCTTGTTTGCCAAGGTGGGGGAGGTACTGCAGGCGCGGGGCATGAAGGTAGGCACCGGCACCATCGTAGACGCCACCATCATCGGCGCACCCAGCTCGACCAAGAACGCGGACAAGCAGCGCGACCCCGAGATGCACCAAACCCGCAAAGGTCAGCAGTGGTACTTTGGCATGAAGATGCACATCGGCGTGGACAGCCGCACCGGACTGGCGCACAGCGCTGTGGTGACGGCGGCCAATGTGCATGACAAACACCCGCTGCCCGAGCTGCTGCACGGCAACGAACAGCGTGTGTACGGCGACAGCGCCTACGCCAGTCAGAGGGCGTTGATCGAATCGAAGGCGCCACGGGCCAAGGACTTCACGAACCAGCGCGTGCGCAGGGGTGGCGAGATCGACGAGGCCGCGCGCTCGAAGAATCACAACAAGTCCAAGATCCGCGCCCGGGTCGAACACGTCTTTGCCGTGGTCAAGCGGCTCTGGGGCTTTGCCAAGGTGCGCTACCGAGGCCTTGCCAAGAACGCCACACGCTCGTTCGTGGTGCTGGGTCTGGCCAACATCTACCTGGCGCGAAAGCGTTTCGCGGCATGAGTGCGCCTGTTGCACGCCAGAAGCGTGCGCGCGAGGGCTGTATGGCCCAGGAACGGGGTCAAATCACGCCACTTACCCGCGCCAGCGACCCCTTGCGCAGCGGGCCACTCAATTCGGCTACTTGTTCAGCGCAGCCTTAGCGAGGTGTCCCGGTTGCAGGAACGTCGCCATGCTCACGGTCGAGCCGGACGCTGTCAGGCCCAAGCCGGCGAAAGAGCGAAACACGATGCTGGCCAGCATGTTGAAATTGCCGATGATGTAGGCGAAGGCGCCGACGTAGAGCACCTTGCGAATGAGCTTCGCCATCACGTCGTCGCCCTGGCCGGTCGCATGGCCGAGCGCCCAATACAACCCGGCGAGCGTCATGTCGATCGCCACCAGCGTCGCGGTCAGGAACGCGACTTCGCCGCGCAGCAGACCGAAGCCGGAGTCGATGTAGGTAGAAAAGACGTTGAGAAAATGGTCAATGATGGAAACGTCGTTCATGGCCGTTCCTCCGTCGGCGTGCTGGGGCCGTCGAAGCTGGCCGGGATCGGCGGCAGGTCAGCCAGCGTTTGGTATTCACCTGGCCCGGCCCGCCCGGAGAGGAAGCGGCGTAGGTCTGCCTGGTCCACTCGCGCGCAGAACCCGTCGTCGTGTTCGCCACGGTGGCACTGCGCACGCAACGCGTGCAGCTGCGCCGGATCAGCGGCCAGCGCATCGACCGACAATGCCTGCGGCCGGTTGCAGCCGGCCAGCAGGCACGCGAAGGCGAACAGGATGGGCGCGCGTTTCATGGCTATGCCCGTCAGTTGCCGTAGAAATTGACCGACTGCGGCGTGTACGCCGTGCCGGTGCCGAGGAAGCGCCGCGTCACCTCGCGCCCACGTTCGACGGCAGCGGCCTGCCGCGCCAGTTCCAGTGCCGTGGCACGTCCCTGCGTGAGCTGGAGCTGTTGTGACTGGACGGACTGCTTCGCTTGCAAGGCCAAGAGTTGGTTGGTCGCCTGCATGGCTTGCAAGGCGCCGGTAGCCGACTGGCTTTGGCCTACGAGATCCGTCAAAACACCCTCGTCTTCGGTCACGTTCTGCGACACCTGCGCCTGCATCTGCATCGCGGTCTGCAAGCCATTGAGCGTGTTCTGCCAACGCTGGTGCGCGTCCTGGTACATCTGATTGCCGCTCACGGTCGCGGCGTACTGCTGCGGGTACAACTGCGCGAACTGCTGATCCATGCTCTGCACTTGGAACGCCAGCCCTTGCGCCTGCGTGATGAGTTGCTGGGTGGTCGCCAGCGTCGAGCGCAGCCGGTTGACCACGTCGAAAGGCAGGCTCGCCAGGTTGCGCCCCTGATTTATCAGCGACTGCGCCTGGTTCTGGAGTTGTTGAATCTGGTTATTGATTTGCTCCAGCGTGCGAACCGCAGTCAACGTGTTCTGCACAAGGTTGGTCGGATCGACGACAACCCACTGCGCTTGCGCAGCGGGCATGACACCGATCAACGCGGCAACAGCGAGGGTGACAAGGCGAATCTTCATGGCGAAACCTCCAGAGGTTGACGAGCGAGGAAGGACGCGGCGGACGGTGCGGACGGCAGCAGGTCGGCCGCCCAATCAAGGCCGCGATGGCGCAGCCAGGCACCGGCAAAGCCCGGTGCACCGGCATCGGTAAGCACGCCGTCGATGGCGCGCTGGTCCTGGGGCGTCGAGGCGCCCGCGAATGCGAGCGTGACGGGCCCCAAATCGAGGTCGAACAGGCGATTGCCTGCACGGGATTGGTAGTAGTAGTCGCGTTTGGGCTGCGCGGTGGCGACGATCTCGATCTGGCGGCTGTTGAGGCCAAAGCCTTCGTAGATCGTGCGAATCTGCGGCTCGGTTGCCTGAGGGTTCGGCAGAAAGATGCGGCTGGCGCAGCTTTCGATGATCGCGGGAGCGATGCTCGAATCCTTGATGTCGGCGAGCGACTGCGTGGCGAAGATGACGCTGACGTTCTTCTTGCGCAGCGTCTTGAGCCATTGGCGGATGCGCGCGGCGAATACCGGGTCGTCGAGGAACAGCCAGGACTCATCGAGGATCAGCAGGGTCGGCGCACCGTCGAACCGCTCATCGAAGCGTGCGAACAGGTAGCCCAGCACGGCTAGGGAAGGTCTGCAAAACCTCCCTCCCGTTGAACTGGCAAACGGCGTGAAGTGAGGAGAAGATAGGGGCATGAACCAAATCACGCTGGGGCTGGACCCCCTCCACAAGAAGACGCGCAAGGAAG
>NZ_JAMBNO010000033.1 GCF_023715105.1 Hydrogenophaga intermedia | reverse complement strand
CTGCGGCCCGAAGGGCCTGCAACGGGGCAGGAATCGGCCCGAAAACGCGCCGGAATGCCCTGCGAATTGCGCCATGTGACAAATCGCGCATCAGTGCTCGCTGCGGCGGGCGTTGTGCAGACCTTCCATAGGCTCCGGCGAGTTGCGAAATCCGTCTGAATGCGACGGCCGCCTGACCCAAAAATGTCACGCGGCATAAAACACCGTGCCGCAAGCCGCGCGAAAGATCGTGACTGTTTCAGTCACAGATATTCGGGTTTGAAGCAGAGTGCGAATTCAGATCGAAAAGGTCTGGAGCAAGACCGAAATAGTCTGAATGCGCCCGGCTTGGCCGGAGCGCGAACGGTTCAATCAACGATGGAACCGTTCTCCTGGGCCAGCCGCAGGTATTCCGACAACGGGCGCACTGCCTGGAAATACAAATCCCGCATCACGGGCTGTTTGTTCGGGCCGACGATGGAGGCCAGGTCGGACAGCTTGATGCGGCCCAGCTCTGGCATACCAATGCCCACGTCCATGATGCCGGTCGCCGTATCGTCATCGGCAGGATCGAGCGAGGCCAGCAGCCAGATGGCGTGCGCGTCGGGGGTGAACAGCCGCACGACCGGCAACGGGTCGTGCGGTTCACCGGCGGCGGCCCGCCGCCCGTTCTCCAGCAGCGCGGCGCGCTGCGCATCGGTGACGAGGGGAGCGTTCATCGTGGTGCTCCTGTTCCAACATGGATTGCCGGTTTTGCGCTTCCGCGCCGAAGCACGGATGCGTGTTCCACCAAAGCCTTGGAAACACGAAAGCGCAAAAACAGAATTGTAGAAATCTGGAAAGGCACGTAGGCGGTTCTCCGGTTCTGTCGGAATCCGCAAAAGCGGATTTCCGTAAAAGCACGAATAAGGCCAGAGCCGTGAAAGAGTTAAAGATAACGTGGTTTTAATTGTGCTGCGACTTGACGCTTCTGTCCATGCAGAAGCGATCCATCCAGCGCGGCCGGCCAGCGGGCGCCACCACCTTCGATGCCGAACTGGCGCAAGCCTTCGGCGCGGCGGTGCGCGCGTTGCGGACGGAGCGCGGCATCGCGCAGGAGTCGCTGGCGCACCTCGCGGGCATCGAGCGTTCGCACATGGGCAAGGTCGAGCGTGGCGAGCACATGCCCACGCTGGCGATCATCTTCAAGATCGCCAGCGCACTCGAATGCAGCACGGCAGTGCTGATGAGCAAGGCCGAAGAACTGCTGGCGGTAGCCCAGGCATAGCCGCCGAAGCCCCGCCATCATGGCGGGGCGTGCCAGGCCGATCCGGTGCCAGCCGGTTCGGCGGTATCGAGGGGCGCCAAGCACCGCGCGGCGGGGATGGGCCTGGCGCCGATCCCTTGGAGGCAAGCGAAGCGCGCAGCGCCGCAGGCGCGAAGGCGGCAGGGATTGGAGCCGAATGGCCGTGACGGCGTAGTCGGCACGGGGCGGAGCCCGCAAAGCCCGGTGGTGCGCAGCACCGACCCGCCCCGCATGTACCTCTACCAATTCAAGCCATTGCTTGGTAGCCAGGCAAGACACATCCCGCACACTGCCAAGCCATTCTGCTTGCCGATACAGCGCAGCATTCGCAACACAGCGCCCCGCCGCGTGGGCGGGGCGCTGGCGGCCGTCAGGCCGCCTGGGGCTTGCTGCGCGACCAGATCAGGTCGTGCGTGCCGTCCTCGTCTTCGATCAGGCGGGCGTAGACCGTGGCCGGGAACGAAGGATCGTCGAGGGTCACGGAGATGTACTCCCGCCCGGCCTCGCTGGTCTTCTTCCACGCCGCGCCGATGTCGTGGCTGGCGGCCTGCAGGCGGAAGTCAGGGGCCTTCTCGTTGTCGCCCTTGTCGTTGGGCACCAGCTTGACCTTGACGTTGAGCGTCAGGGTGCGAAGCGTGCCGGTGAAGCCGTCTTTGTCTGCGGTGAAGGTGCCGATGTTGGCCATGATGGATCTCCTTTTGGTGGAACAAGGTTCGCGCCCATCGCGTCCTTGTTGTGATCCGGCCGGCGGGGGACGGGCGGGCTGCACCGCTTGCGGTCGCAACGCAGTGGAGAGCCGGGAGGCGAAAAGAATTTGTCCCGCGAGGAATCTGCGCAGCAGAGGGGAAATTGTTTTCGCTGGACGGTTGCAGCCAGGAAGCCCGAGGCGCAGCCGCGCCCCCGCCAGGATTCACAACAACACAAGGACGCTTTGGGCCGAACCGCACCGAAAGGAGACAGGGCCGGCTCGGCATTCCCGCACGAAGGCTGCACCGGCTCGCTCCCAGACGCGGGCCAGGTCAATACCCCAACGACGGGCGAGAACGCCCCTGCCGCACTTTGCGGCGCTGGTCTTGAGGCGTGGCGTGGAAGTTCCATGGCGATGCCGGGCGGGATGTCCGTGAGCCGTCCTTCATGACGTGATGGGCACGAACCGCCAGCGTTGAGGACGGCACGCATTCGCACAACCTGCCGCAGCAAGTCTCAGCGTGTTCGCCAACGTACCGTCCACTGCGGCGGGGCGCTGGCCAAGCCGATCCGGCTTCGCCGGTTCGGCAGCATTGAGGGGCGCCAAGCATCGCGCGGCGGGGATAGCCCGCTGGGCTTTCTCCTGGAGGCAAGCGCAGCGCGCAGCGCCGCAGGCGCGAAGGCGTGAGGGATTGACGCCGAATGGCCGTGACGGCGAAGTCGGCACGGGGCGCAGCCCGAAAGCCCGGCGGCGCATTGCGCCGACACGCCCAGCCCATTCAGTACGCCATCATGAACAGCCTACAGATGCGGCTTGAGCCAGAGCCACAACGCCACCCCCATCGCCAGCCACAGCATCAAGATCATCACGGCCCCGAATCGGCTCCTTGGCTTGGCCCCTTCTGTTCGCATCCATTCATCGGCCTGCACACGGCACTCCGCCAGCACCTCGGACGGCAACAGCTTCACGGTCAGCCAGATCAGCACGGGCAACAGAATCACATCGTCCAGATAGCCCAGCACCGGGATGAAGTCTGGAATTAGGTCGATGGGACTCAGGGCATAGGCCACCACGAACAACCCCAGCGCCTTGGCATACCAAGGCGTGCGGGGATGCTTGCCGGCAAACCACAGCGTCACGCCATCGCGTTTGATGCGCTTGGCCCAAGTCTTCATGGTGGTGCTGATACTCATGCCGGAAAGTGTGGCATAGCAGAAATAGCCGATTGACCCGATCGGCACATACTGGCATCGCGCACCACCGCGATGCCTGCAACGCCGCCGCCCGAGCCAGAGCGAGGGCGGCGGCGTGATGTTCCGGCTGTTCGGCTTCAACACCGCGCCCAGGACGGAACGGCCTGGGCGCGGTGCTGACGATGGTTATTCCTTCGTCTCGATGATCCACCACACGGCGCGAGCCAAGGCGCGACCCGTGATGGGATGAATGTCGGTGAGGTCAGCGCGGGCCGACCAGCCCGAGGGCGGGCGGTAGCCGCGCACGTCGCCATCGCCGTGCCAGCGGCGGGCGCGTGTTGTGCCGGGGGCGTAGATCGCCGCCATGCGCTGGCGGCTGCTGGTGATGCGGGTCATGGGGGCTTCTCCTTTCGGCGAAGCGCCCCGGTCGAAGCCGGGGCGCTTGCCTTCGGCGCGGGTCAAGCGGCCAGCGCCTCGGCGGTTTCATCCGCCATTGCCTCGGCATCCTCCGGGGCGTCCTGCTCCGGGCCTTCCTCCTGCGCGCTTTCCTGCACTGCCTGCTGCGGGCCTGCGGCCTTGAAGATGGCAGGCATCCAGCCCGTGCCATCGGCCAGCCGCTCGGCTTCGCTGGCAATGTCGGCCTTCTTGAGCTTACCCAGCCGGGTGACGGATTCCGGCGCGAACTCGCCCACGGCCTCCAGAATCACGGCCTTGGAAACATGCTTGAAGTAGCCTTCGGCGGTCGGCTGCCACCATGCGGCCATGTCGAGGCCCACGGCCTGCGCCAGTTCTTCGCCGGGCTGGTGCGGCGTGGCGCGAGGCGTCACCACGTCCACCGTGGAAGCCACGCACACGGCCAGCAGCTTGACCAGCTCGTCTTGCGGCTTCGTCAGCAGCACGGCGAACAATTCGGCGCTGTCGTCCGGCAAGGCTTCGCCCGCTACCTGTTGCAGTTCGCGCAGCGCCACGGCGGCAGGCGATCCCGGCCAGTCCGGGGCCATGCCTTCCAGCCGGTCTTGCACTTTCAGGCCGACGCCCAGCGGCAGAGAATCACGGCTGCGGCCGTAGCGGCTTTCCTGCAAGGCGGTCTGCACCATGCCATGCACCACAGCTGCCAGCGCAGCTTGCGGATGCCGTGCGACTTCGATTTGCAGCGCGGCGGTGCGGTGGGCGCTCAAGCGTTGCGCCAGCCGGTCGGACATGGCGGCGGTCTTGGGCTGCCTGTCGTCGTCTCCGTCCTCGCCCTCGTCATCGTTCGCGGCGTCCGGGTCGCTGAAACCCTGGCGCAGCTTTTCCAGCGTGCGCAGCGCCTTGGCTTCGGCCTCGCGCATCAGGCCGCGATGAATCACGGCCTCGCCGTTGCGGTCGATGGTGACGATGGCACCGGCTGCGGCCTTCACGTTCGCGCCGTAGTCCTGCAAGCCATCTTCCAGCGCCTGCAACTGTTCGCCCACGGCTTCGCCTTCCTCCTGCAAGGCGTCGGCGTCGGCCTTGTCCTCGTCGTCGGCGTCCAGCGCGGCATCCACGGCTTCGGCCAGTTGGTGCATCCGGGCTTGCAGCTTCTCGATGCGTGCGGCTTCGCGCTTGTTCGGCTCGCGCCGCTCTCTCGGCGCACGCTGGAAAGCGTGCAGGTCGGCATGGGTCACGCCCGGCGTGGCATCCACCCAGGCCCAACCCTCGGCGCGGACAGTGGCGGCGATGCCCGCCAGCTTGTCTTGCGCCAGCCGTTCCAGCAGCGCGGCATCGGTCAGATACACACCCGCATCATCTTCCGCGAACAGGTCACGGCGCACGCCACCGCCTGCGGCCTCGTAGCTGTCCAGCCCGACAAAGCGCACCAGCGGATGCCGGCAGGCGTCGATTTCCCTTTCGGTCAGGCGTTCGCGCAAGTGGGATGGGTGGCGCTGCCACTGCGGTGCATCGTAGAACGCGGCTTCCTGCGCGGCGTGGTCATCGGTGATGGCAAGGGCCATCAACTGATCGAGCGTGACGGCATCGGCCCGGTAGTCGGCCATCAGGCGCGGCGAGACATTCGCCAGCTTCAAACGGCGCTGCACCACCAGCGGCGTAACGGAGAAATCCGCCGCAATGTCCTCGATGGGTCGGCCTTCGGCCACCAGCGCCGCGAAGGCTTCAAACTGGTCTGCCGGGTGCATGGCTTCGCGCTGCACGTTCTCGGTGAGGCTGGCCGTGCGGGCCGTGCCATCGGCCACCAGCAGGCAAGGCACCTCCCAATCCTTGGCGATGCGGTGTTTCTTCGCCAGCAGCTTCAACGCGGCGAGGCGACGGCCACCGGCCACAACTTCGTAATGCTCGCCATCGGCGGATGCGATCACGATCAGGTTTTGCAGCAGACCCACACGCTGGATGGATGCGGCCAGTTCGGGAATGGACATGCGCGGGGTCTTGCGCACGTTGCGGCCAGCGGGGCGCAGCACCAGCCGCGACAGCGGAACCAGAATCAGGTTCTTGGTCGGGTCGGCAGCTTCCAGCGGAATAGCTGCGGCGGTATTGACGGCGCGGGCTTCGGTTTGGGTGATGGCGTTCATGGTGACTCTCCAATCGAGTGAAACAAGGGAATGGAGGGGAAGCCGCCCCTCCGGCGGGGGAACGGTTCAGGCTTTCAACTGGCGCAGGCCATCGGCCAACATCCAGAGGGCGCGATTCAGGCGCACATCGGAATCAATGCCCTGCACGGGTCGGGTCTGCTGGCGGCGTCCGTTGGCGCTGCGGCCATGCAATCCGCCCTTGGTCAAGTTCTCCTGCGTGCGGTTGAACACGCTCCACAGGTCGGGGCGTCGGTCATCAAACCGGCGCGGCATCAGGATTTGCGACTCCGTGATGGGCGCGGGCTTGTTGTCCGTGGGGTCGTACTTGAGGGCCAGCGCGGAACGGGCGAACACTTCGGCTTCGCCTTCATCCAGCGTGATAGCGCGCATGGCATCGCGGGATTCCTTCACCCGCTCGAAGCCGCTCAACACCTCGAAAGCGCCTTCGATGACGGAACCGGCCACGTCGCCCTTATGGGGTACGCGCACGTCCGCCACGGTGTCGCCGCACACAAGGCCATTGCTGCACACGAACCGGAACATTCCGGCCAGCATCTGATAGCTGCTGGTGCCATCATGGGAGTTCAGCAGCACGATTTCGTTAGCCTCCGCGCCGTTGATCTGGCTGGCATGGCGCAGGCGCAGCATGTGCTTGGTGTGCTCGCGCTTGCCTTCATCGCGCACGCGGGTCTGCGTCACCATGAAGGGTTGAAACCCCTCCTTGCGAAGCTCGGTCAGAACTGCCGCCGTGGGGATATAGGCGTACCGCTCGGAGCGGCTTTGGTGCGGGGCATCCGCGAAGATGGACGGGGCTACCCTGCGAATCTGGTCATCGGACAGCGGGCAGTCGCTGCGCAGCGAAGGGGAACGGGAAGCGAAACGGGATGCGAGTTGCATGTCTTTCTCCTGAACAAAAAGGCCGTTGAAGAAAACCGCACACCGGATTCCTAGATTCGGAGCCCAGCCTTTCGGCTGTTCGGTGCGGTCGGCACGAGGAACCCGGTTGGCCCTGTTGCCACCGTCTTTCCTGAGTTCATCGCCCGCGACGGAAGGGAGCCCGTGGACGGGGGCCGTCAAGGAAACCAGCGCAGGGTTGGTGCGGCCCGCAGGCGCAGCCGAGGACACGGCCCTGCGCGCCTTGACGGCACCAGGCCGCGGGCTACAGTCGCGGACAAGGTGATGAAGTCAGGGAAGACGGCTGGACATGGCAACGGCCATCCCTGTGTGCCGACCGCACGCAAGCGAAGCGCGCAGGCCCGAAGCTGGAAGCCGGGCCGGAGGCGTCAGCCGAGCGGAGCGAGGGAACGATGGAAGCCCGACAGGGGCGAAACCCCGCAGGGGGTTCGATGCGAAGCACGACAGCGCGCCCGGCCATCTCCCAGGTGGCCGGGGACGCCCAGCCTTCAAAGCCGAAGAAACAACAGAATCAGGACGAGCACACGCAAGGCATCGTGGATCTGCTGCGAATGCGGTCTGGCCGATCCGGCGCAGCCGGGTCGGCGGTCTTCGAGGGGCGCCAAGCCTGCGCGGCGGGGATAGCCCGCAGGGCTTTCCCCTGGAGTGCAAGCGCAGCGCGCAGCGCCGCAGGCGCGAAGGTATCGGCACCGGGCGCAGCAAGAAGAAAGGTGCGCCGCTCCCGAAGGAACGACGCACCGAAGGCAGCGCGGCGCGATCAGCTCGCCGCCGGCGCCGTCATCGACTGCAACTGCTCGATCACGCCAGGCTCAACGAACACGCAAGCCTGCTCGTCCGCGATCGGTACGTTGAACATCCGCGCGAACACCGTGCGCCGCAGATGGGCCAGTCGGCCCGTCCGATACGCCTGCTCGGGCTTCATGCGCCCGCCGGCCTGCGAACCGCTGCGCTGCGGATCGCATTCGACCAGCGCCACAAAGCCATCGTCGGCCAGCTTCTGATGCTTGGGGCACAGGCCCCAGCCGGTCGCCGTATGGCGCTCCATGCTCGCGCGCAGGCGCTTGTCCAGCAGGATGGCGCCGGTATCGAACGCCGTGCCGCAAACGAGGCAAACATGCTGTTCGAGTGAAACGTGTGATTTGTCGTTCATGACGGTCTCCGGTTGCACGGGCGGAATTGCCCGGAACCGTCGCCCTCACGGCGCAGCGCAAGCAGTCAAAGATCGAAGACGGCCGCCAGGCCGCAAGCGTGCCTGCACGCGCAGTCATTGACGGCGAGAACGCCGTGATACGGTGAAGGGACACAGCAAGACCGCTCCCTCAAACCACCCACGCACCCGGCTTTCGGCAAGCGGAGCGCGCAGGCCCGAGAGGGCCGGAGGCGTCAGGGATCAAAGCCGGATGGCCGCGATTCGGCACGAAGCGCGGGGCGCAGCCCGCGAGCCCGACGGCGGCACGCCGGGACGCCCGGTTATTGCTTGCGCTTCTTGGGAGGCACCGTCACGCGAGATTCGATCAGCCGCCGCGTGTTCTCCAGTTCCTTTTGCAGCACCTCGGCATCCGGCAGCACCATCTTGTAGTTCGCCGCCATCACCTTGTTGGGCAAGCCTTCCAGCGCGTACCGCGCCAAGGCGTGCCCCTTGTCGGCGCAGAGAATCAGGCCCACGGGCGGATTTTCCTCGGGGAACGTCCAGTGTTCCTTCGCATAGTTGCAATACAAGTGCATCTGGCCCACATCAGCATGGGTCAAAGCACCGAGCTTCAAGTCGATGATGACCAGGCAGCGCAAGCGCCGATGGAAAAACAGCAGATCGACGCGATACCACGTCTGGTCGATGCGCAAGCGGCGCTGCCGCCCGACGAAGGTGAAGCCGTCGCCCAACTCCAGCAGGAAATCTTCCAGCCGTCGAATCAAGGCTTGTTCGAGATCGGATTCCGAATACTCGTCCTTGAGATCAAGGAACTCCAGCACGAGCGGGTCTTTGATCGCATCATCGACCGTCACGGCATCATCCGGCTTCGGCACGGCGCTCTTGACCAGCATCGCCGCCTTGTTCTTCGACAGCGCCGTGCGCTCGTAGAACTGGCTGCCGATCTGCCGGTCGAGCTGGCGCACGCTCCAGCCGCCGCGCAGGGCTTCGGCTTCGTAGAACTGGCGCGCGTGGTCGTCCTTGACCATCAGCAGCCGCACATAGGCCGACCACGGCAAGGGGAAGACATGGGCCAGTTCGTCCAGCCGCCCAGGGCGGCCCTGCGCCAGCAGGAAATGCCCTTGCGACGGCGCTAGAGAAGATTCGCTAGACACTGTCTGGCGAATTGGCCGGGTCAGGAAGAACGACCGCATCTGCTGCAAGTTCGGGCGGCTGAACCCACGCCCGAACTGCGCAGTCAAGTCGGCAGACAGCCGTTCGATCAACTGCTCGCCGTACCCTGCGCGGCGCTTGCCCTGCTGCTCGGCCTCCACGATGCGGCGGCCGATTTCCCAATAGCTGGCCGTCATCAGCGCATTGACGCTGCGCGCTGTTGCACGGCGTGCAGCGTCAAGCAGTTCTACGATGCCGCCGTGGATGCCGGCGTAGCCGGCAGGCAAGGCGGCAGCCTTGGCCGCCACTGCGGGCGATTTTGTGCTGTTCATGCTGTCGCCTCCGCAGGCTGGCGCGCACCCGTGATGGCCTGCCGCCGGCTGGCCACCAGCTCGGCCGCATCGCGCACTGGCTTGTCCTCGGTGTGGACATAGTGCATGAACATCGCCACGGTCTTGTGGCCTGTCAGCTTCATGCCCACCTTGGTCGGCACGCCCGAATTGGCAATGTCGGTCGTCGATCGGTGGCGGATACCGTGTGTGCCGACATGAGCCACGCCCGTGGCCTTGAGCACCCGGCACCAGCCACCGTAGTGCTCGCCAAAGGTCAAATGCTTGTCCGGGTCGTTGGGCGACGGCAGGACGTAAGGGCAGCCTTCCCGGCGTGGTGCCGTCGCAAGCAGCCGATAGGCTTCCGCGCTCATGGGCTTGGAGAGGCCACCGGTCTTGCTGTCCGGCCACACCACGCGCCGGTTCTCCAAATCAACCCACTTCCATTCGAGGGTGCAGATTTCGGAGCGGCGGCCCGCGAACTCGAATTGCAGGCGAATCGCCAGCGGAATGACGTAGTTCTCCAGTCCTTCCGCCTCCAATTTCTCCAGATGGCGGAAGATCAGCGCCAGTTCGTCGTCCACGATGAGCCGGGTTTCCTTGCCGGGCGGGAACATCGGAACGTGGCGGCACGGGTTCGTGCCGTCGGGGCGGTAGCCCCACACCTCGGCCAGGTTGAACATCTTGCGCAGCACGCCGAATGTGTTGTTCGCCTCGGCGGGTTTGTAGGCCAACTTCTCCATCAGCCCGGCAACGTCAGGCCGCTTCACGTCCTGCACCTTCTTGCGCCCGAGCAGCGGAACAATGCAGCGATCAATAACGGCCTGGTAGCCGCGCCGCGTGCTGGGCTTGTTGCGCTTCTTGGAGTAGTCCTCCATGAACTTCTGGCACAGCGCCTCCACCGTGGGCGCCTTGCGCGCCTCGGCCTTGGCGCCGCCGGGATCGCCGCCCCGGCGAACTTCAGCCAGCCAGTCCTGCGCCATGACGCGGGCCTGCTCGACGGTCAGTTCCCCGAACAGGCCCAAGGCAGGTTTGCGACGCTCGCCCGCGTTCGTGCGGTACTGGAGCATGAATACCCGGCGGCCCGCCGGGGTAATCTTGCACAGGAAGCCGGGCACCACGGTGTCCCGCAGTTCGATGTCCTGCGCCTGGGGTTGCGCCGTCTCCACGGCGGTCTTGGTGAGCTTGATCTTGGCCACGATGACTCCTCGGAAAGACCCGGTTTCCAAGAGCCACATAGGGGCCGCGAGAGCGGAAGCCGGGTCAGGTTTCGGAAAGCACCGGCATATGATGGACGCGCGTAAGTTATTGATAAACCTGCTGTATCGGGCTTCAGCGCAGTCCAGCGAAATGTCGGGCTGGGGTCATCGTCAAACAAAAAATTTGCTGAGAGACTTGCGAGCTGCTCTCGATCAAGCGCAGGAGCGAAAGCTGACAGCGTTGAATGTGTCAGCGCTCCGCAACTACTTGGACGACTGGGAGCGTGGAGAAGCAGAGAACCAGCGTGTCTCTGCAACGGTGTACCAGCAGCAAATTGAAGAGTGGAAAGCGCGACTTACTGCTGACACCGCGCACAGCATTGAAATGTTCAAAGCTGTGCTGGAGGCGGGGCAAACTGCCCTGAAGACGGCCATAGTCATCAACGGTGGCGCCGCCGCTGCCTTGTTGGCAACCCTTGCGGACGTCATCCGTTCTCAGTCCCCGAATCAGCTGTTGGCCCCATTGGGTCAATCTTGGCTGCTGTTCATGATCGGCTTGGGCTCAGCAGGTGTGGCCACAGCGTTTAGATACCTGTCGCAGGCCACGTATGCCGCCTCCATGTACGCGGAGGTAGAAGCCAAAAAAAGCAAGTACTACCGGGGCGGTGACTGGCTTAGGAACCTTGCGGTCTTGACTGGCCTGTCGTCCTACGTGTTGTTCTTCTGCGGTGCAATCGCTGTCGCAAAGATGATCGTCCGTTGATCCTGGGAATAACTAAACGGCGAAGATTTTCCCCGGATTCAGGATGTTGTCCGGGTCGAGCGCGCGCTTGAGCGTGCGCATCATGTCCACCGCGCCGGCACCGGCCTCGTCGAGCAGGAAGCCCATCTTGTGCAGGCCCACGCCGTGTTCGCCGGTGCAGGTGCCTTCCAGTTGGAGCGCGCGGTTCACGAGCTTGACGTTGAGTTCCTCGGCGATGCGGCGCTCGTCGGCGTTGTCGGGGTCGATCAGGTAGCCAAAGTGGAAATTGCCGTCGCCCACGTGGCCGACGAGGAAGTAGGGCAGGCCGGCGGCGTCGGCCTCGGCCACGGAGTCGAGCAGGCAGTCGGCCAGGCGGCTGATGGGCACGCAGGTGTCGGTGCTCACGGCGCGGCAGCCGGGCTTACTCTGGATGGCGGCGAAATAGGCGTTGTGCCGCGCGGTCCACAGGCGGGTGCGCTCCTCGGGCGTGGTGGCCCACTCGAAGGCGTTGCCACCGAACTCGCTGGCGATCTCCTGCACCGTTTCGGCCTGCTCCTTCACGCCCGCGGGTGAGCCGTGGAACTCCATCAGCAGCATGTGTTCCTCGCGCAGGCCAAGCTTGCTGTGCGCGTTGACCATGCGCACGGTGCCGGCGTCGATGAGCTCGCAGCGCGCGATCGGCACGCCAAGCTGGATCACCTGGATGACCGTGCGCACCGCGGCCTCGATGGTCGGGAAGGAGCAGATCGCGGCCGAGATGGCCTCGGGCAGCGGGTAGAGCTTGAGCGTGACCTCGGTGATGACGCCCAGCGTGCCTTCGCTGCCCACCATCAGGCGCGTGAGGTCGTAGCCGGCGCTGCTCTTCTTGGCGCGCGTACCGGTGCGGATGACCTCGCCCCGGGCGGTAACCACCTCGAGCGCGAGCACGTTCTCGCGCATGGTGCCGTAGCGCACGGCGTTGGTGCCGCTGGCGCGCGTGGCCGCCATGCCGCCGATGGAGGCATCGGCGCCGGGGTCGATGGGGAAGAACAGGCCCTCGCTCTTGACGGCCTCGTTGACGGCCTTGCGCGTCACGCCGGGCTGCACCGTCACGGTCAGGTCCTCGGCGTTGATGGCCAGCACGCGGTTCATGCGGTTGACGTCGATGCTGATGCCGCCTTGCACCGCGAGCAGATGCCCTTCGAGCGAAGAGCCGACGCCGAACGGGATGACCGGCACCTTGTGCCGCGCGCACAGCGCCACGGCATCGGCCACGTCCTGCGTGCTTTCGGCGAACACCACGGCGGCGGGCGGGGGCACGGTGAAAGTGGATTCATCGCGCCCGTGCTGCTCGCGCACCGCGAGCGCGGTGGAGCACTGGGTGCCGAAGCGCTGCTGCAGCGCGGCGATGAATTCGGCAGGCACGTCACGCTGCTGCACCGTGGGCAGCAGGTGGGCAATGTCGGTGGGGGCGTTCATGGGCGGTCTCCGGCGCGTGGGGTGCGGCTCGCGTGAGCGACGCCGCAGTTTACGCCCGCGGCCCCAGCGACGTGCTCTCAGCGGCGCGGCAGCCGTGCGGTGTGCGGGGGCAGGGTGGCCGCGGGGGCCGACAGCGCGGTCGGCGTCGGGGCCGATGCACCGGATCCGCGCGCGGCCACCATCGACTGGGTGGCGCCCAGGCCGCCCATGGCCAGGGTCCAGGCCGCGAGGAGTTGCACACTGTGGCGCTCGAAGGCCAGGCGGGTGCGCGGAGGTCGGGTCGGTTTCTGCATGGTTTGCGACGGCGGTTGAAAGAAACCGCATTGCAGCCCGACGCACGGCCGCAGGCCAGCATTTTTGCCCGGCGTTGCGGGCTTGACCGCAGCTTCACGCGGTTCACATTTCCGATCGGGTCGTTACGAATGCGGCATCGCTCACAATCACAGGCCGATAGACAAGGATCACCATGGGCAACCGACTCACGCAGATCGCCACCCGCACCGGCGACGCCGGCACTACCGGTCTGGGCGACAACACCCGCGTCTCCAAGGACAGCCTGCGCGTGCACGCGATGGGCGATGTCGACGAACTCAACTCGAACCTCGGTGTGCTGCTTTGCGAGGAGCTGCCCGCCGACGTGCGCGCGCTGCTGGTCGAGATCCAGCACCAGCTCTTCAACCTTGGCGGTGAGCTGTCCATCCCGGGTTACGAGTTGCTCAAGCCCGAGGCCGTTGCCGCGCTGGACGATGCGCTGGCGCGCTACAACGAGCAGCTTCCGCGGCTCAAGGAGTTCATCCTGCCCGCCGGCAACCGCGCGGCCAGCCAGGCGCACGTGTGCCGTACCGTGGCGCGCCGCGCCGAGCGCGCGGTGGTGGCGCTGGGCAATGCCGAGGGCGTGAAGGACGCGCCGCGCCAGTACCTCAACCGCCTGTCCGACCTGATGTTCGTGCTGGCGCGTGTGCTCAACCGCATGCACGGCGGCGACGACGTGTACTGGAAGAGCGAGCGCCTGCAGCAACAAGGGGGTGGGGCATGAAGCTGCTCGCATGGCCTCTGGTGGCGGCCCTGGTCGCCAGCAGCGGCGCGGCGGTGGCCGACGGCCCCGCGCCCGCGCAGGTCGTGCTCTCGTGCGAGGCGGTGTACCTGCCGGCGCGCACCACCTGGACACGCGAGGTGCGTTTCACCCTCGACGAGCGCCGCATTCGCGGGGTCGAGGTGGACGGCGTGCCGGTCTACAGCTTCTCGGTGTACGAGACCGTGCTGCTCACCGCCCTCGACAACGAACGCATCCAGCTCGACACCGCCTCGCTCACCTGGCGCAGCGATTTCCGCGGCCAGGCCACCTCGCAAGGGCGCTGCGAGCGCCGCTGAGCCTCAACGCGGCGCCAGCACCGACATCGTGATGCGCGAGACGCAGGTGAGCTCGCCGGCCTCGTTGCGCAGATCGATGTGCCACACATGCGTGCTGCGGCCGATGTGCACCGGCCGCGTGATGCCGGTGACCCAGCCCTGCGTGGCGCCCTTGAGGTGGTTGGCGTTGATGTCCAGGCCGACGGCGCGGTGCCCTTCGGGGCAGGCGAAGGCCGCGCCGCACGAGCCCAGCGTCTCGGCCAGCACCACGCTCACGCCGCCGTGCAGCAGGCCGTAGGGTTGTTTCGTGCGCGTGTCCACCGGCACGCGCGCGGCGATGAAGTCGTCACCCACCTCGGTGAACTCGATGCCCAGGTGCTGCACGGCGGTGCCGTCGTGCAGGCCCTGGAGGATCTCGCAGGAGATGGGGCGGGTCCAGACGCGGGGCATGGCGTTCAGGCTTTTTTGCCGCGGCTGAGCAGCCAGTACAGCAGGATGGCGCCGAAGGTGGCGGTACCGATACCGCCGAGCCCGAACTGGCCGAACTTGAGGGTGTACTCGCCAGTGCCCAGAATGATGGGGATCGCCGCCACCAGCAGGTTGCGGTTGTCCGAGAAGTCGACCTTGTTGTCGACCCAGATCTTGGCGCCGGCGATGGCGATCAGACCGAACACCACGATCGACACGCCGCCCATCACCGCCAGCGGAATGGTCTGGATCAGCGCGCCGAACTTGGGGCTGAAGCCGAGCACGATGGCGATCACTGCGGCCACCACGAACATGGCGGTGGAATAGATCTTGGTGGCGGCCATCACGCCGATGTTCTCGGCGTAGGTGGTGACCCCGGTACCGCCCGAAGCGCCGCTGACGATGGTGGCCACGCCGTCACCGATGAAGGCCTTGCCGAGATAGGGGTTGAGGTCGCGCCCCGTCATGGCGCTCACGGCCTTCACATGGCCCAGGTTCTCGGCCACCAGAATCAGCGCCACTGGCGCGATCAGCAGCATGGCCTGCACTTCGAACACCGGCGCTGCGAACGTCGGCATGCCGAACCACGCGGCGTTGGCCACGCCGCTGAAGTCGATCGGCTTGCCCAGGCCCAGGCCGTTGGTGAGGATGGCGTAGATCACGCTGGCCAGGATCAGGCCCACCAGAATCAGCAGGCGCTGAACCATGCCGCGCGTGTACACGGCCACCAGGCCCACGCTCAGGAAGGTGATGGCCTGCATCCAGGCGTCAAAGCCGGTGGGCGCCATGTTCTTGATCGGGATGGCCGCCAGGTTCAGGCCGATCACGGCCACCACGGTGCCCGTCACCACCGGCGGCATGAGTCGCTCGATCCAGTGCACCGCCGCACCTTCCTCGACCTCATCCACCTCCATGCCCTTCATGGGCGCGCTGCGCACATGGCGCACGTTGGTGGCGTGCACGATGAAGCCGATGACCGTGTAGAGCACGCCGCAGGCAATGATGCCGCCCAGCGCCACGCCCAGGTTGGTGTTGGGCCCGCTGCCTGCGTAGCCGCTGGCCGCGATCACCACACCGATGAAGGCGAAGCTCGAGCCCAGGTAGCTGGGCACCTTGCCGCCGGTGACGAAGAAGAAGATCAGTGTGCCGATGCCGCTCATGAGGATGGCCACGTTGGGGTCGAAGCCCATCAGCAACGGCGCGAGCACCGTGGCGCCGAACATGGCGATCACGTGCTGCACGCCCATCACCGTGGTCTGCGGCCACGGCAGGCGTTCGTCAGGGGCGATGACACCGCCCTGGGTGAGGGTGCTCGCCGGTTTTTCGGTCCAGTTGAAAAGGCCCATCTCGCTCGCTCCTGTGGGTTTGGGTGGCGGCGATTGTGCAAGCAAGTGGCGCACCCGGCGCGTCGCGCACGCGCTCGGGCTCGCGCCCCAGCCGGGCGACGGCCCCGGCCGCGGACGGATCAGCGCGCCAGGCGTGCCGCGTCGCTCTTGGCGTCGACGAGCGTGGCACGCAGGCCGCCCACGATGTAGCGCACCAGCCGCTGCGCGGCGGCCGGGTCGTGAGCGCGCACGCGGCCTTGCGAGAGCCGTTCGATGCGCTCGTCGCGCAGGTGCATGCCGACCGCGCCCAGGGTGAACTGGCACGCCCAGGCCAACTCGGCGTGCCCGGCGCCCGGCTGGGCGGCGTGCAACGCGTCCATGAATCGCTGCGCCAGCGGCTCGAATCCTTCGCGCAAGGCCTGATCGGCCTCGGGCGAGGCCAGCAGCAACTCGCGCGCGAGCAACCGGGCGTAGGCCGCTGCCGAGGGCTGCTGGCGAAGTTGCAGCAGGGGCAGCACGAAAGCCTCGACGACGGATTGCAGTCCCTGGGGCTGCTGCGCGTGGCGGCGCGCATCGTCGATGTCGCCCGCGCGATCGAGGTGCCAGTGCCGGCGGTGCGCAAAGATGGCGTTGAACAGCTCATGCTTGCGTCCGAAGTAGTAGCCCACCAGGGCCAGCGGTACCCCGGCGGCTTCGGCGATCTGTCGCAGCGTCACGGCGTGGAAACCGCGGTCAGCGAACAGGCGTTCGGCCACGTGCAGGATGTTTTCCTGGCGGTCGTTGCGCAGCATCGGCGCCAAAGTTTTCGTGGTCATGTTGTCGAAACTCCCTGGAAGGCGCGAACGGGGTGTGGCCGCCTGAGGTGACAGACAGCGCGGCACGGCAGCGCTAACCTGTGCGCCCAACCCAAACCCGCCGCCGCCTCATGCCGAACCCGATCCCCCAGATCCGCCGCTACACCGAATGGCTTGCAACCCACCGGGGCCTGTTCTTTGACGACTACCCCGCGTTGTGGCGCTGGTCGGTGACCGATCTGGAAGCCTTCTGGGGCAGCATTGACGCGTACTTTAGTTTGAACATGTTGCCGGAAGGGGGGCGGGTATTGGCCGCCAACACCATGCCGGGCACGCGCTGGTTTGCGGGCGGGCGCGCCAACTACGCGCGACAGGTGTTTCGCCATGTTCAGCCGGCCCAGGCTGCGGGCCTGCCTGCGCTGATCGCCCGCAACGAAAAAGGCCGCGCCACCGAGATCGGCTGGCCCGAACTGCAGCGCCGCGTGGCCGCGCTCGCGCTGCACCTGCGCGCGCAGGGTGTTCAGCGCGGTGACCGCGTGGCCGCCTACCTGCCCAACATTCCCGAGACCGCCATCGCCTTCCTGGCTGTGGTGAGCATCGGTGCGGTGTGGAGCGTGTGCGCGCCCGACATGGGCACCAACGCCGTGCTCGACCGCTTCCGCCAGATCGAGCCGGTGGCGCTGATCGCCTGCGACGGCGTGACCTACGGCCAGCGCGACATCGATCGCCTGGACGTGCTGGCCGAATTGCGCGCGGCGCTGCCCAGCGTGCGCCATGTGGTGCTGCACACCAACCTCGCCGAGACACCGGGGGCAAAGGCACAGGCACTGGATCGGGCCGCGCCGTGTGCGCACTTCGAGGCGGTCACCGCGCGCGACGATGCCGGCGTCGCGGCTTTCGAGCCCGACGAGCTGCCCTTCGATCACCCGCTGTGGATCGTCTATTCCAGCGGCACCACCGGCCTGCCCAAACCCATCGTGCACGGCCACGGTGGCACGGTGCTGGTGGGCATGGCGCTCAAGATCCTGCACAACGACATCGGCTGCAGCTACGACCCCAACAACCTCGGCGAGCGCTACCACTGGTACAGCTCCACCGGCTGGGTGATGTGGAACGCGCAGGTCAGCGGCCTGCTCAACGGCACCACCTGCGTCATCTACGACGGCAACCCCGGCGGCTCGAAGGAGCGCCCCGACTGGACCACGCTGTGGCGCTTCGCGGCCGAGACCGGTGTCACCTTCTTCGGTGCCGGCGCGGCCTTCTACGCCAACTGCCTCAAGGCCGGGGTGGATCTCTCTACCTGCGGCGACCTCTCGAAGATCCGCGCGCTGGGCAGCACCGGCTCACCGCTGTCGGAAGACGCGCAGCGATGGGGTTCGCAGCAATTCGCCGCCATCGCCACGAGCGATGCACAGCGCGACATCTGGTGGTGCAACATCAGCGGCGGCACCGACTTCGCCGGTGCGTTCATCGGCGGCCACCGCGAGCTGCCGCAGGTGCCTGGGCGCATGCAATGCCGCCTGCTGGGTTGCGCGGTGGAGGCGTGGAACGAGCGGGGCGAGCCCGTGAACGACGAGGTCGGTGAGCTCGTGTGCACCCAGCCCATCCCGTCGATGCCGCTGCACTTCGTCGGCGACAAGGATAACCAGCGCCTGATCGGCAGCTACTTCGACGCCTACCCACCCGGGCACGGGCGCAAACCGGGCGGCGGCGACCTCGGCCCCGAAGCCGGCGCCGTCTGGCGCCACGGCGACTGGCTGCGCATCCTGCCCGACGGCTCTTGCGTGATCTACGGCCGCTCCGACGCCACCATCAACCGCCACGGCCTGCGCATGGGCACCAGCGAGATCTACAGCGCCGTCGAGGCGCTGCCCGAGGTGCTCGACTCCATGGTGGTGGATCTGGAGTACCTCGGCCGCGAGAGCTGGATGCCGCTGTTCGTGGTGCTGCGCGAGGGCCACACCCTGGACGCCGCGCTCACCGAACGGCTGCGCGGCGCCATCCGCAATGCGCTGTCGCCCCGCTTCGTTCCCGATGCCATCTACCAGGTGGCCGAGATCCCGCGAACGCTCTCGGGCAAGAAGCAGGAACTGCCGATCAAGAAATTGCTGCTCGGCCAGCCCATCGAGAAAGTCATCAACCGCGAGGCGATGGCGAACCCGGGGTGCCTGGCGTGGTACGTGGACCTGGCGAAGCAGCGCGCGGCCTGATCGGACCGCTGCAACTCCCCGGGCGGCGTTCGCACCTCAGCGCCGGCTCACCAGCACGATGCCGGCGGCCACGCCCGCCAGGGCGAGCACCAGCTTCAGTGTGAGCGGCTCGCCCAGCAGCACCACACCGAACACCAGTGCGAACACCGGCGTGAGGAAGGTGAAGGTGCTCATCTGCGTGGCAGGGTAGTGGCGCAGCATCCACATCCACGCCAGATAGCTGGCGAACGCGCCCACCGCGCTTTGCAGCGCAATCGAACCCCAGGCCTGGGCCGAGTAGTCCAGCCGCCAGGGTTCGCCCAGCAGCACCGAGAGCAGCGGCGCCACCAGTGCCGTCACCGCCACCTGGTAGAAGAGCGTTTTCTCGGCGCTGGCCGCGGCCATTTTCGTGGCGCGGATGGTGAGCGTGGTGAGCCCCCACAGAATGCCGGCGGCCAGGCCCAGCGCATCGCCGCGCCACTGGCCGGCCACCGGTGAGGTCTGGCGGAAACCTTCGCTGAAAGCCAGCGCCACCGCCACGAAGGCGATCAGCAGGCCCGTCCACTGGATGCGGCGCAGTGTTTCGCCGGGCACCACGCGGGGCAGCAGCAACGCCACCACGAACGGGCTGGTGTAGAGGAACACCGTGAGGCGCGACGCGCTGGTGAATTGCAGGCCGAGGTAGATGCACGCGAACTCGCCCGCGAACAGCAAGCCGGCCAGCAGGCCGGCCCCCAGCGTGCCGTCGCGCTGGAAAAGCGGCACCCCGCGCGCCACGCACCAGACCCACAGCAACACCGTGGCGCCCCAGAAGCGCAGCGTGGCCTGCCACAGCGGTGGCACCTCGGCCACCGCCACCTTGATCAGGATCTGCTGGAAACCCCAGAAGGCGCAGCACACGACGAGCAGCGTGATGGCCAGGGTGTCGAGGTGGGTCTTGCGTTCGATGGGCAGGGACATGGCGGGATTGTGGTCGGCCTGCGCGTGCACCGCTGTCGCGGCGGCGCGTGGGCGGGGCCGCGGGGTCAGCGCGCCCGCGCGAGGCGGCGCAGTTGGTCCTTCAGGCGTTGCACATCGGCGGCCGAGAGGTCGGCCAGCACCTGGGCCTCGTGGGCGCGCGCGCGGCGCAGCAGCGGCGCCACCTTTCGCTGGCCCGCGGGCGTGATCGCCACCAGGGTGCGGCGCTGGTCGGCCGGGTCGTCCTGCAGCGCCACCCAGCCTTGCGCCGCCAGGCGCTGCAACAGCTTGGTCACCGTGGGCTGCAGGCTCAGCACCTCGTGCGCGAGCGCGCCCACACTCATCGGCGAATCACCGCTGAGCACCGCGAGCACACGCCACTCCAGCGAGCCCAGGCCGACCTCGCGCACGTGGGCGTCGAAGTCCTTGAACAGCGCGTGGTTGGCCTGGCCGAGCAGATAGCCCAGGTAGTCCTGCGTGAACCGGGATTCGCTCACAGCGGATGCTCCGCGTAGAAGCGCCCGCCGTGAAAGAGCAGGGGGGAGGCCTCGGGCCGGTGAGCACAACGCTCCACTTCGCCCACGAAGATCACGTGATCGCCCTCGGTGTACTGGCTGCGGTTGAAGCACTCGAACACCGCGGCCGTGCCCTGCAGCAAGGGTGCGCCGTTGCCGCCTTCGGTGTAGGGCACGCCGGCCCACCGGTCCACGCCGCGCGCGGCAAAGCGCTCGGCCAGCGCCTGCTGGTCGGCCGCAAGCACGTTGATGGCGTAGTGCGAACCGTTGCGAAAGTGCGCCATCGAGCCTGCGTGGTGCGCCAGGCTCCAGAGCACCAGCGGGGGCGAAAGCGACACCGAGTTGAACGAGTTGGCCGTGAGGCCCACCAGCGTGCCGTCGGCCGCGCGCGCGGTGACGATGGTCACGCCGGTGGCGAACATGCCCAGCGACGCACGGAACTCGTGCGCCGAGAAATCGGGCGGGCGGGCCGCGTGGCCGGCTTGACGGGCGGGAGACATGGGCTGCAATTTACATGAATATTCATGAATAATGTGACGACCCTTTGCCACACCCCCATGAGGAGACCGGATGCTGCAGGAGCGGATCGAGCCCGCCTGGATCGACGCCTTCGAGGCGATGCTGCGGCGCTGCGCGCTGCAAGCCGGCGAAACGGTGGCCATTCTCGGCGAGACACAGAGCCGCCCCGTGCTGATCGAACTTGCGCACCTGGCCGCCGCGCGCCTGGGCGGGCGCTGCTTTCGTCTCACGCTGCCCTCGGTGTTCAGCAGCGATGCGCCGGTGCAGCGCTCCACCGGCGCCAGCCCGGCGATCCAGCAGCTGCAACCGGTGATCGCCGCGCTGGCGGGCAGCCAGCTCGTGATCGACTGCACCGTCGAGGGGCTGATGCACGCGCCCGAGTTGCCGGGCATCCTGGCCGGCAACGGACAGACGCAACCGCGCGTGGTGTACGTGAGCAATGAGCATCCCGAGGCGCTGATGCGCCTGCTGCCCGACGACGCCACCGAAGCGCGCGTGAAGGCGCACGTGAAGCGCTTGCGCGGCGCGAAGCACATGCGGGTCACATCGGCCGCCGGCACCGACCTGCGCATCGACCTCACGGGCGCCGTCATCGGCGGCAACTGGGGCAGCACCACCCGCCCTGGCACGCTCACCCATTGGCCGGGCGGGCTGGTGCTGGGCTTTCCCGCGGCGGGCACGGTCAACGGCACACTGGTGCTGGGCGAGGGCGACGTGAACCTGACCTTCAAGCGCTACATCGAGCGGCCGGTCACGCTGACGATCGAGCGCGACACCGTCACGCACATTGCAGGCAGCGGCGTGGACGCCGAGCTCCTGCGCAGCCACTACGCCGCCTGGGGCGAGCCCGAGGCCTATGCCGTGAGCCACGTGGGCTACGGCCTCAACACCCGGGCGCGTTGGGACAGCATGGCGCTCTACGACAAGCGCGATTTCAACGGCACCGAACTGCGCGCCTTCGCGGGCAACTTCCTCTACAGCACCGGCGCCAACGAGGTGGCGGGAAGGCACACGCGCGGGCACTTCGATTTCCCGCTGCGCGGTTGCACGGTGACGCTTGACGATACCGTGGTGGTCGACGCGGGCAGGGTGATCGAATGAATGCGCTGCCCACGTTCACGGCCTTGGGCAGCGGTCCCACGGTGTTGATGCTGCACGGCATCGGCGGCGGCCACCTGGCGTTTGCGCCGCAGGTCGAAGCGCTGGCCGGTGCGGGCTACCGCGCCATCGCCTGGGACATGCCGGGCTACGGCCGCAGCGCGCCCATCGAGCCTTACACCTTCAAAGGTCTGGCGCAGTGCTGCGTCGACCTCATCGACGCGCTGCAATGCGACAGCGTGGTGCTGGTTGGCCACAGCATGGGCGGCATGGTGGCGCAGGAGGTGATCGCGCGCCGGCCCGACAAGGTGAACCGCCTGGTGCTCTCGGGCACCTCGCCGGCCTTTGGCAAGCGCACCGACGGCCGCAGCGCCGAGGCCTGGGCGCAGCAGTTCGTGGCCCAGCGCACCGCGCCGCTGGATGCCGGCAAAAGCATGGTCGACGTGGCGCAGGTGCTGGTGCCGCAGATGGCCGGCCCCGGGGCACTGCCCGAGGGCCTGCGCCTGGCCGAGCACTGCATGGGCGCCGTGCCCGCGGCCACCTACCGGCGCGCGCTCGACTGCCTGGTCACCTTCGACCGCCAGGCCACGCTCGGCGACATCCGCGTGCCCACGCTGCTGATCGCGGGCGAGTTCGATCGCGTGGCTTCGCCGTCGGTCATGAAGCGCATGGCCGAGGCGATTCCGAACGCGCGCTACGCCGAACTCAAAGGCATCGGTCACCTCACCAACCTCGAAGCACCCGAGGAGTTCGACGACCTGCTGCTCGGCTTTCTGGCCGAGCCCGCACCGGCGCCCGCGAACGATCTGCACTGACGCGCCCACTTGAACGGTTTGAAAGGAAACGCCATGCACCGCGATCCGCTGTCCACCGGCCTGGACTTCACCCCCGCCGTGGGGGACATGGCCTTCACACCGCTGCAGCGCGAGCTGCTCACCGTGGCGAACCGGCTGGGCCGCGAGAAGTTCGCGCCGCGTGCCGCGCAATGGGACCGCGAGGCCAGCTTTCCCTTCGCCAACTACGACGACCTGCGCGAGGCCGGCTTCCTGAAACTGTGTGTGCCGAAGGAGCACGGCGGCCTGGGCGCTGACTACCCGACCTACATGATGGTCGCGGCCGAGGTCGGCCGTTTCTGCGGTGCCACCGCGCTCACCTGGAACATGCACATCTGCAGCACCATGTGGACAGGCGTGCTGGCCGACGGTATCCCCATGACGGACGCGCAGCGCGCCGAACACGCTGCGCGGCGCGAGCTGCACTTCCAGCGCATCGTCAACGACGGCGCAATCTACGCCCAGCCTTTCAGCGAAGGCTCGGCGGCGGCCGCGGGCCGCGCGCCCTTCGGCACCACCGCGAAGAAGGTCGAGGGCGGCTGGCTCATCAACGGCCGCAAGATCTTCGCCAGCCTCTCGGGCGCGGCCGACTACTACGGCATCCTGTGCACCGAGGACGTGGAGGGCAAGGACCCGGACCCGCGCGACACGATGTACATCAGCGTGCCCGCGACCAGCGCGGGCCTGGCCATCAGCGGCGAGTGGGACCCGCTGGGCATGCGCGGCACCGTGAGCCGCAACCTCACCTTCAAGGACGTGTTCGTGAGCGACGCCGAGCAGCTCATGCCGCGTGGCATCTACTTCAAGGGCGCGCAGACCTGGCCCGCCATGTTCTTCACGCTGGCGCCCACCTACCTGGGCCTGGCCAACGCCGCCTACGACTTCACCGTGCAATACCTGCGTGGCGAGGTGCCCGGCGAACCGCCGGTCAAGCGCCGCCAGTACCCCACGAAGCAGATCGCGGTGGCGCAGATGCGCATCCAGCTGGAGGCCATGAAGAGCCTGTTCGTGCGTGCCATCACCGAGGCACGGCCCGATCCGGGCAAGGACGAGAAACTGCGCCTCTACGCCGCGCACCACACGGTGATGGAAGGCGCCAACGACATCGCGCGCCTGGCCATCCGCACCTGCGGTGGCCAGAGCATGATGAAGCACCTGCCGCTGGAGCGCCTCTACCGCGACAGCCGTTGCGGCTCGCTCATGCTGCCCTGGACGGCCGAACTCATCGTCGACCGCATGGGGCGCGAAACGCTTTACGAGCCCGGCGAGAAAGACTCCTGAGAGGACACGCCCCCACGCTCCGCACTTCGTGTCGTCGCTGCCCCCCGAGGGGGCTGATCCGGCTTGGGGCGGCCCGGCGCCGGATCCCGGCCCGCGCGCGCGCCGCGCGCCCCGGTCTCGAAGCCGTGGAAGCCGAAGGCCATGGCCGGGCGCTCGCCGCTCATGAGCTCGGCCAGGGCCTTGCCCGAGCCGGCGCCGTGCGTCCAGCCCAGCGTCCCGTGGCCGGCGTTGATCCACAGGCCTTTCACCGGCAGGCGGCCGATCAGCGGGATGTTGGTGGGGGTGGCGGGGCGCAGGCCGGTCCAGAACTGCGGGTTGCCGCCCTCGGCGCTCAGGCGCGTGTCGGCCACGCCGGGGAACACCTCTTCGATGCGCTGCACCAGCATCTCGCAGCGCTTCTTCGCCAGCGGGGTGTCCAGCGACAGGTCGAAGCCGCCGAGTTCGATGGTGCCGGCCACGCGCAACTGGTTGCCCAGGCGCGAGATCGCGATCTTGCGGCTGTCGTCGATCATGCTCACGAAGGGCGCGCGCTCGGGTTGCAGCAACGGCAGCGTGGCGCTGTAGCCCTTGCCGGGGTAGATCGGCACGCGCACACCGATCTTCGCCAGCAGCGGCGTGGTGTAAGAGCCGCAAGCCACCACGGTGGCGTCAGCCTTGAGGGCGCTCAGCACGCCGCTGTCGCGGCTGCGCACGCGCACCGCGTTCACGCGGCCGCCATCGGCGTCGATCCCTTCGATGTCGTGGCCGTAGAGGAGGCGGGCTCCGCGGGCAGCGCACAGGGCCGCGAGCTGCTGGGTGAAGACGCGCGCATCGCCCGACTCATCGGTTTCGGTGAAGGTGCCGCCCACGATGCGCTCGCCGTAAGCCGCCAACGCTGGTTCGATGCGCAGCAGCTCCTCGCGCGAGACCACGCGGCGCTTGACGCCGAAGCGCGCCATCAGATCGGCCGCAGCGGCAGCGCCTTCGAAGGACTTCTGATCGACGTAGAAGTGCGCGATGCCGCGCTCCAGCCGCTGGTACTCGATGCCGGTCTCGCGCACCACGTCCTTGAGTGCGGCGTGGCTGTACGAACCCAGGGCGACCAGCTGTGCCACGTTGCGCTCGAAGGCGGCGTCATTGCACTGTGCGAGAAACTGCAGGCCCCAGCGCCATTGCGCCGGGTCGAGTTGCGGGCGGAACAGCAGGGGAGAGGTGGGCGAGAACATCCACTTCAGCGCCTTCAGGGGCGCTTCGCGGTTGGCCCACGGCTCGCAGTAGCTCACCGAGATTTGTGCGGCGTTGGCGAAGCTGGTCTCCAGCGCCGCGTCGCGCTGGCGCTCCACCAACGTGACCTCGTGCCCGCGCTGCAGCAGGTGCCAGGCGGTGCTCACGCCGATGATGCCGGCGCCCAGAACGGTGACTTTCATGGCGGTCTCCCAGCGCGGTGCGCCGATGCCGCCAGTGTCGGGAAATCACCGCTCCAGGTGAAGCAGGATTCAAGCAAAATCGAGTTCATCAGTTTGGCTGATGGAGCATGTGCGATGTCCACCTTCGATCCCGACGCCCTGGAATGCCTGGCCGCCATCGTGGAAGAGGGCGGTTTCGAGCGCGCCGCCCAGCGCCTGTCGATCACGCAGTCGGCCGTCTCGCAGCGCCTGCGTGCGCTGGAAGCACAGGTGGGCACGGTGCTCATCGTGCGCAGCCGGCCCCTCAAGCCCACGCCGGCGGGCCAGCTCATGCTCAAGCACGCCAAGATGATGCGGCTGCTGCGAGCCGACCTGGAAAAGGACCTGAAGGAGCTTGCGCCCAGCAGCACCGCCACCGGCCGCGGCGAGGAGCGCATCTCGGTGGCCATCAACGCCGACAGCATCGCCACCTGGGCGCTGCCCGCGCTGGACGACCTGGCGCGCAGCGGCCTGCCGGTGGAAATCATCGCCGACGACCAGGAATTCACCCATGAGTGGCTGCGCGAGGGCCAGGTGCTCGGCTGCGTCACCTCGCTCGGCCAGGCGCTGCGCGGCTGCCGCATGGAGCCGCTGGGGGTGATGGACTATGTGCTCGTCGCGCAGCCCGAGTTCGCGCGCACACATTGCCCGCGCGGGCTCAACACGCAGAACTTCCACCGCCTGCCTTTCATCGCCTTCAACCGCAAGGACCACCTGCAGCATGCCTTCGTGGAGCAGGCCTTCGGCCTGTCGCGCGTGGTGCTCAAGCAGCGCTTCGTGCCTTCCAGTGAGGGGCAGGTGCGTGCGGTGCTGGCGGGCTGGGGCGTGAGCGTGGTGCCCCACTTGCTGGTGCGCGCCCTCATCGAGCGTGGGGATCTGGTCGACCTCGCGCCGCGCCGCCGCCTGGGCGTGGCCTTGCACTGGCATTGCTGGAACCTCAGTTCCGATGTGCTGGATGCCTTGAGTGCGGCCTTGCGCGCGGCCGCGGCAAAGAATCTGCACCCATCGGCGTGAGACCCGACAGTTTTCCAGGGAACCGTCGGGTTGCCTTGTCGACGCTGCCGTCAGCCTGGGGCAAAATCGAGACAGTCATGTCCACCACCACCGCCACCCCCAAACGCAGTTTTCGCGAGCGCATGCACCTGGCGCGCGAAGACGCGATCATTTCCGCCGTGAACCGCCTGTTGGCCGAAAAAGGCTTCGAGGCCATGACGGTGGACGAGGTGGCCGCTGAAGTGGGCATTGCCAAGGCCAGCCTCTACAAGCACTTTCCGAGCAAGGAAGACCTCGCCGCCGCCGCCATGGTGCGGGTGATGGAGCGCGCGCGCGCCTTCCTCGACACGCGCGAGGCCGACACCGCGGCGCGCCCGATCGAGCAACTGCGCGCCGTGGCGCGCTGGACCATGGAAGTGCAGCTCGACGGCGAGATGCCTTCGCTGCCCAGCGAAAACTCCTCCTTGCGCGCCACGCTGATCAACAACAAGGCCTACATGGACGGCCTGATGGACGTGAGCGAACGCCTGGGTGCCTGGATCACCGCGGCCCAGGCCGACGGCAGCCTCAACCCCGCCTTGCCGCCGATTGCCGTGCTCTACACGCTGTACGCGCGCGCTTGCGATCCGGTGCTCGGCTTCCTGAGCGGTGCCGAGCTGTTCAACCGCGAGCAGATCGTGGACATGGTGCTGGCCACCTGCTTCGAAGGCCTGCGCGCGCGTTGATCGCCCGCGACGCACACGCAACAAAGCCGCCCGCGGGCGGCTTTTTCGTGAGCGCTGCGGTGTTCAGCGCACGATGAGTACCGGCACCTTGCACTGCGCCAGCGCCTTGGTGGCCACCGAGCCCAGCACCAGACTGCCCAGCGCACCGTGGCCGTGCGAGCCCATGATCAGCAGGTCGAACTTGCCGCTGTTGGCGGTCTTGGCAATGATCTCGCCGGCCGCGCCCACCTTGTGCAGCAGCTTGGCCTCGATGCCATGGCGCTGCAGGAACTTGGCCACGGGCGCGGTGACCTTGGCCGACTCGTCCTCGTAATAGGCATTGGCGATGTCGGCGCCCACCGCGGCGCGCGCCCGCGGCGGCAGCGGCGCCTGCACGCTGATGGCGGTGAAATCGTTGTTGGCGCCGACCAGCTCTTCGTGCGTCGTCAGGTAGGCCAGCATCTTCTTGGTGTACGCGCTGCCATCGACAGCCAGCAGGATCTTCATCGTTTGCTCCTAGGTTCGAATTCCACGGCCGCAGTGTAGGGCCTGCGCGGCGCGCGGCCTTGAGCCTCGTCAAGCCGAGGTGACTTCAATGGTGCACAGCGGGTCGAACGCCGCCTGTTCCTCTTTCTCGCGGTAGCCCAGCGGGTTGGCCTTGATGCGGCAGCGGCCCACGCGAACGTCGGTCGGGCAGTGCAGGTGCCCGTGCAGCCACAGGTCGGCCTGCGGCAGCAGGTCATCCAGCGCATTGCAGAAACCCGCGGTGCCAGGCGTGAGGCCGTAGCGCGGGTCGGCGCTGTGCAGCGTGGGCGCAAAGTGCGTGATCACCACGGTCGGGCCGTCGAAGGGCCGGGCCAGCGCCTCGCGCAGCCACGCCTGGCAAGCCAGCGAGAGTTCGCGCATGGCGGCGGCATCGAACAACGTGCCGTGGCGCGTGCTGGCCATGCTGCGAAGGTAGTGGTTGGCGGCGCGGTAGGCTTTCTCGCGCTGCAACAGCGGGTCGCTGCCCGGGGGCTGGATGGCGTCGTAGTCGCTCCACAGCGTGGTGCCCACGAATCGCACACCGCGCCACGTCCAGACCTCGCGCTCCAGCCAGTGCAGGCCGAGGCGCTCGCAACTCGCGCGCAGGCTGGCGTGGGCTTCGTCCACGTCGAGGGCGTCGTATTCGTGGTTGCCGGGCACGAACAGCACCGGTACGGGCCAGTTGGCGAATCGGCGCAACGCCCAGTCGGCCTCGGGCATGGTGCTACCGTCGCGACGGCGCTGATACGAGCCGATGTCACCCGCCAGCACCAGCAGATCGGCACCGGGGGCGGGGCGGGGCACGAAGTCTCGATTGGCCTCGATGTGCAGGTCGCTCAGCAACTGGATCTTCATGCGCCGATTCTGTCGCACCGCGAGGCGGGGCCCCGGGTCACCCGCGGGTTGCGTGCGGCCCGTCCAGTTCGCCCAGCGCACTGTGTGCGGCCCGCGCCACCGCCTCGCGCAGCCAGCGGTGCGCGCTGTCGTGCTGGCGTTGGCGGTGCCACAGGCTGTCCACGTGCACCTCGGGCACGGCCAGCGGCAACTCGGCCGTCGCGAGTTCGGCCTCCATGCCGGTGGCGCCCAGAAAGTGGCGCGGCAGCACCGTCAACAGGTCGGTGTTGGCGACCACCCGGCCGGCGGTGAAGAACTGGTTGACGGTGAGCACGACGCGGCGGATGCGCGAGCGCGCCGTGAGTGCCTCGTCGACGAAGCCGAACGGCCGCCCGGAAAAGCTCACCAGCAGGTGGCGCGCGGCGCAGTACGTGTCGAGCGAGAGCGGCTTGCCCGCCAGCGGGTGGCCGCGTCGCATCACCACCACGTAGCTGCCGTCGTAGAGCCGTTCGAAGGCGAATCGCGGCAACTCGTCCTGCTGCTGCAGCGCGCCGAGTTCGGCGATCACCGCTGGAAAGTGCCCGATCGCCACGTCCACCGAGCCGCTGTCGAGCAGGCCGCGCGGGTCGCGCGTGGTCAGCGGCAGCACGCGCAGGTTCACGCCCGGTGCCTCGGCCTCGCAGATGTCCACCAGCCCGGGCACCAGCTTGGCCGCCGTGGCGTCGGCCATGGCCAGGTGAAAGGTGTTGTTGGCCGTGGCCGGGTCAAACGCGCCGGGGGAGAGCGCGCCGCGCAGCAGGCCCAGGGCCTCGCGCACCGAGGGCCATAGCGCCTCGGCCACCGGCGTGGGCTCCACGCCAAAGCCCGAGCGGCGAACCAGTTCGTCACCCAGCAGTTCGCGCAGGCGGCGCAGCGCGTTGCTCACGGCGGGCTGCGTCATCGCCAGGTGGGTGGCTGCACGGGTGAGGTTGCGTTCGGCCATCACCTCGTCGAAGACGCGCAGCAGGTTCAGGTCAAAGGTGCGGAAGTTGGGCGAATTCATCATTTGAGTGAATGGTATCCATCATCAAAATAAAGTGGCGCCATATTGGGGTAAACCCGTACAGTTGCGTCCATGCACCCCACCGGGTGTTCCATCAAGGAGTTGCCATGAGCACCACCACCCTGTCCGCCCCGCTGAACATCGCCGTCTCCGTGAACCGCCAGGCCCCTGCCCCCGAGGGCGCCCGCCGCCTGAGCGCCTTGCTGCTGGCCGCCGTGCTGGCCACACTGGTGGTCATCGCCGACCAGGTGATCGACACCTGGGCCGACGGTCACCTGATGCTGGCCTGGGTGATCCTGTGGGCGCTGGTCTTCGCCGGCCTGGCCCTGTTCGCCGATGGCGCCCGCCGCCTGGCCCGCCGTTCGGTCGCCGCGCTGGACGACTGGTCGCGTTCGCTGGCCGAAGCCCGCGCCGAGATGCGCCTGTGGGAGATGGCCCGCCAGGACCCGCGGCTGATGAGCGAGCTGGTCGCCGCCCGCAACCGCGCCGAAGTCGAGTCCGAGGCCGCCAGCGTTGACTTCAGCGACGCCCTGGCTCCCATCGGTCTGCCCGATGCCGCCGGGGCCGACACCCGCAGCTACCTGGAGCGTCTGGCCGAGAGCCGCATGCGCCAAGCCCACCTGCACTACGTGTAAGCCGTTGCAGCGTCCATGAAAAAAAGCCCCGCAGCCTGAGGCTAGCCGTTCGGTTAAGGAGTTGATTCAAGGGGTCTTCGGACCCCACAATGCGCCCCAAGGTCACACTTGGGGCGTTTTTCATGGTCGAGGAGAAATCTTCTCCGGGAGGAGAGGGGGCAGACCCCC
>NZ_JAMBNO010000032.1 GCF_023715105.1 Hydrogenophaga intermedia | reverse complement strand
ACCGAGGCATTGGTGATCCTGGGCCGCAAGCTGTTGCGTGTGGCATTCGCGGTCTGGAAAGGCAGCGAGACCTTCGATCCAGCGCGCTTGCTGCCAAAACCGGCTTGACGAAAAACATAGAACCTCATACAGGCAGCGTGGCTCGGCCCCACTTGTCCGTGTAAATCATCCCGCTCAAGGGTTGCCCCTGTCGCCAGTTCTCGGCTTCCAGCATTGGCGTTGGATAGAAGCGGTCCACCGGGCCCATGCACAGAACGCCAAGGGGTACGGCGCCTTCTGGCAACTCCAAAAGCTTGCCCAACGCTGCCGGATCGAACATCGATACCCAACCGAGCCCGAGGTTTTCGGCCCGCGCAGCGAGCCACAGGTTCTCAACGGCACATCCGACGGAACACAATGCCATCTCCTGCGGCATGGTGCGCCGACCGAAGATGGTTGCGTCGTCCGGGGACCGCAAAACGACCAGCAGCTCGGCGCATTCCCGCACGCCCTCGATCTTCAGGCGCATGAATTCCTCTGACCGGTTCCCGAGCGCGGTTGCGGTGGCAATGCGCTCGCTTTCAACCAGTGCGGCGATCTTCTGGCGCAACCCGGGATCAACAACTCGAATGAACCGCCACGGCTGCATCAGGCCCACAGATGGCGCGCGATGCGCTGCCTGCAGAACCCGTTGCAGCACGTGCTCGTCAACCTGCGAACCGCGCGTGAAGTGCCGCATGTCGCGTCTGGCAGCAAGAACGCGGTAGAAGATGTTGCGCTCGGCAGCCGTGAAGAGATTGACGTCTGGGTCGACGTGGCACGGCGGCGAGTGAGTCGCCCGGAAATGGGGGCTGAGAGCGACGGTCTCCCCGACGATGAGGAGCCCCGGTCGAGGACCGTACGCAGGGGCGTGCTCCACGAGGTCAGAAAGACCCATGGCCCACACCTGCTGAGCAGGGCGAGTGCCGTCCTGTACCACGGCGGCCGGCGTATCTGCTGGCAGCCCATGCGAGATGAGCATGCGCGCGATCGAGCCGAGATGCGCCACACCCATATAGAACACCCGCGTCTGGTTCGCACGGGCCAGCGCAGTCCAGTCGAAATGCGGACTGGTCTCGAGATCTCCTGCGGCGAGATGACCCGAGAGAAAAGTGCACGAATGTGCCAAGTCGCGATGCGTGAGCGGAATACCTGCGCTCGCCGCGCAGCCGTTGGACGCACTGATTCCCGGCACGATCTCGAAATTGAGGTTGGCCGCCTGCAGCGCCTGCACCTCTTCACCGCCGCGGCCGAAAATGAACGGATCACCACCCTTGAGCCGCACGACGCGCCGCCCGCGCCGGGCGTGCTCCACGAGCATCTGATGGATGTCCGATTGCTGGACCGAGTGGTCACCTCGCGCCTTGCCGACACAGAACCGCTCGGCCTCGGGTGGCAACAACGCAAGGACATCCGATCCGATCAAGCGATCGTGGATCACCACTTGCGCATGTTGGATGCGATCCAGTGCGCGCAGCGTCAGAAGATCCGCGGGCCCTGGTCCTGCTCCCACGATATGCACCATGCCGGCAGCGCGCGCTTGCCCAGCATCCACCTCCATGCTTCGTTGCAGCATCGGAGGCCCCGCGGTGGAATCCTGCGCCGTCACCTGGCGTGTTGCAGCTGGAGCCGGTCCGCGGCAGGAATCACCGAGCGGATCCAATGGCCGAAGACCCAGCCGCCAACGCATGCAAGCGAAACCCAGAACGACAGAGAAATCCAGTGGGTGCTCCAAATGAACTCGCGCTCGAGGCCCTGAAGCTGCGCGCGCGCCTGTTCACTGAATCCGGCCAGCGGGTCTGTGGCCAGTTGCGGAGCGCCGACGATGAATGGCAACGCCATGAGCAGCACGGCAACAACCCAGCGCCAGCGGCTTGCCATCTGTCTCGTCCCGATGCCCGCCGTCGCAGCGCAAGCCATCGCGGCGCTGACTGCAGCGAGAAGCCACCAAGCCTGACGCGCCTGCAAAGCCGCCGCGTCCATGCCGGGAATTTCGGCCGGCAATCCCAATGAAGGCCACAGGTCCAGGCTCAGGAAACCGGCGCACGCCACCGCCAGCGCAAGTCGCGCGGTAGCGGTGGCGCCCCCGCGCCTCCAGATCCACCAAGCCATGACTGCGAACATCAAGAGGGCCATGCTGAAGCCGTGCAGCACATTGGCGACCCACGTCCAGGCCGCACGGTGCGGCATTTCCTCTTCGGCTGAAGCACCCGATGCGTCGTGCGCATGCGCATGCGCGATCCCGGATGCCTCCCGACTCGGTTTGGAAGATCCTGCCTCCATCTTCTGCGACTCGAATACTTCGGCCGCGCGAATGATGGGAACGGCGCGCCATTGCTCCACGCCGAATTGCACGCTGCCGACGATCAATGCCGTCAGTAGCGCACACCAGACCAGGCGGACGAACAGCATGCAGCCGTTCAGTGGCAGGGCTTGACGGTGATGTGGCGCACGTCGTGCGCAGCGTTGTGCAGCAGCGGACTTTCGGCGAACGCCACTCCGTAGAGCACAACCAGTCCGACGACGGCTGCTGCCGCGAGCTGTCGGGCAACGCCGAAGGATTCGGAGGAGACGTCCTGAAAAACGCGAGTAAGCGGTTGTGAGCTCATGCTGAAACCTTTAATGTTGGGCGATCATTCTCGAGGGCAAGCGCCTCGCGGGCAACAGCCGGGCACGCAGCACCGTCGCCGGCGATGCGCGCAAATTATAGTGCACGCTGCCGGCCGCCCGCTGCAGGTTTGAGGGCGAAGGGGCGCCTGCTATCATGCCGCCGTTGGTGCTCGCAATGGCTTTCAGCCAAAGCAGTTCAACGGGAATCAGGAAGCGACTCGGCGTATGCGCGCCGGTCGCCAACCTGAGCTGCCCCCGCAACGGTAAGCGAACGTGAGCCTCGCGGCTCACATCCTGTGTCTGCACTCCACTGGGTCATCCAGGACCTGGGAAGGAAACATGGGTTGTCTTCGTCAGCCCGGATACCGGCCAACAGGTGGCGTTCGCGAGAGCGAAACGCCTTGAGACGCAGGCCTGCGGGAGGGACGGGCCTGCGGGATTTTTCCGGCGGTCCACGATGCGGCCTGTTTGTTTCGGATCTGTCTGCGCCGACCTCACCAGTCGAGGCGTGCTTGCGTTTGCGCCAGGACGCGTCCGATGCACGAGTTGATCCTCGGCGGACGCAGGAGCGGCAAATCCCGGTGCGCGGAATCGCGTGCGCGGCAGTGGCTGCAAGTCTCGGATCGCCGCGCATTGCTGATCGCCACTGCCTTGCCCGCCGACCAGGAAATGCGCGATCGCATTGCGCGCCACCGGCTCGAGCGCTCCAGGTTGCTGCCGGCGCTGGAAACGCAGGAGGTGCCACGCGAATTGCCCCAAGCCTTGCGCGAGCTGCCCGCACCCGACCGGCTCGTCGTCGTCGACTGCTTGACCCTTTGGTTGACGCAGCAACTGATGCCCCTGCAAGGACCGGGGCTGAGCGATGCAGCCTGGGAGCAGCAGCAGCAGGAGCTCTGTCTCGCCTTGCGCGCCGCTGCGGGACCGGTGGTGCTAGTCTCCAACGAGATCGGCCTGGGCGTTGCGCCTCTCGGACAGGAAGTGCGGCGTTATCTTGACGCGCTAGGGACGCTTCACCAGCGAGTGGCAGCAGCCTGCGAACGCGTCACTCTCATGGTCGCCGGCATGGAGCTGAGGGTCAAGGCATGACGGCGTGCCCTGCATTGCTGGTGACGGCGCCCGCCTCTGGCCAAGGCAAGACCACCGTCACGGCCGCGCTTGCCCATTGGCACCGCAGTCACGGGCGGCGGGTGCGCGTGTTCAAGACCGGCCCCGACTTCCTGGACCCCATGGTGCTGGAGCGCGCGAGCGGCGCGCCGGTGTACCAGCTCGATCTGTGGATGGGCGGCCCCGCACATTGCGCCGAGCTACTGCACCGAGCGGCCCAGGAATGCGACCTCATCCTGGTGGAAGGGGTGATGGGCCTGCACGACGGAGTCTCTTCCAGCGCGGAGCTCGCCATGCATTTTGGCTTGCCCGTGCTTGCGGTGATCGAGGCTCGCGGCATGGCGCAGACCTTCGGCGCGGTCGTCCATGGACTCGCCAGCTACCGACCCGGCCTGACGCTGGCTGGCGCACTGGCCAACGGCGTCGGCAGCCCCGGCCATGCACAGATGCTGCGCGACAGCCTGCCGCCGTCGATTCGCTGGTACGGATCGCTGCCTCGTGATCCCCGCTACGCATTGCCCTCACGCCACCTGGGCCTCGTCCAGGCAGGCGAAATCGACGATCTCGACCAGCGTATCGCTGCGGCGGCCGAGGCACTGGGCGCCCACAGCACGCTCACCCTGCCTGCAGCCGTGCCATTCTGCGGCCCGTCCCAAGCCGGTGCGCCGGCTGCGCAAGCACACGGCTTGCGCGGGGTGACGATTGCGGTCGCCCGTGATGCCGCGTTTTCGTTCCTCTACCGCGCCAACGTGGAGATGCTGCGCGAGCTCGGGGCCGAGCTCAGCTACTTTTCGCCGCTGGCGAACGAGCGTGTGCCGGTCGCGGCCGATGCCCTGTACCTGCCGGGCGGCTACCCCGAGCTGCATGCGGCGGCGTTGGCGGCCAACGGCCGATGGCGCGATTCCGTTCATGCGCACCATGCCTCCGGACGCCCCCTGCTCGCCGAATGCGGAGGCATGCTGGCGCTGATGGAATCGATCACCGATGCCCAGGGGCGCTGCACCCCGATGCTCGGGCTGCTGCCCGGCCGGGCCACGCTGACTGGCCGGCTGGTCAACCTGGGCATGCACAGCGTCGCCCTCCCGGAAGGGGAGGTGCGCGGCCACACCTTCCACCACGCGCGCATCGACACGAACCTGCGGCCCGCGCAGCACACGCAACCGCAAAAGCGCCACAGCGAGCCGGAAAGCGTGTTCCGCGCAGCACGGCTGTTCGCCTCATTCATGCACCTTTATTTCCCGAGCAACCCTGCGGCAATCGCGCAGCTGTTGCGACCCTGAGCTCCCTGAGAGATCTTCCATGGACATCGAGACCCCGCCCCTGCAACGCGATACGCCCAAACCACAAGGCGAGCGGCGCGGCCTGATCATCGTGCACACGGGCAGCGGCAAGGGGAAAAGCACCGCCGCATTCGGCCTGGCGCTGCGCGCTCTCGGGCGGGGCAAGACGGTGAAGATCTACCAGTTCATGAAAGTGCCGACGGCGCGCTTCGGCGAGCACCGCCTGTTCGAGCGCCTGGGTGCCCCCATCGAGGGCCTGGGGGACGGATTCAGCTGGAAGAGCCGCGACCTCGAACATTCGGCCGAGCTGGCCCGGGAAGGCTGGGCGCGCGCCGAGGCGACTGTGCGCGCGGGCGAGCACTTCATGGTGGTGCTCGACGAGATCATGTACCCGCTGCGCTATGGCTGGCTGCAGCTCGAGTCGGTGCTCGCCTGCCTTCGCGCGCGACCGGCGCACGTGAACGTGGTGCTCACCGGCCGCAGCGCACCGGCAGAACTGGTGGCGCTGGCTGACACCGTCACGGAGATGACGCTCGTCAAGCACCACTTCCAGGCCGGCGTCCCGGCGCAGCGCGGCATCGAGGATTGAGGCCGCTTTCCAGTCTTCGAACCCACACCAGGACCGCACATGCAAACGCGAAAGATCCCCGCCACCATCGTCACCGGCTTTCTGGGAAGCGGCAAGACGACCCTGCTGCGGCGGCTGCTGCAGAACGCCCAAGGCCGGCGCATCGCCGTCATCGTCAATGAATTCGGCCAGCTCGGGATCGACGGGGAACTGCTGCGCGGCTGCGGGATCGGCTGTGACGAAAGCGGCGTTCCCAACGGACAGCTGTTCGAGCTGGCCAACGGCTGCCTGTGCTGCACGGTGCAGGAGGAGTTCGCGCCCGTGATGGAACAACTGGCGGCGCGGCGCGACCAGATCGATCATCTGGTGATCGAGACCTCCGGCCTGGCCTTGCCCAAGCCGCTCGTGCAAGCCTTCCAGTGGCCCGCGCTGCGCAATGCGTTCACGGTGGATGCGGTCATCACCGTCGTGGACGCACCGGCCGTTGCGGCCGGCCGTTTCGCCGACGACCCTGCAGCGGTGGATGCGCAACGGCGCGCGGACGACAACCTCGACCACGATTCGCCGCTGGCCGAGCTCTTCGAAGACCAGCTGGCGACGGCGGACCTGGTGGTGGTGCACAAGACCGACGGTGTCGATGCGGCGCAGCTCGCAGCAGTCGAAGAAGCGATCCGCAAGGAGGCCGCCCCGGGCGTCAAGCTGGTGCGGGCGCAGCATGGCCAAGTCGATCTCGCCGTGCTGCTGGGATTGCAGCGGGCCGTCGAGGACGCGATCGATGCCCGCAAGACCCATCACGACGCGGAAGAGGACCACGACCACGATGCCTTCGATTCAGTATCGGTCAGCGTGTGCCCCGAAAGTCGGGAACAGCTGCTCGCCGCGCTGCGCGGACTCGTGGGCCGCCACGAGATCTACCGCGCCAAGGGCTTCGTCGCCTTGCCGGGCGCCGCGATGCGGCTGGTCGTCCAGGGGGTCGGCACGCGCTTCGACAGCTACTTCGATCGTCCCTGGGGCGCTGACGAGCCGCGCGAGTCGCGCCTGGTGCTGATCGGCGCCGGGCTCAAGGCAGCTGCGCTGCAGGCCGAACTGGATGGCGCCGCGACCGCGGCGGCCTGATCGAACGCGAGCTGGCCATGCACCTGCTCTCCGCACGCCCCGGCGGTCATGTCGAAGACGGTGGCCAAGGCGTCGTCCGTGTTGTCCAGACGCCTGGAGACATCGTCGTGCTGAGCGCCGCGGACACGGTCTTGTCGCTGCTGGCCGACGTCGCCGGACAACTCGCGCCCGGCTATCCCACTGTGCGGCTGGCAAACCTGATGTGGCTGCGCCAGCCGGCGTCGGCCGACTTGTATATCGATGACGTGCTGCGTCATGCGCGCGTCGTTGTCATCGACCACCTCGGCAGCCCGAGCGACTGGGCGTATGTCGTGGAACGCGCGACTGTCCTGGCGCGCGAGCGCGGACAGTGGCTGGCGATGTTTTCGGGGGACTTCAGCGAAGACCCGCAACTGCTCATGCGAAGCACCGCAGCGCCCGACGAGTGCCGGCACCTGTGGCGCTGCCTGCGCGAAGGAGGCCGAGACAACGGGCTGCGGTTCTTTTCGCTCATCGGCCATGCGGCCTTCGGTTTGGGCGAGCGGCCTGCGCCGCCTGCGCCGCTGCCGGCTGCCTTGCGTTATCGCCCGCAGGTATTGCCCGGCGAACAGTCATGGCAGGACGACGCGCCAGTGGCCTTGCTGGTGTTCTACCGGGCGCACCTGCAATCCGGCAACACGGCCGTCTTCGACGCCATGCTTGCAGCATTGTCGAAGGCAGGCCTGAACACACTGGCTGTGGCGGTGGACTCACTGAAGAATCCGGCCAGCCAGGACATGATTCGCTCGCTCGCGACGACCCACCAGGTGGACGTGGTCCTCAACGCGACCAACTTTGCCACCGGCGCTGGCCAGGACGATACCGGTGATCACACGCTTCCCGGCGCAGCGGCCGACGGATTGGCCGGCGATGCCCCTGTCCTGCAGCTCATCACCGCAGGCTGCTCCTACGAGCAGTGGCAAGGCGATCCGCATGGCCTGGCGCCCCGGGACCTGGCCATGCAGGTAGTCCTGCCGGAAGTGGACGGGCGCATCGGCACCCGCGCAGTCAGCTTCAAGGGCCTGGCTTGGCGCTGCGAGCGCACCGAGCTGGACGTTGCGCGCTACCAGCCGCAGCCCGAGCGGATCGCGTTCGTCGCGGAACTCGCGCGGCGCTGGTGCGCGCTGCGCCACACACCGGCCAGCGACAAGCGAGTGGCGCTGATCCTCGCGAACTATCCCAACGACGACGCGCGGCTGGCGAACGGCGTTGGCCTGGACACGCCTGCTTCCACCGTCGCGATCCTGCAGGCGCTGCGTGCATCCGGCTTCGCGACGGGGGACCTTCCGGAGAACGGCGACGCGCTTATCGCGGCGCTCACGGGCGCTGTCACCAATGACCTCGGCGCCAACGACGCGCGACCGGCGCAGCAGAGCCTGGCGCTGGCCGATTACCAGGAGGAATTCGGGCGGCTGCCGCCCGAAAGCCGAGCGGCGGTCAACACCATGTGGGGGCCACCGGAACACGATCCCATGCTGCGCAGCAGCCGCTTCATGATCGCCGGCCTTCGCTTCGCGCATGTGTTCGTCGGCATCCAGCCGGCACGCGCACGCGATCTCGATCTGCTGGCCACCTACCACGATGCGGACCTGGTGCCGCCGCACGGCTACCTGGCGTTCTATTTCTGGTTGCGACGCAACTTCAAGGTCGATGCGGTCGTGCACGTCGGCAAGCACGGCAATCTCGAATGGCTGCCGGGCAAGAGCGTGGCGCTCGGCGCCGCCTGCTGGCCCGACGCCATCCTCGGGCCGCTGCCCCATCTCTACCCGTTCATCGTCAACGATCCGGGCGAAGGCAGCCAGGCGAAGCGGCGCACGCAGGCCGTCATCATCGACCACCTGATGCCGGCGGCGACCCGCGCCGAAACCTACGGGCCGCTGCAAAAGCTGGAGCGGCAGATGGACGAGTACTACGAGGCGCTGTCGCTCGATCCCCGGCGCGCCCGCCGCCTGCGCGAGGAGATCCTCGAACGCGTCCTGCACGAGAAACTCAACGAGGAGCTGGGCTTCGAGCGTCCCGTCGACGACGCGTCGCGCCAGGCGCTGCTGACGCGCCTGGACGCCTATCTGTGCGAGATCAAGGAGTCGCAGATCCGGGATGGACTCCACACGTTCGGAAGCTCGCCGCAAGGCCGCCAACGCATCGACACCCTGGTGGCGCTTGCGCGATTCGACGGCGGCACCGCGCCGGGCCAGCGCAGCCTGCTGGCGGCGCTGGCGCAGGACCTGCAGCTCGACGGAGTCGACGGTTTCAACGTCCTCGATGCGGACTGGGCCCAGCCGTGGCGCGGTCCGCGGCCGGCCGTTCTCGAGCAGCTGGCGTCGTCGGCCTGGCGGCATGCCGGTCACACGCGCGAACGGCTTGAGTTGCTGGCCGCGCAGCTCGTGGCCCAGACGGTCGGCACCGCGCATGACGGTCAGGAACTGACGGTTGCCGACGAGCGTGCCTGGCCCCGAACCGCGCCCGTGCTGCAGCGGCTGCGCGACGTGCTGGCCCCGCGCCTGGACGCGTGCGGGCCGCAGGAAATCGCGCAGTTGCTGCGCGGTTTGGCCGGCCGCTTCGTGCCACCGGGCCCGAGCGGCGCGCCCTCACGCGGCCGCCCCGACGTGCTGCCGACGGGCCGCAATTTCTATTCGGTGGACACGCGCTGCGTGCCCACGCCGACAGCCTACGCCATGGGCGCGGCCGCCGCCGAGCGCCTGATCGAGCGCCACCTGCAGGACCACGGCGAGATGTTGCGCGAAACAGGCCTGTCGATCTGGGGCACCAGCACCATGCGAACAGGGGGCGAAGACCTCGCCCAGGCGTTCGCGCTGCTCGGGGTACGGCCCAAGTGGGCCGAAGGCAGCGGCCGGGTCGTGGATATCGAGGTGCTGCCCATGAGCATCCGCAACCGGCCGCGGGTGGACGTGACCCTGCGCGTTTCGGGCTTCCTGCGCGACGCGTTCCCGAACGTCATCGATCTGTTCGACACCGCAGTCCGGGCGGTCGCGGCGATCAGCGAAGACGATGAACCCGATGCTGTCAACCCGGTACGCGCCCGTGTGCAGCGCGAAGCAGCCGCTGCCCAGGCTGCGGGCGCTACCACGGAGGAGGCGCTGCGGCAGGCGACCTGGCGCGTGTTCGGGCCGCGCCCGGGAGGCTACGGCAGCGGCCTGCAGCCGTCGCTGACCAGTGGGCGCTGGCAGGGCAGAGGAGATCTCGCCGAAGCGTACCTGCGCGCCGGTGCCTTTGCCTACGGGCAAGGCAGTCACGGAGTGCCCGCACGCGCCTCCTTTGAACAGCGCCTGACGCAGCTCGACGCGGTGGTGCACAACCAGGACAACCGGGAGCACGACATCCTCGACTCCGCCGATTACGCGCAGTTCCAGGGCGGCATGGCTGCGGCGGTGGAGCACCTGGCCGGCGCGCCGGCGGCGCTTTACCACGGCGACTTCAGCGTGCCCGGCTCCCCGCGCATCCGGACCTTGCGCGAAGAAGTGGCACGCGTGGTGCGATCGCGCGCCGTGAACCCCAAATGGCTCGAGGGCGTGCGGCGCCACGGCTACAAGGGCGCGGTGGAAATCGCAGCCACCGTCGACAACCTCTTCGCCTTCGGTGCCACGGCCGACGTGGTCGGCGAACGGCAGTACGCACTGATCGCCGACGCCTACCTGCATGACGATGCCACGCGGGAGTTCCTGGAACGGCACAACCCGCTGGCGCTGCGCGGGCTTGGCGAACGCCTGCTGGAGGCGATCCGGCGCGGGCTGTGGCAGGAAAGCGGCGAGCACCGCGAACGCATCGAACACCGCCTGCTGGCGCTGGAGCGCCGGCTCGAAGAACAGGGCGAGGGGCCCCTGCCATGACGAGCGCATCCACACTGACCCTCGAGACGGCCGGACGCCCGGTGCTTCCTTTCGCCGCACTGATCGGACAGCCCCAGCTGCGCCAGGCGCTGCTTCTGGCGGCCATCGATCCCGGCATCGGCGGCGTGCTGATCAGCGGGCCACGCGGCACGGCGAAATCGACTGCGGCGCGCGCGCTGGCAGCCTTGCTGCCGGGCGTGCCATTCGTCACCCTGCCTCTGGCGGCTAGCCTCGAGCAGGTGGTCGGCACTCTGGATGTGGAAGGCGTGCTGCAGGACGGCCAGCTGCGGCTGTCCCCGGGATTGGTCGCGAAGGCCCATGGGGGCGTGCTCTACGTCGACGAGGTCAACCTGCTGCCGGATTTCCTGGTGGACGCCCTGCTGGATGTCGCCGCGAGCGGGATCAACACGGTGGAGCGAGACGGTGTATCGCACCAGCATGCCGCCCGGTTCGTGCTGGTGGGCACCATGAATCCGGAGGAAGGCGAACTGCGTCCCCAGTTGCTCGATCGTTTCGGACTCTCCGTGCACCTGGAAAACCCCGCCGAGACCGAAACGCGCGTCGCGATCATGCGCGCGCGCCTGTGTTTCGACGAGAACCCGCTGGAGCTGGCGCAGGCCCACGCGGAGGAACAACGCGCCTTGGCGGCCGCGCTTGCCAGCGCCCGGACCCTGCTGCGTGAGATCGCGTGGCCGGATGAGGTGCTGCACCATGCCGCCGCCTGCGCGCTGGCGGCAGGCGTGGATGGCTTGCGCGCCGATCTGGTCATGCTGCGCACTGCGCGTGCGCTGGCCGCACTGCAAGGGCGCGCGACGGTGACGGTCGCAGACGTCGACGAGGTCGCGGAATTCGCTCTCGCGCACCGGCGCAAGCCGGGCTGCGGCAAGGGACAGCGCGAGGGGGCATCGCAGGGGGTGCCTCGCGCCGAGGACCGGGAACGTCCCACGCACAGCCGGAACGAAGCCGCGGCGGCTGAAGGAGATTGGGGCGCCCTGCCACCCCAACCCGAAGGCAGCACCCGGCCGCAACCTACCGGGGGCTGGTTCCCAAAAAAAGCGTGAGCCACCGCAGCCCGAACCCCAAGACAAGAGCGGGTGGCTGGCGGTGGCGCAAACAGTTTCGCGCGCCCGGCGACGCCTGCGCACCGGCCGCGGATCCGCACCCGGCCGGAGCGGGCCCGATGGCCTGGCTTCCGACACTGCGCGCGAAGGGTGCAGGACCGCTGCAGCGGCAGCACCTGCGGCGCCTGCCAGTAGCACACCGCCCCGCACGCCTGCACCTCATCCTGCTCGACGTCTCCGGCTCCATGCGCCGCGGCGGACGGCTGGCGCTCGCCAAAGGACATGCCATGCTGTTGATTGACGAAGCGGTGCGCGCAGGCGATGACGTGGGCGTGCTGTCACTTGGCGGCCACGGCGTCGATGTGCTGGTGCCGCCACGGCGTGCAGGCCGGGCCGCCTCGGCTCGCCTGGCTGCACTCGGCGGCGGCGGTGGCACCCCGCTGGCCGCGGCGCTGGCGCAGGCTGAACACCTGCTGCGGCGCGCGTCGAGCGGCAACGTCGAGGTCGAATGCTGGCTGTGGCTGCTCACCGACGGACGATCGCTGGAACAGCCGCAGGCACCGGCGGCGGCGAGTCGCATCGTCATCGTGGATTTCGACGAGCCGGCGCGTGCAATCGGGCGCTGCGCGTCCTGGGCCGCGCGCTGGGGCGCCGAACACCGCTTGGCGCTGCAGCCCTGAGGCGAGCCACCCACACCTCCAGAACGCATCGGCCATGTCCTGTACCGAAATCCTCATCTGCACCACCTGCCGGCCGCCGGATGTCCCGCGCGAGGCGCCTGCCCCGGGAGGCCTCCTGCTCGAGGCCGTGCGCACTATCGTGGCGGCGGGCCCGCAGGCGCAATTCCGGCCTGCACCCATGGTGAGAGGCATTGCCTGCCTGAGCGGCTGCGGGCGCGCATGCACCGTCGCGTTTCAGGCCGCCGGCAAGCACGCCTACTTGTTCGGCGACATGCAGGCGGATGCGGCAACGGCGGCTGACGTGGTGGCTTGTGCCGCATTGCACCAGCAAAGCACCGACGGCCTGTTGCCCCGCAGTAGCAGGCCCGAGCGGCTGCGCAAAGGCATCCTGGCCAAGCTGCCGCCGCTGGACCAACCGGCTGCCTGCCCTGCGGCTGAACCGAGCAGCGGGGAATGCGCGTGAACTACGTGTTGCCTGCTGCGCTCCTCATCGCCTGGATGCTGGATGCAGTGTTCGCGGAACCACCCGACGCATGGCATCCGGTCGCGTGGCTGGGACGGCTGCTGGGTCCGGTGGGATCGCGCTTGTGTCGCTTGCCGCCGCCGGCCGCGTTCATTTCAGGCGCCCTTGCGTGGGTGCTCATCGCGGCCATTCTGGGCATCGCCGCGCACGCGGTGCAAGCCAGCCTCTTGCGCTGGCCACCGGCGGCCGCCGCGCTGCTGCTCGCATGTCTGCTCAAGCCCTGCTTTGCATGGCGCATGCTGCGCGACGAGGTCGCGGACGTGGAACTTGCGCTCGCGCGATCGCTGACCGACGGACGTGCGCGCGTGGCCAGGCTGGTCAGCCGGGACGTCATGCAGCTGGACTGCGCCGGCGTGCGGGAGACCGCGATCGAAACATTGGCAGAGAACCTGAACGATTCGCTCGTCGCGCCCCTGTTCTGGTTTGCGGTGGCCGGCCTGCCGGGGGCCGTGGTCTACCGCTTTGCCAACACGGCCGATGCAATGTGGGGCTATCGCGGTCGCTTCGAATGGGCCGGCAAATTCGCAGCGCGCGCCGACGATGTCCTGTCGTGGCTGCCGGCAAGATGTACGGCGGCGCTGCTATGGCCGTGGCCGCGCAGGTGGCGCGAATTGGCCCTCGAAGCCGCCGGCACACCCTCGCCCAACGGCGGCTGGCCCATGGGTGCCATTGCGCTGCGCCTGGGCGTGCGTCTGCGCAAGCCTGGCGTGTACGCCCTGAACCCGACGGCGCCGGCGCCCCGGGCGATCGACACCGCGCACGCGCTGCGCATCTGCGCGTTCGCTGCAAGGCTGGCGTTGCTCGCAACCCTCGGGGCGAGCATGGTGGCGAGGCCCTTGTGAACGCTCCCGCCACACCCCGCACGCACGGCGGACCGGACGCCGCAGGCTCGGTCCGGTGGGATTTCTCGACCAACGTGAACGCAGCGGGATCCTGTCCGCTGGCGCTACAGGCGCTCGCGCGCGCGGATGCCAGCCGCTATCCCGACCCCGCTTATCACCGGCTGCGCGAGCGTCTGGCGGCCTGGCACGGTGTCGAAGTCCACCGGATCCTGTTCGCCGCAAGCGCCAGCGAATTCATCCAGCGCGTGACTGCCGTTGGCGCGCGCCTTGCCCCGGGCGCCGTGGCCGTCCCGCCGTTTGCCTACGGCGATTACGCGGTTGCAGCGCGTGCCTGCGGCCGCGCCGTGGTCGGCCTCGGAGAGGCTGCGGCCACTTTGCACTGGCATGCTGAACCGAGCAGTCCCTTTGGTCAGGACGCCTCCGCGCCCGACGATCCGGCCGCGCGGCCCACGGTCCTCGATCTGGCCTATGCGCCACTGCGCCTGGGCGGCGAGCCACGCTGGTCGACACAGGACCGCGACGCCGTGATCCAGTTGTACAGCCCCAACAAGGCCCTGGGCCTGCCGGGAGTCCGCGGAGCCTACGCGATCGCGCCGGCCCGTGCGCAGTGGAATGTGCAGGCCTGGTGCGTCGCGCTCAGAGAAGCGGAACCGTCGTGGCCGCTCGGCGCCCACGCGGTCGCCTTGCTGGAATGCTGGACCGATCCGGTCGTGCACGCATGGCTGGCGGATACCCGCGATACCTTGCGCGACTGGATCTCGGCGCTACGCACCGCACTGGCAGAACTCGGCTTGCAGCCCGCGCCCAGCGTGACACCCTTCCTTTGCGCCCGCCTGCCCGCCACTGCGCAACCGGCGCTGCTGCGCGCGCGAGGACTGGCGGTACGCGACACCACCTCGTTCGGCCTTCCCGGCTGGATGCGCCTTTCTGCCCAATCCCCGCAGGCGACGACCGCGCTCATCTCGGCCCTTCGCCTCCTGATGGAGGACGACCGTTCCACCCTGATCCATGGAGACGTGAACCGATGATCCCAGACATTCCTCAACTCGATGACGCAGCGCTCGCTGCGGTGCTGCGCGGTCGCATTGACGGCAAGACGAAGCCGCTCGGGGCGCTCGGTCGGCTGGAGGCGCTGGCGGCGCAGATCGGCAGCATCCTCGGGACCGAGACGCCGCGGCTGGAGCAGCCCCAGCTCGTGGTGTTCGCGGCAGACCATGGCTTGGCCGCCCAGGGCGTGTCCGCATACCCTAGCGACGTCACTTGGCAGATGGTCGAGAACTTCCTGGCGGGCGGCGCCGCGGTCAGCGTGCTGGCGCGCCAGCACGGACTGAACTTGACTGTGGTCGACGCGGGCGTGCGGCACGAGTTCGCCGAGCGTGCCGGCCTGCTTGTGCGCAAGATCGGACCGGGCACCTCGGACGCGCTGCTCGGGGCGGCGATGACGCAAGGCCAGTGTACGGAGGCCATTCTGGCGGGTCGGGAGGTGGTTCGAAGCCTGCCAGGCAACGCGCTGCTGCTCGGTGAAATGGGGATCGGGAACACATCCGCGGCCGCCTTGCTGCTTGCGCGCCTCGCGGGACACCCCATCGAGCTGTGCACCGGGCGCGGCACAGGCCTGGACGACGCCGGCATGCAGCGCAAGCTCGGGGTGCTGCGCCGGGTGTTGGCCAGGCATCCCGAGGCCGGTACGCCGCTGCAGGCGCTTGCTGCATTCGGTGGCTTCGAGATCGCCATGATGTGTGGCGCTACGCTGCAGGCGGCCCTGGAGCGCCGTGTCGTGGTGGTCGACGGTTTCATTGCCAGCAGCGCGGTGCTGGTCGCCGCTCGCTTGCAGCCTGCCGTGCTGTCCCGCTGCATCTTCGCCCATTGTTCCGACGAAGCGGGCCACGCGCTGATGCTGCGCACCCTGGGCGCCACGCCGCTGTTGAACCTCGGCCTGCGCCTGGGCGAAGGCTCGGGCGCCGCCCTGGCGTGGCCGCTGCTCGAGTCGGCATGCCGCATCCTGCGCGAGATGGCGAGCTTTGAATCGGCCGGCGTCAGCCGGGAGTCGAAGCCTTCGATGGAGGCGCCCGACGCGCCATGAAGCACGAGCTGCGGCTGTTCCTCGTGGCGATGCAGTTCCTCACGCGTGTGCCCGCGCCGCGCTGGGTGGGATTCGACCCGGCCTGGTTGCGATCCTGCCTGCGCCACTTCCCGCTGGTCGGCGCATGCGTCGGACTCTGGTCGGCTGCCGCCCTGCATGCAGCCCTGTGGTTCTGGCCGCCCCTGGTCGCATCCGTCCTGAGCCTGGCGGCCACGGTCTGGCTGACCGGCGCCCTCCATGAGGACGGCCTGGCCGACACCGTCGATGCCCTAGGCGGTGCTGCCGCTCGGGAGCAGGCCCTGGCGATCATGAAGGATTCACGCATCGGCAGCTACGGGGCAGTCGCGCTCGTACTGGCATGCCTTTTGAAGGTCGCCACAGTCTCCGCGCTGGCAACCCATACCAGCCAGGGTGAGATCGGCTGGGCGGCCGCAGCTCTGGTCTGGTCGCACATCGTCTCGCGAGCCGCCCCGGCCTGGGTCGTTTCCACCCTGTCTTATGCCGGCTCCGTCGAAGCCTCGAAGGCGAGGCCCCTCGCCGAGACGGTCGGCAGCCGAGGCTTCTGGATCGGCATGGGCTGGGTCGCGCTCACCAGCACCGCGCTCTTCGCATCGGTGGCGGGTGCGCAGCGCGGCCAGGCCTTCTGGGCCGTCTCGTCGGCCCTCGTGGCCTGCGCCGCGACGACGGCGTGCTGTGTGCGTTGGCTGCGTCGCCGTCTGGGCGGCTATACGGGCGACACGCTGGGCGCCACGCAACAGCTCGTCGAACTCACAAGCCTGCTGGCCTGGCTGGCCGTCACGGGAGCGCATCGTGGGTGAACCGGTCCGCCTGCTGTGGGTGTGGCGCCACCCCCGTCCCGAAGGTGCCGTCGGCCGCTGCATCGGCCGCACCGATGTGCCAGTCGATCCGCGCCGCGCCAAGCGCCTCGCCCACCGCATCCGCCAGGAGGCGCGGCGGCAAGGCCTGCCCAGGCACGTGCTCACCTCCCCTCTTCAGCGGTGTGCCGCGGTTGGCCGTTGGCTCAAACGGTGGGGGTGGCGACATGAGCAAGTGGCACAGTTGAGCGAAATGGATTTCGGCTGCTGGGATGGTCTCGCATGGGAGCAAGTCCCACGCGAGGAGATCGATGCCTGGTGTGCCGCTTTCGAGCAGCACCGGCCTGGCGGCGGAGAGAACCTGCGGGAGCTGCTGCAGCGCGCGAAAGCATGGCGGCCGCCATTCGCGCCGATTGCGGTCGTCTCGCACGGCGGCTGGATGCTGGCGCGGCGCTGGGCGGCATCCGGAGCTCCCGCGCCCGGTCACCCCGCGCAGTGGCCTGCTGCGCCCAGGTATGGCGAGTGCTGGCATCTGGACGCAATGGCTTCGGGACGGCCGCTGACCATCGCGGGAGCTGCGGCGTGACACGCAGCCTGATGGTCTGGGGAACGAGCAGCGGTGCTGGCAAGAGCCTGCTCGCGACGGCGCTTTGCCGCTGGGCCGCGCAGCGGGGCATCGATGTCGCACCGTTCAAGGCGCAGAACATGAGCAACAACGCCCGCGTGGTGCCCGGACTTGCGCAGCATGATGAAACCTACGCTAAGATCGGTGCCGCACAGTACTTCCAGGCCATCGCCGCGCGCGTGACGCCAAGCGTCGACATGAACCCGGTGTTGCTCAAGCCCGAGCGTGACACGGCCAGCCAGGTGGTGCTGCACGGCCAGGTCGCACCTCACCTAGCGAAACTTCCCTGGCGCGAGCGCAGCGTCCACCTAGCCGAAGCCGCACGCGAAAGCTTCGTTCGCCTGAGCGCCCAGCATGAGCTCCTCGTGATGGAAGGGGCCGGTTCCCCAGCGGAGATCAATCTGGCGGCGCATGATTATGTAAACCTCGGCGCGGCGCGGTGGGCGCGGGCCGCAGGCGAATTCAGCGCCCTGCTTGTCGCCGACATCGATCGCGGCGGTGCTTTCGCCCATCTCTTTGGCACCTGGACGCTCCTGGCCGACGATCTGAAGCCGACTCTGGTCGGATTTGTCCTGAACAAGTTCCGCGGCGATGCGCAACTACTGGCACCGGGTGCGCAGCAGATGCAAGCGCTTTCGGGTGTTCCCGTCGTCGGCGTGCTGCCGATGCAGCAGGACCACGGCCTGCCCGAGGAAGACGGCGTCTTCGATGACCGGCCGACCGGTCATCCGCAAAAGGGGCGATTGCGCGTGGCCATCGTCGCCTACCCGCGCATCAGCAACATCGACGAGTTTCAGCCCTTGCGGCAGGTCCCCGGCCTACAGGTGGGCTGGGTGCGTCAACCGTCCGAGCTGGCGGCAGCCGACTGGATCATCCTGCCTGGCTCCAAGCAAGTCAGCGGCGACCTGCAATGGCTGCGCGAACGAGGACTCGATGTCGCTATCGCCCGCCACGCAGCGGCCGGCAGGAAGATCCTTGGCGTATGCGGCGGGCTGCAGATGCTGGGTCAATCGCTGGACGATCCTGCCGGTGTGGACGGTGCGGTCGGCAGCATGCCGGGGCTGGGGCTGCTGCCCTTGTCGACCAGGTATGAGCTTCCCAAGCGCGTGCTGCAGGTGCAGGCCCGCTTCGCAACCCTGGCAGCCCCGTGGCAGTCGCTGGGTGGCGTGCAGGCCCATGCGTATGAAATCAGGACGGGAGTGACCCGCCTGCAAGACAGTGCTGTCGATTGCGCGGCGTGCACGGTCGCCTTGCGCGATCACCGGGGCGACGCCATCGGCTGGCAGTGCGGCCCGGTTCTGGGCGTCTATGCGCACGGGCTGTTCGAAGAGGCAAGCGTCGTGCGTGCGCTGTTCGGCGTGCGCACGCGCACGCTGGACGCAAGCCTGGACCGGCTGGCCGACTTCGTGGACAGACACATGCAGCGGCACGTGCTTGAGCGGATGCTGCGGCCATGAGCACTGCCGAACATGAGGATGCCGATCGGCGGCCCATCGCGAAGGGCTGGTGCCCCGGCGCGTACCGGCCGATGCGGTCGGGAGATGGGCTGATCGTGCGCGTTCGACCGCGCCTGGGACGGCTCACCCTCGCTCAGGCGCTGGGCCTGTGCGAGGCGGCGCGCCGCTTCGGCTCGGGCATCATCGAACTGACCAATCGAGCCAACCTGCAGCTGCGCGGCGTGCGCGAATCGCAGCACCTGAAACTCGTGGCAGCGCTCGCAGAACTGGGCTTGCTCGATGACGATCCGTCGCTGGAACAACGGCGCAATATCGTCGTGCCGCCCCTGTGGCGACCGGGCGACGACACCGAGCGCCTGGCGAACGAACTGGCGGCGCGGCTTGGCGAGTTGCCGCCGCTGCCCGCCAAGTTCGGTTTTGCGGTGGACGCGGGGCCGGCACCCGTGCTGGTCTTCACTTCGGCGGATGTGCGGATCGAACGGGGGCGTGGGGGCGGCCTCATCGTGCGCGCGGATGGCGCGCGCGACGGTGTCTCCGTCGATCCATCGACTGCGATCGACGTCGTCATCGCGCTCGCGTCCTGGTTCGCGACAACAGGCGGCGGCACGCGCATGAAAGCCCACCTGGCGCAACACGCCCTGCCTGCCGCGCTCGCCCCCACGACGGCACCCGCGCCCCAGGCCGCACTTCCGCTTCCAGGGCCTACGCTGCTCGGGCCCGCCTACTACGTCGCCTTCGGCCAGATGGCGGCGGTGTCCCTGGAGCAGCTATTGCAAGATTGCGCAGCCGACGCGCTGCGCGTCGCGCCCCGCCGAGCGATCATCCTCGAGAACGCGAGCTGGGCGGCTTCGAGCGAGTTCATCACGGCGCACGACGATCCGTTGCTGAACGTGGACGCGTGTCCAGGAGCACCCGCGTGCGCATCCGCGACGGTGGAAACCCGCTTGCTCGCACGCGGGCTGGCGCCGTTGCTTGCGGGAACGGCGAGGCTCGGCGGGCCGCGCACCCTGCACATTTCCGGGTGCGCCAAGGGCTGCGCCCGCGCGCAGGCGGCGGACCTCACCCTGGTCGGCCGCGACGGCAGCTTCGATATCGTTCGCGTGGGCACAGCCTGGGACCGTCCCTCATGCATGGGCGTTGCACCGCGCGCACTTGCCTCCATCATCGGAACCGACTGATGCACGTTTATGAAACCGATGGCGCGGCCATCTATCGCCAATCGTTCGCCATGATCCGCGCCGAAGCAGACCTCGCGGCCTTCGGGCCAGAGGAGGAGCCGGTGGCGGTGCGCATGATCCACGCCGCCGGCCTGATCGGGCTGGAAGCGCATATCCGCTTCTCTGCGGACTTCGTCGCCGCGGCGCGAGTTGCACTCGCCGCAGGCGCGCCGATCCTCTGCGATGCACGCATGGTCAGCGAAGGGGTGACCGCCGGCCGGCTGCCGCGTTCCAACCTGGTGATCTGCACGCTGCACCAGCCCGAGGTACCGCAGCTGGCGCAGTCCCTGGCGACGACCCGCTCGGCAGCCGCGCTGGAACTGTGGCGGCCCTACCTGAAAGGTGCGGTGGTGGCCATCGGCAACGCGCCCACCGCGCTGTTTCACCTGCTCAACATGCTCAAGGATCCGGGCTGTCCGCGGCCCGCCGCGATCGTCGGCTGCCCGGTCGGCTTCGTCGGCGCGGCCGAGTCCAAGGCCGCGCTCTGGGACGAGCAGCCCGTCCCCTGCTGCATCGTGAGCGGGCGCCTGGGCGGCAGCGCCGTAACGGTGGCTGCGCTCAACGCGCTGGCGAGTCGCTCCGAATGAAGTGCCAGGGAACCCTCTACGGCGTGGGACTGGGCCCGGGAGATGCGGACCTGATGACCGTACGCGCGCACAGGCTCCTCGCCGGCGCCACGCACGTCGCCTTCTTTCGTAAGGCGGGTCGACCGGGGCAGGCGCGGCGCATCGTGGAGGGGCTGCTGCCCTGCGCAGCCGTGGAACTCGCGATGGAATACCCCGTCACCACCGAGATCGCGGTGGAGGATCCTGCCTACAACGAGGCGCTCTCGGGGTTCTATGCGGCATGCGTCGCACAGCTGCGCTCGTTGTCCGACGCTGGCCACGATGTGGTCATCCTCTGCGAGGGAGATCCGTTCTTCTATGGCTCCTTCATGCACCTGTACACGCGGCTCGCAGCCACCCACCCCGTCCAGGTCGTGCCAGCCATCACCGGGATGTCCGGTGCATGGACCGCCACCGGCCGGCCGATCACCTGGGGCGACGATGTCCTGACGGTGCTGATGGGGACCTTGCCGGAAGCGACGCTCGCCCGCCACATGGCCCAAAGCGATGCGCTGGTGATCATGAAGATCGGTCGCAACATCGACAAGGTACGTCGCGCCCTCGCGGCGGCCGGCCGACTGCAAGAAGCGTGGCTGGTGGAGTTCGCCACCATGCCCGGCCAGAAGGTCGTGCGCCTGGTCGAGGCAGAGGGCCGCGTGACGCCCTACTTCTCCATCGTGCTGGTGCACGGCAATGGACGCAGGCCATGAAGGGGTCGCTCATCGTGGCGGGACTTGGGCCCGGGGGGCCATCCCTCGTGACGCCCGAAGTCGCGACCGCACTCGCTGGGGCATCGGACGTGGTGGGCTACTTCCCTTACGTGGCCCGGGTGCCACCGCGGCCAGGGCTGGCACTGCATCCCAGCGACAACCGCGCGGAACTCGAGCGGGCATCACTGGCCTTGCGCCTGGCGCACGAGGGTCGGCACGTGGTGGTGGTGTCTTCGGGCGACCCCGGCGTGTTCGCGATGGCCTCGGCGGTGTTCGAAGCCATGGAGGCCGGTCCTGCGCAATGGCGCAACCTCGACGTTCGCGTGCTTCCCGGCATCACGGCAATGCTCGCGGCCGCGGCTCGCGCTGGCGCACCGCTGGGACATGATTTCTGCGCGATCAACCTCTCGGACAACCTCAAGCCCTGGCCGCTCATCGAGCGTCGCCTGCGACTGGCAGCTGAGGCCGATTTCGCGCTGGCTCTGTACAACCCGCGCTCGGCTTCGCGACCGCACGGCTTTGCCCGAGCGCTGGCCGTGCTTCGCGAGACCTGCGGCGAGGCGCGACCGGTCATCTTTGCGCGCGCCGTATCGAGTGCCGACGAAGCCCTGCGCGTCACCCGCCTGGGCGACGCAGCGCCCGAGATGGCCGACATGCGCACCCTCGTCATCGTAGGCTCCAGCACGACCCGCGTGATCGCAACCGACGGATCACCGTGGGTCTACACCCCGCGGACCGCATCCCTTGCGCCTGGCGAATGATCCAGCCACTCCAGGACCTGCGCCACGCTCGATGCTTCGCGCCTGTGCGCGATCGGCGGCCGCTCCACCATCACGACCGGCAATCCCAGGGAGCGCGCTGCGTGCAGTTTTGCCTCGGCCCCGACGCCGCCGGCGTTCTTCGCGACCACGATGTCCACGCCCTGGCGGCGCATGAGCGCGAGATCGCCGCTCACACCGAAAGGGCCGCGCGAGACGACCACCGTGTGGTGCGGCAACGCCGGCGGCTCGATCGGCGCATCGACCAGCCGCAGGATGTAATGGTGCTGCGGCTGGGCCGCAAATTCGGCGCAGTGCAGGCGGCCGAGTGCCAGCAGGACCCGCTTGGGGGGGCCGGCCAGTGCTGCGACCGCCGCGGCCATGTCCGGGACGGCCTGCCAGCGATCGCCCGGGCCCGCACGCCAGGGCGGCCGGGTGAGCGCCAACAGCGCGATCCCGGTCTGCTGGGCAGCCTCGACGGCGTGGCGGCTCATCTGCGTCGCGAATGGGTGCGTGGCGTCCACGAGATGGGTGACGTGGTGCTCCTGCAGGTATCGCACCAGGCCCGGCACGCCGCCGAAGCCGCCGATGCGTACCGGGATGGGCTGTGCCTTGGGCTGGCTGACACGCCCGGCATACGACAGGACCGCGTTCTCCCCTCTTTCGGCGAGACAGCCGGCCAGTGCGCTGGCCTCCGAGGTGCCCCCAAGGAGAAGGATCTTGCGCATGGATGAATTCAACGGGCCGCTTCCATGGCTGACGATTATCGGGCTGGGCGAAGACGGCCTGGATGGCATGCCGCCTTCGCATCGCGCCGCCCTCGAAGCCGCCGAGGTGGTGGCGGGGAGCGCGCGCCACCTGGCCCTGCTGGCGCAACTGGATGCGGAGCGCCTGGAATGGCCGGTCCCCTTTGCCGACGGCATCCCCCGCTTGCTGGCTCTGCGCGGCCGACGGGTTGCGATGCTGGCGTCGGGCGACCCGTTCTGGTTTGGCGCCGGCACCTCCATTACTCGCCACCTGGCCGCGCAGGAATGGCATGCGCTACCCGCACCTTCGACCTTCGCCCTGGCAGCCGCGCGCCTGGGCTGGGCGCTCGAAGGCACTGCGTGCCTGGGGCTGCACGCCGCGCCCCTGTCTCGCCTGCGTCCGCACCTGTGGAGCGGTGCGCGGCTGCTGGTGCTGCTGCGCGACGCAGCCGCGGTGGCGGACCTCGCCGGCTTCCTGGTCGACGCGGGTTTCGGCGCGACCACGCTGACAGTGCTCGAGGCGCTTGGCGGTCCGCGCGAGCGGCGACGCGACGTTCGCGCAGAGTCCTATGACCTTGCTGACGTGGCGCACCCGGTCGCCGTGGCGCTGCAGGTGGCTGGCGAGGGCTTCGCTCTCCCGCGCAGCAATGGATTGCCGGATGCGTTGTTCGCCCATGACGGACAGATCACCAAGCAGGCCGTGCGCGCGCTCACCTTGTCCGCGCTCGCGCCGCGTCCAGGCGAGCGGCTGTGGGACATCGGCGCCGGTTCCGGATCGGTGGCAATCGAATGGCTGCTGGCTCATCGAAGCTGCGAGGCTGTCGCCATCGAAGCCGACCCGCAGCGTGCCGCACGCCTGCGGGGAAACGCCGACGCACTCGGCGTGGACCGCCTGGTCGTGGCCACCGGGAGTGCGCCTGCCGCCTTGGCCGGCCTGCCGCGGCCGAACGCCGTCTTCGTCGGGGGCGGCGTGAGCCAGGCGCTGCTGGAATGCCTGTGGGAGGTTCTTCTGCCAGGTTGCCGCGTGGTCGCCAATGCGGTGACGCTCGAATCGGAGGCGCTGCTGGCGCTGTGGCACGCGCGTGCCGGCGGGAGCCTGATGCGCATCGAGCTCGCGCACGTGCAGCCGCTGGGCGCGCGGCGGGGCTGGCGAAGCGCGTACCCGATCGTGCAGTGGAGTGGCCGCCGATGATCGTGGCCGGCTTCGGATTCCGCGCTGAAGCGTCGCTGCATTCGTTGCGCGAGGCACTGCGCTGTGCGCTGGATGAGACGGACATCGCAGGGCTGCCGCTGCGCTCGCTCGTTCTGCTCGCCACCGCACGCGACAAGGCGCAGGCTTCCTGCCTGCAGGACCTTGCCGCTGAACTCAAGCTGCCGATCTGCGCCCTGACCCCGGCGGAGATGGCCGCCATCGCCACCCTGACCGACAGCGCGCCAGTCCGTCAGCGGCGCGGCACCGGCAGCGTCGCAGAAGCAGCTGCCCTCATGGCTGCGAACAAGCTCGCCGGCGAGGCAGCAACCCTTCTGCACCCACGCTCGGTATCGCCGGACCGGCTGGCCGCTTGTGCGCTCGCCACTTTCACGTCCTTGCCAGGAACAAATCCATGACCGTTCACTTCATCGGCGCCGGCCCCGGCGCCGCCGACTTGCTGACCCTGCGCGGCCGCGACCTCATCGCGCGCTGCCCCGTCTGCCTTTACGCGGGCTCGCTCGTGCCGGAGGAAATTCTGGCGCACTGCCCAGCGGGGGCGCGCATCGTCAACACCGCACCGCTGGATCTCGACGCCATCACTGCCCTGCTGGTTGCCGCCCACGGGCAAGGGCGCGACGTGGCGCGCCTGCACTCCGGTGACTTGTCCGTCTGGTCTGCCATGGGCGAGCAATTGCGCCGCTTGCGCGCGGCGGGCATTCCCTACACCGTGACTCCGGGCGTTCCCTCCTTCGCAGCTGCCGCCGCTGCGCTGGGCGCCGAGCTCACGCTGCCGGGCGTCGCGCAGTCAGTGGTCCTGACCCGAACTTCAGGCCGCGCCTCACCGATGCCGGAGGGCGAAAGCCTGGTTCGCTTCGCCGCCACCGGCGCCACGCTGGCCATTCACCTGTCGATCCACAAGCTCGCTCAGGTCACCGCAGACCTGATCACCGCCTACGGCGCGGATTGCCCGGCGGCAGTGGTGTATCGCGCGAGCTGGCCCGATGAAAGGATCGTTCGCGCAACCCTGGGCACCATCGAAGCTGCGCTGGGCGAAGGCGTGGAACGCACGGCCCTGATCCTGGTCGGCCCGGCACTCGCGGCCGAAGGCTTCGCCGAAAGCTGCCTCTATGCGCCTGATTACGACAGGCGCTTTCGGCCGGCGATTGCATCCGGCCGTCGAACCGGCGATTGAGGCATGATTCATCTGTCCCTGATCGGGATCGGCACGGGTGACCCGGAGCACCTTACCCTGCAAGCCATCCGTGCGCTGAATCGCGCCGACCTGATCCTGCTGCCCCGCAAAGGTCCCGACAAGTCGGACCTCGCAGAGCTGCGGCGCCTGATTTGTGCGTCGCACGTGAGCGCCGATGCGCAGGTCGTCGAATTCGACCTTCCGCAGCGCGTGGCCTCGGCTACGTCCTACCTTGAAAGCGTTCATGCTTGGCACGACGCCGTCGCGTCCTGTTGGGGGAAAATGATTGGCGCGCACCGACCGAACGGTGGAACTGTCGCGTTGATGGTGTGGGGAGACCCAAGTCTTTACGACTCCAGCTTGCGCATCGCCGAGCGATTGCGTTCCCGCGGACTGCAACTGCAGGCGAATGTAATCCCCGGACTCACCAGCCTGCAACTACTTGCGGCCGTCCATTCGATTCCGCTCAATACCTTGGGTGCGCCGGTGATGATCACGACTGGACGCCACCTGCGCAATCACGGCTGGCCGCAAGCGGTGGACACGCTGGTGGTGATGCTGGATGGAGAGTGCTCGTTCGAGAAACTACCGCCCCAGAACACCACCATTTACTGGGCAGCGTATCTAGGCATGCCGCAACAGCTGATGCTGTGCGGCCCACTGGAAAGCACCGGCCCGCGCATCCGGCAAGCCAGGGTTGCTGCACGCGCCGAGCACGGCTGGATTATGGACATCTACCTGCTGCGCCGACGCGACGGCCCCCGCGCGCATTGACTCATCAGAATTGTTACCCGAGCTGACCTGTTGCCTCACGTAAATTTGCTCCCCGTCGGATGGTCCGGCGGGTGCATCAACGTGACGAGGCAAATCAGCATGACAACATGCAAGGAGTCCCCCCGCGTCAGAATAGTTGTCTCCGCGATAGAACCAGAAACGAGGGGACGGCGATGAAGGACGCAAGTGGCTCGATACGGACAAGCATTCAAGGACAGAGCGGTGGGCAGGCTGTTGCCGCCGGAGAGCGCAGCGTGGAAGTGGTTGATCTGTGGCGGCGCTCGCTCAAGCGACGCCAGAAGGACCGCATGACCTGGGCGCGAATCGACCAACTGGCCAACGAGTGGTTGCCGCCACCCCACGTGCTTCATCCATGGCCCGAAGAGCGGATGGCCGTCGGATACCCGAGTAGGAGCCGTATGCCTAAATTGGGCACGTACGGCTCTGTGCGGGGGGTGCCGGGTGACCGGCATCCCTACCGCGATCGCCGAAAACGCTGGGCACGGAAGAGCGAGCCGGGAAACCGTGTCAACCGTTTTGCGCCGCGCGGCTGGGAAAGCCGCGCGACGCCTCCAGAGCGGCTCGCGAGAGATCGAACCCCGCGAGATGCCGGTGTCCACGATCCAACAGGCCGTCGACCAGCGTGGACGCGCGCGCCATACGTCGTCGCCCCAAACCGCCGATGCAGTTCGACGCAAGTGTGGACGCGCGGCATGGGCGGAAGGGGCCGGCGCAGGCGCTTAACCGTCGGCCCCCGCAAAACACTCCAGCCCCCGATCATCGCCCGTGTCCTACGCGAACGTCGGAGGCGTCCGATTAGCATGCTCGGTTGACGAGCGAACGAAGCAGGATATGAACAAAGTTCACAATGCCATGACCTGGGCGGCCGACAGCCAGACCGCGGGGCGCGAGCTGGGGAAAGAATTCGTCGAGGCGTTCGGCGGCGCCGCTCCCGACGCGATCGTGGTATTCGCCTCCGCCAAGCACGACTACCCGGCTCTTCTGGCCGCGCTGGCTGATGAAGCCGGCACCGAGATGATCGCCGGAGCGTCCTCGGCCGGCGAGTTCACGCAGAGCGCTCGAGGGGAGGGGGTCGTCTCCGCGATGGCCATTCGCTCGGACGAGATGCAGTTCGCGCTCGCCGTGGGCCGCGACATCGCATCCGACCCGCGGCGCGCGGCCGGCTCGATGGTCGACTCGTTCAATGGCGTCGCAGGCAATTGGGCGCGTCATCGATCCGCGCTCGTCATGACCGACGCGCTGGCGGGACACACGGACGCGCTCGTCGAGGAATTGACCGTGAGAACTGGCGGGAGCTACCGATTTTTTGGCGGCGGAGCCGGAGACGACGGGCGCTTCGAAAAGACGCATGTCTTCGCCGGGAGGGAAGCCTACGCCAACGCGGCGGTGGCTCTCGAGATCCTGTCGAGCAAACCCGTCGGCATCGGGGTTTCGCACGGATGGGAGCCCGTCGGTGAGCCGCTGCGCGTCACGGAGGCGAGCGGCGCGACTTTGGTCAGCTTGAACGGAGCGCCGGCGGTCGAGGCGTTCAAGAGCCACGCCGAAAGCACTGGGCAGCGCTTTGACCTCGCCAGCCCTCTGCCTTTCTTCCTACACAACGTGCTGGGCATCAAGTCGCCCGAGGGCCACCGGCTGCGAGTGCCGCTGGCCATCGGCGAGGGCGGCGCGATAGCCTGCGCCGCCGCGATCCCCGAAGGCGCGATCGTGCACATCATGCAAACCAGCGACCGCAGCGCGGTCCTGGCCGCGCGGCATGCGACCCGCAGCGCGCTCGCCGCGCTCGACGGCCTCGCCCCCGCTGGAGCGTTCGTGTTCGACTGCGTGGCCACGCGGCTGCGCCTGGGGCGCGCGTTTGAGGACGAGCTGGCGGCGTGCGCCTCGGCGCTCGGCCCCGGCGGTTTCGTCGGCTGCAACACCTACGGCCAGATCGCCCGCGCCGACGGGCAGTTCGGCGGCTTCCACAACTGCACCGCGGTGGTCTGCGTCCTGCCGCAATGACGTGAGCGATTCCGACGAGCTAGATGGGCTGATCGACGCCCTTGCGGAGCCCGAGCCTAGGGGGCGGGCGGCCGCCCGCTTGGCCGCCGCGCTGGGGTGCGAGGAGCTTCTCCTGTTCGTCTTCGACTCCGAGATCCGAGCTTTCGTGCCCGCTCCTGGCATGCCCAAAACGCTGCGCGGCGGGGCGCTTTGGCGCGGCTATTTGAAAGACTGCGCGCGACCCGGGACGCACGACGCCCGGGTGGACCTCCCCGACTCCGCTCCCAGGCGCGCTCGCGGCGTTTCGACCGGGAGCGCCCTGGTCGTCGCGCTGGGGGGGCGGCCCGACGACAGCGGCATGCGGTTGCTTGGGAGGCGGATGCAGCTGCTTGGCGCGTTGCTTTTGTCCCAGCAGGCGCGGAGGCAGCAGGAGGCGGAGGTCGAACTGGCTCGGGAAGGAGCGGCTCGCGCCCGCTCTGGCCGTAGTACTCGCCGGGCTGGAGCGTGCCGACGCTGCTGTGGTCGCCAAGCCGTGCGCCCACGCGATCGAGCCGGTACAACGTCTCGAGGTGGTAGTGGCCGACGAAGCGCTCCTGCGAGTACAGCCACCACCCAAAGGTGACGGGCGCCCGCTCGGCATCGGCGTTCATCGCAGGCTGCTGCGGAATAGCGGCGGCGGACGCGCGATCCATACGCCCGGGCTGCAGGGGATGTTGGTTCAACATGGGATTCTCCGGTTGGCCCAAGGCACGGCCGGAGCTCCCGATCGGGCAGCATCGGCCCGCATCGGGAGGTTGGTAAAGAGACGCAGCCGATAGGCCCGTCCATAGCGCTCATAGCATTACGCGGGCGATTTTCAGCGCGTATTGGCGGCGGCGCCAGCGATCAGGGCCACCCCCTCCCTTGCCGGGCGGGCCTGCCCTGCTAAGCTGGATCCGAACGTTGGCTGAAGCCAGCAGCTGAAGGACAAGAGATGCTGGGCTGGTCCAAGGAAGCCCCGCAATGGCGGCCACTGGCTGCCGGAGGTGCCACGCTCGCGTGCGCGGCCATGTTCGGCCGCATGGCAGTGCTTGTCGGCGCCGCCGCGCCGGCTCTCGGCATGGCGACCGTCGGGACCTTGGCCGCCATGGCCGTCGCCGGCGCTGCGTTCGGTGCGTACCTGACCACGCGCGAGCAGGCGGGGGACCTGCCGGACCTGTCGACCCAGAATCCGCTGAACCTGACTGCGGCCGTCCAGTTCGCGCTGTTCCTCGCCGCGGTGCTGCTCGCCGGGCGATTCCTCGCGGACCGGTTCGGCGACGCCGGATTGCTGGTCACGGCGGCGATCTCGGGCCTGGTTGACGTCGATGCCATCACACTGTCGGTGGGCCGCATGGTCGGCGACGGGGTCGTGGGCGCGTCGGTCGCGGGCCTGGCCATCTTTCTCGCGGCCGCGGTCAACCAGGTCACCAAGCTCGGGCTGCTGTGGGTGCTCGACAGTCGATCGCTGGCGCTGAGGGTGCTGCCGGCTTATGCGGTGATGGCACTTGTCGGTGTCGCAGCGGCGCTGGCACCGGGCTGAGCCGCGGCGACGTTCGCGCGATAGCTCAAAGGGAGGGCGATTGCCCCCCATCGAGATTGCCGAAGTCAGTTGCCGCGCTTTTCCGCCTTGATCATCTCGAGGCGGGCGAGTTCGTTGCCGACCATGATGATCTTCTGGCCGTCCTTGGTTTCCATGACGTGGCCGGCCTTCATGCCCACGGTCCGGCCAAGCCGATCCTCCATGGCCATCTTGCCGTCCTTGAACACGTACACCGTTGAACCATCTTTGAGTTCGAACTTCTGGGCGACATTGCCCATGTCGACTGCGAAAGCTGCGCCTGCGACTGCGAGCGTCGAGGCCATGATGGCGAGATTCTTGAGCACTGATTTCTCCGGGTTGATTGGATTGCCAAAGTGAAGCGTGAGGTGCTTTCAACGCGTCGAACTGAGTGTGCCCATCGGTGGATTACAGAAAGCCGTCAGCAGCATGACAAGACGGTAAGCTTCTGGCGATGCGTGCGCGCCGATGTGTGCAACGCGCCGAAACGACCACCTCTGGGCCCCACGCTTGAAGTCATCGGACACGACCGGAGTCCGTAGTCGACTACGGAGGCATTGTTGATGCCGATCAAACGACGTTGGCGAGTCCGCGCCTATTCTCGATTCAACGAATCTGCCTTGCCTCGCCCGCGCGTCATCATGTTCAGCGATCGCCGACGTCTCCGCCGATGGGCAGCCCAGGTGCTGCTCGTGTGGCTGTTCGGCCTCGCGATGGGTGTGGCCAACGCCTGCGCTCTTGGCGAGCCGGCGCATCACCGCTCCGAAGTGGCAACGACGCCTGCCGCCGACGCTGTTCAGAAGCACGAACACGGCAACGAGCAGGGTGACCTTGCCAAGATCAACTGCCTGGACTTCTGCGAGAAGTCGTCGATCGGCGCCCCGCAGTTGAAGGTTGTCGGCGACGGCTTGGCCGCGCTCGGTTTCGCGCTGCCAGTGTCCCACACACTTTCGGCGGCCGGCCAGGCCGAGCACTCAGTCGATCAACTGGTGGTCGACTCGCCGAACCTGCCCGGCGGGCCTCCGCCGCGCATCGCGTTCCAGCGCCTCGCGCTTTGACACGCCCGGACGCCGCGCGGATCTGATCCGCGCCGCGTCCTGTCTTCCGATCGCCCTCGCGCCCGCAGCGGCGCTGTGAGGCGGCGGCATTCCCCGTTCGGGCTTCCGTTCCGTGTCCTTTCCTCATCAGGAGTCTTGCCATGCGCACCCCCCTCGTTCTGCTGTCGTCCTTTGTCGTCCTCGCGCTCGGAGTCGCCGGCGCGGCGGCGCAGGAGCGCCCTGCGGCCGCCCCGGCTGTCGCTGCTGCGGCATCCATGCCGATGCCCATGGACTGCAGTGCCGGCGCGATGAAGCGCCATGACCACGGTGCCGAGCGCAATGCGCCTTCGGCCAAGTCCATGCCCTGTGCGCCCGCCGAAGCGGCGTCAAGCGCCAAGGCCAAGGCGAGGACCAAGCCCGTGCACGACCACGCGAAGTTCCACAAGAACCAGTGACCGATCGACCGAACCAGCCAGGAGCGCATCATGAATCAATCGCATGAACACGGGAACGGTCCTCCGTCCGGCCCGAACTGGTCCCGCATCAACCAATGGGTGCTGTGGATTGGTCTGGCCGCGGCGGTGGCCTGGATGTTCTTCCGCCACAACGCTCATCTCGGGCAACTGCTGCCGTTCCTGATCCTGCTGGCCTGCCCCCTGATGCACCTCTTCGGACACGGCGGGCATGGTGGCCACGGCGGGCATGGCGGTGGATCGGACACCAAACCCAAGGATGACACCCGCCAGCTTCCTCCCGGTGGCCAGGGCGGCCACCAGCACTGAAACCCAAGGAGTCCCGATATGCAAACCACTGAACTCAAAGTCGACGGCATGACCTGCGGGTCCTGCGTCGCGTCGGTCACCAAGGCCCATCTGGCTCTACACGCTCGCCCCCGAGGCGTTGCTGGGCTGGCCGCGCGCCAACCGCGCCGATGAGGTCGAGTTCCTGTTGCCCGGCATCGGGAACCGGCCCGAGGTCGGTCGTCTCACGGGGCGTGGCAACACCGCCAACCTGGAGACCGTGCTCGCGCTCAAACCCGATCTGATCGTGGACACGGGCTCGGTGCGGCAGACCTTCGTCGAACTCGCCGACCGTGTGCAGGCGCAGACCGGCATCCCCTACGCGCTGATCGACGGCGCGCTGGAGGCGGTGCCTGCAGGCTACCGATTGCTGGGCGAGTTGATGGGCGTGCGCGATCGCGCCGAGGATCTGGCGCGATATGCCGAGGACACCTTGCGCACGGTGCGCGAACGCGTGGCCCGCGTGCCTCGCGAGCAGCGCCCGCGCGTGTACTACGCGCGCGGCCCGCACGGCCTGGAGACCGGGCTCGACGGATCCATCAACGTCGAGATGTTCGAGGCCATGGGCATCGAGCTCGTGTCGATGCGCATGCCGGGCGGGCTGGCGCGCGTGTCGGTGGAGCAGGTGCTGGCCTGGGACCCGCAGATCATCATCACTGTTGACGATCATTCAAAACTGACCCCTCCGCAGTGGGCCGTGCGTTCGTGGACCAACCCAGGGCGCCCAGAAGAGCCCGCCAGCGAAGGCTGAAGTCGGCCTGCTCCACTCGGAGGTACCAAGGGCGAGCGCGTCCTACGCGTTGAAAGTCCAGCCGCGCAGACGCCACAAAGGCACGCGGAACTTTTGCGTCCATGGCCAATGTGGGCAGGGCGTTGCGCAGCCGAGCCACGGTCGGAGTGAACCCGTGAGCATCGGCCGGCACCCTGGTCAAGGCCGATTCGCCAGGATCCGCAGCGTGGTCGCGATCGGGCTGTGACAGGACGTCGACCACGCGCAGCGCACTTTGGTCGTCGCGCATGCACTCTCCGCTGCTGGATGCGTGTTGTTCGAGACGATCCTTCAGTGCATCGAGCAACTCGCTCGGCCAGGGAACCAAGTAGCTCGACCGTGTGGGCTCATACAGCGTCGTGGCCACAGATGTAGTGGTCTTGCGTTCGAGTAGTCGATCGAATGCCACGTGCAAGCCGCCGCGATCGAGGTCAATGGTCAGGATTTCCCCGGGTCGTGGGCTATTCCCGAATGCCAGTCCCAGAACGCCCCGGTGGTCAAGGCCTGTGAACAGAGAGATGGCCTCGGTGATCGAGCCGACTTGCGAGCGAAAGAGTCGATCGCGAAGTTCCATGCCATAAGCAATCATCTGCGGAAGGCTGGCCTCCCGGTGGTTGCTGATCCCCGCGCGTGCCTTGGCCGTACCGTTGCCGGCCTTGCCGGTGATATGGCTGAGGTGTTCCTCTGCCACTTCTGAAAGGCTCGGGCCTTGGTTTGAGGCTGCGAGTGCGGGTGCACACCGCTTGGCCAATGCGCGCTCGCCGTTCCTGATGGTGGCGCGCCATCGATGGCCAAAATCCTGGGCTGCAAGGTCGGCTTTTGATTGGGCATCGGCTGCACCATTTCTGGGCACTAATTCCAGGTCTCTGCGCAGGTGCCTGATGAGGTGGGTGCGTAATTGACGTTGCTCTGCCAGTGCCAGCGCCACCTCTGTACCAAGAGGTATTGCAATTTCAGACTGAACGGGTGAAAGCTCCGTGCAAAGCACCCATTCAACATATTTCGTTTGTCTTCCGATAAGCTGCACGAGGGGGGTGCTATCCCCATGCATCTTCGGCTTTGCGAATTCAGCAAGCAGTTGCGCAGCCTTGATTTGTTCAGGATTTGCTATGGCGTAAAACGGGTGCTCCCGCGAGAATGCAATGAGTGAAGAGCACAGCGTGAAGATCACGTTGGCAATACGAGGTTGTTCCGGAGGTACTGGCAGCAGGCCCAGAAGATCCCAAGCCATAGGCGCCAGTGGTTCCGGCATACCCAGAAAGAGCTCGTCCTGCGGGCTCAGCGTGTTCTTCAGGAAATTGGGGTGTGACATGGGGTGCCTTGCAACGGGTTGATGCCGCATCCCAATCCCTGCCAACCAGAAGACCCAAGCCGCGACTACACGAAATGCAGCCGCGTGAAATACCGCACACATGAGGGAGTGGTAACCCACGCCTCTCGATTGGTTGCTGGTGTTTGTTCGCGACAGCAGCTCAGAACATAGCGGTCTTTGTGTGGGCTATCAAGATCGCGTGTATATTAGATATTCTTTTCACACGTAATCGGCGTTACAAAGATACGTCGGACACCGAGGCGCGCGACGAAACTTCAGTCGTTCCGTTTAAATTAAATCTTGATTTCGTCGCGAACTGTCAATTGAGGTATTACAGTGAGCGGCGCTCGTCAGTTCGCCAAGGGAAGTGTTGTTTCGACACAGTTTGGCGCGCTTTTCAAGGTCCCAAAGTGGCACGTGGCGGGCTGATCCACTTGGTCTTGGTGGTCGGCAAGCACGGCACTTTGCCGGCCGCGCATCACCGGATGCCCGGTGCAAGTGCTCTTCGCAGGGTCTCAAAGGCCAAGCAGGACGATTGAACCTCCTTCTTGTCCTATACGTTGGACGTTGATGACCGATGTCCTTAAAATGCAGCGCATCATGGACAAAATCAACAATCCTGGCGAACTGGGCCGCGAGCTTCGCACCCTGCGCAAGCGCCTGGGCATCAAGTCCGTACAGCTGGCGAAGGACAGTGGCCGCAG
>NZ_JAMBNO010000031.1 GCF_023715105.1 Hydrogenophaga intermedia | reverse complement strand
GGTGGTGACGCCGCCAGTGATGTATGGGGATGTCGTGAGCAAGAACACCGGGGAGAGGCAATCGGATACCATTGCTGGATGAAATCACAGTGTCAATGGGGCTGATGGAGCTAAGCGGATACCCCTTACGAACGCACAGCGCTGTCCAAGAAGCCGGACACGATGATTGCGCAGGAACTGGCGACCATGCGCGACGCGCAGCGCATCTCGCCCAGCCTGGTCATGCGTGACCCGTACATCCTCGACTTCCTGGGCCTGCGCGACACCTGGCAGGAGGGCGACTTGGAGGCGGCGATCATCCGCGAGATGGAATCCTTCCTGCTGGAGCTGGGCGTGGGCTTCACGTTCGTGGCTCGACAAAAACGCATCCAGATCGACAACGACGATTTTCACCTTGACCTGCTGTTCTACAACCGCAAGCTGCGCCGACTGGTGGCGGTGGAATTGAAGGTCGGGGAGTTCAAGGCGGCGTACAAGGGGCAGATGGAGCTTTACCTGCGCTGGCTTGACAAACATGAACGGGAGCCGGAGGAAGCCTTGCCGCTCGGTATCATCCTCTGCACCGGCAAGAAGTCCGAGCAAATCGAACTTTTGGAGTTGGACAAGTCGGGCATCCACGTCGCCGAATACCTGACAACGCTGCCGCCGCGCGAATTGCTGGCCGAGCGACTGCAGCAAGCTACAGCCCGTGCTCGACTGCAGATCGAGCAGCTTGGCGCTGGCAAGGGAAAGCGGTAAGTGTCGTTCTATTAGAGCTTTACAAACGAGTATCGATTTTTGATATTGGCGTGGAAATATTTCCCCTTTGAGTCTGAGCCGATGAACGCGTCATATTCACCTTGAGGTACGTCCGAATAGTCGTATACAGATCCAGTATTGAACTCAATTTCAAGGGTTTGAGTATCTGCGTCATAGCCGATTGCACAGATGTCGGTTGAGGTTACTGGTGTACGTTCCATAGTGCGTCATCTCCATTGGGTGTAATAAAACTTTTGGCTTACGGGGGTTATTTCTCACCAGCATTTGGATCTTGCTTACGCCAGGCCTCCACTAGGGGCTTGTAATTTTCATTCTGTACCGGCTCAGTCCAGCCGCCACTCCGAATACGGTTCCCGTCAGCACCCTTGGGAACAACTACCACAGGATCGTCGCTATCAGGTCGTCGGCCTTCTGGCGGACGGTCGATGATTGCCCGTATCGGCATGTTGACAGCCTCTCCCACAATCAACGCCTCGCCGGTGCGGAGAACAGGTAGCATCGAAAAGAGACCCTTAAGATTATCCGATGCACATGAGGTAACTTGAGCACGATCTGAGTCATTTGTCAGACGTAGGGCGATGACCGTGCCACACTGCGAAAGGATCGTAGTGTCTATTTCGGAAGGACGCTGGCTGACCAGCATTAACCCAACTCCATATTTTCGCCCCTCTTTCGCGATGCGCCGCGCGGCAGTAGCTGCCCGGCTCTTTGACTGAGCACTGAGATACACGTGCGCTTCTTCCATGACGACAAGTAACGGCCTTTCTCGACCTCCCTCTGGTTTCGTCCTTCCCCAAAACACCGCGTCATAAAGAATTCTTAAAACGGCCCCAACCAAATCATCTACAACGGAAGTTGGAATTCCCGACAGATCGAATACTGAAATTGGAGTGTCGGCCCCTATCCACGCTGAGAGCAGAGCATCGAGATCTGACGTTGTAGTGCCGTCTTTCGCGACAGCCCATTCACCAGGGTTGAAGAGGAATTGCATGCGTGGATCGCGAAGCTTGCTTTCCAACACATCCAGGTGCGGTCGCGGCGCATCAATGTAGAGCCCGCCATAAACCTTGTCGGCACCTGCCTCTGTTGTGATCGGACGGAATCGAGGACGCACGAGCTGGTCGCCATCGCCGGTGGCCTTTTGGGGAGGAGCACCGTCTTCGATATAGACTCGCGTGGCCTCAGTCTGGTTTTGGTTCTTGCTAACGCTATGAGTCGCGCAATGCAATGAATACAGGTCGTGCCAGAGCTGGTAGACAGAGAACGGAAGCGGTGTATCGACGGTGACGCTGAGATCAGGCAAGGCATGGGGGATGCCACCCGGCTTCGATGCCCTTTTGCTGGTCAACAACCTTTCTTGCAGTAACGCGAGGGGCGTTCCTGATACCGGACCCATCGCCAACGAAGTAAATTCCTCCGCTGTGAGCGCCCAAAATGGAACATGGAGTTCCCGCTCCCCTGCGGCGGTATCCGCCCCAACCCTAAATACACGGGCCTGATCGCCAAATGCCTTCGCATACTCACCGTGAAGGTCAAACAATACGACGCGAGCAGACTTGAACCGAGTTTGATCGGAAATAGCACCAAGTAGATTCGCCACGGCATTCGACTTCCCAGAGCCAGTGCTTCCCACCACTGCAGAATGACGGCTGATCAAGCGATTCATGTCGATGTATGCGCGGATCGACTCGGCGCTGGCGACGCGCCCAACGGCGACATAGCCATCTTCGTCTCCAGGCGCATAGACCGTTTTCAAGTCCGATTCGGTGACGACATGGGCAGAGTCGCCGATGGAGGGGTACTGTGCGATGCCGCGTTCAAACTTTGTTCCCCGGCGTCCTTGGCCGACGAGTTCAATCCTAAGCCATCGATTGCCGAATTGAGGCGCGAGTTCCGGTGGACCAGGGGCGGCGCCAGCTCCAACTTGTGAGATCACACCATAGAGGTCTACATATCCAGATGGAATACGGACAAATCCCCCGACTTGTCCGACGCGATATGCCTCACCATTGACAAATAAGAGTCCGCCCGGTGTGCTCTCCGCAAGTTTCACACTCACGCTTGAGCCGTTCACATCCTCAACAGTACCAAGCCGTGAAGGGTCGAGATTAGACGATGGGCTGCGCATCATGATTGCTCCCACCACAAAGTTGTTCGAGAAAAAGACCAAAATAGTGGAAGTCTCCGAGACGGCTACGTGGCTGAAGTTCTTTGGGATCGCCACCGGCGGCCGCTTCTTCCATCAGCCACGGCGTGTGCTCGTGGCCTCCAATGGTTCCGGGACGGTAAAGCCCCACGCGCGTTCCTACGACTGCTCCGTCCCAAGCCAGAACGGTGAGGTTGCTCTGTTTTACTGCGTAGTCGACAACTCTCGAATGTTGTCCGAGACCTGAATACATCAGCGCAAAGCATTGAGCGTTCCGGTTGCCCCGCAATCCATCTAGCAAAACTTCATTGAGGTGGTCGTCGAGAAAGGAATATCCGCACACAACAAGCCTGGGAGCATCCTTCCCGTGGAAAAATGCCCTTAGTCGATCAAGCATTGCGAGATATGGCATGCGACGGCTTTGGTCGTACTTGAGGTGCGAAGGGAAGATCATTACCTTGCCTGCTGCGGCCTCACGTGTGACGCGAACAACGCGCGTAATCTTCGCCCCATTCACGATTTCCTCGCTCTTCTCCCAATTGATGGAGCCGTGTAGCTTCCACAGCCTCGTCCACCTCGCGGGAATTACGTCGTGCTCGATCGACGCCAAATCGAACCATGGTTCTCGTGAGCCAACAAAACCATCGAAGTGCGGTAGCGGATGCTGTTCAAGCGCCTGTTCAAAAAGCAGGTCATAGTTAGGCGTAAATATTTCCGCTGGAGCATCACGTTGAACGCCACCGACCCACGATGCAAAGCGATTGTATGAACTGCGATAGGCGGGGAGCGGCTTACGCATCTCAGTTGCAATCAGTGCGCAGACTTTGTTATCCAGGTCACTTAAGTTCTCCTTCGACATTCCCAAAATCTCGGCAGTCCCGCGTCGATTGGCCAGAGTGCGCAACTCTGTCAATACGTCTTCAACGGTCGGGTCCTTGTCATCGGATGGTTTGCATTCCACACACAATGCATCCCAATGCGCCTTGAACTTTGATGTGGCTCCGGAAGCGCTGTCGCTTGCCTCCAGCCCGGCAGCGACCCGCTTCGTCAGTTCGACGATGGCCGGGATTAGCACGACGCTGTCTTTGCCGGCCGCATCGTAGATTCCAAGCGGGCAACCCGCACCAAGGAAACAGCCGATACGCTGCTTGTCATCTTGGAGCACCTGCCGCAGATTTCTTGCTTGCTGCGCTGCGTCGTGGAGCGCTGGGAATGGAAGTGCAGACGTCGGTGCGGCGGCGACAACAGGTGCGGCAACTGGGGCAGTGCTTGCGCTTGGGGGTTTTGTCATGATTTTTAGGTCCCTTAATTTTTTTCGTTAGGCCCCGGCAACGCGTTCACACTCAGGCCTTCAATTTTTTAAATACACCTCTATCCAAACCGAATTCCGAACAGCCCACCATCTTCCGTGGCATCGGTCAAACGCGTTGGAAGCACATGGTCATTGAGATCGAAGCCATCGATGGTTTCTTTAAAGGCGTCGTCTTCATTCATCGTCACGATGTACTGAAAACCAAGTTCCTGCGAAATCTCCGAACCCAAGCGCAAGGCGCTGATCACCTGCCGGCCGTCAACACCGTCGAACAGGTGGCTGTCATGGATCAAGAAGCCGGGTCCTATTTGCCGCTTGTGGCACAAGCGCATAAGCATCATGTCGAAGCAGAAGATCTGCATGTTCTTGATGCCCTTGCTGCGTTGACCCTGCATCGGAAACTTGAACATCGGGCCGTTGGAGGTTTCGTCGACGGTCATGCTGCCGGCCGACTCGTAGAGGCGTTGCGACGTTTCCTCGAAAGCGACGATGGCTTCGGCCAGCCGATCCTTCTGCTCGGCAAAATCGCGACGCAGCCGGATCGTGAGCCGGTTGCGCTCGATCTCCAACTCGTTTTTCGTGCCTTCGAGCTGCTCGGCCGCTTCGAAACGCTGCCGTAGGGATTCCACCTCCGATTCCAGGCGACCTAATTCCCCCTGCAACTTGAGGAACTGATCCAGTGCGCCATGACTCCTGAGGATGCCCATGATCTCCGCACGTCGCTGATCGAGTTGCGCTTTCTGGCTGTCGCGCAACTCGATGCGTAGCTGTGCCGCTTCGAGTTCGCTGGACAAATAGTCCTTGCGATTGCGCACAACCGATTGATGGAAGCTTTTCACGTCCTCGTAACGGCGCTTTACGAGGCCTGGAAGTGCAACGCCGGCTTCCTGATAGATCGCTTGCAGGTCTTCCAGGTCAGGTGGAATCTCGGAGGCCAGCGCGCCTTCGAGGTCACGGATGGCCGAGAAGTCTATGGTGTTGGCGTTGGCCAGTTCATTGAGCTGACGCGTCAGCTTGGCGCTTTCGACTTCCAGTTCCCGGTACTCAGGCAATACTTGGAAGGTTTCGATTTCCGAATAGAGCTTCTTGAGGCGAGATTCCTGCAGGGTTAACTGCGTGCGCAAATCAGCGGCCTTGCCGATGATTGAACCGAACGCCCCCGTACCCGCCGCCTTCTTCAATTCTTCCAAGGTCTTTTCACGATCACGAACGGCTTGCCAATCGCGCGCGATCTGCCAGTCCAGCCCAAGGAGAAACATCAGCGCCATTTGCATGTCGCCCGTTCCCTGCATGGTGGCCTGCTTCTCTGGCGTGGTGAATGCACCACTCATCTGGCGCCGCACAAAGTAGGCGAACAGTGACCGGAACGAAGGGGGCTTGCTGCCTGCGGCCTCCAGGCTGCTCAGGCCGAACATCTCCTCACCGAGGAACGTGACCCAATCGGTTGCCGATAGCTTGCGCTTGGTCTCCGGTGGCGTTGTTATGTAGATCTTGGCTTTGGCGCTCCCGCTGCGCTCGACGACGGTCCGCGCATCCTTCAAATCGAAGTCCATGCCGAAGGTGTATTCGGCCAACTCCGGCGTGCGGAAAATGGAATCAGGACCGGCTTCCGAGCCGGTCAGAAAATGCACTGTTTCAATGAAACTCGTTTTGCCTGCGCGGTTGCGCGTTTGCTTGGTACTGGCACCTTCGGTTTTTTGGGCAAGCAGCACGTTCAGACCTGGCTTCAAATCGCCGAGATTCTTGAAGGTGGGCAGCGTGCTGAAAAGATGGTGGATCAAGCTTCCCTCCGTGCCACAAGGCCATTTTCAAGTTCGATAGTGCCAAGGGAATACAGCAGGTCCAGCGCAAGCACGAACCAGTCGTAGGTTATTCGCCGAGGCCGAATGGCAACCATCCCTTGGTCCTGTCGGTTCAATTCCTCCCACAACGCGGAAACCGTTTTGGGACGCGCGAGAAAAGTTAGGACATGACCGCCCACGGTGAGTAGCGCGCGATCTTGCGGAAGATGCTTGGACGGTAGGATCATGTTGACCTCACCGCTTGGGCATCTTCGAATATCTCGCACTTGTCGAACAGATAGGCCATGACCGCCAGCACCGCCGCCTTATGTGTGGGTGTCGTGTTCACGACTCCCCCTGCCCAGGTTTCAAGCTGTCCAAAGATTTCATCGGGATGAAGCGAGGGGATCGCATCCCTCAGAGACACGTATTTACCCTTGAATGCCGAGGCAATTTGTTCGCCGTACACGGGGTTCTTCCAGTTATCGAAGAACTGCGTCACCAACGGTGACTTCTGCATCCCGATTTTCAAAAAATCGGCGACCACCGCAGATAGAAGATTTGCCTCGATTTTCCCCCGCGAGACATCTTTGACTTCACTCGTCTCTGGCGCGGGAGCAACGTTGATGTGCGTAAGTACGGCCATCAAATCGCTATAGCCCAGATTGACGTTTGCTTCCATGGTCAGCGAGGGGCCGAACCAGGATTCGAGATCCTGCAGGCTGAGCTGGCGAAACTTCGACAGCATTTCATCCCAACCGCAGTGGCCAATCTTGATCTTCGGGTTTTCTTGCGAGAGCTTGGCCAGCGCTTCGATGATGTGGGGGCCAAGGCGCCCATCGGGTGCGTTATGAACAAAAGTCCACTCACCAAAATATTTTTCCCAATGCTCTTTTGCGCCCCCGAAATCCTCGTTGATCTTTTTGATGGCTTCGGCGGCACTCAACTCATTGGGCGCATAGCTCTGAAATAAGGTCCGGGCCGAGGGCAGGTATCCGTCATTTTTCCGGTCGCCAACATTGCCCCATGGACGGCAGGCCATGAAATCGTTCGGGTGGGCCTTCGCCATCAGTTTTTCGAACAGGCGCTGAAATCCGTCCCCCTTGGCTTCAAGGAAGATGATGCGGAAATCTTTTTCGTAGCCGAGCTGTTGTATGCGATCCATGCGGTTCAGGGCCATGACTGGTTAAGTGTTTTCAGGCACAACCTCATGGCGTCTTCCGATCCGAATGGGGAAGGACGCGATTGACGTCAAATGGCAGCGCTTTGTCCGCTGCGATGCGGGTTAGCAGCATACGGATGGCATCCGAAACAGACAGTCCCATCTCGGCCAGAACGCTGCTCGCTTCTTCTTTGATATGCCCGTCTATCCGGGCACGAACGACGTCAGTGCTAGCCATTTCATATGCTCACAGGTGGTTGTAGCTACATTGTGGCTCATCTGGGCTTTTAAGTCATTTACTTTTTGTCACGAGTGGCATTGCATCCCGGCGTGCCGCCGTCGGGCTCGCGGGCGTTGCCCCGCGCCTCGTAGCGAGTCGCGGCCATGCGGCTTTGATCCCTGATGCCTCCGGCCGTCGCTACGCTCCCGGCCTGCGCGCGACGCTTGCCCTCCAGGGGATCGGCTGGACAGCCCATCCCCGCCGCGCCTTGCTTGGCGCCCCTCGAATGCAGCCGAACAGGTTGCACCTGATCGGCCAATCCAGCTAGGCGTGCCCTGGCACGCAGGGGCGCTCGCCGCGCGGCGTTGGGTTCAGCGCATCCCCTTGGCCCATCGGCCGCTGTTCGTCTTCCCCAAGTTCATCGCTTTTCCCGCGACCGTAGCCCGCGGTGCCTGGCCGTCAAGGCGCGCAGGGCCGAGTCCTCGCTGCGCTGCGGGCCGCACCAACCCTGCGCTTCTTCCTTGACGGCCAGTCCCTCGCTGGCCCGGTTTTTCGCGGGCGATGAACTCAGGAAAGACGGCGGCAAACAGGGACCGGCCCAGGTCTCTGCGCCGAACCAACCAAAGCCACAACGGGCTCCGAATCTTGGAATCCGGTCAGCTTTGAAACCACAGCAGCAACTCTTGGAGAAAGACCATGCAACTCGCATCCCGTTTCGCTTCCCATTCCCCGACGCTGCGCAGCGATTCCCCGCTGTCCGACGATCAAATCCGCCGCGTGGCCCCGTCCATCTTCGCGGACGCCCCGCATGAAAGCCGTTCCGAACGGTACGCCTACATCCCCACTGCCGCCGTGCTGGCGGAACTGCGCAAGGAAGGGTTTGAACCCTTCATGGCAGCGCAAACCCGCGTGCGGCACGACGACCGCCGCGACTACACCAAACACATGCTGCGTCTGCGCCATGCCAGCCAGATCAACGGCGCGGAAGCCAACGAAATTGTGCTTCTGAACTCCCATGACGGCGCGAGCAGCTATCAGATGCTGGCCGGGATGTTCCGGTTCGTGTGCAGCAATGGCCTTGTCTGCGGCGATACGGTGGCGGACGTGCGCGTGCCGCATAAAGGCGACGTGGCCGGACACGTCATCGAAGGCGCCTACGAAGTCTTGCGCGGCTTCGACCGGGTGAAGGAATCCCGCGATGCCATGCACGCCATCACCTTGAACGATGGCGAATCCGAAGTGTTCGCCCGTGCCGCGCTGGCCCTCAGGTACGACGACGCCGACAAGCCCGCGCCCATCACGGAATCGCAAATCCTGATGCCGCGCCGCTTCGACGACCGCCGCCCGGACTTGTGGAGCGTGTTCAACCGCACGCAAGAAAACCTGACCCAAGGCGGCTTGCGCGGGCGCAGCGCCAACGGACGCCGCCAGCAGACCCGTCCGGTGCAGGGCATTGACCAAAACATCCGACTGAATCGCGCGCTTTGGCTGCTGGCCGATGGCATGCGCCAGTTGAAGGCCTGAATCCCCACGCGGCAGGGGCAGGCAGCAGCCCTTGCCGCTTCTTTCGCTGCTGCATCCCTAACCGCAAGGAGTTATCACCATGAACGCCGTTACTCAAACCGAAACCCGCGCCATCGAAGCCGCCGCGCCGCTGGAAGTGGCCGATCCGACCAAGAACCTGATTCTGGTTCCACTCTCGCAGTTGCTGCCGCGCCGCTCCAAGCGCAACGCACGCAAGACCCCGCGCCTGTCCATCCCTGAACTGGCCGCGAGCATCGCTCGCATCGGCCTGCTGCAAAACCTCGTCGTCATCCTCGCCGCCGATGGCGAGCAGTATGAAGTGGTGGCCGGTGATCGCCGTCTTACCGCATTGAAGCTGCTGGCGAAGAAGAAGCGCATCGCCGCCGACTACGAGGTGCCGTGCCTGCTGGTGCCCGATGCCTCGGCGCGCACCGTGAGCCTTGCCGAAAACCTGCTGCGCGAGCAGATGCACCCCGCCGACCAGTTCGAGGCGTTCGCCGCGCTGGTCAAGGAAGGCCGCCCCATCGAAGACATTGCCGCAGACTTCGGCGTGTCCCCGCTGGTGGTGCAACGCCGCTTGAAGTTGGCCAACGTCTCGCCGCGCCTGATGGCCGACTATCGGGCTGGTGGCGTGACGCTGGAACAGTTGATGGCCCTGACCATCACCGACGACCACGCCGCGCAGCAAGCCGCGTTCTACGCCGCGCCCGAATGGCAGCGTAGCGCATCTGCACTGCGCGAGCGTCTGACGGAACGCGAAATCGACGCATCGCACCCGCTGGTGCATTTCATCGGAATGGATGCCTACACGGCGGTGGGGGGCGGCATCCGCCGCGACCTGTTCGCCGACGACGATAGCGGCACCTATCTGACCGACGCCGCGCTGCTGGAAACGCTGGTGCGCGGCAAGTTGGACGAACTGGCCGAAGGCATCCGCGCCGAAGGCTGGGCGTGGGTGGAAGCCGTGCCGCACTTGAGCTATGCCGAACGGCAGGCGTTCCAGAACGCGCCGCGCCAGCGCCGCGAACCGACCGCCCGCGAAGCCCGCCGCATCGCCTCGCTGCAAAACCGCCTAGACAAGATCGACGCCGAACTGGAAGAAGCCTACGACGCCGAAGACGGCGGCAAGACGGAAGCGCTGGAATCGCGCCGCGAACAGGTGGCCGGGGAACTGCAAGCCGTGGAGGATGCCTTACAGGGTTACGCCCCGGACGTGCGCGCCGTCGCCGGTGCCATCGTTACCACCGACCGCAGCGGCGAGGCCGTGATTCATCGCGGCCTGTTGCGTGAGGCCGAGGCGAAGGCACTGCGCACGCTGGAACGGCTGCGGCAAGGCTTCGCCGGAACCGAAGGCGCGGACGACAGCGAAGGCGAGGACGCCGAGCCGGTGACGGTCGCGGTCAGCCTGTCCGACCGACTGGCGCAACGGTTGAGCGCGCACCGCACTGCCGCGCTGCAAATCGAAGTGGCCCGGCACCCGCAGGTGGCACTGGCTGCGCTGGTGCATCGCATGGTGCAGACCGTCTTGCTGGAAAATCATTACGGCCACGACCTGCCGCTTGGCGTGCGCCTGACCGTGCAAGACCGGCTGGAAGGCATGGCCCCGGACTGGCCGGAATCACCTGCCGCCGTGGCGCTGCGCGAGTTGCAGCAGGTGGCGGGCGAGGCATTGCCACAGGACAGCGCCGAACTGTTCGCCGTGCTGCTGGCGACACCGCAAGACGAACTGGTGCGGCTGCTGGCGGTATGCGTCGCTGCTACGGTGGACGTGGTGACGCCCCGCGCCACACAGCGCCAGCCCGGCGCGGAACTGGCGCAGGCCGTGGGGCTGGACATGGCGGCATGGTGGAAGCCGACCGCCGAGGGTTATTTCCGCCACGTCTCCAAGGTCGTGATTCTGGAAGCCGTGGGCGAGTTCGCCCCGGCCCACGTCACCCGACTGGCGAAGTTGAAGAAAGGCGACATTGCCTGCGAGGCCGAACGGCTGGCCGATGGCACCGGCTGGATGCCCGCCATCTTCCGTCCCGAAGGTCCGCAGCAGATCGCGCAGGACGGAGCGGCCGAAGCCGAAGCGCCGAAGGATGCCGCCACCGTGGCGGATGAGCAACCGCAGGTCGAGGCACTGGGCGCGTGACCCTGCACCGCCGATAAGCGTCCCGGTTCCGACCGGGGCGCTTCATTCCGAGGATTTCCCATGAGCCGCAACACCACGAGCCGCCCCCGTATGGCGGCGGTCTATGCCCCCGGCACGCTACGCGCTCGCCGCTGGCATGGCGATGGCGACGTGCGCGGCTACCGTCCGCCTAGTGGCTGGATGGCCCGCGCCGACCTGACCAACCTACATCCCATCACAGGCCGCGCCTTGCCGCGCGCCGTGTGGTGGATTATCGAAACGAAGGAATAACGATCAGCACCGGCCCCAAGCCGTTCCGGCTTGGGGCCGGTGGTTAAAAAACCGGGCGCGGCGGAGGCCCGCCGCACTCGGTTTCAACGTCCAAAGCAAAATCGCCACGTCGCCGCCTTCGACCAGGCGGCGACGTGGCGAGCGCACAAGTGCCTTGCGCGCAGTACGGCGATCGATGCCCGCCGATGCGGGCAAAGTTTCGATGACGTCCCGCCACAATGAGCGGGGCATGTGGGGCTACGCCCCGGCTTGCTGCGGCAGGTTGTGCAAAAGCGTGCTGTCCTCGACGCTGGCGGTACATCGCCTGTACGTCACGAAGGACGGTTCACCGACACGCGCCCGGCCTTGCTCATGGAACTTCCACGCCACGCCTCAAGCTGGGTGCCGCAAGCTGCGGCAGGGGCGCTCCCGCCTTGTCGCTGGGGTGTTGGCCTTGCCGCATCAGGGCACAAGCCGGTGAAACCATCACGCGGGGATGTCGAGTCGGCCATGTCTCCTTTCGGGAGCGGTCGGCCTGTACGTCCTTGGTCTGTTGTGAATCCTGGCGAGGGCACGGCTGCGCCTTGGGCTTCATGGCCGCAACCTTGCAGCGCAAGCAATTTCCCCGCCGCTGCGCGGCTTCCTCGCGAGACAAATTGTTTGCGCTTCCAGGTTCTCCACGGTGTTGCGACCGCTGCGCGGTGCGGCCCGCCCATCCCACGCCGACCGGATCACAACAAGGACGCACTGGCGCGATCTTGTTCAACCCGAAAGGAAAATCATCATGGCTAACATCGGCACCTTCACCGCAGACAAAGACGGTTTCACCGGCACACTCCGCACCCTGACGCTCAACGTCAAGGTCAAGCTGGTTCCCAACGACAAGGGCAACAACGAGAACGCCCCCGACTTCCGCCTGCAGGCGGCAAGCCACGACATCGGCGCGGCGTGGAAGAAGACCAGCGAAGCCGGGCGGGATTACTTGTCCGTGACCCTGGACGATCCTTCGTTCCCGGCAACGGTCTATGCTCGCCTGATCGAAGGCGAGGACGGCACGCACGACCTGATCTGGTCGCGCAGCAAGCCTCAAGCGGCCTGACGGCCCCTAGCGCCCCGCCCGTTGCGGCGGGGCGCAGTGCTGCTGATCGCAGCACCGCGCGCCTACGGCGCGTCGCGCTTCTTCAAGATTGCCTCCAGCTCTTGGCGCACCTGCGCCAGAAGCTGATCGGCCTTGTGCGGGCTGTCGCCGGCATAGGCCAGCGTCAGCAGCGTGAGCGGATGCACTTCCATGACCTCGCACAGCTCGGTCAGTTTGTGCAGAGTCGGACTTTTCAGGTCGCGTTCCAGTGAACTCATATAGGTACGGCTCGACACGTCAGAAAACGCTTCCTGGCTCAAGCCACGCGCTTTTCTGACCGTCCTTATTGCCGTTGCCAATGAGTTTTTAGCCGCCACCAATGGTTTTCCCTATAAAACCAAGATGACAACCTATTGCGCCCTATAGGGCTACAATCTATAGTGTTCAATTGGTGTTGTTGTTTTCCGTATTTGTGCTTTTAAGGAAATCCGCATCTGAGGATTTCGCCAGAGCCGGGGAGCCGCATTCGTGCCTTTCCTGACATCCACAATTCCGCGTTTGCGTTTCTGTGCATGTACAGATTCGAGAGCTTGCGCATCCGTGCTTGCGCACGAAAGCACATATCCGGCTTGGTGGTTCCGTGCTTCGCAGGAAAGGCGTGTTCGTGCATTCGCAGATACGTGGGATTCCCGCCCATGACCCAGCCGCTCACCACCGCCGACGAACGCGCACGACTGCTCGCCAACGGTGCGGCGCGCGCCGCCGGCCAGAGCATCGACCCGATGCCGGTGGTTCGACTGTTCACGCCCGATGCGCATGCGACCTGGCTGCTGGCCGCGCTCGATCCAGCCGATGGCGATACCGCCTGGGGACTGATCGACCTCGGCATCGGTATGCCCGCACTGGGGACGGTCAGGCTGTCCGACCTGACGGGCATCGTCGGGCCGCAGCAGCGACCCATCCTGCGTGACCTGTATTTCCGCGCCTCGCGGCCGTTATCGGAATACGCCTGGTTGGCGCAGCGCGATGGTTCGATCCCCGACTGACGAACCACCGGTTCCCTGCGGCGGGCCATCCAGAGACAGGCCGTTGCAGCGCATTGTGTCTTTCTCAGTCTGACTCAAGACGGCTGGGGTCTGAATCGGCACTCTTGCACCAAGAGGGTGCAGCCTGACCTAGAAAGACATGATGTGTGTCGCGGGTTGCGGCACGGTGTCAGTGCCGCGCCCCATTTCCGGGATGCGCGGTCGTCGCACTCGGACGACCCGAGCAAGGTTTCGGAGCTAATCGGTCTTGACACTCTCTCTACAGCTTAAGTTACGCCATCCTGATGGCGCTTTGATGTCTTGATGCCGTAGCTATTCGCGCCCGAGGTCGTGGCGACGTTCCTGTCGAACAGGAGGTCGCGTCATGGCTGATCGAAGCGCCGATTTCTGGTATCCAACCGCCGCGTATCTCTACGTGCTGCACTTGGACGGGCTCGCGCTGGCCTGGGAGTATCTGCGCCGCCATCCTGACTACCGGCGCGACTGGCTGCGCCGTCGCCATCGGCCCGAAGCGGCGCACGCCTGGGGGTTGCGCCTGCTGGAAGACCCGGCGCTAGACGCGCGCGACGCGCATCCAGCCTGGTTCCCCGACCATGACGCTGTGCTCCAGCTCTACCCGGACGCCGACCCGCCACCCGATGCCGACGCGTTCGAGTTCTGGCGCATCCCGGGCCACAAGCATCTGATCCACGACGGCAGGCGCTTGGTGCTAGTGGCACGATGGCCCGGCTGCTGCGTGCGGCTCGCACTGGCACCGGGCCTGACCGATGGCATGGCCTATCTGTATGCCGTCCGCGCGTGCGCTGCGCCCTGCGGGCGCTACCGCACGATGGCGGCCGAACTGGACACCCTGGCCGCAGTCGCGGAAACCGCGCCTGCGGCAGCGGCCCGCTCCCGGCCCACGCCCGCCGCGCTGCTGGAGTTGCACACGCTCCAGGCACTCGACGCGACCTTGGCGGGCGCGTCCTTGCGCGAAACAGCCGCTGGGCTGTTCGGCGCCGAAGCCGTGGCCGGTAGTTGGTACGCCGATGGCGGTCTGCGCTCGCGCGTGCGCCGCCTGGTTCAGCGCGGTCAATCGCTGATGCGCGGCGGCTACCGCCGTCTGGCACAGGTCGAATGACCTGGGGAGGGTCGCTTTGCCTTCACGGCAAAACGACCCTCTGCGCTCCGCACCTCTTTCTTGAGACTGCCTCCATCCGGTCGCGTTGTGTGGCCGGGCGTTTCTGACCGATGGAGGTTCTCACCATGCGACCCGCTCCCTTACGACCTGCCGCCGCTGCCGTCGCCACGCCCGCGCAGCCCCAGCGCTATCTCACTAACGACGAGGCTGCCGACTACCTGCGTCTCTCGCCGCGCACGCTGGAAAAACAGCGCGTGATCGGCAACGGGCCGAAGTTCCGCAAGTTCGGCCGGCGCGTCATGTACGCGGTGGCCGACCTCGATGCCTGGGCCGACCAGCGCAGCTATGAAACCACGTCCGACCCGGAATACGCCGAGCACCACTCGGCCGACAGCCGTGGGCGCTGATCGGTGGCTCGCCGGTGGCCATCACCCTGTCCAACCCATCGCGGGAGCGGGAACAGCTCGATCTGTTCCGCGCCTTGCCGGGCGACATGGCGCCGCGCGACAGCCAGGACCTGATGGCCTTTCCGTTTTTCTCGCTGGCGAAATCGCGGCGCACCGCGCCGATCGACTTCCGCAGCGGCAACGTCACGATCCGCGTGGAAGGGACAATGGAGCACGGCATCGCCACCATCTGGGATGCGGACATCCTGATCTGGGCAGCATCGCAAATCGTGGAAGCGCGCGATGCGGGCATTCGCCCGTCGCGCCTGATGCAAGCAACGCCCTACGAGATCCTGCGCTTCATTGGGCGCGGAACGTCGCTGCACGACTACCAACGCCTCAAGGCTGCGCTGGATCGCTTGCAGTCGACCACTGTGGCCACGTCCATCCGAGAGACAACCGGACGACGGCTGCACCGCTTTTCTTGGATCAACGAGTGGAAAGAGTTGACCGACGCCCGCGGCACGCCGCTGGGCATCGAGCTGATTCTGCCGGACTGGTTCTATGCGGGCGTGCTCGACGCGGCGCTGGTGCTCACCATCGACCCGGCGTACTTCCGACTCACGGGCGGCATCGAGCGATGGCTGTATCGGCTGGTGCGCAAGCATGGCGGTCGACAGGAGGCTGGCTGGCAGTTCGACTTCCAACATCTGTATCGCAAGTCTGGCAGCAGCTCGCGGTTTTCGGATTTCGCCTACGACCTGCGCGTTTTGGTGGGGCGGCAATCACTGCCAGGCTACGTCCTGGGCATCGAACGAATGCCGGGCGACCGGACGGAGTTATTGACCTTCCGACCCGTGCCGTTCACGGCACGGGGATAACTGCGGGACAACTTGTGGACGGGCTCGTGCTATCAGGAGTAACGGGTATCGTGCTATCGGGAGTACGGCTATCGTGCTATCAGGAGTACGAATCGCCCGCAAAGCCAATAACGGCGCGGGTTTCGATGCCCCTTAACTTACCTAACTTAAATTCTCTAACTTTTAGTAGAAGCGCGCCGTTTCGGTGGACAACTGCCGAAACGCAAAAACCAAAGCAACTCCGAAAGCAAAAACAACCCCGGTTTTCAGGGCAAAAACAGGCTGGCTTTCCAGATCGGAGGGCCGCGCCATGATCGTTGCCTTGCTCAATCAGAAAGGCGGCGTGGGCAAGACCACGCTCGCCACGCACATCGCGGGCGAACTGGCGATGCGCGGGCAATCGGTCATCCTGCTAGATGCCGATCCGCAGGGCTCATCGCTGGACTGGACACAGCGCAGAAGTCAGCAAGGTCTGCCCAGGCTGTTTAGCGCCGTGGGCCTGGCACGCGAAACGCTGCACCAGGAGGCCCCAGAACTCGCCAGGCGGGCCGATCACGTCATCATTGACGGACCACCTCGTATCGCCGCCTTGGCGCGCTCCGCGCTGCTGGCGGCCGAGCGCGTGCTGATCCCGGTGCAGCCCAGTCCCTACGACCTGTGGGCCAGCGCCGAGATGGTGGCGTTGATACGCGAAGCGCAAGTGTTCCGACCTGCGCTGCGCGCGGCCTTCGTCATCAACCGGCGCGTCAGCACCACCATCATCGGCCGGGAGGCGCGGCAGTCGCTGGCCGAACAACCGCTGCCAGCACTGCGCTCGGAAGTGCATCAACGCATCGTCTTCGCCGATAGCGTGGCTGCCGGACGGCTCGCACGCGAGACGGCGCCCGAGAGCGCCGCTGCGCGTGAGATCGCCGCACTCACCGACGAACTGCTGCGGTGGCCGACATGAAGAATACGCGCGGCAAACGCATCGGCATCGGCGCACGTCCGCCAGCGAATCCCCACGCTGAGGCGTGGATTCGCCAGGGCGACGCCGACGCTTTGCAAAAGGGCGACCTCTACACCGCGCGCCTGACCCTCGACATCACGCCCGCCATGCGGGCGCGCATCAAGGTGTCCGCCTTCACGCGTGGCGTGACGGTGGCCGAACTGCTGCGCGCACTGCTGGAACGCGAGTTTCCGGAGAACTCCCAATGAACGTACAACCTTCGACGGTCACGGCCGCCACGACCAACACAAATCCGTCTTCGCTCGCGATGCTCGCCAGACGGGCCGGCACCGTGCCGTTGACCCGCGTGTCGCTCGCCTACGTCGAACGGCGCATCGACCTCTATCTGCGCTTCGGCGAACCGTCACGCATCGTCCGGCTTGACCACTGGCGCCGTGTCGCGGTGTTCCTGTCGGGGGCCGTGTTTTGCCGCATCCGGTGGCAGGCCAATGACTACGGCACGATCCGTTGGGAACTCATGGTGATGCAGGCTTGCACGTCGCTGGATGCGGCGCAGCGCATCCCCGGCGTGCTGCCCGGCGCGCGGTTGCTGCTGCACGCCGAAGGCGAACCTGCCGTCCGCGCTGTGTTTGCGCAGCTCGACGCCATCGAGGCACTGAGCATTGCGCCAGCCGACGTGTCACCCGCGTACTGGCGCACGCTCGGCAACCGGCTCGCTGCGCGCTTGCCACTACCCGAATACACCGCCGAGCGACATGCGGCTTGGCTGGCCGGGAGGACATTGCCATGACGACGCTTTCCACATCCAGCATCGCACCGCACCCTCGTTCGCGCCTGCGAGCTCGCATCGCGCTGACGGGCTTCGCCGCTGCCGGCATCGCTGCGCTGGCCTGGGCCGCATTCGTGTCGCCGCTGCCGCGCCTGACCTACAACCCGTCCGACAGTGTGGCGGTCGGCTGGTATCGCATCGAACCGTTCAGCCATCGGGCCGCCTCGCTGCCACGTCCGTTGTCCGTGGACAGCATCGTCCTTGTACCACTGCCGACCGAAGCCGCCGCACTCGCTGCGCAGCGCGGCTATCTACCGACGCGCGTTCCGCTGCTCAAGCGAGTGGGCGCCGTATCACCGCAGGAGGTATGCATCGCTGGCGGTATCGTTCGCATCGACGGCGTGCCTGCGGCCGCCGTGCTGCCGGCCGACCGACTGGGCCGACCGCTGCCATCCTGGCAGCAGTGCCGCCGTCTTGCATCTGGCGAACTGTTCCTGTTGAGCGTGACCAATCCGGCGTCGTTCGACAGCCGCTACTTTGGGCCGATTGCGGCTTCTACGGTGATCGGTCTTGCGCATCCGGTCTGGCTGGAGACACGCCCATGATGGCCGTCGATTCGCTGCACGTTCCCGTGCATCTCATCGTGCCATCCGGTATGTCGTTCCGCTGGTCGTCACGGTGTCGTCGCGCGTGCAGTGCGTGCGCATTCGCGCCGCACTTCGCGCAACATCCGGCGCCACCTTCCCATGTGCAGGCGTCTTGCCTCGAACGCGCCCGGCTTGTGGCTGTGGCCGCGTTCGCCGGCGGGCTGGCTGCAGGCAGCGCAGCGCCGCCGGGACGCCGAGGCCCAGAGCGAAAGCGAAGGGCAAAGGCGGAAGGCAAGATAAAAGGTCGCGGCACTGGGCCGCTTGAAAACCCTGTCTGCACGTGGGGGTGGCGCGGCACGCGCCAAGGAGCGGCAGCGTGCCGCGAAGGTGCGCAATGCCGCATCGGCATTGGCGAAAGCGCGTGCTTCGCACGCCCGACTGCGATGGTCTTGGATGGGGACGCCCCATGAGCAGTCGCGACGATGACCGTTTCCGCGTCCGCCCTGGTGCGCCGAAGCAGCGCGGCGACGCCTTCATCAACAAGGTGCTGCGCCAAACCAGCAAGGCCGGGGTGAGGCTCGGCAAGGCGGCTGGCAAGGTCGGTCAACGGCCCGGTTCCCGCTTAGGGCGCGGCCATGTCGCGGCCCGCTTTGCTGGGCGTTCGCTGACGGCCAACGCGCGGCGCGTGACGATCAAAGCTCGGCTGGTGAATCTGGCGAAGGCCGGGCCGCGCTCGACCGCTTCGCACCTGCGCTACATTGAGCGCGAAGGCGTCGATCGCCAGGGCGGGCCGGGCCACGCCTACGGCCCGACGACCGACGCGGCAGATACCGCCGCCTTCGAGGAACGCGGGCGAGAGGATCGGCACCAGTTCCGTTTCATCGTCTCGCCGGAGGATGCCGAACAGCTTGAAGACCTGCGCACCTACACCCGGCATCTGATGGCGCGCATTGAGGCCGATCTGGGCACGCGCCTGGAGTGGGTAGCAGTCGATCACTGGAACACGGACAACCCGCATACGCACGTCGTCCTGCGCGGCAAGGACGACACCGGCAAGGACCTCATCATTTCCCGCGACTACATCGCCGAGGGAATGCGTCATCGGGCATCGGAACTGGCGACCGAATGGCTGGGGCCGCGCACCGAGTTAGAAATGCAGCGCGCCATGCTGCGCGAAGTCGATCAGGAGCGATGGACAGGTCTGGATCGCACCTTGCAGCGCGAGGCCGGCAATGATGGCCTGGTGCGCACCGAACGCTTCGCCGAACCCCGGCTGCAACGGCAGCGGCAAATGCTGATGGGCCGGCTGCAACGCTTGCAGCGCATGGGGTTGACGACCGAGCAGCAGCCCGGCGCGTGGGCTGTCCATGCCGAAGCCGAGCCGACGTTGCGGGCGATGGGCGAGCGCGGCGACATCATCCGCACGATGCAGCGGGCCATGAGCGGCAAGCTGCGCGAGCTTGCCGTGTTCCAACCCGGCGAGGATGGCCGCGCAATTGTCGGCCGCGTCGCCGGTAAGGGGCTGGCCGACGAGCTATACGACAAGGGCTATCTGATTGTCGACGGCATGGACGGCAAGGCGCACTACGTCGCGCTGCCGCCTCGGTCGGAGCTGGAGCAGTACCCGACTGGCGCCGTGGTGGAAGTGAAAGGCTCGGCCGACATGCGCCCCGCCGACCGCAACATCGCCGCGTTGGCCGTCGATGGCGTGTATCGCACCGATCATCACTTGGCCGTCGCCCAAGGTCAGGCAACGCCCGACCGCGACCCGCGCGAAGTGGTCGCTGCACACGTGCGCCGGCTCGAAGCCCTGCGCCGCGCCGGCATCGTGGAGCGGGAGGCCGAAGGCGTCTGGCGCGTCCCCGATGACTTGACCGAGCGTGGTCGCCAATACGACGCGCAGCGCCTGGGAGGTGGCGTAGCGGTGGAACTGAAATCGCATCTGCCGATCGAGCGGCAGGCCCGCATGATCGGCGCCACCTGGCTCGACCAGCAGTTGATCGGTGGCGGCAAGGGACTGGGCGACCTGGGCTTTGGGGCAGAGGTCAAGGACGCCCTACGCGAGCGCGCCGATTTTCTGGCCGAACAGGGGTTGGCCGAGCATCGCGGGCAGCGCGTCGTCCTCGCGCGCAACCTGCTGGCAACGCTGCGCGGTCGAGAGCTGGCACAGGCCGCGAAGGACATTGCCGACGAAACCGGGCTGGAGCATCGGCCAGTGGCTGATGGCCAGCGCGTGGCCGGCATCTACCGGCGTAGCGTCATGCTTGCCAGCGGGCGCTATGCGATGCTCGATGACGGCATGGGGTTCTCGCTGGTGCCCTGGAAGCCAGTGATCGAACAGCGGTTGGGACAACAGCTCGCCGCGACGGTCCGCGGCGGAGGAGCGTCTTGGGACATCGGACGACAACGAGGGCATGACAACAACCGGTGAACCCTAGCGCTCCAGTGCTAGGCTCTTAGCCCTAGCGTCAGTGCGCATTAGCACACGTGACGCGGCGCCTGCTTTGTGCCCGGCGGCGGCAAGCCAACTGTCAGCGTCAACTGAAAGCAGACATTACGCGGAGGCACAGGCTTGCTTGACTGTTTCAAGGACTTGATCCGAGAGGGACGAGTCGTTGATGAAGTGAGCGACCGTAAGAGCGCCGATAAGTGTGGTGGCGATGACGACAGCTTTACTGCGTGCCTTTTCGGAGTCCTCCGAATCGATCTGGGAGAAAATGATATCTACCAGCTTGGAAAAACTATCTGTTGCAGAAGAGCGTGTCGCGCTATCACATCTAGCAAGCTCGCTCCCAAGCATCGCGAGCGGGCAACTGATGGTCGGATCATCTCGGCGAGATTGATCCAGGTAGAAGTTGGCGACACTACGCAGGCCAGATGAGCGGCGCTTTCCTCGCAGTGCCAGCGAGATGCCGTCAATTTGCCGCTGCGCAGCGACCGAACACGCTTCGGCGACGAGTTGGTTCTTCGACTCGAAATGCCGATAGAAGCCGCCCCGGGTCAACCCCGCTGCAGCCATCAGATCGTCTAGTCCGGTTCCATCAATGCCATTGCGGCGAAATTCACTGGAAGCGGCTTCAACGATCCGTGCGCGGGTAGCAACAGTTTCTTCTCTCGACTTTCTCATCGTGCAGCAATGCCCTCAAGGTAAACAGTGTTCAACAGGATCGAATCCGTTCATGCCGCTCCTGCCTGCCCATAGCAAGGTTCGCCCGCACTAGAAGACGGGTTGTGACAGCCCCGCTGCTGCGCGAACGTCACAGCATGCGTAGCGCCTCTCGCATGGAATAGTTTGCGCTCTTAGATGTTACATGGCATCATTGCACGTGTAAAGATGTTGAGTAACATCTAATTTTGCAGGAAGCCATGCTCACTGATGAGCTGTGGATTCATAGGGCGCCGTCAATGGCGCCGATCTTGAGAGCACTTCATATGCGTAGAGTTGTGATCACAGGGATGGGCTTGGTTACGCCTTTGGGGGTTGGATTGGAATCCGTCTGGACTCGCCTCCTCGCGGCAAAGTCAGGATTGAGTTGGCTGCCTACAGCTCTGTCCAATAACCTATCAGTCATGGTAGCCGGACAAGTACCGGGTGTTGATGACGACCCGGCGGCTGGGTTCGACCCTGTACTTTTCGTTATGGAACGGGATTTGCGCAGAATGGACCGTTTCATCGTGTTCGCGTTAGCCGCGGCGGAAGAGGCTATTGGCCAAGCCGGGTGGCGTCCCACCTCAGAGCGCGACCGCGCTCGAACCGCCACTATCGTCGCCTCCGCAATCGGAGGGTTTCATGCGATTACGAGCGCTGTGGATACGGTTCGCCAGCGGGGCCCGGGGAAACTCTCTCCTTTCACCATTCCCTCGTTTCTGATCAACCTGGCGGCGGGCCAAGTCTCAATCAAGTACGGCTTTACCGGACCGTCAGGGGCCCCGGTCACAGCATGCGCGGCCAGCGTCCAAGCTATCGGTGACGCCGCCAGGCTCATCCGCGCCAACGAGGCCGACATTGCGCTTTGCGGCGGCGCGGAAGCCTGTATCAATGAGGTCAGCCTAGGCGGATTCGCGGCCGCGCGAGCTTTATCTACCGCTAACTATGATCAACCGTCGAAGTCCTCAAGGCCGTTTGACTCCGCACGGGATGGATTCGTCATGAGCGAAGGAGCTGGCATGCTCGTGATCGAGGATCTGGATCACGCGCGTGCACGGGGCGCCCGCCCAATCGCGGAGGTCGTCGGCTATGGGACGACCTCCGATGCCTATCACATAACATCCGGGCCTGAGGATGGTCGTGGGGCGAGACGAGCGATGGAGATCGCCCTAGAACAAGCCAACATACCGCCAGACGAAGTTCGCCATCTCAACGCTCATGCGACTTCAACTCAGGTTGGTGATAGGGGCGAGATCTCGGCCATTAAGGCAGTCTTTGGCGATCATTACCGCACCGCGATCAGCGCAACGAAATCGTCCACGGGCCATCTTCTCGGAGCAGCCGGCGCGACGGAAGCGATCTTCACGGCATTGGCCTTACGAGATCAGATCGCTCCGCCCACACTTAATCTGGAAAACCGGGACATCGCAGCCGAAGGGCTCGACATCATTGGTGGTTCCGCTCACCCCATTGCGTCCGAGTACGCCATATCTAATGGCTTCGGATTCGGTGGCGTGAATGCGTCCATTCTTCTGCAGAAGCTGAGCTAAGGAAAACAATGTCTCAATGGATAACCAGGGCGAAGGCCATCCTAGCCGCGGAAGCGGCGGCCATAACAGCCGTCAATCTAAATGTTTCTTTCGATAATTCCATTGACACCCTGTTCGAATGTCAGGGAAAGATCGTCACGACTGGAATGGGGAAAGCCGGGTTCGTGGCCAAGAAATTTGCCGCTACGCTTTGTTCCACCGGCACGCCGGCGACCTACCTTCATCCAGGCGAGGCTGCGCATGGCGATCTAGGCCTAATCTCTCCGAACGACTGCATCGTGGCCTTCTCGACTAGCGGCAAGACGCGGGAAGTTCTGGAGTTGATCGAGCTTGCCCGCCACCTGGATTGTGGTCCGATCATTGGCATCACATCCCATCCCGAGTCCGAAATGCGCCGCCTGAGCGATAACGTCATCGATATGGGACTCATTGAAGAGCCTTGCCTATTGGGCCTCACACCGACCGCAAGCATCGCAGTGATGTCCGCGATCGGGGATGCGATCGCACTCATTCTCATGGAGAGAAAAGGCTTCTCTCGCCACGACTATGGGCTTCGTCATCACGGGGGATACCTTGGGGCCAAAGCTCGCGAAGACAACGTGGCAGGAGTCTCCAAGAATGCACACACATAACACCGCCCACGCCGAATCCTCGAATCCTCCAGAGCGAGGCCGCAAACCACGCAAGAAGAAGACGCTTGTCATTGCATGCGGAGCCGTAGCCCGAGAGCTGCTGGAAGTGACACGCATGAATCAATTGACGGATATCGATGTCACCTGTCTCCCGGCGTCGTGGCATATGACCCCGCAAAAAATACCGGAAGGTATGAGGCAGAAGATCAAAGAGAACCGATCTTCCTATGACGAAATCCTATGTCTGTATGGAGACTGCGGAACGGGTGGGAAACTGGACGAAGTTCTTGAGGAGGAAGGGGTCGCACGTATTGAAGGCGACCACTGTTATGCGTTCTTCGCTGGTGTTGAGCAGTTCAAAGCATTGCACGAGGCAGAAGGTGGAACCTTCTATCTGACTGATTTCCTGGTGCGTCATTTTGATCAGTTCATTATCCGCAATCTGGGCCTGGATCTGTATCCAGAATTACTCCCCGACTACTTCGGGAACTTCACCCGGGCACTGTATCTCGCTCAGATTCCTGATCCCGTGCTGGAGAAAAAGGCGCGTTTGGCTGCCGAAAGGCTGGGATTGCGATTTGAAATGCGGACTACCGGCCTTCAGGGTATTGATAGCTTTCTAACTCACCGCATCCCCATCGCCAGCGCGAGCTAACACGACGAGATGAAATTGCCGCCGCAGAACGTATCCGAGCTTCTCATAGAGCTTAATGGCACCCGTGTTGTCGCTGAAGACATGAAGGAACGGCGTCTCGCCACGAGCAACTACTCTCTTTCCGACGAGGTTCACTAATGTTTCCGCATGCCGATGACCACGATAGTCAGGATGCACACACACAGCGCTGACTTCGGTGTAGTCGGGCAGACGCATTCGTTCGCCCGCCATGGCAACCAGTTTGCCGCCAACACGAATGCCGTAGTACTCGCCCATCTCATGGGTACGAGTTCCGAACGGGCCGGGACGCGTCATTGCTACCAACTCGAGCATGTCGGGCACATCGGCGACACCGAGGCGCGATGCTTTCGCCACTGAGCTGTCGGAAGGTGCTGTCGATAGCACCATCTGATTGATAAGACCACGTTGAATTACATTCAATCCGGATGGGGGCTCAAGTTCCTGAAGCGTGACGAGCGCGGCGTGATCACCTGCCAGCACTAGATCTGCAAGCGCTTTCCAATTCGCGGGAGAGTTGCCGCCAAGCACGGCGAAGGGGCCTATCGGCGCTGGGTAACGTAGCGCGAGCGCGTCCCCCGCGGCTAGATGCTGATGGCAGCTGGTCAGTGACTTCCAGATGAAGTCGTCGAGGGGGTGTGAATTCTGCATAACTGACTTCCTTTTTGTTATCGCGTTCCGAAGGCAGCGAATCCTCGAATGACGGAGGGCCGTGCCATGACGGCTTGATACCACCGCCGCAATTGCGGAAGCTCGCTCCAATCGATGTGGCGCTCAACAGCGAAGGCGATGGTGACCGCTGCAATGTCGGCCAACGTAAATGTCTCCCCAGCGATAAACTCGGATGTCTTTACGAATCGCTCTGCAACGGAGAGGGCTTTCATCGCACGGAGGTCGAGTGCTTGCGGCGAACTGTCCTTCACGCCACTTGCCCGGAGTTGGAATGCGGCGTGGCTGGGGGCGATCACATCCGTCAGAAAATAAAAGAACCGCTCATAAGCGACGACACGTCGACGCGTGCCACCGACAGGAAACAAGGTTTCTGAAGCAGCCTCGGCGACATAGAACAGGATGGCGTTGGACTGCGTAAGTACAAGGACTTCGTCGCCATCAACGCGGTCGACAATCACCGGCACTTTGCCATCTGGGTTGAGCGCCAGGAACTCAGCTGTCCGATGCTCTCCTCGCCGCAGGTCCAGTCGGACAGGGCGATAGGGTAATCCCGCCTCCTCAAGAGCTATAGCTACACGTAGGCAGTTCCCTGTTCGAGCGCCGTACAGGTCAATGGGGGCAAGACGTTCACCGAGCATGTGTGGTCGCTTTTCTACTTGACGGTTTAGATGTTATACGACATCATAAAAAGATGTCAATCAACATCATTAGTCTGAGAGGACTAGACCGTCATGCCTAGGACAGGAATCCACCATGGGAGCAAATCCAAGACGCTGCTCCTGTTGACTGCGTCTCTGATTTCGTCATTGATCATGCTCGACTCGAACATCGTGGCCGTAGCACTCCCAACGATTGCTCGATCACTCAATGCGACCTTCACTGACATCGAATGGGTGGTCAGCGCATATATCCTGACCTTTGCCGCGCTATTGCTCGCCGCAGGCTCTTACGCAGATCGTCACGGCAGAAAGCGGGCAATGTTGATTGGCTTGGGGATATTCATCATTGCCTCTGCGTTATGCGGCTTTGCTACATCAGCGCACGTCTTAAACTGGGCCCGCGCGCTGCAAGGCATCGGAGGAAGTTTGCTCTTGACCTCTGCCCTGGCCGTTATCAATCACGCCTTCGTCGGTGTGGATCGTGCCAAAGCCTACGCGTTCTGGGGAACGTGCCTTGGAATCGCCATCACAAGCGGTCCCATCGTGGGAGGCGTCATCACGGACTGGTTAGGATGGAGGTGGGCGTTTCTTATCAATCTTCCGGTCGGTTTCATCCTGTTCATTGCCGCCGCCAAAATAATCGATGAATCTCGTGATCCAGATGCGAAGAGCCTCGATATTGCAGGAATTCTCACTTTCAGTTGCGCGCTCTTTCTACTGATTTGGGCGCTCATCGATGGCAACAACGTTGGCTGGGCAACGACTGTAATCATCTGGCGCCTGGTGGGCGCCGCCTTGCTCTTCATAGCGTTTGCGGTCGTCGAAGTTCGGCAAAAGCGGCCTATGGTTGACTTTTCTCTCTTCCGAAACCGGACATTCCTGGGGGCGACCTTTGCGATGCTGGGATATGCCGCCGGTGCGCAGGTGCTGGTCTTCTTCCTACCGCTATTCCTTCAGATTGCCTACGGACTGGCCCCCTCGTCCGCCGGCTTTGCAATGTTGCCGTTTGCGCTGCCCATGTTCCTCACGCCGCTGCTTGGAGCTCGCCTCGCAGGGCGCTATTCCGGGCGAACGCTGCTAACTTTAGGTTTGGTCGTGAGCGTATTCGGCGACGTTCTCCTGTCGACATTGGCAGCGTCCGAAGCATCCTACGCCTTTCTCGTTATCGGCATGCTCGTCGCCGGAGCAGGTGCTGGTTTGCTCAATGGCGAGACCGCAAAGGTGATGCAAGGAGCAGTGCCGGCGCAGCGCGCAGGAATGGGGTCCGGCCTGACTGCTACGGTTCGATTCGTTGGCCTTCTATTGGGCGTTGTGAGTCTAGGGGCTCTGCTATCGAAGGAGGTCTCTCGTCACTTCATTGCTTCGAGCTTGTCGTTGGGATTGGACCCAAATCTCGCGGCCTCCTTCGCAAAGCGCGTTGCGGCAGGCGACTTTGGTAGCTTGATGATTCAACTCCCGACGTCACTGCATGAGCCGGTGCAAGCGGCTGCCACCAAGTCGTTCGTTAGCGGCTTTGCCGCAGCGAGCGCCCTAGCTGCAATTACTGCGGCGACGGCCGGAATTTTGACGTATGTACTCGTGCGTAGAGCAGACACCGCGCCTGCGGTGGGCGGGCACGAATCGGCGGTTGCCGCGATGGAGTAGATAGCAATCGCCCGCGGAACAAGACTTGATGGCAGGCATCTAGAGTGATGATGGTCTTGCTGCGGTTGTGCGAATGGACAAAGAGTCTTCCATGGAACTTCGACACCTACGATGTTTTATAGCCGTTGCCGAAGAACTCCATTTTGCTCGCGCGGCTGAACGGCTACACATTGAACAGTCGCCTCTGTCAAGGGCAATCAAAGAACTGGAAGAAGAACTGGGCGTTCAGCTTTTCGTGCGAACTACCCGCAGTACCCGGTTGACTCGCGCCGGACAGCTGTTTATGGATCACGTTCCGCGTGTCTTCACCGCGTTGCAGCAGGCACGCGACAGCGTGAAGGCTGCCGCTAACGGCTTTCACAGCCAGTTGCGGGTTGCCCTTTCCGACGGCATACCGCCATCGCGCTTCTCGACCTTCTTGGCATTGTGCCGCGAAGAAGAGCCGAATATCGAAATACGTCTATTCGAGATTCCGTTGGCGCAGCAGATCAAAGGGCTGCGCGACGACCTGTACGACTTGGGTTTTGCTCGATCGAATGATGTTGGCGATGGCCTCATTGCCGAGGCCGTCCTGGAAGATCCGTTCATGGTGGCAGTGCCTGCTCGACATCCTCTGTTGGCATACAAGCGCGTCCCACTAGAGGAAGTGCTGCGCCATCCGCTGGTACTTGTGGATCCTCAAGCGTGCGAAGGCTATGCGCGGCAGATTGAACGGGTGCTGCGGCGAATCGATCAAGAGCCGCTGATTGCCGAACGAGTAGCATCTTGTGATCTGATGATGTCAGTGGTGGCGGCTGGCCTCGCCTTGGGTCTGGCCGGTGGTTCGCAGATCGTCAACAGCCGCGAGCAGGGCGTGGTCGCGCGGCCCCTGGCTGGCCGCACATCAATGCTCACGACTTATCTGCTGCGCCGGGACATCGAGCCTTCGGATGTACTGGCTCGTTTCATCGAGAGGACAAGTTCCCTCAAACCCCCTGCGGCGAAGACATCTACCGCAGTGTCCGCTCTCGATTCTTCTGAGGAACGCGAACCATGAACAGGACCATGCTGTTTCTTCTCGTTGCCGCGCTAACTGCCTGCGGAAAGTCTGGGCCGACCGAAACGGTGGAGTCGCTGGCGGCCAATCCCGAGCGGCTGAAGGAGCTGCGCGAGCAGTGCAAAACAGATCGCGCCAAGCTGGGCGACGAACTCTGCAATCGTGTGGCCGAGGCGACGAATCGGCGCTTCCTTGGGGATGGTAAGACGCCCTACAACCCGCCGAAAGAAACACCGAAGTTCTGATCGTTGCCCATTCGCACAAAACTTCGGATTCCTAACTAGATACGCCGCAACGCGCCATTACTTGCGGCATTTTTCCTCAATTCGCTACGGCGCGAAATCTTGCTTTTTTCTCGATAGTTCTTCCGATAACGGTCTTTGACCGCCTCTTGACCTAGTGACCTGCCCCCCACCAGCCGTACCAGGCTGAAGTTAGTGAAGTCCGTCAACCACCAGGAGAATGACGGACATGAAGAAGAGCAGATTCACCGAGGAACAAATCATCGGCTTCCTCAAGCAGGCCGAGGCCGGCATGCCGATCAAGGAGTTGTGCCGCAACAGCGGTTTCAGCGATGCCACTTTCTACAAGTGGCGCGCCAAGTTCGGCGGCATGCAGGTCTCGGAGGCCCAGCGCCTGCGTGAGCTGGAATCCGAGAACGCCAAGCTCAAGCGGCTGCTGGCCGAAGCCCACCTGGACATGCACGCGCTCAAGAGCGTTCTGGGGGTAAAGCGCTAGCCCCACAGGTCAGGCGCGAGGCGGTTGGGCGCATGGTGAGTGAGCACCATTTGTCCGAACGCCGAGCGTGCCGGCTTGTGGGGCACTCCCGCGACAGCTACCGACATCCACCGACGGCCGACCAGGCTACGCTGGATCTGCACGAGAAGATCGTGGAGATCGCGCATGTGCGCCGGCGCTTTGGCTACCGCCGCATCCACGACCTGCTGCGCCCGCAGTTTCCCGGCGTCAATCACAAGCGTGTGTACCGCCTCTACCGGCAAGCCAACCTGGCTGTGCGCCGGCGCAAGAAGAGCAAACGGCCTATCAATGAGCGTGTGCCGCTGCAGCTGGCACGCACGGTCAACGAGGTTTGGAGCATGGATTTTGTGAGCGACAGCCTCTCGGGTGGACGGCGCCTCAAGTACCTCACGGTGGCCGATGACTTCAGCCACGAGAGCGTGGACATCGTGGTGGACTTCGGCATCTCAGGCCACTATGTCACCCGCGTCCTGGACCGCGCTGCGCTGTTTCGTGGGTACCCGAAGGCGGTGCGAACCGACAACGGCCCGGAGTTCACCAGCCGGGCATTCATGGCCTGGGCGCAGGCGCATGGCATCCGCCACATCCTGATCCAGCCCGGGCGCCCGATGCAGAACGGCTACATCGAGAGCTTCAACGGCAAGTTCCGTGACGAGCACTTGAACGAGTGCTGGTTCCAGACCTTGCATCAGGCCAGAACAGCCGTGGCCATCTGGCGCACGGACTACAACGAAGTCAGGCCGCACAGCAGCTTGGGGCGCATGCCACCGGCTCGCTTCGCCGAGCTGCATCGCCAGCGCGCTGGCGATGCAGCTCTACCCACATCAACCCAGACACCCATCGAGTAATCTTGAATCCGGACTTCCACTTCTGATTGGTACGTCTACAGGGGGCAGGTCACTAGCCCGAATCTCACGGCTACGGCACGTTTTTGTGCCGCATGTCGTTCAGGAGAAATCGGAGGCCAGGATGCAAGGTCAAGGCGTGTTGTTCGGGCAGGTCGGTGTCGTCTTTGGCATCGTTATCGCCGGTGTGTGGATCGCCACACAGTGGACAGCCGCTGCACTGGGTTATCAGCTACGCCTAGGCTCGCCCTGGTTCGATTTCTTCGGTACGCCGGTCTATCACCCCTGGCGGTTGTTCGAGTGGTGGTTCGTCTTCGATGCCTATGCGCCCCGGGTCTTCGATATCGGCGGCGCGATTGCGGGCGGCAGCGGCCTGGTGGCTGTCGTAGTCGCCATCGCCATGTCCGTGTGGCGCTCGCGGCAATCGAAACTGGTGACGACTTACGGCTCGGCGCGCTGGGCCGACGCCGTTGATATTCGCAAGGCGGGACTAACACAGTCTGCAGGCGTCTTCCTTGGTCGGCATGACGACCAATACCTGCGGCACGAAGGTCCGGAGCACGTCCTGACCTTCGCACCTACGCGATCCGGCAAGGGCGTCGGCCTGGTGGTTCCTACACTGTTGAGCTGGCCAGCGTCCGCCGTCATTCACGACATCAAGGGCGAGAACTGGCAGATCACCGCCGGCTGGCGCTCGCGCTTCTCGCACTGCCTGCTGTTCAATCCCACCGATCCGAAGTCAGCGGCCTACAACCCTCTGCTGGAAGTCCGGCGCGGCGCGCATGAAGTACGCGATGTACAGAACATCGCCGACATCCTGGTTGATCCCGAAGGCGCGCTGGAGCGCCGCAACCACTGGGAGAAAACTTCGCACGCACTTCTAGTCGGCGCCATTCTGCACGTGCTCTATGCGGGAACCGACAAGACACTGCGCGGCGTCGCCAACTTCCTGTCCGATCCGGCGTGTCCGTTCGAGCTGACGCTGCACCGGATGATGACGACAAAGCATCTGGGCGATGCCCCGCATCCCGTCGTCGCATCGGCTGCGCGCGAGGTTTTGAACAAGTCGGACAACGAGCGGTCGGGTGTGCTGTCCACGGCCATGTCGTTTCTCGGCCTGTACCGCGATCCCACAGTGGCCGAAGTCACGTCGCGCTGCGACTGGCGCATCGCCGATCTGATCGCGTCCGAATCACCTGTGTCGCTGTATCTGGTGGTGCCGCCTTCGGACATCAGCCGCACGAAGCCGCTGGTGCGCCTGATCCTCAACCAGATCGGTCGCCGACTGACCGAATCACTTGATGGCAGCGACGGCATCGCCCGTCGCCACAAGCTGCTGCTGATGCTCGACGAGTTTCCTGCGTTGGGCCGGCTCGACTTCTTCGAGACCGCGCTGGCGTTCATGGCCGGCTACGGTATCCGCAGCTTCCTCATCGCTCAGTCGCTCAACCAGATCGACAAGGCCTACGGCCAGAACCATTCGATCCTCGACAACTGCCATGTGCGCGTGACGTTCGCCACCAACGACGAACGCACCGCCAAGCGCATCTCCGAAACGCTCGGCACGGCCACCGAGCTGCGCGCACAGCGCAACTACGCCGGCCATCGGCTGGCGCCCTGGCTGGGGCACCTGATGGTGTCGCGGCAGGAAACGGCGCGCCCGCTGCTGACTCCCGGCGAAGTGATGCAACTTCCGCCGGACGATGCCGTGGTAATGGTGTCCAGCTTGGCGCCGATCAAGGCGAAGAAGCTGCGCTACTACGCCGACACCAATTTCAAGCGCCGTGTGCTGCCGCCGCCCACGCTCGCAGCCGGGCGCTACGCCGATGCGCCGCCGCTCCGTCCTGACGACTGGAGCGGCTTGGCTATCCCTGTCGTACCTGCCGCATCGGCGGACTTGAACGACAGCACAGCCGCTACCGACGACGGCGGGCCGCGTCGGCAGCCAGAGCTATCCGAGGTCACCGAATACCTCCCCGACCAAGAGCCAGCGATCAACGACCTGGCGCTGCTCGATGACGACGACTTGCCGTTACCCCTTCCTCGTCAGCTTGACCCGGCCATGCAGCGCACGGCCCGGCTGGCGTCCCTCGACCAACACGACGGAATCGAGCTATGAGCCAATACCGCCTCAACCTGTTCATTCCGCACGAGCACGCCAAGCGCTTGGACGAGCTGGCCGCCAAAAAAGGCGTGTCCAAGTCGTCCATCGTCGCGGCGGCGCTGGCGTCCTGGCTGTCGCCGGATGCGGGCGACCAGCGTGAGGCGGCCATTGCAAAGCGGCTGGATCGACTGTCGCGCCAGTTCGAGAGGCTGGAGCGCGACCAGAACATCGAGATAGAAACGCTGGCGCTGTTCGTCCGCTACTTCTTGACGGTTAGCACGCCGGTTCCCGAAGCCCATCAGGAAGCCGCCCGCGCGCAGGGCAAGGCACGCTTCGAGCAGTTCGTCGAACAACTCGGCCGCCATCTGATGCGCGGGCGCAGCTTGGTGCGCGACGTAGTTGAAGAGCTGCATCCCGACACCGCTCACCTGGACGATACGGCGGCACTGGCCGAAGCCCAGGAGCGTGCCTCATGAGTGCCATTCCCTCGACTGTCGGGCAGTCCTTCGCCACCACCTCGCTCGACCGGCGCATCCGCATGTTGCGAACCGCGATGGGGCCGCTGATCGCCGCCGCGCTGGAAGACCCGGACGTGGTGGAGATCATGCTCAACCCCGACCGCACACTCTGGGTCGATCGCCTGTCCTCGGGCCGCGCGCCGCTGGGCGCAGAACTGTCCGAGGAAGACGGCGAACGCATCATTCGTTTGGTCGCCACGCATGTCGGCGCGGAAGTCCATCGCGGTCAGCCGCTCTTGAGCGCCGAATTGCCGGAAACCGGCGAGCGCTTCGAGGGCATCCTGCCGCCGGCCGCGCCGGGGCCGGCCTTCGCGCTGCGCAAGCGCGCCGTCGGCGTGATCCCGTTGGATCGCTACGTCACCGACGGAATGATGACCGTCGAGCAGGCCGAGTTCCTGCGCAGCGCGGTACGCGAGCGCCAGAACATCCTGATCGCCGGTGGCACCAGCACCGGCAAAACCACGCTCGCCAATGCCTTGCTCGCGGAGATCGCCGCCACCGGCGACCGCGTGTTGGTGCTCGAAGACACCATCGAACTGCAATGCATGGCGCGCGACCACGTGCCGCTGCGCACGCGTGCCGGCGTCGTGTCGATGACCGAACTGGTACGCGCCACGATGCGGCTGCGCCCCGATCGCGTGATCGTCGGCGAAGTGCGCGGCGGCGAGGCGTTGGATCTCATCAAGGTGTGGGGCACAGGTCATCCCGGCGGCATCGCCACCATCCATGCCGGCTCCGCGCTGGGCGCGCTGCTGCGCCTGGAGCAACTGATTCTCGAAGTGGCTGTGAACCCGCCGCGGGCGCTCGTCGCCGAGGCCGTCAACGTCGTCATCCACATCGCCGGCCGTGGCCGGCGCCGCCGCATCGAGAGCATTGCCCGCGTCCTTGGCTTCGACGGCGTGGGCTATCGCCTCGCGGATGCGCTGGAGCCCCCCGCTTCCAGAGCTGCCGCTTTCTTCCCCATCCCCTGACCACCTTGGAGTACTGCCATGACACAGATGCACGCCCATACTTTCCGCATTTCCGTAAATCCGGCCTCAATCCTGGCTCGCCTGCGGCGCCTGGCCGGCCCCGCGCACCACGGCCTGCTGACGGCCGCCGTGATGCTGACGACGGCTGGCACGGCACGGGCCGCCGGTTCGTCGATGCCCTGGGAAGGTCCGCTCGAATCCATTCTCGAATCCATCCAGGGGCCGGTCGCGCGCATCGTCGCGGTCATCATCATCATCGCCACCGGCTTGGCGCTCGCCTTCGGCGACACGAGCGGCGGCTTCCGCAAGCTGATCCAGATCGTGTTCGGTCTGACCATTGCGTTCGCGGCGTCGAGCTTCTTCCTGTCGTTCTTCAGCTTCTCCGGCGGGGCCGTCGTATGAGCACGGCCAGCGACTTGCCGGGCTTCGAGGTGCCACTGCACCGCTCGCTGACCGAGCCGATTCTGATGGGCGGCGCACCGCGCACTGTAGCGATCGCCAACGGGACACTGGCCGCTGCCGTTGGCCTGGGCATGCAACTGTGGATTCCCGGCGTCGTGCTCTGGATCGTCGGCCATTCGCTGGCGGTTTGGGGAGCTCGCGTCGATCCGCAGTTCATGCAGGTGTTTGCCAAGCACCTCAAGCACAAGCCGCTGTTGGACGTCTGACGAGGAGATGCCGCGATGCTGAATCTCGCCGAATACCGTCAGCGCCCGTCCTTGCTTGCCGATTGGTTGCCATGGGCCGGACTGGTCGCGCCGGGTGTCGTCTTGAACAAGGACGGCAGTTTCCAGCGCACGGCGCGCTTTCGTGGGCCTGATTTGGACAGTGCCACGCAAGGCGAACTCATCGCCACGACGGCACGCCTGAACAACGCGCTGCGCCGACTCGGCGCTGGCTGGGCGTTGTTCGTCGAAGCCGAACGCCGGCCGGCGGCGGATTATCCGCACTCGGATTTCCCCGAACCGTTGTCGTGGCTGGTGGACGAAGAACGGCGCGCGACCTTCGAGGAATCAGGCCACCACTTCGAGAGCGGCTATCACCTCACGCTGCAATACCTACCGGCGGAGGAATCCCGTGCCCGTGCGGCCAAGCTGCTGTACGAGAACACGCCGACCGCCGGCGTGGACTGGCGCGAACGCCTGACCGCGTTCGTCGCGGAAACCGGGCGCGTCTTCGACCTACTCGATGGCGTGATGCCGGAGATCAACTGGCTCGACGACGCCGAAACACTGACCTACCTGCACGCGACCGTCTCGACGCGGCGCTACCGCATCGGTGTGCCGGACGTGCCGTTCCACCTTGACGCGCTTCTGGCCGACACGCCCTTGATCGGCGGCCTCGCACCGATGCTCGGCGACCAGCACCTGCGGGTCGTCACGGTGCGTGGCTTCCCAACCTCGACTTGGCCGGGGATTCTGGACGACCTCAACCGGCTGGGCTTCGCTTACCGCTGGAGCACGCGCTTTCTGTGCATGGACAAGTCGGAGGCCGAAAAGGAACTCGGCCGCCTGCGCCGGCAGTGGTTCGCCAAGCGCAAGAACGTGGTGGCGCTTCTGCGCGAAACCATCTTCCAGCAGGAAAGCCCGTTGGTGGATACCGACGCCAGCAACAAATCGGCGGACGCCGATACGGCCTTGCAGGAACTCGGCAGCGATCAAGTCGCCTTCGGCTACGTCACCGCGACTGTGACGGTGCTCGATACCGATGCCGACACGGCTGACGAGAAGCTGCGCATGGTGGAGCGCGCGATTCAGGGGCGGGGCTTCGTGACGATTCCCGAAACCCTCAATTCGGTGGAGGCGTGGCTGTCGTCGGTGCCAGGCAACGCCTACGCCAACGTGCGCCAGCCCATCGTGTCGACGCTGAACCTCGCGCACCTGATGCCGGTGTCGGCGGTGTGGGCCGGGCCGGAGAAGAACGAGCATCTCGACGGCCCGCCGCTGATCGTCACCCGCACCGAAGGCGCGACGCCGTTCCGGCTAGTGACGCACATCGGCGACGTAGGCCATACGCTGATCGCAGGTCCGACGGGCATGGGGAAATCCGTGTTGCTCGCCACGCTGGCGATGCAGTTCCGCCGCTATCCCGGCTCACGCATTTTCGCCTTCGACATGGGTCGCTCCATGCGGGCGACAGCGCTGGGCCTGGGCGGCGAATACTACGACCTCGGCGCTGATGGCGCGATCGCCTTCCAGCCGCTCGCGCGCATCGACCAAGAGGGCTACCGAACCTGGGCCGCCGAATGGGTCGAAGGCCGCCTGTTGCACGAAGGCGTAGCTGTCGGCCCCGATGAGAAGGCCGCCATTTGGTCAGCGCTCGGCAGCCTCGCCGGCGCCCCGGTCGAGCAGCGCACGCTCACCGGCTTGTCGGTGCTGCTGCAATCGAACGCGCTGCGGCAGGCGCTCGCGCCCTACGTGCTCGGCGGCGCGCACGGCAAGCTACTTGACGCCGATCACGACCGCCTGGGCGCGGCCGACGTGCAGTGCTTCGAGATGGAGGAGTTGATGCACAGCAAGGCTGCGGTACTAGGGAAGGTCTGCATAACCCCCGCCGCAGCGTGAGCTGAGTCGTCGATTTTCAGATGACGACATGGAAGGCGGATACCGATGGTTTTTGAAGGCGGATTTCGGCCTTCTGCGGCCGTTTTGACCTGCCT
>NZ_JAMBNO010000030.1 GCF_023715105.1 Hydrogenophaga intermedia | reverse complement strand
CAACTGGCGAATGGTTGCTCGAACGCGCTTGCCAAGCTTGATGTATAGCTCGACCGCCCGAATCCTGTCTTGATACGAATACATGAACTACCTCCTGGTAGTCCAAGTTTTTGTCCGCATCTCCCCCCTGACTTACTGGGTCACTTCTGGGTGGAAATCAACAGTGCTGATGAGCGAGGCCGAAAGTCAGCTCGCAGCAGCGGCCCAGCCGTAGGCGCCGGCCCGGTCGATCCGGCACAAGCCGGTTCGGCGGTGTTTCAGGGGCGCCAAGTGCAGCGCGGCGGGGACGGGTCTTGCGCCGATCCCTTGGAGGCAAGCGAAGCGCGCAGCGCCGCAGGCGCGAAGGCGTGAGGGATTGGAGCCGAATGGCCGTGACGGCAAAGGCGGCACGGGGCGCAGCCCGCAAAGCCCGGCGGTGCATCGCGCCGACACGCCATGCCCCGACCGCAGACACCGCTTCCCAGCATGGAGAGGCAGCCCGCTATGGGCCACTACCTGCCGCTGCCACATTCGGGACGAGCAAACAGCACAGCGCCCCGCCGCGATGGGCGGGGCGCTGCGGCGGTCATGCCGCCTGGGGCTTGCTGCGCGACCAGATCAGGTCGTGCGTGCCGTCCTCGCCTTCGATCAGGCGGGCATAGACCGTGGCCGGGAACGAAGGATCGTCGAGGGTCACGGAGATGTAGTCCCGCCCGGCCTCGCTGGTCTTCTTCCACGCCGCGCCGATGTCGTGGCCGGCCGCCTGGAGGCGGAAGTCCGGGGCTTTCTCGTTGTCCCCCTTGTCGTTGGGAGCCAGCTTGACCTTGACGTTGAGCGTCAGGGTGCGAAGCGTGCCGGTGAAGCCGTCTTTGTCTGCGGTGAAGCTGCCGATGTTGGCCATGATGAAACTCCTTTTGGTGGAACAAGGTTCGCGCCCATCGCGTCCTTGTTGTGATCCGGCCGGCGGGGGACGGGCTGGCTGCACCGCTTGCGGTCGCAACGCAGTGGAGAGCCGGGAGGCGAAAAGAATTTGTCCCGCGAGGAATCTGCGCAGCAGAGGGGAAATTGTTTTCGCCGCACGGTGGCAGCCATGAAGCCCGAGGCGCAGCCGTGCCACCACCAGGATTCACAACGAGACAAGGACGCCTTGGGCCGAACCGCTCCGAAAGGAGATGTGGCCGGCTCGGCATCCCCGCATGAAGGCTTCGCCGATTCGCCCGCTGACGCGGGCCACGTCAACCGCTCGACGACAGGCGAGAACGCCCCCGCCGCACCTAGCGGCGCCGGTTTTGAGGCGTGGTGTGGAAGCTCCATAGCGATGCCGGACGGGTTGTCCGTGAACCGCCCTTCGTGACGTGGTGAGCAGGAGCTGCCAGCGTTGAGGACGGCACGCATCTGCACAACCTGCCGCAGCAAGTCTCAGCGTGTTCGCCAGCGCCCCGTCCATTGCGGCGGGGTGCTGGCCGGGCCGATCCGGCGTAGCCGGTTCGGCCGCATCGAGGGGTGCCAAGCTGCGCGCGGCGGGGATAGCCCGCAGGGCTTTCTCCTGGAGGCAAGCGAAGCGCGCAGCGCCGCAGGCGCGAAGGCGTGAGGGATTGAAGCCGAATGGCCGTGACGGCAAAGGCGGCACGGGGCGCAGCCCGCAAAGCCCGGTGGCGCACCGCGCCGACACGCGCAAGTCATTCTGGACGCCCCGCAAAGGGCCGAACGCAGAGTGACAGCAGAGGTAATCGCGTGGAAATCGAATCTCCGCAGGCGTCAGTCTGCTCCCAGTGCGTGGATGATGGGACAGTTGCCCTTCATCGCGCCCGCATCGCACTGGCACAGCAGTGTCGTGAGCGCCTTGCGCATCGCCGCCAGGTCGGCCAGCTTGGTTTCGATTGCCGCCAGCTTGTGCGAGGCCAGTTCGCGCGTTTCGGCACAGGCATGGGCCTCGTCGAGTTGGAGCAGGCCGCCGATCTCTTCCAGCGTGAAGCCCAATGCCTGCGCCCGCTTGATGAAGCGCACGCGCTTGACCGTGGTGGCATCGTAGCGGCGATACCCGTGGGCCGGCTTGTCCGGCTCCGGCATCAGCCCGCGCCGCTGATAGTAGCGGATGGTCTCGACGTTGACGCCGGCCTCGTCTGCCAGGCCCCCTATCGTCAGCTCGCTCATGGCTCAAACCCCTTGACTCCGTAGCATGGTACGGAGTTTAAAGTGGCAAGTGTCGAAGACGTTCGTACACGCCCATGCCCACCTTCAACTTCAAGAACTCGCTCGTCGCCGGAACACTGGCTGCCATCGGCGCCTCGGTGTGCTGTGTGGTGCCGTTGGTGCTGCTGATGATGGGCATCGGTGGTGCCTGGATCGCCAGCCTCACTGCGCTGGAGCCGCTGCGGCCCTGGTTTATTGCGGTAACGTTTCTGTTCGTGGGTCTGGCGTTCAGCCGTCTGTACTTTCAACAACCGGCCTGCGAGCCCGGCGCCGCCTGCGCCCAATCGAGCGTTCTCAAGCGCCAGCGGCTGATCTTCTGGGTCGTCGCGCTGGTGCTTCTCGCCTTGTTGTCGGTGCCTTGGCTGGCACCCTTGTTTCTCTGAAGGAACTCTCATGCACAAATCAGTCGCATCGCTGCTCGTCGCGCTGTCGCCGTTCGCTGCCTTGGCCGCAACGCCGCAGACGACCACGCTCCATGTGCAGAACATGACCTGCGAGCTGTGCCCGGTCACGGTGAAGAAATCGCTGGAGAGAGTGCCTGGCGTCAGCCAGGTCAGGATCGACTTCGCCAAGAAGACGGCGATCGTCACCTTCGACGCAGATCAGGCCCAAGTCTCGACGCTCGTGAAGGCGACCACCGACGCGGGCTACCCTTCGACGCTGCGCAAATGACAACCGGCACGCCCACACTGGAGTCGGTGCTGACCTGCCCGCACTGCGGCCATGCCCGGCACGAGACCATGCCGACCGATGCCTGCCAGTTCTTCTACGAGTGCGAACAGTGCAAGGCGTTGCTACGGCCGAAGGCGGGAGACTGCTGCGTGTTCTGCTCCTACGGATCGGTCAAGTGCCCGCCTGTGCAAATGCTGCGGGGGTGCTCCAGTTGCAGCACATGACGGACGCCAGCCATACGCCAGCAACCTGACTGGCGCGCTGCGTGGGCAGGCCGCTCGCGCATTTCAACGCCGCCGCCTGAGCCACTGCGAAGGCGGCGGCGTTCTGAATCGGTTGTTGGCCTTTGACACCGGGCGCGGCCACTGCCGCGCCCGGATTTGGCTTTCACCGCACCCAGGACGGAATGGCCTGGGCGCGGTGTTGATCGCGGTTATTCCTTCGTCTCGATGATCCACCATACGGCGCGCGCTAAGGCGCGGCCCGTGATGGGGTGAATGTCGGTGATGTCGGCGCGGGCCGTCCAACCCGAGGGCGGACGGTAGCCGCGCACGTCGCCATCGCCGTGCCACTGGCGGGCGCGTACCGTGCCAGGCGCATAGACCGTCGCCATGCGCGGGCGGCTGGTGGTGGTGCGGGTCATGGGAGCTTCTCTTTCCAGCGAAGCGCCCCGGTCGAGGCCGGGGCGCTTTTCTTCGACACGGATCAAGCGGCCAGCACCTCGGTGGGTTCATCCGCCATTGCTTCGGCATCCTCCGGTGCGTCATGCTCCGGGCCTTCCTCCTTCGGTCCTTCGCGCTTGAAGATGGTAGGCATCCACCCCGTGCCGTCGGCCAGCCGCTCGGCTTCGCTGGCAATGTCGGCCTTCTTCAACTTCGCCAGCCGGGTAACGTGTTCCGGCGCGAACTCGCCCACGGCTTGCAGAACCGCCGCTTTCGGAACGTGCTTGAAGTAGCCTTCTGCGGAGGGTTGCCACCATGCGGCCATGTCGAGGCCCACGGCCTGCGCCAGTTCCGCGCCGGGCTGGTACGGCGTGGTGCGGGGCGTCACCACGTCCACTGTGACGGCCACGCATACCGCCAGCAGCCGCACCAGTTCGTCTTGCGACTTCGCCAGCAGTGCGGCGAACAGTTCGGCGCTGCCCTCCGGCAAGGCTTCACCGGCTACCTGTTGCAGTTCGCGCAGCGCCACGGCGGCGGGCGATTCCGGCCAGTCCGGGGCCATGCCTTCCAGCCGGTCTTGCACTTTCAGGCTCATGCCCAACGGAAAGTCGTGGCCGTGGTGGCTGCCCTGCAAGATGGTTTGCACCATGCCATGCACCAGCGCCGCCAGCGCCACCTGCGGATGCCGGGCGACTTCGATTTGCAGCGCGGCGGTGCGGTGGGCGCTCAACCGCTGCGCCAGCCTATCGGAGATAGCGGCCTTGGGCCCTTCATCGTCCTCGCCTTCGTCGTCGTTCCCGGTATCCTCGCCGCCGAAACCCTGCCGCAACCTTTCCAGCGTGCGCAGCGCCTTGGCCTCCGCCTCGCGCATCAGCCCGCGATGAATCACAGCTTCGCCGTCGCGGTCGATGGTGACGATGGCACCGGCTGCGGCCTTCACGTTCGGGCTGTAGTCCTGCAAGCCATCTTCCAGCGCCTGCAACTGCTCGCCCAGGGCTTCGCCTTCCTCTTGCAGCGCGTCGGCCTTGTCCTCGTCCTCGGCGTTCTGTGCGGCATCCACGGCTTCGGCCAGTTCGCGCAGCTTGGCTTGCAGCTTCCCAATGCGCTGCGCTTCGCGCTTGGTCGGTTCGCGCCGCTCCCTCGGGGCACGCTGGAAAGCGTGCAGGTCGGCATGGGTCACGCCCGGCGTGGCATCCACCCATGCCCACCCTTCGGCGCGGACCGTGGCGGCGATGCCCGCCAGCCGGTCTTGCGCCAGCCGTTCCAGCAGCGCGGCGTCGGTCAGATACACGCCCGCATCGCCTTCCGCGAACAGGTCGCGGCGCACGCCACCGCCTGCTGCCTCATAGGTGCCCAGCCCGACGAAGCGCACCAGCGGATGCCGGTAGGCGTCGATTTCCCTTTCGGTGAGCCGTTCGCGCAGCGCGGACGGTTGGCGCTGCCATTGGGGCGCATCGTAGAACGCGGCTTCCTGCGCGGCGTGGTCGTCTGTGATGGCCAGGGCCATCAACTGGTCAAGGCTCACGGCATCGGCCCGGTAGTCCGCCATCAGGCGCGGCGAGACGTTCGCCAGCTTCAAGCGGCGCTGTACCACCAGCGTCGTGACGGAAAAATCCGCCGCAATATCCTCGATGGGTCGGCCTTCGGCCACCAGCGCCGCGAACGCTTCAAACTGGTCTGCCGGGTGCATGGCTTCGCGCTGCACGTTCTCGGTGAGGCTGGCGGTGCGGGCGGTGCCATCGGCCACCAGCAGACAAGGCACCTCCCATTCCTTGCTGATGCGGCGCTTCTTCGCCAGCAGCTTCAACGCGGCGAGGCGACGGCCACCGGCCACCACTTCGTAATGCTCGCCATCGGCGGCGGCAATCACGATCAGGTTTTGCAGCAGGCCCACGCGCTGGATGCTCGCTGCCAGTTCGGGGATGGACATGCGCGGGGCCTTGCGCACGTTGCGGCCGGTGGGGCGCAGCACCAGCCGCGACAGCGGAACCAGAATCAGGTTCTTGGTCGGGTCGGCGGCTTCCAGCTGGACAGCGGCGGTGGTATTGACGGCGCGGGCTTCGGTTTGGGTCATGGCGTTCATGGTGATAATTCCTATCGTTCAGGGATGCAGCAGCGAGAAAGACGGCAAGGGCTGCTGCCTGCCCTTGCCGTGGGGGAATCAGGCTTTCAACTGGCGCAGGCCATCGGCCAGCAGCCACAGGGCGCGGTTCAGGCACACATCGGAATCAATGCACTGCACGGGGCGGGTGCGCTGGCGGCGTCCGTTGGCGCTGCGGCCATGCAATCCGCCCTTGGTCAAGTTCTCCTGTGCGCGGTTGAACACGCTCCACAGGTCGGGGCGGCGGTCGTCGAACCGGCGCGGCATCAGGATTTGCGACTCGGTGACGGGCGCGGGCTTGTTCGGGTCGTCGTACTTGAGGGCCAGTGCGGCACGGGCGAAAACTTCGGCCTCGCCATCGTCGAGCGTGACGGCCCGCATTGCTTCGCGGTTCTCCTTCACGCGCTCGAAGCCGCTCAACACTTGATAAGCGCCTTCGATGACGTGCCCGGCCACATCGCCTTTATGGGGCACGCGCACGTCCGCCACGGTGTCGCCGCAGACAAGGCCATTGCTGCAAACGAAGCGGAACATGCCCGCCAACATCTGATAGCTGCTGGTGCCGTCGTGCGAGTTCAGCAGCACGATTTCATTGGCTTCCGCGCCGTTGATCTGGCTGGCGTGGCGCAGCCGGATCATGTGTTTGGTGTGCTCGCGCTTGCCTTCATCGCGCACGCGGGTCTGCGTCGCCATGAAGGGTTGAAACCCCTCCTTGCGAAGCTCGGTCAACACGGCGGCGGTGGGGATATAGGCGTACCGTTGCGAGCGGCTTTCGTGCGGCGCGTCCGCGAAGATGGACGGGGCCACGCGATGAATCTGGTCATCGGACAGCGGGTAATCGCTGCGCAGTACCGGGGAATGGGAAGCGAAACGGGATGCGAGTTGCATGATCTTTCTCCTGACAAAAAGGTTTGCTGTTCACACCGCACACCGGATTCCTAGATTCGGAGCCCAGCCTTTCGGCTGTTCGGTGCGGTTGGCACGAAGAACCCGGTTGGCCTCGTTGCCACCGTCTTTCCTGAGTTCATCGCCCGCGACGGTCAGGAGCCCACGGACGTGGGCCGTCAAGGAGGAAAGCGGCAGGTTGGTGCGGCCCGCAGGCGCAGCCGAGGACACGGCCTGGCGCGCCTTGACGGCACGCGGCCACGGGCTACAGTCGCGAGCAAGGTGATGAAATCAGGGGAGACGGCTGGACATGGCAACGGCCGCCTCGATGTGCAGCCCGCACGCAAGCGCAAGCGCGCAGGCCCGGATCTGGAAGCCGGGCCGTAGGCGTCAGCCGAGCAGCGCGAGGGAACGATGAAAGCCCGAAGGGGCGAAACCCCGCAGGGGGTTCGATGCGCAGCACGACAGCGCGACCGGCCATGCTGCTTGGCCGGGGACGCCCGGACTTCAAGGCTCGATGCACAACCTCATACTCCTGGCATCGGGAAGCAGGGTTGATTGCGCTTGTGGCTGCTGTCGTCTGGCCGAGCCGGCGCAGCCGGTTCGGCGGTTTTTGAGGGGCGCCAAGCTCTGCGCGGCGGGGATAGCCCGCAGGGCTTTCCCCTGGAGGCAAGCGAAGCGCGCAGCGCCCCATCGGGGCGCGAAGGCATCAGGACGACTCGTCAGGACGCAGGCTGGATTCCGACACCGGCATCCAAGGCGAAGACGAGTTCAGCAGATAGCGCGCACCGCGCGCGTACAGGCCCGAAGGCCCGGCAGGCTGGTAGAACCCGGTGACGCGGCGCCGGAACTGCAAGCCGGCGTCGTTCGTGTAGATCACCGCGTCGCCAATCTTGAAGCGCAGGGGCTGGCCGTTCTCCGGCGCGAACGGCTTGAGCGCATCGTGCTGCGCAGTGACTTCGATGATCCAATCGTGATGGCTGCTCATGGCATTGATCTCCTTCGACAGTTGAGAAAGGAGCGCCTTGCGGCGCTCTAGGGCCGGGTCAGACGACGATCCGCCCGGCCAGCCGCGCATCGCGCGCGTAGGCGCTCAACCGCTTCTCGGCGCGGAACGACAGGTCGCGCTCGATCGGCAGGCCCAGCCCGCCGCGCACGTTCGCCAGCTCGTTCAAGCTGACCCAGCCGATTTCCGGCATCCCCAAGCCCAGGTCGCAAAGACCAAAGGCGTGGTCGTGGTCATCGGGATCAATCTCGGTCAGCAGCCAGGTCGCGCCGGCATCCGGCGTGAACAGCTTGATCACGGGCGCCGGATCGAAGTCCGGGTTCTCCAAGGATTCGCGGCCGTTGGCCAGCAACACGATGCGTTGCTCGTCGGTGATGAATGCGTTGTTCATGGTGAACTCCTGAAAGGTTGCCGGGCGGAATTGCCCGACCCTTCCGGGGCACGGCGCAGCGCAAGCAGTCAGGGGTCAACGACGGCCGCCAGGACGCAAGCGCCATCGGCGCGCAGCCCTTGACGGCGAGAACGCCGTGGCACGATGAAGGGAACAGCAAGACCGCCCCCTCGCACCTCCACACACTCCGGCTGTCGGCAAGTGCGCAGCACGCGCAGGCCCGCGCGGGCCGGAGTGCGATACAGGGCGCAGCAAAAAGGGGGCCGAAGCCCCCTCGATCAGATCAGGCCGCGTTCGGCAAAGGACGTGGTGGTGCCACCCGCCACGATGATGTGATCCAGCGTGCGGACATCCACCAGCGCCAGCGCCTCCTTGAGCCGCTGGGTCAGCATCTTGTCGGCACTGCTCGGCTCGGGATTCCCGCTCGGATGATTGTGCGAAATGATGACTGCCGCCGCGTTTTGCCGCAGGGCCGCCTTGACCACTTCGCGCGGATGCACTTCGGCTGAGTCGATGGTGCCGCGGAACATCTCAGCGTACTCGATCAGGCGATGCTGCGTATCGAGGAACAGCACCGCGAACACCTCATGCTCGAAGCCGGCCAGCTTGGCGCGCAGGTACTCCTTGACCGCCGCCGGCGAACTGAACGACGCACCGCGTTGCATCTTGTGCTCGATGGCCTGGCGCGCGGCCTCCAGAATCTGGTCGGCTGTCGCCAGCAGGTAGTGACCCTGTGCATCGCGCACCATCAGCGAGGCATCGAACGAGGAAAAGGACAGTTGCGACATGATCGTGCTCCGGTTGCTCGGGCGGAATTGCCCGGAACCGTGGTCAGCACGGCGCAGCGCAAACAGTCAGGGGGCGCAGCCGGACGCCAGGACGCCAGCGCGCATGGCGCGCGCCGCCCTTGACGGCGAGAACGCCGTGATACGGTGAAGGGAACAGCAAGACCGCCCACACCCCGCCCACTGCACACACCCGCTTTTCGGCAAGCGGAGCGCGCAGGCTCGGATCAACAAGCCGGGCCGGAGGCGTCAGCCGAGCAAAGCGAGGAAACGATGGAAGCCCGACAGGGGCGAGACGCCGCAGGCGGCTTGATGCGCAGCACGACAGCGCGACGGCGGCACGCCGGGACGCACGAGCATTTGGCAATCCGCACTGCATATGCGCCCATGAACGCACGGAGTTCGCCCTTCTACGCCGCAGCAAGTTGTTCCGATAGGTATTGAACTTCACCATGTCTCCATGCAGCAAGTTCATGGAGTCCGAGGTGGAACAGCTATCGCAAGCATCCAACACCGCCGGCATCGACGCCGACCAGCCCCTTCCCTTGCCGGGCACGGAAGCCTACGAGACACTGCCGCAATTTCCGAAGCGCGGCCCCCTTCCCTTCCGTCGCACCATCCGCCGGCACGAGTTACACCAGATCGTCCCCCTGGCAGAGACAACGGTCTACGAAATGGAGCAGCGCGGCGAATTCCCCAGGCGCTTCCGGCTCACGCCCCGTTGCGTTGTCTGGGATCTGGAAGAGGTCGAAGCATGGATCGAAGAACGCAAACAGGCCTCGCGCTCAGCGAAGTCCGCCCCGCCCACCGGGCCCGATGTCAGACTGCGCCAGTACCGGCAGGTTCGGTGAGCAGTCTCAGCAACGCGGCCAACGTCAGGGCGAGCCGGCCTCCACCCGAACCAGTGACGCGCCCGTCAGGATCTGCGCTATCTGGGCGACAGCCTGAGCCACCGCCGCATCGTGGTCGAACGCCTCTCGGCTGAAGGCCAGCGCGACATACCCAGGTCGGCCCCAGCCCACCGTGACATCGGCACAGTCGCTGGCGGCCAGCCGGTGCAGTACTTCATCCAACGAATCCACCTCCGGATTCAGCGTGCAGACCAGTGTGAAATCGTGAACCATCGCCATCGCTCCATCTGCTTTTCTTCCCACCGCATCAGCGCGCCATGATGCGCGCCAGGGCGTCCGCCAACTGATCACGATCCGCGGCGCGCTTGGCCGCCGTGCGCTGCGCCAGGTTGTGCAGCTTGCGCCGCACGCCGGGCAGATCGGCCGCATGGGCAAGCCCGATCAAGCTGAAATCTGGCCGCTCATCCTCGACCGATTGCAGAAAGGCCAGCGACGGCTCATCCAGCCACGCTGCCACGCGCGACAACAGGCGCTCGCGGCTCTCCAGCAAGGCCCCTACTTCGATGGGATCGGTCGTCATGCCCTTGAAATGGGCCTCGAAGGTGGCCGCGAAATCCGCGGGCACTCGTGGCGCCAGCATCTCCCAGGCCGGCTTGGGACTGCACGTCAGGTACACGAGGAAGGTGCGCCAGAGCGCTGCGTCCGCACGCTCGTCCTGAAGTAGCAAGCCCACGTCGAAAAGATCGCGCGGATGCTGCCGCGACAGCGCTGCTGCCAGCTTGCCGGCGTACAGGTCGGCGAAGTCCAGCACCCGCACCTCGGCGAAGCCGAACGCCTCTTCTACCCTTGGTCGCACGACCATAGTGCGCACCGGATGCACTGTGCCGCGCATGACCGGCGTGGTCTCGATCTGCACGCGCGCACGGCCACGGCTGGCTACCAGCCGCGTGACCGTTCCTGTGCCCTCGCCTGCCGAGGTCTGTACCTGCAGTTGCAACGGGCGGGCACGCAGCACATCGGCCAATCGCCCAAGGGCTTCCTCGATCAGCTTCGCATCCTCGGCATAGTCATGTACCGGCAGCCAGGCCAGATCAATGTCCACCGACAACCGCGGCAGGTCATGCTCGAACAGGTTGATGGCCGTGCCGCCCTTGAGCGCGAAGCGCGGCTCCTGCGCCAGCACCGGCAGGATTTCGACCAGCAGCCGCACCCTGTCTGTATAGCGCCGGTCCCAATGGTTAAGCAAGGTGCTCATCGAGGTCTCCCGGCAAGGTGATCTGGTAGGTCGGATGCAAGCGCCCGCCAGGCACCAGCGCGCGCTTGCCCCGGCCCAGATCGACGCCATCCAGCGGTACATGCGATCGCCACGCATGTCGATGGCGATCGGCCAACGCGAGGAACAACCGCTTGGCCTTGATGCTGCCGCAGTGGCGCAGCAGCAGGCCGACCCGCTGCGGCCGCAGCGTGGTCATGGCCTGCATCAGCGCATCGGCCTCGTAGACCCCTGCCGCATCCGATACGCCGTCGCACAGTTCCAGCATGGCCCGCTCAGGCGTCGAGCAAACCAGGGCATCGATCCCAGGCGCCGCGGAATGCCAAGCCAGGCCCGCTTCCGACAGCGCCTTCTCGGAGACTTCCGCAGTGACGGACACGGCCGGCAGATCGAGCGGCCCCTTGCCCAGGAACGCGAAGCGTTGCTCCAATGACAGCTTGCCCAACCAGCCCGGCGGCTGCTGTGGCCCATACAGCGTGATCGTCCCGGCATCGCCCAGGCGCAGGTAGTGCTCATGTCCCTGCAGGGCCAGCGCAAAACGCCCCCCGACATGCAGCGGCACCCCCTCCCCAACCTGCAAGCTGCGCACCACGCCTTCCCATTGCAGGCGCCCGCCCTTGCGCATGTAAACGCCGCGCGCTGGCGACACCAGCCAGCCGCTGCCCACATAGCGCGCGACAAGGCTGTTTGAGTAGCCGTGCGCGCGCAGCCAGCGGCTGGACACCAGGCGCGTATCGCCCAGTTCGGCCAGCAGGCGGTTCAGTTTTCCTGAATTTTGAGCATTCATAGTGCTCAAAATAACATATTTATAAACTATCGCCAAGGCTGAATAGTTTGACAAGAGCTTGAAAGGATCATCCAGAGTGATCTTTCCTCGATGAATGCAAACCTCGCGCTGTCCACCGACAGCATGCCCTGATGAAGTCATCATGCGGCCCTCCCTCACAAAGCCGCACTGAGCACTGGGACCGGCACGTTCTCCGGCAGCAGCTTCGGCACGTGGGTACGCCCGTCGATCCAGGCATCGACCATGTCCGCCCACTCCTGCAGCATGTGGCGCCGCTGCTCGGCGTACTCGGCCTTGTTGTACACCGAACGCGAGGAGCGCCCTTCCTCGTGCGCCAGGCACTTCTCGATCCAGTCACCGTTGAAGCCCACCTCGTTGAGCAGCGTCGCGCCGGTACGGCGCAGGTCATGCACTGTGAAAGGCTCCAGAGGCAGGCCCGCAGCCTTGGCCCGCTCGGCAATGAGCTGGGTGACGCGGTTCAGGGTCGCATGCGACATGCAACAGCTTGGCTCGTAGCGCGAGGGCAGCACGAACTTCGAGCCCGCAGCGCAGGTATGCAACGCCACGAGAATGTCCAGGGCCTGCCGCGACAGATAGACCACGTGCGGATTGCGCCCCTTCATGCGCTGCTTCGGAATCGTCCAGGTGGCGTTCTCGAAATCGACCTCATCCCAGGTGGCCTCAATCAATTCGCTCTTGCGCACCAGGGTCAGCAGGACCATGCGCAGGGCCAGGCGGATCGTCGGATAGGTCGCGATGGATTCCAACTGGTGGAACGCCAGCCGGATCTCTGTTGGTGAGAGCGCCCGGTCCTTCGGCACAAAGGTCGCGATCGAGGCGGCCGCCACATCGCTCGCCGGGTTGTCCACCTTCTCGCCGTGCAGGGTGGCGAAGGCATAGACCTGCTTCACGATGTCGCGGACATGCACCGCCGTGGCGGGCGCCCCGCGTGCCTTCACCTTGTTGCACAAGGCCCGCAGGTCATCCGCGGTGATTTCGTTGAGCAGCCGGTTCTGGAACGCCGGCAGGATGTCGCGATCGACGACGTGTTTGCGCATCGCGCGCGTGCTGTCGGCCATCCGGGCGTCCGCCAGCCATTTGACGGCGATATCGCCGAAATTCTTGGCAGCGGTCAGCCGGCGCTTATCACGCTGCTTTTCCAGTGCCGGGGAACGGCCGTCGGCGACGGCCTTCTTGGCGTCGAGCAGCTTTTCACGGGCTAGCGCCAGCGAGATACCGCCAGGGCCATAGCGGCCAATCGTCAGGGTCTCACGGCGCCCGTTGAGACGGTAATCGTAGCGGAAGGTGACGGTACCGGCGGCCGATACCGTCACGTACATCCCATCCCGGTCAGAAACCTTATAAGTCAATGACTTAGGTTTCAGATTGCGCAGTGCTGTGTCAGTAAGCATCGAGGTTTTTCCTCCTGTTCGCGACGGCTTTTACCGTCAGGGGTCAGGAGACCTGCTGATGCCTGGAAAGCCGCATGAAACAAGCTTTCCAGAAGAGTGATTTACCGTAAAAGACCGATTTGGTCTCAATAGTAAACGGGAGGGTCTTAATCCGACCCCCGGTTCTTACCGTCAGTTCTACCGTCAACCCGTTTTGCTGGCCGGCGATAGCCACCGATAACTGCCATGACGTATTTCCTTCTAAATCAACACGTTACAGCGGTTTTTCGATACCTGGCGATAGTCCCCGAAGGACCTGATTTCACTCCCACTCGATCGTCGCCGGCGGCTTGGAGCTCACGTCGTAGGTCACGCGGTTGATGCCGCGCACCTCGTTGATGATGCGGCTGCTGACCTTCTTGAGCAGCGCGTACGGCAGCTCGGCCCAGTCGGCGGTCATGAAGTCGCTGGTCTGCACGGCGCGCAGCGCCACCACGTAGTCGTAGGTGCGGCCGTCGCCCATCACGCCCACGCTCTTGACCGGCAGGAACACGGTGAAGGCCTGGCTGGTCAGGTCGTACCAGCTCTTGCCGCTGTGGGGCTCGAGGGTGGAGCGCAGTTCCTCGATGAAGATGGCATCGGCGCGGCGCAGCAGGTCGGCGTATTCCTTCTTCACCTCGCCCAGGATGCGCACGCCCAGGCCCGGGCCCGGGAAGGGGTGGCGGTAGACCATGTCGTGCGGCAGGCCCAGCGCGACGCCCAGTTCACGCACCTCGTCCTTGAACAGGTCGCGCAGCGGCTCCAGCAGTTTCAGGCCCAGCTGCTCGGGCAGGCCGCCCACGTTGTGGTGGCTCTTGATGGTGACGGCCTTCTTGCTCTTGGCGCCGCCTGACTCGATGACGTCAGGATAAATTGTCCCTTGTGCCAACCACTTGGCACCTTTTTTTGATGCATCACTTGAAGTGAGTTTGGCGGCTTCGGCCTTGAAGACGTCGACGAATAGGCCGCCGATGATCTTGCGCTTCTGCTCGGGGTCGCTCACGCCGGCGAGCTTGCCCAGGAACAGGTCGGCGGCATCGACACGCACCACCTTCGCGTGCAGCTGCCCGGCGAACATGTCCATCACCATGTCGCCCTCGTTCAGGCGCAGCAGGCCGTGGTCCACGAACACGCACGTGAGCTGGTCGCCGATGGCGCGGTGGATCAGCGCGGCGGCCACCGACGAATCGACCCCGCCGGACAGACCCAGGATCACCTCCTCGTCGCCCACCTGCGCGCGAATCTTCTCCACCGCCTCGGCGATGTGGTCGCGCATCACCCAGTCGGGGTTGGTGCCGCAGATCTGCAGCACGAAGCGCTCGAGCATCGCCCGGCCCTGCACGGTGTGCGTGACCTCGGGGTGGAACTGCACCGCGTAGAAACGGCGCGACTCGTCGGCCATGCCGGCGATGGGGCAGCTGTCGGTGCTGGCCATGAGCTTGAAGCCTGGCGGCAGCTCGGTCACCTTGTCGCCGTGGCTCATCCACACCTTGAGCATGCCGTGGCCTTCGGGGGTGTGGAAGTCGGCGATGTCTTTGAGCAGCGCGGTGTGGCCGCGCGCGCGCACCTCGGCGTAGCCGAACTCGCGGGTGTTGGAGCCTTCCACCTTGCCACCGAGCTGCTGTGCCATGGTCTGCATGCCGTAGCAGATGCCCAGCACCGGAATCCCCAGCTCGTAGACCGCCTCGGGCGCCTTGTCGTCCACCTCGTACACGCTGGCGTGGCTGCCCGAGAGCACGATGCCCTTCAAGTGCCCGTCGGCCGCGAACTCGCGCACCCACTCGCTGCTCACGTCGCAGGGGTGCACCTCGCAGTACACGTGCGCCTCGCGGATGCGGCGCGCAATGAGCTGGGTGACCTGGGAGCCGAAATCGAGGATGAGGATCTTGTCGTGCTGCATGGTGGTCTGCGGGGCGGTCTGGAATGAAAAAGGCCGTCGCGGGGACGGCCTGCGGGGCGGCGGGGATCAGTCCGCCCTGTAGTTCGGGGCTTCCTTGGTGATCTGCACGTCGTGCACGTGGCTCTCGCGCATGCCGGCGGCCGTGATCTGCACGAACTCGGCGCGCTCCTTCATCTCCTGGATGGTGGCGCAGCCGCAGTAGCCCATGCTGGCACGCACACCACCCGCAAGCTGGAACAGGATGGCGACGACCGAACCCTTGTAGGGCACGCGGCCTTCGATGCCCTCGGGCACGAGCTTGTCGGCGTTGGGGTTGCCGGTGCTGCTTTCCTGGAAGTAGCGGTCGGCACTGCCCTGCTGCATGGCGCCGATGGAGCCCATGCCGCGGTAGCTCTTGTAGCTGCGGCCCTGGTAGAGGATGACCTCGCCCGGCGCCTCTTCGGTGCCGGCGAACATGCCACCCATCATCACGGTGCTGGCGCCGGCCGCGATGGCCTTGGCAATGTCGCCGCTGTAGCGGATGCCGCCGTCGGCGATCAGCGGGATGTCGGTCCCGCGCAGCGCGGTGGCCACGTTATCCACCGCCATGATCTGCGGCACGCCCACGCCCGCCACGATGCGGGTGGTGCAGATGGAGCCCGGGCCAATGCCGACCTTGACCGCGTCGGCCCCGGCCTCGGCCAGTGCCAGTGCGGCGGCACCGGTGGCGATGTTGCCGCCCACCACGTCCACCTGCGGGTAGTTCTGCTTGACCCAGCGCACGCGCTCGATCACGCCGCGGCTGTGGCCGTGCGCGGTGTCGACCACGATGGCGTCGACACCGGCCTTGACCAGGGCTTCGACGCGCTCCTCGGTGCCCTCGCCCACACCCACCGCCGCGCCCACGCGCAGGCGGCCCGCGGCGTCGCGCGCGGCGTTGGGGAAGTTGAGCTGCTTGGTGATGTCCTTCACCGTGATCAGGCCCTTGAGCTCGAAGGCGTCGTTGACAAGCAGCAGGCGCTCCAGCTTGTGCTTGTTGAGCAGCGCTTTCGCTTCTTCGGGCGTGGTGCCGTCTGGCACGGTGATCAGACGCTCGCGCGGCGTCATGATCTCGCGCACGGGCAGGTCGTAGCGGGTTTCAAAACGCAGGTCGCGCCCGGTGACGATACCCACCACCCTGCCTGCATCCACCACCGGAAAGCCGGAGACGCCCAGCTCGTCGGAGAGCTTCATGACCTGGCGCACCGTGGTGTCGGAGGTGATCACCACCGGGTCGCGCAGCACGCCGCTTTCGTAGCGCTTGACCTTGGCCACCTGCGCGGCCTGCTCGGCGGCGCTGAGGTTCTTGTGGATGATGCCCATGCCGCCCTCTTGCGCGATGGCGATCGCCAGGCGGGCCTCGGTGACGGTGTCCATTGCCGCGGACACGAGAGGCAGGTTGAGCTGGATGTTGCGGGAGAAACGGGTGGCCAGCGAGGTGTCCTTGGGCAGGACCTGGGAGTACGCGGGCACCAGCAAAACGTCGTCAAAGGTGAGCGCGTTGCCGAGGAGGCGCATGGGGGATATCTCCAAAAACGGCATTGTACCCGCGGCCCTAAGTGCTACTTGGGAGGGGGACAACGCCGTCCGTTGCGCCGTGGCTGCGCTTTGGCGGCGCATTCTGGCCCCTGTGCGGGGGCCGGCACTACACTGCGCGGATGCTGAAAAAGACCTCTCCTCACCCCTATCGCCACGCGGCCCGCGCAACGCTCGCCCTGGCTTTCGCCTTGACGCTGCCTGCAGTCGCCTGGGCCCAATGGGGCTGGGTTGACAACAGCGGGCGCAAGGTGTTCAGCGACACCGCCCCGCCGGCCAGCATTCCCGACAAGAACATCATCAAGCGCCCGGGCAACAGCGCATCGCCCATGGCTGCAACAGCGCCCGCCGAGGCGGCGCCCACTGGCGGCACCACCGCCGCCGCACCGGCCGCGCCAGCCACACCCAAAGTGGCCGAGAAGGACGCCGAACTCGAAGCCCGCAAGAAGCAGGCAGAGGCGGCCGAAGAAGCCAAACGCAAGGCCGAAGAGCAGCGCATCGCCCGTGCCCGTGCCGAGAACTGCGAGCGCGCCCGCAAGAGCAAGGGTGCCCTGGAGTCGGGCATGCGCATCGTCACCACCAATGCCAAGGGCGAGCGCGAGGTTCTGGATGACAAGGCACGTGCTGCGGAAATGCAGCGCATCGAGTCGGCCATTCGCAGCGACTGCTCCTGACCGCACCCAGGGCGCAGCGCCCGGCAGGGGTTGGCCGGCCGGATTGCTTCAGTAGCCGGCTTTCGAATTCGGACGCCGCTTGGCGAACAGACCGGCGGAACGCGCGCCCTGCCCGGTGAAGCGCTCGCGCCGCGCCACCTTTGGGTCCACGCGCAGCGGGCGCAGCAATTCCAGGCGGTCACCCTCGCGCAGCACGTGCGTCCCTGCGCAGCGACGACCCCATATCGCCAGACTCAGGCCTTCAACGTCCTTGAACCGCTCCAGCCAGCCACTGGCGCGTAGCGCATCGGCCACCGTCGTGCCGTCGGGCAGATCGAGTTCGGCCTCGTGCACTTCGCGCGCGGCGGGGGAAAACACCAGCACGACCTGCATGCTCATCCCGCCCCGTAGACCTCGTCGGCGCGCTTGACGAACGCGTCCACCAGGCTGCCGGCGATGCGGTCGAACACCGGGCCCACCACCGCACCCAGCGCGCTGCTGCCAAAACCGTAGCGCAGCGTGAACTCCACCTTGCAGGCGCGCTGGCTGCCGTCGCCCAGGGGGGTGAACTTCCAGTGGCCATCGAGCGCGGAGAACGGGCCGTCGACCAGCTCCATGAAGACCTCGCGGTCCTCCACATGCCGGTTGCGGGTGGTGAAGCTCTGCTGCAGGCCCGCGATGGCCATGCCCACGCGCGCCACCATGCCCTGCTCGCTGCGCTCGAGCACGTCGCCCCGGTCACACCAGGGCAGGAACTGCGGGTAATGCTGCACGTCGGTCACGAGCGCAAACATCTCGTGCGCGCTGTGCCACAACAGCACGGACTTGTGAATGGTTTTCATACAATCGCCGGTCCTTGCGCGGTGCGCCGCACCGTTGGCGGGGGCACATGCAAGGCCGCGACGATTCTAGGTGGCCTTGCAAAGAAGGCCATATCGCCCCATGTATGGCCCCACACAGAACCCCATGGCCACCACCCAGAAATCCAAGCCCACCGCGGGCGACAGCCGCATCGCCGACAACAAGAAGGCGTTGTTCAACTACGCCATCGAGGAGCGCTTCGAAGCGGGCATGGTGCTGCAAGGCTGGGAGGTGAAGGCGCTGCGCGAAGGCAAGGTGCAGCTCACCGACGGCTACGTCGTCATCCGCGACGGTGAGCTCTTCCTTATCGGCTGCCAGATCAACCCCTTGCGCACCGCCAGCACTCATGTCACGGCCGATTCCGTGCGCACCAAGAAGCTGCTGCTGCACAAGGAACAGATCCAGCGCCTGATCGGCAAGGTGGAACAAAAAGGCTTCACCCTGGTGCCGCTGAACCTGCACTGGAAAGGCGGCCACGTGAAATGCGAGATCGCCCTGGCCAAAGGCAAGGGCGAGCACGACAAACGCGACACCATCAAGGAACGCGAAGGCAAGCGCGAGGTGGAGCGGGCGATGAAGAGCCGCAACCGCTGAGGGGCAGCCCCAACGGATTCGGCTCAGCCCAGATGCGCCAACGGGTGCGCGTGCGCCGGCCAGGGCGGCTCGAAGAACGCGGCCACCTCGGCAGGCGTCACGTCTTCGATGCGGGCCGGGTTCCACTTGGGGGCGTGGTCTTTGTCGACCGCAAGGGCGCGGATGCCTTCGACGGTTTCGCTGGCGGCGCCAGGGCGCAGGTGGAAGCAGCGGCGCACCAGACCGCGTTCCATGCGCAGATCGTCGGCCAGGCCGAGCTTGCGGGCACGGCGGATCTGTTCCAGCACCACGTGCAGCATCAGCGGCGAGCGTTGGCGCAGCACCTTGGCGGTGGCTTGCGCCCAGTCGCTGTCGGTGCCTTCCAGGGTGGCGACGATCTCGCGCACTTTCGTCTGGGTGAAGATGCGGTCGATCTCGGCCGCGGGCCAGGGGGCCTTGGGTGCGGTGGTCTGCAGGTGGTTGGTGACCCAGCGCTGCACGGCCTCGCCGGTTTCGAAGGGCGTGGTGCTGAGGGTGGTCCACAAACCCACCAGCCGGCCCGATTCGATGAAGCCGTCGGCCAGTCCGGCGGCCATGGCGTCCTTGCCCTGCAGCACGTGGCCGGTGAGCGCCAGGTACTCGCCCAGGCGCCCGGTGCAACGGCTCAGGAAGTAGCCGCCGCCCACGTCCGGGAACAGGCCGATGTTGGTCTCGGGCATGGCGAGCTTGCTGCGCTCGGTGACCACACGCAGGCTCGCGCCCTGGCTGATGCCCATGCCGCCGCCCATGCAGATGCCGTCCATGAAGGCGATGTAGGGCTTGGGGTAGGTGTGGATCAGGTGGTTGAGCGCGTATTCCTCGGTGAAGAAGTCCTCGAGCTCGGGGTTGCCCGCGAGTGCGGCCTGGTGGAAGAAGCGGATGTCGCCACCGGCGCAGAAGGCGCCGAACGGGCCCTCCTTGCCGTTGCCACGGATGGCCACCGCGATGACGCCCGGGTCTTCCCGCCAGGCCAGCAGCGTGGTGCTGAGCGTGCGGATCATCTCCAGCGAGAGCGCGTTGAGCGCCTTGGGCCGGTTGAGGGTGATGAGGCCGACACGGCCTTGCACTTCGACGATGACGGTGGGCTCGGGCGACGACATGATCACTTCTCCTCGGGAAAACTCAATCGGTGTTCTGGCTGGCTTGCAGCGTCTGGATGCGCGGGGTGCCGCCGCGCGAGCGCCAGCCCAGCAACTCGTTGGTGAACAGCGCGCCGATGACCACGGTGCCGCCGATCAGCACCGCGGTGCCCGGCGCCTCACCGGCGCCCACCCACGCCAGCAGGATGCCGAAGATCACTTCGAGCAGTGCCAGCAACGACACCTCGGGCGCCTTGAGCGAACGCGCGCAGACCACCGCCAGCGCGCAGGGAATGGCCAGTTGCACGAGACCCAGCAGCGCGAGCCAGGCGACGTCGCTGCCGGTGGCGGCGAACGGCATGGCCAGCGGCAAGGTGACCAGCGACGAAATCACGCCGCCCAGCAGCACCGAGGGCACGAGGTCGATCTTCTCGCCGTGGGTCTGGCTGCGCTGCACCACCGTCCAGTTGATGGCGCCCGCGATGGGCACGCACAGCGCGGTGAGCGAGCCGATGATCAGGTTGGCGGTGTCGAACGCTGGGTCGGCAAAGGCCTGCAGGAACTGGCTGCCGTACATGTAGACGATGCCCGCGCCCGCGGCCACGATGGCGGCCCAGGTGCGCGGAGCCAGCCGCTGCCCGATGGTGAAGCGCGCCACCAGCGCGGTCAGCAGCGGGCCCAACGACATGACGATCAGCACGTTGGCCACGGTGGTGAAGGTCAGCGCCAGCATGAAGGCGGTGAACATCACGCTCCAGCACACCCCGCTGACCCAGAAGGCGCGCGAGCGTGGCAGCACGCCCCAGTGGCGTTGCAGCACGCCCTGCCCCGCGTCGTCCGACAGCACGCCGTTGGCGCGGTCGGCCGCGCGCCACAGCGGCAGGATGATGAGCAGCGACAGCGCGGTGAACGCGCTGCGCCAGAAGGTGACCTCGAAGCGCGCGGCCGATTCGAGCTGGCGCGACACCACGCCCGCGATGGACCACATCAGGGTCACCGCGACCATCAGGAACACGGCCTGGGTGTGCGTCAGGCGACTGAGCGCGCGAAACGGCATGGTCGGGTCAGGCTTCCCGCGAGGCGCGCTTGCGCTCGTGCTCTTTCAGGAAGCGCTTGCGCAGGCGGATGCTCTTGGGCGTGATCTCGACCAGCTCGTCGTCCTCGATGAACTCCACGCCGTACTCCAGCGTGAGCTGGATCGGGGGCGTGATCTTGATCGCGTCTTCCTTGCCGCTCACACGGAAGTTGGTGAGCTGCTTGGTGCGCGTGGCGTTGACCACCAGGTCGTTGTCGCGGCTGTGGATGCCGACGATCATGCCCTCGTACACCGGGTCGTTGGCCTTGACGAACATGCGGCCGCGGTCGTCAAGCTTGCCCAACGCGTAGTTGAAGATCTCGCCGTCGTCCATGCTGATGAGCACGCCGTTCTTGCGTGCGGCCACCTCACCCTTGTGCGGCTCGTAGCCGTCGAAGATGTTGGAGATCAGGCCCGAGCCGCGCGTGAGGTTGAGGAATTCGTTGGTGAAACCGATCAGGCCGCGCGCCGGAATGCGGTATTCCAGTCGCACACGGCCACGGCCGTCGGGTTCCATGTTCACCAGTTCGCCCTTGCGCTCGCCCAGGGCCTGCATCACGCCGCCCTGGTGCTGCTCTTCCACGTCGGCCGTCACCAGCTCGATCGGCTCGTGGCGTTCGCCATTGATCTCCTTGAACACCACGCGCGGCTTGCTCACGGCCAGCTCGTAGCCTTCGCGGCGCATGTTCTCCAGCAGGATGGTCAGGTGCAGTTCGCCGCGGCCCGAGACCTCGAACACGCCGTCTTCGTCGGTTTCCTTCACGCGCAGGGCCACGTTGCTTTGCAGTTCCTTCTGCAGGCGGTCCCAGATCTGGCGGCTGGTGACGAACTTGCCTTCGCGCCCGGCCAGCGGGCTGGTGTTGACGCAGAAGTTCATCGTCAGCGTCGGCTCGTCCACTTTCAGCATGGGCAGCGGCATCGGTTTGTCGATGTCGGTCACCGTCACGCCGATGCCGATATCGGTGATGCCGTTGATCAGCACGATATCGCCCGGCCCGGCCTCGGTGGCCTGCACGCGGTCCAGGCCCTGGAAGGTCAGCACCTGGTTGATGCGGCCCTTGTACGATTTGCCTTCCGGGCCCTCGGCCACCAGCACGTCCATGCCGGGGCGGATGGTGCCGTTGCTGATGCGGCCCACGCCGATGCGGCCGACGAAGGTGGAGAAGTCGAGCGCCGAGATCTGCAGCTGCAGCGGTGCGTTCGGGTCGCCCTTCTGGGCCGGCACGTGCTTGAGCACGGTGTCGAACAGGGCCGACATGTCGGGGCCCCACTGCTCGCCCGCCGGGCCTTCCACCAGGGAAGACCAGCCGTTGATGCCCGAGGCATAAACCACGGGGAAATCGAGCTGCTCGTCGGTGGCGCCCAGCTTGTCGAACAGATCGAACGCGGCGTTGACCACCTTGTCGCAGTTGGCACCGGGCTTGTCGACCTTGTTCACCACCACGATGGGTTTGAGGCCGAGGGCCAGCGCCTTCTTGGTCACGAAGCGCGTCTGCGGCATCGGGCCTTCCTGCGCGTCGATCAGCAGCAGCACGCCGTCGACCATGGACAGCGCGCGCTCCACCTCGCCGCCGAAGTCCGCGTGGCCGGGGGTGTCGACGATGTTGATGTGCGTGCCCTTCCAGCTCACGGCGCAGTTCTTGGCCAGGATGGTGATGCCGCGCTCGCGCTCGATGGCGTTGTTGTCCATCACGGTGTCGACCACCTTCTCGTGCTCGGCGAAGGTGCCCGACTGGCGCAGGAGCTGGTCGACCATGGTGGTCTTGCCGTGGTCGACGTGGGCGATGATGGCGATGTTGCGGATGGCTCTGGTCATGATGCGTGTGCCTCGGTGAGGTCTGCGATTTGCTGGATGTCGGTCGGGCTCAGCAAGCGGCCCGGGATGAGTTCACCCGCCTTGGTGTGGGCGCTGCCCAGCAAGACAGGGGGGGAATCGGGGTGCGGCGGTGGGCCGAAGACGGCCACGCGCTCGCGGTCGGGCCAGTCGCCGCGGCGGCGCACGCCGCTCAGGAAGCGGCCCGCATGCTCGGCGTCGAGCGTGACGCGCTCGTGACCCGCGAGCAAGGCTTGCACGGGCAGCAGTGCGTCGACGCGGTCGGTCTCGCTCATGGCCTCGAGTGCGTCGAGTGTGACCGCGTCGGCCACATCGAACGGGCCGGTCGCTACGCGGCGCAGCGCGATGAGATGGCCGCCGCAGCCCAGGGCTTCGCCGATGTCTTCGCCCAGCGTGCGGATGTAGGTGCCCTTGCTGCACACCACACGCAGGCGCAGCTGCGGTGCATCGCCATCGAGTTGCATGTGCAGCAGCTCGATGTCGTGAATGGTGACGCGGCGCGCATCGCGCTCCACGGTTTCGCCGTCGCGCGCGTACTCGTACAGCGCCTTGCCGTCCTTCTTGAGCGCGCTGTGCATGGGCGGCACCTGGTCGATCTCGCCCATGAAGCGATCCAGCGTCTCGACCACCTGGCCCACGCTGCAAGTCACCGCGCGGGTGTCGATCACGTCGCCCTCGGCGTCGGCCGTGGTGGTGCGCACGCCCAGGCGCACGGTGGTCTCGTAGGTCTTGTCGGCGTCCAGGTGAAGCTGGCTGAACTTGGTGGCCGCACCGAAGCACAACGGCAGCACGCCGCTGGCCAGCGGATCCAGCGTACCGGTGTGACCGGCCTTTTCGGCGCGCAGCAACCACTTGGCCTTTTGCAAGGCCTGGTTGCTGGAAAACCCCAGCGGTTTGTCGAGCAGCAGCACCCCATGCACGGGGCGCCGTTGCACCCTCGTGCGTTGGCGCTCCATGCTCAGTCCTCGTTCTTGGAACGCGAAGCCACAGCCTTGGAGATCAAGGCGTTCATGTCGGCTGCACGCTCGGTGGTGCGGTCGAACACGAAATGCAGCGTGGGCACGGTGTGGATGTGCAGGCGCTTGAACAGCGCGCTACGCAGGAAGCCGGCCGCAGCGTTGAGGCCTTCGGTGGTTTCCTCGGGGTTGCCGGTGAGCAGGCTGAAGAAGACCTTGGCGTGCGCGTAGTCGGGCGTGACCTCGACCGCGTTGAGCGTGACCATACCCACGCGCGGGTCCTTCAACTCGCGCGCGATCAGCTCGGCCAGATCGCGCTGGATCTGGTCGGCCACGCGGTAGCCGCGGTTGGGTACGGACGACGCCTTGCGGGGCATGGGCCTTCTCCGGTGCGCCCGCCTTACAGCGTGCGCGCCACTTCCTTGACCTCAAAGAACTCGAGCTGGTCGCCCTCTTTGATGTCGTTGTAGTTGCGCAGCTTGATACCGCACTCGAAGCCTTCCTTGACCTCGCGCACGTCGTCCTTGAGGCGCTTGAGCGACTCGAGCTCGCCGGTGTGCACCACCACGTTGTCGCGCAGCAGGCGGTAATGCGCCGAGCGCGTGACCATGCCGGAGGTGACCATACAGCCCGCCACCGTGCCGATCTTGGACGCCACGAACACCGTGCGGATCTCGGCCATGCCGATGATCTCTTCGCGCTTTTCGGGGGCGAGCATGCCGGACATGGCCGCCTTCAACTCGTCCACCGCGTCGTAGATGATGTTGTAGTAGCGCAGGTCGATCTCGTTGCCTTCAGCCAGCTTGCGCGCACCGGCATCGGCGCGCACGTTGAAGCCGATGACCACGGCGCCCGAGGCGATCGCGAGGTTGATGTCGCTCTCGCTGATGCCGCCCACGCCCGCGTACACCATCTGCACGCGCACCTCTTCGGTCGAGAGCTTGAGCAGCGCGGCGGCCAGCGCCTCCTGCGAACCCTGCACGTCGGCCTTGAGGATGATCGGCAGCGTCTTGACCTCGCCAGCGGCCATGTCGGAGAACATGTTCTCCAGCTTGGCGGCCTGCTGCTTGGCCAGCTTGGTGCTGCGGTACTTGCCTGCACGGTAGGTGGCGATCTCGCGCGCACGGCGCTCGTCGGCCATCACCATGAACTCGTCACCGGCTTGCGGCACTTCGGCCAGACCCTGGATCTCCACCGGAATGGAGGGGCCAGCTTCCTTGGCGTTGCGGCCGTTTTCGTCGAGCATGGCGCGCACGCGTCCCGAGGTCTGGCCCGCCAGCACCACGTCGCCCACGCGCAGCGTGCCGCTTTGCACCAGCACGGTGGCCACGGCGCCGCGGCCCTTGTCCAGGCGCGCTTCGATTACCAGACCCTTGGCCATGGCATCCACCGGGGCCTTGAGCTCCAGCACCTCGGCCTGCAGCAGCACCTGCTCCAGCAGGTCGTCGATGCCCTGGCCCGTCTTGGCCGAGACCGCCACGAAAGGCGACTCGCCACCGAATTCCTCAGGCACCACCTGTTCACCCACGAGCTCGGACTTCACCCGCTCGATGTTGGCTTCGGGCTTGTCGGCCTTGGTCATGGCCACGACGATCGGCACCCCGGCCGCCTTGGCGTGCTTGATGGCTTCCTTGGTCTGCGGCATGACACCGTCGTCGGCCGCGCAAACCAGGATCACGATGTCGGTGGCCTGGGCACCGCGGGCACGCATGGCCGTGAAAGCCTCGTGGCCCGGGGTGTCCAGGAAGGTGACCATGCCACGCGGCGTGTTCACGTGGTAGGCGCCGATGTGCTGCGTGATGCCGCCGGCTTCGCCAGCAGCCACCTTCGCACGGCGGATGTAGTCCAGCAGCGAGGTCTTGCCGTGGTCCACGTGGCCCATCACGGTAACCACCGGGGCGCGCGGCAGCGCATCGGCCTGCTGGCCCTGCACTTCCTCTTCGGTGAACGCCTCGGGGTCGTCCAGGGCAGCCTGCACCGCCTTGTGGCCGAGTTCTTCCACCACGATCATCGCGGTGTCCTGGTCGAGCGACTGGTTGATCGTGACCATCTGGCCCAGCTTCATGAGCTGCTTGATGACCTCGGACGACTTCACCGCCATCTTGTGGGCGAGTTCCGCGACCGTGATGGTCTCGGGCACGTGCACTTCAAGCTGCTTGAATTCGGCCGGGGCCTGGAAGCCGCCTTGACCATCGCGCGAATCGCCGCGATCGCCACGACGACCACCGCCACCACGCGGCCCGCTGCGCCAGTTGCTGCGGCCCGAGCTGGTGTCGCCGCGGGTCTTGATTTCCTTCTTCTTGGCGGCGTCGTCCTTCCAGGTCGACGAGAGGTTCTCGGACTTGACCTCCTTCTTGCCACCGGCGGCGGCCGCGGCCGGCGCTGCCGTGCCAGGTGCCTTGGTGGGCGTGCCGGCAGGCTTGTGCAGCGTGCCCTTGAGGCCCGCCTTGGCGTCGGGCGCCGGCTCGGGCTTCTTGGCCACCAGCGTGCGCGCGGGCGCGGCCATCATGGCGCGGATGTTCGCAGCTTCGGCCTCGGCCTTGCGGCGACGCTCCAGCAGTTCGGCAGCGCGCGCATCCTCGGCCTTCTTGTCTTCGGCGGCCTTTTCAGCTGCGGCCTTCGCAGCGGCCTCCTTGTCGGGCCCCTTCACCTTGACGGCCTTGGCCGTGGGCGCGGGTGCAGCGGCTTCGGCAGCGGGCGCTTCGGCGGTGGCCTTGACCGCCGCAGCGGCAGCCTCGGCGGCTTCAGCGGCTTCGGCGGCCTGGGCAGCAGCGGCCTCGGCAGCAGCTGCGCGCGCTTCCTCGGCCTCTCGTGCAGCGCGCTTGGCCGCGAGCTCTTCCTCCTGGCGGCGGATCAGCTCGGCCTGGCGACGGGCCTCTTCCTCGCGACGTGCGAGCTCGGCGCTGTCGATCACCGGCGCGGCCGGCTCGGCGGCCTCCACTTCGGTCGGCGGCGCTGCCACCGTTTCGTCGTCGCGCTTGATGAAGGTGCGCTTCTTGCGCACCTCCACCTGGATGGTGCGGGCACGCCCCATGGCATCGGCCTGCTTGATCTCGGAGGTGGATTTCTTCACCAGCGTGATCTTCTTGCGCTCGCCCCCGGCCGTGCCGTGCGCAGCCTTCAGGTGGCCGAGCAGGCGCTGCTTGTCCGACTCGGTGATCGGGTCGGTCGGGGCGGACTTGCTCACACCGGCTGCGGAGAGCTGCTCCAGCAGGACGGCGGCGGGTTTGTTCAATTCGGCGGCGAATTCGGCGACGGTGGTACTGGTCATGTGTGCTGTGCTCCGTGGGCCTCCGTGATCAGGATTGCGACTGCGCTTCGTCACCGGTGAACCAATGCGCGCGGGCTTTCATGATCAGGTCGGTGGCTTCCGTTTCCGACTGGCCGGTGATCTCGGTCAGCTCGTCCGTGGCGAGATCGGCCAGATCGTCGCGGGTATGCACGCCGGCCTCGGCCAGCTTGGCAATGAGCTCGGGCGTGATGCCCTCGAGGTCCTTGAGGTTCTGGGACACCTCTTCGACGTTTTCCTCGCGCGCGATTTCCATCGTGAGCAGGGCGTCCTTGGCGCGGGTGCGCAGTTCGTTGACGGTTTCCTCGTCGAAGGATTCGATCTCCAGCATCTCCTGCAGCGGCACGTAGGCCACTTCTTCGAGGCTGGTGAAGCCCTCTTCGATCAGGATGTCGGCGATCTCCTGGTCCACGTCGAGCTTGGACATGAACAGTTCGCGGATGCCGCTGGCCTCTTCGGCCTGCTTCTGCGCGGACTCGTCGGCCGTCATGATGTTGATGCGCCAGCCGGTGAGTTCGCTGGCCAGACGCACGTTCTGGCCGCCGCGGCCGATGGCGATGGCGAGGTTCTCTTCGTCCACCACGACGTCCATGGCGTGGCGCTCTTCGTCCACGACGATGGAGACCACATTGGCCGGCGCGAGCGCGCCGATGACGAATTGCGCCGGGTCTTCCGACCACAGCACGATGTCCACGCGCTCACCCGCGAGTTCGTTGGTGACGGCGTTCACGCGCGAACCACGCACGCCGACGCAGGTACCGATCGGGTCGATGCGGCGGTCGTTGGTGTGCACGGCGATCTTGGCGCGCGAGCCCGGGTCGCGGGCGCATTTCTTGATCTCGAGCAGGCCCTGCTCGATTTCGGGCACTTCCTGGCGGAAGAGCTCGATCATGAATTCGGGCGCGGAGCGCGACAGCAGGATGGGCGCGCCGCGCAGCGTCAGGTCGACTTCCATGATCATGGCGCGCACGCGGTCGCCGGTGCGGAAGTTTTCCTTCGGGATCATTTCGCCGCGCTTCAAGCGGCCTTCGACGCGGCCGCTCTCGACGATCAGGTCGCCCTTGTCGAGACGCTTGACGGTGCCGACGAAGATCTTGTCGCCGCGCGACATGAAGTCGTTGAGCAGCATTTCGCGCTCGGCATCGCGGATTTTTTGCAGGATGACCTGCTTGGCGGCCATGGCGCCGATGCGGCCGATCGGCACGCTCTCCACCGGCTTTTCGATGTAGTCGCCTTCCTCGATGTCGGCGATCTCGTCGCGGGCATCGGAGAGCAGTTCTTCGGCATCGGGGTTCTGCAGGCCAGCCTCGTCGGGCACCACCAGCCAACGGCGGAAGGTTTCGTAGGCGCCGGTGTCCGGGTCCATGGCCACGCGGATGTCGACCTCACCCTTGTAGAGCTTCTTCGTCGCCGAGGCCAGGGCCTGCTCGACCGCGCTCATCACCACGTCGCGCTCGACGTTCTTCTCGCGCGAGATGGCATCGATCAGCATCAACATTTCGCGGTTCATCGTTCAGCCCACCTTTCCAGTTCGATCCTTGGTCTTGTTCCGACAGCGCCTCAGGCGCCGGGGGCGCCACGCCCCTTGAAATTCACGATCGGCGCCAGCCGCGCCTGTGCAATCTCGTCCAGCGTGAAGCCCAACGCCTGCAGCGGCGCTGGCTCGCGCTTCTTGCTCACGCGCTGGCCTGGCTTGACGGGCGGCTCATCGCTCCACACGATCTGCCACTGCCCGGCGCCCGCTTGCGCGCCTTCGACACGCTCCAGCGTGCCGCGGAATTTCTTGCGGTTGGCCGCCACCGCCGTGTTGGCACCCAACGGCGCCTTGAGCGTGATGTCGACCACCTGGCCCTCGAAGCGGCGAAAATCGTTCTCGCTGCGCAGCGGGCGGTCGATGCCCGGCGAGCCCACTTCGAGGCGGCGGTACTCCATGCCTTCGACCTCCAGCGCGTACTGCAACTGGCGGGTGACGCGCTCGCAGTCCTCCACCGTCACGAACTGCTCGGTTGGCAGGGGCTGCCCATCGGCCGGCGGCGTCCAGGGCCAGTCGATGGTCACGCGCAGCAAGCCGCCGGCGGACCTTTCGAGGTCCACCAGATCGAAGCCGAGTCCGGCCACGGTTTGTGCGACGGTGTCTTGCCAGCCCATGGAGTAACGCGTCAAGCCGGCATCGGTTTCCCGCCCGGCCAAAAAAAATGGGCCGGTAGTAACCCGCCCATTTGGTCGTGAAGCGCACATTGTAGCCGCTCAAACCCCCTCAAGCAAGCCGCGAGCCAGCTTTCTTCACATGCCCAGCAGCCACTGGATCAGGTTCTTGGCCAGAAAACCCAGCATCCCGAAGGACAGCACCATGAACAGCACAAAGGTGCCGAAGCGCCCGGCCTTGGATTCGCGCGCCAGGTTGAAGACGATGAACAGCATGTACAGGATGAAGGCGCCGACACCGAAGGTCAGGCCGAACTGGGCGATCTGCGCCTCGGTGTAGCCCCAGAGGGTGCCCGGTTGCATGGCTCAGCGCCCCGCCAGATCGCGGTAGGCGTGCCAGCTGGCGTGGGCCAACCAGGGAATGACCACCACCAGCCCGACCAGGGCCAACAGCATCGCCAGGGCGGTGATGACCGCCAGCAGCAGCGCCCAGAGTACCAGCACCGCCGGGTGGTTGGCCACGGCGCGCCAGCTGGCGCCCACCGCCTGGTGCACCGGCACGGGCTGGTCCACCAGCATCGGCAGGGCCACCACGGTGCTGGCAAACACCGGTGCGGCCAGCAGTGCGCCCTGCAGCAGCCAGACCTCGAACAGCCCCGCCTGCGGCGCCAGCACCACCACCCGCAGGAAGTCGACCGGTTTTTCCACCGGCGCGGGCGCGGCCAGGGTGATCAGGCCGGCCGAGGTGAGCACCCAGCCCGTGCCGGCCAGGGCCAGCAGCAGGCCGAAGCGAACCAGCCGGGGGTCGCGCGAGCGCCAAACGTCCAGCACTTCGCGCAGCGGCAGGCGCCGGCCCACGGCCAGCGCGCGACTCACCGCGTACAGACCGGTCGCCAGGATCGGCGCGACGATGAGAAAGCCCGAGAAAGCACCGGCCAGGAGCCAGAAGCGCTCGTGCGCCAACAGCAGCAAGGCACCACCGAACAGGGCGATCAGCGCGCCGTGCAACAGCCCCGGCACCGGGTGTGCCCACAGGTCGCGCCAGCCCAGGGCGAGCCAGTGCAAAGGCGACGTGATCGTGATGGGCGCGGGTTCGGACATCGGCTGACGGTGTGACACGACCATTGTGGCCCGGCATCCGTGGTGCGGGGCTGACCTGGGTCAAGCCGCCGCCTGCACCAGCAGCTGCGTGTAGGGGTGTTGTGGCGTGCCGAGCACATCCAGTGCCGGGCCGCGTTCGACGATGGCGCCGTCCTTCATGACGATGACCTCGTGCGCCATGGCGCGGATCACGTCCACGTCGTGCGTGATGAGCAGGTAGCTCAGGCCCCGGTCGCGCTGCAGCCGCTGCAGCAGGCCCAGCACCTGCTTCTGCACCGTCACGTCGAGCGCACTGGTGGGCTCGTCGAGCACCAGCAGTTGCGGCTCGACGATAAGGGCGCGCGCGATCGCCAGCCGCTGACGCTGGCCGCCCGAAAACTCGTGCGGGTAGCGCGGCAGCAGCACGCTCGCGGCGTCGGGCGTATCGGCCAACCCCACTTCGACCAGCAGCGCACACACACGCTCCCGGCGCTGCGCGGGCGTGATGTCGGGACGGTGCACGTGCAGGCCCTCGCCCACGATCTGCTCGATCGTCAGGCGCGGCGAGAGCGAGGAAAACGGGTCCTGGAACACGACCTGAACACGCTGGCGCAGCGCACGCAGGGCCTTGGCGCGGCGGGCTTCGTCCCAGCCGGTGCCGGCCACGGCGAGCCGGCCCTCGAAGGGCAACAGGCCCAGCGCCGCCAGTGCGAGCGTGCTCTTGCCCGAGCCGGATTCACCCACGACGCCGAGGGTGCGCCCGGGTGGCACGGACAGATCGGCGCCCTGCACCGCCACGAAGCGCCCACGGCGGAACCAGCCCCGCAGACCGGGCAGCGGCACCGGGTAGCTCACGCGCAGCCCCTCGGCCCGCATCACGGGCGCCTCGTCACCGGCAGGGGTGTCGTCCACCGCACGCTCGGGCTTGCTGGCCAGCAACTTGCGCGTGTAGGCGTGCTGCGGGTGCTCGAACACCGTGGCCACGGTGCCCTGCTCCACCAACTGGCCGCTCTCCATCACGGCCACGCGGTCGGCAAAGCGGCGCACCAGGTTGAGGTCGTGCGTGATCATCAGCACCGCCATGCCATGCTGCCGTTGCAGGTCTGACAACAGATCGAGGATCTGCCCACGCAGGCTGACGTCGAGCGCGGTGGTGGGCTCGTCGGCGATCAGCAGCTTCGGCTGGCTGGCCAGCGCCATGGCGATCATGGCCCGCTGCCGCTGGCCGCCGCTGAGCTGGTGCGGGTAGGCGCCAGCACGGCGCTCGGGCTCGGGAATGCCGGTGGACGCCAGCAGTTCCACCACGCCTGCCCTGGCCTGTGCAGCGCTGAGACCGCGCTTCAACTGCAGCACCTCGGCGATCTGGTTGCCCACGGTGTAGAGCGGGTTGAGCGCGGTCATCGGCTCCTGGAAGATCACGGCCACCTCGTCGCCGCGCACGCCGCGCAGCTCGCGCTCGCTCAGCGCCAGCAAGTCGCGCCCGCCGAGCATGGCGCTGCCGCTCACCTCGGCGTTGACCACCAGGCGCAGCAACGAGAGCGCGGAGACGGTTTTGCCCGAGCCCGATTCGCCCACCAGGGCGAGCTTTTCACCGGGCGCGATGGAAAAATCCATCCCGTGCACCACCGGCTTGCCACCAAAGGCCACGCGCAGCTGGCGCACGTCAAGCAGGGGCGCAGCGCTCATCGGTCGGCCTTTCGCGGGTCGAGCGCGTCGCGCAGCGCATCGCCCATGAAGGTGAGGAGCAACAGCGTGAGCACCAGCACGCCGAAGGTGGAGAGCGAAATCCACCAAGCGTCGATGCTGTTCTTGCCCTGGCTCAGCAGCTCGCCCAGCGAGGGCGTGCCGGGCGGCACGCCCAGGCCCAGAAAGTCGAGCGAGGTGAGAGCCAGGATGGCCGCGCTCATGCGAAACGGCAGGAAGGTGACCACTGGCGTGAGGCTGTTGGGCAGGATGTGGCGCCAGATGATCTGCGCGTTGCTCAGGCCCATGGCGCGCGCGGCGCGCACGTAGTCGAGCTGGCGGTTGCGCAGGAACTCGGCGCGCACGTAGTCGGACAGGCCCATCCAGCCGAACAGGCTGAGCAGGATGAGCAGCAGCCCCACGCTGGGTGCGAACACGGCGGAAAAGATGATCAGCAGGTAGAGCTCGGGCATGGCGCCCCAGATCTCGATGAAGCGCTGGAAGGCCAGGTCCGTCTTGCCACCGAAGAAACCCTGGATGGCACCGGTGACGATGCCCAGCACCACGCCGATGGCCGTGAGCGCGAGCGCGAACAGCACGCTCACGCGAAAACCGTAGATCAGCTGAGCCAGCAGGTCGCGCCCGCGGTCGTCGGTGCCGAGCCAGTTGGCGCGGCTCGGACCCGAGGGGTTGGGCATCTCGGCAAAGTAGTTGATGGTTTGGGAGCCGTACGGGTTGGGCGCGTACAGCGCCCAGTTGTCTCCCTTGGTAACCTGCTCGCGGATGAAGGGGTCCAGGTAGTCGGTGGGGGTCTCGAAGTCGCCGCCGAACACGGTCTCCGGCAGTTCCTGCACGACGGGGAAGTAGGTCTGACCTTCGTAGCGCACCACCAGCGGCCGGTCGTTCGACAGCATCTCGGCAAACAGGCTGGCCACCAACAGCACGCAGAAGGCCACCAGACTCCAGTAGCCGAGTTTGTTGCGCTTGAAGCGCTGCCACGCGCGGCGGCCGGGGCTGATCGAGGGGGTGGGAGCCATCAGTCGAACTTCACGCGCGGGTCGACCCACACGTAGCAAAGATCGGAAATCAGCTTGGTGACCAGGCCGATCAGGGTGAACAGGAACAGCGTGCCCATGACCACCGGATAGTCACGCCGGATCACGCTCTCGTAGCTGAGCAGGCCCAGGCCATCGAGCGAGAACAGGGTCTCGATCAGCAGCGCGCCGGTGAAGAAGGCGCCAATGAAGGCCGCCGGAAAGCCGGTGACGATGGGAATCATCGCGTTGCGCATCACGTGCTTCCACAGCACCTGGCGCTCGCCCAGGCCCTTGGCGCGCGCGGTCATCACATACTGCTTGCGTATCTCCTCGAGGAAAGCGTTCTTCGTGAGCATGGCCGTGACGGCGAAGCTGCCCAGCACCATGGCCGTGACGGGCAGCGTGATGTGCCAGAGGTAGTCGACGATGCGCGCACCCCAGCTCAGCTCTTCCCAGTTGGACGAGGTGAGTCCGCGCAGCGGAAACCACTGCAACTGGCCACCGAAGATGACCAGCAGCGCCACGCCGAGCACGAAGCCGGGGATGGCGTAGCCGACGAGGATGAGCAGCGTGGTCACGAGATCGAAGCGCGTGCCAGCACGCACCGCCTTGGCCACACCCAGTGGCACCGCCACACCGTAGCTGATGAGAAAGGTCCACAGCCCCAGGCTGATCGACACCGGCAGCTTCTCCAGAATGAGCTGGCCGACCGGCTTGTTCTGGAAAAAGCTGGTGCCCAGGTCAAAGCGTGCAAAGCGGCCCAGCATCTCGAAGAAGCGCTCATGCGCGGGCTTGTCGAAGCCGTAGAGCGCCTTGATCTGCTCGATGCGTTGCGGGTCCACGCCCTGCCCGCCCCGGTACACCGAGCCACCTTCGGCCCCGGTGCCGGCGGCCGCACGCGCCTCGGCCAGGTACTGCTCCACCGGCCCGCCGGGCACGAACTGAATCACCACGAAGGTGATCAGCAACACGCCGAACAGCGTGGGCAGCATGAGCAGCAGGCGCTTGAGGATGTAGACCCACATGGCGCGTCAGTCCTTTCGGGGTGGGGCCGCCCACCAGGTGTCGATGGCCCAGGCTTCACCCGACGCGTAAGGGGGCATGGTCGCGGGGCGCTGCAGCCGCCAGGCGTTGTAGGCCATGCGATGCGTCGAGGCTGACCACTGCGGGATCAGCACGTGGCTGTGGCTGATGGCGCGATCCAGCGCGCGGCATGCGGCCTGGAACTCGGGCTGCGTCTTGGCCCCCACCATGCGCGTGATGATCCGGTCCACCGCGGGGTTCGCCAGGCCGCTGTAATTGCCCGAATCCGGCGTCTTCGCGGCCTCGCTGCCGAAGATGTCGGCGTATTCCGAGCCCGGGTTGTGCGTGCCCTGGAAGGCCAGCGAGATGATGTCGAAGTCAAAGCTGCGCAACCGCTGCTGGTAGAGCGCGAAATCGACCGGACGGAAACGCAGCGTGACGCCGAGCTTTTGCAGGTTTCGGATCCAGGGCGCCACCACGCGCGCGCCGACCTCGGCGCTGTCGAGGTACTCCAGCACCAGCGGCTCGCCCTGCGCGTTCCTGAGCACGCCCTCCTGCACCGTCCAGCCCGCCTCTCGCAGCAGCGCCTGCGCCTTGCGCAGGTTGCCTCGCAACGAGTTTTCGCCATCGGTGCGCGGCGGGGCGTACATCGGGCCGAAAACGGCTGGCGGCAGTTGCGCGCGGCCTGGCTCCAGCAAGGCGAGTTCGTCGGGGCCGGGTGTTCCTTCGGCCGCGCACGCGGTGTTGCCGAACAGGCCGCGCACGCGCTGGTACGCACCGTAGAACATCTGGCGGTTCATCCACTCGTAGTCCACCGCCAGACCCAGGGCTTCGCGCACGCGAATGTCGTCCAGCGGCTTGCGGCGGGTGTTGAGCACGTAGCTCTGAAAGCCCGTGGGCAACTTGTGCGTGAACTCGCCCTTCACCAGCTCGCCGCTGTCGAACTTGCGGCCGTTGACGCGGCGCGCCCAGTCGCCGGCGGAGAAGAAGCGCATCAGGTCAAACTCGCCGGCCTTGAGCGCTTCGAGCCGTGCGGTGTTGTCCTTGTAGATCTTGACCGTGATGCGGTCGAAGTTGGCAGTACCGCGGCGCACCGGCAGGTCGCGCGCCCAATAGCCCGGGTCGCGCACGTAAGTGATGTCGCGCCCGAACTTCACCGGGCCGATCTTGTACGGCCCGCTGCCGATGGGCACGTCCATCACGACCTTGTCGAAGGTCTTGCGCTGACCGGTGGCCGGGTCCACCTCATTGCCCCACTGCCGGCTGAAGATGGGGATGCTGCCCACGGTGAGCGGCAACTCGCGATTGGGCACCTTGAAGCGGAAACGCACGGTGCGCTCGCCCAGCACGTCCAGCCCCGCCAGGTCGGCCAGGATGGTCTTGTACGCGGGCGAGGTGTGCGGGCCCAGCAGGGTGTCGAAGCTGTGCTTGACGTCAGCGGCCAGCACCGGGTCGCCGTTGTGGAACTTGGCTGTGTCGCGCAGGCGGAAGGTGGCCGACAGGCCATCGGGCGCGGCCTGCACGTCCTCGGCCAGCAGGCCGTATGCAGCGCCGGTCTCGTCCAGCGCGCCCGCGAGCAGCGAGTCGAACATGAGCCCGCTGAGGTAGGCCGGTGCACTGCCGCGCAGGGTGAAGGGGTTGTATTTGTCGAAGGTGGAGACCCGCAGGTTGCTCACCAGGCGCAGCTCGCCGCCTTTGGGCGCCTGCGGGTTCACGTAGTCGAAGTGCGTGAAGCCATCGGGGTACTTGAGCTCGCCCCACAGCGCGTAGCCGTGCGCCGCCCAGGTGGCCTGCCCCGCCAGCCCCAGCAGCAGCGCCGCGCCCCATCGGGCCAGTGTGTTGCGGGGAATTCGGGGGGATACCTGCATGCGACAATTCTGAGGCAATTTTTTCTGGAGACAGTTTCATGGGTTTTCTTGCCGGCAAGCGCTTTCTCATCACGGGCGTGCTGTCCAACCGGTCCATCGCCTACGGCATCGCCAAAGCCTGCCACGCGCAAGGCGCCGAGCTTGCGTTCAGCTACGTCGGCGAGCGCTTCAAGGACCGCATCACCGAGTTCGCGGCCGAGTTCGGCTCCAACCTGGTGTTCGATTGCGACGTTGGCGACGACGCCCAGATCGAAAAGCTGTTCACCGATCTCTCGAAAACCTGGCCGAAGTTCGACGGCTTCGTGCACGCCATCGGTTTCGCGCCGCGCGAAGCCATCGCGGGCGACTTCCTCGACGGCCTGTCGCGTGAGGCATTCAAGATCGCGCACGACATCAGCGCCTACAGCTTTCCCGGCATGGCCAAGGCGGCCCTGCCCTACCTGAACGACAAGTCGGCGCTGCTCACGCTGAGCTACCTGGGTGCCGTGCGCGCCGTGCCCAACTACAACACCATGGGCCTGGCCAAGGCCAGCCTGGAAGCCTCGGTGCGCTACCTGGCCGAGTCGCTGGGCCCCAAGGGCATGCGCGTCAACGGCATCAGCGCCGGCCCGATCAAGACGCTGGCGGCCAGCGGCATCAAGGGTTTCGGCAAGCTGCTCAATCTGGTGGCCGACGTGTCACCGATCCGCCGCAACGTCACCATCGAGGACGTCGGCAACGTCGCTGCTTTCCTGCTGTCCGATCTGTCTGCCGGCGTCACGGCGGAGATCATCTACGTCGATGGTGGTTTCAGCCAGCTGGTGGGCGATTCGAGCCGGGTGGAGTGAGCTGCGCGGCATCGCCCCGAGCCGCTTGAAACCGGGTGGGTGCGCGGCCTAGCTGTGATGTTGCAATAGGTTGTTCACCCGACGGCATCTGGGAGACTGGAGTTACCACGCTTCAGCACTCACAGAGGAAACCCGTCGGATGAACAGCCACAAGAATGCCAGATTGACGTTTGA
>NZ_JAMBNO010000002.1 GCF_023715105.1 Hydrogenophaga intermedia | reverse complement strand
ACCGAGGCATTGGTGATCCTGGGCCGCAAGCTGTTGCGTGTGGCATTCGCGGTCTGGAAAGGCAGCGAGACCTTCGATCCAGCGCGCTTGCTGCCAAAACCGGCTTGACGAAAAACATAGAACCTCAGACAGATGCCGTGAGTCAGTTTACGAAGCGCGCTGCGCGCGCGGCCACGCAGCCTGTGCTCCTCGCCAGCGCACAGGCGCCCCCGTCCACACAGCCCAAGCCCTCGGCAACGAGGTGTCGGCGCGCCGCCGGTGGAATACCAACAACGCTTGCGTCAGGGGCACCGCCCTGACACCCGCCACAGAATCAGCCCAGAACAATCAGCGCTGGTACGCCGAAGACAGCCCCATCAGATGCTGCCGCTGCGCTGGCTCCAGATATGGCGCCAGTTGGTGCAACACGTGTTGGGCACCGCGCAACAAGGCCGATTGCGCCTGTTCCGGTTCCAGCGCGCGCCGCGGGTCGCGCACGTATTCGTAGCTCAGCCAGTAGGTGATCAGCACCACCATGCTGTCGGCCGTGGGTTCGACCTCGCGGCTGTCGAGTTGCACCGCGCCCGAGCGGCCCAGGCCGCCGAGCAGGCCGCGCACGGCGCGCGTCTTGGCCGCCAGCAGTGCCTGGAAGCGCGTCTCCAGCAGCCGGTTCTTCGACAGCAGGTCGTTCAGATCGCGGTAAAGGAAGCGGTACTCCCAGATGCGCTCGAACAGCGAGTGCAGGAAGAACCAGGCGTCTTCCACGTTGCGAACGCCGTCGGCCGCGCCCAGCAGTTCGCCGAGTGCGCGCTCGTAGCGCTCGAACAGCGAGTTGATGAGCTCGTCCTTGGCCGGGTAGTGGTAGTACAGGTTGCCCGGGCTGATGCCGAGCTCGGCCGAGATCAGCGTGGTCGAGACGTTGGGTTCGCCGAAGCGGTTGAAGAGGTCGAGCGTGGTTTCGAGGATGCGCTCGGCCGTGCGGCGCGGGGCTTTCCTGGCCATGTGCCTGGCGCGCCTCAGGCGGGTTGCGGCAGGCGCCGCTGCAGTTCGTCGAGCACACGGTGCAGGCGCGCGGCCACCGCGCTGTCGGCGGGTTTGATGCGGGTGTCGATCAGGCGGCGCTGCGGGTCGGCCAGCGCGGCGTGGTCGATCGCAATGCCGTGGCGCGCCAGTTGGGGCGCCAGCCGGCCGGCACGCAGCTTGAGCAGCGCGCGCGTCTGCTGGTAGGCGTGTTCGGCCATTTCGCGGCGCTGGCGGTAGCTGAAGGTGTTGGCGAAGAACAGCTCGGCGTCGCGCTGGTCGGGCTCGAGCAGCACGATGTCGGTGTGCGGATAGGTGCGCTCGTATTGCTTGAAGCCCAGCTCCAGCCGCGAATGGATCATCGAGCGGAAGGTCTGGCTCATCACCACCGGCAGGCCGCCTTCCACCAGCGCAGGGATGCGGCCTTCATGTGTGGCCTCGGGCGAGGCGTGGTAGGGCACCAGTGGGTTCACGCACAACAGCAGATCAACGCCCTCGTCGAGCGCCACACTGGCGTGCAGCGTCTTCTTGAGCGCCCCGTCCACGTAGTGCCGGCCATCAATGAGCACCGGCGGAAACAGGCCCGGCAGCGCGGCGCTGGCCTGGATGGCGCGCGAGATGGGCACGTGTTCCCAGCCCGGGCGGCCGAAGGGCGTGGCGTCGCCACTGTCCAGCGCGGTGGCCACCAGCGTCAGGCGGGCCTTCAGTTCACGGAAGTCATTGGTGCGCCCCGGGCGGCTGAAGAGGCGCTGGATCTCGGTGTGGATGGCTTCGTTGTCGAGCACACCCGTGGGCAGCGCGGCGCCCAGCCGTTCGATGGCCTGCGAAAACGCCTTGCCCTCCACCAGCCACGACCACGCCGCACCGCTGGCCAGCTGCGGCAGCGCGCGCAGGCGCTGCGCGAATTCGCCCCAGGCCGGGCGCATCAGCCAGGCCGGGTCGAATCCGTCGAAGCGGGGTCGGCCTTCGATGAAGCTTTCACACAACTCGCGCGGCGTGATGCCGTTGGCCAACGCCGCGGCGATGAACCCGCCCGCCGACACACCGATGTAGTGGTCACAGGCATTGAGGTTCAGGCCGTCGAGCGTGTCGTCGAGTGCGCACAAGGCGCCGATCTCGTAGATGGCGCCGAGCGGGCCACCGCCGGCCAGGGCCAGGGCGATGCGCGGAGCGGGGGAGCTGCGGCGTGCGGTCATGCGGCCGAGTGTAGGGCGCGGGCCCGCTCAACGCTGCTGCGCTGCAGCAGGATCAAGCCGCCTTCTTCGCCGCGGCCTTGCGGGCGGGTGCGCGTTTGGCTGCCGCCTTCGGCGCAGCGGCCTTGCGCGCCGTGGCCTTGCGGGCGGGTTTGCCAGCGGGCACGTCCACGCCACCGAGCTTGAGCACTTGCTTGTTCAGCGCATCGATGCGCTCCATCAGCGCATCCACGTCGCGCGCCGAGGGCACACCGAGCTTGCCGAGCGCCTTGGCCACGCGCTCTTCGAACAGGCTCTCGAGCTTGTCCCACTGGCCGGCGGCCTTGTTCTGGATCTCGTTGGCCATGCTGCTCACGCGGCTGGTGGCCTCGGTGATGCGCTCCTCGGCCACGGCCTGGGTCTTGCGCTGGATCGACATGCCTTCCTTCACCAGGGTCTCGAAGGCCTTGCCACCTTCTTCCTGGGCCTTGGAGAATGCGCCGAGACCGGCCAGCCAGATCTGCTGGGCCGATTCCTTGATGGCGCCGGCCAGGGGCGAGGCGTTGGCGGTGGCTTGGGACTTGGCGGCGCTGCCGCCCTTGGAGACTTTCTTGACCATGCTGCGGGCTCCTGTGGGGTGATTGCGGTGGCGGGGCTGGCGGTCAATACCGCCATGGCCCTGCATGTTGGCCGTGTGTGCCGGCTCTGTGTAGGGAAGCGCGACTAGAGATTGCTGCAGCGCACGCGGGTTTTTGCGGAATGAAGCGGCCCTGCCCGTGCAACAGAATCGCAGACGATCCGTTCACACCATCCGCTCAGGAGATCCTTCATGCATTACTTCGTCACCGGTGCCACCGGCTTCATCGGCAAGCGTCTCGTCGGCAAGCTGCTGCAACGCAAGGGTGCCGTGGTGCACTTCCTCATCCGCAAGGAAAGCGAGGGCAAGGTGGCGGCGCTGCGCGAGCACTGGGGTGTGGGCCCTGCGCGGGCGGTGCCGGTGTTCGGCGACCTCACCGAGAAGAAGCTTGGGGTCTCGGCCGACGACGTGAAGGCGCTCAAGGGCCAGATCGATCACTTCTATCACCTGGCCGCGGTGTATGACCTGGGCGCCGACGAGGACAGCCAGGTGGCGGTCAACATCGAGGGCACGCGCCACACGCTGGACTTTGCCAAGGCCATCGGTGCCGGGCATTTCCATCACGTGTCGTCGATCGCTGCCGCGGGCCTGTACGAAGGCGTGTTCCGCGAGGACATGTTCGAGGAGGCCGAGAACATCGACCACCCGTACTTCATGACCAAGCACGAGAGCGAGAAGCTCGTGCGCGCCGAGACCAAGATGCCCTGGACGGTGTACCGCCCGGCGCTGGTGGTGGGTGACAGCCAGACCGGCGAGATGGACAAGATCGACGGGCCCTACTACTTCTTCAAGCTCATCCAGCGCATGCGCCAGGTGCTGCCGCCCTGGATGCCGAGCATCGGCCTGGAAGGCGGGCGTATCAACATCGTGCCGGTGGACTTCGTGGTCAACGCGCTCGACCACATCAGCCACGGCCAGCGCAAGGGCGGCGAGTGCTTCCACCTGGTGGACCCGGTGGGCTACCGTGTGGGCGACGTGCTCGACATCTTCAGCAAGGCCGCACACGCGCCCAAGATGAACCTGTTCGTCAATGCGGCGCTGCTCGGCTTCATCCCCAAGAGCGTGAAGAAGGGCCTGATGGCGCTGGCGCCGGTGCGCCGCGTGCGCGACGCGATCATGAAGGACCTGGGCCTGCCCGAGGACATGCTCACCTTCGTCAACTACCCCACGCGCTTCGACTGCCGCGGCACGCTGGCCGCGCTCAAGGGCAGCGGCGTGGAATGCCCCAACCTCAAGGACTACGCGTGGCGCCTGTGGGACTACTGGGAGCGTCACCTCGACCCCGACCTGCACCGCGACCGCAGCCTCAAGGGCACCGTGGCGGGAAAGGTCGTGTTGGTCACGGGGGGTAGCTCGGGCATCGGCCTGGCAGCCGCACACAAGTTCGCCGAGGCCGGCGCCATTACCGTCATCTGCGGGCGTGACCAGGACAAGCTCGATGAGGCCTGCAAGGAGGCAAAGCAGAAGGGCTACCAGTTCATCGCCTACCCGGCCGACATCGCCGACATGACCGATTGCGACCGCTTCGTGCAACTGCTGATCGCCAATCACGGTGGCGTGGATTTCCTCATCAACAATGCGGGCCGCTCGATCCGCCGCGCCATCGAAGGCAGCTACGACCGCTTCCACGACTTCGAGCGCACCATGCAGCTCAACTACTTCGGCTGCCTGCGCGTGACCATGGGCCTGCTGCCCGGCATGGTGGCCAAGCGCAAGGGACACGTGGTCAACATCAGCTCGATCGGCGTGCTCACCAACGCGCCGCGCTTCAGCGCCTACGTGGCCAGCAAGGCCGCGCTGGACGCGTGGACGCGATGCGCCAGCAGCGAATTCGCCGACCAGGGCATCACCTTCACCACCATCAACATGCCGCTGGTGCGCACGCCGATGATCGCGCCGACCAAGATCTACCAGAACGTGCCCACCCTGGCGCCCGAGGAGGCGGCCGACATGATCGCGCAGGCCTGCATTGACAAACCGGTGCGCATCGCCACGCGCCTGGGCATCACCGGGCAGGTGATGCACGCGCTGGTGCCGCGCATCGCGCAGATCGTGATGAACACGAGCTTTCGCATGTTCCCCGACTCGGCGGCGGCCAAGGGCGAGAAGGGCGCGAAGCCGCAGCTCTCGCCCGAGGCAATTGCCATGCAGCAGATGATGCGGGGTATCCATTTCTGAGCCCTCCCTAAAATCCGGGCTTTGGCCTTTCCCGAAAGCCCGCGCATGTCCACCGCACCCGACATCACCTCCGTCGCCCCACGCGACCGCGCCGAGATCCTTGCCCAGGCGCTGCCCTACATCCGGCGGTACCACGGCAAGACCATGGTCATCAAGTACGGCGGCAACGCCATGACCGATCCATCCTTGCAGCAGGACTTCGCCGAAGACGTGGTGCTGCTTAAGCTGGTTGGCATCAACCCGGTGGTGGTGCACGGCGGTGGCCCGCAGATCGAGACCCTGCTCAAGCGCCTGGGCAAGAAGGGCGAGTTCATCCAGGGCATGCGCGTCACCGACGCCGAGACCATGGAGGTGGTGGAGTGGGTGCTGGCCGGCGAGGTGCAGCAGGACATCGTGGGCCTGATCAACCAGGCCGGCGGCAAGGCCGTGGGCCTCACCGGGCGCGACGGCGCCATGATCCGCGCGCGCAAGCTGCGCATGGCCGACCAGGCCGACCCCTCGCGCGAGCATGACGTGGGCCAGGTGGGCGATATCGTCGGCATCGACCCGGCCGTGGTGAAGGCGCTGCAGGACGACCAGTTCATCCCCGTGGTCAGCCCGATCGGCTTTGGTGAGCAGAACGAGAGCTACAACATCAACGCCGACGTGGTGGCGGCCAAGCTGGCCACCGTGCTGCAGGCCGAGAAGCTGCTCATGCTCACCAACATCCGCGGCGTGCTCGACAAGGACATGCAGCTCCTCACCGAACTCACGCCCCGGCGCATCGACGAGCTGGTGGCCGACGGCACCATCTCGGGCGGCATGATCCCCAAGATCGCCGGTGCGCTGGACGCCGCGAAAAGCGGTGTCAACGCCGTGCACATCATCGATGGCCGGGTGCCGCATGCGCTGCTGCTCGAGGTGCTGGGCAACGAGCCCTTCGGCACCATGATTCGCTCGCATTGATCCCATGCGCCTGTTGCTCGTCGAGGATGACGTGCTGGTCGCCAGCGGGATCAAGCTGGGCCTCACCGACGCCGGCTACACCGTCGACTGGGTGGGCAGCGCCGAGCGCGCCGAGGCCGTTCTCGACAGGGACAGCTTCGACGCCGCGATCCTGGACATCGGGCTGCCGGGCGTGGACGGTCTGGAGCTGACCCGACGGGTGCGCTCGCGCGGACTGGCCATGCCGGTGCTCATCCTGACCGCCCGCGACGCCTTGTCCGATCGCGTGCAGGGGCTCGACCTGGGCGCCGACGACTACATGGTCAAGCCGTTCGAGCTGCCTGAGTTGCTGGCGCGCCTGCGCGCGCTGCTGCGGCGCTCGCAGGCGGCCACCACCGCGGTGTTGTCGATCGGCGCGCTCGAGATGGACACGGCCCAGCGCCGCGCCACGCTGGCGGGCCAGCCACTCGAGCTCGGACCGCGCGAGTGGACGGTGCTGGAGTACATGCTGCTGCAGGCGCCCAAGCCCGCCGCCAAGGACAAGCTGCTGGCCGCGCTCACCGGCTGGGACAAGGAAATCACGCCCAACGCGATCGAGGTCTACGTCTCGCGCTTGCGCGGCAAGCTCGAACCCGCAGGCCTGCGCTTGCGGGCCATTCGCGGCTTCGGCTACCGCCTGGAGTGTGCCGATGCCGCCGGCGACGATTGAGCAGGGCCTCACACAGGACATGATCGGCGGCCTGCGCCGCCGCCTGTTGATCACGCTGCTGGCCACCATCGCGCTGATCGGCGCCTTCAGCGTCCTCTTCCACTACCAGAGCGCGGGCACCGCTGCCCTGCAGCAGGACCAGCGCCTGCAGCGCCTGGTGCCCATGCTGGCCGATTCGGTGGTGGTCTCGCGCATTGCCGGGCGCGCCGCGCCGGGCCTGGCCGAGCCCGACGCGGTGCTGCAGGCGCCGACGCAGGCGGACGACCTGGCCTTGCTCATGGCGCCACCGGTGCAGGAGTTCCTGGCCGATCGCGAGGGTTACGCTGCGGTCGGCGTTTTCAATGGTGAAGGGCAGCAGCTCGTGGGGCCGACCTGGCTGCCCACCCTGCTGCCAACCACCGACGCGCCCGAGTTCATCAGCGTGGTGGAGGGCGGCGTGACCCACCGGGTCGTGGCCCAGCGCATGCGCACCGAGGCGGGCGAACTGATCTTCATGCTGGCCGATGGCAGCGATGCGCGCCAGCGGTGGGTGCGCAACGTGCTGCTGCGCGTGCTGCTGCCCAACCTGCTGTTGTTTGCCGTGGCCGCCGTGGTGCTGAGCTGGGGCATCTCGCGCGCCTTGCAGCCGTTGATCGAGCTCAAGCAGGCGGTGGAGCGGCGCTCGCCGCGCGACCTGAGCCCCATCGACGACCGCCAGACCCCGGCCGAGGTGCGCCCCCTGGTGGCCGCGCTCAACCGGTTGTTCGCGCGCGTCAATGAACAGAGCGAGACGCAGCGCCGTTTCGTGGCCGACGCCGCGCACCAGTTGCGCACGCCGCTGGCCGGCCTGCAGGCGCAGGTGGAGGCCTGGGCCCAGGCCACCCGCAGCATGGGCGCAGGCGACTTGCTGAGCCTGCGCGCCGAGCAGGTGCTGCGCCTGCGCGATGCCACGCGCAACACCACCCAGCTGGCCAACCAGTTGCTGGCGCTCTCGCGCACCGACGCGCTGCGCGACGACGAGAGCGCGCTCGAGCAGATCGATCTGGCCGAGCTGTGTGAAAGCCTGCTCGCCAAATTTCTGGACGCCGCAAGCGTCCGCCACATCGACCTCGGCCTGGAGGTGGCCCCGGCGCAGACGCGCGGCCACACCTGGTTGTTGCGCGAACTGCTCATCAACCTGGTGGACAACGCCATCAAGTACACCCCAGCCCACGGCCACGTCACGCTGCGCTGCGGGCAGCACGCATCAACCGGCAGCGCGCAGGCGTGGATCGAGGTCGAGGATGACGGCCCGGGAATTGCCCCGGCCGAGCGGGAGCGCGTGCTGCAGCGTTTCTACCGGGTGCCCGGCTCGCCAGCGGGCGGGCACGGCCTGGGTCTGGCCATTGCCGACGGCATCGCCCGCGCGCACCGCACGCAGCTGCAGTTCGACGAGGGTGCGCAGGGGCGCGGCCTGCGCGTGCGCGTGGTGTTCGATGCGGTCGCCCACTAGCTCCACAGCCCGCGCCGATGCTGGGTAACCAGATGTTGCCAGCTGTGCGAGAATGCCCCGCGGGAGTACCCCCGGGGCCCATCGGGCGCCCTTCGACGCCACCTCACGGACCGATCGCACGACCATGACCAACGCCGCGCCCGAGATGCCCACCCCCGATGACGACACGCTGGCCACCGCGGCCGCGGCGGAAACGCCCGAAACCGCCACGCGCAAGCGGCCCAAGCCCGGCGAGCGGCGCGTGCAGATTCTGCAGGCTCTGGCCACCATGCTGGAGCAACCCGGGGCCGAACGCATCACCACCGCGGCGCTGGCCGCCCGGCTGGAGGTGAGCGAGGCGGCGCTGTACCGCCACTTTGCGAGCAAGGCCCAGATGTTCGAAGGCCTGATCGAATTCATCGAGCAGACGGTCTTCGGCCTGGTGAACCAGGTGGGCGAGCGCGAGGCCGATCCGCTGGTGCGTTGCCGCAAGCTCGTCACGCTGCTGCTTCAGTTCGGTGAAAAGAACCCTGGCATGACGCGTGTGATGGTGGGCGACGCGCTGGTGTTCGAGAACGAGCGCTTGCAGCAACGCATGAACCTGTTCTTTGACAAGTTCGAGTCCAGCCTGCGCCAGCACCTGCGTGAGGCCGCCGTGCTCACCGGTACCACCACCCCCACGGTGGATGCGCAGGCCGACGCGTCTGTGATTACGGCGTTTTGCGTCGGGCGCCTGCAACGCTTTGCGCGCAGCGGCTTCAAGCGCTCACCTGGCGAAAGCCTCGAACACAGCCTCAACCTGCTGCTGCCCGGCGGGCGGCTCTGAGCCCGGGCTCAGGCCGACAGCTGCGCCTCCTGAACGATCAGCACGTCGTCCGGGCAAGCGCGCACCCAGTCTGCGCTCGCGCTGAGTTCGCTCGGCAGGTACATCGCCTGCAAGGGCGTTGACTGGCAGCGGCAGACATCGAAGAAGGCCTCCATCAACTCACCCGGAACGCGCATCAGCGCCTCGCCGTGGGGCCGCAGATCGAGCACGCCGCTGCCCTCGCGCGCGTGGTCGTCCAGCGCCTGCCACAGTTCAAAGTCGGCCGCATCGAAGGTGTCGGGGTCGATGCACCGCGATTGCAGGTCGGCAAAGCGTTCAAGCAGGGCGGGCCCGGCCTGGGTGTCGATGCGGACGGGCGAAGTCGACTGCGCGGTGCATAGGCGGGACGCTGCGGTGGGGCTGCTCATGGTGACCTCCGGACTCGCGCGCCCAGCGGGTGAGGATGGCAGGCGCGCCACAGGAGCTTGCCGCGCCCTGGTGCCACCGCCTGACCGCGCGGACGGTGCGTCCGTGGAACGGGACGGCTGGCGTGAAGCCCCTGCAATGGGAGTACGGCCGGCATCGTTTCTAGACGCCAGGCCCTAAAGCCACACGGTCTTTGTGTCGCAGGCGTGTTGCGTGACGCACGATCTGGGTCAAAATAGCACGACCGTTCGTTTCTTTTGACGAGCCCCATTCACCCGGACCCACCGAGCACATGAGCAGCGAGACCTCCACACGCCCACGCCGCGCCGCCGCGCCGCGCAGTGCCGATGCTGCCCGCCACGCGCCCAAGGGCCAGCAGACCAAGGCGGCCATCGTCGACGCCGCCCTCGGTCTGGCCACGCAGATCGGTCTCGAAGGCTTGTCCATCGGGGCGCTGGCCGAGGTGATGCAGATGAGCAAGTCGGGTGTGTTCGCGCACTTCGGCTCGCGCGAGGAACTGCAGATCTCGGTGGTGCGCGAGTACCACACGCGCTTCGAGGACGAGGTGTTCTATCCCGCCATGGCTGCGCCGCGTGGTCTGCCGCGCCTGCGCGCGCTGTTCGACAACTGGATGAAGCGCACCTCGGTCGAGATCGACTCGGGCTGCATCTACATCAGCGGCGCGGTCGAATTCGACGACCGCCCGGGCCCGGTGCGCGACGCGCTGGCCAGTTCCGTCACCACCTGGCAGGACGCGCTCAAGCGCGCGATCGAAATCGCCGTGGAGGAGGGCCACTTTGCGCCCGACACGGACGCGTCACAGGTGGCGTTCGAAATCCACGGTCTCATCCTTGCGCTGCACTACGAAGCACGCTTCCTGCGCAGCCCCGGTTGCCTCGAGCGCGCCTGGCGCGGCTTTGCCGCCATTCTTGAGCGCAACGGTGCTGCCGAAGCACCGCGGCGCAAGCGCTGAATCGCCAACCAAACAACCCCTTTCGTCGAAACCACAGGAGCTTCACCCATGCCCGTCTACACCCCGCCCCTGCGCGACATGCAGTTCCTCATGCACGAGGTGTTCCATGCCGTCGATGAACTCAAGGCATGTCCCAAGCACGCCGAGATCGACGCCGACACCATCAACGCGGTGCTCGAAGAAGGCGGCAAGTTCGCAGCCGAGGTGACCTTTCCGCTCAACATCAGCGGCGACGAAGAGGGCTGCGTGCTCGACAAGACCACGCACGAAGTCCGCACGCCCAAGGGCTTCAAGGAAGCCTACGCGCAGTACGTGGAAGGTGGCTGGCCCGCGCTCTCGTGTGACCCCGAGTTCGGCGGCCAGGGCCTGCCCTTCATCGTGAACCAGTGCTTCTACGAGATGCTCAACAGCGCCAACCAGGCCTGGACGATGTACCCCGGCCTGTCGCACGGTGCCTATGAATGCCTGCACGCGCACGGCTCGCCCGAGCAGAAGGCGCTGTACCTGCCGCCGCTCACGAGCGGCAAGTGGACCGGCACCATGTGCCTGACCGAACCCCACTGCGGCACCGACCTGGGCATGCTGCGCACCAAGGCCGAACCGCAGGCCGACGGCACCTACAAGCTCACCGGCCAGAAGATCTTCATCAGCGCCGGCGAACACGACATGGCCGAGAACATCGTGCACCTGGTGCTCGCGCGCCTGCCCGATGCACCGGTGGGCAGCAAAGGCATCAGCCTGTTCCTGGTGCCCAAGTTCCTGGTGAAGGCCGACGGCTCGCTGGGTGAGCGCAACGCCATCCACTGCGGTGGCCTGGAGCACAAGATGGGCATCCACGGCAACGCCACCGCGCAGATGGTGCTCGACGGCGCCGTCGGCACGATGGTGGGTGAGCCCAACAAGGGTCTGCCCGCGATGTTCGTGATGATGAACGCGGCCCGCCTGGGCGTGGGCAACCAGAGCCTGGGCCTGACCGAAGTGGCGTACCAGAATGCCCTGGCCTACGCCAAGGACCGCATCCAGATGCGCAGCCTCTCGGGCGTGAAGGACAAGAGCAAGCCGGCCGACCCGATCATCGTGCACCCCGACGTGCGCAAGATGCTGCTCACCGCCAAGGCCTACGCCGAAGGCGGCCGTGCGCTGCTGATGTTCTGCACCCTGCTGCTCGACAAGGAACTCAACCACCCCGACGAGAAGGTGCGCAAGGACTGCGCCGACCTCGCCGCGCTGCTCACGCCCATTGCCAAGGCCTTCCTCACCGACAACGGTTTCGAAGCCACCAACCACTGCCTGCAGGTGTTCGGCGGCCATGGCTACATCAAGGAATGGGGCATGGAGCAGTACGTGCGCGATGCCCGCATCAACATGATCTACGAGGGCACCAATACGGTTCAGAGCCTGGACCTGCTGGGCCGCAAGGTGCTGGGCAACAACGGCGCCACGCTCAAGAAGTTCGGCAAGCTGGTCGCCAAGCTGGTCGAGGAAGAGGGCGTCAACGAGAAGATGGCCGAGTTCATCAACCCGCTGGGCTACCTGGGTGAGCAGATGACCAAGTTCACCACCGAGATCGGCTTCAAGGGCATGCAGAACGCCGACGAGGTGGGTGCGGCCGCCGTGCCCTATCTGCGCGTGGCCGGTCACCTGGTGTTCGCCTACTTCTTCGCGCGCATGGCGCAAGCCGCGCAGCGCGCCATCGACGCCGGCAGCACCGACCCGTTCTACGCCGCCAAGCTGCAGACCGCGCGCTTTTACTTCGCCAAGCTGTTCCCGGAGACCGCCACGCTCATGCGCCTGGCGCGTTCGGGCAGCAAGGTGCTGATGGACACCGATCTGGCCCTGGCCTGATCGACCGCCTCACCCCGAAGGAGACCGCCATGTTGCTCAAGACGACGCTTGCCACTTCCCTGATCACGCTCGCGGGCCTTGCCCACGCGCAGATGACGCCCACGGGCCTGTGGAAGACCATCGACGACGACTCGAAGAAAGAGAAGTCGCTGGTGCGCATCACCGAGAGCAACGGCGTCTTCAGCGGCCGCATCGAGAAGCTGCTCGACCCCGCCACCGACCAGAAGGCCGTGTGCGACAAGTGCACCGACGACCGCAAGGACAAGCCGGTGCTCGGGCTGGAGATCCTGCGTGGCATCAAGCAAGGTGAGACCGACAAGGCCGTCTACGAGGGCGGCACCATCGTCGACCCGAACAACGGCAAGAGCTACCGCGCGCGTTTGAAGCCCGTCAATGGCGGCGCCCAACTCGAGATGCGCGGCTACATCGGTCCTTTCTTTCGAACCCAGGTCTGGCAACGCGTCGAGTGACCGCGGCCACCTCCACGGATAACCCATGAACCGTTTCAACGTCAGAAAAGTCGCCGTGCTCGGCGCGGGCGTGATGGGCGCGCAGATCGCTGCCCACCTCGTCAACGTCAAGGTGCCGGTGGTGCTGTTCGATCTCCCGGCCAAGGAAGGCCCGAAGAACGGCATCGTCACCCGCGCCATCGAGAACCTCAAGAAGCTCAAGCCCTCGCCGATCGGTGTGGCGGCCGATGCCGATCTGATCGTGGCCGCCAACTACGAGGAGCACATGGCCCTGCTGGGCGAGTGCGATCTCGTGATCGAGGCGATCGCCGAGCGCATGGACTGGAAGCTCGACCTGTACGGCAAGATCGCGCCGCACGTGGCGAAGCACGCCATCGTCGCGTCCAACACCTCGGGCCTGTCGATCACGAAGCTCAGCGAAGCGCTGCCCGAAGCGATCAAGCCGCGCTTTTGCGGCATCCACTTCTTCAACCCGCCGCGCTACATGACGCTGGTGGAGCTGATCGCCACACCGGCCACGCAACCGAAGATCCTCGACGACCTCGAGACCTTCGTCACCAGCGGCCTGGGCAAGGGCGTGGTACGCGCCAAGGACACGCCCAACTTCATCGCCAACCGCATCGGCATCGCCGGCATGCTGGGCACGATGAAAGAGGTGGAGAACTTTGGCCTCACCTTCGACGTGGTGGACGACCTCACGGGCAAACGCCTGGGGCGTGCCAGCAGCGGCACCTTCCGCACCGCCGACGTGGTGGGCCTGGACACCATGGCCCACGTCATCAAGACGTTGCAGGACAACCTGAACGAGCAGACCGACCCGTTCTACGGCAGCTTCGGCACGCCCCCCGTGCTCAAGGCGTTGCTCGACAAAGGCCACCTGGGCCAGAAGACCAAGGCCGGCTTCTACAAGAAGGTCGGGCGCGACGTGATGCGCTTCGAACTCGACAGCGGCGAGTACGTGCCCGCTGGTGAAAAGGCCGACGATGTGTACGGCCGCATGCTCAAGAAGCCCGCGGGCGAGCGCTTGAAGCTGCTGCGCAACAGCACCGGACCCCAGGGGCAGTTCCTGTGGGCCATCCTGCGCAACAGCTTCCACTACGCGGCTGTGCACTTGGCCACCATCGCCGACACCGCGCGCGACGTCGACCAGGCCATGCGCTGGGGCTTCGGCATGAAGCAGGGTCCGTTCGAGCTCTGGCAGGAAGCCGGTTGGCTCGAGGTGGCGAAGATGGTTCAGGAAGACATCGACGCCGGCAAGGCACTCAGCAAGGCGCCTTTGCCCACCTGGGTGTTCAAGGGCCCGGTGGCCGAAGCGGGTGGCGTGCACACAGCGCAGGGCTCGTGGAACCCGTCGAGCGGCCGCTTCGAGCCGCGCCGTGAGCTGCCGGTGTACCAGCGTCAGCCCTTCCCCGAGCTGCTGCTGGGCGAAGCCGGTCCGCGTTTCGCCGATGCGGGCACCACCATCGAAGAGACCGATTCGATCCGCCTCTGGACCTTGGACAACGAGGTGCTGATCGCCAGCATCAAGACCAAGATGCACGCCATCAGCCCCGAGGTCTGCGAAGGCCTGATGCAGGCGGTGGAACTGGCCGAATCGCAATACCAGGGACTGGTGGTCTGGTCGGGCGACGAGCCCTTCAGCGTGGGTGCCGACCTGCAGGCCATGCTGCCGGCCTTCCTGGCCGTGGGCGTGGCCGCCATCGAAGACGCCGAAGGCTTCATGCAGCAGACCATGCTGCGCCTGCGCTACGCCAGCGTGCCGGTGATCTCGGCGATCCGCGGCATGGCGTTGGGCGGCGGCTGCGAGCTGGCCGTGTACAGCAGCAAGCGTGTGGTACACATGGAGAGCTACATCGGCCTGGTGGAAGTGGGCGTGGGCCTGATACCGGGCGCGGGGGGCCTCACCTACATCGCTCGCCGCGCGGCCGAGAACGCCGCCACCTCCACCGGCAAGGACCTGCTGCCCTTCCTCACCGAGGGCTTCACCGCCGCTGCCATGGCCAAGGTGGGCACGAGTGCCATCGAGTCGCGCAGCATCGGCTACCTGCTTGAGTCCGACCTGATCGTGCCGCACAAGGACGAGCTGCTGTTCGTGGCGCTCAACGAAGCCAAGGCCATGTTTCGCGCCGGCTACCGCGCGCCGCACAAGCGCCTGTTTCCGGTGGCCGGCCGCTCGGGCAAGGCCACGGTGATGGGGCAGCTCGTGAACATGCGCGACGGCGGCTTCATCAGCCAGCACGACTTCCACATCGCCACGTTGATCGCCAACGTGGTCACCGGTGGCGACGTCGACCCGGGCACCCTGGTGAGCGAGGAATACCTGATGACGCTGGAGCGCCAGGCCTTCTGCGCGCTGATCACGAACCCGAAAACCCAAGAGCGGATTCTTGGCATGCTCAACACCGGCAAGCCGGTGCGCAACTGAGGAGCCCCACCATGAGCAAACAGATTCAAGACGCCTACATCGTCGCCGCCACGCGCACGCCCATCGGCCGTTCGCACAAGGGTTCGTTCCGTCACCTGCGGCCCGATGACCTGCTCGCCATTGCGCTGCGCTCCGCGCTCGCGCAGGTGCCCGGCCTCGATCCGAAAGCCATCGAAGACGTCATCTGCGGCTGCGCCATTCCCGAGGCTCAGCAGGGCCTGAACGTGGCGCGCATCGGCGCCATCCTCGCCGGCCTGCCCAACAGCGTGGGCGGCATCACGGTCAACCGCTTCTGCGCCTCGGGCCTGTCTGCCGTGGCCATGGCGGCCGACCGCATCCGCGTGGGCGAGGCCGACGTGATGATCGCCGCCGGCACCGAGAGCATGAGCATGGTGCCCATGATGGGCAATTCGCCCAGCCTGTCGCCTGCCATCTTCGCCAACACGCAGGACGTGGAGCAGTACGGCATCGCCTACGGCATGGGTCTCACGGCCGAGAAGGTGGCGCAGCAGTGGAAGGTCTCGCGCGACGCGCAGGACGCTTTCGCGCTGCAGTCACACCAGCGCGCCGTCATCGCCATGAAGAATGGCGAGTTCACGAACGAGATCACGCCGGTGGAAGTGACCGAGCGCGACGTGAACCTGGAGACGGCCGAGGTGAGCACCCGCACCCGCACCGTGAACCTGGACGAAGGCGCGCGCCCGGACACCAGCCTCGAAGGCCTGGCGAAGCTGCGCACCGTGTTCGCCGCGCGCGGCTCGGTCACCGCGGGCAACAGCTCGCAGACCAGCGACGGTGCGGGCGCGCTCATCCTTGCCAGCGAGGCCGCCGTCAAGCGCTTCGGCCTGAAGCCGCTCGCGCGCTTCGTGAGTTACGCCAGCCGCGGCGTGCCGCCGCACATCATGGGCATCGGCCCGGTGGAGGCGATTCCCGCCGCGCTGCGCTACGCCGGCCTGAAGCAGGACGACATGGACTGGATCGAGCTCAACGAAGCCTTTGCGGCCCAGTCGCTCGCCGTCATCAACACCCTGGGCCTCGACCCGGCCAGGGTCAACCCCATGGGCGGCGCCATTGCGCTCGGCCACCCGCTGGGCGCCACCGGTGCCATCCGTTCGGCCACCGTGGTGCATGCGCTGCAGCGGCATCAGAAGAAGTACGGCATGGTGACGATGTGCGTAGGCATGGGGCAGGGCGCCGCCGGGATATTCGAGAGGGTCTGACGACTCGACCATAGAAAAAGCGCCCCTCGGGGCGCTTTTTCCTTGTGTGCACGTCGTTTCACAAGGGCTTCTTGAGCCAGTTCGCGATCTCGCCCACCACGCCGCGGCGGAAGGCCAGCACGCAGATCACGAAGATCACGCCTTGCACGATGGTGACCCAGGCGCCGAGCTGGGCCAGGTAGTTCTGCATCGAGACGATGATGGCCGCGCCCACCACGGGGCCGAACAGCGTGCCCATGCCACCCAGGAGCGTCATGAGCACCACCTCGCCCGACATGCTCCAGTGCACGTCGGTGAGCGAGGCCAGCTGGAACACGATGGCCTTGGTGGCACCGGCCAGACCCGCCAGGCCGGCCGAGAGCACGAAAGCCAGGTGCTTGTAGCGGTCGGTGTCGTAGCCGAGCGAGGTGGCTCGCGCCTCGTTCTCGCGGATGGCCTGCAGCACCTGGCCAAAGGGGGAATGGACCACACGCCAGATCAGCAGGAAGCCGCCGATGAACACCGTGAAAACCACGGCGTACATGGCCATCGGGCTGCCCAGGTCGATCAAGCCGAACAGCTGACCGCGTGGCACGCCCTGGATGCCGTCCTCGCCGCCGGTGAACTTGGCCTGCAGGCTGAAGAAGTAGACCATCTGTGCCAACGCCAGGGTGATCATGGCGAAGTAGATGCCCTGGCGGCGGATGGCCAGCGCACCCGCCACGACGCCCAGCAACACGGCGCAGACCGTGCCGAACAGGATGGCCAGCTCCGGTGTGAGGCCCCAGACCTTGGCCGCGTGGGCCGAGGCATACCCGGCGCTCCCCAGGAACATCGCGTGGCCGAACGAAAGCAGACCACCGAAGCCGATCAGCAGGTTGAAGGCGCACGCGAACAGCGCGAAGCACATCACCTTCATCAGGAACACGGGGTACACGAACAGCGGCGCGATCAGGAAGAACGCGACCATCAGGCCGAACGCGATGGCCATGTGCGAGTGGCCGCCAGCGGCCTTGGTGGCCAGGGCGTCGACGGGGGCGGAGGAGGTGGTGGTGCTCATGGGCGTGTTCATTTCTGGGTGCCGAACAGCCCCGCGGGCTTGATCAGGAGCACGATGGCCATGATCACGAAGATCACCGTGTTGGAGGCTTCGGGGTAGAAGACCTTGGTGAGGCCTTCGATGATGCCCAGACCGAAGCCGGTCAGGATGGCGCCCATGATCGAACCCATGCCGCCGATCACCACCACCGCGAACACCACGATGATCAGGTCGGCGCCCATTTGCGGGCTGACCTGGTAGATGGGCGCGGCCATCACGCCGGCCAGTGCGGCCAGGCCGACGCCGAAGCCGTAGGTGAGCGTGATCATGCGCGGCACGTTGATGCCGAAGCCCTGCACCAGCGTGGGGTTCTCGGTGGCCGCACGCAGGTAGGCGCCTAGCTTGGTGCGCTCGATCACGAACCAGGTGGACAGGCAGACGATGAGCGAGGCCGCCACCACCCAGCCGCGGTAATTGGGCAGGAACATGAAGCCCAGGTTCTGGGCACCTTGCAACTGCGCGGGAATGGAGTAGGGTTGCCCCGAGGAGCCGTACTCGTTTCGGAACAGACCCTGGATGATGAGTGCGATGCCGAAGGTGAGCAGCAGGCCGTAGAGGTGATCGAGCTTGTACAGCCTCGAGAGCATCAGGCGCTCGATGAGAACGCCGGTGGCACCCACCACGATCGGAGCGATGAGCAGCGCCCACCAGTAGCCGATGCCCAGCTTGTTGAGCAACAGCCACGCCACGAAGGCGCCCATCATGTACTGGGCGCCGTGCGTGAAGTTGATGATGTTGAGCAGACCGAAGATCACGGCCAACCCGAGCGAGAGCAGCGCGTAGAAGGAGCCGTTGATCAGCCCGATCAGCAACTGCCCGAACAGGGCCGCGGTGGGAATGCCGAAGATCTCGGTCATGCTCGACGTGCTCCGTTTACTTCACGAGCGGGCATTCGCCCTGGTTGAGCGGGCGGAATGCCTGATCGGCCGGGATGGTGGCGCGGATCTTGTAGTAGTCGTACGGTCCCTTGGACTCGGACGGCTTCTTCACTTCCACCAGGTAGGCGGGGTGAATCTTGCGGCCGTCCTGGCGGATCGTGCCCTTGCCGAACAGCGGGTCGTCGGTGGGCATCTTCTTCATCTGCTCCACCACCTTGAGGCCGTCATCCGTCTTGGCGGCTTCCACCGCCTTCAGGTAGTGCAGCACCGAGGCGTACACGCCGGCCTGCACCATCGTCGGGTACTTGCCACCGTTGCGCTCGGCGAACTTCTTGCTCCAGGCGCGCGTCTGGTCGTTGAGGTCCCAGTAGAAGGTCTCGGTGAAGATCAGGCCCTGGGCCGTATTCAAACCGAGTGAATGCACGTCGGCGATGAACATCAGCATGCCCGCCAGGTTCTGGCCGCCGCGCGTGATGCCGAACTCGGCCGCCTGCTTGATGGAGTTGATGGTGTCGCCGCCGGCGTTGGCGAGCGCGATCACCTTGGCCTTGCTGGCCTGTGCCTGCAGCAGGAAGGACGAGAAGTCCTGGCCCGGGAACGGGTGGCGCACCTTGCCGAGCACCTTGCCACCGGCCTTGAGCACAGCGGCTTCGGTGTCGCGCTCCAGCGCGTGGCCGAAGGCGTAGTCGGCGGTCAGGAAGAACCAGCTGTCGCCGCCGGTCTTGGCGATCGCGCTGCCGGTGCCGTTGGCCAGCATCCAGGTGTCGTACGTCCAGTGCACGGTGTTGGGGCTGCAGGCCTTGCCGGTCAGATCGGAGGTGGCAGCACCCGAGTTCAGGAACACCTTGTTCTTGTCGCGCACGATCTGGTTGATGGCCAGCGCCACCGAGCTGGTGGGCACGTCAGCGATGGCGTCGACCTTGTCGACGTCGATCCAGGTGCGTGCCACGGTGGAGCCCACGTCCGGCTTGTTCTGGTGGTCGGCGCCCACGATCTCGACCTTCATGCCCTTGGCGGCGGCACCGAAGTCCTCCACCGCCATGCGCGCAGCCGTCACCGAGCCGGGGCCGGCGATGTCGGCGTACAGGCCCGACATGTCATTGAGCACGCCGATCTTGATCACCCCGTCGGAGATCTGCGCCTGCGCGGCTCCGGCGGTCAGCATGGCTGCGGCCGCGGTGGCCAGCAGCTTCGTCGTCGTTTTCATCATGTCGTCGTCTCCTTCAGGGTGTGAACGTGGAAAGACCAACCCCGGCGTTTGCTGTGTGATCAGACACCGAGGTACTCGTGCAACATGCCCATCTTCGCGTCGAGCTCTGCAGCAGAGAAGCCCTCGACGATGCGGCCATGTTCCATGACGTAGAAGCGGTCCGCAAGCGGGGCCGCGAAGCGGAAGTTCTGCTCGACCATCACGATCGTGAAGCCGCGCTCGCGCAGCGTGCGGATGGTGCGCGCCAGCGTCTGCACGATCACGGGCGCCAGGCCTTCCGAGATCTCGTCGAGCAGCAGCAGCTTGGCACCGGTGCGCAGGATGCGCGCCACCGCGAGCATCTGCTGCTCGCCGCCGGACAGGCGCGTGCCCGGGCTGTTGCGGCGCTCCTTCAGGTTCGGGAAAAGCTCGTAGAGCTCGTCGATCGACATGCCGCCGTCGGCCACCGCGGGCGGCAGCATCAGGTTCTCCTCGCAGCTCAGGCTGGCGAAGATGCCGCGCTCCTCGGGGCAGTAGCCCAGGCCCAGGCGCGCCACCTGGTGCGTGGGCATGTTCACCGTTTCCTGCCCGAACACGCGGATCGAGCCGGTGCGCTTGCCCACCATGCCCATGATCGACTTGAGTGTGGTGGTGCGGCCCGCGCCGTTGCGCCCGAGCAGCGTCACCACCTCGCCGCGGTGCACCTTAAGATCGACGCCATGCAGGATGTGCGACTCGCCGTACCAGGCGTTCACGCCACTCAGGCTCAGGAGTTCTTCCGCCATCAATGTGCCCCTTGCAGTGCGGCGTCGGCGCTGCCCATGTAGGCCTCCAGCACCTGCGGGTTGGCCGACACCGTGGCGTAGTCGCCCTCGGCGATCACCTGACCGCGCTGCAGCACGCTGATGGTGTCGGCGATGCTCGACACCACGTTCATGTTGTGTTCCACCATCAGGATGGTGCGGTTGGCCGACACCTTCTTGATGAGCTGCGTCACGCGTTCCACGTCCTCGTGGCCCATGCCCTGCGTGGGCTCGTCCAGCAGCATCAGTTCCGGCTCGGTGGCCAGCGTGGTGGCAATCTCCAGCGCGCGTTTGCGGCCGTAGGGCAGCTCCACCGTCACCCAGTCGGCGAACTCGGCCAGGCCCACGGTCTCCAGCAGCACCATGGCGCGCTCGTCCAGCCCGTCGAGCACTTTTTTCGATTTCCAGAAATGGAACGATTGCCCCGTGGCGCGCTGCAGACCGATGCGCACGTTCTCGCGCACGCTCAAGTGCGGGAAGGTGGCCGAGATCTGGAACGAACGCACCATGCCACGCCGCGCCACCTGGGCGGGCTTCTGCGTGGTGATGTCCTCGCCGTTGTAGAGGATCTGGCCGCGCGTGGGGATAAGGAATTTGGTGAGCAGGTTGAAGACCGTGGTCTTGCCCGCGCCATTGGGGCCGATCAAGGCGTGGATCTGCCCGCGTCGCACGCGCAGGTTCACGTCGTTCACGGCGATGAAGCCCTTGAATTCCTTCACCAGGCCTTTGGCCTCGAGGATGCAGTCGTCAGCGTTGTTGCTTGCCATCGCCGGCATTGTCAGCATGCGACCGATCTGCATGACGAGGGGAAACCCCGAGGCAGGTGGTGTTGACGTGTGCTCGCATGTCGCACGCGCTACATCGCGCCGCCTCGACGGCGCCCGAACGTGGCATGCCGCTGGTGCACACTGCGCGTATGGATGCACACGCCTTCGATCGCGCCATCAAGCTCACTGCTGGTGGAGAGGCCGGCCATTGGCGCGGCCAGACCGATCCCGCCTACGCCAACATGGTCGGTCCGTATGGCGGGATCACCGCGGCCACCGCGCTGCAGGCCATCAGTCAGCATCCCGACAGGATCGGCGATCCGGTCTCGCTCACGGTGAACTACTGCGCCGCGCTGGCCGACGGCGCCTTTGCGCTGACGGCGCGCCCGGTACGCACCAACCGCTCCACCCAGCACTGGCTGGTCGACATCGAACAGGGCGGCGAAACCGTGCTCACCGGCACCGCGCTGACCGCCTTGCGCCGCGAGACCTGGGGCACGCAGGACGAACCCGCGCCACGCGTGCTCTCGCCCAACGCCATCGGCAAGCCCAACATGGCCGCGCTGGTCGAATGGGTCAAGCGCTACGACATCCGCATCGTCGAGGGCGCCATCCCGCGCGTGTGGGACGGATCGGGCGAGCACAGCCGCACCACGCTGTGGGTGCGCGACGAGCCGCCGCGCGCGCTTGACTTCGCCAGCCTGGCCTCGATGTGCGACGTGTTCTTTCCGCGCGTGTGGCTTCGTCGTGCCACGCGCGTGCCCGCGGGCACGGTGTCCATGACGATCTACTTCCACGTCGGCCAGGCCGAGCTTGCGGCGGTGGGCGAGGGCTGGCTGCTGGGCCAGGCGCAGTCCAGCGTGATGCGCAACGGCTACTTCGACCAGCGCGGCCAGCTCTGGAGCCAGGCAGGCGCGCTGCTGGCCACCACGCACCAGGTCGTCTACTACAAGGAATGAGCCTCAGGGCCGGCCCAGGAACAGGTACAACCCCGTGAAGCCCTTGGGCGCGCTCACCACGCTCAGGTAGAGCGGCCCGATGCCGGTGTCCGCGCCCACGAACAGGCTGCCGGCGCCGCGCAGGTCACCCAGCGAGATGTCGCGCCGCGTGAGCCAGGCATTGCCGGCCTCCAGCGAGCCGCCCACGAACAGCGCGCGCGCCACCCCCACGTCCCAAGGCAGGCGGCGGTAGTAAGTCAGGCGCCCGAACACGAGGTAGTTGCCCGCCACCTGCCCGGTGCGGTAACCGGAGAGGTTCTGGAAGCCGCCCAGCGAGTATTCGTCGATGGCGCCCAGCGGAATGCGGCTGGCGTGCGCGAAGCGTGCGCCCATGTTGAGCGTGTGCGGCCCGAAGCTGCGCACGCCGGTGAAGCTGCCCTCCACGCGGGTGAAGCTGTTGGTGGCGCCGCCCACCTCCTTGCGTCGGCCCGCCACGAACTCGCCAAGGGCGCGGTAGCCGCGCGACGGGAAGTTTGCGAAGTCGAGTTGATCGGCGATCACCGCCGCACGCAGGCCGTTCTCGCGCCATCGCACGCTGCTGGCCACCGGCAGCCCGGCCAGGCTGGCCGACAACAGCTCGGGCGTGGCGCGCCGCGCACTCGACACCAGGCCCAGCCGCATTTCGCCCACGGTGCCGCGCAGGCCGATCGGCCAGCCGATGTCGGCGCCCAGGCGCAGGCTGCGCCGTTGCAGTCGCGCCAGCGCATCGCCATCGAGCCCGTAGAGGTCGACCCGGCGCACGCTGGCGTCCACGTAGGCAGAGAGGAAACGTTCGCTGGCCAGACCCAGCGGCTGGTAGATCTCGGAATACAGGCCCAACGTCTCGCCCACCTGCACACGGTTGCGCCACTCGGCCCCGCTGTCGTTGAGCCAGTGGCGGTTGTGGCTCAGCCGCAGGTTGAACGCGCCCTCGCCCTGGAAGTCGGTGCGCAGGTCGATGCCCAGCCGCAGGTAGTTGGGGCCCCAGTTGTTTTCGCGCAGGCCGATCACCAGGTCCTCGCCGCCGGTGTCCGCATTACGCACCAGCCGGTAGTCGATGCGCTCGTAGTCGCCCAGCGCCGCCAGCTCCTGCAGGTCCTCCTCGATGCGCCGCACGTCCACGGCCTGGCCGGGTGCGGTGTCCAGCGTGGTCGCGATGCGCGCAGCACGCGCTTCTTCGACCCCTTCGAAGCGGATGCTGGCGATGGTGCCCACGCGGGTGGCGTTGAGTTCGGCCTGCGTGCGCCGCGCATCGGCCCAGGCCTGGTACTGCGGCGCCGGTGCCGCAAAGCGGGCCAACGCCTCGCTCACGGTGCGCGCGTAGTCGTTGCCCAGGCGCACCAGTTCGGCCCCGCGCTCGAAATCGCCCGAGCTCAGATCGCCCAGGGGAGGCGCCAGCAGCAGATCGCGCGGCGTGAGCGTGGCGATGCTGGCCTGCACGTTCTGCTCGGTCAGGATGTTCACCATCTGCGTGGTGATGCCCAGCAGCGTGCCCAGCGAGTCGCGGCCCGCCAGAGGTGTACCGATGTTGACCGCGATGATCACCTCGGCGCCCAGATCGCGCGCCACGTTCACCGGCAGGTTGTTCACCAGCCCGCCGTCGCCCAGGATGCGGCCATCGATCTCCAGCGGCGAGAACACACCCGGCACCGACATGCTCGCGCGCAGCGCGGCGGCCAGGTCGCCGCGGTCCATCACCACCGCCTTGCCGGTCTCCATGTCGGTGGCCACGGCACGAAAGCGCGTCGGCAGGCCGTCGAAGTTGGGCAGGTGGCGCGTGGGCAGCGTGTAGCGGCGCAGCAGCATCTCCAGCGATCGGCTCGACACCGCGCCCGTGGGCAGGCGGAACTCCCCGTCGCGAAAGCCCAGCAGCAGCACTGGCGAAAGCTCGAAGTCCTCCTCCTTGCGCCGCTGCGAGAGCATCTGCCGCGGCTGGCGCGTGCTGAACAGGCCGTTCCAGTCCACCCCCAGGATCTCGCGCTCCAGTTCGTCGGCCGTCATGCCGCTGGCGTAGAGACCGCCCACGATCGCCCCCATCGAGGTGCCCACGATCAGGTCCACCGGCACGCGCGCGGCCTCCAGCGCCTTGAGCACGCCGACGTGGGCAAAACCGCGCGCCCCGCCGCCCGAGAGCACCAGCGCCACGCGCGGGCGCGGCATCTCGGGCAGCGGTGCCTGGGCGGTGGGGCTGGTGTCGGGCTTGTCCTGCGCGCCAGCCGGCGCGACGAGCAGGCACAGGCAAAGCAGGATGAACGGCAGGCGAGGGCGCATGGCGTCGTGTGAGTGACAGTTCGAGGGAGCCGAGTCTAGGCCGCGTCGTGCATCGAAGGTGGCCTTCGTGGTAACTTGCCCGGCTGTTTTCACACCCGCTTGCAAAGCCATGAGCGACATCCTCGTCCACACCGAAGCCGGCATCCGCACCATCACCCTCAACCGGGTCGACAAGAAGAACTCCATCACCGCCGCCATGTACGGCGCGATGGCCGACGCGCTGGCCAGCGCGGTGGACGACGCCGCCGTGCGCGTGGTGCTGTTCCAGGGCCATGAAACCGTGTTCTCGGCCGGTAACGACATCGGCGATTTCCTCAACAGCCCGCCCGCGGGCCTGGACTCGCCGGTGTTTCGCTTCCTTCAGGGCATCGCCACCTTCCCCAAGCCCTTGCTGGCGGCGGTGTGCGGGCCGGCGGTGGGCGTGGGCACCACCATGCTCTTCCATTGTGACCTGGTCTACGCTGGCGACAACGCCGCGTTCTCCATGCCGTTCGTGAACCTGGGTCTGTGCCCCGAGGCAGCGAGCAGCCTGCTGGTGCCGCAGATGTTGGGCTACCACCGCGCGGCCGAGGCGCTGCTGCTGGGTGAACCCTTCATGGCCGAGGCCGCGCTCGAGGTTGGTCTCGTCAACCGCGTGCTGCCGCCCACCGAGGCCAACACCTACGCCCACGGCGTGGCCGCCAAGCTCGCCGCCAAGCCGCTGAGCTCGCTGATCGAAACCAAGCGCCTCATGAAGAAAGGCCAGAGCGAGCTGGTGCTCAAGACCATTGCGGAAGAGGGCGCCAGCTTCGGGCGCATGCTGCGCGAGCCGGCGGCGAAGGAGGCGTTCGGGGCGTTCATGGAACGCCGCAAGCCGGATTTCTCGAAGGTCTGATCGCACCGGGCCGCCGATGTCCGACGACACCATCGAACGCGCCAAGGCGCACTTCTTCGCCGGCAACGACCATTTCGAGGCTGGCCGTTTCGATGCCGCGCGCGCCGACTACGAGGCCGCGCTGGCGCTCGTGCCCGGGCGGGCCTCGGTGCTGGCCAACCTGGGCGTCACGCTCACGCGGCTGGGCCGCTGGGCCGACGCGGTGCCGCGGCTGGACGCAGCGCTGCTGGCCGAGCCCACCAACCGCGACGCCTGGGCCGCGCTCGGCCTGTGCCGTGAGGCGCGGGGTGACTGGGCGGGCGCGGTGCACGCGCTGCGCCAGGCCATCGGCCTGGGCGCGCAGCAGGCCGGCCTGTGGCTGGCGCTGGCCACCTGCGAGCTGGAGCAGGACCACGAGCGCGAAGGCCTGCAGGCGATCGAGGAGTGCCTGGCGCTGGACCCGACCATGGGTGAGGCCTGGAGCCAGCGCGGTACCGTGATGCGCCGCCACGGCCATCTGGCCCAGGCCGCGCACTGCTTCGAGCAGGCCATCGCGCACGGTGCCGACGCCGAACTGCACCGCTTCTACCTCGCTGCCGTCACCGATGCGCGCGACCCGCCGCCGCCGCCCGCCCTGTACGCGCGCGTCCTGTTCGACCGCTACGCCGACGAGTTCCAGGACCACCTGGTCGAGGTGCTCAAGTACAGCGCGCCGCAGACCTTGCTCACGCCACTGCTCACGGGCGGCCGGCGTTTCCAGCGCGTGCTCGACCTGGGTTGCGGCACCGGGCTGTGTGCGCAGGTGCTCGCGCCCCACGCCGACGCCATCGACGGTGTGGACGTGGCCGATGCGATGGTGCGCCGCGCGCAGGCGAGCGGCCTGTACCGGCGGGTCTGGCGCGCCGATGTCATCGAGGGCTTGCGAGAGGCCGGCGACACCGCCGATCTGATCGTCGCGGCCGATGTCTTCATCTACGTCGGTGCGCTGGACACGGTGTTCGCCGCCGTCGCGCCGCGCCTGGCCCCGGGCGGCGTTTTCGCATTCAGCGTGGAGCAAGCCGACCCAGGGCGCGCCCTGCAACTGCGCCCCAGCCTGCGCTACGCGCACGGGCGCGAGTCGCTTGAAGCCCTGGCCGCTGCCCACGGCTTGCTGGTCGATGCCGTGTGGGCCGCACCCATCCGAGAAGACCAGGCGCAGCCCGTGATGGGCTGGTACCTGCACCTGCGCAAGCCCGGCTGAGGCGTCAGGCCCCTGCCGCGGGCCGGTACTTGAACGCGGCGCGGATCACGCCGTGGTCGCCGGTGCCGTCGTTCGGGTGGTTGTCGAAATTCAGGTGGTCGTTGTTGATCGCCAGGCCGTCGAACATCCACACGCGCTGGCGGCTGTGGTCATAGAACTCCTGGCTCACCAGGATGTGGTCCAGCGATTCGCGGATGTCCTGGTGCACGTGGGTGTAGTACACGTCGCGCGTGTCGCGGTATTCCTGCAGTGTCTGTGCGGTGTAGAGCGCGGTGTCGCTGCCGCCCAGGGCGCCACCCACCAGGTACTGCGGCTGCTCGGTGAGGATGTTGGCGGTGTTGCTGTGCTGGCCGTCGTTGATGTCACCGAGCACGACCACCGGGGTGCGCGTCCCTTTCATCAGCGTGGACAGCATGAACCGCAGTGCCGCGGCCTCCGCGGTGCGGCGGATGGTTGAGATCGCCGACCCCAGGCCTGTGGCGTGCGGACGGTAGGTGTCTACCGCATCGCGGTACCAGTCTTCGTTGAACACCTTGGTCGGCCCCTTGCTCTTGAAGTGGCACACGAACACGTGCACCGGCTCGCGGTCCTCGCGCGGGGCGATGGTAAAGTGCAGCAGCGGGCGCGAGAAGCCGCGGATGTTGACGTCGATCGCCGGCGTTTGCGGGTCGTCGCCGCGCGAGCGCAGCACGAAGCCAGGCGGGAACGCGGTGATCCACTGCGGCTCACTGGCGCGCAAGCCCCGCCGCACCATGGCCCCGCAGGTGATGCGCGAGCCGTCGGCCTGCGGCGCGGTGATCAGCTCGAAGTCGTTCGCCAGCTGCGCGGCGTCGATCGCGCGCTGCACCGAGTCGCGGTGCCACAGCTCCTGGAAACCGATCACGTCGGCCACCAGCGAACGCAGCTGCGCTGCCGTCCAGAGAATCTTGAGGTCGTACTGGGCCTGGGTCCAGCCGTCGCGGTCGGTGTAGATGGCCCGCCCGGGCTCGTTGAGGTTGTAGAGGTTGAACGAGCCGATGCTGAGTTCGCGCAGTTTCATGACGGCCTCCTGAACGTTCGTTCAGTCTGGGCGCGCCGCGCGGCGGCGTCATGCAACCGATGGGGGAAGGCGACGGGCGGTGGGAAGCTTCAGGCCGCGTTGCGCCGCGCCACCCAGTACGCCGCGCCATCGGCACCGTAGCGCTCGGCGTGGGGCACCTCGCGCTCCAGCGCGAAGGTATCGCCAGCCCGCAGGTGGCGGGTGTCGCTGCCCACGGTCAGCCACAACTCGCCCTGCGTCACCACCGCCTTCACCGAGAACGGGTGGGTGTGGGTGTCGAGCACGGTGTCGGGAGCCCACTGGCGCTCGATGACTTCGTCAAAGCCCTCGGCCAGGGCCTGCTCGCGAAAGGTGTCGAAATGCAAGGTGTTCATGGCGCCGCATTCTGGGCCTAGGATGTGCGTTTTGCCTACCGGGAGACCTTGCACCGTGTCGTACATGCTGCTGATCATCGAACCCACGGGCCAGCGTGCCACCCGCACCGAAGCCGAAGGCCGCGAGGCCTATGCGCGCATGCAGGCCTTCGGCGCATCGCTGCGCGCGCAGGGCCGCCTCAAGGCGGTGGAATCGCTCGCCGGGCTGAACGACGCGGTGCGCATCAGTCAGGCGCCCGGTGCCGCGCGCCGGCTCGACGGCCCGTTTGCCGAGGCCAAGGAAATGGTGGGAGGTTTCTTCCTGCTCGACGGCGTCACGCGTGACGAGGCGATCGAGCTCGCCCGCCAGTGCCCGGCCGCCGAATGGGCCACGGTGGAGGTGCGCGGCCTGGCACCGTGTTTTGACGAAAGCCGGGCCTGAGGCACCAACCGACGGGCGGCGGTCGATGCCGTAGCGCCGCGACCGTCGTCGGCAGGAGCGCGGCGAAACCGGTCGTTGCGTGAGACACCAGCCAGGAGATCCCCATGCCTTCCAGACTCTTCGTCAACCTGCCCGTGGCCGACCTGCCACGTGCACAAGCCTTCTACACCGGGCTGGGCTTCACGCTCAACCCGCGTTTTTCCAACGAGCAGGCGGCCTGCATCGTCATCAGCGAGCACATTGGCGTGATGCTGTTGGTCAAACCCTTTTTCCAGGGCTTCACCCACCTGCCGGTGGCAGACCCAGCCAAGGGCACGGCGGTGTTGAACGCGCTCGAATGCGCCAGCCGCGACGAGGTGAACGGCTTCGTGGCCAAGGCGCTTGCGGCCGGTGGCAGCACGCCCAATCGCGCGCAAGACCACGGCTTCATGTTCCAGCACGGCTTTGCCGATCCCGACGGCCACCAGTGGGAGGTGTTCTACATGGACGAGGCAGCAGCGCCGCGCCAGTTCTGACGGGCGCCGATGCACAGCGCGGTCCATGAACGCATCGCAGCCATCTGGCGGCTCGAATCCGCGGCGGTGGTGGCGGCAGTGGCCCGGCGCGTGCGCGATCTCGGTGTGGCCGAGGACATCGCGCAGGACGCGCTGGTGGCTGCGCTCGAGCACTGGCCGGTGGACGGCATGCCCGACAAGCCCGGCGCCTGGCTGATGCGCGTGGCGCTCAACCGCGCCATCGACCACCTGCGCCAGCGCGCCACGCGCGAGGGCCACGAAGCCGATATCGCCGCCGACCTCCAAGCGCTGCAGGCCGACCGCGTGCCCGACGTGGCCGACACCGTGGACGCCGCGCGCCAGGACACCATCGGCGACGACCTGCTGCGGCTGATCTTCACCGCCTGCCACCCGCTGCTTTCGGCCGACGCCCGCGTGGCGCTCACGCTCAAGCTGCTGGGGGGCCTCACCACGCAAGAGATCGCGCGCGCCATGTTGCAAAGCGAACCCACCGTCGCCCAACGCATCGTGCGCGCCCAGCGCACATTGCGCGAGGCGGGTGTGCCGTTCGAGGTGCCGCGCGGCGCCGCGCTGGCCGAGCGCCTGGGCTCGGTGCTGGAAGTGATCTACCTCGTCTTCAACGAGGGCTACACCGCCACCCGCGGTGACGACTGGATGCGCCCGGCCATGTGCGACGAGGCGCTGCGGCTCGCGCGCGTGCTGCTGGCGCTGATGCCCGACGAGCCCGAGGTGCTGGGCCTGCTCGCGCTGCTGGAGATCCAGGCCTCGCGCAGTGCCGCGCGCACCGACGCCGAAGGCCGCCCCGTGCTCCTGGAGCGGCAGGACCGCTCGCGCTGGGATCACCTCCTGATCCGCCGCGGGCTGGAGGCAATCGCACGCGCCGAATCGCTCGCGCGCACACCCGGTCCCTACCAGTTGCAGGCCGCCATTGCCGCCTGCCATGCGCGCGCCGCCTCCGCCGACGCCACCGACTGGGGCCGCATGGCCGCGCTCTACGACGACCTCGCGCGGGTGCAGCCCTCACCGGTGGTGGAGCTCAACCGCGCGGTGGCGGTGTCGCGCCACGCGGGCGCTGCCGCCGGCTTGCAGGTGCTGCAGCCGCTGCTGGCCGAACCCGCCCTCGCGCGCTACCCCTGGCTGGCCGCGGTGCAAGGTGACCTGCTCGAGCAATTGGGCCGGCGCGACGAAGCGCGCGCAGCCTTCGAGCGTGCCGCAGCGCTCACCCACAACGCACAGGACCGCGCCTTGATGCAGGCGCGCGCCGCGTCACTGAACTGACCCGCGGCCTTCATGTGCGCTTCATCTTCGCTGCCCAGAGTGGCGGGATGGACCTCTCCCACGCCGCGCTACCGACCATCGCCTCGCCCTGGCGGCGTTTCGACGCCCGGGTCTTTCGCGCCATCGGCGCCGGCCACGGTCCGGCATGGCTGATGACGTTCGCGCGCCTGCTGGCGCGCTGGAGCTGGCTGCCCTTGCTGGCGGTGGTGGCTGCCGTGGCGGCGCAAGCCCCCGCGCACGGCGCGCTGCTGGCCGTGCTCTCGCTGGTGTTTGCCGGCGCGGTGCAGCTCGTGGGCAAGCGGCTGGCGCGTCGCTGGCAGGCCCAGCGGCCGTTCGTGCTCGGCCTGTGCGACAACCACCTCGGCCACAGCGCGCGCGCCGGGTTCCCGAGCAGCCATGCGCTGGTCATGGGCGCCGTGATCGGCGTGTTGTTGCCCTACACACTCAACGACGCCCTGCTGGCTACCATGAGCGCGATCGCGGTGCTCACCGGCTGGGCGCGTGTGCACACCGGCGCGCACTTCCCGCTCGACGTGGTCGTCGGCACGGTGATCGGTCTGCTCGCGGGCCTGCTGTTCGGCTTGCATCTGCCTTTCTGAAGGGCTGCGTGATCGCAGCACCCGCACCCGCGGGCGATCACGGATGCGCAAGCAGCGGACCTGCGGGCACACTCGTGGTCACCATGCCCGATCAAGCAGCCGCCGCGAACGCCACAACCAACCCCGTGCTCATCGTCGGCGCTGGCCCCGCAGGCCTGGCGGTGGCGGGCTGCCTGCGCCAGCGCGGCATCGACAGCACGGTGCTCGAGCAGGCCTGCGGCGTGGGCAGTTCGTGGCGCCACCATTACGAGCGCCTGCACCTGCACACCGTCAAATCGCACTCGGCGCTGCCGGGCCTGCCGTTCCCGCCCGACGCGCCGCGCTACGTGCCGCGCCAGGGCGTGGTCGACTACCTCGAGGCTTATGCCCGGCACCATGGCATCGCACCGCTGTACGGGCAGACGGTGTTGCGCATCACGCACGACGCAAGCCAATGGCAGGTGCACACCGCCGCCGGGCAGACCTTTGCCGCACCCGAGCTGGTGCTGGCCACCGGCGCCAACCGCGAACCCAGCATGCCCCTGTTGCCCGGGCAGGACGCCTTTGCCGGGCGCGTGCTGCACAGCCGCGACTACCGCAACGCCCAACCCTTTGCCGGCCAGCGCGTGCTGGTGGTGGGTATCGGCAACACCGGTGCCGAGATCGCGCTGGACCTTGCCGAACACGGCGTGCGCGTGGCGCTGTCGGTGCGCTCGCCGGTCAACATCGTCAAGCGTGACGTGCTGGGCCGGCCCACGCAGCTCTCCAGCATTGCGCTTGCCAAGCTGCCCGAGCCGCTGGGCAACGCGCTCGCGAGCCTGCTGCGCAACCTCACCGTGGGCGATCTCTCGCGCTGGGGCCTGCGCACGCCACGCGCGTCGCCGTTGCAGCAGCTGCGTCGCGAAGGCAAGACGCCGATGATCGACATCGGCACACTCGATCGCATCAAGGCCGGCGACATCGCCGTGTTCCCCGGCATCGCCACGCTCACGCGCGGCGGCGTGCGCTTCACCGACGGGCGTGAGCAGCCGTTCGACACCATCGTGCTCGCCACCGGCTACAGCGCCGGCCTGGCAACGCTGTTCCCGCAGCACACGCTGCCGCTGGATGCGCGTGGCCTGCCGACGGTGCTGCACGGCGCGGGCGATCTCGAGGGCCTGCACTTCGTGGGTTTCGACATCCGTCAGCCCGGCGGCTTGCTGCGCACCATCGCGCAGCAGGCGGAGCAGGTGGCCGCGCAGGTGGCCTTGCAGGTGGCCAGGCGGGTCGCCGGGCGCGTGGCGGCCACGGCACCGCAGCCATTGCCATTCATCGGTTGAGCCGCGCCAAGGGTGGCGTCGTGAAAGAAATCGAACCAGCATGCGACCCATCCCCAACACACCCCGGGAGAGTGCATGAAAGCGATCTGGAACGGCGTTGTCGTGGCCGAGAGCGACGACATCGTCCTGGTTGAAGGCAACGCCTATTTCCCCGCCGGTTCGCTGCGGGCCGAGTACCTGCAGCCCAGCAACCACCACACGTTCTGCCCCTGGAAGGGCGAGGCCAGCTACCACAGCCTGCTGGTGAACGGCGAGCTCAACCGCGATGCGGTCTGGTTCTATCCCGACCCCAAGCCCGAGGCCGAGAGCGTGCGCGATCGTGTGGCGTTCTGGCGCGGCGTGCAGGTCAGCCCCTGATGCGCCGCGACGACCTGGGCGAACTCGCCCTGCGCTTCAGCGAGATCCGCGCCCGCAGCGTCAGCCTGTGCGCGCCACTGGCGGTGGAGGACCACGTGGTGCAGCCAGTGGTCGACGTGAGCCCGCCGAAATGGCACCTGGCACACACCACCTGGTTCTTCGAGACCTTGCTGTTGGCGCAGGCCGTGCCCGGGCACGCACCGTTCCATCCGGCCTACGGTTTCCTCTTCAACAGCTACTACGAGAGCGAAGGCGCGCGCGTGCCGCGTGCGCAACGGGGCCACCTGAGCCGACCGACCGTGAGCGAGGTGATGGCCTACCGCGCGCACGTGGACGCGGCCGTGCTGGCGTGGCTCGACACACGGCCCGAAGCGCGCTGGCTCGAACGGCTGGAACTCGGCCTGCAACACGAACAGCAACACCAGGAGCTGCTGCTGACCGACATCAAGTTCATCCTGGGCCACAACCCGCTGCGCCCTGCGTACCTCACGCACGACACGCACGACACGCACGCCATCGCCGTCGGCCAGGAGCATCCCGAACAACCACGCACACTGCGCTGGCGCTCGCATCCCGGTGGCGTGTGCGCCATCGGTCATGCGGGCGGGGGTTTCGGGTTTGACAACGAGGGCGCGCGCCACGAGGTCTTGCTGCAGCCCCATGCGCTGGCGGACCGGCTGGTGAGCAATGCCGATTACCTGGCGTTCATGGACGCCGGGGGCTACGACACCCCGCGACACTGGCACGCCGACGGCTGGGACTGGCGCACCGCCAGCGGCGAACGCGCGCCGATGTACTGGTTTCGCGGCGACGACGGCCAGTGGTGGCACCAGACCCTGCGCGGCCCGCAACCGCTGCCGCCCAACGCCCCCGTGACCCACGTGAACTGGTTCGAGGCCAGCGCCTACGCCGACTGGGCGGGCGCGCGCCTGCCCACCGAGGCCGAATGGGAGGTGGCGGCCGCCGACGGCATGGCCTGGGGGCTGCGCTGGGAATGGACGGCCAGCGCCTACACACCGTACCCGGGTTTTCGCCGCGCCGACGGCGCCGTGGGCGAGTACAACGGCAAGTTCATGGTCGGGCAACAGGTGTTGCGTGGTGCTTCGTTTGCCACGCCGCCCGGCCATGCCCGGCTCACCTACCGCAACTTCTTCCAGCCACCGCTGCGCTGGCAGTACACCGGCATTCGCCTCGCCCGATGAGCAAACATCACCGACTTCCCGCCACGGTCAGCGCGCTGGCGGCCGATGGGCCGCACACCGATGCCGCCGAGGGCACCCTGGCCGGCGATGTGATGCGCGGCCTGAGCGCCTTGCCCAAGCAGCTGTCCTCGAAGTACTTCTACGACGCGCAAGGCTCGCGGCTGTTCGAGCGCATCATGCGGCTGCCCGCCTACTACCCCACGCGGGTCGAGGCACGCTTGCTGCGGCGCCACGCGCGCGCGCTGCTGGCCGCGCTGACGCCCACCGGCGCGCCCATGGAACTGCTCGAACTCGGCAGTGGCGACGGCCGCAAGACGCTGGCACTGTGCCGCGAATGGCTCAAGGCCGGCGCCAGCCTGAGCTACCGGCCCATGGACATCTCGGCGCAGGCGCTCGAACGCCTCGGGCAGCGCGCGACGCGGCAATTGCCGGCGCTCTCGGTACACCCCTTGTGCGGCGATTACTTCCAGACCTGGCCGCTGCCGCAGGCACGGCGCCACCAGGTGGCGCTGTTCCTGGGCAGCAACCTTGGCAACTTCACCGATGCCGAGGCGAACCGCTTCCTGCGCCGCGTACGCGCGCACCTGCGGCCTGGCGACAGCCTCATGCTGGGTCTTGATTTGCGCAAGGACCCCAGCACCGTGCTGGCGGCCTACGACGACCCCGAGGGCGTGACCGCTGCCTTCAACCTCAACCTGCTGCGCCGCCTCAACCGCGAACTCGGCATGGATTTCGACCTGGCCGCCTTTCGCCATTACGCGAGCTATTGCCCGTTGCAAGGCGTGGCCCGCAGCTTCCTCGTGAGCCTTCGGGCACAGTCGGTGCACAGCCGGGTGCTGGGCCAGTCCTTCGGTTTCGAGCCGGGCGAGGTGATCTACACCGAGCAATCGCAGAAGTACGAGCGCGCAGGCGTGGAGGCCATGGCCAGCCAGTGCGGCTTCGCGCTGCACGCCTGGTTCGAGGACCCGGAGCTGCCCTACGCGCTTGTGGTCTGTCGCGCGAAGGCCTGAGGGGCTCCGCCGCCCCTAGGCCATCACTTCAAAGTGGGTGCCCATGCCGCCGGCGTGGTGTTCGAGCACGTGGCAGTGGATCAGCCAGCGGCCCGGGTTGTCGGCCACGAAGGCCACCTCCGCGCGATCCCCCGGGGCCAGCAGCACCGTGTCGCGCCAAGCCGCTTCGGTGAGTGGCTCACCGTTGCGCGACAGCACCTTGAAGTGGTGGCCGTGCAGGTGCATCGGGTGCCACCAGGCGGTGGGGTTCTCGAACGCGATGCGCACGCTGCGGCCCTGTGGCACGCGAAACGCGGGTGGGTGGTGGCCGTGGTGGTCACCCACGTGCGCCTGGCCGTTGATGGTCCACACCGGGTCTGCCTCGCGCGCGCCCGCGGCGCGGCGCTGCTGGCGTGCCGCGCGCGCCTCGGGCGTGTCGGCGGGCCATCCTTCGCGGCTGCGCGCGCCGCCGCCCAGGCGCATCGTGTGCAGCACCGCCCCGGCCAGCATGGGCTCGGGCGGCGGCGTGTAGGGCGAGGGAACGGGCGCGGGGCGCGGGGCGGTGTCGTTGGCGCCACCGACCACCAGCGTGGCCAGCGCTTCGGCCTCGCGGCCGTTGAACTGGCGGATGGCAAAGCGCCCGGCGCGCACCGCGTCCACCACCACGTCGGCGCGCATGCCGGGGCCGATGAGCAGCGGCGCGTCCCACGGCACGGCCTGCGGCGCGGGCATGCCGTCGCGCGCGATCAGCCAGGCGTTGATGCCCGGCTCGGGCTGCAGCGCGAACAGACGCGCGTTGGCGGCGTTCACCAGCCGCAGCCGCACACGCTGGCCGGTGCGCAAGGCCAGCTCGGGCCGCAGCGCACCGTTCACCGTGAGGCGCTGGCCCAGGCGGCCCGCGTGCGCCACGTCGTGGAAGCGGTAAAAGTCCTCGGCAATGCGGCCCTGCGCATCGAGCCGCCAGTCGTCGAGCAGCCACACGATGTCCTGGTCCACCGGCGGGGGTGAGTCGTCCTCCACCACCAGCGCGCCGGCCAGACCGCGTTCCAGCTGCTCGGCCGCGCCCAGGTGCGGGTGGTACCAATAGGTGCCGCTGTCCGGCAGCTTGAAGCGGTAGCGAAAGCGCGCGCCGGGCTCGATCGGTGCCTGCGTGAGGTGCGGCACGCCGTCCATGGCGTTGGGCAGGCGGATGCCGTGCCAGTGCACGGTGGTGGCCTCGGGCAACTGGTTGTTCAGGTCGATGTCGAGCCAGTCGCCACGGCGGTAGCGCAACACCGGGCCGGGCACGCTGGCGTCGTAGGCCCAGACGGGCAGGGCGGTTTCGCCCGCGGCGGCCAGCGCGGCGGGCGCGGGGCTGAGGCTTCGCGGACCCTGTGCCTGGGCGAAACCCGGCAGGGTGATCAGCGGGGCGCCCGCCAGCGTGTGCAGCAACTCGCGTCGGTTCATGGGTGCACAGCCTAGCGGTGCGGGAAAACCCCGTCGGCCCGGTCGGGCGAACGGCACCCGGGCAGCGTTCACGCGGCACCGACGCGACAGGGGGCGCTTATTTTCACCAAGCAACCGCTTGCTATAAATGAATCCCGCTGCTATGTTTGCGGCCAATGGACGCCCACGCCCCGCTGGTTGAACCCCTCCCGCGCCGCAGCCGCGGCCGCCCCCGCAAGACCGCCGATGAGCGCGACGACGGCAACCGCCGCCAGGCCCTGCTGCGCGCCGCCGCGCGGCTGTTTCGTCAGCAGGGCTTTTCGGCCACCAGCACACGCGACATCGCGGCCGCGGTGGGCATGCGCTCGGGATCGCCCTTCTATCACTTCGAAAGCAAGGAGGCCCTGCTGGCCGCGGTGATGGAAGAGGGCATGGAACGCGCGCTGGCGCACCAGCGCGAGCGCATGGCCGCGGCGGTGGCGGCCTCGCCCACGCCGCTGTCGGCGCGTGAATGCCTGCGCGTGCTGGTGCGCGGTCATTTCGACAACCTGCTCGGGCCAGAGAGCGACCACATCCCCGTGATGCTCTATGAGTGGCGCGTGCTCTCCGACGAGCAAAAGCGCGCCGTCAATCGCCTCAAGGACGACTACGAAGCCGTGTGGATGCCGGTGCTGCAGGCCCTGCACCGTGAAGGCGCGCTCGCGGGCGACCCGCGCGTCGCCCGGCTCATGCTGTTCGGCGCGCTCAACTGGGCCGCGCAGTGGTACGTGGCCGACGGCCGCGCCACGCTGGACGACCTCACCGAGACCGCGCTGCAACTGTTCCTGAAGGACTGAGCATGAACACCCGATACCGCTCCGCCTTTCGCCCCGGCCTGTTCGCGGGCCAGGTCATCGTGGTCACGGGCGGCGGCTCGGGTATCGGCCGCTGCACCGCGCACGAACTCGCCTCGCTCGGGGCGCACGTGGTGCTGGTCGGCCGCAAGCTGGAGAAACTGCAGACGGTGGCCGAGGAGATCGTGGTCGATGGCGGGTACGCGAGCTTTCACGCCGCCGACATCCGCGACGAAGCCGCGGTGCAGGCGCTGGTGACGGCCATCGTGGTCACGCACGGGCGCATCCACTGCCTGGTCAACAACGCCGGCGGCCAGTACATCAGCCCGCTGGAAAAGATCTCTGCCAAGGGATGGCAGGCCGTGATCGACACCAACCTCACCGGCGGCTTCCTGGTGGCGCGCGAATGTTTCTTGCAGAGCATGCAAGCTCACGGCGGCTCGGTAGTGAACATCGTGGCCGACATGTGGGGCAGCATGCCCGGCATGGGCCACAGCGGCGCGGCGCGCGCGGGCATGGTGAGCTTCACCGAAACCGCGGCGCTCGAATGGGCGAAGAGCGGCGTGCGGGTGAACGCGGTGGCGCCGGGCTACATCGCCTCCAGCGGCATGGACCACTACCCGCCCGAGGCTGGCCCCATGCTGCGCGAGATGCGCGAGACCGTGCCGCTGGGGCGCTTCGGCAACGAGGCCGAGACGAGTGCGGCGATTGCCTTCCTGCTCTCGCCCGCGGCCAGCTTCATCAGCGGCAGCGTGCTGCGGGTGGACGGGGCGCGTCCGCAGGTGCGCCTGGGCTGGGGCGACATCGCCGCGCCGGCCGAGGCGCAGCAACGCGACGCGGTGAAGCCCTTCGACGGCTTTCACCGCTACGTCACGCCCAAGGTGTTCCAGTCATGAGCTTCGCGTCTGCCTTCAACCCGCACAGCGAGGTCGCGCAGGCGCGCCGCACGGCCATGCTGGAGCGCATTGCGCAGCTGCGTGCCATTGAGGCGCGCGCCGCGGCTGCGTCGGCGCAGAGCAAGCCGGTGTTCGACAAGCGCGGCCAGCTGCTTCCGCGCGAGCGCATTGCGCTGCTGATCGACCCGGGCGCACCCTGGCTGCCGCTGTGCTCCATCGCCGGCTTCGGGCAGGACACCAAGGACCCGTCTAAATCCGTGGCCGGCGGTGGGGTGGTCGCGGGCATCGGCTTCATCGCGGGCGTGCGCTGCATGGTGGTGGCCAGCGACTCGGGCATCGAGGCCGGCGCCATCCAGCCGCGCGGGCTGGAGAAGATCCTGCGCGTGCAGGACATCGCGCTCGAAAACAAGCTGCCGTTTGTGCACCTGGTGGAGAGCGCGGGCGCCAACCTCACCAAGTACAAGGTCGAGGGCTTCGTGCACGGTGGCTCGCTGTTCCGCAACCTCGCGCGCCATTCGGCCGCGGGCCTGCCGGTGATCACGGTGCAGCACGGCTCGGGCACCGCGGGCGGGGCCTACATGCCGGGCCTGAGCGACATCGTGGTGATGGTGCGCGGGCGCTCGCGCGCCTTCCTGGCCGGGCCACCGTTGCTGAAAGCCGCCACCGGTGAAGTGGCCACCGAGGAGGAACTGGGCGGCGCCGAGATGCACACCAGCGTGTCGGGCCTGGGCGAGTACCTGGCGGAGGACGACCGCGAGGCACTGGGTATTGCGCGGCGCATCGTCGATCAGGTGCGGGATGGCTTCGCGCGACACGCCGCGCCTGCGTTCGCCGAACCCGCGCTGCCCACCGACGACCTGCTCGCGCTCATGCCCGCGCACCACCGAGAGCCGCTGGACATGCGCGAGGTCATGGCGCGCATCGCCGATGGCTCCGAACTGCTCGAATTCAAGCCGCTCTACGGCGCGGCCACGCTGTGCGTGCAGGCGCGTATCGGCGGCCATGCGGTGGGCTTCATCAGCAACAACGGCCCCATCGACGTGCCCGGCGCCAACAAGGCCACGCACTTCATCCAGTGGATGTGCCAGCTCGGCCATCCCATCGTCTACCTGCAGAACACCACCGGCTACATGGTGGGCAAGGACAGCGAGCAGGGCGGCATGATCAAGCATGGCAGCAAGATGATCCAGGCCGTCACCGGCGCCACCGTGCCGCAGATCACCATCCAGTGCGGGGCTTCGTTCGGCGCCGGCAACTACGGCATGTGCGGGCGCGGCTTCGAGCCGCGCTTCCTGTTCAGCTGGCCCAACGCGCGCACCGCGGTCATGGGTGGCGAGCAGGCCGCGCGCACCATGCAGATCGTGGCTGAGGCTGGTTACGCGCGCAAAGGCATCAAGCCCGACCCGGCGCAGATGCAGCAGCAGTTCGACCAGATCGTGCAGGTGTTCGAAAGCCAGGCCGACGCCTTCCACACCAGCGGCCTCGTGCTCGACGACGGCGTGATCGACCCGCGCGACACGCGCGCCGTGCTCATCTTCTGCCTCGACACCTGCGCCGAGGCCGCCGCCCGAACCCCCCGGCCACTGCCGTTCGGCGTGGCGAGGATGTAGCGCATTCCCACAGGAGACACACCATGCAGTTCACGCACGAACACCGCGAGATCCAGAAGACGCTCAAGCGCTTCATCGACGACCACATCAACCCGCACGTGGACGAATGGGAAGCGGCCGAGATGTTCCCCGCGCACGAGGTCTTCAAGGGCCTGGGCGACCTGGGCCTGCTGGGCCTGACCAAGCCCGAAGCCCACGGCGGCGCCGGTCTGGACTACAGCTACAGCGTGGCCATGGCCGAGACGCTGGGCCACATCCACTGCGGTGGCGTGCCCATGGCCATCGGCGTGCAGACCGACATGGCCACGCCCGCGCTCGCGCGCTTCGGCAGCGAGGAACTCAAGGCGCAGTTCCTGGCGCCTGCGATTCGCGGCGAGACGGTGGGCGCCATCGGCGTGAGCGAGCCCGGCGCCGGCAGCGACGTGGCCAACATCAAGACCTACGCCCGAAAGGACGGCGACGACTACGTCATCACCGGCCAGAAGATGTGGATCACCAACAGCCTGCAGGCCGACTGGATCTGCCTGCTGGTGAACACCAGCGAGGGCCAGAGCGGAGCGGGCAACAGCAATCACAAGAACAAGAGCCTGGTCATGGTGCCGATCCGCGAGAACGGCAAGACGGTGAAAGGTTTCGAGGTCGGCAAGAAGATCCGCAAGATCGGCATGCACAGCAGCGACACCGGCCTCATCTACTTCGACGAGGTGCGTGTGCCGCAGCGCTACCGCATCGGCCAGGAAGGCGCGGGCTTCATCTACCAGATGCAGCAGTTCCAGGAAGAGCGCCTGTGGTGCGCCGCGAGCACGTTGCAGAGCCTGAACAACTGCATCGACTGGACCATCGAGTGGGCGCAGGAGCGCAAGCTGTTCGGCAGCACGTTGGCCGACCAGCAGTGGGTGCAGTTCAAGCTGGCCGAACTCAAGACCGAGGTGGAATCGCTGCGCGCGCTGACCTACCTGTCGTGCGAGCGTTACGTGGCCGGCGAGGACGTGACCGAGTGGGCCACCATGGCCAAGCTCAAGGCCGGGCGGCTGAACCGCCTGGTGCCCGACACCTGCCTGCAGTTCTGGGGCGGCATGGGCTTCACGCTGGAGAACAAGGTCTCGCGCATGTACCGCGATGGGCGCCTGGCCTCCATCGGCGGCGGGGCCGACGAGGTGATGCTCGGCATCCTCACGAAAATCATGGGCATCGCCAAACGGCAACCCCGATGACGGCCGGTGCGATGAACAACGCGCTGATCATCGAACGCGACGGCGCCGTGGAGCGCTGGACGCTCAACGACCCGGCTTCGCGCAACGCGCTGAGTGATGCCATGGTGGTGGCGTTGTACGCGGCGTGCCTGCGCGCGCAGGGAGACGCCACCTTGCGCGGCGTGGTGCTCACCGGCGCGGGTGGCGCCTTCTGCGCTGGCGGCAGCCTGGGCAACTTCGCGCACATCATCGGCCAAGCTTTGCAGCCCGGCGAAACCGACCCGGTGATCGGCATGAACCGCGCCTACGGCGACCTGTTGCACGCGCTGGCTGCGCTGCCGCAATGGCTGCTGTGTGCGGTGGACGGGCCCGCCATGGGTGGCGGCTTCGGCCTGGTGTGCTGCGCCGACGTGGTGCTGGCCACCGAGCGCGCGAGCTTTGCCACGCCCGAGGTCACGCTGGGCCTGCCGCCGGCGCAGATCGCGCCCTTCGTGTGGCAGCGCCTGGGCGACGCCACCGCGCGCCAGTGCCTGCTGAGTGGCGTGCGCTGGGGCGCACGCGATGCGCAGGCCGCGGGCCTGGTGAACCGCGTGGTGGCCGACGACGCGCTGGAGAGTGCCGTGGCCGAGGCCACGCAGGCGCTCAACCGCGCCGCGCCCGGCGCCGTGGCCGCCACCAAGCAGCTGCTGCAACGCCTGCGCACCGATGTGCCCGACCTGCGCGACGAAGCGGCGATCGCCTTTGCCGCCGCGCTGCGCGGGCCCGAGGCCGCGGCCGGCCTTGCCGCGTTCGCGAAGAAGCAACCCGCGCCGTGGGTGGACAAGGCATGAAGACACTGCTGATCGCCAACCGTGGCGAGATCGCGCGCCGGGTCATCCGCACCGCGCAGCGCATGGGCATCGCCACGGTGGCGGTCTACAGCGAGCCCGACGCACACGCGCTGCACGTGCGCGAGGCCACCACGGCGGTGGCGCTGGGCGGCGTGAGTTCGGCCGAGTCCTACCTGCGCATCGACAAACTCATCGCCGCCGCGCGGGCCAGCGGCGCCGACGCGGTGCACCCTGGTTACGGCTTCCTGAGCGAGAACGCCGACTTCGCGCAGGCGGTACTCGACGCCGGCCTCACCTGGGTCGGCCCGCCGCCCGCGGCGATCCACGCGCTGGGCAGCAAGTCGGCCGCCAAGGCGCTGGCGCAGCAACACGGCGTGCCGGTGCTGCCGGGTTACTTCGGCAGCGACCAGAGCGACGCCACCTTCGCCGCCGAGGCGCAGCGCGTCGGCTACCCGGTGATGGTGAAGGCCGTGGCCGGTGGCGGCGGGCGTGGCATGCGCCTGGTGGCCGACGCTGCGCAACTGAGCGCCGCGCTGGCCAGCGCGCGCGCCGAGGCGCAATCCAGCTTCGGCAACGCCGACCTGCTGGTCGAGCGCGCCGTGGCGCGCCCGCGCCACGTGGAAGTGCAGGTGTTCTGCGACGCGCACGGCCACGGCATCCACCTGGGCGAGCGCGATTGTTCGGTGCAGCGGCGGCACCAGAAGATCATTGAAGAAGCGCCGAGCCCGGCCGTGACGCCCGCGTTGCGCGAAAGCCTGGGCGCCGCCGCGGTGGCGCTGGCGCAGGCCGCGGGCTACCAGGGCGCGGGCACGGTGGAGTTCCTGCTGGATGGCGAGGCGTTCTATCTCATGGAGATGAACACCCGCCTGCAGGTGGAACACCCGGTGACCGAAATGCTCACCGGCCTGGACCTGGTGGAATGGCAAATCCTCGTGGCGCGCGGCGAGCCGCTGCCGCTGACGCAGGAGCAGGTGCACCTGCAGGGCCATGCCATCGAGGTGCGCCTGTGCGCCGAAGACGAGCACTTCACCCCCCACACCGGCACCGTGCGCGCCTTCGTCGAACCGCCGCTGCACGCGGGCCTGCGCTTCGACCACGCCATCGAACCCGGCAGTGTGGTCACGCCGCACTACGACGCCATGCTCGGCAAGCTCATCGCCCACGCGCCCACGCGTGCGCAAGCCATCGCGCAACTGGCGCACGCGCTCGACGCCACCGTGCTGCTGGGCCTGCCTACCAACTGCGCGTTCCTCGCGGCCTGCTTGCGCCATCCGGTGTTCGGTGCAGGTGAGGCGTTGATCCCGTTTCTGGCCGAACACGGTGATGCCGTGCGCGCCGCGCTGGCGCCGCCCGCCACGGCGCTGCTGGCCGGCGTGCTGGCCGCTGCCTGCCCGGCCGGTGCCGCCAGTGCCCTGCCGTGCCCGTTTGCGCGCCCGCTGCGCTGGCGGCATGGCGATGCGGTGCTCGATCTCGCGGTGCTTGAAGTGGGGCAGGGCGCGCTGCGCATCACGCAGGGTGAGCGTGTGCACGAGGCGGTTGTGCAGCCCGGCCGCGTCACGATCGACGGCCTCACCCACACGGTGCACACCTGCGCGGTGGGCGAAGGCACTTGGCAGGTTCAGGTGCAAGCCGAGGGCGGCGCGCACACCCTGGCCTTGCACGACCTGGGCTTTGCCCCGCGCGAGCGCGCCGACGGCGGCAGCGCTGCGCGTGAGCTGCGCGCACCCTTCAACGGCAAGCTGGTGGCCGTGCACACGCAAGCCGGCGCGCGCGTGGCCAAGGGCGATGCGCTGCTCGCCATCGAGAGCATGAAGATCGAGCACCAGATTGCCGCGCCGCGCCACGGTGTGGTGGCCACGGTACCGGTGGGCGCGGGCCAGCAGGTGGCGCCCGGGCAGTTGCTCATCACCTTCGCCGAAGAAAGCCCCGCATGAACTGGACGCCGCAAGACACCACGGCCCTGCTCGACACGGTGGCGCGCTTTGCGCGCGAAGCCCTCGTGCCACACGTGAACGACTGGGACGCACAGGCCGGTTTCCCCCGCGACGTGTACCGCCAGGCCGCAGCCATCGGCCTGCTTGGCCTGGGCTACCCCGAGCACCTGGGCGGCACGCCCGTGCCCTGGCGTGCGCGCAACGCGGTGTCGCAGTTGCTGGCGCGGCGCACCGCCAGCGGCGGCCTGCTGGCCAGCCTGTTCAGCCACAACATCGGCCTGCCGCCCATCCTGAAGCACGGTGCGCCCGAACTGCAGGCCGAGATCATCGCGCCGGTGCTGCGCGGCGAGCAGATCGCGGCGCTGGGCATCACCGAACCCGGTGGCGGCAGCGATGTGGCCAGCCTGCGCACCACCGCGCGCCGCGACGGCGGCGACTACGTGATCCACGGCGAGAAGACCTTCATCACCTCCGGCGTGCGCTGCGACTGGATCACGCTCGCGGTGCGCACCGATCCGCAGAACCGCAGCGCCGGCGGCATCAGCCTCATCGCCGTGCCCTGCGACGCGAAGGGCATCGAGCGCACCGCGCTGCACAAGATGGGCTGGCACGCCAGCGACACCGGCCACCTGCGTTTCGACGGTGTTCGCGTGCCCGCGCGTTATCTGATCGGCGAGGAGCACAAGGGTTTTCGCATGATCATGGGCAACTTCAACGGCGAGCGCCTGGCCATGAGCGCGCTGGCTCTGGGCTTTGCCGAGGCCTGCCACGACGAGGCCCTTTCCTGGGCGCGCGAGCGCAAGACCTTCGGCGCTGCGCTGATCGAGCACCAGGCCATCCGCCACAAGCTCATGGACATGCGCATGCGCATCGCGTCCACGCAGCACTGGCTCGACGCGCTGGGCGATCGCATCGACGCCGGCGACGAAGGCGCGGACTGGGTGGGCAACGTGTGCCTGCTCAAGAACCACAGCACGCAGGTCATGCAGGCCAACGCCGACGCCGCGGTGCAGATCCTCGGCGGCATGGGCTTCATGCGAGGCACCGCCAGCGAACGCATCTACCGCGAGGTGAAGGTCATGATGATCGGCGGCGGCGCCGAGGAGATCATGAAGGAACTCGCCGCCCGACAATTCGGCCACCCATGAGCACCACCAAAGTACCGCCCACCGCCTTCGAACCCGAGTTCGTGCAACTGCTCACGCAGCTGTTCGAGCACAAGATCGTCTTCAACAGCGTCATCGGCCTCAAGGTCACCGCCATCACGCCCGAGCGCGTGAGCGGGCGCATCGAGATGCGGCACGAACTCATCGGCTCGTACACCCACAACCGCATCCACGGCGGCGTCATCAGCGCCAGCCTGGACGCCATGGGCGGCCTGGCCGCCATGGCCGCCATCGGCGCGCGCCACATGGACGAAGTGCCCGAGCAGCGCCTGCACCGCTTCATCAAGCTCGGCACCATCGACCTGCGCATCGACTACCTGCGCCCCGGCATCGGCACGCACTTTGATCTGAGCGCCGAGGTGCTGCGCCTGGGCTCGCGCGTGGCCAGCACGCGCATGGAATTCCGCGGGCCCGACGGCAAGCTCCTTTCCACTGGGGCGGGTGCGTATATCGTGAGTTGAAGAGGCCGCGCAACGCGGGCCACGGGGAAGACCGATGAGCGATTTCAAACTGACCTACTCCACGATGTTCGCGCCCCCGCGCGAATTGCACGAGCGCTTCGATGCCGCGCTCGCGCGCGTGCGCGGGCAACTCGGCCAGGACCACGGCCTGTTCATCGACGGCGCCTTCGTGCCGCGCGCCGAGCACATCGAGAAATACAACCCCGCCGACACGCGCGAACGGCTGGGCCGTTTTGCCCAGGCCTCGGTGACCGACGTGGAACTGGCCGTGGCCGCCGCGCGCCGCGCCTGGCCCGCGTGGCGCCGCACGCCCTGGCAGGAACGTGTCGCCCTGCTACGCCGCGCCGCCCGCCTGGTGGACGAGCGCCTCTACGACATGGCCGCCATCGTCTCGCTGGAGGTGGGCAAGACGCGCATGGAAGCCCTGGGCGAGGTGGCCGAGGTGAGCGCTTTCTTCGACATCTACGCGCAGCAGATGGAAGAGAACAACGGCTACGACCACAAGCTGCCCGACGACCCGCTGCCCCACCTGGTGAGCCACAACCGCAGCGTGATGAAGCCCTACGGCGTGTGGGCCGTGATCGCGCCCTTCAACTACCCCTTCGCACTGGCCGGCGGGCCCACCGCGGCCGCGCTCGTCACCGGCAACACGGTGGTGCTCAAGGGCTCGGTGGAGACGCCGTGGTCGGGCCTACTGCTGGCGCAATGCCTGAAGGACGCAGGAGTGCCCGACGGCGTGTTCAACGCCCTCGTGGGCGACGGCGCTAACGTGGGCGAAGCGCTCATGCGGCACGACCACATCGGCGGCATCACCTTCACCGGCAGCTACGCGGTGGGCATGCACATCCTGCGCACGCAGGCCGCGCGCGCGTATCCGCGCCCCTGCATCGCCGAGATGGGCGGCAAGAACGCCGCCATCGTCACCGCGCGCGCCGACCTGGATGTGGCCGCGCAAGGCATCGTGCGCTCGGCCTTCGGCATGTCGGGCCAGAAGTGCTCGGCGCTCTCGCGCGTGTACGTCGACCGCCGCGTGGCCGACGCGCTCATCGAGAAACTGCAGGCCGCGGTGGCCAAGCTCGCCATCGGCAACCCGCAGCTCGAAGCCACGTACACCGGCCCCGTGGCCACCCCCGCCGCGCAAGCGCGCCACGCCGAATGCCGCGCCCTGCTGGAACACAGCGATGGCGCGCGCATCGTCGCCAGCGGCCCGCTGCCGCCCGACGCCGCGCGCGGCTTCTACTGCGAACCCGTGATCGCCGAAGCCCCGTTGAACCACCCGCTGTGGCAGCGCGAAATGTTCGCCCCGCTGGTGATGATCGGCCGCGTGGACAACGCCGAACACGCCATGGCCGAAGCCAATGCCAGCACCTTCGGCCTCACCGCCGGCTTCTTCGGTGCGGAAGACGAAGTTGACTGGTTCCTTGACCACATCGAAGCCGGCGTCACCTACGTCAACCGCCCCCTGGGCGCCACCACCGGCGCCTGGCCCGGCTATCAACCCTTCGGGGGCTGGAAGGGCTCAGGCAGCACGGGGAAAGCGCTGGCGTCGTTCCATTACCTGCCGCAGTACATGCGGGAGCAGTCGCAGACGCGGATCCTGGGGTGAGAGAGTGATCAGCTTCGTGTTTTAGGTGGTCGGACCTTTTGACAGTGAAAATGCGCATTCATCACGAGCGTTTTTGCCCTGACACCGCGAGCGAACACCTCTTCATCCGATGACTTTGCACCGCGCCCACTACCACGCAACGATTGACGCGTTTCTCAATACATCCGCTGATGCAATTTGCGGAATGTTGGCGAGCCGCAGTGGCGGCGCTGTTGAACCTACCCAGTTGCGCGCCTGGCAAGAACAGGTAGCGGTGCTGCAGATGGCTCTGGTGCCGTACGGCGGGCAAGGCCACGTGTTTTTCGAGTTCGTGTTGCCGCGCATCGGCCGTCGAGTTGATGTCGTCTTGGTCATCAACCATGTTGTCCTTGTTGTTGAGTTCAAGGCCGGCGAGAAGGAATTTCATCGACGCGCGATCGATCAAGTTTGGGACTACGCGCTGGACTTGAAGAACTTTCATGAGCCCTCGCACGCCATACCTTTGGTCCCCGTGCTGATCGCTACACAAGCTGAATCGGTCGATCTGGCGTTGACCACCCCTGCGCATGACGGCGTTTACGAGCCTGTGCGAATTGGGAGGGGTCAGCTGGGCCTTCTACTTCATAGGCTAACAGCGGAAAATGCCAGTCAGTGCATTGATGGCCTCGCATGGGGAGCTGGTCGCTACAGTCCCACCCCAACGATTGTTGAAGCGGCGCGTGCGCTCTATGGCGGTCACGCCGTGTCTGATATCTCACGAAGCGATGCCGGCGCATCGAACTTGACGCGAACATCACAGTACTTGAACGAGGTCATTGCCGGAGCGCAAGAAGTCGGACGTAAGGCAATCTGTCTGTTGACCGGAGTTCCCGGGGCTGGAAAAACTCTGGTTGGCCTTGATGTCGCTGCGCAGCACATGGATGCTGCGAGTTCGTTGCACAGCGTATTCCTTTCTGGGAACGGTCCTTTGGTCGCCATCCTGACTGAGGCTTTAGCGCAGGATCGGGTTCAACGTGCTCGCCGAGAAGGAGGAATCCTCACCAAGGGTGCTGCGCGACGTCAGGTCGAGACATTTATTCAGAACGTTCATCATTTTCGCGATGACTGTCTCCTTGATCCTGGTCCTCCGCCCGAGCACGTGGCGATTTTTGACGAAGCCCAACGCGCGTGGAATCGTGAACAAACCGTAGCTTTCATGGCGCGAAAGAAGGGGCACCCTGACTTTCAAATGTCTGAGCCCGAGTACTTGTTGTCTTGTATGGATCGTCATTCAGACTGGGCGGTGGTTCTTTGTCTCGTGGGTGGTGGGCAAGAGATCAATACAGGGGAGGCGGGAATATCCGAATGGATCGAAGCGCTTCAATCGCGGTATCCGAACTGGGAAATCCATCTTTCACCTCGTTTGCATGATTCTGAGTACGGGTCGGGCGCAGCCCTGCGTGCGCTGAGCGGCCGTGAACGGGTCCATCTAAATGATTCGCTGCATTTGGATGTATCTATGCGCTCGTTTCGCGCCGAGCGAGTTTCCGATTGGGTCAAGTTTGTCCTTGACTTAGAAGAGGACAAGGCGCGAGGCACGTTGCATGAGTTGCTGCCACGCTATCCCATCGTTCTGACGCGAGACCTTGATGCAGCCAAAGCATGGGTCAAGAAGCGGGCTAGGGGTAATGAGCGGTTTGGGATGATCGTGTCTTCGCAAGCTCAACGGCTGAAACCGCATGCCATCGACATTCGGGTGCCTATCGACCCAGTGCACTGGTTCTTGGGTCCCAAAGAAGATGTTCGGTCGTCCTACTACTTGGAAGATGCTGCCACGGAGTTCCAAGTACAGGGTTTAGAGCTTGATTGGGCGTGCGTGGTATGGGATGCCGACTTTCGCAAGTCTGGTTCAGTGTGGGATCACTGGTCGTTCGTTGGAAGTCGTTGGCAACGGGTCAGGAAACCAGATCGACAGGCGTACCTGAAGAATGCGTATCGCGTTCTCTTGACCCGTGCTCGTCAAGGCATGGCGCTTGTGGTCCCGATGGGCAGTGGGCATGACCCTACTCGAGCCGAGAATTTTTACGACGAAACGTATTCCTATCTGCGGTCGATTGGTCTCCCAACCCTCGATTAGTCGCAACGCCGTAGGGCGATGTATTCAAGCGTTGTGGCCTTGCCTCCACAACCCGTCTGCTCGATGAACCTCCCCTCATCCCACCCAACCCCCCACAACACCATCCGGGTGTGAAAGTCCTCCAGCACCTCGTCGGCCACATGCGGGCCCAGGTGGGTAAGGCGTTTGTCTTTCAGGTGCACGTAGTGCAGCGGGTGGTGTTGCGCCAATCTGTGCCACAGCGCGTGCGCGGCGGGGGATTGGCGGGGGCCGCTGATGAGGCACATGCCCTGGCCGAGCGCCCAGCGGTAGACCGCGGTGGCGATGCCGTGGCGGCGGTATTCGGGGGCGATGCGGGTGTGCGGGCTGCGCAGCACGCGGTCGGCGCGGCGGTTCAGTTCGATGAGGCGGTTGAACACGACGAAGCCGGCCAGGCGGTTGAGGCCGCGGTCTTCGACGTAGACGTAGTGCTCGCCGTCGGCCACGCGGTGGCGCAGCACCAGGCCCGGCAGGTGCACGGGCAGGGTGGCGCTTTCGTGCAGCGCGTCGCCCGGTGTGCGCAGGCGCTGATGCAGGCGGCGCAGGTCGGCCGCCAGCAGGTCGGCGGGCAGGTCGACGTCGATGCGCAGTTCCAGCGGGCGCGTCCACGGTATCCCGCGCGGCATGCGCCAGGGCAGGGCCCACGGTGTGGAACACGGTGTCGCACACGGTGTGTGTGGGTGGGGCAGGGCGATGGCGCTCATGTCGCGCCCTCCAGGCGGTGGGCATGGTGGGCGTTGGGGTCTTCGTCGTGGTCCGATGCGCCGTCGCTCGCCCACCAGCCGCTCAGCAACCGCTCAGCAACCGCTCGGGCCGGTGGCTCGCGCTCACGCGCGCGCTGGTAGCCCAGTCTTCGCGCGGCACGCACAGGCCGGCGTAGACGCCATAGCCTTCGCCGGCGCGGATGGCGCCTTGTGCGCTCAGGCTTTCGCCCGCGCGGATGGCGCCGCCCGCGGTGATGTCGCCGCCGGCCTTGATGCCCCAGCCGGCGTCCAGGTGGCGTTCGCAGTGCAGGTCGCTGTCGGTGAGCACGCCGTCGCCGGCGCGCAGGTGGCCGCTGACGTGCGCGGCGCCGCGCACGCGCAGGCTGCGCCCGCACTGCACGTCGCCACGCACTTGCAGAACGCCGCCCACGCTGGCTTGCGCGCCCACCTTCAGCTCGCGTTGGCACACCAGGTCGCGCGTCACCCGCAGGTGATCGCGTGCGCGCACCGGGCCTTCGATGTGCAGTGCGCCGGCCTGCAGGTCGCCGCCGGCGTCCACGCCCGTGGCCTCGATCACGCCGCCGGCCACGATGGCCTCGCCCGCGCTCACGATGCCGCCGGCGCGGATGGCGCCGCCCGCGCGCAGCGAGCGCCCGGCACGCACCAGGCCATGGGCATCGATGTCGCGGCGCACCTCAACGGAACCCGCGAACACAAGCGCCAGGCCCGAGAAATGGTCAAGCTGCAGCACCGCGCTGGTGGGGCCGAACTGCGTGAGCAGCCAGCAGGCGTCGTCCACGCGGCCGTCGGCCACCAGGGCATCCAGCAGGGCCTGGTAGTCGTTGCCTTGCGGGTGGTGGCGCAGCAGCCAGCGAAAGCCGTCCGCGCACGGGCTTTTGGCTTTGATGAAGCGTTTGGTGAGTTCCATCGTCATCTCCGCTCAGGCCGCGGCCAGCAGGCCGGCCCAGGCGCGGCGCAGCGCGGCCCGCAGCGAACGCGCGGGCTGAGGCACCACCAGGGTGTCGTCGGCGAGGTGCATCAGGGCCCGGGCGCGCACGCCGCCCCACGGCCACCAGCGCCGCCATGTGTGGCCCATCACGAGTGTGCCCACGGTGCTGCGGGCCAGGTGGGCTTGCAGTTCGTCGTCGACGTCCCCAAAGAGCACGGTGGTCTGCACGTCGTGCAGGGGTGCGCAACCTTTCGCGCATGCGGCGGTTCGCAGCGGCGCGGCCAGTTGGTCCAGCGTGTGGTGCGCCTGCAGGCGCCGCTGGCGCTGCATGTGGTCGAACACCGTCCACGCCACGATGTCGCGCGGGTCGTCGGCGGGCAGCGCGGTGGGCAGCACGTGCACCAGGCGCAGCGGTCGCTGTGCGGCCAGGCGCCAGGCCCAGGCCAGCAGCGGCGCGTCGAGCGCGTCGGGGCGCAGAAGGCAGTGCACGCTGCGCACGCCGTCGGCTTCAGCGCGGTGGATCACCCACACCGGGGCACTGGCCGCGCGCAGCAGCGGTGTCAGCAGGCGCTCGGCCAGGGTGGCGCGCGATGTCCCCGCGGTGGCAGCCGATGGGGCATCGGCCAGGCAGGTGAGGCTGGCGGTGCGTGCCAGGCGCACGGCCTCGGCGGCTGTGCGCACGGGGGTGCCGGCCACGTGCACGGCCAGCGCATGGCGGCGGCGCAGCACGCGCGCGCGCTGCTGCAGCCGCGCCATGGGGTCGCTCAGGCCGTTGGGGTGTTCATCGGTGCACCAGGCCAGGCGCAGGTCGGTGCCCAGCGTGCGCGCCAGCCGTGCCGCCTTGTGCAAGGCGTCGCCGGTGCCAGGGCGCAGGGTGGTCAGCGCCAGCAGCGGTGCGGGGGGTGCCACGCCTTCGTGGTGGCGGCATTGGAAGCGGTGGGCGTCGATCGGCGCACCCGGCAGCCAGGGCGGGTGGCTTGGCACGTGCGTGTGCCGGAGCGTGAGGGACACGGTGAACTCCTTCCAGAGGCCCGGGCCGCGATGCGGTCAGGCCATGCTTCGCACGGGGCGAGGGGCCCGGCGATGGAAGGTGTGTGCGGTGAGGGGGGAGGGAGCGATCGCCGGGCTCAGGAATCTGCGGCCAGCAGGCACTGGCTGCCGACGGCCACGCATTGGCCGGAGCGAGGGCGCGTGGCCGCCGTGCACGACGCAAGCGCGTGTGCAGCGAAAACGGTGGCCGGGGATTTCAACATGCGCGGGAGTCTAGCCCGAACGCAATGTCGCACTGATGCATGAGGGTGTTATGCGAGCGGTGTGCCGCAGAGGCTACTTGGTGAGGTTGGCCAGACCGAGGCCGATGAACACGATGAACAGGCCACGCTGGAAGGCTGCAGCGCTGAGCCTGCCGCGCGCCAGGGCGCCCAACCACATGCCGGCGAACGCGGCCCCCAGCGCGATGGCGGTGGATGCGGACCACAGGTTGAGCCCGCCGCTGGCTTGCAGGCGCAGCGCCAGCGCGATCATGGCCACGGTGAAACCCAGGCCCAGTGCCTGCACCAGCGCGTCTTTGTCGAGCTTGAGGCTCTGCAGGTAGGGCACGAGCGGCATCACGGACACCGCCGTCATCGCCGTCATGAGACCGGCCGTGCCGCCCGCCAGGGCGCCCCAGGCGGGGTGGCGCTGGGAAAGGTCGGGCAGGCGTGGGCGCCACAAACCCCAGGCGCCGTAGAGGACCAGCACCGCGCCAAGTGCGTGGCGCACATCGAATGGCAGCGGCGCGCCGCCCAGGCCCGGCGCCAGCGCGGTTGCCAGTGCCAGCCCCAGCCACGCGGGCCAGAGGCGGCGCACCAGCATCCTTGTGTGCGGGCCACGGCATTGCGCCACGTTGGTGGCCAGGGTGGGGGCCACCAGCAGCGCTGCGGCCTGCGCGGGCAACATCCACAAACCCAGCAGGCTGATGGCCACGGTGGGCAGGCCCATGCCCGTGATGCCTTTGACGGTGCCCGAGAGCACGAAGACGGTGGCGATCAGCACAAGCTCGGTCGGATCGGGCATGGGCGCATGGTGACGCAGTGGCGCCTCGTCGTCGATCAGACAGGTGTTGAGGCATCCTTCGGCGTTTTCGAAGGATGTGCTGCGCATTGACCTTGGACGAGCATCCCAAGTTGTCGTGCGTATCCTTCATGCTCGCCGAAGGATCGACCATGCCCACCGCCCGATCGAAACACACCACCCGCCGCACCGTCGATTACCGCGTCGACCCGTTCGACCTGCACCTGTTCAGCGCGGTGCTGGAGCACGGCACCATCACCGCGGCGGCACAGGCGTCCAGCCTGTCGTTGGCCGCGGCGAGTGCGCGGCTGAAGACATTGGAGGCCGTGGTGGGCACGCCGCTGCTGGGCCGCTCCAAGGCCGGCGCCTCACCCACCGACGCGGGCAAGGCGCTGGCGCGGCATGCACGGCGGGTGCTCGCCGAGCTGGAGGCCTTGCACGTGGAGATGGCGGGCTTTGGCCGCGGCCTGCGCGGCACGGTGCGTCTGCTGTCCATCACCGCCGCCCTGGCGGAGCCGTTGCCACCCCGGCTCGGGCGGTTTCTGGTGCAGCACCCGGACATCGATCTCGACGTCCAGGAGTTGCCCAGCGACGCCATCATGGACGGACTGCACCGCGGCCTGGGCGATGTGGGCGTGGTCTCCGACTATGTGGACACGCGCGGACTCATGGCTTGGCCCTGGGCCGACGACCAGCTGGTGGCATTGCTGCCGCGCGGCTGGCTGGGCCGCGCGCCCGGGGCGGTGCGCTTTGCGGAGCTGCTGGAGAAGCCGTTCGTGGGCTTGCCGGCCGACGCCGGGTTGAGCCGTTACCTGGCCGTGCAGGCCAGCCGCTGCGGGCGCGTGCCGCACCACCGGGTGCGGCTGGGGCAGTTCGCGGCCATCGCGCGGCTGGTGGCCGACGGTGTGGGCGCGGCGGTGATGCCGCTGAGCGCGGCGCAGCGCTGGCGCGTGGCGCCGGCCGTGGTCGTGCCGTTGGCGGACGCGTGGTCGCGCCGGCGCCTGTTGCTGTGCGCCACGCCGCAGGCGATGGAGCTGGCGGGCGTGCAGGCGCTGTTGGCCACCCTGCGCGCGCCCTAGCCCGTGCAGCGCCGCGCGTTGGCTGGCGACGCGCAGGCTGACGGGGCGAATGAAGCGCTGGCTTACTCGGGCTTGAACCCCGAGGCTTTCACCGGCGCCTCCCAGCGCTTGAGGTGTTCGGCCACCATGGCGGCGGTGGGCGCGGGCCCGGCGTGGCTGGGCACCAGGCCGAAGTTGCGGATGCGCTCCTGGATGCCCGGGTCGGCCAGGGCCTGGGCCACGGCCGCGCTGATGCGCTCGCTCATCTGCGCGTTCACGCCAGCCGGGCCGAAAAAGGCGAAGAAGGCATCGGCCGCCATGTTGATGCCTTGCTCCTTGAGCGTGGGCACGTCGGGCAGCGCGGCCGAGCGCTGCTCGCCCGTGACGGCCAGGATGCGCAGGCGGCCCGCGCGGTGGTGTTCGATGGTTTCCGAAGCGGTGTCCACCATCAGCGGGATCTGGCCGCCCAGCAGGTCTTGTGCGGCGGGCGCGCCGCCGCGGTAGGCCACGTGCGTGAGCGGCACGCCACTGGCCTGGCCGATCAGCAGGCCCGCGAAGTGCGGCACCGTACCCGCGCCCGAGGTGCCGTAGCTGGCCTTGCCGGGGTTGGCTTTCATCCAGTCGAGCACAGCCTTGAGGTTGCCTTGCGGCGCGCCCGGCCCGGCGGTGACGGCAAAGTCGAACACGGTGGTGCGCGCGATCGGCGTGAAGTCCTTGATCGGGTCGTAGCCGACGTTGCTGTACAGGTAGGGCGCGATCACGAGTGCGCCACTCGGTGCCAGCACGATGGTGTTGCCATCGGGTGCGGCGCGACGCAGTTCACCCAGCACCAGTCGCCCGCCGGCCCCGGGCTTGTTCTCCACGATCACGTTCTGGTTGAGCGAGGCCTTCATCTTCTCGGCCACCAGCCGTGCAACGGTGTCCACCGAGCCACCGGGCGGAAAGCCCACCCACACGCGCAAGGTGTTGTCCTGCGCCGAGGCCAGGCCGGCCACGGCCAGCAAGGTGGCGCCTGCCAGGGCGTGGAAATGGCGTCTTTGCATGGGGTTGTCTCCTGTTGTGGGGTGGGGCGCCGCCATTCTGGAATCGGCATACGCGGCGTCCATGCGTGTTTACCCCGGGAAAGTAGGCTTGCTAACAATCGCGCGGCGCGGCATCGTGTCGGGTGCTTCGCACAACAGAAGGATTTCTGCATGCCCGTGATCGACGTCCACACCCACATGTACACGCCCGCCTGGCTGGAGCTGCTCAAGGCCCGCGGTGGGCAATACAACATCCAGCGCCGCCCCGATGGGCAAGACGAGATCTTCCGCGGCAACACGCCGGTGGCGATTCCCCAGCGCGGGCACTTTGACTACGAGCTGCGCATCCGCACCATGGATGACGCCGGCATCGACATTTCCATCGTCTCGCTCACCTGCCCCAATGTGTACTGGGGCGACGAGGCCACCAGCTGCCAGGCGGCGGTGGAGTCGAACGACGCGATGGCGCGCGCGCAAGGCCGCTGGCCCGACCGCATCCGCTGGTTCACCTCGTTGCCGTGGGAGTACCCGCACCGCGCCGTGGAGGAGCTCGAGCGCAGTTGTGCCAACGGCGCCGTGGGGGTGATGGTGCTGGCCAACATCTCGGGCCGCAGCCTCACCGACCCGTTCTTCGAGCCCGTCTGGGCCGAGATCGATCGCCGCGGCCTGCCGGTGCTGGTACACCCCACCGACCCGCCCGGCGTGGACCTGATGGACATGACCAAGTACGACCTGAGCTGGTCGGTCGGCTTCATGTTCGACACCACGCTGGCATTCACGCGCATGATCTTCGACGGCTTCTTCGACCGCTTTCCGAACATGAAGCTCATTGCCTCGCACGGCGGTGGCACGCTGCCCTACCTGGTGGGCCGCTTCGAGAAGGGCGACGAGGTGGAGATCCCGCAGCGGCGGCGCATGCAACGCAAACCCACCGACTACCTGCGCCACATTTTTTACGACAGCATCACTTACGACCCGCGCGCCCTGGAATACCTCGTGTCCATCGTCGGCCCCTCGCAGGTGATGCTGGGCACCGACTGGCCGCACCAGGTACACGACGTGGCCGGTGCGCTGCGCAAGGTCGACGGCCTTGGCCCCGGCCTGCGCGAGGCCGTACGCGGGGGCAATGCGGTCAAGGTGTTCCGGTTGTGAGCTGGCGGGCCGGCCGCACCCACCACCACGCCAGCGCCACCAGCACCGCGAAGGTGGTGTAGGCGGTCACGAACACCCACCACGGCGCGTCCCAGTAGAGCAGGCGCGCAAGCCAGTGCTCGATGAAGCTCTGCGTGTAGGCGCCCTGGCCGGCAATGCGCCGCAAATCCTGCTCCCACACGGTGAGCGGGCACAGCTGCCCGAGCCAGGCTTGCGCCGCGATGAAGACGATCAAGCCGAGGTGCGTGAGGCGAAGCCCACGATGACGCACCCAGCGCCAGCCGAGCACGCCGCCCGCCAGCACCAGTGGCAGCAAGCCCACCACGAACAGCACCACGCCCACGTGCAGCGCGAGCAGTGCGTCGGCCAGCCATTGGGCGGTGTTGGAACTCATGTGCCCATTCTGCGACCACGGGGGGAGCGCGCCGTGGCGCCCCTCAGACGATGGTGTCGATTTCGCCGCCCTCGGGGGCTTTGAGGTTCATGGCCAGCGCGATGCTCCGGGACTGCATGGCCACGATCAGGTCACTTGGTGCGCCGGTCATGAGATCGAACAGGTCGGGTGGCATTGTCTTGCCCGGGGCCAGTGCGCCCCTCACGGCCTGGCGCGCCTGATCCATCCAGGAAGCGGCTGCCGCCTCGATCAGTTGGTACACGTCCATCCGGTCTTGAGCCAGGGCCGCGTGGGCGGCTTCCTGGAAAGCGTCACGCACGCCTCTGGCCAGACGGCCAACCGGTTGTATCTGGGCAGGCGGTTGAAACGCGCGCTGCAGTCGTCCGTAGGCCGCGACCAGACGCCGCGACGCCGCGGGTTCGCCGCGGGGAAGGTCCCCGAGCTGGACCACGGGCAAGGCGAGCACCGGCCTTGCGTTGCTCGTTGAGGTCGTGGTCACAGTCGCTTTGGGCGTCTCGGGCGCGGTGGGTTCGCTGATGTCCCGGCGCACGCGCTTGGTCTCGGATGCAGCGCTGCGCTCGTCGTTGCCATGCTGCTGCTGGTCAAAGGCGCGAATACTGTCGGCAATGCGCGCCATCCGTTGTTCGAAATCCTTCATGGCACGGCTGCCGCGGGGCTCACCGGCCCTCAAGGCTTGCTCGCGCACCCGGGCGCAGGTTCCCTTGAACCATCCTCGGATCTGTTGATTCATCTCGCCGGGCGGCGTCATTTCGTAGAACGCCAGCATGTGCAGGTCCAGCAGGTGTTCGGGGGTCCATTGGGTGGTGTCGAACAGGCGAGACAGGCCGAGCGAAGAGCCGAGCTGTGGCTGGACGGCGACCCCGGGTGGCGTGAGGTGTGCTGCCGGTGGCCGGTTCGCCGCGACGAGTGCGTTCACGCGGTTCGTGTCGAGCGATGGGTCGTCCGAGGTGAGTACGCCTATATTGCAATCGGGGGCGTTGTCTCTGCCGGCTTCCATCGCGAGCGTGGCCAGTGCTTGCACGCTCTCGGGGTCATTACTTCCATCGCTGCTGTTGCGCAGCGATCTCAGGTTGGTGAGGATTTCGATGAATTGCGATGGCTTGCACCGTGGCCCGTACTGACCCAGAAAGCCCAGCTTGTGCACCCTGTAGCGCGTGATGGGTAGCGAGCCCTGACCGAACAGCGCGTGCTCACCCGCTTTTTGAACCGGTGCGACTGGCGGTGAAGGGAGCGCGGTTTGTGGGATCAGCGTGTGCTGGGGGTTGTCAGTGCCGGCCCGAACAGCCAGGGGGCGGGATTCGTTTGCCCCGCTCTGTGCCAGGGGGGTTGCCGGGCGAGGGTTGCCGGGCCGGATCAACAAGCGACTTTTGGGTTGCATAAGGAGTTGCCGCCGCCAGGCGACGCGGCACGAAGCGGCCTCCGCTCAGTAACCGGGTTGAATCGTGGGTTCCCCCGCACGATCGAAAAAAAGCCGCCGGGCTTGCACCGCGGCGGCGTCTGCGCATGGCCCGTTGACCGGGCGGCGCGGATCGGGATGTGCGCTTACTTGGCGCCGTCGATCTTCATGTACTCGGAAATCACTTTCCAGCGGTTGTTGTCGAGCTGCGAGAGGCGCGTGGCGTTGCTGCCCAGGCGCTTCGTGGGGCTGAAGGTCATCTCGGCGCTGCCGAAGATATCGGGCGGAATGGTCATGGTGTCCATCGCCTTGATGAAACTGTCCGTGGTGAGGTTGTTGCCGGCCTTGGTGGCAGCGCGGATGAAGGAGTCCATCGCGCTGTAGCCATAGACCGAGAACACCGTTGGGTCCTCGTTGAACTTGGTCTGGTACTTGGTGGCCCAGAAGCGCACCGGCTGCGAGGTGGCGTCCAGGTAGGGGTGCTGCACGGTCATGGTGGCGTACAGGCCGTTCATGGCGGGGCCGCCGAGCTTGTGGATCAGGTCGGTGTAGGCCGCGCTGGAGCCGATGAAGGTGGGGTTGAAGCCCAGGCGGCGCGCGGTGGCGATGCCGCCGATGGTCTCGCGGATGATGGTGCCCAGCACCACCATGTCGCACTGCTCGGACGCGAGCTTCTGCATCTGCGATGAGAAGTCGGTGGCGCCACGCTTGTAGCTGGTCTCCACGGCCAGCGTCATGCCGGCGGCCTTCAGACCATCTTCGGCACCGCGCTTGACCTCCAGGCCGAACTCGTCGTCCTGGTACATGGTGCAGACCTTCTTGGCGTTCTTCTCCTTGGCCAGTCGCGGCACCGCGATCTTCATCTGGTCGTAGTAGGTGGCGGCAAAGCTGTACTTGAGCTTGTGGAAGGGCTCGTACATCTCGCGCGCGGCCGTCACCGGGAAGAAGTTGATCACGTTCTTCTGGAACTGCACCGGCATGGCGGCCATGTTCTGCGCCGTGCCGATGTGGCCGATCATGGCGAAGATCTTGTCCTGGTTGACCAGCTTCTGTGCGGCCAGCACCGCGCGGCGCGGGTCATAGGCCGAGTCTTCCACCACCAGCTTGATCTTGCGGCCGTTGATGCCGCCTTGCTCGTTGGCCTCGTCCACACGCAGCATCATGCCCAGGCGCACCTGCTTGCCGAAGCCGGCGATGGGGCCGGAGAGATCCTGGATGGAGCCGAGGACGATTTCGTCCTTGCTCACGCCTTGCGATTGCGCCATCGCGGCGCCGGTGCTCAGCGCGATGGCCGCGCCGATCAGGCTCAGTGTTGTCTTCATCGCTGTCGTCTCCTGTGAGTTGGTGAGAGAGGTCAGGGGTTCAGTGGTACATCGCCTCGATCTGCTCGGCGTACTTCTTCTGCACGAGCTTGCGCTTGAGCTTCATCGTCGGCGTGAGTTCCTCGTCTTCCGCGGTGAGCTGGGTGTCGAGCAGGAAGAACTTCTTGATCTGCTCCACACGCGCAAACTTCTTGTTGACGCGGTCGATTTCGGTCTGGATGAGTTGCTGCACTTCGGCGGTGCGCGTGAGGCTGGCGTAGTTGGAGAAGGGCACGTCGTTGTCCTGCGCGAATTTCTCCACGTTCTCCTGGTCGATCATGATGATCACCGTGAGGTAAGGACGCTGGTCGCCGATCACCACCGCGTCGGTGACATACGGGGAGAACTTCAGTTCGTTCTCGATCTCGCTGGGCGTGATGTTCTTGCCCCCCGCGGTGATGATGATGTCTTTCATGCGGTCGGTGATGCGGAAAAACCCTTCCTCATCCACCGTCCCCACGTCACCGGTGTGCAGCCAGCCGTCGGGGTCGATCGTCTCGGCCGTTTTCTCGGGCAGGTTGAGGTAGCCCATGAACACGTTCGGGCCGCGCACCAGAATCTCGTTGGTGGCCGGGTCCAGGCGGACCTCGTTGTATTGCGCGGCCGGGCCGATGCTGCCGGGCTTGATGCGGTCGGCCGGAATGCCGGTGGAGGCGCCACAGGTCTCCGTCATGCCCCACACCTCGAGCATGGGCACGCCCAGCGCGAGGTACCAGCGCACCAGATCGGGTGAGATGGGCGCTGCGCCAGTGACGAGAAAACGCGCGCGGTGGATGCCGATCAGCTTGCGCACGTTGTCGAGCACCAGCACGCGGGCCAGCTTGAACTGCAGCTTGAGCCCGCCGGGCACCGACTCGCCCTTGAGCACATGCTCGGCCACGCGCTGGCCGACACCGATGGCCCACGCGTACGCGGCCTGCTGCAGCGCGCCCGCTTCCTTGAGCGCGATCATCACGCCGGAGTAGAACTTCTCCCACACGCGCGGCACCGCGGTGAACACCGTGGGCGCGATCTCGCGCACGTTCTCGGGCACCGTCTCGGGGTTCTCCACGAAGTTGAGCTTGGCCCCTGTGTAGAGCGAGAAGTACTCACCACCCAGCCGCTCGGCGATGTGGCACAGCGGCAGGAAGCACATGCACTCGTCGTTGCCGTCGCGCGCGATCAGCGTGTTGTAGCCGCGCACGGTGTACACGAGGCCCTGGTGCGAGTGCATGGCGCCCTTGGGCTTGCCGGTGGTGCCCGAGGTGTAGACCAGGATCGCCAGGTCTTCGGGCTTCACGTTGCGCACGCGCTCTTCCACCATGTGCGGATGGGTCTGCAGGTGGCTGCGGCCCAGCTCGCGCAAGGCGGCCAGGCTCATCACCCGCTCGTCGCGGAAGTCGCGCAGGCCTTCCATGTCGAACACCACGATCTGGCGCAGCATGGGCAACTGCGCGCGCACCTCCAGCGCCTTGTCGAGTTGTTCCTCGTCCTCCACGAACAGCACCGTGGTGCGCGAGTCATCGCACAGGAACTGCACCTGCTCGGCGGCATCGGTGGGGTAGATGCCGTTGGCCACGCCGCCCGCGCTCAGCACCGCCAGATCGGCGAGCACCCATTCGATGGTGGTGTTGGACAGGATGGAGGCGGTCTCCTTGGGCGCGAAGCCCAGCGCCATGAGGCCGTGCGCGATCTCGCGCACCGCTTCACCGGTCTGCGACCAGGTCCAGCTGCGCCAGATGCCGAAGTCTTTCTGGCGCATCCACACGGCCGGGCCGCGCGCCTTCACGCCGTTCCAGAACATCGCGGGAATGGTGTCGCCCTCGAGCACCACGCGGGTCTCGGGCTGAATGTGGGAGAGGTCCCAGAGGTAGCTCATATGGTTGCTCCGCTCAGCGCCAGTTCTTCTTCTTCTTCCAGCGGCGCTCGGCGCGCACGCCGGCTTCCTTCATGCCGAGGTAGAACTCCTTGATGTCGTCCTTCTCGCGCAGCCGGGCGCAGGTGTCTTCCATCACGATGCGGCCGTTCTCCAGCACGTAGCCGTAGTCGGACGCGTTCAGTGCCATGTTGGCGTTCTGCTCCACCAGCAGGATGGTGGTGCCGCGCTCGCGGTTGATGCGCACCACGATCTCGAAGATCTCCTTGGTGAGCTTGGGGCTCAGCCCCAGGCTGGGCTCGTCCAGCAGCATCAGGTCGGGGTTGGCCATGAGCGCGCGGCTGATCGCCAGCATCTGCTGCTGCCCGCCCGAGAGCAGGCCGGCGTCTTGCGTGGCGCGCTCCTTGAGGATCGGGAAATAGGCGAACACGGCCTCCATGTCGCGCGCCACGCCGTCGCGGTCGCGCCGGGTGTAGGCGCCCATGAGCAGGTTGTCGCGCACGCTCAGCAGCGGGAACACCTCGCGCCCCTCGGGCACGTGCAGCAGGCCCTGCTGCACGATGTGCGCCGGGTCCTGCGCGGTGATGTTCTCACCCTTGAACTCCACCGTGCCCTTGCGCGGGTCGATGATGCCGCTGATGGTCTTGAGGATGGTGGTCTTGCCCGCCCCGTTGCTGCCCAGCACGGTGGCGATCTCGCCGCGGCGCACCTGCAGGCTCACGCCGCGGATGGCCTTGATCGGACCGTAGGCGCTCTCGACGTTGGAGAGTTTCAGCACCGGCGCATCACTGGTGGGAACGCTCATGCGGACACCTTGTTGTGGTTTTCGCGGCGCAGGCTGGACACGTCGTCCACGCTGCCCAGGTAAGCCTCGATCACGCCCGGATCGGCCTGCACCTCGGCCGGCGTGCCGGTGGCCAGCTCGGCGCCCATGCTCATCGCCAGCACGCGGTCGGACACCTTGGAGACCAGGCTCATGTCGTGCTCCACCATGAGTACCGTGATCCCGAGTTCGTTCTTGATGTCGGTGATCCAGAAGGCCATGTCCTCGGTCTCTTCCACGTTCAGGCCGGAGGAGGGCTCGTCGAGCAGCAGCAGGCGCGGCTCGGTGCACAGCGCACGCGCCAGTTCCACCACCTTGCGCACGCCGTAGGGCAGGCCGGCCACCATGCTCTCGCGGTGGTGCTGCAGGTCGAGCAGGTCGATCACGTGCTCCACCCGCTCGCGCGCTTCGATCTCGGCGGCGCGCGTCTTGCCGGTGAAGAAGATCTCGCTCCACAGCCCGGTGCGCCGGTGTGTGTGGCGCCCGATCAGCAGGTTCTGCAGCACGGTGGCGTGCTCGAACAACTCGATGTTCTGGAAGGTGCGCGCAATGCCGAGCCTGGCGATCGCGTGCGGCGGCTGCTCCGTCAGGCGCAAGGTGCCCTCGGGGCCCGAGTAATCGATGGTGCCGGTGGTGGGCGTGTAGATGCGGCTGATGAGGTTGAACACCGTGGTCTTGCCGGCGCCGTTGGGGCCGATCAGGGTGAACACCTCACCCTTCTTCACATCGAAGCTCACGTTGTTGACGGCCAGCACGCCGCCGAAGCGCACGCTCAGGTTCTTTGCAGAGAGGAGGACGTCGTCGTTCATGGTGTTCACTTCAGGCGGTCGGACTTCTGGAACGACTTCTGCCGCTTGAACATGCCCTTGCGGTAGAACGGGAACAGCTGGAAATAGGCGCGCACCTTGAGCCAGCGCCCGTAGAGCCCCATGGGCTCGAACAGCACGAAGGCAATCAGCACCAGGCCGTACACCGTGCCCTGCAGGCCCGCGGCCTGGCCGATGGCGGCGGGCAGGTAGTCCTTGCCGACGGCGATCAGCTGCGGCATCACGATCAGGAAGATCGCGCCGAGAAAGGCGCCGTGGATGGAACCCAGCCCGCCGATCACCACCATGAGCAGCAGGTCGATCGACTGGATGATGGAGAACTGCTCGGGCGAGAGGAACTGGATCTTGTGCGCATAGAGCGCGCCACCCAGGCCCGCCAGTGCGGCCGACAGTGCGAACGACAGCGTCTTGTAGCGCGCCAGGTGAATGCCCATGCTCTGCGCCGAGATCTCCGAGTCGCGGATGGCGACAAAGGCGCGGCCGGTGGATGAGCGCATGAGGTTGACGATGGCCAGCGTGCTGGCCACGCACACCACCAAGCACAGGAAGTAGAACTCGTTGGTGGAGTCGAGCTCCCAGCCGAACAGGCTGGGGTAGTTCACCATCAGGCCCTTGTTGCCGCCCGTGACCGACTCCCAGCGCGCCAGGCCTTCCTCGACGATGAATCCGAAGGCCAGCGTGGCCATGCCGAGGTAGATGCCCTTGACGCGCAACGCCGGCAGGCCCACCACCACCCCCACCGCCGCAGCCAGCAGGGCGGCGCAGGCCAGCGCGACGGGAAAGGGCACACCCGCGTTCACCATGACGGCCTGCGTGTAGGCGCCCACGCCCAGAAACGCCGCGTGGCCCAGCGAGAACAGGCCGGTGAAGCCGGCCAGCAGCATGAGGCCCAGACCGACAATGCCGTAGATCAGCACGAAGGTGAGCTGCGCCAGCCAGTATTCGTCGATGGCCCAGGGCGCGGCGATGAGGAACAGGCACAGCAGGCCGTACCAGAACACACGGCCGCCGTGCTTGGCGAGGCGGATGTCCTGGTCGTAGTCGGTTTTGAAGAGGAAGCGCATGTCGATGTGGCCTCAGACTTTTTTACGCAGCTTCTCGCCGAACAAGCCGTTGGGCTTGAGCACCAGCATGATCAGCACCACGATGTAAGGCGCGATGTCCTTGAAGCCCTCGGGCAGGTAGAAGCCCGCGACCGCCTCGACGATGCCGATGATCAGCCCGCCCACGATGGCGCCGGGCAGGCTGCCGAAGCCGCCCACCACCGCGGCCGGGAAGGCCTTGAGGCCGATGAAGCCCATGTTGGCGTGCACGAAGGTGATGGGCGCCAGCAGCAGGCCCGCGATGGCGGCCACGCCAGCGGCCAGGCCCCACACCAGGCCGTTGATGCGCTTGACCGGAATGCCCATGTAGTACGCGGCCAGCTGGTTCTGCGACGCCGCCTGCATGGCGATGCCGAGCTTGCTGTAGCGGAACATCGTGAACAGCAGCCCGCACAGCAGTGCGGTGGCGCCGATCACCACGATCTGCTCGGCCGAGATCACGAGCGCGCCCAGGTTGAGCACCTGCCCCGCATAGGGCACCGGCAGCGTGTGCGTCTCGGTGCCGATGTTGGGGATCATGGTGATGAGCCCGCGCAGCACGAAGCCCACGCCGATGGTGAGCATCACGATCGAGAAGGCCGGTTGCCCGAGGATGGGGCGGATCACCAGACGCTCCAGGCCGATGCCGAACAGCATCATGCCGATGATGGCCGCCGGCACCGACACCCAGTAGGGGAAGCCCAGCATCGTCATCGTGAGCAGGCCACCGAACGCACCCACCATCATGAGATCGCCCTGGGCGAAGCTCACGGTTTCGGTGGCCTTGTAGATGAGCACGAAGCCCAACGCGATCAGGCCGTAGATGCATCCCTGGGCCGCGCCGCTGATCAGCAGTTGCAGCAGTTGCACGGAACTGTCTCCTGTCTTGTGGTGCCACGGGGCCGGTCGGTGCTTGCTGCAGGCTTTGGAGCAGGCCTTGCCCGAGGGTCGAAGATTTATAGCTGTCCTCCCCGGGACTGCCGCTAGGGGTTCTCCCCCATCGGCAGTCGCGCAGGTGCCATGAACATCGTCGCCATGAAATCGATTCGAATAGGCGCCGGCCTGGGCTTCTACGGCGACGCCTGGGAGCCGATCGCCGCGAGCATCGAGCGCGGCGGTGTGCAGTTCATCGCGAGCGACCACCTGGCCGAGCTCACGCTGGCCATCCTGCAAAAGGACCGCCAGCGCGACCCCGCGCTCGGTTACGCGCGCGACGTGGTGCCATTGCTGCTGCGCCTGTGGCCGCTGATGCAGCGCCACGGCGTGCGCTTCGTCTGCAACGCGGGCGGCCTCAACCCGCACGGCGCTGCGCAAGCGGTGCTGGCGGCCTTTGCGGCCAAGGGGCTGAAGGCGCGCATCGCGGTGGTCACCGGAGACGACGTGCTGCCGCGGCTGCAGGAGGCAGCGGCCGACTTCCCCCACCTGTTCAACGGTTCAGCGGTGCAGGGCGTGCGCGAGCGTCTCGTCTTTGCCAACGCCTACCTGGGTGCGGCGCCCATCGTGCAGGCGCTCGACGACGGGGCACAGATCGTCATCACCGGCCGCGTCGCCGACGCGGCGCTGTTCCTCGCGCCGGCGGTGCATGCGTTGGGCTGGCGCTTGACGCACGCGCGGGAGCCCGCCGACCTCGACCGCCTGGCACAAGGCCTCACCGTGGGGCACCTGCTCGAATGCTCGGGCCAGGGCAGCGGTGGCAATTTCGGTGCGCAAGGCACGTGGCAGACCATCCCCGACCTCGCCCACATCGGCTACCCCATCGCCGAGGTGTGGGAGGACGGCAGCGCGCTCATCACCAAGGCGCCGGGCACGGGCGGGCGCATCAATTTCGACACCGTGCGCCAGCAACTGATGTACGAGGTGCACAACCCGCACGCGTACCACAGCCCCGACGTGGTACTCGACATGGGCGGCATCCACCTGCACGATGAGGGCCACGACCGTGTGCGCCTCACCGGTGCGCGCGGCACGGCGCCGGGCGAGCGGCTCAAGGTGGTGGCGGGCTATCGCGACGGTTACAAGGCCGAGGTGACCTGGGGTTTCTCGTGGCCCGATGCGTGGGACAAATCGCAGCACGCGCAGGCAACGATCCGCGCGCTCTTGAAGGACAGGCGCGTGCCGCACGACGAGCTGTACGTGGAGTACCCGGGCTTGAACTCGGCGCACGGCCCGCTGGCGCCGCTGCCCGCGGCCGACGCGCTGAACCAGCTCAACGAGGTGTGGACGCGGCTCGTGCTGCGCACCCCCGAGAAGGCCGCGGCCGAAGGCTTTGGCCGCTTGTTTCCCTGGATGGGCCTGAGCGGCCCGGCCTACACCTGCGGCTTCACCGGCCTGCACAACGTGAGCGAGTTGCTAGGCATCTGGCCCACGCTGGTGGACCGGCGCGCGGTGGAGGCGGGGGTGAAGGTGGAACTGATGGGAGAGCAAGCATGACCATGCTGCGCATTCCGCTGGCACGCATCGCCCACGCGCGCAGTGGCGACAAGGCCGACTGGGTGGATTTCGGCCTCTTCGCCTGGAACGCGGCGGGCTACGCCATCCTGCAGCGCGAGGTGACGGCCGCGCGCGTGCGCGAGCACTTCGCGCCGTGGTTGCCCGGCGAGGTGGACGCCTGGCCGCTGCCCAACATCCTGGCGCTCAAGTTGGTGCTCAAGGGGGCGCTGCAGGGCGGCGGCGCGCGCAACCTGCGGCTGGACAACCTGGGCAAGGCCATGGCAGCGGCGCTGCTGCGGCTGGAGATCGACGTGGAGGCGGTCGAGCTCGACGCCGCGCTGGCGGCCCCGCGCGTGGGCTGGTGGGGTGAGGCATGAGCGCGACCGACAGCCCCGTGATCGGTGTGCGAACCGAGGTCATCGACGCGATCCACGTGGTCACCCTCGATCGCCCCGAGGTGCGCAACGCGGTCGACAGCGCCACCGCGCGTGCCCTGCATGCGGCCTTTCTGGCTTTCGAGGACGACGCGAACGCAAAGGTGGCGGTCTTTCACGGCGCGCACGGATATTTCTGTGCCGGCTGGGACCTGCAGTTCGGTGCGCGCGCCGCGCAGGCCGGGCAGGGCGGTGTGCTCGCCGATCTGGACTTCGACAGTGCCGATGCACGCGCCCTCGGCCCGATGGGGCCGTCGCGCCTGCGCCTGTCCAAGCCGGTGATTGCCGCGGTCAGCGGCGCCGCCGTGGCCGGTGGCATGGAGCTCGCGTTGTGGTGCGACCTTCGCGTGATGGAGGATGACGCGTACTTCGGCGTCTACTGCCGCCGCTTCGGCGTGCCCTTGATCGACGGCGGCACCGTGCGCCTGCCGCGCCTGATCGGCATGGGCCACGCGATGGACCTGATCCTCACCGGCCGCAAGGTGGAAGCTCCCGAGGCGCTGCAGATGGGCCTGGCCAACCGCGTGGTGCCACGCGGCCAGGCGCGCGAGGCGGCCATCGAACTGGCGCGTCAGCTCGCGGGCTTCCCGCAGGCCACCATGCTCGCCGACCGCGAAAGCGCCCATGCGCAATGGGACCTGCCGCTGGGCGAGGCGTTGCAGCAGGAGTGGCAACGCGGCAAGGCCCGCATCCCCGACGCGCTGGAAGGCGCGCAGCGCTTTGCGGCCGGCGAGGGGCGGCACGGGCGGTTCTAGCCCCGGTGCCCACGCCCGCGGCGATCCATCGGTTCTCGCTGCCCGGGCCCGATTGGTCCCGCCCGCCACCGTAGGCGTGCCTACCATTCACGCCCATGGCTCAAGCGACCCCCTTGCACGACGTGCTCGTGCTGCAGCACACGATCGAAGACCACCCCGGATACCTTGGCCAGTGGCTGAATGACCAGCGCGTGGATTGGCAGGTGTTCTGCGCCGAGGCCGGGCAGGCCTACCCCGACAGCGTGGCACCCTACCGCGCCCTGGCGGTGCTGGGCGGCGAGTGGAGCGCCAACGACGAGCGCCCCAGCCTGCGCCACGCGGAAACGCTGATCCGTGAGGCCGATGCCCTGGGGGTGCCGGTGATCGGCCACTGCCTGGGTGGGCAGCTCATCGCGCGCGCCTTCGGCGGGCGCGTGGCGCGCCTGCCGCAACCCGAAGTGGGTTGGCTGCCCATCGCGGTGCACGAGGCGCCCGCAGCGCGCGCCTGGTTCGGCGATGCGCGCCTGCCCACGGTGTACCAGTGGCACTACGACAGCTTCGTGGAAATGCCTGCCGGCGCGCAGTGGCTGGCCTCGTCGCCCGCCTGCGCCCATCAGGCGTTCGCGCTCGGCATCCACCTGGCGATGCAGTTCCACATCGAGATCACGCCCGACAAGATGGCCGACTGGCTGGCCGAACCCGGCAACGTCTATCCCGACGCGATCGCGCGCTACCCCGACTCGGTGCAGCCGCCCGAGGCCATGCGGGCCGCCACCGCGCGTCACCAGGCAGATAGCGAGGCGCTGGCCGATGTGATCTACAGCGCCTGGCGCGCGCGCTGGCGCGGTTGACGCAGCACGGGATCACCAACGCCGCGGGAGGACAATGCCCGCCATGCAAATGCCCCTGGATGGTTGGCGCCGCCGCGACTGCCTGCTCGCCCTGGCCGGTCTGGGTATCTGGCCGGCTGCGGCTCAGACGCCTGTGCCCCCGGGGCTGGTGTGGACGGCGCCGCTGGCGCGTGAGGCCGTGGCTCTGCTGCAAGGCGCCGCGGCCCACGGCCTGGTGCCGGCCGACTACCACGCCAATGCCCTCGCGCAGGCCCTGCCCGAGGCGGTGCGCCACGCACCCCTGTCGGTCAACACCCCCGACCCGCACGCCGCTGCCTTTGCGCGCGCGCTCGGCGCAGCCATGCAGCAATACCTGCACGACCTGGCGTTCGGCCGCGTCGATCCGCGCCGCATCCACCAGCGCTTCAGCGTGGCGCCACGCCAGGGCTTCGATGCGGCGCAGGCGCTGGCCGCTGGCGTGGCGCGCGGTCGGCTCGACGAGGCGGTGCGCGCTGCCGTGCCGCCGTTGCCGTTTTATGGCCAGTTGCAGCAGGTGCTGGCCGGCCTGCAGGCGCTGGCCAGCCATCCGGCATGGTCCCGGCCCCTGCCGGGGCTGCCGCGACCTGCCGGCTCGCGCAAGCCCCGGCTCGACCCGGGTGCGGCCTGGGCCGGCATTCCGTTGCTGGCCGAGCGCCTGCAGGCGCTGGGTGATCTGCCCGCGGGCGCACCTGTGCCGACGCAACTGGAAGGCCCGCTGCTGGACGCGCTCAAGGCCTTCCAGGCGCGCCACGGCATGGCCGCCGACGGCGTGATCGGCGCCGCCACCCTGGCTGCGCTCGACGTGACGCCCGCGCGGCGCGCGCAGCAGGTCGCGCTCATGCTGGAGCGCCTGCGCTGGACGCCACTGTTCCTGGGGCGGCGCATGGTGGTCGTCAACATCCCCGAGTACGTGCTGCGCGCCTACGAGGTGGTGGACGGCCACATCCACGTGCGTCTGGTCATGCGGGTGATCGTGGGCAAGGCACTGAAGCACGAAACGCCGCTGTTCGACGAGCGCATGCGCAGCATCGAGTTCAGCCCCTTCTGGAACGTGCCACCGTCCATCGCGCGTGCCGAGGTGATCCCGCGCCTGCGCCGCGAGCCGGGCCATTGGGCGCACCAGGGCTACGAGTTCGTGCGTCCCGACGGTAGCGTGGACACGACGCTCAGCGCCGCCGGGCTCGACGCCGTGCTCGCCGGGCGCCAGCGCATCCGCCAGCGCCCCGGCCCGGCCAATGCGCTCGGCGACATCAAGTTCGTGTTTCCCAACCAGCAGAACATCTACCTGCACCACACGCCCTCGGTGGGCCTGTTCGCGCGCGAGCGGCGCGATTTCAGCCACGGCTGCATCCGCGTCGAAGACCCGGTGGGGCTGGCCCGTTTCGTGATGGACGGCATGCCCGGCTGGGACGAGGCGCGCATCCGCGCCCAGATGGCGGCCGGCACCTCCACCCACGTGGCGCTGCGCGAGGCGCTGCCCGTGTTGATCGCCTATGGCACGGCGTTGGTCAGCCAGGGCCGCCCACGGTTTCTGCCGGACGTGTATGGTCACGATGCGCGTCTGCAGGCGGCCCTCGATGCCCGGCCCCGACCGCCTTACGAATGGCCCCGATGAACCACCCGACCCGATACCCGACTTCCCGCCGCCAGTGGCTGCGCACCGCGCTCGGTGCCGCGGTGGCCGCGCCCGTTCTGGCCCTGCCCGGGCGCGTGTGGGCTGCGCCGGTGCGCGAACTGGCCTTCGACCACCTGCACACGCACGAGCAGATCGACCTGGTGTACGCGCGCGGCGACACCTACGTGCCCGAGGCGCTGGGCCGGCTCGACCATTTCCTGCGCGACCATTACTCGGGCGAGGTGGGCCGCATCGACCCGGGCCTGCACGATCTGCTGCACGCACTGCGCCGCGTACTGGCCACCGACCGGCCCTACCAGGTGATCTCGGGGTACCGCTCGCCCCGTACCAACGCCCACCTCAAGGCCACGCGCGGCGGCGGCGTGGCCACGCGCAGCCTGCACATGGACGGCCAGGCCATCGATATCCGCGTGAGCGGCGTGCCGCTTGCGGATCTTCGCGACGCTGCCTGGTCGCTGCAGGCGGGTGGGGTGGGCTACTACCCGCGCGAGCAGTTTGTGCACGTGGACATCGGCCGCGTGCGCCGCTGGGGAAGCTAGGCCGGCGCCTTCCAGCCAGCCCGCGCCTCGTCAGGAATCGGCCGCGGGCGGCCTTCGTGGTCGATCGCCACGTAGGTGAGGCTGGCTTCGGTGACCTTCACGTACTGCCCCTGGGCCGAGAACCGCTCCGCGAACACCTCGACCATCACCGTGATCGACGTGCGCCCGATGCGGGTGACGTGCGAGTAGAAGCTCAGGATGTCGCCCACCCGCACCGGTTGCTTGAAGATGAACTGGTTCACCGCGACGGTCGCCATGCGCCCGCGCACGTAGCGCGCCGGCAGCACGGCGCCGGCCAGGTCCACCTGCGCCATCACCCAGCCGCCGAAGATGTCGCCATTGGCGTTGCAGTCGGCCGGCATCGGAATCACCTTGAGCACCAGCTCGCGGTGGTCGGCGGGCAAAGAGGGCAATGGCGTGCCGTTGGGACTTGAATCAGAGGGCATGGGCACAATCTCCGGTTTCCACGATTGTCATTCATGCGCCCCGACAACCCCACCCAAGGCCGCGTGGCTTTGCCTGCCAACCCCGGCGACGTTGTGCCGGCGCGCCGCTCCGACTGGGCCACCCTCAAGACGCTGCTGCCCTACCTGTGGCAATACAAGTGGCGCGTCATCGCGGCGCTGGGCTTCATGGTGGCGGCCAAGGTCGCCAACGTCAGCGTGCCGGTGCTGCTCAAGCAGCTGGTTGACGCCATGACCATCAAGCCCGGCAGCGTGGAGGCGCTGCTGGTGGTGCCGATGGGGTTGCTGCTGGCGTACGGCGGCCTGCGCCTGTGCACCAGCCTGTTCACCGAGTTGCGCGAACTGGTGTTTGCCAAGGCCACCGAGGGCGCCACGCGCCACATCGCGCTGCAGGTGTTTGGCCACCTGCACGCCCTGAGCCTGCGCTTTCACCTGGAGCGCCAGACCGGCGGCATGACGCGCGACATCGAGCGCGGCACGCGCGGCGTGCAGTCGCTCATCTCTTACTCGCTCTACAGCATCGTGCCCACGCTGATCGAGGTCACGATGGTGCTGGTGCTGCTGGGCACTCAGTTCGACATGGGCTACGTGTGGATCACGCTCGGCGCGCTGGTGCTTTATGTGTTCTTCACGGTCACCGTCACCGAATGGCGCACCCAGTTCCGCCGCCGCATGAACGAGCTGGAGTCGAGCAGCCAGAGTAAGGCGATCGACTCCCTGCTCAACTACGAGACGGTCAAGTACTTCAACAACGAAGCGTTCGAAGCGCGCCGGTACGACGAATCGCTGCAGAAGCTGCGCAAGGCCCGGCTGCTGAGCCAGCAGACGCTGTCCATGCTCAACGCGGGGCAGCAACTCATCATCGCGGTGGCGCTCGTGGCCATGCTCTGGCGCGCCACGCAGGGCGTGGTCGATGGCCGGCTCACGCTGGGCGACCTCGTGATGATCAACGCCTTCATGATCCAGCTCTACATCCCGCTGGGTTTCCTGGGCGTGCTCTACCGCGAGATCAAGCAGAGCCTGACCGACCTGGACAAGATGTTCGTGCTGCTCGAGAAGGATCGCGAGATCGACGACGCGCCCGGTGCGCAACCGCTGGCGCTGGCCGGCCCGCCCACGGTGCGCTTCGAGAACGTGCATTTCTCCTACGAACCCGCGCGCGAGATCCTGCACGGCGTGAGCTTCGAGATCCCGGCCGGCAAGACGGTCGCGGTGGTGGGGCCGTCAGGCTCGGGCAAGAGCACGCTGGCTCGGCTGCTCTACCGCTTCTACGATGTTTCGAACCGTGATGAAGGGGGGCGCATCACCCTCGACGGTCAGGACATCGCCCAGGTCACGCAGGCCAGCGTGCGCGCGGCCATCGGTATCGTGCCGCAGGACACCGTGCTCTTCAACGACACCATCGAATACAACATCCTCTACGGCCGGCCCGAGGCCGGCCACGAAGCCGCCGTGGCGGCGGCCAAGGCGGCACACATCCACGCCTTCATCGACAAGCTGCCGCTGGGCTACAAGACCATGGTGGGCGAGCGCGGGCTCAAGCTCTCGGGCGGCGAGAAGCAGCGCGTGGCGATCGCACGCACGCTGCTCAAGAACCCGCCGATCGTCATCTTCGACGAGGCCACCAGCGCGCTCGACTCCGCCAACGAACGCGCCATCCAGGCCGAGCTCAAGAGCGCGGCGGCCAACAAGACCACGCTGGTGATCGCGCACCGCCTGTCCACGGTGGTCGACGCGCACGAGATCCTGGTGCTGGAGCACGGCCACATCGTCGAGCGCGGTTCGCACGCGCAACTGCTGGCGCTGGGCGGCACCTACGCGCGCATGTGGGCACTGCAGCAAAGCGGCGCCGACACATAATCCGCCCCCATGGAAACCAAGTGGCTTGAGGATTTCGTGAGCCTGGCCGAGACGCGCAGTTTCAGCCGCTCGGCGCAGTTGCGGCACGTGACGCAGCCAGCTTTCTCGCGCCGCATCCAGTCGCTGGAGGCCTGGGCGGGTACCGACCTGGTGGACCGCTCCTCCTACCCCACGCGGCTCACGCCGGCGGGCCAGACGCTGTACGAGCAGGCGCTGGAGATCCTGCAGCAACTCAACGGCACCCGGCTCATGCTGCGTGCGCACACCGCGGCCGCGCAGGACGTGATCGAGTTCGCCGTGCCGCACACACTGGCCTTCACCTTTTTCCCGCAGTGGCTCTCGGGCCTGCGTGAAGCGGTCGGCCCGGTCAAGAGCCGCCTGATCGCGCTGAACGTGCACGATGCGGTGATGCGCCTGGTCGAAGGCAGCTGCGACCTGCTCATCGCTTACCACCACCCGACGCAACCCATCCAGCTCGATCCGGCGCGCTACGAAATGCTGCCGCTCGGCAGCGAGCCGATCGCGCCTTACGTGAAGCCCAATCCCCAGGGCGCGCCGATGTACGCGCTGCCGTCGGCCGGCGGGCAGGCCCAGCCTTACCTGGGCTATGCGCCTGGCGCCTACCTCGGCCGCGTGGTCGATCACCTGCTCAAGGACTCGCCCATGGCCGCGCAACTCGAGCGCGTGTACGAGACCGACATGGCCGAGGGCCTGAAGGCGATGGCGCTTGAAGGCCATGGCATCGCTTTTCTGCCGGCCAGCGCGGTGCGCAGCGAGCTCGCCGCCCGCCGCCTGGTCCCCGCGGCGGAGGGACTGTCGCTCACCATGGACATACGCCTTTACCGCGCCCGTCCGGTGGACGCGGCCAAGGGCAAGCGCGCCGTGGCGGGCTTCTGGAACCGCCTGAGCGACCTGCTGGCTGCGCGCGAGCGCAGCGCTTGAGCGTCAGAGGGCTGCGACAATCGCGCCCATGAGCGCTGCGATCCCCGACACCCTGACCCTCACCCGCCCTGACGACTGGCACCTGCACGTGCGCGACGGCGACGCCCTGCGCACCGTGGTGCCGCACACGGCCGCGCAGTTCGGCCGCGCGATCATCATGCCCAACCTCAAGCCGCCGGTGACCACCGCGGCCCAGGCCGTGGCCTACCGCGAGCGCATCCGCGCCGCCGTGCCCGCGGGCATGGCCTTCGAGCCGCTGATGACGCTCTACCTCACCGACAACCTGCCCGCGGACGAGATCGCCCGGGCCAAAGCGGCCGGCGTGGTCGCGCTCAAGCTCTACCCGGCGGGCGCCACCACCAACAGCGACGCCGGCGTCACCGACATCCGCAAGACCTACAAGACCCTCGAAGCCATGCAGCGCGAAGGCCTGCTGCTGCTGGTACACGGCGAAGTGACGTCCAGCGACATCGACCTGTTCGACCGCGAGGCGGTGTTCATCGACCAGGTGCTGATCCCGCTGCGCCGCGACTTCCCCGAACTCAAGATCGTGATGGAGCACATCACCACGAAGGAAGCGGCTGACTACGTGGCCAGCGCCGGTGCACACACCGCGGCCACCATCACCGCGCACCATCTGCTGTTCAACCGCAACGCCATCTTCCAGGGTGGCATCCGTCCGCATTACTACTGCCTGCCGGTGCTCAAGCGCGAAACGCACCGCCTGGCCCTGGTGCAGGCCGCCACCAGCGGCAGCGACCGCTTCTTCCTCGGCACCGACAGCGCACCGCACCCGGCTCACCTGAAAGAACACGCCACCGGCTGCGCAGGCTGCTACACCGCGCATGCCGCGCTCGAGCTGTACGCCGAGGCCTTCGAAGCTGCTGGCGCGCTCGACAAGCTCGAGGGCTTCGCCAGCTTCCACGGCCCGGCCTTCTACGGCTTGCCGCGCAACGCGGGCACGGTCACGCTGCGCCGCGAAACCTGGACGCCGCCCGAGTCCTTCCGTTTCGGCGAGGCCGACCTCAAGCCGCTGCGCTCGGGCGAGGCGTTGCGCTGGCGCCTGGTGGCCTGACCATCAAGCGGCTGTGTCGTCCGTCGACTGGTCGGCCCCGTGGTTCGCGCCCGTGGCCGGCGCCGGCCGGGCGGTGCAGGGCGCGCAGGCGGCCGGGCTGGCGCTGCCGGATGCGCTCAACGCCGCCGCACCCGGGCCGCTGCGCGCGGTGCCGCAGGCTGCGCTGCCCGACGGCGAGGCCTACGAGGCTTTCATTGCCGACAGCGCCAGCGTACCCACGCGCGAGAACCTGCACGACCTCTTCAACGGCCTGATCTGGCACCGCTTTCCCCTCGCCAAGCGCCGGCTCAACCGCCTGCAGGCGGCGGCCATCGCGGCGCAAGGGGTGGGCGCGGTGCGCGGGCCACTGCGCGATGCCGCCACGCTGTTCGATGAAAACGCGGCCTTGCTGCAGGCGCCGCCGGCTCTGTGGGATGCGCTGCGCGCACGCGACTGGCAGCGGTTGTTCGTGGGTGAGCGCGCGCTGTGGTCGCAGGCGCGGCTGGTGCTGTTCGGGCACGCGCTGCTGGAGAAGCTGGTCGCGCCCTACAAATCCATCACCGCCCACGTGCTGGCCGCGCCGGTGCCACTGTCGCTCGGCGATGATCTGGTGGCCTGGGACGCCTGGCTCGCGGTGCAACTCGATACCACGGCGCTGGCGCGCAAGCCCTTCACGCCGCTGCCGGTGCTGGGCGTGCCGGGCTGGTGGCCGGCCAACGAAGCGCCCGGTTTCTACGACGACGCCCAGGTGTTTCGCCCGCCGCGGGCCAATTGATGCCGGCTTGAAAACGAGCGGCGTCCGCCCCATATCGGTCATCGGTATCATCCGCTGCCCCCAACGGTCGGCGGGGAACCTGCCGGCCCGAAACGGGTCATTGGCGCATCCGGTGCGAACCCGCATCGACGCCCCCACGGAGCACACATGAAACGCATCCTGCTGTTCGTCCTGACCAACGTCGCCGTCATGGCGGTGCTGCTGGTCACCACGCGCATCCTCGGCGTGGACCGTTTCCTCACCGCCAACGGCCTGAACATGACGGCGCTGGCCGGCTTCTCGCTCGTCATCGGCTTCGGCGGCGCCATCATCTCGCTGCTGATGAGCAAGCCCATGGCCAAGTTCAGCACCGGCGCGCGCGTCATCAACCAGCCGCAGAACGCCGACGAGGCCTGGATCGTGCAGACGGTGCAGAAATTCGCCGACAAGGCCGGCATCGGCATGCCCGAAGTCGCCATCTTCGAAGGCGCGCCCAACGCGTTCGCTACCGGAGCGTTCAAGAACAGCGCGCTGGTGGCCGTGTCCACCGGGCTGCTGCAGAACATGACGCGTGAGGAAGTCGAGGCCGTGATCGGCCACGAGGTGGCGCACATCGCCAATGGCGACATGGTCACCATGACGCTGATCCAGGGCGTGATGAACACCTTCGTGGTGTTCCTCAGCCGCGTGATCGGCTACGCGGTCGACAGCTTCCTGCGCCGCGGCAGCGACAGCCAGGGCCCGGGCATCGGCTACATGGTCACCACCATCGTGATGGACATCGTGCTGGGCTTCCTGGCCGCCATCATCGTGGCCTGGTTCAGCCGCCAGCGCGAATTCCGCGCCGACGCCGGTGCCGCCGACCTGATGGGTCGCAAGCAGCCCATGATCAACGCGCTGGCCCGCCTGGGTGGCCTCACGCCGGGCGAACTGCCCAAGACCATGCAGGCCCTGGGCATCACCGGTGGGCTGGGCAAGCTGTTCAGCACCCACCCGCCGATCGAAGAGCGCATCGCCGCCCTGCAGCACAGCGCCTGATCCGCGGGATTCAGCGACAAAAAGGCCACCCTCGGGTGGCCTTTTGCATGGTTTTGCTGGTGTCAGCGGCGGTACTCGAAATCGCGGCGGTGGCCCGGCGGGTAACGGTCGTGCCCATGGGGCGCGCGCCATCCCGGAGCGCGGTGGTAGCGCTGGCCGCCAATGATCACGACCTCATGGGTGATGCTGGAGTAACCCGAGGGGTACCCGCCGTAAACCACCGCGGGCGCCGGCGTTTCGTAGCGCACTTGCGGGCGCGGCGCGTAGGCCGGCGGGGGCGGAGGCAGCGAATCCACCGGTGTGACGTTCAGGCGCACGTAGCGGCCCGGGTCCTGCGCCATCTGGGTGCGGTACTCGCGGCCGGCGTACTCGTACACCACGTCGTAGGCCACCGTGCGCGGTTCGTAGGTGGTCTGGGTACCGCAGCTGCGCACGATTTCGGTGCGCGGTTGCGGCTCGCCCTCGATGCGGTTGCCCAGGATCGCGCCACCGATGAGGCCGATCGCGGTGGCCGCTGCGCGGCCGCTGCCGTCGCCGATGGCATTGCCCATGGCACCGCCGGCAATGGCACCGAGCAGCGCGCCGCCGCCGGATTTCTGTCCGCGGTAGGTGACCTGCTCGTCGGTGCACACGTCGCGAGGCACGGCGACCTGCTGGATGATGGGCGTGCTGCTGATCACGCGGCCTTGTTCTTCCTGGGCTTGCGCCAGGCCGCTGCCTGCCAGGGCGAGCAGGCCGGTCATCACGGGAAGGAGAACGGGGGTTTTCATGGCGAACTCCTGTTGGGGGTAGCGTGGAGCATGCACCGCCAGTGTCAACCCGGCGTGGGGCAATTGCAAAGATTCGTGTCGTCGGCGGCGCCAGGCGGCAAAAGTCACGCCGCCAGCCGTTCGTGCGCCCGTGTCTGCGGCGTCAGCAGGTCGCTCGCCAACGCCTCGGCCACCTTCAGCCCGTCCACACCCGCCGACAGAATGCCGCCGGCGTAGCCCGCCCCCTCGCCGGCGGGGTACAGGCCACGCGTGTTCAGGCTCTGGAAATCATCACCGCGCGTGATGCGCAGCGGCGCCGAGGTGCGCGTCTCCACACCGGTGAGCAGCGCGTCTGGCAGGTCGTAGCCGCGGATCTGGCGGCCGAACACCGGCAGCGCCTCGCGCATGGCCTGCACCGCGTAGTCGGGCAGTACGTTGGCGAGGTCGGTGAGGTGGATGCCGGGGCGGTACGAGGGCTCGACCTCACCCAGCGCCGTGGATGGCTGGCCCGCGAGGAAATCGCCCAGGCCCTGCGCGGGCGCGCTGTAGTCAGCGCCACCAGCCTCGAAGGCGCGGCTTTCCAGTTGCCGTTGCAGCACCACGCCGGCCAGCGGGTGGTGGTGGCCCTGGGCGCGCAGCGCCTGCGCCTGCCGGGCGTAGCGCGCGCCGTCGGCTTCGCCGAAGGCGGCCGTCCACAGCGGCAGGTCCTGCGGAAAGGTCTGCGGGTAGTCGGCCGGGTCGATGCCGACCACCAGGCCCGAGTTGGCGTTGCGTTCGGCGCGCGAGTACTGGCTCATACCGTTGGTGACCACGCGGCCCGGCTCGGAGGTGGCCGCCACCACGGTTCCGCCCGGGCACATGCAGAAGCTGTAGACCGCGCGCCCGTTCTGCGCGTGGTGCACCAGCTTGTAGTCGGCCGCGCCAAGCAGCGGGTGGCCGGCGTGGCGGCCCCAGCGCGCGCGGTCGATCAGGCTTTGCGGGTGCTCGATGCGCACGCCGATGGAAAACGGTTTGGCCTCGACGAAGACGCCCGCGTCCCACAGCAGGGCAAAGGTGTCGCGCGCGCTGTGGCCCAGCGCCAGCACCACGCGTTGCGCGGGCAACTCGAACGTCTCGCCGCTGTCCAGCCGCTGCACCACCAGCCCGGTGAGGCGAAGGCCGTCGCCATCGGGTTCGGTGCGCACGCCCGTCACGTGGTGCTGGAAGCGGATCTCGCCGCCCAGTGCGAGGATTTTTTCGCGCATGGCCTCGACCACTTTCACCAGCTTGAAGGTGCCGATGTGCGGATGCGCTTCGTACAGGATCTCGGCCGGCGCGCCCGCGGCGACGAACTCGTGCATGACCTTGCGGCCGAAAAAGCGCGGGTCCTTGATCTGGCTGTAGAGCTTGCCGTCGGAGAACAGACCGGCGCCACCTTCGCCGAACTGCACGTTGCTCTGGGGGTTGAGGGTGCGCTTGCGCCACAGGCCCCAGGTGTCCTTGGTGCGTTGGCGCACCGGCTTGCCGCGCTCCAGCACGATGGGCTTGAAGCCCATTTCGGCCAGCGCGAGCGCGGCGAACAGGCCGCACGGGCCCAGGCCCACCACCACCGGGCGTTCCCCCTCGAGGGCGCCGAAGCCGGCGGGTGCATGCCCCGGTGGGTGCCAGGCCATGTGGGGTGTGGCGCGCACGTGCGGGTGCTTCGCGTGCTGCGCGAGCAGCGTGGCCTCCTGCGCAGGGTCGGTGAGCGCGAGGTCGACGATGTAGACCGCCAGCAGGTCGGCCTTGCGGGCGTCGAAGCTGCGCTTGAACACCCGCAGTTCGGCGATGGCGGCGGGCGCGATGCCCAGCACCTGCGCCGCCAGGCGGGTGAGCGCGTCGATCGGGTGCGGCGCCGGGGCGCGGTCGGCCTCGGTTTCGCTGGGGGCGTCGGCGGCGCGGCGTTCTTCGAACGGCACCTCGGCCAGGGGAAGCTTGAGTTCGGCAATGCGGATCATGGCGCGGGGCTTGTGGCGATCAAGCGGACCGGAAAGCGCGCGATTGTCGCCGAGGCGGGATAATCGGTGGTGTGAAGCGGGCCAGACCGCCGCTGGCACGATGCCCGAAAGGGGGTGCTGGAGGAACGTCCGGACTGCACAGGGCAGCGTAGGAGGTAACACCTCTCCACCGAAAGACCGCCCGGGTTCGCCCGGGTGGCCCCAAGGTGAGGATCAGAGCAACAGAGACGAGCCGATTCAGTTCGGGTGAAACGGGCAATCTCTACGCGCAGCAACACCAAATAGGCCAGCGTTGAGGCGGCTCCGCGGAGCTGGCGGGTAGGTGGCACCGAGCCGCTTGGGTGACCAGCGGCCCAGAGGAATGGCGGTCACGTGCCGGGCAACCGGCACGCACAGAATCCGGCGTACCGGCGCGCTTCACACTTTTTCCAGGCCCGGCGCACAGCGCGCCGGGCATTGCCGCTTTCGCGCTGCTCAGGCGTTGAAGCCACCCAGCGCGCGAATGCGCTCCACATGCGCCAGCAGCGAGCGCCGCGCCACGGGCCACAGGCGCTCGGGCACATCGTCGTAGGCCAGGGGCACCCAGTCGTCCAGGCCGCCGTCGGGGCGCAACTGCATGGCGCGTGCGATCTTCGATTCGCGCGCCAGCCGGTGCGCCTTCAGGTGGTCGATCGCGCGGCGCGCGCCGCCCTCCACCGGGGCCGAAACGTTGTCGTCCGTGCGGCGCAGATCGCCCAGGGCGTAGCCGTGGGCGGGCAGGATGAAATCGATGCCGTGCTCGTCGCACAGCGCGGCCAGTCGGTCGAGCGCGGCGAGGTAGGCGCTCATGTCGCCGTCGGGCGGGTCGATCACGGTGGTGCTGCCGTTGAGGATGTGATCGCCCGAGAACAGCAGGCCGTCTTCGAGCAACACCAGGCACAGGTGGTTGGCGGCGTGGCCCGGCGTATGCACCACCATCAGCGTGTGCGTCGTGCCGGAGGCATCGCTCAGGGTCAACCGCTCGCCGTCGGCCAGTTCGCGATCGGGTGTGAAGCGCGCGCTCTCGCGCGCGGTGGGTGCGCTGGCCAGGCCCAGGATGGGCGGGCGGGCGCGGCCGGCCTGCACGCACAGCGCCTGCAGCCGCGCGGCGCCGGGCGAGTGGTCGGCATGCGAGTGGGTGCAGACGATGGCGCGCAGGTCGGCGCCCACCGCGCGCCACAGACGCTCCACGTGCTCGGGCTCGTCAGGACCGGGATCGATCACGATGAAACCGGTGCCTGGGTCGCCCACGAGGTAGCTGTTGGTGCCGGGGCCGGTCATCACGCCCGGGTTGGGCGCGGTCAGGCGCGCCACGTGCCTGAGCAGCGCTACAGGCTGCTCGTGCTGCCAGTCCAGGTTGTGCACGATCTGGCCGTCGGGGCTGACCAGTGAAAGTTCGCCGAACGGTGGCTCGTGTTCCATGTGCCGCGATTCGCGTCCGTGCAGCAGGCCCGCGCGCGGGCAGCTCGTCCACAGCGGTTCATCGTGCGCGGCGCAGGCGTCCAGCACCGACTGCACCGAGGCGTGCGCCCGCAGCCGCTCCAGCGTGCGGATGGTCGGGAAGATGATGAAGAACTGGCCTGCGGCGTGGCGCGCCAGGGCATCGGCCGGGCGCACCCACAGCGGCTCGAACTGCTCGCTCTCGTCGGCCACGGGCTCCTGCCCGTCGGGCATGCGCGCCACCAGGAAGGGCACGTCGAAGCGGCGCGGGAGGTCGCGATCGGTGATCCAGTGCGCGAGCACGAAGACCTCGTCGGCCGCCAGCCGCAGGCCGCGCGCGGCGCACTGCGCGGCAAACGGTGCCTTGCGGTCGAGCGCGGTGATGTCCTCGGCCGTGGCCCAGGTGCCGTCGGCGCGGCGCGCCAGCAGCACGCCCAGCTCCTCGAAGCTCTCGCGGATGGCGGCAATGGCCTGCGTGAGGCGCAGGTCGGTCTGCGTGGGGCGGCGTGCAACGGTGTCGAAACACTGCGCGTCGGCGGCGTCGATGCCACCGCCCGGGAACACGTAGGCGCCGGGCGCGAAGCTGGCCGTCAGGGAGCGGCGCGTCATGAGCACCTCGACGCCATCGGGGCCGTCGCGCAGCAGCAGCACGGTGGCGGCGGGGCGCAGTGGCGCGGCAGGGCGGGGCGGGTGCAGGAGCTGGTGGGGTCGGACCATGCGGCGCATTGTGCGCGCGCGACCCGTCACCTGCGGTCATGCGCGCGTCAGGGTCGGGGCAGTGCGCCGATAATCCACCCCATGCAGATCCGCTTCACCAAGATGCAGGGCGCGGGCAACGACTTCGTCGTGCTCGACGAGACGCGCGGTCTGCTCGGCCTCAGCGGCGCGCAGTACCGCTTCCTGGCCGACCGCCATTTCGGCGTCGGCGCCGACCAGATCCTCTCGGTGCGTCCGGCGCCGTCGCCCGGGCTCGACTTCGAGTACGTGATTCACAACGCCGACGGCGGCGAGGTGGAGCACTGCGGCAACGGTGCGCGCTGTTTCGTGCGCTATGTGCACGACAAGCACCTGAGCGAGCGCAACCCGCTGCGCGTGAAGGTGAAGAACGGGGTTCTCGAATTGCGGCGCCTGGCCGATGGGCGTGTCACCGTCGACATGGGCGCACCCGTGTTCGCATTGCCCGATGTGCCCTTCAACGCCAGCGGCCTCAAGCCCGAGCGCCTGGGCAACTTCGAACGCTGGCCGCTCACGCTGCCTTACGCGGGCGAGGTGCCGGTGGCCGTGCTGTCCATGGGCAACCCGCATGCCGTGCTGCGGGTGGACGACGTCGACAGCGCGCCGGTGGCGGGCTGGGGCCCGCTGATCGAGCGCCACGAGCGTTTTCCGCAGCGCGTGAACGCCGGCTTTCTGCAGGTGGTCGACCCGAACACCGTGAAGCTGCGCGTGTACGAGCGCGGCGCTGGCGAGACACTGGCCTGCGGCACCGGCGCCTGCGCCGCCGTGGTGGCCGGCATCCGCCTGGGTTGGCTGGCCGAGCGCGTGGACGTGCATACGCGCGGTGGCGTGCTCACCATCGAATGGAAGGCCGCGGCCGGCCTCGATGCGCCTGTTTTCATGACCGGCCCCGCCACGCCCGTGTTCGAAGGCGTGATCGAGGTCCCCGATTCCCTCTGAGCTTTTCCATCACCACACAAGCCATGACCCAGCCGATCCCGCCCATCACCGAGGACGACATCGCCCAGTACCTGGCCAACAGCCCCGACTTCTTCGAACGCCACGCCGGCCTGCTGGCCGAGGTGCAGCTCACCAGCCCGCACGGCGGGCGCGCCGTGAGCCTGCAGGAGCGCCAGGCCGAGATGCTGCGCGAGAAGATCAAGGGCCTCGAACTCAAGGCCGCCGAGATGGTGCGCCACGGCCGTGAGAACACCGCCATCGCCGACAAGCTGCAGCGATGGACGCGCGATCTGCTGATGGTGCGTGATGCGGTCGAGTTGCCGGGCGCGATCACCGAGGCGCTGGTGACCCAGTTCCAGGTGCCGCAGGTCGCCATCAAGGTCTGGGGCGTTGCCCCCGGGTTTGCCGACGAGACCTTCGCACAGGGTGCGAGCGAGGACGCGCAGGCCTTCGCCTCGTCGCTCAACACGCCCTACTGCGGCAACAACCCCGGCCTGGAGGCCGCGCAATGGCTGGTCGATCCGGCCTCGGCCGCGTCGCTGGCGCTCATTCCCCTGCGTGTGGGTGCCGCGCCCGAGGCCTTCGGCCTGCTGGTGCTGGCCTCGGCCGACCCGCAGCGTTTTGCCGCCGACATGGGCACCGACTTCCTCGAGCGCATCGGCGAACTCGCCAGTGCGGCGCTGGTGCGCTTGCGGCCGGTGGTGCCGGCAGCCGTCGAATGAACGCCGCCGGGCCGCTCCCAGGGCACTCGGCCCCGCAGTGCGCAGCACGGAGGGTTGCGCGGTGATCGACCTGGCCCGCGCCGACGATGCGGGCCTGATCGAGGCCTACCTCGCGCACGTGCGCGTCGGCAAGCGCCTGGCCGAGCGCACCGTGGCGCTCTACACCGAAGATCTGGTCAAGCTCGCGCACTTCGCGCGCGAGGCGGCGGTGCCACTGCGCCAGGTGCAGCCCGCGCACGTGCGGCGCTGGATCGCGCAGATGCACAGCGCCGGCCGCAGCCCGCGCGGCATCGCGCTCATCCTGTCGGGTTGGCGCGGCTTCTACACCTGGCTCGGCCGCCAGGGCATCGTGCAGCACCACCCGGTGCAGGACGTGCGGGCCCCCAAGGCCGGCAAGCCGCTGCCCAAGGCGCTGGCGGTGGACGACGCGGTTCGCCTGGCCGAGCACACGCAGCCCGACGACGACCCGGGCCTGGAGGCGCGCGACGCCTGCATCACCGAACTGCTCTATGGCAGCGGCCTGCGCATCGGTGAACTCGTGGGGCTTGACGTGGCCGCCAGCGCCACGGCGCGCGGCTGGATCGACCACGACGCCGGCGAGGCCCACGTGCTGGGCAAGGGCAGCAAGCGGCGCAGCGTGCCGGTGGGGCGTGCGGCGCTGGCGGCACTGAAGCGCTGGCTCGAGGCCCGCAACGCCTGGGCGCGCGACGACGCCGCGCTCTTCATCGGCCAGCGCGGCCAGCGCCTCACGCCGCAGCACATCCGCGTGCGCCTCAAGCGCCGTGCGCTGCAGGCCGGCCTGGCCACACCGGTGCATCCGCACATGCTGCGCCATTCGTTCGCCAGCCACGTGCTGCAGTCCAGCGGTGACCTGCGCGCCGTTCAGGAACTGCTGGGCCACGCCAACATCGGCACCACGCAGGTCTACACCCGGCTCGACTTCCAGCATCTTGCGCAGGTGTACGACGCGGCGCATCCGCGCGCCCAGTCGCGCAAGCCGCGCGGCAAGTGAGCGCCGGGCCGCGACAATCGCGGCCATGAAATCCATCCGACTCAAGCCCGGCAAGGAACGCTCGCTGCAGCGGCGCCACCCCTGGGTGTTCGACGGCGCCGTGGCCAAGGGCAGCGCCGACCCGGGCGAGACCGTCCGCGTGGACGATGCCGAGGGCCACTTTCTCGGCTGGGGCGCGTGCTCGCCGGCGTCGAAGATCCGCGTGCGCATGTGGAGCTTCGAGCAGGCGCAGCGCATCGACGCCGCTTTCTTCCGCGAACGCCTGCGCGCGGCGATCGCGCTGCGCGATCGGCTGGCCGTGCCCAGCGACGGCGTGCGCCTCGTGCACGCCGAGGCCGACGGCCTGCCCGGCCTGGTTGTGGACCGCTATGGCGACACCCTGGTGGCGCAGTTCGGTGCCGCCGGCGTGGAGCGCTGGAAGCCGTTCATCGCCGACGCGCTGCTGGAGCTCACCGGCCTCACGCGCCTGTACGAACGCAGCGACACCAGCAGCCGCCAGCTCGAAGGCCTGCCGGTGGCCAGCGGCTGGCTGCGCGGCGACGGTGAGACCGCGCTGGTGCTGCGCGAGCATGGCTGGCAACTGGGCCTGGACATCGCCAGCGGCCACAAGACCGGCTATTACCTCGACCAGCGCGACAACCGCGCCATCTGCCGCGACCTGGTGCAGCGCTTCCAGCTCGCCGAGGTGCTCAACTGCTACAGCTACACCGGCGGCTTCAGCGTGGCCGCGCTGGCGGGCGGTGCGCAGCGCGTGGTGTCGGTGGATTCGTCCGGCCCGGCGCTGCAACAAGCCGCGGCCAACGTGGCGCGCAACGGGCTCGATGCCGCGCGCTGCGAATGGCTCGACGCCGATGTCAACGCCACGCTGCGCCGCTTCATTGCCGAGGGCCGGCAGTTCGACGCCATCGTGCTCGACCCGCCGAAGCTGGCGCCCACGGCGGCGCACGCCGAGCGCGCGGCGCGCGCCTACAAGGATATCAACCGCCTGGGCTTCAAGCTGCTGCGCCCGGGTGGTGTGCTGCTCACGTTCTCCTGTTCGGGCGGGGTGGGTGTGGAGCTGTTCCACAAGATCGTTGCTGCCGCCGGCCTGGAGGCGGGCGTGGACGGCGTGTTCCTGCAGCGTCTGGGCGGTGCGCCCGACCACCCCATGACGGTGCAATTCCCCGAAGGCGAATACCTCAAGGGCCTGGTGGTGATGCGCCGTCCCGGACCCTGAAACAGGTTGCTATCGCTACACTGTTGCGTTTTTCTCCACCGTTGCACCGCACGCCCATGGCCCTCATCCCCGCGACCATCCTCACCGGCTTTCTCGGCTCGGGCAAGACCACGCTGCTCAAGCGCGTGCTCACCGAAGCACACGGGCAGAAGATCGCCGTCGTCGAGAACGAATTTGGCGAAGAGAACATCGACAACGAGATCCTGGTGGCCGACACCACCGAGAACATCATCCAGATGAGCAACGGCTGCATCTGCTGCACCATCCGCGACGACCTGCGCGCCACCCTGGCCGATCTGGCGCAGAAGAAGCGCAAGGGCGAACTCGACTTCGAGCGTGTGGTGATCGAGACCACCGGACTGGCCGACCCGGGCCCGGTGGCGCAGACCTTCTTCATGGACGACGAGGTGGCCGAGCAGTACCTGCTCGATGCCATCGTGACGCTGGTCGACGCCAAGCACGCGGCCCAGCAACTCAACGACCGCCAGGAGGCGCGCCGGCAGGTGGGCTTTGCGGACCAGATCTTCATCAGCAAGGCCGATCTCGTGAGCAACGAAGAGGTGGACGCGCTGATCCATCGCTTGAAGCACATGAATCCGCGCGCGCCGATGCGCCCGGCGCACTTCGGTGAGGTGGCGATCAAGGAGGTGTTCGACCTGCGCGGCTTCAACCTCAACGCCAAGCTCGAGATCGACCCGGACTTCCTCAAGGTGGACGACCACGACCATGACCATGACCATGACCATGGTCACGGACATGATCACCATGACCATGAGCACGGCGAGCATTGCAACCACCCCTCGCACCAGCACGATCATGGTCATCACCACCACCACGACGACGATGTGAAGAGCTTCGTCTACCGTGCCGATCGTCCTTTCAGCCCGGAGAAGCTCGAGGACTTCCTGGGCGCGATCGTGCAGGTCTATGGCCCGCGCATGCTGCGCTACAAGGGGGTGCTGCACATGGACGGCACGGATCGCAAGGTGATCTTCCAGGGCGTGCATCAGCTCATGGGCAGCGACCTGGGCCCCCAGTGGGCCGAAGGCGAGAAGCGCATCAGCAAGATGGTCTTCATCGGCATTGACCTGCCGCGCGACATCCTCGAACAAGGCCTTTCGCAAAGCCTGGTCTGAGCGCGCGTGGCCCGCAAGCAGGCGCCCGGCGTGTGTTTTGTCGCGTTGGCGGCAGTCGCCATCCGACCGGCGTGATCGGGGCCCTTGCGTACATCGCTACAATCCGCGCGCCGAACCGACCAGGGTGTCTGCACCGGGGCCTCGCGGCGCCGGCCACGTATCGTCAAGGGGGTATAACAGCGCCTTTGTCGACGCAGCCCCCCGGGCCGAGTCGTCGCACCGGCGCACGAATCGGGCGTTTTGTCCTTTTCGTGCCATGCACGCCATCCATAGGAGACCCGTCGTGAAAGCCCCGGCTTCCAAGGCAGCGAAAGCAGGCAAGTCTTCCGCTGCGGCCAAGACGGCCAAGGTGAGCGCGGCGACACGCAAACCGGTGGCGAAGGCGCCCCCCAAGGCAGTTGCCAAGAAAGCGCCGGCCAAGGCCGTGAAGGCGGCGGTCAAGCCGCTCGCCAAGGCCCCGGTCAAGCCGGCAGGCAAGGCCGCGCCCACCAAGGCCACCACCAAGGCGCCCACCAAGACGGCGCCCACCAAGGCGGCGGCCACCAAAGCCGTGGCCAGACCGGCAGCGAAAGCGGCCAGTCCGGTGGTCAAGCCCGCAGCCAAGGCGCCTGTGAAGGCGCCCGCCAAGGTGCCCGCGCAGGCGGCCAGCGGTGCTGCGGCCCGCGCGGCCTCGCAGGCATCGGCCCTGATCAACAAGGTGGCCTCCACGCCGGTGGTGGTCACCATCCCCAAGCCCATCAGCAAGCGCGACGCGCGCCGCGTGATGGTCGAACAGATGACCCAGGCGGAGGTGATTCCCACCCACGCCCCGGACGCCGCCAAGGCGACCTTCTCCAATACGATCGAGCGAAACGTCATGACGCCCCCCGTCCCCGCCTCCCTCCAGAAGGACCCGAAACGGGCCAACAACTGGAAGACCGTGCCTGTCGAGCAACTCACCGACCAGGACGTGCTGTCCATGCCGGACGGCGAGTACATGAACGATCTGCAGTTGTCGTTCTTCCGCCTCAAGCTTCAGCGCCTGAAGGCCGACATGCTGGCCAACGCGGGCGAAACCACCGAGCACCTGCGCGAGGACACCGTGGTTGTGCCCGACCCGGCCGATCGCGCAACGATCGAGGAAGAGCATGCCCTCGAGCTGCGCACGCGCGATCGCGAACGCAAGCTGCTCAAGAAGATCGAGCAGGCCATCGCGCGCATCGACTCGGGCGACTACGGCTACTGCGAGGAAACCGGTGAACCGATCGGCGTCGGCCGCCTCATGGCGCGTCCCACCGCCAGCCTCTCGCTTGAGGCGCAGCAGCGCCGCGAGCTCAAGCAGAAGATGTTCGGCGACTGATACCGCCGCGCACATCCCGGAATCACGATCTCCATGGCCAAGGACGACTCCAGCGGCGGATTTCTCTCCAAGGTGGTGAAGTTCGTTCGCCACCCCACCACCAGCTGGGCGGACCTCGACACGCGCCAGGCCGACCGCGAGAGCGAGTACAGCAAGGCCGCGCTCAAGGAGATGATCGAGCGCAAGCGGCGCAACGACTTCGTGCGCAAGCGCGAATTCGACATGCTGCGCAAGATCCGCAGCCGCGAGGGCACGCCGGCCGAAGCGCAGGGCATGCGCCCGTCGTTCTTCCAGAGCAGTCTGCCGTCCAAACCGGACGACCGGGCCATGACGCTCAAGAAGATCGACGAGATCGAAGCCCAGATGTCGATGCAGTGGTGGAAGACCAAGGGCGCCGACTCGATGACCAGCACGGGGTCGGGCCTGAACACCGCTCCACACAGCCCGGGTGGCGCACCCAAGGCGGCCGATGCCCCGGCCGCCAAAGCACCTGCCCCCGTGGTGGATCCGGCACGTCTGAAGGCCCAGTACGACGTCACCGAACCGGCACCACTGCTCAACCCGATGGCGCAGGCCGCCGCCGCCCGCACGGCGTCGGCCAAGGCACCGCTGGCGCCGGCCAAGCCACCCTCGACGCAGCGCACCGGGCTCATGGCGCCCAGGTCGGGTGGGGCCCCCAGCGGCCAGAGTTCCTCCTTCTCGGCATCCCACTTCTACGCGCTGGATGTGCAGGAAGTGGCGCAGGACCCGGAGGTCGAAGAGGCCGCCATCCGTTTCGCGAACGGCGATGACGCGGGTGCCGAACAAGGCCTGCTGGATGCACTGGCCGACAACGGGCCGCGGGTGAACCAGGAGGCCGACTGGCTGGCCTTGTTCGATCTGTACCGGGCCACCGGTCAGCTTGCGGCTTTCGAGAGCCGCGCCGTCGATTTCGTCAACCGCTTCGACCGCTCGGCGCCCCAGTGGTACGACATGCCGGCCGAGGTGGCCCGCATGGTCGGCCGCGATGACGAACCCGTCACCAGCGGGCAGACACGCGCCGTCTGGGTGGCCGAGGCCGAACTCGACGCACACGCCATCGGCACCCTGCAGAACGTGCTGTCGCGTGCCCGCCAGCCCTGGGTGATCGACTGGAGCCCGCTCACCTCGATGGATCCCAAGGCCGCGCGTGCGCTGTTGGGCCTGGTGACGCTGTGGACCGATCAGGACGTGGAGTTGCGCTTCACCGGCGGCGCACGCCTGCGCGACCTGCTCAAGGGCATGACACCCTCGGGTCGACGCGACGTCGAGCAGCTCTGGTGGGAGCTGCGCATGGCGGTGCTGCGGCTCATGAACCGGGTCGACGAGTTCGAGCTCACCGCACTCGATTTCTGCGTCACGTACGAACTCTCCCCGCCGGGTTGGGAGCGGCCGCGTTGCCGCTACCAGTCGATCCGCAGCGAGGGCGACGACGGCCTGCAGTCGGTGCTGGGTGAATCGGTGATGGAGGCCGTGTCTTCCACGCTGTCCGGCGAGTCGATCATCGATTCCGCGCCGGCGAGTGCCGTCAACCACCTCGGCCTGGTCGAGCTCTCGGGCGAGATCCGCGGTGATGCGCAAAAGACCATCGACATGCTCGAGCAGCGCCTGAGCGGTGCTGACGTGCTCATCCTGTCCTGCCGCAACCTCATCCGTGTCGACTTCTCGGCCGCGGGCACGCTGCTCAACTGGGTCACCAGCCACCACGCCGAAGGCCGTCTGGTGCAGTTTGTCGATGTGCACCGCCTGATTTCGGCCTTCTTTCACGTCGTCGGCATCACCGAATACGCCAAGGTGGTGCTGCGCAACGACTGACACCGCGCGCGGTCTGCCCGCGCTGTGGTTTCATCCGGTTTCACCCGCAACCGCCCAGCGTCTCTTGCAGCCGGGCGGTGCAACCCCAGATACCTCACATGGAATCGTTTCACGGCACCACCATCGTCTGCGTGCGGCGCGAAACACCGGCCGGCATCCAGGTTGCCATCGGCGGCGACGGGCAGGTCACCCTGGGCAACATCGTTGTCAAGGGCACGGCGCGCAAGGTTCGCAAACTCCACCACGACCGCGTGCTCGCGGGCTTTGCCGGCGCCACCGCCGATGCCTTCACGCTGTTCGAGCGTTTCGAAGCCAAGCTCGAGAAGCACCAGGGCCACCTGGCCCGCGCCGCCATCGAACTCACGCGCGACTGGCGCACCGATCGCGTGCTGCGCCGCCTGGAGGCCATGCTTGCGGTGGCCGACAAGACGGCCGCGCTCATCATCACCGGCAACGGCGACGTGCTCGAACCCGAGAACGGCATCGTGGCCATCGGCTCCGGTGGCGCGTATGCGCAGGCCGCGGCCAAGGCGCTGATCGACCACACCGATCTCGATGCCGAGCAGGTGGTGCGTCAATCGCTGGCGATTGCCGGCGAGCTGTGCATCTACACGAACATGAACCACACCATCGAAACCCTGGATTGAGGGCCGACCGATGTCCTCCATGACCCCCCAGGAGATCGTCTCCGAACTCGACCGCTTCATCATCGGCCAGCACGGCGCCAAGCGCGCGGTGGCCATCGCGCTGCGCAACCGCTGGCGCCGCCAGCTCGTGGACGAGAAGCTTCGCCCCGAGATCACGCCCAAGAACATCCTGATGATCGGCCCCACGGGCGTGGGCAAGACCGAGATCGCACGCCGCCTGGCAAGGCTGGCCGATGCGCCCTTCATCAAGGTCGAGGCGACCAAATTCACCGAGGTCGGCTACGTCGGCAAGGACGTCGATAGCATCGTGCGCGATCTGGCCGACATCGCGATCAAGCAGACGCGCGAGGCCGAGATGCGCAAGCAGCGCACGCGCGCCGAGGATGCCGCCGAGGAGCGCATCCTCGATGCCTTGATCCCGCCGCCGCGCAGCGTCGGCTTCGAGCCACCGCCGGCGCAGGACAGCACGGCGCGCCAGACCTTTCGCAAGAAGCTGCGCCAGGGCGAACTCGATGATCGCGAGATCGAGATCGAATTGGCCGAGCCGCGCCCCGCCATGGAAATCATGGGCCCTGCGGGCATGGAAGAAATGGCCGAGCAGCTCAAGGGCCTGTTCGGGCAATTCGGTGCCGGTCGCAAGCAAGTGCGCAAGCTCAAGATCGGCGAGGCCATGAAGCTGCTGATCGACGAGGAGGCGGCCAAGCTCGTCAACGAGGACGAGATCAAGGCCCGCGCGTTGCTGAATGCCGAGCAGAACGGCATCGTATTCATCGACGAAATCGACAAGGTCACCTCGCGCAGCGACGCCGGTGGCGGTGCGGCCGAGGTCTCGCGCCAGGGCGTGCAGCGCGACCTGCTGCCGCTGGTGGAAGGCACCACCGTCTCCACCAAGTACGGCCCGATCAAGACCGACCACATCCTGTTCATCGCCAGCGGCGCGTTCCACCTGGCCAAGCCCAGCGACCTGATCCCCGAACTGCAGGGGCGTTTCCCGATCCGCGTCGAGCTGCAATCGCTGTCGGTGGACGACTTCGAGGCCATCCTCACGCAGACGCATGCCTCGCTGGTGCGCCAGTACCAGGCGCTGCTGGCCACCGAGGGCGTCACGCTCACGTTCGCGCCCGATGGCATTCGCCAGTTGGCGCAGATCGCCTGCGAGGTGAACGAGCGCACCGAGAACATCGGTGCGCGGCGTTTGTCGACCGTGATGGAGCACCTGCTCGACGAGGTCAGCTTCGACGCGGCGAAACTGCAGGGCCAGACGGTGACCATCGACGCCGCCTACGTGAACGCGCGGCTCGGTGCGCTCAGCCGCGACGAGGACCTCTCGCGCTACATCCTCTGAGGCGCCGAGCCTCTGCCAGCGACGGCTACCGCCCGTCGCCCCAGCGAACGCCCGCCAGCCCTGCTGCGGGCGTTCCTGTTTTGAAGCATCACATGCAGTGCGCGTTGTAAGTGCTTGCTTTTTATGTGCTTTTTGGCTTCCAAAGTTGCACGGAATCGGCTCTAAGTGGTTGATTTCATTGAAAAAACCCGCACAGCCACCCTTGTGGTGAGGTCTTTTCCTGCTACAGTGGAAAAAAGTGCAATTAAGTGGTGAAAAGTGCCATCTGAGGGTTGAACACCGTGTTCCAGGGTCCGTCGTCGCTGAATCTCGATGCCAAGGGGCGGCTGTCCGTGCCGACCCGGCATCGCGACGCCCTGGGCGCGGCGCTGACCATCACCAAACACCCTCACGGCTGCCTCATGGTGTTTCCGCGCACGGCCTGGGAGGAATTCCGCGGCCGCATCGCTTCGCTGCCCATGGGCGCGCAGTGGTGGAAGCGCATTTTCCTGGGCAATGCCATGGACGTGGAGATGGACGCCACCGGCCGCGTGCTGATCGCGCCGGAGCTGCGCGAGGCCGCCGGCATCAGCAAGGACGTGGTGCTGCTCGGCATGGGCGCCTACCTCGAACTCTGGGACGCGGCGACCTACAAGGCGAAGGAGGCCGAGGAGATGCAGGCCGAGATGCCCGATGTGTTCAAGGACTTCTCGTTCTGAGGACGCGGGTGGCAAACGAATGGGCTCACCAGACCGTCCTGTTGAACGAAGCCGTGCAGGCGCTCTCGATCAACCCCGACGGTCATTACGTCGACGCCACCTTCGGGCGCGGCGGCCACAGCCGCGCCATTCTGCAGAGGCTGTCGCCCCAGGGGCGGCTGACCGTCTTCGACAAAGACCCCCAGGCCATTGCCGAGGCGCAGGCCCTCGCCACGGCCGATGCGCGCGTGGCGTTGCGCCACGAGGGCTTTCGCGCGCTGGGCGAGGTGGGTGCGGCGTCGGTGGACGGCGTGCTGATGGACCTCGGCGTGAGCTCGCCGCAGATCGACGACCCCGCGCGCGGCTTCTCGTTCCGCCACGACGGCCCGCTGGACATGCGCATGGACACCACGCGTGGACAGAGCGTCGCGCAATGGCTCGAGACGGTTCCGGTTTCCACCCTGGCGGAGGTCATTCGTAACTATGGCGAAGAACGGTTTGCTTCACCGATTGCAAAGGCGATTGATCGCCGCCGACAGGAACGGGGCCCTTTTCGAACCACCCTTGAGCTGGCCGAAGTCGTGGCTGGCGCGGTCAAAACCCGCGAGCCGGGCAAGGACCCTGCAACGCGCACATTTCAGGCTCTTCGGATTTTCATCAACGCCGAGCTTGAAGAATTGCAAGCGGCGCTAGAGGCCAGCCTCACGGTGCTCAAACAGGAAGGGCGGCTCGTGGTCATCAGCTTCCACTCGCTGGAAGACCGCATGGTCAAGCAGTTCATGGCGCGCCACTCGCGCACCGTGGTGGACCGCCGCGCGCCCTTTGCCGAGCCGGCGCCGATGCGGCTGGCCGATGTGCACCGCGTGATGCCCTCCGACGACGAAGTGAAGGGCAACCCACGCGCCCGCAGTGCCGTGATGCGCGTGGCCACGCGCACCGGGGTGCCCGCATGATCAGATTGAACCTCGTTCTGCTGCTGGCGGTGCTGGCCAGTGCGTTCTATCTGGTGCACACCCAGTACGAATCGCGCCGCCTGTACGCGGCGCTCGATCGCGCGCAGGCCCAGGGCAAGCGGCTCGATGCCGATCACGAGCAACTGGTGGTGCAGCGCCGCGCGCAGGCCACGCCCGCGCGCGTTCAGCAGATAGCCGCACGCCAATTGCAGATGCGGCCTGTCACCCCGGGCATCACGCAATATGTGAGCGAGCGGCCCGCCGCCGCGCCGGCATCGCCCGCGACGGGGGAGGGTGCGCGATGAGCCGCAGCATCAACTACACCTCCAGCCCGCTGTTGGCGAGCAAGACGCCGGTGTGGCGCAGCAAGTTCATCGTGGCTTGCCTGGCGCTCGCCTTTGCAGGCCTGGCCGGCCGCGCCACGTACGTGCAGGTGGTCGGCAACGATTTCTTCCAGCGCCAGGGGGAAGTGCGCTTCGCGCGCACGCTGGAGCTGCCGGCCAACCGTGGCCGCGTGCTCGATCGCAACGGTCTCATCCTCGCCTCCAGCGTGGTGGCAGAGAGCATCTGGGCGATTCCGGAGGATGTCGACAAGAACCACCCGAAGCTGCGCGAACTCGCGCGCCTGCTCGAGATGCCACTGGCCGACCTGCGCAAGCGCCTGGCCAACGAGGACAAGACCTTCGTCTGGGTCAAGCGCCAGGTGGACGAGCCAGTGGCCAAGCAGATCGCCGCGCTAGACATCAAGGGCATCTACCAGCGCCGCGAGTACAAGCGCCAGTACCCCGAGGGCGAGGCCGCAGCGCACGTGGTGGGCTTCACCAACGTGGAAGATCGCGGCCAGGAGGGCGTGGAACTCGCCTTCAACCAGCAGCTCGCAGGCAAGGCGGGTTCGCGACGCGTCATCAAGGACCGCCTGGGCCGCGTGGTGGAGGACGTGCGCGACGTGGTGCCGCCGGTGGACGGCCCCGACCTGCAGCTCTCGATCGACAGCAAGGTGCAGTACTTTGCGTGGCAGAAGCTGCGCGATGCGGTGGCGCAGCACAAGGCCAAAGCCGGCAGCGTGATCGTGATCGACACCGTCACCGGCGAGGTGCTGGCGCTGGCCAACGTGCCCAGCTATGACCCCAACCGCCGGCGCAACCTGAGCGGCGAGCAGCTGCGCAACCGTGTGCTCACCGACACCTTCGAGCCCGGTTCGACGATGAAGCCCTTCATCGCAGCGCTGGCGCTCGACAAGGGCCTCGTGCGGCCCACCACGCCCATTCAGACCGCGCCGGGTCGCATCACCATCGGCGGCTCCACCATCCGCGACACGCACCCGGCCGAGATCCTCACCGTGGCGCAGATCATCCAGCGCTCCAGCAACGTGGGCACGGTCAAGATGGCCATGCAGATGAGCCCGCGCGAGATGTGGGAGACCTACGCCCAGGCCGGCTTCGGCCAGAAGCCGCAGGTGCCGTTCCCCGGTGCGGTGGCCGGGCGCTTGCGGCCCTACAAGAGCTGGCGGCCGATCGAGCAGGCCACCATGAGCTACGGCTACGGCCTGTCCACCTCGCTGTTCCAGCTCGCGCAGGCCTACACCGTGTTCGCCCGCGACGGCGAGATGATCTACCCCACGCTGCTCAAGAGCGACACACCGGCACAGGGCGTGCGTGTGTTCAGCGCCCAGAACGCCCGCGCCGTGCGCGAGATGCTGGGCCTGGCGGTGCAGCCCGGCGGCACCGGCACACGCGCGCAGACCATGGGCTACTCGGTGGGCGGCAAGTCGGGCACAGCCCGCAAGCAGGAAGGCAAGGGCTACGCCGAAGGCAAGTACCGCAGCGTGTTCGTCGGCCTGGCGCCGGTGGAGAACCCGCGCATCGTGGTCGCGGTGATGGTCGATGAGCCCAACAACGGCCAGTTCTATGGCGGCCTCGTAGCCGCGCCGGTGTTCAGCGAAACGGTGCAGCAGACGCTGCGCATCCTCGGCGTGCAACCCGACATGAGCGTCAAGCCGCAGATCGTGGCCGAGCCGCTGGAGGAGTCGTTCTGATGGTGCAGACGCTCGTCCACCCGCTCGCCGTGGCGACCTGGCTGCGCGCCAGTGTCACCGGTTCGCTGGTGTGCGACAGCCGCCGCATCCATGCGGGCGACGGCTTCGTCGCCTGGCCCGGTGCTGCCACCGACGGCCGGCGCTTCGTCGAGGACGCCCTGCGCGCCGGCGCGGGCGCCGCCATCGTGGAGCGCGAAGGCCTGGAGGCCTACCCGTACCGCGACGATCCCCGCGTGCTCGCCGTGCCCGGCCTCAAGGGCCAGGCCGGCGCCATCGCCAGCGCCTTCTGCCACGAACCCAGTGGCGCGCTCGACGTGATCGCCATCACCGGCACCAATGGCAAGACCTCCAGCGCGTGGTGGATGGCGCAACTGCTCACGGCGTGCGCGCGCCCTGCCGCCGTGGTGGGCACGCTGGGCATGGGCCAACCGGGTGCCGAGCTCGTGTCCACCGGCATGACCACGCCCGACCCGGTGATGCTGCAGCACCAGCTGCGCGCTTTCGTCGACGCGGGGCTGCGCGCCGTGGCGATCGAGGCCTCGTCCATCGGCATCGTCGAGGGGCGGCTCAACGGCACGCGCGTGGCGGTGGCCGTTTTGACCAACTTCACCCAGGACCACCTCGAATACCACGGCAGCATGGATGCCTACTGGTCGGCCAAACAGCGCCTGTTCGACTGGCCTGGCCTCAAGGCCGCGGTGGTCAACGCCGACGACCCCAAGGGCGCCGGTCTGATCGATCGTCTCGCCGGTCGCGGCCTGGACCTGTGGTCTGTCGCCATCGACCAACCGGGCGTGCGTCTGCGGGCCGAACACCTGGCCGTCACGCCCGAGGGCGTGACGTTCGAGATCGTCGAGTGCGATCGCCAGGGTCAGGAGCGCCATCGCCACGCGCTCACGCTGCCGCTGGTGGGGCGCTACAACGTGCACAACCTGCTGGGCGTGGTGGCTGCCGCGCGTGCCATTGGCGTTCCGATGCCGGCCGCACTGGCTGCCTGTGCGGCCCTCACTCCGGTGCCCGGCCGCATGGAGCAGGCGCAGCCCGGCACGCGCGACGCGCCGCTGGTGCTCGTGGACTACGCCCACACACCGGACGCGCTGGAAAAAGCACTGCAGGCCTTGCAGCCGATGGCACGTGCGCGTGCCGGCAAGCTGTGGGTGGTGGTGGGCTGCGGCGGCGACCGCGATCCGACCAAGCGCCCGCTGATGGCCGCGGTGGCCGCGCGCGAAGCCGCGCGCGCCGTGCTGACCAGCGACAACCCGCGCAGCGAATCGCCCGAGGCCATCCTGGCGCAGATGGTGACCGGCCTGCCATCGCGCAAGGCCGCCCACACCGAGGTCGATCGCGCCCGCGCCATCGCCTTCGCGGTGAAGCAGGCCGCGCCCGCCGATGTGATCCTGATTGCCGGCAAGGGGCACGAGGACTACCAGGAAATCCGCGGGGTGAAGACGCCTTTCTCCGACATCGCGCAGGCGCGCATGGCACTTGCCGAGCGTGCGGGAGGCCGGGCATGAAGACGCTCACCGAACTGCTGCCAGGCCTGGCCGGCGCGCGCCCGGTGGGCCGCATCACCGCCACCGTGCAACGTGTGCACACCGACACGCGAAGCCTGCGCGCGGGCGATCTGTTCGTGGCGCTGAAGGGCGAGCGCTTCGACGCCCACGATTTCCTGCCGCAGGCCGCGGCCGCTGGCGCCGTGGGTGCCATCGCGCACCATGGCCTGCAGGCCGCGGGGCTGGCGGGTGTCGAGGTGCCGGACACGCTGGCCGCGCTGCAGCAACTGGCATACGAATGGCGCGGGCAGTTCGCACTGCCCTTGATTGCCGTGACCGGCAGCAACGGCAAGACCACCGTCACCCAGATGATCGCGAGCATCCTGCGCGCGCACGCGGGCGACGCAGCGCATTTCACGCAAGGCAACTTCAACAACCACATCGGCGTGCCGCTCACCTTGCTGCGGTTGACCGCCGGGACGCGCTGCTCGGTGGTCGAGCTCGGCATGAACCACCCGGGCGAGATCGCCCAGCTCGCGGCCTTGGCCGCACCCACGGTGGCACTGGTGAACAACGCGCAGCGCGAGCACCAGGAGTTCATGGCCACGGTGGAAGCCGTGGCGCGCGAGAACGGCGCCGTCATCGAGGCGTTGGGCACCGACGGCACCGCGGTGTTCCCCAGCGACGACGTGCACACGCCCCTCTGGCAGTCGCTGGCCGGCGCGCGCCGCGTGCTCAGCTTCAGCGACACCGACCCCGAGGCAAGCGTGCGTGCCCATTCCTACCAATGGCTGGGCGAGGCCTGGGCACTGCATGCCGCCACCCCCGCGGGCGATCTGACGTGCACGCTGCGCATTGCCGGTCGCCACAACGTGCGCAATGCGCTGGCGGCCACCGCCTGCGCGCTGGCTGCCGGTGTGCCGCTGGACGCGGTGCAACGCGGCCTGGAGGCCTTCGAGCCCGTGGGTGGGCGCTCGCGCGCCGTCGCACTGCAGATCGACGGGCGCGTGGTCACCCTGGTGGACGACAGTTACAACGCCAACCCCGACTCCGTGCGCGCCGCCATCGAGGTGCTCGCCACCCTGCCTGGCCCGCACCTGCTGGTGCTGGGTGACATGGGCGAAGTGGGTGACCAGGCGCTGGCATTCCATCTCGAGGTGCTGCGCCACGCCTTTGCGCGCGGCATTGACGAGGTGCGCGTGAGCGGCGAACACATGCGCGCTGCCGTCGACGCCCTGCAAGCCGCAGGCGAGCCGGCGCCCATCCACGTGGCCGAGGTGCCCGCACTCGCCGCCGACGTCGCGGCCGAAGTGGCCACCGGTGCCGTCGGCAGCCTGCTCGTGAAAGGCTCGCGCTTCATGCGCATGGAGCGCGTGGTGCAGGCCGTGCGTGCGCTCGATCCCACGCAACAAGACAAGGACGCTCCCCATGCTGCCTAGCATTGCCCTCTGGCTGCAGGGCCTGTTTCCCGACCTGGGCTTCCTGCGCGTTTTCCAGTACCTCACCTTCCGTGCGGTGATGGCGGCGCTGACCGCACTGGTGGTGGGCCTTGTCGCGGGTCCCTGGTTCATCCGTCGCCTGGCCGCGCTCAAGATCGGCCAGCCGATCCGCGAGTACGCGATGCAGACGCACCTCACCAAGGGTGGCACACCCACCATGGGCGGCGTACTCATCCTGTTCGCGATCGCACTCTCCACGCTGTTGTGGTTCAACTGGAGCAACCGCTTCGTGTGGATCGTGCTGATCGTGACGCTGGGCTTCGGCGCCATCGGCTGGGTCGACGACTGGCGCAAGGTGGTGCACAAGAACCCCGAGGGCATGCGTTCGCGCGAGAAGTACTTCTGGCAGTCGCTCATCGGCCTGGTCGCGGCCTTCTACCTCGTGTTTGCCGTGTCCGAGACCAGCAACGCGCGCGTGTTCGAACTCTTCGTCGACTGGGTCCGCTCGGGCTTCACCGTCGACCTGCCGCCGCAGTCGGGCTTTCTCGTGCCCTTCTTCAAGGAGGTGAGCTACCCGCTGGGCGTGGCTGGCTTCGTCATCCTTACCTACCTGGTGATCGTGGGCGCAAGCAACGCCGTCAACCTCACCGACGGCCTGGATGGTCTGGCGATCATGCCCGTGGTGATGGTGGGCTCTGCACTGGGCGTGTTTGCCTACGTCACCGGCAACGCGGTGTTTTCGCGCTACCTGCTGCTGCCGCACATCCCTGGCGCGGGCGAATTGCTCATCTTCTGCGCCGCCATGGCTGGTGCCGGTCTGGCCTTCCTGTGGTTCAACACGCACCCGGCCCAGGTCTTCATGGGCGACGTCGGTGCGCTCGCGCTCGGTGGCGCGCTCGGCACCATCGCCGTCATCGTGCGCCAGGAGATCCTGCTGGCCATCATGGGCGGCATCTTCGTGGTGGAGGCGCTCTCGGTGATGCTGCAGGTGAGCTATTTCAAGTACACCAAGAAGCGCTATGGCGAAGGCCGGCGTCTGTTCCAGATGGCACCGCTGCACCACCACTTCGAGAAGAAGGGGTGGAAGGAAACGCAGGTCGTGGTGCGCTTCTGGATCATCACCATGCTGTTGTGCCTCGTGGGTCTGTCCACGCTCAAGCTGCGATGAACGACCAGCCTGTCCTCATCCTCGGTCTCGGCGCTTCCGGCCTGTCGATGGCGCGCTGGTGCACGCGCCAGGGCGCGCGCGTGACCGTGGCCGATACACGCGAGGCGCCGCCGCAGCTCGAGGCCTTGCGAAGCGAATGCCCACAGGCCACGTTCGTGAGCGGTGCGTTCGACACGGGCTTGCTGACCCGCGAGCCGTGGACCCTGATCGCGCGCAGCCCCGGCCTCGCGCCCGGCGGGCTGCAGGCCGTTTTCGCGCACGCGCAAGCCGCGGGTGTTCCCGTGCTCACCGAGCTCGATCTGTTCGCGCAGGCGCTGCAAACGCTGGCGCAGCGCGAGCGCTTCCCCTACCGGCCCAAGGTGCTGGGCATCACCGGCACCAACGGCAAGACCACCGTGACCGCGCTCACCGGTTTGTTGCTGCAGCGCGCGGGTTGGACGGTGGCGGTGGCCGGCAACATCGGTCCCGCCATGCTCGACGTGCTCGGCGCCGCGCTCGACGCCGAGGCCGTGGCGCAGCAGGCCGATGACGAGCGCGCGGCGGCCGAGGCCGAAGAAGCCGCAAAGCGCTTGGCCGAGCAAGAAGTCGCCCGGGCCGTGCCCACGCCGGACGCATCCACCACCGAGGCCGGTCCCGACACCAGCGCCGCCAACGCAAGCGATGCCGCCCATGACGAGGATGAACCGCTGCCTGGCGTCTTCGACGACGAGGCCGACACGCAGCTCGTACCGCCGCCGGCCGAGCCGCCGCCTGCGCCGCATCTGCCGCGCGCCTGGGTGCTGGAGCTCTCCAGCTTCCAGCTCGACGGCACCGCGCAGGGCGCCTGGGCCGCCGTGCCCACCGCCGCCACCGTGCTCAACCTCACCGAAGACCACCTCGACTGGCACGGCAGCATGGACGCCTACGCGCAGGCCAAGGCCGCCGTGTTCGGCGCACAGGCCCTCATGGTGCTCAACCGCGACGACGCGCGCGTGATGGCCATGAAGCCCGGTCTCGTGACGGTCAAGATCGGCAACCGCAACCGCCAGGTGCCGGCGCGCCCCTGGACAACCTTCGGGCTTGACGCCCCCGTGCGCCCGGGTGAGTGGGGCCTGGAGAGCGTCAACGGTATGACCTGGCTGGTGCGCGCACTCGCGCTCGACGAGACGCGCAGCAAAGGAAAGGCGCAGGAGGACGAGGAGGTTTACTTCCAGCGTCTCATGCCTGCCGAGGCCTTGCGCATCCGTGGCCGCCACAACGCGGCCAACGCGCTCGCTGCGCTCGCGCTCGCCACGTCCACCGGCGCGCCACTGGGCCCCATGCTGCATGGGCTGCGCGAATACCGTGGCGAACCGCACCGCGTGGAACCGGTGGCCATCGTCGATGGCGTCGAGTACTTCGACGACAGCAAGGGCACGAACGTCGGGGCCACGCTGGCCGCTGTCAACGGCCTGGGCGCCGAGCGCCGGCTGGTCGTCATCCTGGGCGGTGATGGCAAGGGGCAGGACTTTGCGCCGCTGGCCGCACCGCTCGCGCGCCACGCACGGGCCGTGTTGCTGATCGGCCGCGACGCGCCGCTGCTGCGCGCCGCGCTGGGGGAGACGCTGCAGCGCGCGGGCGTGCCGCTGCACGACGCCGGCGAACTGACCGCGGCCGTGGCGCAGGCGGCCACGCTCGCCCAATCGGGCGACGCCGTGCTCATGTCGCCGGCTTGTGCGAGCCTCGACCAGTTCCGCAACTACGTGCAACGCGCCGAGGTGTTCGTGGCCGCGGTGCGCGAACTCGCCGAAGCGCGCGGCATGAGCCTGGAGGGCGGACTGTGAGCCGCCGCAAGACCGCGCCCGACACACCCAGCCGCTGGGCCGCGCTGCGCGACCGCGCGCTGGGCGCACTTCCGGCCTGGGCCGGTGGCCTCGCCGGAGCGGGCGCGGGCGACATTCCGGTGCGCCTGTCCAGCCGCAGCTACGGCCGCCAGCGCGGCGTGGCGGTGCGCGAGACCGGCTTCGATCAACCCCTGCTCTGGGTCGCCGTGGCCTTGCTGGCCTGGGGCCTGGTGATGGTGTATTCGGCCTCGATCGCGTTGCCTGATAACCCGCGCTTTGCCAACTACGCGCACACGCACTTCGTGCTTCGCCACGGGCTGTCCATGGCGATCGGCGTGGTCGCAGCCCTGCTGGCCTTCCAGGTGCCGCTCAGGACCTGGGAACGCGCTGCGCCCTGGCTGTTCGCGCTGGCGCTGCTGCTCATGGTGCTGGTGCTCATCCCCTTCATCGGCAAGGGCGTCAACGGCGCGCGCCGCTGGATCTCGCTCGGCGTCATGAACTTCCAGCCGTCCGAACTCGGCAAGCTGGCGGTGCTGCTCTACGCGTGCAGCTACATGGTGCGCAAGATGGAGATCAAGCAGAACTTCTGGCAGGCCGTGTGGCCCATGGCGGTGGCGCTCGGGGTGGTGGGCATGTTGCTGCTTGCACAGCCCGACATGGGCGCCTTCATGGTGATCGTGGTGATCGCGATGGGCATCCTGTTCCTGGGCGGCGTCAACGCGCGCATGTTCTTCCTCATCGCGGCGGTGGTGGTCGCGGCTTTCGCGCTCATGATCATGGCCAGCGACTGGCGGCGCGAGCGCATCTTTGCCTACCTCGACCCCTGGAGCGCCGAGCACGCGCTGGGCAAGGGCTACCAGCTCTCGCACGCGCTGATTGCCTTCGGCCGCGGCGAGGTGTTCGGCGTCGGGCTGGGGGGCAGCGTTGAGAAGCTCAACTGGCTGCCCGAGGCGCACACCGACTTCCTGCTCGCCGTCATCGGCGAGGAGTTCGGTCTCGTGGGCGTCGTCACGCTGATCGGCCTGTTCCTGTGGATGACGCGGCGCATCATGCACATCGGCCGCCAGGCCATCGCGCTCGATCAGGTGTTCTCCGGCCTCGTCGCGCAAGGCGTTGGCCTGTGGTTCGGCTTCCAGGCCTTCATCAACATCGGCGTGAACCTCGGGGCGTTGCCCACCAAGGGCCTCACGCTGCCCTTCATGAGCTACGGAGGCTCGGCCATCCTGCTCAACCTGATCGCGTTGGCGATCGTGATGCGGGTGGATTTCGAGAATCGCCAGATGATGAGAGGCGCGCGCTCGTGACCACCCGAACTCCCTGCGCCCTCGTGATGGCCGGTGGCACCGGCGGCCACATCTTCCCCGGCCTGGCCGTGGCCGAGGCGCTGCGCGCGCGCGGCTGGCGCGTGCACTGGCTGGGCGCTCCCGACAGCATGGAAAGCCGCCTCGTGCCGCCGCGCGGCTTTGCGCTGGAAACGGTGCAGTTCGGCGGCCTGCGCGGCAAGGGCTTGCTCACCAAACTGCTGCTGCCGCTCAACCTGCTGCGCGCCTTCTGGCAAAGCATCCAGGTGGTGCGACGCGTCAAGCCCGATGTGCTGGTTGGCCTCGGTGGCTACATCACCTTCCCCGGCGGGATGATGGGCGTGCTGCTCGGCAAGCCGCTCGTGCTGCACGAGCAGAACTCCATCGCAGGCCTGGCCAACAAGGTGCTGGCCGAGGTGGCCGACCGCCGCTTCAGCGCCTTTCCAAACGCGCTGGCCAAGGCCGCGTGGGTGGGCAACCCACTGCGCGAGGCCTTCCTCAAGCAGCCCGCGCCTGCCGAACGCTTTGCCGGCCGTACCGGCCCGCTGCGCCTGCTGGTGGTGGGGGGCAGCCTGGGCGCGCAGGCGCTCAACCGCATCGTGCCGCAGGCGCTGGCGCTCATCCCCGAGGCGCAGCGCCCCACCGTGCTGCACCAGAGCGGCGAGAAGCAGATCGATGAGCTGCGCGCGAACTACGCCGCTGCCGGTGTGGCGGCCGATTGCACGCCGTTCATCGACGACACCGCCAGTGCCTACGCCCACGCCGACCTCGTGATCGGTCGTGCCGGGGCCAGCACCGTCACCGAACTCGCCGCGGTCGGCGCGGCCTCGCTGCTGGTGCCGTTCCCCGCCGCGGTGGACGACCACCAGACGCACAACGCGCGCTTCCTCGTCGACGCCGGCGCGGCCTGGCTCGAGGCGCAGGCCGGGCTTACGCCCGACAAACTCGCGGCACTGCTCCAGGGGCTGGATCGCGCCCAACTCCTCACCATGGCCGAGAAGGCCCGCAGCGTGGCCAAGACCGACGCCACCGGCGCGGTGGTCGACGCCTGCATCGAACTCGCGAAAGTCAGAACGGCATGAAACACGCCATCCGCCACATCCATTTCGTCGGCATCGGCGGCGCGGGCATGAGCGGCATCGCCGAGGTGCTGCTCAACCAGGGCTACCGCATCTCGGGCAGCGACCTGGGCGAGAGTGCGACCACGCGGCGTCTGGCCGCGCTGGGTGCACAGGTGTTCGCCGGGCACGACGCGAGACACATCGAAGGCGCAGACGCCATCGTCACCTCCACCGCGGTGAAGGCCGACAACCCCGAGGTGGTGGCCGCGCACGCGAAGCTGATTCCGGTGGTGCCGCGCGCCGTGATGCTGGCCGAGCTCATGCGGCTGCGCAAGGGCGTGGCCATCGCGGGCACGCACGGCAAGACCACCACCACCAGCCTGGTGGCCAGCGTGCTCGCCGAAGGCGGGCTGGACCCGACCTTCGTCATTGGAGGGCGCCTGAACAGCGCCGGCGCCAACGCGGCGCTCGGCAGCGGCGAGTACATCGTGGTCGAAGCCGACGAGTCCGACGCCTCGTTCCTGAACCTGCTGCCCATGATCTCGGTGATCACCAACATCGACGCCGACCACATGGACACCTACGGCCACGACTTCGGTCGCCTCAAGGCCGCATTCGTGGAGTTCCTGCACAAGATGCCGTTCTACGGCGCAGCTGTGGTCTGCGTGGACGACGCCGCCATCCGCGAGATCCTGCCCCAGATCGCGCGCCCCATCACCAGCTACGGTATCGACAGCGAGGACGCGCAGGTGCGCGCCATCGGTGTTCGTGCGGTGGGTGGCCAGATGCACTTCACCGTGCAGCGCCGCAACGGCGTTGAGCTGCCCGACCTGGACGTGGTGCTCAACCTGCCGGGCCGCCACAACGTGCTCAACGCGCTCGCGGCCATCGGCATCGCGGTGGAGCTCGGCGTGCCCGATGCGGCGGTGCTCAAGGCCCTGGCGGAATTCAAGGGCGTGGGCCGGCGCTTCCAGCGCTACGGAGAAGCGGTGCTGCCCGGTGGCGGCCACCTCACCGTGGTGGACGACTACGGCCACCACCCGGTGGAGATGGCGGCCACCATCGCCGCCGCGCGCGGCGCCTTTCCCGGCCGGCGCCTGATGCTGGCGTTCCAGCCGCACCGCTACACCCGCACGCGCGACTGCTTCGAGGACTTCGTCAAGGTGATCGGCCAGGCCGACGCGGTGCTCCTGGGCGAGGTCTACGCGGCGGGCGAGGCGCCCATCGTGGCGGCCGATGGCCGATCGCTGGCGCGCGCGCTGCGGGTGGCAGGCAAGCTCGAACCGGTGTTCGTCGACGACATCGCTGCCATGCCGCAGGCGGTGCTCGACAACGCACGCGATGGCGACGTGGTGCTGTGCATGGGCGCAGGCTCCATCGGCGCGGTGGCAGGACGAATCATGGAGTTGGCGAAATGAACGTGAAGGAATTCGGCAAGGTCGCCGTGCTCATGGGCGGGCGTTCCGCCGAGCGCGAGGTCTCGCTCATGTCGGGCGCGGGCGTGCTCAAGGCGCTGCAATCGAAAGGCGTCGACGCACACGCGTTCGACCCGGCCGAGCGCGACCTCGGCGATCTCAAACGCGATGGTTTCGGTCGCTGCTTCATCGCGCTGCACGGCCGCTTCGGCGAAGACGGCACGGTGCAAGGCGCGCTGGAATTGCTGGGCATCCCCTACACCGGTCCGGGCGTGATGGCCTCGGCCGTGGCGATGGACAAGCTCATGACCAAGCGCATCTGGGTCGCCGAGGGTTTGTCCACGCCCGCGTGGCGGCAGGTGCACAGCGCGGCCGAGACACACGAAGCTTTTGCGGCATTGGGCTCGCCCATGATCGTGAAGCCGGTGCGCGAGGGCTCGACCATCGGCCTGACCAAGGTCACCAGCGCGGCGCAGTGCGAAGCGGCTTACGCGCTGGCGGCCAGGCAGGACCCGATGGTGATGTGCGAGCAGTTCATTGCGGGCGACGAGGTCACCTGCCCGGTGCTGGGAACCGGCCACGCGGCGCGTGCGCTGCCGGTGATCCGCATCGTGGCGCCCGACGGCAACTACGACTACCAGAACAAGTACTTCACCGACGACACCAAGTACCTCGTGCCCAGCGGCCTGCCCGCGGGCGAGGAGGCGGCGATCCAGGCGCTGGTGCTGCAGGCCTACCGCACGCTGGGCTGCCGTGGCTGGTCGCGTGCCGACGTGATGATCGACGCCGCCACACGCAAGCCCTACCTGCTGGAGATCAATACCTCGCCCGGCATGACCGGCCATTCGCTGGTGCCGATGTCGGCGCGCGCGGCCGGCATCTCCTACGAGGACTTGTGCGTGCAACTGCTGGCCAGTGCCGGCCTGGACAACGCCTGAAAGCGCATCGAAGCACCATGGCGAACACCGAACTGCCCCTGGACGTGAAGCTGATGGCCGTGGCCACCCAGCTTCTGCTGGGCGTGTTCGCCGTGCTCACGCTCGGTGCCATCGGCACCTGGGCCGTGCGCCATCCGGTGTGGACGGTCAAGGCCATCAGCGTGCATGGCGACGTGGCCCACCAAAGCGCCGTGACGCTGCGCGCGCAACTGGCCACGCAAATGCGCTCGCGCCTGTCGTCGAGCTTCCTCAACGTCGATCTGCAGCAGGTGCGCACGCTGTTCGAGCAGGTGCCCTGGGTGCGCCGCGCCGTGGTGCAGCGCGAGTTTCCGAACCGCCTGCGCGTCACCATCGAGGAGCACCGGCCCGTCGCCTGGTGGGGCGAGAACGGTTCGGGCGAACTGGTGAACACGCTCGGTGAGGTGTTCGAAGCAAGCCCCGATGACGCCGACAACCTGCCCGAGATCGCCGGCCCCGAGGGCCGCTCTGCCGAGGTGTGGGCGCTTTATCAGACGCTGCAACCGGTCTTCGCCCGCCTCGAGTTCGACCTCGAGCGCCTGGAATTCGGCGAGCGCGGAAGCTGGCGCGCACGGCTGCACAACGGCGCCGAGATCGAGATCGGCCGCGGCACGCCCGAGGAACTGCAGGCACGCGTGCAGCGCTTCATCGGCACGCTGCCGCAGCTCACCGAACGCTACGCCGGCGCGCTGCAAAGCGTGGACCTGCGCTACCCCAACGGCTACGCGCTGCGCATCCGCGGCGTGACCACCGCCACCGACACCCCCGTCAACCCGACCCTACGCCCACCAAACCGGTAAACGCACGCATCCATCATGGCCAAGGAATACAAGGACCTCGTCGTCGGACTCGACATCGGCACCGCCAAGATCATGGTGGTGGTGGCCGAGGTGCAGAACGGCGGCACGCTCAAGCTCGCGGGCCTGGGCGTGGCCGCCAGCCACGGCTTGAAGCGCGGCGTGGTGGTCAACATCGACGCCACGGTGCAGAGCATCCAGCAGGCCCTGAAGGAAGCCGAGTTGATGGCCGACTGCCGCATCGCGCGGGTCTACACCGGCATCACCGGCAGCCACATCCGCGGCATCAACAGCAGCGGCATGGTGGCCATCAAGGACCGCGAGGTCAGCGCCACCGACGTGGCGCGCGTGATCGAGACCGCCAAGGCCATCAACATCTCCACCGACCAGCGCCTGCTGCTGGTGGAGCCGCAGGAGTTCGTGATCGACGGCCAGGAGGTCAAGGAGCCGATCGGCATGAGCGGCATCCGCCTGGAGGCCAAGGTGCACATCGTCACCGGTGCGCAGAGCGCGGCCGAGAACATCATCAAGTGCGTGCGCCGCTGCGGGCTGGAGGTGGACCAGCTCATGCTCAACCCGCTGGCCAGCAGCCAGGCCGTGCTCACCGATGACGAGAAGGAACTCGGTGTGGCCCTGGTCGACATCGGCGCCGGCACCACCGACGTGGCCATCTTCTCGGGCGGCGCCATCCGCCACACCGCGGTGATCCCGATCGCGGGCGATCTCATCACCAGCGACATCGCCATGGCGCTGCGAACGCCCACCAAGGACGCCGAAGACATCAAGGTCGAAAGCGGTTGCGCCAAACAGCTGCTGGCCGACCCGGATACGCAGGTGGAGGTGCCAGGCCTGGGCGACCGCGGCCCGCGCCTGCTGGGCAAGCAGGCCCTGGCCGGTGTGATCGAGCCGCGTGTGGAGGAGATCTTCTCGCTCGTGCAGCAAGTACTGCGCGACAGCGGCCATGAAGAAATGCTCTCCAGCGGCATCGTGCTCACCGGCGGCAGCGCGGTGATGCCGGGCATGGTCGAACTCGGCGAGGACATTTTCTTGAAGCCGGTGCGCCGTGGCGTGCCCAACTACCACAGCGCGCTGTCCGACATGGTGGCGCAGACGCGCTCGGCGACCGTGATGGGCCTGCTCGAAGAAGCGCGCCTGGCGCGCGTGCGCGGCCACAAGGTGTCGCAGAAGGCGGGCTCGATGTCGGGCGCGCTGGAGCGCGTGAAGAACTGGTTCGTGGGGACGTTCTGATGCACCGCTTCAACGACCTGCTCATCCACGGCCCGCCCGCGTGGCGATGTCGACGACGACGAGGACGGTGTGCCGAACACACCGGGCCTCCCGGATGACCCGAATCCCGATTTTCCGCACATCACCAGACAAACAGGCAACTGCATCAAGGAGCACCGAAATGAGCATCGAAATGATCGAAGTCGAAGAATTCAACCTGGGCACGCAGATCAAGGTCATCGGCGTGGGCGGCGGCGGCGGCAACGCGGTCGAACACATGATTGCCCGTGAGGTCCAGGGCGTGGAATTCATCTGCGCCAACACCGATGCGCAGGCGCTGGCACGCAGCGCAGCGCACAAGACCATCCAGCTCGGTGTGACCGGCCTGGGCGCCGGCAGCAAACCCGAGAAAGGCCGTGAGGCCGCCGAGGGCGCGGTGGAGCAGATCCGCGAAGCCATCGAGGGCGCGCACATGCTGTTCATTACCGCCGGCATGGGCGGCGGCACCGGCACCGGCGCCGCACCGGTGATCGCGCGCGTGGCCAAGGACATGGGCATCCTCACCGTGGGCGTGGTCACCAAGCCCTTCGACTGGGAAGGCGGCCGTCGCATGACCAACGCCGACAACGGCCTCGCCGAACTCGAGGCCAACGTCGATTCGCTGATCGTGGTGCTCAACGAGAAGCTGCTCGAGGTGCTGGGCGATGACGTCACCCAGGACGAGGCCTTCGCGCACGCCAACGACGTGCTCAAGAACGCCGTCGGCGGTATCGCCGAGATCATCAACGAGTACGGCAACGTCAACGTCGACTTCGAAGACGTGCGCACCGTGATGGGCGAACCCGGCAAGGCCATGATGGGCACGGCAACCGCCGCCGGCCCGGACCGCGCGCGCATCGCCGCCGAGCAGGCCGTGGCCTGCCCGCTGCTCGAAGGCATCGACCTCTCGGGCGCCAAGGGCGTGCTGGTGCTGGTCACCGCGGCCAAGGGCTCGCTCAAGCTGTCGGAGTCCAAGCTGGCGATGAACACCATCCGCGCCTACGCCTCGGCCGAAGCGCACGTGATCTACGGCGCTGCCTACGACGACAGCCTGGGCGACGAGATGCGCGTGACCGTGGTGGCCACCGGCCTGTCGCGTCACGGCGCGCGTCGCACCGCGCCGCCGCTGCAGGTGCTGCGCACCGGTACCGACAACACGCCGTTCAATGTCCCTACCGTGAACCAGGCCGTGGGCGGCCCCGGTGCCGGCGTCGCAACGGCCCAGCCCGACTACCAGCACATGGCCGTGCCCAGCGTGTGGCGCACCAACCGCACCCAGGCCGCGGCCAAGGTGGACGCGCTGGCCTCGGGTGGCATGGACGACTTCGAGATTCCTGCCTTCTTGCGCAAGCAGGCGGATTGAACGGGGGCACGTCGCTCGTGGCACCTCGCGCACGCTCGCGGGTGTGGGGTACTCCACTCCGCGGCTGTCCCCCGGACCGCTGCGCGGTCCTCCTCCTTTATGCCGCTGCGTGGAGCACCCCACACCCGCGAGCTGAAGTGATGCCGGAGCGCGCGTGATGCCGGAGCGCGCATCCGCCGAACGCCGAGAGGTCGGCGGTGATCGGTGTCCGGCGTAGCGACATAAAGGAGGAGCCAAGGGCAAAGCCCTTGGCGGGGGACAGTCGCGGAGCCGGATACCGGTCGGCGACGACCGGACCCGCCGGAGATCACAACAACAACCCAGGAAGCGGACGGAGCACACAACCGCCCCCCCCTATCAAGCCCATCACCATTTCTCACCGTGTTCCACAGGGGAAAAACCTACAATCCGGGAATGCTTGCGCAACGCACCCTCAAATCACTGACCAAGGCGGTGGGCGTCGGCCTGCACAGCGGTCAGCGCGTGGAGCTGACGCTGCGCCCGGCCGCGCCCGACACCGGCATCGTGTTCCGCCGCGTCGACCTGCCGCAGCCCGTGGACATCCCCGTCAACGCCACTGCGGTGAGCGACACCCGCCTGGCTTCCACCATCTCCAACGGCGGCGCCAAGGTGCACACCATCGAGCACCTCATGAGCGCCTGTGCCGGCCTCGGGTTGGACAACCTGTTGATCGACATCACCGCCGAAGAGGTGCCCATCCTCGATGGCTCCTCGGCTTCCTTCGTCTACCTGCTGCAAAGCGCCGGCATCGTGGCGCAGAACGCGCCCAAGCGCTTCATCCGTGTCACGCAGCCGGTGGAGGTGCGCGAAGGCGAAGGCCGCAGCCTCAAGTGGGCGCGTCTCGAGCCGTACCACGGCTACAAGCTCGCCTTCGAGATCGAGTTCGACCACCCCGCGGTGAACGCGTCGGGCCAGCGTGTGGAGTTCGACCTCGGCAGCGGCAACTACGCGCGTGAGATCGCGCGAGCACGCACCTTCGGCTTCACCAAGGACGTGGAGATGATGCGTTCCCACGGCCTGGCGCTGGGCGGCGGCCTGGACAACGCCATCGTGATGGACGACGTGAAGGTGCTCAACGCCGACGGGCTGCGCTACGGCGATGAATTCGCCAAGCACAAGATCCTCGACGCCATGGGTGACCTGCACATCGTGGGCAAACCCCTGCTCGCCGCCTACAGCGCCTTCCGCAGTGGCCACGCCATGAACAACCAGCTGCTGCGGGCATTGCTGGCGCGGCCCGAGGCCTACGAGGTCGTGAGTTTCGAGAACGATCGCGAGGCGCCGCGCGGCTTCGCGCAACTCACGCCAGCCTGGTAAGCGCTGCCAAGATGCTGCTGTTCCGTTGGGCCGTCCTGCTGCTGCTGCTCGCGGCAGGCGTGTGCTTCGCCCTCTACATCGGTACCGGCCAGGCGCGGTACCGCACCTGGGGGCTGGTGATCCTGAAGTGGACGGTGCTGGCCGCACTTGGCTTCTTTGCGGTGCTGGCCATGGAGCGCCTGCTGTGAGTGCCAGCACCCGCCCCCTGGCGCTGGTCGTTGAAGACGACGACCACATCGCCCACTTGCTGCGCTTCATGCTGGAACGCGAAGGGTACGAGGTGCTGCACGCCGTCGATGGCCGCGAAGGCGTGCGCCTGATCGAAACCGGGGCGGTGCCTGCCGTGGCGTTGCTGGACGTGATGCTGCCTTTTGTGGACGGGTTCGAGCTCGTGCGTCGCCTGCGCGCCCAGGCAGGATGGGCCGACGTTCCCGTGGTCATGCTCACCGCCAAGACACAGGAAAGCGACATCGTGCGTGCACTGGACGCCGGCGCCAACGACTACATCCTCAAGCCGTTCCAGCCGGCCGAATTGCTCGCCCGGCTGCGCCGGTTCTCGAAAGGACGCCCGTGAAGCGCTGCGCGGGCTGGTGGTTGGTCCTGCTGCTGGCAGGTCCGCTGGCACATGCACAAGATGCAGACGCTCCCCGCACGGAGGTGGGCCTGTCCACCGAACGCAGTGACCTCGACCGCGGCTACGCTGACTGGACCGAGCACAGCCTGCGCGTCCAGCGTCACCATGGCGCGCGCGACTTCAGTGCCTTCGCACTCACCCGCACCTCCCGTTTCGGGCTCGACGACACGCAGTTCGAACTCACGCACGAGCGCGCGTTGTCGCCCGCGTGGGTGGCCGGGTTGTCGCTGACGGTCAGTCCCACGCACCGCGTCCTGCCCAGAACAGGCCTGGCGGGGCGCCTGCAGTACGAATTCGCCCCGGCGTGGCTGCTGCACCTGGGTGCACGCCACACCCGCTACCGCAGCAGCGAGGTTGATCGCCTCGATCTCGGTCTTGAGCGTTACGTGGGTGATTTCAGCCACGCCCTGCGTTGGTCTCCCGTGCGTGCGCTCGGGCGCAGCGAGCAGGTTCTCGAATGGCGCAGCCACTGGTATCCGGCCGAAGGCCGCTCACTGGGATTGATCGTCGCTGCCGGCGACGAGGCCACCGAGCTCGGCGCGGGCAATATCGCGCTGGCCCGCGTGCGCTCGCTGGCGCTGGTGGCGCGCTGGCGCCTGGACGACGCCTGGACGCTCACCGGCTCGCTCAGCCGAACGCGCCAGGGCGACTTCTATGTGCGCACGGGTGTGGGCGCCGGTGTTCAGCGACGTTTCTGACCCAGTCCTGCGGGTGGCTCTCTGGAGCGGCGTGGTGGCCACGTTGCTGACGGTGATCGTTGCACTGGTGATCGTGTTGCTGCGCCTTGCCTTGCTTCGGGAAGAGCGGCGTTGGCAGGCCTTTGTGGCGCAGTGGCGCCCCCGGTTGCTGTCGCTGGTGATCGAGCCCTCGACCGCCCCGTTGCCCGCGCTGCCCGCAGGCGAGCGCCGGCGCTTCCTGCGGCTGTGGGTGTATCTGCACGAGTCGGTTCGCGGTGAGGCGGCCGAGCGGCTCAACAACGCCGCACGCAGCCTGGGCCTGGACCGTTTCGCGCGCAGTCTGCTGGCCGGTGGATCGCGGCCCGCGCGCTTGCAGGCGGTGCTGGCGCTGGGTCATCTGCGCGATCCAGCGGCGTGGGAGGCCTTGCATCGGTTGGCCGGGCTGCGTGATCCGCTGCTGTCGATCAACGCGGCCCGAGCACTCGTGCAGATCGACCCGCTGCGGGCGGCCGAGACCCTCACACCGGCGGTATTGCAACGTGACGACTGGGACGTGGCCCGTCTCGCCGCTTTCATGGCCGATGCGCGTGATGCCTTCGCCCTCATGCTGGCGCGGCATCTGCCGGGCCTGCGCCCGAGCCGTTTGCCCAGGGCCTTGCGTCTGGCGCGTGCCCTGCGCGCGAACCTGCCACCGCCGAGCCTGCATCGGCTGCTGCAACAGCGCACGGAGCCGGCGGTGGTGTGCGAATTGCTGCCCTTGCTGCACGGCCCCGAGTGGCACGACGGGGTGCTGCAGGCGCTGCAGCACCCGCACGCGGGTGTGCGCGCTCAGGCCTTGCGCGCCATGGCCAGCATCGCGGTTCCCGCCGACCTTCCCCGACTGAGCGCCTTGCTCCAGGACGCCGACGCCGATGTCCGGCTGGCGAGCGCCCATGTGCTCGTCGATCTGCCGTTCCTGGGCGAGCCGGATCTGCGGGCGCTGGCAGCGCCGGGTACCCCGGCGCACGACGCACTGCGCCACGCCATCGCGCAGCGCGAGTGGGGCGGGGAGGCGCGATGACGGTGCCGTTGCTGATCGAGGCGACCACGGCGTTCGTGCTGGCCTATTTCGTTTTGCTCAACCTCGGTTATCTGCTGCTCAACCTGGTCTCGATGATCAGCCTGTGGCGCGGCCTGCAGGAGCGCGTGCTGGATGAGCTGCCCCAGGTTCACAGCGGCATGGACCCGGGCATCAGCCTGCTGGTGCCGGCCTTCAACGAGCAGGCTTCGATCGTCGATTCCGTGCGTTCCATGCTGGGCTTGAGCTACTCGAATTTCGAGGTCATCGTCATCAACGACGGGTCGCGCGATGGCACGCTGGCGGCGTTGGTCGAGGCCTTCGCGCTGGAGCCGTTCCCGGAGGCCGTGGCACAGCGCCTGCCCACGCAACCCATCCGGGGGTGCTTTCGCTCGCGCCTTCACCCCAACCTGCGGGTGATCGACAAAGCCAACGGTGGCAAGGCCGACTCGCTGAACGCGGGCATCAACCTCGCCCGACACGAACTCTTCTGCGGCGTCGATGCCGACTCCATCCTGGAGCGCGATGCCTTGCAGCGCGTGGTCAAGCCGTTCCAGCGCGACCCCTTCGTGGTGGCCACCGGCGGCACCGTGCGCGTGGCCAACGGTTGCCGAATCGAAGGCGGGGTGCTCACGCAGGTGGGGCTGCCGCGCAACCTGTGGGCCCTGTTCCAGGTGGTGGAGTATCTGCGGGCGTTTCTCTTTGGCCGCCTGGGCTGGTCCCAGCTCAACGCCATGCTCATCATCTCGGGCGCCTTCGGCTTGTTCCGGCGCGACCTGGTGATTGAAGTCGGGGGCTACCGCGTCAAGACCATCGGTGAGGACATGGAGCTGGTGGTGCGCCTGCACCGCCATCTGCGGGCACTGCAACAACGCTATCGCATCGAGTTCGTGCCCGACCCGGTGTGCTGGACCGAAGCGCCGGAGGACCGACTCACCCTGCGCAACCAGCGCATCCGCTGGCAGCGGGGCTTGTCAGAGAGCATGAGCACCAATGTCGGCCTGATGTTCAACCGCCGGGGTGGAGCGCCCGGTTGGCTGGCCTACCCTTTCTTTGCGGCCTTCGAATGGCTGGGCCCGCTGGTCGAACTGGGCGGCTACGTCTTCATGGTGCTGGCGTGGTCGTTCGGCCTGATTTCATGGCAGGCGTTTGCGATCTTCCTGTTCGTGGCCGTGGGCCTGGGCGTGCTGCTGTCGTTTTCCGGCCTGTTGCTGGAGGAAATGGCGTTCCATCTGTACCCGCGTGCGGGGCAACTGGCCCTGCTGGTGCTGATGGTGGTGCTCGAGAACTTCGGCTATCGCCAGCTCAACAGCTGGTGGCGCCTGATCGGCCTGTGGCGCTGGGCCACCCAGCGCGAGTCCCAGTGGGGCGAGATGAAGCGCAAGGGACTCAACGCCGGCCCGTGACACGGCACCACCCGACCCGCTGGACGATCAGGCCAGCGGCAGCTCGAAGAAGAACTCGGTGCGGCCGGGCTCACTGGTGAAGTCAATGCGCCCGCCGTGCGCCACCATGATGCTGCGACAGATCGCCAGGCCCAGGCCGGTGCCGCCTTTCTGTCGTCGGTCGGAGCCGTCGGCCTGCGCGAACCGCTCGAAAATGCGCGCGCGAAAGGCCTCGGGCACGCCTGGCCCCTGGTCCAGCACCGACACCCTGACATGACCCGATCGCACCTTGATCGACACGTCCACCATGCCGCCGCGAGGTGAGTACTTGGTGGCGTTGGAGAGCAGGTTGACCACCACCTGCACGATGCGGTCGCCGTCGACATCGACCATGGCGTCGGCACCAGCCAGAAAACGCAGTTCGACACCATAGTGGCTCGCGTAGGCCATGGTGTCGCGCACCGCGCGCATCACCAACGGCTCGATCGGCTGGCGGCGCATGTCGTACTGCATGTTGCCCGCGTCCATCTTCTCGATGTCGAGCAACTCGTTGATGAGCCGGATCAGCCGCTCGCAGCTGTCGTTGGCCAGTTGCACCAGCTCCCTGGCGTCCGCTGGCAGCTCGCCAGCCATGCCGGTGGCCATCAGGTTCAGCGAGCCGTACATGGCGGTGAGCGGGGTTCGCAACTCGTGCGAGACGGTCGAGACGAACTCCTTTTTCAGGCGCTCGATTTCCTGGCGCTCGCGGATGTCGTGCAGGAACGCGCTGAACAACTGGACCGGCGGGTTGTCGATCAGGCCGATGCGCATTTCCACCGGTATCTCGCGCCCCTGGTTGTCGATGATCAGGCGCTCGAGGCGCTGGCCCACGAACGGCGCTTCGCGGGTTTGCAGGTAGTGCGCGAGCGCTGCCTGCATCTGTCCGCGGTAGCGCGCAGGAATGATGATCTCCTCCAGCGGGCGACCGATCACGTCCTCGCTCTTCCAGCCCAGCAGTTGCTCTGCGGCCGAGTTCCAGTCGGTGATGCGGCCGAAAAAGTCCATCGTCACGAACGGGTCCTGTGCCAGTTCCACGAGCGTTTCGATGCGCTGCTCGTTGGACTTCACCTGTTCGAACGCCTTGCGCAGCTCCTGCGTGCGGTCGTTCACGCGTCGCTCCAGGTTGGCGTTGAGTTCGAGCAGCTGCACCTCGTTGGCCTGCAAGCGGTAAACGAGGGCATTCAAGGCCTGGCCGAGTTGCGCCACCTCTTCGTAGTGGTTCGATACGGGCACCCGCACCGGCTGGCCCTGCTGCAGTTGTCCGGCCGATGTCGTGAGGGCGCGCAGGGGTCGCGAGATCCAGCGAGCCACCCACCAGCCCAGCACCGAGAAAACCAGCGCCGCGAGCAAGCCGGCGACGAGCAGTTGGCGCTGTAGCGCGGAGGCCGGCGAATAGGCCTCGTCCAGGCGCTGCCGCACGAGCACACGCCAGCCCATGCCCGGGTAATCGTCGAGTCCGCGATCGCTGGCATAGCCCACGAGGTAGCGATGGCCGTCGGGCCAACTTTCTTCGGTGTGACCGGTGGCCTTGCCCGATGCCATGGCAGCCTGGCGCAGGCTGGGCAAATCCAGCGCGGTGCCCAGGAGGTCGGCGGGCCCCAGAAGAACGCGGTTGTCTCGGGAAACGATCAAGGGCGTGATCGCGCGCGTGGCGTCCAGCGGCTGGAAGATGGCCCGCTCCACATCGCGCGCCCACGACCAATTCAGGTGCGCCGCCAGTACACCGCGTGGGCTGCCGTCGGCGTTCGACATCGTGAACGCGATGTCAACGAAGCGGGGCGGCGCCTCGCCTTCGTTGCCGAGCAGGCGGGCCAGCAGCACGGCTTCGTGCACGTCGCCCATGGCCTGACCACGCTGGGCGTTGATGAACCAGGGGCGCCCCGATACATCGACGCCTTCGAGCAGGCCGCCTGTGGCGGTGAGCACCGTGCCCCTGTCGTCGGTCAGTCCGATCCAGGAGTACAGCGGATAGCTGGTCTGCAGGGTGTCGAGTTCGCGCCGCACGCGGGCCGGATCGGTCACGTCACCCAGGCGCGCCGCCATGAGCCGCACCTCGCGGTGGCGTTCGTACATGGAGCGATCCAGGCGGCTGGCGGTCTGCGTCGCCAGCTCGGCCAGGTTCACGCCGATCGTGGACCGCAACTGCCCGATCGCGGCGTGGCCGATGAACCAGGTCAGGGCCGCGGTGAGCGCCATCGACAGCACGATGAAGGCCAATGCCAGCCACGCGCCCAGGCCCGCTGGGCGACGGCCGAGCCAGCGCATGACCACCTCAGTAGCTCCTGCCGGCCTTGTACGCCGCGTGCGTGCGCGCCCGCAGCGGCGCCACCCGTTCGATGGCCGCGGTGGTGCGTGCCACCTGTGCGTGCGTGATGGCCAGGCCCAGCGCGTCGGCCGCGTCCTTGCCGGGCAGGCCGGGCAACTGCAGCAGGCGTTTCACCATTTCCTGCATCTGCTCCTTGGTGGCGCGGCCGTGCCCAGCCACAGCCTTCTTGAGCTGCAGGGCGGTGTATTCGGCCACGTTCAGGCCATTGGCCACCAGCGCGGTCAGGCAGGCGCCGCGCGCCTGGCCCAGCAGCAGCGTGGCTTGTGGATTCACGTTCACGAACACGATCTCGCACACCGCCACCTGGGGCTGGTAGCGCTGCACCACCTCGCCAATGCCGTCGAACAGCACCTTCAGCCGAGCGGGCAGCAGGGCGCCGTCCTTCGGGCTGGTCTGGATGGTGCCGCTGGCCACGTAGTGCAGGCGCGGTCCGTCGGCGTCGAGCACGCCGAAGCCGGTGCACTGCAGGCCGGGGTCGATGCCGAGAATCCTCATAGGTCGAAGGTCCAGCGCACAGAATGGAAAAACACGGGTGCCGCGAAACACAGCGCGTCGATGCGGTCGAGCAGGCCGGCCGCGCCGGTGACGGAGCGGCGCTCGCCGCCCCAGTTCGTCACGCCGCGGTCGCGCTTGATGGCTTTCATCACCAGGTGGCCGAGCGAGCCCGCCACGCATGCCACCAGCGCCATGGCCAGTGCCTGCAGTGGCTTGAAGGGTGTGAAGCCCGCGAGCAGTGCGCCCAGCAGGCCGCCCGCCAGCAGGCCCCAGCCCCAGCTCTGCCAGTGAAAGCTCTCGCTGATGGCGGGTGCCACGGGCCGGGAGCGCCCGCGAGCGGTGAGGTGCTGCACCAGCATGCAGGTCTGCACCACCAGCACCAGGAAGAACACCAGGAAGGCGTTGTTGCCAAGCCAGCGCGGGAACTGCAGCAGCAGCAATGCCGGCACGTGGCTCAGGCCATAGACGCAGACCATGATGCCCCATTGCAGCTTGGCGTTGCGCTCCAGGAAGCGCTGCGGGTCGTTGCGCAGGGCGCTCACCACCGGCAAGGCCAGGAACACATACACGGGCACGAACACGGTGAACAGGTCGAAGTGTTTGTTCCAGACCAGGGCGAACTGCGCTGGCAGCACCACGAAGAAGGCCAGCACAAGGCTGCGATGGTCGCCGCGGCGCGTGGGCGAGAGGCTGATGAACTCGCGCAGGGCGAAGAAGGAGAGCACGCCGAACAGCACGATGGACACACCTTCGCCGAGTACCCAGCCGACCCAGAACACCATGGCCATGATCCAGGACACGCGCAGCAGGTTGGCGTTGTCGTGGCGGCGCCGGGCCAGCTGGGCGTCGTCGCCGTGGGCGCGGCGTTCGCGCAGCGACAGCAGCATGCCCGCCACCGTGACCAGGGTGAGCAGACCGAACACCACCAGGAACAGCAGGCCCACCTGCTGGTTCTGGCTCAGGCCGCGCAGGAATGCGCCCATCAGATGTCCCTCAGGGCGATGACCGCCGCACGCGCGCGGGTCAGGAAGTCCGCCCGCGGCTCGTCGGCACCCAGCCGGATCGGCTCGCCAAAGGTCACCGAGCACAGCACCGGCACCGGCACCACCTCGCCCTTGGGCATCACGCGCTGCACGTTGTGGATCCAGGTCGGCACCAGCACCACCTCGGGGAAGCGCTGCGCCAGGTTGTAGAGGCCGCTCTTGAAGGGCTGCGGGTCTTCCTCGTGGCCTCGCGTACCCTCGGGGAAAAGGATCAGCGAGTCGCCGCTCTCCAGCGCGGCGATCAGCGGCGCCAGCGGGTCCTCGTCGCCCTTTCGCTCACGCTCGACGTAGACCGCGTTGAACACCTCGGTGGTGATCCAGCGCTTGAGCGGCGAGGCGGTCCAGTAGTCCTTCGCGGCGATCGGGCGCGTGATGCTGCGCAGCTCCTGCGGCAGCGCGGCCCAGATCAGCACCAGGTCGGCGTGGCTCTGGTGGTTGGCGAAGTAAATGCGCTGCTCGGCCTTGGGCGGGCAGCCGTGCCAGCGCGCCTGCGCACCGGTGAGCAGGCGCACCAGCCCGAGCAGGAAGTAGCCGACAGCGCTGGCGGCGGGCCTCATGGCAGCCTGATGTCGCCCATGCGGGCGACGATGGTGCCCGCGCGGCGCGCGAGGTAGGCCGAGCCGGGGCGCGTCTCGAAGAACTTGGGCGAGGGCAGCATCACCGCCAGCCGCGCCGCCTCGTAGGCCGTGAGGCGGCTCGCGGGCTTGTTGAAGTAGCGCTGCGCCGCGGCCTCGGCGCCGAACACGCCCTGGCCCCACTCGACACTGTTGAGGTAGATCTCCAGGAGGCGACGCTTGTCCAGCAGCAGCTCGAGCATGAGCGAAAGCACCAGCTCCTGGCCCTTGCGCAGCAGCGTGCGCTCGCCCGAGAGCAGCAGGTTCTTGGCCAGTTGCTGCGTGATGGTGGAGCCGCCCACCACCTTGGGTTCGCGTGTGGCGCGGTTGGGGTTCTGCGCGGCGCGGCGCTCCGCCTGTTCCTGGCGCCGCTCGTTCTTCTGCCACGCCTTCTGGATGGCCTCCCACTCCACGCCTCGGTGCTCGAAGAAGCCCGCGTCCTCCGAGGCCACCACCGCACGCCACAGGTGCGGGCTGATCTGCTCGCCGTCCACCCACTGCTGGCGCCAGCGCCATTCGCCTTCGCCGCGTGCGTGGCCGACCGCAACGCGCCAGGCCTCGGAGCGCTGGAACGCGGTGCTGTGTGGATCGAGGGCCGCCATCAGCGCGATGCGGCCAAGAAAGAAGAGCTGCAGGGCCACGCCCGCGAACATCAGCCAGAGCAGCCAGCGACCGAATGCGCGCACCGCTACTGGCCCGAGAGCTGGGTTTGCAGACCGTCGTCGCGCGTGAAGCGAAAGCGCGAGACGACCACGATCTGATCGGCCTGGCGGCGCATGGCGTCGCTGAAGCGGCCAAAGGAAAGGCCCCGCACGATGGCCTGCGCGCGCCGGTCGAGCAGGGCCGTGCCGGAGCCTTGCACCACCTCGGTGTCCAGCACCTGCCCGGTGTGATTGACGGTGATCACCATGGTGAGTTCGCCGTACAGCTTGCGCCCGCCCGCCTCGGGGAAATTGGCCGTGCCGTGCTGCTCGATGCGCCGGCGCAGGCCGTCGTAATAGACGGCGTAGACCGCCTCGCGCGTGGCCGGGCTGATGTAGCGCTTCTTCGGGCGCGCGTTCTCTTCGTTGATGCGCTTCTCGATCTCGGCCAGGATCTTCACCAGCGCCTGGCGGCGTTGCTCACGCTCGATCGATTCCTGGGTGGGCTGTGCGCTGGCCTTTTCCGGCGGGGGCATGGCGGCCAGGGAGCGGCGCACCTGGGCCAGCAACCGTTCCTGCTGCTCGCGCAGCGCTTCCACACGGCGGGCGGCTTCGTCGGGCGCGTCACCCAGGCGGGCCACGGCGGCCGGTGGCAGCGGCGAGGTGGCGCGCCCGCGTTCGGCGTCGCCACCGCCGGCCAGGGAGGCCTGGGCGATGGCCTGGGCCTTTTCGGGCCGCTGGTCGCTGCGGGCGTTGACGAGGATGACCTCGAGCGGGGTGTCCTTGAAGACGCGGTTGAATTGCTCGGGCGCGGCAAAGCGCACGGTGAGCAGGGCCGCGTGCACCCCGAGCGAAACCAGCAGCGCCAGCTGCAGGGTGCTGAGGTTGCGCAGGGTTCGTGCGGCCGCCGAGGCGGAACGCGATGGCGCGCGGGCGGTCTTCACGCGATCGGACTTCACCCGTGGATTATCCGTTGTCCCCCGTTGTCTGAGCGCTGTTGTCGGCCTGGGCGTCGTTCACGTCGATGGCCAGTGCCAATGGAGCGCCAAGCGGTTCGTCCTCGTCCTCCCCGGCGATGGCGTCAAGGTCCTCCACCGGCTGGTCCAGACGTTCGACGACGGTGCCGGCGATCTCCAGGGTGATGTCGTCGATGTCGCCCAGGCGCACCCGCAGGTGCGCGCCGCGCGGCAGGCCATCGGCGCCCATCACCGGGAACACCAGTGGCAGCGTGTCGGCCCGCACCAGCCGCTCCTTGATCAGCGTGGCCGTGAGCTCGGTGATGCCGTTCTGGCGCAGATGCTGCAAGGTCCAGTAGCGCTCCATGCCGCCCTGAAAGCCGTTGTAGGCGGTGTAAGCGGCGTCGAAGGCGCTGATGACGGCCAGCAGCGCGGCGTCCTTGGGCTTGAAGGGCGCGGCCAGCGCGGCCGTCTTGCCGTGGCGCGCGCAGGCAATGATCTGCCACTGGTTCACCAGGTCCACATAGCGGCGCAGCGGCGAGGTGCTCCAGGCATAGCACTTCACCCCCAGGCCCGCGTGTGGTTGCGCGCGTGTGCCCATGCGTACCTTGATACCCGGGAGCAGGCTGGCCTGGCTGCGGTAGATGCCGGGCACGCCGCTGTCGGCCAGCCACTGCCCCCAGGTCTTGTTGGCCAGGATCATGGCCTCGGCCACCATCAGGTCCAGCGGCGCGCCGCGTGAGCGCGTACCGATGATCACCGTCTCGCTGCCTTCGGGTTCGTCGCCCTGGACCCCTTCGAGCTTGAAGGTGTAGTCGGGCCGAGTGAAGGTCTCCGGCTTGCCGCGCGCGATCTCGCGCTGCGCCTTGTGGTGCACGGCAAAGCGGTGCAGGAAGGCGAGCATCGGCTGCAGCGCCGTGATCTCGGGCGGTGCGTCCGTGCCGGGGGCGCCGCCCAGCCAGGCCTCGGTGATCACCGCGTCGAGCTTGTCATGACGCAGGTTGAGCGTGATCGGCACGCGCTCCAGCGCGGTGCGGCTGCCGCGCGGCTCCAGCGTTGCCTCGTCGAATTCCACGTAGAGCGAAACCGCCGGGCAGTCCCGCCCGGCCTGCAGCGTGCAGGCCTGCACCACGTCGTCGGGCAGCATGGTGATCTTGTGGCCCGGCATGTACACCGTGGACATCCGCTGCCGCGCGACCTGGTCGAGCGCGCTGTCGGGCGTGATGGCCAGACCCGGTGCCGCGATGTGGATGCCCAGTGTGACCGTGCCGGTGCCCAGGCCCTGCAGCGAGAGCGCGTCGTCGATCTCGGTGGTGGCCGAATCGTCGATCGAGACGGCATGCACCGCGGCCAGTGGCAGCTCCTCGGCGATGGTGGGGGCCGCCAGCGCGGCAAAGCCGGTGCCCCTGGGGAAGTGCTCGAACAGGAATCGCTGCCAGTGGAACTGGTAGGCGTTGCGGATGGCGCCAGCCCTTTGCAGCAGCGCCAGCGGGGCGGTCTGACTGCGCCGCGCGGCCTCCACCACGGCCTTGTATTCCGGCCCGTTCTTGTCGGGCTTGAACAGAATGCGGTAGAGCTGCTCCTGCACCGCGGGCGGGCAGCGGCCTTCGATCAGTTCGCCCGCCCAGGCCTCGATCTGCGCCTGCAGCTGCTGCTTCTTCTCGATGGCGGCGAGCGCCTGCGCCACGATCTCGGGGGGCGCCTTCTTGTAGCGCCCTTTGCCGGCACGGCGGAAGTAGTGCGGCGCGCCTTGCAGCGTGAGCAGCGCGGCGGCTTGCTGGATGGGCCCGGCCTGCGCGCTGAAGTACTCGCGCGCCAGGTCGGCGAAGCCGAATTCCTCGTCGGGCGCAAACTCGTAGGCGAGCTCCACCTCCATGCCCTCGGCCAGCTTCGTGGCCTCGGTCATGAGCTCCGCAGGCGCGGGTTTGTCGAAACGCAGCAGCGCATTGGCCGCCTTCACTTTCACGCGCTTGCCCGAGTCGAGTTCGACCTGCATCGAACTCTCCGCCTCGGACAACACGCGGCCGGTCAGAAACTTGCCGGCCTCGTCGAACAGGATGTGCATGCAGCGGATTGTCCCATTGCGCCCATCCCGGGGTCAGGCCAGCCTCAGGAACGACAGCAGCGCGTCGATGTGATGGTCGAAATCGCTGATGGCGTGATCGCTCCCGTCGAGCAGGCGGATGGTGCCGCCGTGCGCAAAGGCCTGCATCTCGCGCCAGTCGAGCAGCTCGTCACCCTTGGCCAGCAGGGCGAAGAGCCCGTCGGGCGTGGCGGGGCGCTCTGGCGCCAGTCGCTCGATATCGGCCTGCAGCGCGAGCAACTCGTCCACGAACCGCGGTTCGAAGAAGAAGCGTTCCGAGGGGTTCTGCCACGTGGTCTGCTCGCCGATGTGGGCCGCGAGGTCGCGCGCGGGAAACGGCGCCGGGTTGAGCAGGGCCGCGCGGCAGCCCGTCTGCAGGGACAGCCAGCGTGCATAGAAGCCCCCGAGCGAGGAACCGACCACCGCCATGCGCTCGCCAGGCCAGCCGGCCACGCCGTGCCGGACCAGCGCCATGGCCTCGCGCGGCGAGGGCGGCAGCTGCGGACACCACCAGTGCACGGCCGGGTGATCGCGCGCCACGCGTTCGGCCACGGCCCGCGCCTTGGTGGACAGCGGCGAGGAACGGAAGCCATGCAGGTACAGCAGGTGCGTGGTGTCATTCATGGTGGCAGGATAATCGCGGGTCATGGCCGTCGTGATCGAAAAACCTTCCCTGCTGCAGCGGGTCATTCCCTTCCTGCGTGGCTTCGACTGGCCGCTCATCACCATCATCCTGTTCATGGCGGCCATCGGGTTGTTCGCCATGTATTCGCTGGGCTTCGACCACGGCGCGCGCTTTGCCCAGCACAGCCGCAACATGCTGATCGGCGCCGGCGTGATGTTGCTGTTTTCGCAGATCCCGCCGCAACGGCTGATGAGTCTGGCCTTGCCGCTGTACCTGGCGGGCGTGGTGCTGCTGCTGGGCGTGGAGTTCGCGGGAATCATGCGCAAGGGCGCCCAGCGCTGGCTCGACATCGGCGTGATCGTCATCCAGCCCAGCGAGATCATGAAGATCGCGATGCCGATGATGCTGGCCTGGTGGTTCCACCGCCGTGAGGGGCAGCTCAAGGCCACCGATTTCGCGGTGGCCGGCGTGCTGCTGGCGGTGCCAGCGATGCTCATCCTGCTGCAGCCCGACCTGGGCACCACGCTGCTGGTGGTCGCCTCCGGGCTGGCGGTGATCTTCTTCGCCGGGCTGAGCTGGAAGTTGATCGTCCCGCCGGTGCTGCTGGCCGTCATCGGCATCGGCTTGCTGATTGCCAACGAATCGAGCTGGTGCGCGCCGGGCGTGGACTGGCAGGTGCTGCACGAGTACCAGCGCCAGCGCGTGTGCACCCTGCTCGACCCCACCAAGGACCCGCTGGGCAAGGGTTTTCACATCATCCAGGGCGTGATCGCCATCGGTTCGGGAGGCGTCTGGGGCAAGGGCTTCATGCAGGGCACGCAGACGCACCTCGAATTCATCCCCGAGCGCACCACCGACTTCGCCTTCGCGGGCTTTTCCGAGGAATTCGGGCTGATGGGTGTCTTGCTGCTGCTGGCGGGCTTCATCGCGCTCATCGTGCGCGGGCTGATCATCGCCGCCGAAGCGCCCACGCTGTTTTCGCGCCTGCTGGCCGGCGCGCTCACGCTCAACATATTTGTCTATGCCTTCGTGAACATGGGCATGGTCAGCGGCATCCTGCCCGTGGTGGGCGTGCCGCTGCCGTTCGTGAGCTACGGCGGCACCGCCATGGTCACGCTGGGCGTGGGCCTGGGCATGTTGCTGGCCATCTCGCGCGCCAAGCGGCTCATTCCCACATGACGACCTACCTGCCTGGCGTGGCCTTCGTGGGGGCCGGCAACATGGGCGGCGCCATGGTGCAACGCCTGCGCGAGCGCGGCTGGCCGGTGGCGGTGTGCGACATCGACCCACTGCGCCAGACCGAGGCCCGCGCGGCCGGCGCCCGGCTGTGCGACACACCCGCAGCGGCCGCAGCCACGCTGGGCGAGGGCGCCGTGCTGGCCATCGTGGTGGTGGACGCCGCGCAGTGCCGCGAGGTGCTGTGGGGCGAGCAGGGCGCGGCCGCCGGCTTGCGCGCCGGCCAGACGGTGCTGTTGTGTCCCACGATCGCGCCGGAGGACGTCGAGTCGATTGCGCTGCGCCTGGCCGGCCAGGGCGTGCACACGCTGGACGCGCCGCCCTCGGGCGGTCCGGCCCGTGCGCGTGCGGGCACCATGAGCCTCATGCTCGCCGGGCCCGCGCCGGTGGTGGAACGCCATGCGCGGCTGCTGGCCGACCTGTCCGATGCGGTGTTTCGCGTGAGCGAGCGCGTGGGTGACGGCGCGCGCACCAAGCTCGTCAACAACCTGCTCGCGGCGGTGAACCTCGCCGGCGCGGCCGAGGTCCTGGCGCTCGCCGAACGCCTGGGTCTGGATGCGGGCACCACGCTGGGCGTGATCGAGCGCTCCAGCGGGCAGAGCTGGATCGGCAGCGACCGCATGCACCGCGCGCTGGCCGGCGACGACGCGCCGCGCGCCCACATGACGCTGCTGGCCAAGGACAGCGGGCTGGCGGTGGCGGCGGCGCAGCGCGCGGGCCACGCGGGCGTGCTCGGCCCGCTGGCCGCTGCGGTGTTCGCCGCCGCGCTGCGTGACGGCCTGGCCGGGCACGACGATGCCGCGCTGCTCGACTGGATGCGCAACCACCCCGACGGACTGCCAAGACCCTGATCGCCCCGCGGCGGGCGGCGCCTTCCTACAATGCCCTCATGATCGCGCGCGAACCCACCCTGGCCCGTCTGGCCACCGCCGAGCAGCAACTGCTCGAACCCTTCGGCCTCACCACCGCCCACCTGCACAAGGCGCTGGCGGAGATCGCCTCGCACGGCGTGGACGACGCCGACCTGTACTTCCAGGCCACCCGCAACGAGGGCTGGAGCCTGGAGGAGGGCATCGTCAAGACCGGCAGTTTCAGCATCGAGCAGGGCGTGGGCGTGCGCGCCGTCAGTGGCGAGAAAACCGCCTTCGCCTACTCGGACGACCTGTCCTGGGATTCGCTGCTCGACGCCGCACATGCCGTGCGCAGCATCTCGGGCCAGGGCCAGGCGAAGAAGGTCAAAGTCGCCGCGGGCAAGGTGGCCGGTTCACGCTCGCTCTACGTCGGCGTCGACCCGATTGCCACGCTGGACAGCACCGCCAAGGTGGCGTTGCTGGAGAAGGTGGAGCGAATGGCCAAGGCCAAGGACCCGCGCGTGGTGCAGGTGATGGCCGGGCTGGCCGCCGAACACGACGTGGTGCTCGTGGCGCGCATGGACGGCACGCTGGCGGCCGACGTGCGCCCGCTGATCCGCCTGTCCGTCACCGTGATCGCGGAACATAATGGCCGCCGCGAAATGGGCAGCTCGGGCGGCGGTGGCCGTTTCGGCCTGGCGTACTTCGACGACGCCATGGCGCAAAGCTATGTGGACGAAGCCGTGCAGCAGGCGCTCACCAACCTCGAGTCGCGTCCCGCGCCCGCGGGCGAGATGGTGGTGGTGCTGGGCAGCGGCTGGCCCGGCATCCTGCTGCACGAGGCGGTGGGCCACGGGCTTGAAGGCGATTTCAACCGCAAGGGCTCGAGCGCCTTCGCCGGGCGCATCGGCCAGCGCGTGGCGGCCAAGGGTGTCACCGTGCTCGACGACGGCACCATCGCCGACCGCCGCGGCTCGCTCAACGTGGACGACGAGGGCAACGCCTCGCAGCGCAACGTGCTGATCGAAGACGGCATCCTGCGCGGCTACATCCAGGACGCGATGAACGCGCGCCTGATGGGCGTCAAGCCCACCGGGAACGGCCGCCGCGAGAGCTACGCCCACACGCCCATGCCGCGCATGACCAACACCTACATGCTCGGCGGCGACACCCCGCCCGAAGAAATCATCGCCAGCATCAAGAAGGGCCTGTATGCCACCAACTTCGGTGGCGGCCAGGTCGACATCACCAGCGGCAAGTTCGTGTTTTCGGCCAGCCAGGCGTTCTGGGTCGAGAACGGCAGAATCCAGTACCCGGTGAAAGGCGCCACCATCGTGGGCAACGGCCCCGACGCCCTCACCCGCGTGAGCATGATCGGCAACGACATGCGACTCGACACCGGCGTCGGCACCTGTGGCAAGGAAGGCCAGAGCGTGCCGGTGGGCGTGGGGCAGCCCACGCTGCGCATCGAGGCGCTCACCGTCGGCGGGACCGCCTGAAGCCTGGCAGGGCCGCGGCAACCGCCGTACACTGCAGCCGTCGGGATGTTCAGCCTCCCGCGGCCTTCGGGCCGAGACACGTCGTCCAAGCGCTGAAGCAGCCCCTCACGGAGCCTGACATGGACGACGACCTCTTCATCTCGCGTCACGCCCTGGCCGATCGCCTCGGCCGTCCCGACGCCCCCTTCATTCTCGACGCGCGCCGTGAAGCGCGCTTTTCGCCCAGCGAACACCGCGTGGCGGCGGCCGTGCGCGTGCTGCCCTCGGGCGACACCGCGCGCGACGTGATGGTGTACTGCGTGTACGGGCACGAGGTCAGCCAGCAGGCGGTGCGCGATCTGCGCGCGGCCGGCCGGCGGGCCTGGGTGCTCGAAGGCGGCATCGAAGGCGGCGAGCCCGGCGTCGATGCGGCGGATTTCGTGGCGCGCGTGCGTGCCGAGCCGCTGCCCCTGGTGCGCCAGCGCCGCGACCTCGGCGTGAGCGGCGAAGCGCCGAGCCAGTGGATCACGCGCGAACGCCCGCGCATCGACCGCATCGCCTGCCCCTGGCTGGTGCGCCGCTTCATCGACCCGCGCGCGGTGTTCCATTTCGCGCCCACGGCCGAGGTGCTGGCGCGCGCCCGTGCAATTGGTGCGGTGGCTTTCGACATCCCCGGTGCGCCGATCACGCATGTGGGTGAGCGCTGCAGCTTCGACGCGCTGATCGACGCGTTCGCGCTGCGCCTGCCCGCGCTCGATCGCCTGGCCACCATCGTGCGCGGTGCCGACACAGACCGGCTCGATCTCGATCCGGCGTGCGCCGGCCTGCTGGCCACCTCGCTCGGGCTGGCGCGCCTGCACGACGGCGACGACCATGCGCTGCTGGCCGCCGGCCTCGTGGTCTACGACGCCTTGTACGCATGGTGCGTCGCCGAGGAACACCACGGCAACGAAGCCCACCACTGGAGGCCGGTGTGAGCGAGGTGCGTACCGTCTCCTTTGGCGAAGCGTTTCGCTTCTGGCTCAAGCTCGGCTTCATCAGCTTCGGCGGACCCGCGGGGCAGATTGCGGTGATGCACCGCGAACTCGTGGAGCAGCGCCGCTGGATCAGCGAGCGGCGCTTCCTGCACGCGCTCAACTACTGCATGCTGCTGCCCGGCCCCGAGGCGCAGCAGCTCGCCACCTACATCGGCTGGCTGCTGCACCGCAGCTGGGGCGGCATCGTGGCCGGTGCGCTGTTCGTGCTGCCCTCGCTGCTGCTGCTGATCGCGCTGAGCTGGGTTTACCTCGTGTTCGGGCAGGTCGGCTGGGTGGCCGGTGTGCTCTATGGCATCAAGCCCGCGGTGGCGGCCATCGTGGTGCAGGCCGTCTGGCGCATCGGCGGCAAGGTGCTGCGCACACCGCGCGAGGCGCCCTGGCTCTGGGCCATGGCAATCGGCAGTTTCGTGGCCATCGCGCTGCTCAAGCTGTCGTTCCCGCTGGTCGTTTTGTCGGCGCTGGCGCTGGGTTGGCTGGGTGGCCGCCTTGCGCCCGCGCAGTTCGTGCCGCCCAACGCCCACGCGCGCACGGTCGCCGCGGGCGCGGAACACGCGCCTGCGCTGATCGACGACGACACACCCACGCCGGCGCACGCCCGTTTCTCGCGCGCGGGGCTGCTGCGCGTGCTGGTGGTGGGCGCACTGCTCTGGCTGCTGCCGATGGCCGCGCTGCTGGCGTGGCAGGGCCTGCACGGCGTGCTGCCCACCATGGGCCTGTTCTTCACCCAGGCGGCGCTGCTCACCTTCGGTGGCGCCTATGCGGTGCTGCCGTTCGTGTACCAGGGGGCGGTGGTGCAGCACGGCTGGCTCAGCGGGCCGCAAATGATCGACGGCCTGGCCCTGGGCGAGACCACGCCGGGGCCGCTGATCATGGTGGTGGCCTTCGTGGGCTTCCTGGGTGGCTGGCACACCGAGGTGCTGGGGCCCGAGGCGCGCTTCTGGGGCGCGGCGCTGGCGGCCACGGTGGTCACCTGGTTCACCTTCCTGCCCTCGTTCATCTTCATCCTCGCGGGCGGGCCGCTGGTGGAGCGCACCCACGGGCACCTGGGCTTCACCGCGCCGCTCACCGGCATCACCGCCGCGGTGGTGGGCGTGATCGCCAGCCTGGGTGTGTTTTTCCTGCACCACATCGCCTGGCCGGTGCCGGGTGGTCCGCTGGACGTGGCCGCGCTCGTGATCGCCGCCGCGGCCGCCATCGCCCTGGTGCGTTTCAAGGCCGGCGTGATCCCCGTGATCGCGGCGTGCGCGGCGCTTGGCGTGTTGCTCAAAACCACCGGTCTGGCGGCCTGACATCCGGCCGTTCCGGGCCCTGTGCTACATTGCTTGCCATGTTCTCGCGCCAGTACTTCGCTTTTTACTTTTGGTTCTCTGTCCCCGGCGGACGAGAGGCGAAGACGTAAGCGCGCCACGAATCTCGAATCAAACCGCCGGAGCTGACAGCCCGGCGGTTTTTTTTCGCCCCTTGCCTTTTTTCAGACCCCACCCAGGAGCCCGTGATGAACGCCAAAGCCACCTCTGCCGCCAGCGACACCTGGTATGCGCGACCCGTCGACAAGACCAGCGAGACCGACGACGAACGCATCCAGGACATCACCGTGCTGCCCCCGCCCGAACACCTCATTCGCTTCTTCCCGATTGCCGGTACGCCCACCGAGGCGCTGATCAGCCAGACGCGGCATCGCATCCACCGCATCCTGCATGGCAAGGACGACCGGCTGCTCGTGATCATCGGGCCTTGCTCGATTCACGACCCCGCCGCTGCGCTGGACTACGCGCGCCGCCTCAAGCCACTGCGCGACCAGTACGCCGACACGCTGGAAATCGTGATGCGGGTGTACTTCGAGAAGCCGCGCACCACCGTGGGCTGGAAGGGCCTCATCAACGATCCGTACCTCGACGAGAGCTTCCGCATCGACGAAGGCCTGCGCATTGCGCGCCAGTTGCTCATCGAGATCAATCGCCTGGGCCTGCCCGCGGGCAGCGAATTCCTCGACGTGATCTCGCCGCAGTACATCGGCGACCTCATCAGCTGGGGCGCCATCGGTGCACGCACCACCGAGAGCCAGGTGCACCGCGAGCTGGCCTCGGGTCTGTCGGCTCCGATCGGCTTCAAGAACGGCACCGACGGCAACATCAAGATCGCGACCGACGCCATCCAGGCCGCGGCCCGCGGCCACCACTTCCTGTCGGTGCACAAGAACGGCCAGGTCGCCATCGTGCAGACCAAGGGAAACAAGGATTGCCACGTGATCCTGCGTGGCGGCAAGGCGCCCAACTACGACGCCGCCAGCGTCGCCAGTGCGGTGAAGGAACTGGAGGCCGCGAAGCAGGTGCCGCGCCTGATGATCGACTGCAGCCACGCCAACAGCAGCAAGCAGCACGAGAAGCAGCTCGACGTGGCACGTGACATCGCGGCCCAGATCACCGCGGGCAGCAAGTCCGTCTTCGGGGTGATGATCGAAAGTCACATCGAGGCCGGCGCCCAGAAGTTTACCCCGGGCAAGGACGATGCGTCCGCGCTGCGCTATGGCCAGAGCATCACCGACGCCTGCCTGGGCTGGGGCGATTCGCTGCAGGCGCTGGAGGTGCTGTCGCAAGCGGTGAAGTCCGCACGCCGCTGAACGCGGTGGGGGTTTTCCGGTGTGAAGCACGCCGGGTGCGGGGCACAATGCCCGCACCGCCGAAGCCGAGCCGAGGAGACACCATGCGCAGCCAAGTCACCGTCACCTGGGGCGAGCCCGCCGCCTACCGCATCGACCTCGAAGAGGTGCAGCCCATGCCGCACGACCAGGCGCGGCACTGGCTGGACGAGCAGTTCGTGCAGATGGGTTGCGAGCCCCTGCGGGCCACAGGCAAGGTGCTCACGGTGGACAAGATCCTGTGCATTGCCCAGGCCGCGGGCCAGGGGCACTTCAGCGACCCGGGCCACCGCGAATGGGCGCTGGCGTTTGCCCGCGCCACCAGCGCCGCGCTGGCCAAACCGGTGGTGACGGTCGACGTGCCGGCGCAGGCCCTCGCTTATTGAGTCAGGCCGCGAGCGCCTTCAGCAGGCGCTCGTGGATGCCGCCGAAGCCGCCGTTGCTCATGCAGACGATGTGATCGCCAGGGCGGGCGGCCTGCACCACCTGCTGTACCAGCGTGTCGACGTTGCCGGCCACGCTGGCGCGTGCGCCCATGGGGGCCAGCGCCTCGGTCGCGTCCCAGTCGAGCCCACCCGAATGGCAGAAGGCCAGGTCGGCGTTCTCCAGGCTCCAGGGCAGCTGGGACTTCATGGTGCCCAGCTTCATGGTGTTGCTGCGCGGCTCGAACACCGCGAGGATGCGTCCGCGCGGGGCGCCAAGCCGGCGCGCCAGCCCGTCCAGCGTCGTGCGGATGGCGGTGGGGTGGTGTGCGAAGTCGTCGTAGACCGTGATGTCGCCACCGGCGCGCGCCACGCTGCCACGGATTTCCATGCGGCGACGCACGTTCTCGAAGCGCGCCAGGGCCGCCGCCGCGTCGGCCGTCGCCACGCCGAGGTGCTGCGCCGCGGCGATGGCAGCGAGCGCGTTGAGCTGGTTGTGCACGCCCGAGAGCGACCAGCGCACCTGGCCCACGCGACGGTTGCCCTGCAGCACCGCGAAGTCGTGCGGCTCGCCGTCGGCCACGAAATCGCTCACCGCAGCGCCGAAGCTGCAGACTTCGCTCCAGCAGCCCTGGTGCAGCACGCGTGCCAGGCTTTCCTCCAGACCATTGACCACCACGCGGCCGCTGGCGGGCACGGTGCGCACCAGGTGGTGGAACTGGCGCTCGATGGCCTTGAGGTCATCGAAGATGTCGGCGTGGTCGAACTCAAGGTTGTTGAGCACCGCCGTGCGCGGGCGGTAATGCACGAACTTGCTGCGTTTGTCGAAGAAGGCGGTGTCGTATTCGTCGGCTTCGATCACGAAGCCCGGCCCTTGCCCCAGCCGCGCCGACACCCCGAAGTTCATGGGCACGCCACCCACCAGGAAGCCCGGTCGATGGCCGCAGGCCTCCAGGATCCAGGCCAGCATGGAGGTGGTGGTGGTCTTGCCGTGTGTGCCAGCCACCGCGAGCACGTGTCGACCCTGCAGCACGTGCTCGGCCAGCCATTGCGGCCCGCTGGTGTAGGGCGCGCCGGCGTCGAGGATGCCTTCCATCAACGGGAACTTCGGACTCCCGTCGGGCAGGCGCGCGCGGCTCACCACGTTGCCGATCACCCAGACATCGGGCTTGAAGGCCATCTGGTCGGCACCGAAACCCTCGATGAGGTCGATGCCCAGCGCGCGCAACTGGTCGCTCATGGGTGGGTAGACGCCGGCGTCGCAGCCGGTGACGCGGTGGCCCGCTTCGCGAGCCAGGGCCGCGACACCGCCCATGAAGGTGCCGCAGATGCCCAGGATATGAATGTGCATGCGGGGATTCTAGGGACTGGCCCGGGGCACAATCGCGCAATGCTTTCCCGAGACGACACCGCTGCCGAAATCGCCGCCGTGGCTGCGCGACTGGTGGTCGACGAAGGCCAGGATTACGGCGCGGCCAAGCGCGGTGCCCTGCGCCAGCTCGGCCTGCCGCCGCGCACGCCCCTGCCCGACAACGACACCCTGGAGGCTGCGGTGCGCGAACACATCGCCGTTTTTTGTGCCGACACCCAGCCCGCCGAACTGCGCGCGCTGCGGGAACTGGCCCTGCTGTGGATGGATCGACTCCAGGCTTTCCGCCCGCACCTGGGCGGCGCCGTCTGGCACGGCACGGCCACCCGCCACAGCGACATCCACATGCACCTCTTTTGCGACGACCCCAAGCAGGCCGAATGGGCCTTGATCGACCACCGCGTGGACTATCACCCCGGCAGCGCGCAAGGCTGGCGGGGCGAGGCGGTGGAGGCACTGACGGTACGCACCCGCAGCGAGGCACTGGGCCAGTGGGTGCTGCTGCACCTGCTGGTGCATGACCACGACGCGCTGCGTGGCGCACTCAAGCCCGACGCCCAGGGCCGCAGGCCGCGTGGCGATGCGCAGGCACTGCGTGACCTGATGGCGCAGGAGGCCGGCGCATGAAGCTGCAGCGACGCCACATGCTGGGAGCCGGCGTGGCCGTGGCAGCCGCGGGCGCCGGGGTCTGGTGGGCCGAGCGCCGGTTGCGGCCGCAACCCGTTCTGGACGGTGCCGAGGCCACGTTCTGGCAAAGCAGTTTCGACTCGCCCGAAGGCAAACCGCTGGCCATGGCGCCTTGGCGCGGGCGCCCGCTGCTGGTGAATTTCTGGGCCACCTGGTGCCCGCCCTGTATTGAAGAACTGCCCCTGCTCAACGCCTTTCACCGCGAGCAGTCGCCCCGAGGCTGGCAATTGCTCGGCCTGGCGGTCGATCGGGTGGACGCGGTGCAGACCTTCCTGAAGAAGCTGCCCATCGACTTTCCGGTCGCCATGACCGGTTTCGCCGGTGCCGACCTCAGCCGCAGCCTGGGCAACCCGTCGGGCGGCTTGCCGTTCACCGTGGTGTTCGGGCCCGAGGGAGCGGTGATCCATCGAAAGATCGGCCAGGTCAAGCCCGATGACCTTGCCCAGTGGGCGCAACTGGCCTGACGCAACAACAGCTTCCAACGTCGTCGAATACCCCCACAAGTCTCCCCCGGACCGACGGGCTGGCGTGGCCCACCCCTTCGTGTACACTGCGGCACCCTCGCGCCGGCGGGTGCATCGCGGCTCCATGAAGTTGCGAGCAAAAGACCTCGTTTGGTGCGTAAATCGTTGGAGATAACATGGATTTGCGCAAACTCAAGACTCTGATTGACCTTGTCTCGGAGTCCAATGTCTCGGAGCTCGAAATCACCGAGGCCGAGGGCAAGGTCCGCATCGTCAAGGCCAGCCCGGCGGTGATGCCGGCGCCGGTGACCTACAGCATGGCTCCCGCTCCTGCGGCGGTGGTGGTCACCCCGGCCGTCGAGGTGGCACCGGCGCCTGCGGCATCGCCCGCCGCGCCGGCCGCGCCCGCCGGGCACACGGTCAAGTCGCCCATGGTGGGCACCTTCTACCGCTCCTCGGCGCCTGGTGCAAAGCCGTTTGTCGAGGTGGGCGACAGCATCAAGGAAGGCGACACGATCTGCATCGTCGAGGCCATGAAGATCCTCAACGAGATCGAGGCCGACAAGAGCGGCACCGTGACCCAGATCCTGGTCCAGAACGGGCAGGCGGTCGAGTACGGCCAGCCGCTGTTCGTGATCGAGTAAGGGCGCTCCACCCATGTTCAAGAAGATCCTGATCGCCAACCGGGGCGAGATCGCGTTGCGCATCCAGCGGGCCTGCCGCGAGATGGGCATCAAGGCCGTGGTGGTCTATTCCGAGGCCGACCGCGACGCCAAGTACGTGAAGCTGGCCGAAGAGGCGGTGTGCATCGGGCCGGCGCCTTCGGGTCAGAGCTACCTGAACATGCCGGCCATCATCTCGGCTGCCGAGGTGACCGATGCCGAGGCCATCCACCCGGGCTACGGCTTCCTGTCCGAGAACGCCGACTTCGCCGAACGCGTCGAGAAAAGCGGCTTCACTTTCATCGGCCCCACGCCCGAGTCGATCCGCCTGATGGGCGACAAGGTGTCGGCCAAGCAGGCCATGATTCGCGCCGGGGTGCCCTGCGTGCCCGGCTCCGATGGCGCGCTGCCCGATGATCCGGTGGTGATCAAGCGCACCGCCAAGGCGGTCGGCTATCCGGTGATCATCAAGGCCGCGGGCGGCGGTGGCGGGCGCGGCATGCGCGTGGTGCACACAGAGGCCGCGCTGCTGCACGCGGTGCAGACCACCAAGGCCGAGGCCGGTGCGGCCTTCGGCAATGCGGAGGTCTACATGGAGAAGTTTCTCCAGAACCCGCGCCACATCGAGATCCAGGTGCTGGCCGACCAGCACCGCAATGCCGTCTACCTCGGCGAGCGCGACTGCTCCATGCAGCGTCGCCACCAGAAGGTGATCGAGGAGGCGCCGGCGCCGGGCATCCCGCGCCGCCTGATCGAGAAGATTGGCGAGCGCTGCGCGGCGGCCTGCAAGAAGATCGGCTACCGCGGCGCCGGCACGTTCGAGTTCCTGTTCGAGAACGGCGAGTTCTATTTCATCGAAATGAACACGCGCGTGCAGGTGGAGCACCCGGTCACCGAGTGGATCACCGGCATCGACATCGTGAAAACCCAGATCGCGGTGGCGGCGGGCGAGAAGCTGCCTTTCACGCAGCGCCAGGTGCAGCTCAAGGGCCACGCGATCGAGTGCCGCGTGAACGCCGAGGACGCCTACAAGTTCACGCCGTCGCCCGGCCGCATCACCATGTGGCACCCGCCCGGCGGGCCCGGCGTTCGCGTGGATTCACACGCCTACACCAACTATTTCGTCCCCTCCAACTACGACTCCATGATCGGCAAGATCATCGTGCACGGCGATACGCGCGAACAGGCACTGGCCCGCATGCGCACCGCGTTGGCCGAGACGGTGGTCGAAGGCATCAAGACCAACATCCCGCTGCACCGCGAGATCATGGTGGACGCCAGCTTCGTGGCCGGTGGCACCAACATCCACTACCTCGAAGAGTGGCTCTCGCAACGTGAGCGCTGATCACGCCGCCGACGAGACCGGGCCGCAGGCCGGGTCTCTGTTCGAACTGGTGCTGTTGGTGCCCGAAGCGGCCGTGGAGCCGGTGGGCGAGGCGCTGGACGCCCTTGATGCGCTGAGCACCTCGGTGGAAGACGCCGATGCCATGACCGAGGCCGAGCAGGCCTTGTTCGGCGAGCCGGGTATGCCACCCCCCAAGGAGGGCTGGCAGCGCTCTCGCGTGGTGGCGCTGTTCGGTACCGAGGCGGCGGCCCACGAGGCGGCGGTGCTGCTGCAGGCGCAGGACTTCTTCGAAGGCTGCGTGGTGCACGGCGTGCGCGCCGTGGCCGAGCAGGACTGGGTGCGCCTGACGCAGTCGCAGTTCGATCCGGTGGAGATCACGCCGAGCTTCTGGATCGTGCCGTCGTGGCACGAACCGCCGGCGCAGGCGGTGCAGGTGATCCGCCTCGACCCCGGCCTGGCGTTCGGCACCGGCACGCACCCCACCACGCGCATGTGTCTGCGCTGGACCGCGCGCCATGCGCCCGTGGGCCCGCGCGTGCTTGACTACGGCTGCGGCTCGGGGATCCTGGCGATCGGTGCCGCCAAACACGGCGCCACGACGGTGCTGGCGGTCGATATCGATCCAGCAGCGGTCGAGGCCACGCGGCTCAACGCCGAGGCCAACCATGTGCAGCTTGTGGCGGGCTTGCCCGACGCCGCGGTGGGCGAGCACGATCTCGTGCTGGCCAACATCCTGGCCACGCCGCTCAAGGTGCTGGCGCCGCTGCTGTGTGCCCATGTGCGTTCCGGAGGGCATCTCGTGCTCGCGGGCATCCTGGCACGCCAGGCCGACGAACTCAAGGCCGCCTACGCGCCATGGCTTGCACTCGAGGTCAGCGACGAAGAGGATGGCTGGATCCTCATGACCGCGCGCAAATCCTGAGGCGGCACGGCCCTTTGCGCGCGTGTGCCCCGCCATAATCCGCGCATGAGTTTCACCACCCGCTGTCCGGCCTGCGGCACCGTGTTCCGCGTGGTGGCCGATCAGCTCAAGATCTCTGACGGTTGGGTGCGCTGCGGGCACTGCTCCGACGTCTTCGACGCCACCATTCACCTGCAGGCCTGGGTGCCCGCGGCCAAATCACCGGGGCCGGATCGCGAACCTGCCGCGCCAACGACGCCGGCAGGCGCTGTGCCCGCGCCCGCGCCCGAGGCCACGCCTGGCCCCTCGCCGGTGTCAACGCCCCTGCCCACTGACTCGCCACCGCAGGACGTACCGGACGACGACGACTTGCGCGCCTGGTTTGGCGACGGCCCGCTGGATCCCCCATCGGCTGGCCAGTCACCCGCGCAGCTTGTGCCCGACGAGACGCCTTCCGCGCTGCCCCGGTCATCCGCGGCGCAGACCTTGCAAGAGGCCGCGGGCGCGTCCGAACCTGAAACCCTGCACGAAGCCGACCCCGCGCAGGCATCGTCTGCGCAGGAGGCTGCGGCGTCCGCAGAACCGGTACCGGCGCCCGATTTCCAGGCCGAACTCGAACGTTTCGCGCAGACGGTCCGCGCGAGCACGCCGGTGGCGGCACTGCCAGCCACGGCGCGCGAAGATCGCGCAAGCGAAACACAACCGACACCCGTGGCGCAGCCGCCGGCAGAGGATGTCGCGCAGGACGCGTCGGCAGACGCAGCGATGCCCGGCTTCATTCGGCAAGCCAGGCGGCGGGCGTTCTGGTCATCGGCGGGCGTTCGGGCCGCGCTGGGCGTCGTTGCGTTGTTGCTAGGGGCCTTGCTCGCAGCGCAATGGGCCGTCCAGCAGCGGCATCAACTCGTGGCGACCTACCCGCAGGCGCGTCCCTGGATGGCGCAGGTCTGTGGCTGGCTTGGTTGCGACCTGGCACCCCTGCGCCGCATCGAAGCGGTGGAGATTGAAAGTGCGGAGCTCGTGCGGCGGCTCGGGAACTTCTATTCGTTCGATTTCGTTTTGCGCAACCGGTCCTCGCTCGAGGTGGCCACGCCCGCGCTGGAGCTCACGCTCACCGGTCTGGGCACCCAGCCGATCGCACGGCGTGTGTTCCTGCCGCAGGACTGGCCCGATGCGCCCGCCGCCCTGCCGCCCGGTGGCACGGTGTCCGTCAGCCTTCGACTGGCGCTCATGCTGGGTGACGATGCGCCCACGGCGGGTTACCGCGCTCTCGCCTTCTATCCCTGAACCTTCTTCAATCAATCACTGCCATGCCCATTCTTGTCTGCGGATCGCTTGCCTTCGACACCATCATGACCTTCGAGGGCCGGTTTGCCGACCAGATCCTGCCCGATCAGTTGCACATCCTGAACGTGTCCTTCCTGGTGCCGGGTTTGCGGCGCGACTACGGCGGTTGCGCCGGCAACATTGCTTACGGCCTGCGCCTGCTCGGCAGTGACGTGGTTCCGCTGGCGGCCATTGGCAGCGATGGCGCCGACTATCTGGAGCGCATGCGCGGCCTGGGCGTGGACACCCGGCACATCGTGACCGTGCCCGATGCCTACACGGCCCAGGCGATGATCATGACCGACCGCGACAACAACCAGATCACCGCTTTCCACCCCGGTGCGATGTCGTTTGCGCACCAGAACCCGGTGCCCGCCCGTGCGGACCTGAGCCTGGGCATCGTCGCGCCCGACGGCCGTGAGGCCATGATTTGCACGCTGCGCAGTTGCATGCGGCGGGCATACCCTTCGTGTTCGACCCAGGGCAGGGTCTGCCCATGTTCAATGGCGACGAGTTGCGCCGTTTCATCGCGCAGGCCAGTTGGGTGGCCGTCAACGACTACGAGGGACGCATGCTGTGCGACCGCACCGGCCTGTCGCTGGCGGACATCTCGGCGCAGGTGCGCGGCCTCATCGTCACGCTCGGCGAACATGGCTGCGATGTGTGGGAAGGCGGTGCCGCGGCACGTGTTGCCGGCACCGCGGCGACCGCCGTGGTCGACCCCACCGGCTGCGGCGATGCGTTCCGCGCGGCCTTGCTGCACGGTCTGTCCCAGGGTTGGCCGCTTCAGCGGTGTGCGCAACTGGGCAACCGCATGGGCGCGCTCAAGATCGCGGTGCGTGGGCCGCAGAACTACCAACTCGGTGACCTGCTGTCCTGACGACTGCCGCGGGGGATCGGGGCGGCGCGCCCCGATCACGCAGGCACCATGAAAAAAGCCCGGTGCTTTCACACCGGGCTTTCAGATCCACCCAATGGACCTCAGGGTTTGCTGGACGTGGGGAACGGCCAGGCAGCCTGGGGGTTGAGCTTGGTCTGAGCGGCGGGAGCGGCCGCGGGCGCAGGGGCAGCCGGCTTCTTGGCCGGCTCAGCTTTTTTTGCGGGGGCTGCCTTCTTCGCGGCGGCCTTCTTCGCAGGGGCCTTTTTCGCAGGAGCCTTCTTCGCAGCGGCTTTCTTCGCCGGCGCTTTCTTGGCGGCAGCCTTCTTCGCAGGCGCCTTCTTGGCAGCGGCTTTCTTGGCAGCGGCTTTCTTGGCCGGCGCCTTCTTCGCCGCGGCCTTCTTGGCCGGGGCTTTCTTGGCGGCGACTTTCTTCGCCGGTGCCTTCTTGGCCGCGACCTTCTTCTTGGCCGGGGCCTTCTTGGCGGCGACTTTCTTCGCCGGTGCCTTCTTCACCGCGACCTTTTTGGCCGGGGCTTTCTTGGCGGCGACTTTCTTCGCCGGTGCCTTCTTCGCCGCGGCTTTCTTGGCCGGGGCTTTCTTCGCCGCAGCCTTCTTGGCCGGGGCTTTTTTCGCAGTTGCCATTGCTTTCTCCTTGATCAAGTTGCAAAGAGCACTTCAGCCGGTCAGATGGCCGGTGAAGTGATTCAGCGCCTTGCGGTTTCGCGGCGTTGCCGCGGTGAACCCCAGGGTGCTGAACCCGGGTTTCAGGTCAGCGAGGGCGTCTGCGCGCCTTGTGGGCTGTCCTGAAGAAACGATGCCGAATACCTTCAGATCTTTCGTGTGCTGGCAATGCGGTCGAGGCCTCGGCCGGGACATCAGTCCCAGGACAGCGCTCCGCCGGATTGGTACTCGATCACCCGTGTTTCGAAGAAATTGCGTTCCTTCTTGAGATCGATCATCTCGCTCATCCAGGGGAACGGGTTTTCTTCGTTCGGGAACAGGGGCTCGAGGCCGATCTGCGTGGCGCGCCGGTTGGCGATGTAGCGCAGGTAGCCCTTGAACATGGAGGCGTTGAGGCCGAGCACGCCGCGAGGCATCGTGTCCTCGGCGTAGCGGTACTCGAGTTCGACGGCCTTGAGGAACAGCTCTTTGATCTCGGCCTTGAACTCCGCCGTCCACAGCAGCGGGTTCTCCATCTTGATGGCGTTGATCAGGTCGATGCCGAAGTTGCAGTGCATCGACTCGTCGCGCAGGATGTACTGGTACTGCTCGGCGGCGCCGGTCATCTTGTTCTGCCGGCCCAGCGCCAGGATCTGGGTGAAGCCGACGTAGAAGAACAGGCCTTCCATCAGGCAGGCGAAGACGATCAGGCTCTTGAGCAGCGTCTGGTCGTTCTCGGGGGTGCCGGTCTTGAAGTTCGGATCCATGATCGCGTCGATGAACGGGATCAGGAACTCGTCCTTGTCGCGGATGGAGGTGACTTCGTTGTAGGCGTTGAAGATCTCACCCTCGTCCAGACCCAGGGACTCGACGATGTACTGATAGGCGTGCGTGTGGATCGCTTCTTCGAAGGCCTGGCGCAGCAGGAACTGGCGGCACTCGGGCGCGGTGATGTGGCGGTAGGTGCCCAGCGTGATGTTGTTCGCCGCCAGCGAGTCGGCGGTGACGAAGAAGCCGAGGTTGCGCTTGACGATGCGGCGCTCGTCTTCCGTCAGGCCGTTCGGGTCTTTCCAGAGCGCGATGTCGCGGCTCATGTTCACTTCCTGCGGCATCCAGTGGTTGGCGCAGGTGGCCAGGTACTTCTCCCAGGCCCACTTGTACTTGAAGGGAACGAGCTGGTTGACGTCGGTCTGGCCGTTGATGATGCGCTTGTCGGCCACGTTGATGCGGCGCTGCTGCGCGGCAGCAACCTGGCCTGCGTGCGCAGCGGCGGTGGCAACGTGAGGGGTGACAGCGGCGGTGGTCTCACCGAAGGATGAGACTTGCAAGCCCGGCTGGCCGGTGAGGCGGGGGCTGTGCGTCGACGTCGAAGATGGTGTTGCGGGTTCTTCCCAGTTCAACATAGGGGTCTGTCCGATTCAGCGAATTATCAAAGTGTCTGTGCGAATTGCAAAGCAATCAGAGCGCGCGTTGGCGAAATTTGTTGCAGTGGTGCATCGAATGATTCAACGCAATGCACCTTCAACACATCGCTGACGCGCGTTCGAACTCACTGGCAAGCCTCACAGCCGGGATCGTCGATGGCGCAGAACTTGATGTCGGTGGCGGGCTCGGCTGCCACGGCAGCGTTGCTGATCGCCGCCGCCACCGGCGCACTCGCGGTGGCCGACACCGCGTTGAGCTGGCCCGTACGGCCAGTGGATTTCTCGACCTGTGTGGCCGAGGTGGTGCGCAGGTAATAGGTGGTCTTGAGGCCACGCAACCAGGCGAGCTTGTAGGTCTCGTCGAGCTTCTTGCCCGATGCGCCAGCCATGTAGATGTTCAGGCTCTGCGCCTGGTCGATCCACTTCTGGCGGCGGGCGGCGGCTTCGACGAGCCACACCGGCTCGACTTCGAACGCGGTGGCATACAGCGCCTTGACGTCCTGCGGCACCCGGTCGATCGGGCGCAGCGAGCCATCGAAGTGCTTGAGGTCCATCACCATCACGTCGTCCCACAGGCCCAGGCGCTTCAAGTCCTTCACCAGGTAGCTGTTGATGACGGTGAACTCGCCCGACAGGTTGGACTTGACCGAGAGGTTGCCGAAGCACGGCTCGATGGAGGCGTCCACGCCGATGATGTTGGAGATGGTGGCGGTCGGCGCGATGGCGACGCAGTTGGAGTTGCGCATGCCGTCTTGCGCGATCTTGGCGCGCAGCGCGTCCCAGTCCAGCGAGCTGGAGCGGTCCACGTCGACGTAGCCGCCGCGCTCGCGGGCCAGCAGGTCCAGCGTGTCGGGCGGCAGGATGCCCTTGTCCCACAGCGACCCCTTGAAGCTGCTGTAGCGGCCACGCTCCTTGGCGAGCTCGGTCGAGGCCCAGTAGGCGTGGTAGCAGACGGCTTCCATCGAGCGGTCGGCGAATTCGACCGCCTCGTTGGAGGCGTAGGGGATGCGCAGTTCGTAGAGCGCGTCCTGGAAGCCCATGACACCCAGACCCACCGGGCGGTGGCGCAGGTTGGAGTCGCGCGCCTTCTTGACGGCGTAGTAGTTGATGTCGATCACGTTGTCGAGCATGCGCATCGCGGTGGCGATGGTGCGCTTGAGCTTGTCGTGGTCGAGCACCTTGCCGTTTTCGCCGTCCTTGAGGTGGCGCAGCAGGTTGACCGAGCCGAGGTTGCAGACCGCGGTTTCGGTGTCGCTGGTGTTGAGCGTGATCTCCGTGCACAGGTTGGAGCTGTGCACCACGCCGGCGTGCTGCTGGGGCGAGCGCACGTTGCAGGCGTCCTTGAAGGTGATCCAGGGGTGACCGGTCTCGAACAGCATCGAGAGCATCTTGCGCCACAGGTCGGCGGCCGGCACCTTCTTGTACGGCTTGATCTCGCCGCGTGCGGCCTTTTCTTCGTAAGCGAGGTAAGCGCGCTCGAAGTCGGCACCGAACCTGTCGTGCAAGTCGGGCACGTTGGACGGCGAGAACAGGCTCCATTCGCCTTTTTCCAGCACGCGCTTCATGAACAGGTCGGGAATCCAGTTCGCCGTGTTCATGTCGTGGGTGCGGCGGCGGTCGTCGCCGGTGTTCTTGCGCAGCTCCAGGAACTCCTCGATGTCGAGGTGCCAGGTTTCGAGATAGGTGCAGACCGCGCCTTTGCGCTTGCCGCCCTGGTTCACGGCCACCGCGGTGTCGTTGACAACCTTCAGGAACGGCACCACCCCTTGAGATTCGCCGTTGGTTCCCTTGATGTGGCTGCCCAGGGCACGCACGCGGGTCCAGTCGTTGCCCAGGCCGCCGGCGAACTTGGACAGCAGTGCGTTTTCCTTGATCGACTCGTAGATGCCGTCGAGGTCGTCGGGCACCGTGGTGAGGTAGCAGCTGGAGAGCTGCGAGCGCAGGGTGCCGCTGTTGAACAGCGTGGGCGTGCTGCTCATGAAATCGAAGGTGGAGAGGATCTCGTAGAACTCGATCGCACGGGCCTCGCGGTCGATCTCGTTCAATGACAGACCCATGGCCACACGCATGAAGAAGGCCTGGGGCAGCTCGATACGCGACTTGCGCACGTGCAGGAAGTAACGGTCGTACAGGGTCTGCAGGCCGAGGTAGTCGAACTGCAGGTCGCGCTCGGGCTTGAGCGCAGCGCCCAGACGGGCCAGATCGAACTGCAGCAGGTCGGGGTTGAGCAGTTCGGCGTCCACCCCCTTCTTGATGAAGCCGGGGAAGTAATCGGCGTAGCGCTGGCCCATCTGCGCCTGCGGCACTTCCTCGCCCAGGATTTCCTTCACGATGGTGTGCAGCAGCAGGCGCGCCGTGGCGTAGGTGTAGTCGGGGTCTTTCTCGATCAGGGTGCGCGCGGCCAGGATGGCGGCCTTGTAGACCTCTTCCATCGGCACGCCGTCGTACAGGTTTCGCTTGGTCTCGGCCACGATCGGATCGGCCTTCACGTCAGCGCCCAGGCCGGCGCAGGCGTCGGTGATCAGCCGCGTCAGGTGCTCGATGTCGAGCGGCACGCGCTGGCCGTTGTCAAGCACGTGCAGCGTGGGCTCGGCCGAGCGCGCGGCGGCGGCCTGGCTGGCGCGCTCGGCGGCGCGGCGCTCGCGGTAGAGCACGTAGGCACGGGCCACTTCGTGGTGACCGCTGCGCATCAGGCCGAGTTCGGCCTGGTCCTGCACGTCCTCGATGTGGAAGGTGCCGCCGCCCGGGCGCGAGCGCATCAGCGCGCGCACCACGTTCTGCGTCAGTTCGTCCACCGTCTCGCGAACGCTGGCCGAGGCCGCGCCCTGGGTGCCGTGCACCGCCAGGAAGGCCTTCATCATGGCCACGGCGATCTTGCTGGGCTCGAACGGCACCACCGCACCGTTGCGGCGGATGATCTGGTACTGCGCGTAGATCGAGGCGCTGCTGCTGCCACCGCTGGCGGAAGGGGTGGCCTGCCAGGCGGGCGATTGTGGGGAGGTTTGGGGGGTGGTGGCGGTCAGCATGGTTCCTCTTGCGGTCCGGTCGGTTTCTTTATGGGGGCAGTTTCCGATGTCCGAGGCCAGCAGGTGCTGGGCTGGCATCGATGAGGGCACACTATATCTGGTGTGTGGAGGGGGTTCAAGGCACTAGGGGTAGTGTTTTTCATAGGGCGCGATTCGACGGGCGGTGCCACGCGCCAGAGGCGCCCAAGGGGCTTGAAATTCGCGGGTGAGATGCAGTGATCTGGCGCTTTGCAGCGCGATTTCGCTCGCCAGACCGCATGGCAGCAGTGTTCGCTGCCTAGACTGGTTGCGCGGGTGTGGCGTGCGCAAAACACGCACGCGACCAACCGAGAGCGTTGCGCAGGCGCTCCCAGTCGAACCCCGGGCCGGGGTCGATCTTGCGACCGGGCGCGATGTGCTCGTGCCCGGCCACGTGCACCAGCGGATGCTCGGTGGCGAGGGCGGTGCACAGCGCCGCCAGGGCTTCGTACTGTGCGTCCTCGAAGCGCTCGCCCTCCAGGCCTTCGAGTTCGATGCCGATCGAGAAATCGTTGCAGTTATCGCGGCCGCGCCAGCACGATCGGCCGGCGTGCCACGCGCGATCACGTGTCGAGACGAATTGCTGCACGCGCCCGTCGCGCCGCACCACGAAGTGCGACGAGACCTCCAGGCCTCGGATCGACTGGAAATAGGGGTGCGCGTCCCAGTCGAGGCGGTTGGTGAACAGCCGCTCGATCGCATCGCTGCCGTACTCGCCTGGGGGCAGGCTGATCGAGTGGATCACCACGAGGTCGATGGCCGTGTGCGGCGGCCGCGGCCCGTGGTTGGGTGAGGCGATGGCGCTGGCGCCGGTCCACCAGCCCTCACGCCACGCTTCAGCCGGCATCGTTGCTGTCGCCTTCGGCTGCACCCGATGCACCGGGCATCACGATGCCCAGGCGCTGGATGCGGTAGCGGATCTGGCGCAGGTTCAAACCCAGGCGCGCGGCCGCAGCGGTGCGGTTGTAGCCGCATTCCTGCAGTGCCTGCAGCAGCACGCGGCGCTCCTGCTCGTCCAGGTAGCTTTGCAGGTCGGCAGGCAACGCGGCCTCGGCATCGATGGGTTCGCCAGACATCGTGTCCGGTGGCGACAGCGTGTCGCGCAAGGTGTCGGGTAGCGTGTCCCCGCTCTCGCCGAAGTCGGCCGGGTACAGCACCGGCCCGTTGGACAGCGCGAGCGCGCGCTGCAGGAGGTTCTCGAGCTCGCGCACGTTGCCGGGCAGCTCGCGTGACTGCAGCCACGCCAGTGCCTCGACCGAGAGTTCGGGCACCGCCTGGCCGGCTTCTTCGCACAGCCGCGCCAGCAATGCCTGCGCGAGCTCGGGCAGGTCTTCGCTGCGATCGCGCAGGGCCGGCGTTCGCAGGCCGATGACGTTGAGGCGGTAGAACAGGTCCTGGCGGAAATGGCCGGACTGCACCAGCGCGGGCAGGTCGCGGTGGGTGGCGCTCACCAGCCGCACATCGACGGCTTCTTCCTGCACCGCGCCCAGCGCGCGCACGCGCCGCTCCTGGATGACGCGCAGCAGCTTGGCCTGCATGGCCAGCGGCAGATCACCGATCTCGTCGAGGAACAGGGTGCCGCCATGCGCAGCCTGGAAGTAGCCCTCGCGATCGGCACTCGCACCGGTGTAAGCACCCTTGCGCGCGCCGAAGAACTCGGCCTCGATGAGGTTTTCCGGGATGGCGCCGCAGTTGACCGCCACGAACGGGCCGCTGGCGCGGTGGCTGCACTCGTGCACGGCACGCGCCACCAGCTCCTTGCCGGTGCCCGACTCGCCGAGGATGAGCACCGGCGCCATGCTGGTGGACACTTTCTCGATGCGGGACTTGATCTGCACGATGCTGGGCGCACGCCCGACGATGCGTTCCAGCGCCCGCACACCGGACGGTGGCGGCGGCGCGCTGCGCACCGGCTCCGCGGGACCCGGGCGTTCGCCCAGCGTGGCGGCCAGGGGCGCTCGCTGGCTGCGCAAGGCGGCACTGACGGCGCCGCGCAACTGGCGCAGGTCCACCGGTTTGGTGAGGTAGTCGAAGGCACCAGCCTTGAGCGACTCGACCGCGTTCTCCGCGGAGCCGTGGGCGGTGATCACGATGCACTTCTCACTGCGCTGGCTCTCGGCGATCTCGCGCAGCAGCGCTAGCCCCAGGCCGTCGGGCAACTGCATGTCGGAGATCAGCACATCGAAGCGGTGGTGCGCCAGATGCTCGCGCGCCTGCTGCAGATCGGCCGCCGTGGTGACGGCGTGGCCCTCGCGCAGCAGCGTCAGTTCGTAGAGCGTGCGCAGATCGGGTTCGTCGTCGACGACCAGCACGGAGGCGCTCGGTGTGGGGTGTGTCATGCGGCTGCGTGCGGTGGCCTCAGCTGGGCGCCAGCGGGGGCCGCCCCGAGCGCAACGGGTCGACGATGGTGCGCTCCTCGCCGGGCTGCGACGGGTAGGACAGGCTGCTGCGATGGCCGCCCTCGCGGGCCGCGGGTGCCGGCGTTGCGCCTTGCACCGCCGGGATCAACACGTAGAACTCGTTGCCTTCGCGTTGGTCCAGGCGCGAGCGCTGGTAGGCGATCTGGGCGCCGTAGCGCTCGCAGAGCTCGCGGCAGATGTACAGGCCCAGCCCGGTGGAGCGGCTCTCGGAGGAGAAGAATGGCTCGAACAGGTGCTTGTGCACCGAGGCCTCCAGCGGCCCGCCGTCACTCCAGACGGAGATGCGCAGGTGGCCGCCGCTGCCACTGGGTTGGGTGATCACGCGGATCGATGCGGGTTTGCCGCTGGCATGGCGCAGCGCGTTGTCGAGCAGGTTCACCAGCAGGCGGCGCAGGTGTTCGGGATCGAACCCCACCTGCCCCTGGCCGGCATGCAGGTGCACGCCGAGTGCCTGCGTCACCTGGTTTTGCCGCATCCATTCGGCGGTGATGCGGCGCAGCGCGGTGTCCAGCGCCAGCGGCGGCAACTGCTCGTCGCTGCGGTTGGGCTGCGGTCGAGCGACGTTGAGGATGTCGTCGACGATGCGTGAGAGGCGCTGTGCGTTCTGCTCGATCATGTGCGTCAAGCGCTTCTGCGACGGCTCCTTCACTTCCTCGTCGAGCAGCGCATTGGCCTGTGTGATGGCAGACAGGGGGTTGCGGATCTCGTGGGCCACCGCGGCCGACATGCGGCCCATCGAAGCCAGCTTCTCGGTGCGCACACGCGCCTCGACCTCGCGCAGGTCTTCGAGGAACAGCACGCACAGCGAGCCGCGCTCGCCCACCACGGGCGTGAGCTGGGTGCGCGCATGCAGTCGCTGGCTCGGCCGGTCAGGATGGTTGATGGTGGTCTCGGTCTCGAGCGCGGCATCGACCGCAAAACTTTCCTGCACCAGCGCAGCCAGGTGCGACCAGCTCGGCCGCGCCGACAGCAGCAGCTTGGCCCCGGCCGGAAAGCCCTCGCCCATGAGCATGGCGCGCGCAGCGGGGTTGGCGTTGCGCACCACGCCGTGCGGATCGATCACCAGCACGCCCACACCCAGGGTGTCGATGATGACCTCGTTGACCGCAGCCTGCGCGCGCGCGGCAGCCTGGTTGCTGGCCGAGACCGCCTCTTCGCGCGCCAAGCGGATCGCAAGCTGGTTCGCCAGGACCGCGATGACGAAGAAGCCCGTGCCCGCCAGCCCGGCCTGCAGGAAGCGCGCGGCATCGATCTGGCCTGCCAGCGGTGTGGCCAGCCAGGCCTCGGCAAGCATCAGCAGGGTGACGGCCGCGGCTGTGCCCAGCCCGAGGGTCAGTGGTCCGAGGATGGCGCCCAGCAACACCGGCAGGGCAAACAGCGGCGTGAGGTTGATGCTGCTGCGGTCGAAGTACTGCATCAGCGCAAACACCGCAATGTCCACGCCCAGGGTGATCAGCCATTGCAGCGCGGGCGCCTGCCGGTGTTCGGCCGGTGGCCAGTACAGCATGACCAGCGCGCAGGCCAGCAGGTACAAGGACGCGAGTCCGGTGAGCCAGATCGATCCGTTGCCGCCGGTGGTCAGCAGGAACACCTGCAGGCCGAGCAGGACCAGGGCCACGACCAGACGCGCGTGCATGAACGCACGCCACAGGCGAACGAAGGCTCGCTGGCGCTGCGCGAGGGTGTGGTCGATCGGGCTCTCGAAGGCCGAGTACCACGAGGTGGCAAAGCTGGAGCTGTCGGCTTTGGGCATGTCGGGCTCAGGCGGACGGGCCTTCCAGGCGCTGTCGGTGCTCGGCGCTGCAATAGACGCCCTGGTTGCCTGGCACGGCTTCGTTCTGCGGCAGGTGGGTGCCGCACACACGGCAAGCCACCATCGTCACCGGTTTGGCCGGCGGCGGCGACGGGGGGCGCTGCACGGCGCGATCGGCCGCCTCGGCGCGCCGGTTGTTGCGCCAGATCCAGAACGCGACCCCCACCACGGCGAGCACGAGCAGGTATTTCATGGATTCAGGGGATTGAGAGGCGCTACGTGCGTTGCAGCAGCACTTCGAGCACGAAGCGCGAGCCCACGTAGCCGAGCAGCAGGAAGCCGGCGCCGAGGTAGAGGGTGCGCACGGCCGTACGGCCTCGCCAGCCCAGGCGCCAGCGGCCCCAGAGCAGCACGCCCATGGTGAGCCAGGCCAGCACCGAGAACACGGTCTTGTGGTTCCACACCATGCGCTGGTTCAGCAGTTCGGAGAAATACCAGCCGGCCATCAGCGTGAGACTGAGCAGCACGAAGCCGGCGGCCACGAAGCGAAACGTGAGGCGCTCCAGCGTGAGCACCGGCATGGCCGCTTCGGGCGTGAGGCCGCTGCGCATGGCGCGCTCGGCGCGTTGCAGCAAGAAGGCGTGCAGCACCGCGGCGGCAATCAGGCCATAAGAGGCGATGCCCAGTGCCCAGTGCAGCGGCATCCATGCCGAGGGCAGCGTCGGGTGGTGAGCCCCCGGGAAGAGCAAGGCGAGCGACATCACCGCGGTGCCGATGATGGCCAGCGTCCAGCGTGCCTGCAGCTGGGGGTAGAGACGGCTTTCCAGCAGGTACACCGTGAGCACCAGCCAGGCCGTCACCGACAGCGCCGGGGCGAAGCCGAAGCGCACCGGATCGCCGACCAGGCCGGCGAGCAGGGCGAGCAGGTGCAAGCCCCAAGTGAACGCCAGCAGCGCACGGGCCTGCATCGGGCTCAACCGGGGGCAAGCCCAGGGCACGAGTGCGTAGGCCAGGGCGGTGAGCGCCGACAGCGTCGCCGCCGGCACGTTCAAGGCCAGTTGGGGCAGCAGGTTCATGGCCGCAGTGTGGGGCGGGGCACTAAAATCACCTGCACATCTTAACGGTGCCCCCGGCCGCGAAGCCCCGGCCCTGCCGGCGCCCTGCGCTCGGCGCGCCCCGTGCGCCGCCGCCAGACCACCCCACACCGCAGAGCAACATCCCCATGGCTTCCGCCCTGTCCGAACGACTGTCTCGCATCGTCAAGGAGATGCGCGGCCAGGCACGCATCACCGAAAGCAACGTCAGCGACATGCTGCGCGAGGTGCGCATGGCGTTGCTGGAGGCCGACGTCGCCCTGCCCGTGGTGCGCGATTTCATCGCGCGTGTGAAGGACAAGGCGCTTGGCGCCGACGTGGTGGGTTCGCTCACGCCCGGGCAGGCGCTGGTGGGCATCGTCAACCGCGAGCTCGCGGCAACGATGGGCGAGGGTGTGTCGGACATCAACCTCGCTGCTCAGCCACCGGCAGTGATCCTCATGGCTGGCCTGCAGGGCGCCGGCAAGACGACCACCACCGCCAAGCTGGCGCGCCACCTGATCGAGAAGCGCAAGAAGAAGGTGCTCACCGTCTCGGGCGACGTGTACCGCCCCGCGGCCATCGAGCAGCTCAAGACGGTGACGGCCCAGGCCGGTGCCGAGTGGTTCCCGAGCACGCCCGAGCAAAAGCCGGCCGACATCGCGCGTGCCGCGCTCGATCACGCGCGGCGCCACCATTTCGACGTGCTGCTGGTCGACACCGCGGGCCGCCTGGCGATCGACGAAGCGCTGATGCGCGAGATCCAGGAACTGCACGGCGTGCTCAAGCCGGTGGAGACGCTGTTCGTGGTCGATGCCATGCAGGGCCAGGACGCGGTCAACACCGCCAAGGCCTTCAAGGAAGCATTGCCGCTCACCGGCATCGTGCTCACCAAGCTCGACGGCGATGCGCGCGGCGGTGCGGCGCTGTCGGTGCGTGCGGTCACGGGCGTGCCGATCAAGTTCGCCGGTGTGTCCGAGAAGCTCGACGGCCTGGAGGTGTTCGATGCCGATCGCCACGCGCAGCGGGTGCTGGGTATGGGCGACATCGTGGCCCTGGTCGAGCAGGTCACGGCCGGCGTGGACATGGCCGCGGCGCAGAAGCTGGCGGCCAAGGTCAAGAGCGGCGAGGGCTTCGATCTCGAGGATTTCCTGGATCAGCTGCGCCAGATGAAGCAGATGGGCGGTCTCTCCAGCTTCATCGACAAGCTGCCCGCCCAACTCGCCGCCAAGGCCGGCGCCACCGATCTGTCGCGTGCCGAGAAGGACATCAAGCGCAAAGAGGGAATCATCTGCAGCATGACGCCTGCCGAGCGCCGCAAGCCCGAGCTCATCAAGGCCACGCGCAAGCGCCGCATCGCCGCCGGCGCCGGCGTGCACGTTCAGGAAGTGAACCGCCTGCTCAAGGAGTTCGAGCAGATGCGCGACATGATGAAGAAGATGAAGGGCGGTGGCCTCATGAAGATGATGAAGCGCATGGGCGGCATGAAAGGCATGCCGAGGCTGGGGTAGCACCCCTGCCGCGCTGCGCGCGACCCCCTCAAGGGGGCGGCATCAGCGGCCCGGCAAAGCCGGTTCCGCGATGCCTCTGGATGGCGTCCCCACAATGCAAAAGGCCCGGCGGTTTTCCGTCGGGCCTTTGTTTTTTCGTGTCCGATTCAGGCCGCTTTCAGCGCCAGCCGGCTCGCGTGGCGCCAGGCGCTGCGCAGCACGGCCGGCGACCACGACTCTTCGGGAATCAGCAGCACGCCGCGCGCGCGCATCCAGCCCCCCAGGTCGACGCGGCTGGTGGCCACGGTGAGCGGGATGGCCAGCAGCAGCGGGAGCGCGACGGGTGCCAGCCACAGCAAGGCGTCGGCGTTGATCAGGGCCACACCCCCGCCCAGCAGCACGATCACCGCGCTCATGGGCGCCAGGCGTTGTGCCGCATCGGCCCAGGCGATGCCGGCGGCTTCGCGCGGGGGCGACTTCCATTCGAGCTTGAGACCGGTCAGCGCCACGCCCACGAACAACGAGTGCGCGAGCATGCGGATCGGCGCCTGCAGCACGGCCAGCACGGTCTCCACGACCGCGCTCATCAGCAACGCGGGCGCACCGCCGAACTGGCGTTGCTCGCGCTTGAGGAACACGGCCACCAGGCCCAGCACGCGCGGCATGAACAGCAGGCACAGCGTCCACAGCCACAGGCCGCGCAGCTCTGCGGGCACGGCGTCCCAGCTCGGCACGGCGGTCTGGTCGGTCACCCACAACGCGGTGCCGAAGGCCAGGAAGGCCAGCCACAGCGGCGCCGACAGGTAGGACATGGCGCCGATGGCGAACATGCTGCGGTGCACGCGGTGGATGCCGGGTTCGGCCATCAGGCGCGCGTTCTGCAGGTTGCCCTGGCACCAACGGCGGTCGCGCTGCAATTCGCTCAGCAAGTCGGGCGGTTGTTGCTCGTAGCTGCCCTGCAAGTCTGACACCAGCCACACGTGGTAGCCGGCGCGGCGCATGAGCGCGGCCTCGACGAAGTCGTGCGACATGATGCCGCCGGCCATGCCGCCCTTGCCCGGGATCGGCGCCAGCGCGCAGTGCTGCATGAAGGGCTCGACGCGGATGATGGCGTTGTGGCCCCAGTAGTGCGACTCGCCAAGCTGCCAGAACTGCATGCCCAGCGTGAACAGGCGGCCCGTCACGCGCGAGGCGAACTGCTGGGCACGCGCGTGCAGCGTGGCGTGGCCCACGGCCTGGGTGGCGGTCTGGATGATGCCGGCGCGCGGGTGGGCTTCCATCAGCCGCACCATGTCGGTCAGGCAACGCCCGCTCATCACGCTGTCGGCATCGAGCACCACCATGTAGCGGTAGTCCTTGCCCCAGCGGCGGCAGAAGTCGGCCACGTTGCCGGCCTTGCGGTGCGTGCGGCGCGTGCGCAGGCGGTAGTACACCTCGACCGCAGCACGGCCGCCCTGCGCGGCGAGTTCGGTGCGCAGGTTCTCCCAGGCGGCGCGCTCGGCGCGCTGGATCGCGGGGTCGTAGGAGTCGGAGAGCACGAAGACGTCGAACACGCCGGCCTCGCCGGTGGCGGCCAGCGAATCGCAGGTGGCGCGCAGGCCGGCGAACACGGTGGCCACGTCCTCGTTGCAGATCGGCATGATGATCGCGGTGCGCGCGTCGGGGCTGATCGCATGGTCGCGCACGTCGGCCGCGCGCAGGGTGTGCCGGTCACCGAAGAGCGAGACCCAGAAGCCCATGAGCGCTGTGACGAAGCCGGTGAGCACCCAGGCCGAGAGCACGACGAACAGCACCAGCTGGCTGGCCTGCAGCCAGGGATTGCCGTCCTCGGGCTGCAGGTGCGCGAACAGGGCGCCGGCCATCAACGTCCACAACACCGTGAGCACCACGAACACGGCGCGGCGACGATTGCCCGCAGCCTGCCAGGGCTCCTGCGGCTCGGCCGCGCGAGCCACCCGCTGGCCATAGGGCGGCAGCAGGTCGCTCGCGGTGCTCAGCAGGGCGGTGCCCACGCTGTTCCAGAAGCCGCGCCAGGGGCGCGGCACCATCGATCCGCGGTTGAGTGGGGGCGCCGTCACCGCGTTGGGGTGGCGCTCCTCGCGCAGCCGGCTGCGGGCAGTCATTCGGGCAGTAGCAGGTGCGTCCATGTTTCGCTCACGGTGTGTTGTTGGTGTTGCAGGAAGGCGCGCAGTTCGACCGGCTGTGTCGGGTCGTTGCGCGCGACGCGCAGGCTCACGCGCCAGCTGCGCGTCGCCGGGTTGGGGTAGGCGATGGCCTCGAGCACGCGGCCGTTGGCGTTGGTGCTGACAACGGCACGCAGGTCGGCGCCGGGCGGCAGGGCGTCGAGGGCGGGGCCGGCGAAATCGAGCACGAACTTGGGTTGCTTGGCCTGCTCGGCAGCGCTGAGGCGGCTGTAGCCATAGCCGCGGCGGCTCTGCGTGACCCAGCTGGCGGGCGGGCGCTGCTGCTCATCGCCTTGCCAGGCGATGTCGTAGGCCAGCTCCAGCGGTTGCCCCGGCTGCAGCGCTTGCGCCGGCACCCAGTAGGCCACGATGTTGTCGTGCGTCTCGTCCGGCGTGGGCAGTTGCACCAGCTCCACGCGGCCCGCGCCCCAGGCGCCGCGCGGCGTGACCCAGGCGCTGGGCCGGCGTTCGTAGCGCGCTTCCACGTCTTCGTAGCTGGCGAAGCGGCGGTCGCGCTGCATCAGCCCGAAGCCACGCGGATCGGTGGTGCCGAACGAGCTCACCGTGATGGCCTTCGGCCGCTGCAGCGGACGCCACAGCCACTCGCCTTCGCCGCTGGCCAGCATCAGGCCGTCGGAGTCGTGCACCTCGGGGCGGAAGTCGCCGGGCAGGGGCTGGTTCTCGCCCGACAGGAACATGCTGGTGAGTGGCGCGATACCCAGCGTGTTGATCGGTGCCGCGCCCTCGCGCGCGAACAACCGCAGGCGCACGCCCATCGTGGTGTTGAAGCCGGGGCTGATGTCGAAGCGGTAGGCACCGGTGACGCGGGGCGATTCGAGCAGCGCGTAGATGGTGACTTCCTTGGCGTCGGGCGCCGGGCGCTGGATCCAGAAGCCGGTGAAGCGCGGAAACTCCTCGCCGCCGCCCCCCACCGTATCGATGGCCAGGCCGCGCGCCGACAGGCCGTACTGCTGTTGGGCGCCGAGTGCGCGAAAGTAGCTCGCGCCCAGGAAGACCACCAGCTCGTCCTTGTAGGCGACGTTGTTGAGGGGGTAGTGCAGGCGAAACCCGGCGTGGCCGAGGTCGCCCCAGGCGCTGGTGTCGAAGCGGTTGGCGCCGAAGTGGAAGTCCTCGCTGCGGTAGGGAATGTCGCGCACCTCACCCTGGGGCGTGATCTCGTGGATGCGCACCGGCTGCGTCTGGTACAGCCCGAGGTGGAAATACTGCGCCTCGAAGGGCAGGCCGGCGTTGCGCCAGGTGGCGCGCTCGGGGCGGAAACGGATGTCGCGCAGCTGGTCGTAAGTGATGCTGGCGAGCGGTTCGGGCAGCTTGTCGCTGCTTTCGCGCCAGGGCTCGGCCGAACGCACCTGCGCGAGGTGCACGAGCTGGTCCCAGCCGAAGGCGTGCGCGGGGCCCCAGGCCAGCAACGGCGCGGCCGTCAGGGCGATGGACAGGTGGCGAAGGCGTCGGGCGATTCGGGTCGGGCTCCAAGGCATGCGCTCTATAGCGCAAGCGCTGTGCCAGTCCTGAAAAACGCTTTCGAATCAAAGGCTTGCGTATGCCGGGCTGGGGCAGTCCGGTTCGCAGCGCCTTCACCCCCGGGAAAACCCTTGATTTTGTCGCCATCTGGCGACCGCCAGGGGTCGGGAGCGCCGCAAAGCCTTGCGCGTCAGGGGCTCGAGGCTGTCACGAATCGGCGACAGCGGGGTCGTCGGGCAGATCGCCGCCCGTGCTGTCGCTCTTGAACAGGCCGGGGGTGAGGGCGTGCTTCTGCAGCAGGCGGTAGAACTCGGTGCGGTTGCGCTGCGCCAGGCGCGCCGCGTCGGCCACGTGGCCATCGGTCATCTTGAGCAGGTCTACGAGGTAGGCGCGCTCGAAACGCTGGCGGGCCTCGGCGAAGCTCAGCACTTCCACCGACGGCGTGCGCAGCGCGCGCTGCACCAGCGCCAGCGGCACCAGCGGCGTGGTGTTGAGCGCGCACACCTGCTCGACCACGTTGTAGAGCTGGCGCACGTTGCCCGGCCAGGTCGCCATGGTGAGCGCCTTGAGTGCCTCGGGCGCGAAGCCCGAACTGCGCTTGCCGTACTTGGCCGAGAGCTTGGCGAGAAAGTGGTTGGCCAGCAGCGGGATGTCTTCGCGCCGCTCGGCCAGGGTGGGCAGCGTCAGCGTGACCACGTTGAGCCGGTAGTACAGGTCCTCGCGAAACTGGCCTTCGGCCATGGCGGCTTCGAGGTCGCGGTGGGTGGCCGAGACGATGCGCACATCCACCGGCACCGACTGGCTCGAGCCCAGCGGGCGCACCGCGCGCTCCTGCAGCACGCGCAGCAGCTTCACCTGCAACGCCGGCGGCATGTCGCCGATCTCGTCGAGCAGCAGCGTGCCGCAGTCGGCGGCCTGGAACAGACCCTTGTGATTGGTCACCGCGTCGGTGAAGGCGCCCTTGACGTGACCGAACAACTCGGATTCGAGCAGTGCCTCGGGGATGGCGCCGCAGTTCACCGCCACGAAGGGCTTGCCTGCGCGTGCGCTGGCCTTGTGGATGGCGCGTGCCAGCAATTCCTTGCCGGTGCCGGAATCGCCGCGCAGCAGCACGCTCGCGTCGCTTTGCGCCACCATGCGCGTCTCGGCCAACAGGTCGGCCATGCGGTTGGAGCGGCTCACGATCTCGTTGCGCCAGGTCTCGTCGGCGTGCTTCGTGGGCAGGCTGGGCGCGGCCAGTGCCAGGGCCTGCGCGATCTTCTCGAGCAGTTGCTTGGCGTCGTAGGGCTTGGTGAGGTAGGTGAAGACGCCGCGCGCCGTGGCCTCCACCGCGTCGGGGATGGTGCCGTGCGCGGTCAGCAGGATCACCGGCAGCGAGGGGTGGCGCGCGCGCACCTCGTCGAACAGGGCCAAGCCGTCGCGCCCGGGCAGGCGCACGTCGGAGATCACCAGTTGCGGGCGTTCGATCTCGAGCTGCGCGAGCGCCGCCTCGGCCGAGCCTACCGCCGTGACGTGGTAGCCCGCAGCGCCCAGGCGCATGGAGAGCAGGCGCAGCATGTCGGCGTCGTCGTCAACCACGAGCAGGCGCGCGCGGGGGGTGGTCGGCTCGTTCATGGTGCTGCCGGCCGCGCCGGTGCGCGGTTGTTCAGGCTGCGCTCGATGGCACGCATCGCCTCCAGCCGTTCGTTGAGCTGTTCGATGCGGCGCTGCTGCTCGCGCAGTTGTTGCGCCTGGCGATCCAAGGCTTCCTCCAGCTTGCGCTGCTCCATGAGCCGCTGCGCGATCAACCGGGCCAGCGGGCGGTAGGGTGTGGCGTCGGTGGACGTGTTCGCCGCCACCCGCTGCAGCAGACCCAGCGCGCGCGCGGTCTCCACCGGCTGGTTGCTGTGCATGAGCGCCACGGCCAGTTGCATCTGGCGCAGCGGCTGGCTACCGGGTTCGCCCAGCGCGGCGATTTCCAGCCCGAGCTCGGCAGGGGTGAGGGTACGCACGCGATCGGCATAGCGCAGCACGGTCGCCGTGGCCTCTTGTGTACCCACGCTGTCGATGTTGGTCACCACCAGCGAGGGCGTCGCCGCCTTGGGGGCGGGCGTCGCCGCATCCGGCGTGCTGGCTGCCGGTGCGGGCGTGGATGCCTCGGCTGGCGCCGCGGGGGTGCTGGCCACGGCCGGTGCGGGCGCGGGTGGTGCTGTCAGCGGCGTGACGGCGCAGGCACTGGTGAGCGTGCAAAGCGCCAGCGCGCCCCGCAACCGCCATGCGGCGCCGGGCAGCAGATGGCGCGCCGCAGCGCGCAGAGGTTCATACGACATGAGGCAACTCGATGCGGAAATGTGCGCCCCTGGGTCCCTCGAGCAACTCGATGCGGCCGCCGTGGGCGACGATGTATTCATGGACGATGGACAGACCGATGCCGGTGCCGCGCACCGCGCCCTCGGGCTGACGCTCGCCCCGGTAGAAAGGTTCGAAAACCCGGTCGCGATCGGCCGGCGCCACGCCCGGGCCCTGATCGATGATGTCGATGCTCACACGCGCGGGCAGGCTCGACAACACCAGGCGGATGGTGCCACCGTGCGGCGAGAAGCGAATGGCGTTGAGCAGCAGGTTTCCCACGGCCGAGGCCATCTTCTCGCGATCCACCGGCACGTGCACCGCATCGCCTTCGACGCGCACCGCGAGTGCGTGCGACTGCCAGTGCAGGCGTTGCGCCTCGACCTGCTCCTCCAGCAGCGCGCGCAGGTCGGTCCGCTCGCGCTTGAGCTGGCGCGCCTCGAACGCTGCCGCGTTGAAGCGCAGCAGCGCCTCGATCTGGGATTGCAGCACCTGCGTGTTGTGCTGCAGGATGTTCACCACCTCGGCCTGGCTCGGGTTCAGCGGTCCGGCCACGCCGTCGCCCAGCACCGCCACGCCCTCGCTCAGCGACGCCAGCGGCGTCTTGAGCTCGTGCGAGATGTGGCGAAGAAAGCGCGCCTTGTCGGCGTCGAGTTCTGTCAGGCGCAGTCGCAGCCAGTCGAGCTGCTGGCTCACGCGGCGCACGTCCTTGGGGCCGCGGATGTCGATGGGCTGGTCAAGCCGGTTCTCGCCCAGCGCCACGATGGCGCGCTCCAGGCGCTGGAACGGCTTGGCCAGCCAGATGCCGAAACCCAGCGCCATCAGGGCCGCGAGCAAGATCGAGCCGGTCACGATCTGCGTGAGCTGCTGGCGGCTGCGCTCGAAGCCGGCCTGCAGCGCCTCGTTGCGGCCCGCGATGATGGACTGCACCTTCTGCGCGATCGCCGCACTGTGGCCATCGAGTTCGCGAAAGGCGCGCGCCACCTCGCGCTCGCGGTCCAGTGCCGTCTCGGTGGGGCCCTCGAGCAGGTCACTCACCACATCGATCTGGCGCCGCCAGGGTTGAGCGAATTCTGCCGGCAGTTCGTTGTCCTGCAAGCGCCCGAGGATGTCGCGCGCGTGGCCGGCGGCCTCGGTGAAGCGTTGGCGCAACTGGCGATCGCCCAGCACCAGCGACTGGCGCGCCGCGCGCTCCATGGTCAGGCTGCGCTCGGAGAGCGATTGCGCCGCGGTGGACAGCGCGATGGCCTGGGCTGTGCCCTCGCGGCTTTGCGCCAGCAGCGTCTCGAGCGAGAACAGCGCGCGCACCGCCGCGGCGCCGAGCAAGGCGCCGATCAGCACGAAGGCGACCAGCAGCAGCTGCTGGAACGACAGCGAGGACGGTCTCACGCGCGCGGGTTCAGGCGGTTTCGCGCACCAGCACCTCGCCGCGCAGCGAGTGCGGCAGCGCCTGGGTGATGCGCACGTCGATCATCTGACCCACCAGCCGGACGCCGTTCGGGCCACCGTCGAAGTTGACGATGCGGTTGCACTCGGTGCGGCCCATGAGTTCCGCGGCGCCATCTTTGCCGGGTCGGCGCGACGGCCCTTCCACCAGGATGCGCTGCACCGTGCCTTCGCGGCTGGCGCTGATGCGCCGCACGTTGGCCTCGATGGTGGCCTGCAGGTGCTGCAGGCGCTTGAGCTTCACCTCGTGCGGCGTGTCGTCGGCCAGGTTGGCGGCCGGCGTGCCCGGGCGCGGGCTGAAGATGAAGGAGAAGCTGCTGTCGAAGCCGATGTCCTCGATCAGCTTCATCATCTTGTTGAAGTCGTCCTCGGTCTCGCCGGGGAAGCCTACGATGAAGTCGCTGCTCATCGAGATGTCGGGGCGGATCGCGCGCAGCTTGCGGATCGTGCTCTTGTATTCCATGGCGGTGTAGCCGCGCTTCATGGCCATGAGGATGCGATCCGAGCCGTGCTGAACCGGCAGGTGCAGGTGGTTCACGAGTTTCGGGATCTTCGCGTAGGCCTCGATCAGGCGTGGCGTGAACTCGTTGGGGTGGCTGGTGGTGTAGCGGATGCGCTCGATGCCCGGCACTTCGGCCACGTACTCCAGCAGCAGCGCGAAGTCGGCGATCTCGGTCGTGTCGCCCATGGCGCCGCGGTAGGCGTTCACGTTCTGGCCCAGCAGCGTCACTTCTTTCACGCCCTGGTCGGCCAGGCCGGCGATTTCCACCAGCACGTCGTCGAAGGGGCGGCTCACCTCCTCGCCGCGGGTGTAGGGCACCACGCAGTAGCTGCAGTACTTGGAGCAGCCTTCCATGATGGAGACGAAGGCCGAGGCGCCTTCCACCTTGGCCGGCGGCAGGTGGTCGAACTTCTCGATCTCGGGGAAGCTGATGTCCACCTGCGGCTTCGCCTGTTGCGCGCGCTTGGCCAGCAGCTCGGGCAGGCGGTGCAGGGTCTGCGGGCCGAACACGACGTCAACGAACGGGGCACGCTGGATGATGGCGTCACCCTCCTGGCTCGCCACGCAGCCGCCGACGCCGATCAGCACCCCCTTTTGCTTGAGGTGCTTCACGCGGCCGAGGTCGGAGAACACCTTTTCCTGCGCCTTCTCGCGCACCGAGCAGGTGTTGAACAGGATGAGATCGGCCTGCTCCGGGTCGTCGGTGGGTTCGTAGCCTTCGGCGGCGTTGAGCACGTCAGCCATCTTGTCCGAGTCGTACTCGTTCATCTGGCAGCCGAAGGTCTTGATGAAGACTTTCTTGTGGGTCATGGCAATGGCTCCTGCGGGCGCGCGCGCCCGGATCGCACCCGGCATGGCGGGCACAGGTGAATCGGCGGTCAGTTGGGGGTGGCCGGGGCCGGCAGCGTGCGCGCCGTGGCGGCGCCTTGCTGCGATTCGAAGGTGAAGTTGCGCTCGACACCGTAGCCGGGGCGCTTTTCCTTCTTTTCCTCGGCGGTGAGGATCCAGGCCTGCGTCACCTGCCCGCGGCGGTCGAGCAGGTAGTTGACCGTGATCTCGCGGTTGAGCAGCGAGGCTGGCCGCACCAGGCGGTTGCCTTCGTCGAGCACGCGCGCGCCAGGCGACAGACGCGTGACGCGATCGTCCATCTCGAGGTAGGGCGGCTGCTTGACGGTCATCTCGCCGCGCAGGGCTTCGCGGGGAAAGTTGCGCGTCGATCCCTGGGCCTGGGCGTGCGTGGCGCCGGCCAGGGCCAGGGTGAGCAGCAGGGGGGTGAGGCAGCGGTTCATGGTGTAGATCCAGAGGCTGGTCGGGGTCGCGATTGTCTCATGGGGGTGGGCGCTCGCTGCGCGCCGCGCGGAGTGCGTGAGCCCCCGCCGGTCAGCGCCAGCGCTGCGGCTCCAGGCTCACGCTGCCGCGCTCGCCGCTGAGCGTGAGCACGCCTTCGAGCACGGTGGCCTGCAGTTGCATGCTGCGCTCGGCCAGGGCCGCCAGCGCCGGGGCGGCATCGGCAGGTATGCGCCACACCTGCAGCTTGTCCAGGCGGGTGAGCTTGTTCTCGATGCCGCGCCACCAGACCTCGGCCGCGCTGCCGAAGGGATAGACGCGCACCGCGTCGGCCTGGCCGCAGGCCTTGGCCAGGGGTTTGTCCTCAGGCTGGCCGACCTCCACCCACAGGCGCTTGCGGCCGGTGAAGTCGGTGAGGTGCAGGTCGGGGTCGTCCGGGTCGGAGAGCCCCGCGCCGAACACCAGAATGCCGTCTCCGCCGCAGGTGTCGACCAGCTCGTGCGCGTTGAGCGCGAGCGCGGCCAGGCGCACCATCATGCGTTCGTCGGTCTCGCTCGGGTGGCGTGCCAGGGTGAGGGCGTGGTCGGCGTAGTACCCGTGGTCGATGTCGGCGATCTGCAGATTCGCCTTGAAGACGGTGGACTTGAGGGCCATGGCGCGTGGGGTCTGCTGCGGGCGGGGCAATGAAAAAGGCGGGCTCCGTTGCCGGAGCCCGCCTCGAATCTGGTGGCGATAGGTGGACTTGAACCACCGACATCAGCATTATGAATGCTGCGCTCTAACCAACTGAGCTATATCGCCGAAGCCGCGCATTATAGCCCAAGCCGGAAACCCTCAAGTGTTCTTGAACACCGCCTTGCGCTTGTTCACGAAGGCGTCCATGCCTTCCTTCTGGTCGTCGGTGGCGAACAGGGCATGGAACATGCGGCGCTCGAACATCACGCCGTCGGACAGACTGCCCTCGAACGAACGGTTCACCGATTCCTTGGCCGCCATCACCGCGATCTGCGAGAAATCGCAGATCGTGAGGGCGGCGCCCAGGGCTTCGTCCATCAGCTTGTCCAGCGGCACCACGCGGCTCACCAGGCCGGCGCGCTCGGCCTCGGTGGCGTCCATCATGCGGCCGGTGAGCGCCATGTCCATGGCCTTGGATTTGCCCACGGCACGCGGCAGCCGCTGCGTGCCGCCGGCCCCCGGGATGATGCCCAGCTTGATCTCGGGCTGGCCGAACTTGGCGTTGTCGGCCGCGATGATGAAGTCGCACATCATGGCCAGCTCGCAGCCACCGCCCAGGGCGAAGCCGCTCACCGCTGCGATCACCGGCTTGCGCACGCTGCGGATGGTTTCCCAGTTGCGGGTGATGTAGTCGCCCTTGTAGACGTCGGCGAAGGTGTACGTGGCCATGGCGCCGATGTCGGCGCCCGCCGCGAAGGCTTTTTCGCTGCCGGTGACGATCATGCAGCCGATGTTCTCGTCGGCGTCGAAGGCCTTGAGTGCGGCGCCCAGCTCGTCCATGAGCTGGTTGTTCAACGCGTTGAGCTGTTTGGGGCGGTTCAGCGTGACGATGCCGACGCGGCCTTCGGTGCGCACGGTGATGCATTCGGGGGCGGTGCTCATGGAATCTCCTCGGGGGTTTTCGGGTGCCAGCCGGGCACTATAGCGGGCCAAGCCCTACGGGTATTCATTAGCCGACCGATCGGTTGGCTAATGGTAAATTGCCGATCGAGAACCACCCACCGAGGAGACACGATGAGCCCTGCCCACGAGGCCAGCACCGTGGTGTACGAAGAGCGCGGGGCCGTCGCCCTGCTCACGCTCAACCGACCCGACGCCCTCAACAGCTTCACGCGGGCCATGCACCGCGACCTGTGGGCGGCGCTCGACCGCGCCGAGGCCAACGCCGCGATCCGCGCCCTGGTGATCACCGGCGCCGGGCGCGGCTTCTGCGCCGGCGCTGATCTGGCCGAGTTCGATTTCGAGCCCGGGCCCGACCTGATGCAGCGTGCCGACCCCGGCCCGGTGATCGAGCAGGCCTTCAACCCCACGGCGCGGCGCCTGATGGGCCTGCGCATGCCCACCATCGCCGCCGTCAACGGCGTGGCCGCGGGCGCGGGCGCCTCGCTGGTGATGTGCTGCGACATCGCGATCGCGGCGCCGAACGCGAGCTTCATCCAGGCGTTCAGCAAGATCGGCCTGATCCCCGATGCCGGTGGCAGCTGGCTGCTGGTGGAGCGCCTGGGCCTGGCGCGTGCCATGGCGCTGGCCATGACGGGCGACAAGCTGCCTGCCGCGCAGGCGAAAGAGTGGGGAATGATCTGGGACGTGGCCGAGGACAGCGTGGCCGCGGCGCTGGCCATGGCCGACAAGCTGGCCGCCATGCCCACGCAGGCGCTGGTGGCTACGCGCCACCTGCTGCGCGACGCTGCCACGCGCAGCTTCAGCGCGCAGCTCGACGTCGAGCGCGACACGCAGTCGGCGCTGGGCCGCACGCACGACTACATCGAGGGCGTGATGGCGTTTCGCGAAAAGCGCCCGGCGCGCTTCAAGGGCGCGTGATGACACCCCAGGAACGCGCCCGCAGGGTGGGCGAGGCCATGTTCGCCAACGACGTGGCCAGCAAGGACACCATGGGTATGGAACTGCTGGCCTGCGAGCCCGGCCGCGCCGTGATGCGCATGGTGGTCAAGCCGCTGCACTTGAACGGCCACCAGATCTGCCACGGCGGCTTCATTTTCACGCTGGCCGACTCCACCTTTGCCTTCGCCTGCAACAGCCACAACCGCAATGCCGTGGCCGCGGGCTGCAGCATCGAGTTCCTGCGCCCCACGCACGCGGGCGACGTGCTCACCTGTGAAGGCCTTGAGCAGACGCTCTCGGGCCGCCACGGCATCTACGACATGAAGGTCACCAACCAGCGCGGCGAGGTGGTGGCGCTGTTTCGCGGCAAGAGCGCGCAGATCGCCGGCACCGTGTTTCCCGAAGAGGACCCGTCATGACCAACCTGCCCCTGGAGCCGATCGAAAAGGCCGGCATCGACGAATTGCGCGCGCTGCAGCTCAAGCGCCTGCGCGCGACGTTGCAGCACGCGTATGCCAACTCGCCGGTCTACCGCGCCAAGTTCGACGCCGCGGGCGTGCACCCCGACGACTGCCGCAGCCTGGACGATCTGGCGAGGTTTCCCTTCACCACCAAGGCCGACCTGCGCGACAACTACCCCTTCGGCATGTTCGCGGTGCCGCGCGAGCGTTGCGCGCGCATCCACGCCAGCAGCGGCACCACCGGCAAGCCCACGGTGGTGGGCTACACGTTGAAGGACATCGACACCTGGGCCACGGTGGTGGCGCGCAGCATCCGCGCCAGCGGCGCGCGCCGGGGTGATCTGGTGCACGTGAGCTACGGCTACGGCCTGTTCACCGGTGGCCTGGGTGCGCACTACGGCGCCGAAAAACTCGGCCTCACGGTGGTGCCTTTCGGCGGGGGGCAGACCGAGCGCCAGGTGCAGCTGATCCAGGACTTCCGGCCCGACATCATCATGGTCACGCCGAGCTACATGCTCGCCATCGCCGACGAGTTCGAGCGCCAGGGACTGGATCCGCGCGAGAGCAGCCTGCGCATCGGCATCTTCGGCGCCGAGCCCTGGACCAACGACATGCGGCTGGCGATCGAGCAGCGCGTGGGCATCGACGCGGTCGATATCTACGGCTTGAGCGAGGTGATGGGCCCGGGCGTGGCCAACGAATGCGTGGAGACCAAGGACGGCCCGACGATCTGGGAAGATCATTTCTATCCCGAGATCATCGACCCCGAGACCGGGCACGTGCTGCCCGATGGCGAGTTGGGCGAACTGGTGTTCACCAGCCTCACCAAGGAAGCGCTGCCCATCATCCGCTACCGCACGCGCGACCTCACGCGGCTGCTGCCGGGAACCGCACGCACCATGCGCCGCATGGAGAAGATCACCGGCCGCAGCGACGACATGATGATCGTGCGCGGCGTGAACGTCTTCCCGACCCAGATCGAGGAACTCATCCTTCGCCACACCGCGCTGACCGCTCACTACCAGTGCGTGCTCACGCGCCAGGGGCCGATGGATTGCCTGGCCGTGCGCGTGGAGACCCGTCCCGGCCTGGACCCGCAATCTGCCGAGGCGCAGGCCGCCGCCCGGGCCCTGCAGCACGACGTGAAGACCTTCGTGGGCACCAGCATCGAAGTCGAGCTCAAAGCCGAAGGGGGCGTGGAGCGCAGCCAGGGCAAGGCCAAGCGCGTCGTGGACCTGCGGCCACGCTGAGCCGGCGGCGGTCGCCCGGGGCGTGACGCCTGTCACCCCGGCAGCTGTCACTGGGGCCAAACCCGCTGTTCATTTCCCACCTGCTGTGGATACAGTCGCGCGCAAAGGTTGGGAAGCCATGGACAAGCAAACCGTCTTTGTCAAAACGGAACAGGGCCGCGACGCCCTCACGAGCCGCCCCGCCGGTCTGGGGCCGCGGCTGCGCTCGCTGTTGATCATGGTCGACGGCAAACGCAGCGTGGGCGAGCTCGACAAGATGCTGGGCAGCGATGGCGCGGCCGCGCCGCTGCTGGAGCAGCTGGCGGCCGAGGGCTGGATCGAAGGCGGTGCTCCGGCAGCGCCCCCACCGGCGGCGGCGCCTGCCGCGACCGCCGTCGCCGTGGCCGAGGGACCGGCCACCCTGCCACCGCCCACGGCCGATGCCTTGCCGTTTCCCGAGGCGCGTCGCCTCGTGGTGCGCTTCATCAACGATCAGCTCGGCCCCATGGGCGAGCCGCTGGCCATCAAGGTGGAAGGCTGCAAGAGCGCCACGGAACTGCTGGCCATGCTGCCGCGCATCCGCGACGGCCTGCGCAACTTCAAGAACGCGGCCACCGTGGCCCAGTTCGATCAGGACGTCGCGCCGCGCCTGCCCGCGCTCTGAGCCGGCGCGTTGTCGCCCAGCCACGCGCTCAGGCGGGTGGCATCGCCCACGGACAGGCGCAGGGTGTGCTGCTCGGCGGGCCACTGCAGCGGCAGGCGAAGCAACTGGCGGTCTCGCGAGACCAGGGCCGTGAGGCGCGTGCGGGTGCCGCGCAGCGCCTGCACCTCGTCGAGCCGCTGGACCCGCCAGGCCTCTGGCGTGCCGCCCCGGCGCGCCGGGGCAAACTCCACGCCCAGCCATTCGTCACCGGCGGCCAGGCCGGCTGCCTCGCCAGCGCCGCCGCGCAGCACGTTCTTCACCACCAGCGCGCCGCCGGCCTCGCTCACGCGCAGGCCGAGCTGCTGCGCCAGCGGTGCGGGCTCGTGCTGTACCTTGACGCCGTGCGCCAGCAGCAGTGGCTCTAGCGGCAACTCGTCGGTGCCGTGCACCCAGGCGTCGAGCTCGGCGTCGAAGGCGCGCCCGCCGAGCTGGCGCAACACGCTGCGGACATCGCGTTCGCGCATGGGGCCGGCCTCGCAGCGCCGCCAAAGCGCGCGCATCGCGGTGTCGAGCGAGGCGGCGCCCTCGCGGCGCAGCGTGAGGTCCAGCGCCAGTGCGACCAGCGAGCCCTTGGTGTAGTAACTCACCGTCGCATTCGGCGTGTTCTCGCCCACGCGGTAGTACTTGGTCCAGGCATCAAAGCTGGCCTGTGCCACGCTTTGCACGAGGCGTCCGGGCGTCTGGCGCACCTGGTTGATGTTCTTGGCGGCCAGTTGCAGGTACACGGCATCGTCGATCAATCCGGCGCGGCGCAGGATCAGGTCGTCGTAGTAGCTCGTGAAGCCTTCGAAGAACCACAGCAGCTCCGTGTGGTTCTCGCGGTCGTAGTCGTAGCGCGCGAACTCGGCGGGGCGCAGGCGCTTGACGTTCCAGGTATGAAAGTACTCGTGGCTGATGAGCCCGAGCAGCGTGGTGTAGCCGTCCGTGGCCTTGAGCGCCACCGGCCTGGCCGTACCGTCGCGTCGTGCTGGCAATTCGCTGCGCTGGCAGATCAGCGCGGTGCTGTTGCGGTGCTCCAGACCGCCATAGCCGTCGCCGCTGGCGTGCAGCATGAAGACGTAGCGCTCGAAGGGCGGTGCGCCATCACCGTGCCAGAAGGCAATGTGGGCTTCGCAGATGCGTCGCGTGTCCTCGATCAGCCGTTCTGTATCGACCCAGTCGCCCGCGCCCGTCATCACGAATCGGTGCGGCACGCCCCCGGCGATGAAGTCGGCGCTGAAGAAGCGGCCGAGCGTGACCGGGCAATCGGCCAGCTCGTCGTAGTCGGCCGCCCGGTAGAGGCCCCAACCCTGCTCGTCCACGCGTTGCGGCACCAGGCCGGTGGCCACGCACCAGCCGTCGGGTGAGCCGCCTCGCGTGACCTCCAGCGCATGCGGCAGTTCCTCCTGGCCGAGCACGCGCAGGCACAGGCTGGTGGCGTTGAAGAAGCCGCGGGTGGCGTCGAGCCAAGCGGTGCGCACCGAGGCATCCAGCGCGTAGACCCGGTAGCGCAGTTCCAGCGGGTCGCCCGCTTGTGTGTCGACCTGCCAGCGGTGTTTGTCGAGCTGGCGCACGGCCACTTCGCGGCCACCTTGCCAGGCGCGCAGGTCCTGCAGGTGCTGCGAGAACTCGCGCACGAGGTAGCTGCCGGGAATCCACACCGGCAGCGCCACGCGCAGGGCCCGCGCCGGTTCGGCCACGCTCAGCGTGACGTCGAACAGGTGGGTGTGGGGATCGGCGGCGGCCACGCGGTACTGAACCGGGGCCTGGCTGGCGTGGCGCCGTTGGCGGGTGGGCATCAGGTCGCTCCCGCGGCGATGAAGCAGGACAGCGCGGCCACCATCGACAAGCGCCAGCGCAGGGTGAGCCAGGCGCGCAGGCCAGCGGCAACGTACAAGCGCCGGTCAACGCCGTAGCAGACGATCAGCAGCAGGCCCAGCCACGGCAGCGCTGCGTGCGCCGGCATCAACAGCGCGGGCCAGGCGAGCAGGCTGGGCGCAACGCCCCAGGCGAGGTGCCCGGTGGTGGCCAGCCCTTGTGCCATGGCCACGCCCCAATGAATGCCGCCCAGGAACGACACGATCAAGGCGCCGTATCCCACCAGGGCCAGCGCCACCCAGGCGCCGGGGTCGGGGGGCACCAGCCACAGCACGAGGGCCAGACCCACGAAGGGCACAAGACCGCCGGCACCCAGGGCCTGGGCCAGGGCTGGCGGTTTCGCGCCGTCGTCGCGCAGGGGGGATTGCCCGGGGCGGGTAGCGGCAGCGGTCATCGCGCCCGGGCTTCCTTCAGCATGGCTTCGAAGCGCTCGGCCGGGATGTAGCCGGGCACGCGCGTGTCGTTGGCGAAGATCAGCGTGGGCGTGCCGTTGATGCCATGGCGCGCGGCCAGGCGACCATTGCGCTCGATCGCTGTCGTGTCGCACTGGGCGGGCTCGGGCGGCTGCTGGTTCAGCATCCAGTTGCTGTAGGTCCTGGCGCGGTCCTTCGCGCACCAGATGCGGCGCGATTTTTCCAGCGAATCGGGGCCGAGCACGGGGATCAGGAAGATGTGCACGGTCACGTCATCGAGCTTGGCCATTTCCTGGTGCAGCTTCTTGCAGTAGCCACAGTTCGGGTCTTCGAATGCCGCCACCTGGCGCGTGCCCTTGCCCTTGACGATCTTGAACGCGTCCTTGAAAGGCAGGTCCTTGAAGGCCACGGCATTGAGCTTTTCCAGCCGTTCTTCGGTGATGTTGGTGCGCGTCTTGGTGTCGATGATCGGACCCAGCATGACGTAGCTGCCGCTGTCATCGGTGTAGAAAAGCCGGTTGCCGCTCACGCGCACTTCCCACAGGCCGGGGAAGGGCGTCTTGCTGATCTCCTCGATGGCCGGCATGTCGGGCAGGCGCTCCGCCAGGTTCTTGCGGATGCTGGCTTCCTGGGCGCTGGCGGCCAGTGACAAGCCGGCCATCAGGCCGAGCAACAGGGTCTTGAGGGTCTTCATCGGGCGTGGACCGGGTTCGTGGGCATCGAAAAGGGGTTCAGAGCGACAGGCCCATGGCCTGGCGGGCAAACCAGCGTTTGAGGGGGCCGCTGCGGTCGAAGCCGGACAGGCCCCGGTTGCGCAGCAACTGCACGCGGCTGTCGGCCAGACCGAACAGCGAGAACAGCCCGTCCGTCACCCAGGCCATGGCCTGCACGTCGGCGGCACGGGCCCGCTCGTAGCGTCTGAGCAGTTTCGGGTCGTCGAGTTCGCGCCAGTATTCGCGCGCGTGCAGCACACGGGCCAGTTCGGCCGCATCGGCCAGGCCAAGGTTGAGGCCCTGGCCGGCCAGCGGGTGCACGGCGTGGGCGGCGTCGCCGGCCAGCACCACAGTGCCCGCTGCCGTGCGCGATATCCAGCGTCGCGCGCGCGACAACTGCAGCGGCCAGGCCTGCGGTGCGCCCAGCAGCGTGAGTTCGCCCAGCGCCTGCATGCTGCGCGCCTGCACCGCCGCCGCCAACGCCGCCGGCTCGGCCTGCAACCATTGGGCGGCCTGGTCGGTCGGCAGCGACCACACCAGCGCGAGTTCGTGCGCGTTTGCGCCGCCCAGGGGCAGCAGCGCCAGCACCTCGCCGTCGGCAAACCACTGTCGCGCAATGCCACCGTGCGGCTGCGCCGCGCGCAGGCGTGCCGCCACCGCCTTGTGCGGATAGGGAAACACGGTGTGTTCGATGCCCAGGGCCTCGCGCGTGGCGCTGTGGCGGCCCTCGCAGACCACCGTGAGGCGTGCGGCCGGGGCCTCCTCGACGCGCTGCACGCCCGCCGCAAAACCGATGGCGTCGCCCAGGCGGCGCTCCAGCGTGGGCACGTCCACGATCCAGGTGAGTGCCTCCGCGCCGAGCTCGGCAGCGTCGAAGCGCAGCGTGCCATCTGCGTCGCCATGCACCTGCATGCCGGTCACCGGCGTCACGGCGCCGGGCACGTCGTCGGGCCACGCGCGCAAGGCACGCAGCAATTCGCGCGATGTGTTGTTGAGGGCGTAAGCGCGCACGTCGTCGGCCCGCGGCGCCGCCGGGGGCGCCACCAGGGCCACGCGCAGGCGGTCCTGGGCGAGCAGCAGGGCCAGGGCCTGGCCCACCACGCCCGCGCCGCGAATGACCACGTCGGCGCGCTGTGCAGTGGCTGGGGAAGACATGGCGGGATTCTAGGCTTGCGGGTCGGTGCCGCTGGCGCGGCAGGGCAAAATCCGACGCCTTGCCATTCTGACCCGACCGACAGCCATGACCGACACCGCCGACGTGCAAGCCACCATCGAAGAACTCTGGATCCACCCCGTCAAGTCGTGCGCGGGCGTTCGGGTCGCCGAAGCGGAGCTCACCGACACCGGCCTGCTCTACGACCGCGCCTGGATGGTGGTGGACGCGCAGGGTGAATTCGTGAGCCAGCGCGAGCTGCCGCGCATGGCGCTGATCCAGCCCGCGTTCAAGATGGGGCAGCTCGTGCTGCGGGCACCGGGCATGCTGGCCCTGCACCTGCGGCTTGACGCGGTGGAAGGCCCGCTCAAGGTGCGGGTGTGGGACGACGAGGTCGAAGCCTTCGACATGGGCGACCTCGCCGCACAGTGGTTCAGCGACTTCCTAGGTCCGGAGGCACCTGCCTCGCTGAAGCAGCTTCGCCTGGCCCGCTTCGACCCCGAGGTAAAGCGCCCGAGCGACCCGGCGTGGACCGGCGGGCGCGAGGCCGGCACGCAGTTTGCCGATGGTTTTGCGCTGCTGGTCACCAGCACGGCGTCGCTCGATGAACTCAACCAGCGCCTGGCCGCGGCCGGCCACGCTGCCGTCGACCAGCGCCGCGTGCGCCCGAACATCGTGCTCGGCGGGCTGCAGGCGCACGACGAGGACCGCCTGGGGGCGCTGCGCATCGACACCGATGCAGGAGCGGCCCTGATCGAACCCGTGAAGCCCTGCGCACGCTGTTCGATCCCCGACGTCAACCCGGACACCGCGCAGACCGGCACTGCGGTGAACGATGCGCTGCGCGCCTACCGGGCCGACGCGCGCGTCAACGGTGGCCTCACCTTCGGCATGAATGCCATCGTGCTGGAAGGCGACGGGCAGATGCTGCGCGTGGGGCAGCGCGTCAGCGGGAACTGGCGCTTCGACTGATCGCCGGCGCGCGTACCTGCGTGCGGAACTGCGCTCGGTATTGCGCCGGCGTGAGCCCGGTGTGGGCGTGGAACTGGCGCGTGAAGTGCGGCTGGTCGGCATAACCGCTGAGGTAGCCCACCTCCGCCAGCGGTGCGTCGCTGTCGGTCAGGCGGTGCGCCGCGTGGTTGAGCCGGGCCTGCGCGAGCAGGCCGCTGAAACGCTGGCCCTCGCGCGCCAGCTGGCGCTGCAGGGTGCGCGGCGCGGTGTGCAGCACGTGCGCGAGTCGCGGCAGTGTCCAGCCGCGTGCCGGGTCGGCCTGCAGCCAGGCCAGCGGCGGGGCAGCGGGTGTCGCGCGCGGCGCGACATGGCCGGCCTCCCATTGCCATTCCCAGGTGTGCAGCGCTGCAGGCCAGCGCGTTGCGCACCAGCCACCACGGAAGAGCCAGTCGCGTGTGCCCACCGGCCGCGCGCGCAGGCCTTGCACACCGACGCGTTGCGCCAGCGCGAGCAGCAGGCCCGCCACGAGCAGGTCTTCGGCCATGTCGGGCGGCGCCGCCTGATGCAGCGACACGTGTTGCCAGCACAGGCGGTTCGGCCCGGTGGCCTGCACCTGCACGCGATGGCGTGAGTGCACGAAACGCTCCAGCCGTTGCCATCGCTGCAGCAGATCGAACGGGTCGTCGGCGGGCGCGAAGGCGGTGAGCATCGGGTCGTCGTGCAGGTCGTGCACGGCCTCGCCCAGGCGTGCGATCACGCCTGGCCCATGGGCCTGCCACAGCACCCGCAGCTGGGTGCGCTTGTCGGGCAGGGGCACCCGGCCATGCTGCGCGGGTGGCAGGGGCGGCGCGGCCAGGCCCTGGCGTTGCAGGCCGGCACGCACGATGCGCATCATCGCGGCCGAGGCGAAATCGTCCATGGCCTGAAGTCTGCGCGAAGTCGGGTGCGGCGAGGGGAAAGCGCGTCGGGCGTCGCCCGGTGGCCGCACGCACCGCGTTGGCGATGGCCGCGGCCGCCGCGACGATGACGGTCTCCCCGGCACCGCCAGGCGCCTCGCCCTCGTCGACCAGCACCACACGCATCGGCGGCACCGCGTCCAGCCGCGGGATCGGCGCGGCCGCGAAGCTGTCGCTCACCACAGCGCCGTCGCGCAGCGAGAGCGCATCGCCCAGCGCCATGCCCACGCCCCACACCAGGTTGCCTTCGCATTGGGCGCGCACCGTGTCGGCGTCGATCACGTGGCCGCAGTCGTGTGCGCACGTGAGTTGCGTCACCCGCACCTGGCCGTCGGCGGCCACGGTCACGTCGGCCACCACGGCGGCATGGCTGTGTTGTTTGTAGGTGCCGCAGGCCACGCCGCGGCCTTCGCGTGAATTTGCGGCCGATGCGGGCGATGCCGGTGCCAACGGCCGCGTGGGCGCGGCTTGCACGGCGGTGCGCAGCACGCGCGCCAGTCGCGCGTCTTCCAGGTGCGCCAGGCGAAACGCCACCGGATCGGCGCCTGCGGCACGTGCGCATTCGTCGATTGCCGACTCGATGGCCAGGCCGTTGGGCCCGGCGCCCAGGCCGCGCCAGGGTCCGGTGAAGACCGGCAGGCGCGCGAGTGCGAAACGCACGTCGGCGTTGGGCAGGCGGTAGGGCGGCACGGCACCGCGCGCCACACCCGGATCGCCGGCCACCACGTCGGTGATGCGCTGCAGCCAGGCCGGCACCCCGGCCGCGGTGAACAGGATGTGGCTGCTGGCGAACTGGTGCTGCCAGTCGTGCAATTGCCCGTTGCGCAGCCGCGCGCGGATGCGGTGGCTCGAAGGCGGGCGGTGAAAGCCCTGTCGGTATTCCTGCGCGCGCGTCCACTGCACTTTCACGGGCGCGCCCACCGCCTCGCACAGCAGCGCGGCCTCCAGCTCCACGGTACAGATCGTCTTGCCCCCGAAGGCGCCGCCCACGCGGCAAGGGTGCACGCGCACGCGGTCCTCGCGGCGCCCCAATGTCTTGCAGACCACGTCGCGCTGGTAGTACGCGTCCTGCGAGCCGACCCACAGGTCCAGCACGCCCGCGGCATCCAGCGCGGCCACCGCGGCGCGCGGCTCGATGGCGGCGTGTGCGGCGAGCGGGATGTCGATGCGCAGGTCCACGTCCCACGCGGCGCCATGCTCGATGCGGCCGCGCTGCATCACCTCGTGCGGCAAGCCGCCGCGTTCGCGGTGGGTGTCGACGTCGATCTGGCGTGCGATGTCGGCGTCACCGCCACCGCCCTCGGTGTGCCATTGCACGGCCAGCGCGGCCGCGATGCGCTCGAGCGCGCCCGGCGTGCGCGCGACGATGCCCAGGCCGTCGGCGCTGGCCTGCCGAAGCCGTGCATCGCGAACCAGCGCGACGAAGCCCGGCACGGCGCGCGCGGCGGCCTCGTTCCACGCCGCGGCACGCGAGGGCAACTCGGGCGATGTGGGCGCGCGCAGCACGCGGCCGTACAGCACACCCGGTGGCCGCACATCGGCGGCATAGAGCGGTGCGCCGGTGACGATCGCGTGGCCGTGCACCAGCGGCGGGACGGCGCACGCGGTGTCGCGACGAAAGGCGCGCAGCGCGTTCGCGGGCAAGGGATCGGCGTTTCGCCAGCCCTCGGTGTCGCCTCTCGCCAGGGCTTCGCGCAAGGTGGCGCAGGCCTGGGCCAGCGGCAGCGCGAAGTCGCGCACCGACTCGCTGCCGACGGTGGCGCGCACGCGCGCGATGGCGCTGGTGTCGGGCAGCACAAGATCCACCACCTTCCATGACACGCCGAGTTCGGCGCAGGCCACCTGCTTGAGCGCGGTGGCGATCTGCTGGCCCATCTCGATGCGGGGCAGCGCGAGCGTGTAGCGGCCGTCGTGGTGGCGGATCCAGCCCAGCGCGTCGGCGTAGCCGCTGGCAGGGCGCTTGGGGAACACAGGCAATGCACAGCCACCCAGCCCGAAGGCGACAGCCAGGCCCGCGCCGCCTTGCAGCAAGGTGCGCCGCTTCATCGCGCAGTCCCTTCAGCGGCCAGGGCGTGCACCGCCGCGCGCACGCGTTGCTGGGTGCCGCAGCGGCACAGGTGGCCCGCCAGTGCGGCATCGATCTGCGCGTCGCTGGGCCGCGGGTGTTCGCGCAACAGGGCCACCGTGGCCACGATCTGCCCGGCCTGGCAGTAGCCGCATTGCGGCACCCGCTGGTCAAGCCAGGCCTGCCGCACCGGGTGCAGATGGTCGTTGGCGCCGGCCAGCCCTTCCACCGTGGTGATGCGTCGCCCCGCCGCCTCGCGCACGGGCAGCAGGCAGCTGCGCTGCGGCACGCCGTCGACCAGCACGGTGCAGGCGGCGCATTGGCCGACCCCGCAGCCGTGCTTGGTGCCGACAAGGCCGAGGTGCTCGCGCAGCACCCACAGCAGGCGTTCGTCCTGCCAGGCGGGCGCGATGGGATGGCGCCGCTCGTTCACGCTGAGTTCCATGGAATGCTCCGGGTTGGGAGCTCCCATGTTGCGCGGCGCGCACCGCAAAGTCTTGAACCAACGCGCCAGCGTGGCGCGTGCCTCAGGCCGGGGCGCGCACCTGCTCGCGGGCGTGGTTCGCCAGGGTGGCCGCCAGCGCGGCGAGGTCGCGCTGCACGGTGGTGAAGTCGGCGTTGCGCTCGCGCGTGGCCTCGTGCATGTAGATCGGCCGGCGGATCTCGATCTGCAGGCTGTGGCGCCGTTGCGCGGGCTGACCGATGCGCGCGATCAGTTGCACGCCCTTGTACGGGTCGTTGCGCGCCACCGTGTAGCCGCGTGCGCGCAATTCCCGCTCGACCAGATCGACAAACGCGGGTTCGCAGGTGGTGCCGTCGCGGTCGCCGAGCACGAAGTCGGCCAGCGGGTGCGGGCTGCGAATCTGCAGCCGCTGGTAGGCGTCGTTGGGCATGGAATGCAGGTTGAGGTGCCAGACCGCGCCAAAGCGCGCCACCGTGTCTTCGATGCAGCGCGACAGCGTGGCGTGGTAGGGGCGGTAGCAGCGCGCGATGCGCGACTGCACCTCGGCCACCGTGAGCCGCCGCGCATAGATCGGGGTGGCTGCGTCGATGTTGCGCCAGATGAGCCCGAATCCCAGGCGCGTCTTCTCACCCGGGTTCAGCGGCGTGGGCCAGGGGCCATCGAGCAATTGCGGATCGAGGTCGTCCTCGGTGCGGTTGCAGTCCACGTAGGTGCGCGGGAAGTGCGCCGCCAGCAGGGTGCCGCCCACCGCGGGCACGGCTTCCCACAGCGCCTCCACGTGCGTGTCCTCGCCGCGGCGCAACAGCGCGCGCGGCACCGCGTGATCGAAGTCGGCCGGGTAGTCGGTGCCGCTGTGGGGAGAGTCGCAGACCAAGGGCGCCGCCGGCCCCGTGGGCGGGCGCAGCGAGAACGCTGGCGCAGGCGGCGGCGTGGCGGGCAGTCCGGTCATGCCGCTCATTCGAGGGAGATCCGCGCCATCTTTGCCACGCGCTCGTAGCGCTCCATGGCCTGCTGGATCTGCTGTGCGAAGGACTCCGGCGTGCCGGGAATCAGCGTCGCGCCCGACTCCTCCATCTTCTTGATGAACTCGGGGTGCTTCATGGCCTTGTGAAAGGCGGTGTTGAGGCGCGCGATCACCTCGGGCGGCGTGCCGGCGGGCGCCACCACGCCGAACCAGCCACCGCTGCCCATCTGGGGAAAGCCCAGTTCGCCGTAGGTGGGCACGTCCGGCAGGGACGGCGAGCGCTGTTCACTCAGCACCGCCAGCGCACGCAGCTTGCCGGAGGCGATGTTGGGCAGCGCCGAAGGCAGGTTGTCGGTGATGGCCGTCACCTGGCCCGACATCGCATCGGTCATCGCCTGGCCCGCGCCCTTGTACGGCACGTGCAGCATCTCCATTTTCGCCAGCGCCATGAAGTGCTCGATGTTGGCGTGACCAAGCGAGCCGATGCCTGGCGAGGCGAAGCTGTGCTTGCCGGGGTTGGCTTGCACCAGCGAGATGAACTCCTTCATCGTGCGGGCGGGCGTGCCGGGATGAACGGCGAACACGCTCGGTGTGGTGGCCACGTTGGTGACGGGCGCGAAATCCTTGAGCGGGTGGTAGCGCAGCTTGCGGCCGTAGACGGCCGGATTGCTGCCGTGCGTGCTGACCGTGGCCATGCCCAGGGTGTAGCCGTCGGCCGGCGAGCGGGCCACGAATTCCATGCCGGTCGAACCGCCGGCACCGGCCTTGTTCTCCACCACGATGGACTGGCCGAGCTCGCGGCTGCCGTACTCGGCCACCAGGCGCGCGGCCAGGTCGGTCGAGCCGCCGGGCGCGAACGGCACGATGAGTTTCACGGGGCGGGCGGGATAGGCACCTTGTGCATGGGCACCGCCCAGGGTGAGGGCAGCGGTGACGGCCAGGGCGGCGCGCAGCAGATGGGCGATGGGCATGGGATCGGGTCTCCGTCGATGGAATGCGGGAGCCCGCAGCGTAGGGAGGCGGGCGGTGACCCGCAAACGACATTTTCGTCGTCAGTGATGACATGATGTAATCGCAACGATGCGCATACGAAGCCCCTCGCTGGTGGAACTGCACGCGTTCCTCGGGGTGGCGCGGCACGGCAGTTTTCGCCGCGCGGCCGACGAGTTGTGCGTCACGCAGGCGGCTGTGAGCCGCGCCGTGGCCCGCCTGGAAGCCCACCTGGGCGAACCATTGCTGGACCGCGCGCCCAGTGGCGTGCGCCTGACCGCCGCGGGGGCAGACCTGCAGCGACAGGTGGCCGAACCGGTGGCGGCGCTGGAGGCGGTCGCGGGGCGTGCGCAGGCGCGGCGCGAGAGTGCGCGGCTGCGCCTGTCGGTGGTGCCCAGCCTGGGCAACCTGTGGCTGCTGCCTCGGCTGGAGGATTTCCGTCAGCGGTACCCGGCGATCGACATCGAATGGCGCCAGTACCACCACGACGAGAACTTCAGCCGCACCGACGTGGATCTCTGGCTGGCGCTCAAGACCGGACCGCGGCAGCGCTGGCCCAGGCAGGTGGCCGCGCAGTACCTGGTCGGCCGCGAGATCGTGGCCGTGTGCGCACCGGCCCTGGCGCGCGGTGTGCGCGGTGCCGACGCCCTGCTGGCCCGGCCGTTGCTCTACCACAGCAACTACCGCGACAACTGGGCACTCTGGGCTGAGGCGGTGGGTGGTCGATTGCCTGAAGGTTGGCGCGGCACCGGTTTCGATCTCGTGATGAACCTGATCGAGGCCGCCCGCGCGGGCATGGGCGTGGCCGTGGTGCAGCGTTGCATGGTGCAGGCCGATCTGGCGGCCGGGCGCCTGGTGGTGCCCGTGGCGGGCAGTGCAACCACGGGTCGCGGCTATTACCTGTGCCGTCTGCGCTCGGTGCCGGGCTCTCCCGCGGTGGATGCGTTCGCCCACTGGGTGCGCGAACAGGCCGCGCAGGCAGCGGCCTGAACGGGTCGGTCGGTACAATTGAGGCCCTTCTCCCTTGGCAGAACGAGGACGGTTTCCTCGGCAGGCCACAACCTCCCCACCCCGTCATGAGCTTGAAATGCGGCATCGTGGGCTGCCCAACGTGGGCAAGTCCACGCTCTTCAACGCCCTCACCAAGGCCGGCATCGCGGCCGAGAACTACCCCGTAGGCTGGACCGACTGAGATCCGCAGCTGGATCAACTACCTCCGGGTGTGGCGCGGCAGTCCCCGGCAAAGCCAGGACCAAAACGCGCCGAGCAAAAAAGGCCATCCTAGGATGGCCTTCGTCGTTTGTGGCGTTGACGACAAGTTGCGCTGTGCGTGCCCCAGGTCGCTGGAACGACACCTATGCAACCTTCGAGCGCGGTTCAGCGGGCAGCAGCGGTCGCCGGCATGGTCCGCGCCAGAAATGCTTCCACATCGATCTTCGCCTGCGTGAGCGCCCGAGGGCTGCCCTCCACGGTGGCACCATAGCCGCTGCTGCTGTGCAGGTTCCGCGCTGAGCCCATGAAGTGGCGTGGCAAATCGGGCATGTCGAAACTGTGGTGAGCGCCTGGGTACACGATGGTCTGGAAGTTGGCCCCCCATTTCTGCGAGAGGCCTTCGCAATACTTGGCCGGCGTCCAGTCGTCGGCTTGACCAATGAGGGTCAGGATCGGGGCGGTCATGGGCACCGCTCCAAAGGCAGAACAGTCGGGGTAGAGGGCGATGCCCGCGCTGAAGCGCGCGTGGCCGGGCGGCAGTTGGGATTCGATCAGGCGATTCAGGGCGCCCAACACAGTCCCGCCCCCATTGGAGAAGCCCATGATGGCAACGCGCTTGGGATCGATATCGGTTCGTGCGGCCAGTGCGGTCAAAGCGGTGTAGGCGTCGTTGAGGCGCTCGCGCTGAGGCACTCGGTTGAAGTTCGTGCAGATCTCCCGCACGCCACGGCGCTGAAAACTTTCGACGACAGCACTGGCATAGCCCTTGCTGCTCAGGAAAGCCTGCCACATTGGAATGTTGCGCTCTATACCGCTGCAGCCGTGCAGCAGCAGGACCGCTGGGTAGGGTGCCTGAAAGTTCTGTGGTGGCAGCATCAGTGCGTGCAACGGGCTACCGCCAGTGCTCCAGGCGGGCAAGGCAGTCCCCGCCAATGCCAGCAAGGCCAGCCAGTGGCGCCAGCACCGCGCCTTCATTTGCCGATACCCTCAACGTCACCCTTCTCTGCGGTGAAGATCCATTCGCAAGACTTCGCACCGACCGCGCACGCACGCATTGCGCCCCCGTCGTCGAAGATCTTGAAACAGATCGTGCTACCCCCTGCCGCGCTCTCATCGCAGCGCAAGCCGTCCTTGAACCACCAGCGCGAGGGTCGAACATTGGTGCCCACCTTGAGGAAGCGGCGGCCATCCTCGCGGTAATAGATCGGGTAGGTCTGCCCGGTGGATGTGTTGGTGTGGTACAGGGTTTTTTCCGGGACCAGGGCTCGCAACGCTGCATCGTCGAGTGGCTTGAGGCCGCGCGCGATCAAGTCGGCCTCCCCGGGTGGAGGTGCGAGTTGCGCGGATGCTGTGAACGATGCCAGCAGAAGACATAGGCCGAGTGAGGAACGGATTCTTCGAGGCACGATGAGCTCCTGTTCGATGAACCGCGGAACTGCGGCTGGGGGACAACACAACGTAAGAGAAGGCGAGAAGAGTGTCTCCGCTGTTTGCACCGTTGGCAATGCAATCCATGCTGCCGACCGCGACGGGACAACTCAAAGCGAGGACCAAAGCCTGCACACTGCGAAGCCCATCCAAGGGCGGCCATCACTGTTTCTGGCGTTGACGCTGGAGAGAAAGGTGGCATCGCCCTCAACGATCAGTCCGGCCCGGCACGCTCCAGATCGTCATGCCCGTTGCAGATCGCACCTCAGAACAACTATTCCATTCGCCCCGAGGACCAAAAGCAAAAGCCCCATCGAGTGGGGCATTTGGTTATCGGTGGTGCGCTGCCCCCAGATTTCGTAGCGCTGTGTTTTAGAGCCCGGGGGATTGCATCGTAGTGGATGCGGTGGTTTGCGATGTGCCGCCAGCGCGCTGGCGGGATTCGTCGGAGGCCCGGACTCGCCGCAGATGGTCCGACAGTGGGCGTAGCGGTGGAAGCCAGAACAATGCCGCCCCGCTGACAAAACCGAGCAGGGAACCGAGCAACCCTCCCTTCCAGGTGAACGCCGCGCCACCGAAGGACAGATTGGCCAGATTGGCTCCCAGGTGCCCGAAGCCGGCGCACAGAAGGGGCACTAAGTACACAGGAACCCGGTTCAGTAGTGAGCTCGCTGCGGCCAGGAAGAACAGCGCTCCTGCAATGGCGGCCGGCCAGAGGGCGATTACTACCGCGACGAGGTAGAAGGCTGGCATCAGAGCCAGCCCGACCAGTGGACCAAGCGATGCAAGCACTGGAGCACTCTTCAATGCAGACAACGCGCTTACTGTACCGACCAACAGCGACAACCCAGCCCCTATCGAGCCGGCGAGCACTACCAGCAGGCCACAAAAGGCCAAGGCCGCTTCAGCGTGGCGGCGGAGCTTCGATCTGTCCATGGCACTGTCGTGCATTCAAACAGGTAAAGCAGCCTCAGAGCCGCTCAGCGAATGTCTTGGAGGCCTGCGCACCCGCTTTTGCCAGGGGCGTGACGAACTTGTCCACCGCTTGCTCTCCCGGGCTGTTTGCCTCACCTTGAGTTTTGTGGGCGAGCTCGTCCTGCAGGATGACCTCGATCGCCCGGTGGACTTCGCGGTCTCTCCCCTTGAAGAAGCGGGCCGCCTCGGTTAGCTCGCGCTCCACAATGCCCTCGATCACGGCCGTGCTCCGCCACACGGCTCGGCGCCCACCGAGCGCAGTCAGCACTCCATAGGCAATCCCGCCCGCGCACCACAGAGTCGGCACCACAACTGGCCGTACACCACGTGCCCGCATGAGGCCTCCAAACACGGCGAAATGTTCCACCTCATGCCCGTGCATCTCGGTTAGCTGGGGGATGAGGTCGCGAAATAGAAGCGAGGCGACCAAGCGATGCCCCCAGTACACCCCGGTAGCGCCCTTCTCGCAAGCGTGCATGATTCGAAGGTGTCGCCGCGCGAGTTTCTGCGCTGACTTCTCGTCGTTGCCCTCTGTCATTGCGTCGCCTCCCTGAACTTGGTGTGTGGCTGACTTCGTTGGCCCGCCTGGGGCTGCGATGGGGCTCATGCTAACCGCGGATCCAAACTAGGGGGGTAGCCGTGCTGCCGCACCGCGCGCTTATGCGGCCTATGGGTTCGCCCTATAAGAAGATATGGCTTGGAGTTGGGGATGCTGCGAGAAAAAGCTCCGTTGCTCTGCAATTGTGCATACGGTTATGTGGGTACTGGATACTCACTGCGTACAAGCGAGGAAAGCCATGCCAGGCATCTTCATCACACGTGGAATGCAGGTCGCCATCCCCAGCTTTTCGATCCGGATCAGGGACGACGGTGAGGTTGAGGGCGACCCCATCACACTTCACGTTCGATTCGACGTCTGCCCAACTTGGATAAAGATGGCCAAGAGGCACTTGGACGACGCCCAGCAGGCAAGGGATCGGAGGAACGAGGTGTGGGCTGGATCTGATGGTGAGGCGAAGGCAGAGGCGCTGGAGACTGAATTTGAGGCATCGATGCTCGCCATCATGTCGGCAGCGATCGCCTGGGACGCCCTGTACTCCATTCTTCGCGAGCACGTCACCATTCCTGCGTCCATGGCAGAGGCTTGGCGACGTGGGCGTACTGCTCGCTATACGCAAGTCGCTGAGACCGTGAGGCGCGCCTTCGTGCTCAAGCCGAAGGGGGCGGCAGTCCTTCGCTCGAACCTCCGGGCGATGTACGCGGCCCGCGACATGGCAGTTCATCCATCGGGAAAGATCGCCGCGCCCTTACTTCATCCCGAGCTTGACGTTGGCTTGGAGTGGCGGTTTGTGTACTTTCGAGCCCAGAACGCAGCTACCGTGATCCTGGGCGCGGCGGGGATGCTTTTCGACCTCGCTAAGAACGGACGTACTAAGGACCCCAAGGTGGCCGAGTATCAGAAAACCCTTCTTGTGCGCCTGCAGGAGATTTTTCCCGATGGCGTTCCACAGATTGCTCCCTGAGCGGCGGTCGGCTGTGATGCCAGCATGGCTCGTCAGCCAGGACATTGCGCTGTGATTGCGGCGTCGAGACTGGCCTGAATGCGCTCCATTGGTGCCTTGACGTCCTCCACGCCGAGCTGCACGTAGTGCCGGTGCAGCACGTCGCCCTTTTGGGGCGTGTGGTTCAAGATGCGGCGCAGCACCGCGTCACCCACACCCAGCCGTTCGCCGACGGTCGCCAGCAGCTTGCGCAGGTCGTGCAACATGAACGCGGGTGCGCCCACCCGGACGGCCATCTTCGAGAGGTGCCCGGCCGCCACGCCCTTAAACAACGCGCCCTCCGCCTCCAGACCCGCGCAGCGCCGTTCCAGGATCTCGCGCATGGCCGGCGTGATGGGCAGGCTGTGTGGCTTGCCGTTTTTGGTCTCAGGAACGCTCAGGACGCCCGCCACGAGGTCGATCTGATCCCGGCGCAGGTCTGCGCACTCGTTGCGACGCAGGCCGGTGTAGAGCGTCAGGAGCAGGAAGTCGCGCTGGCGCTCGCCCAGCTTGTCCAACGCCGCGCGCCAGGCGGGGAGGTCGGCCTCCTGCAGCACCCGGGCGCGGGGCTGGGCGCGCTCCGGCAGCAGGCCCACCGCAGCCAGCTTGGCGAAAGGCGAAGCCAGTTCCAGGCCGTGCAGCGCGTTCGCGTACTTGATGACTGCGCCCACCACGCCACGGGCCAACTCGACCAAGGCCGCGCCGCTGCGCTGCGCGAACGCCCGGCAGTGCTCGGTGAACTCGAGCTGTCCCAGCTCCGACACGGGCCGATCGAGCCAGGCACCGAAGTGCGTGCGCAGCAGCGATTCATAGCGCGACTGGCTCGACGGCTTGATGCGCTTGTCGCGGCAGTAGTCGGCATAGACCTCCCGCAGGGTGGGCGACGGGGCAGGGGCTGCGGGCCTGTGCGGGCGTTCGCCCCGGCGGCACTTGGCGAGAACCTCCATGGCCTGTGCTCGGGCCTCCTCGACGCTCATGAGCGGCCAGTGGCCCAGGTTCATGCGGAACTGCTTGCCTGCCACGCTCGTGGCGACCCGAAACGTCACCTTGCGTGGGTTCATGCGCACGCAAAAGCCGCTGAGCATGCGGTCGCGCAGGATGCGCCCGTCGCGCACCGTGGCACGAAGGAGCAAGGACTCGCTGATTAGTACAATCGGCACCAGTTTCTCCCAGGCAAAACGAGGACAAACGCCTCGGCAAGCCGCTGCTCCCCCACCCACTTCCAGACCAGCGCCCGGCTCGGGCGCACCGCGCGAATCGGGCACCTCGACCACGCCGGTGTTGGGCTCGATGGTGCAGATGGGGTTGATTTACAAGGACTTTTCATGAGCTTGAAATGCGGCATCGTGGGCCTGCCCAACGTGGGCAAGTCCACGCTCTTCAACGCCCTCACCAAGGCCGGCATCGCGGCCGAGAACTACCCCTTCTGCACCATCGAGCCCAACACCGGCGTGGTGGAGGTGCCCGATCCGCGGCTGGCGCAACTGGCCGAGATCGTCAAGCCGCAGCGTGTGGTGCCGGCGATCGTGGAGTTCGTGGACATCGCGGGCCTGGTGGCCGGTGCCAGCAAGGGTGAAGGCCTGGGCAACCAATTCCTCGCGCACATCCGCGAAACCGATGCCACCGTGAACGTGGTGCGCTGCTTCGAGGACCCGAACGTCATCCACGTGGCGGGTCGTGTGGACCCGATCGCCGACATCGAGGTGATCCAGACCGAGCTGTGTCTGGCCGACATGTCCACGGTGGAAAAGACCATCCAGCGCGCGCAGAAAACGGCGCGCGCGGGCGACAAGGAAGCGCAGAAGCTGCTCGTGCTGCTTGAGAAATGCCTGGCTGCGCTCAACGAGGGCAAGCCGGTGCGCACGCTCGATCTGTCGAAGGAAGAGCGCGCGCTGCTCAAGCCGCTGTTCCTCATCACCGCCAAGCCCGCGATGTTCGTGGCCAACGTGGCCGAGGACGGTTTCGAGAACAACCCCTTGCTCGATCGACTCAAGGCCTATGCCGACGCGCAGCACGCGCCGGTGGTGGCCATTTGCGCCAAGATCGAAGCCGAGTTGTCCGAGATGGACGACGCCGACCGGCTCGAATTCCTGAAGGAGCTGGGCCAGGAAGAGCCCGGCCTGAACCGCCTGATCCGCGCTGCCTACAGCCTGCTGGGGCTGCAGACCTACTTCACCGCCGGCGAGAAGGAAGTGCGCGCCTGGACCATCCACAAGGGCGACACCGGCCCGCAGGCCGCGGGCGTGATTCACACCGATTTCGAGAAGGGCTACATCCGCGCCCAGACCATCGCGTTTGCCGATTACATCGCCCACCAGGGTGAGCAGGGCGCGAAGGAGGCTGGCAAGATGCGCGCCGAGGGCAAGGACTACGTCGTGCAGGACGGCGACGTGATGAACTTCCTGTTCAGCGGCTGAGCGCACGCAAGTGCTGCTCAGCCGCTCTGGGCTGGGTCAGGCCTGGCGTTTGCTGGCGGCGCCAGCAGTCTATTGATCCACGCCGGCGTTGCCTCGCCCCAGCATGTGGGCGTTGAGGGCAATCACCGCCTGGCGCAACGTGGAAGTGGATGCCTCGCCGTTGGCGGGAACCAGGGTGAGCACGTGGTTCGTCAGGTCGGCATGTGCCGCATGGTCGCCGAGCGGAGCCCTTGCGAGGTGCTGCTGTGAAATCCCTTCAACGGTCCGGCGCGCTTAAGGTTCGCGCCAGGCACAAGGCCGGGCCTTTCACAGCGGGGGCGCCAGGTCGTCCAGCACGAAGGCCATCAGCTTGGAGACATCGCGCTGGAGTTGGGGATCGACACGCACCAACTCACCCAGCGCGCTGCTGCGCAGCAGGGCCAGCAGGGCCTCGCGCCGTGCCTGTGCGCGCTCCGCGTGGGCCTGCAGGTGATGGCGGCGCGCCTGTGCCCGGGCGTCGGGTGCAGCGGGCTTGTCTGCGCCAGGGCGGGCGAACAGCGTGCGCCCGCCGGGCAACGCTGTCGGCGCACCAGGGGCGGCAGGGTCGCTGGCGTCAGTGGCGGTGGCAGTGGGCTCGGAGGTGGAACTCATGGGCAGATGTCGGCGTGGACTTGCAGAGGGCGCAGCCAGGGCATACGCCGATTCAGGCGCGTTGCGCCGAAAGGAGATCCATGGATTGCGAAACGCTTTGACCATCGGTGGCGCTGTCGATCACCATGCTCCAGAACAGGCGCAGACCCTCGTGACGCAACAGGTTGTTGGCCAGTTGCACAGGCAGGTTCTCGCCCTCGCAGACCAGGTCGTTGACCAGCAGCAGTTGATCCCCGTCGTCGTCCTTGGCGAGCCGCATGGCCCCCAGCGAGCTCCAAAGAGCGTTGAACGTCAGGCAACTGGCGTGGATGCTTGCCCTGGCCTGGGCGGTCGGCTCACCGACACCGGCCGTCACGACCAGCCGCCTGGGCTCGTCCGCCCATTCGACCAGGCATTCCCCGCCGGTTTCGAAGTGCACGAACCACACCCCGGGCGCCATTTCGACGACGGCTTCCAGGGCTTCGCAGTACTCGGCAGCGGCCACCAGGCACTGGGCGGCGGTGTCGGGGGAGGTGAGGGCGTTCATGGGACCTGTGGGAAGTTGGCCCATGGTGGGTAACCGCCGTCAGTTGGCGGTTCCATCGCCGTCAATGCAACCGGTTGGCTCGCCCCACGATGGCGCTCAAGGCCATGGCCATGGCCATCACCGCCAGGCCCACCCAGTGCAGGTTCAGCATCTGCCCCTGCGCGATCAGCAGCCCGCCCAGCGCGGCACCCAGGGCCTGGCCGCCATACATGGCTGAGGTATTGAGCGCCACCGTGGCCGGCGCGAGCACGGGTGACTGGTGCACCAGCCGCGCCTGCTGGGCCGAGTTGGCCGAGAAGCAGCCCAGCGCCCAGGGCACCACCACCAGTGCCTGCAGCCACCAACTGCCGCGACCCAGCGGCCACAGCAGCAAGCTCAGCGAGATCAGGCCCAGCGTGAGCAGCACGGCGCGCGCGGCGCCCGTGCGGTCGATCCAGCGCGTGACCAGCACGTTGCCCAGCAGCCCGAAGGCGCCGAACCACAGGAACAGCAGTGAGAGTCCGGCGCCGCCCAGGCCGAGCGTCTGAGCAAAGTAGGGCGCAAAGTACGAGAACAGCGTGAACTGGCCGAACGCGAAGAGCAGCGTCACCCCCACGGTCAGCATGAGGGGCGCAGAGCCGAGGGTGATGCCCCACGATTGGCGCGACAGCGCCGCCGGGCGGATGCCGTCGGGCATCGCGCGCCAGACCCACAGGCCGCTGGCCATCGAGAGCAGTGCCACCAGTCCGAACGCCCAGCGCCAGCCGAGTTCGCCGCCGATCCAGGCCGACAGCGGCATGCCCATCACGGACGCCACGGACCAACCCAGGAACACGAAGGTGATGGCACGTCCGCGTTGGTGGTCGGGCACCAGCAGGCCCACGCTGGCCGCGGCCTGGGGCGTGAACACGGCGGGCGCGATGACCGCCAGCACGCGCAAGGGCATGAGTGCAGCGTAGTTGGGCGCGAGAGCACAGGCCACGTGCAGCAGGCCATACCACACCAGAGACCAGGCGAGCAGGCGGCGGCGATCCCAGCCAGCCACCAGCGTGGCGAACAGCGGCGCGCCCACGCCCATCAGGATGGCAGCCGCGGTGATCAACTGACCCGCCTGCGGAATCGACACGCCCAGCGATGTCGAGATGTCGTTGAGTGTGCCGGGCACCACCATCACACCCGTGCCGATGACGAAGTTGCCGACCATGAGCGCCCACAAGGCGCGCGGCAGGGCAGGTGAGGTCAAGGTAGAGCCTTCGTGATGTGCGCGGCTGCGCTCATGGGGTGAACATGCCCGGGAAGACCCACAGCAGTGCGGCCGTCATGGTGAGGTAGCGCACGAACTTGCCGATGGCCATGTAGATCATGCAGGGCCAGAAGGGAAAACGAAGCCAGCCCGCCACCGCACACAGCGGGTCGCCCACTACGGGCAGCCAGCTCAGCAGACAGGCCTTGGGGCCGAAGCGCTCGAGCCACTGCAGGGCGCGCAGCTCGGTGCTGCTGCCGCGTGCGCGGTCCACCAGCCGGTGCGTGCCCAGGCCCATGAGCCAGCTCACCCCGCCCCCCAGCGTGTTGCCGGCGGTGGCCACCAGGATGGCCGGCCAGAACAGCTCGGGATTGAGCTTCACGAGACCGAACACCGCCGGCTCCGAGCCCATGGGCAGCAAGGTGGCCGAGACGAAGGCCACCACGAAGACGGTGGTCAGGCCGACCTCGGGCAGGGCGAGCCATTGGGCAAGGGTGGAAAACCAGGCGGGCATGGGGCGACAGGCAGGGCGCTGATTGTGGCCGAGCCCTGTACAGCGCCTGTCGCCAGGGTTTATGGCCACACTTTGCACCCGCGTTGCAGCCGCGTCGTGCCCAGGTTGCTGAAAAAGCAGGCAGCTACAATCCGCCGCTCCCCCCTCGCGCCTACCCACCCCCCCCTACCATGCAGATCGGGCCCCACCGCCTGCCCAATGCCCTGTTCGTCGCGCCGATGGCGGGTGTGACGGATCGGCCGTTCCGCAAACTGTGCAAGCGCCTCGGTGCCGGCTACGCGGTGAGCGAGATGGTGACCAGCCGGCGTGACCTCTGGGACAGCCTGAAGACCTCGCGCCGGGCCAACCACGAGGGCGAAGCGGCGCCGATCGCGGTGCAGATTGCCGGCACCGACGCGGCCATGATGGCCGACGCTGCGCGCTACAACATCGATCGTGGCGCGCAGATCATCGACATCAACATGGGCTGCCCGGCCAAGAAGGTCTGCAACAATTGGGCCGGCAGCGCACTCATGCAGGATGAGACCCTGGCGATTGCCATCGTCGAGGCCGTGGTGCAGGCTTGTGCCCCGCACGGCGTGCCGGTGACCTTGAAGATGCGCACCGGCTGGTGCGATTCGGCCCGCAATGCGCCGGTGCTCGCACTGGCCGCCGAGGCCGCGGGTGTGCAGATGCTCACCGTGCACGGCCGCACACGCGAGCAGGGCTACAAAGGGCAGGCGGAGCACGACACCGTTGCGCACATCAAGCGCCTGGTAAAGATTCCCGTGGTCGCCAACGGTGATATCAATTCACCCGAGCGGGCGCGCGAGGTGCTGCAGCGCACCGGGGCCGACGCCATCATGATCGGCCGCGCAGCGCAGGGCCGGCCCTGGATCTTTCGCGAGATCGCCCACTACCTGGCCACCGGTGAGCATCTCGCTGCCCCCGACCTTGCCGAGGTGCGCGGCTGGCTCCTCGAACACCTGGACGATCACTACAGCCTGTATGGCGAAGACACCGGCGTGCGCAGCGCACGCAAGCACCTGGGCTGGTACGCGCAATCGCTGCCGCTGTCGCGCGAGGAGGTCGCGCACTTTCGCGCGCGCGTCAACGCCAGTGCCACCATCGATGCGCAACGCCGTGTGGTGGCCGATGCCTTCGACGCCTGGATCGACACCCGCGAGTCCCCCGCCTGGAAACTCGCTGCCTGACTTCGTTGCCCGAACTCCGCCGACAGAGCCGCCGTATGAGCACCAAGAAGAACAACCCGCCCGGCAACCCGCTGGACGAATGCGTCCGCAACAGCCTGCAAGCCTATTTCCGTGACCTTGATGGCACCGAGCCGGCCAACCTGCACGACATGCTCGTGCGTGCCGTGGAGCGCCCGCTGCTCGAGGTGGTGATGGAGCAGGCCCAGCACAACCAGTCGCGTGCCGCCCAATGGCTCGGCCTGAACCGCAACACGCTGCGCAAGAAGCTGCTCGAGCACGGCTTGATCGACTGATCCCTTCCTCCTTTTTCCTCCCCATCCATGCGCGCCCTCATCTCCGTTTCCGACAAGACCGGTATCGTCGACCTCGCCCGCTCGCTGCACGCGCTCGGTGTGCAACTGCTCTCCACCGGCGGCACCGCAAAGCTGCTCGCCGAAGAAGGCCTGCCCGTGACCGAGGTGGCCGAGGTCACCGGCTTTCCGGAAATGCTCGACGGTCGCGTGAAGACGCTGCACCCCAAAGTGCACGGTGGCCTGCTGGCGCGCCGTGATCTGCCCGCGCACATGGCTGCGTTGAAGGAACATGGCATTGCCACCATCGACATCCTGGTGGTCAACCTCTACCCGTTCGAGGCGACGGTGGCCAAGCCGGGTTGCACGCTGGCCGACGCGATCGAGAACATCGACATCGGGGGCCCGGCCATGGTGCGCAGCGCCGCCAAGAACTGGCGCGACGTGGCGGTGCTGACCGATGCCTCGCAATACGCGGGCGTGGTGGAGGAGCTCAAGGCTGGTGGCCTGACGCTCAAGACGCGGTTTGCCTTGTCGGTGGCCGCCTTCAACCGCATCAGCAACTACGATGCGGCCATCAGCGACTACCTCTCCGCAATCGAGTTCGACGAAACCGCCGAGGTGCCGCGCCGCAGTGCCTACCCGGCGCAGGCCAACGGCCGCTTCGTCAAGCTGCAGGACCTGCGCTACGGCGAGAACCCCCACCAGACCGCGGCGTTCTACCGCGACCTGTACCCCGCGCCGGGCTCGCTGGTCACGGCGAAGCAACTGCAGGGCAAGGAGCTCTCCTACAACAACATCGCCGACGCCGATGCCGCCTGGGAATGCGTCAAGAGTTTCGAGCAGCCGGCCTGCGTGATCGTCAAGCACGCCAACCCCTGTGGTGTGGCCGTGGGTAGCGGCCCGCTGCAGGCCTACCAGAAGGCCTTTCAGACCGATCCCACCAGCGCCTTCGGCGGCATCATCGCGCTCAACCGTCCGCTCGACGGCGCGGCGGCCGAGGCGATCAGCAAGCAGTTCGTCGAGGTGCTGATGGCGCCGGGCTACTCGCCCGAGGCGCTGGCCGTGTTCAAGGCCAAGGCCAATGTGCGCGTGCTGCAGATCGAGCTGCCGCCCGGTGGACCCACGGCGTGGGACCAGGGCTTGAACCTGTCGGATGTGAAGCGCGTGGGCTCGGGCCTGCTGATCCAGAGCGCCGACAACCACGTGTTGCAGCGCGAAGATCTCAAGGTCGTCACCACGCTGCAGCCCACGCCGCAGCAGATCGACGATCTGATGTTCGCGTGGAAGGTGGCCAAGTTCGTCAAGTCCAACGCCATCGTCTTCTGCAAGGACGGCATGACCATGGGCGTGGGCGCGGGCCAGATGAGCCGGCTCGACTCGGCGCGCATCGCCAGCATCAAGGCTGGCCACGCGAAGCTCTCGCTGCAAGGCACGGCGGTGGCCAGCGACGCCTTCTTTCCGTTCCGCGACGGTCTCGACGTGGTGGTGGACGCTGGAGCAAGCTGTGTCATCCAGCCAGGCGGCTCAATGCGCGATCAGGAAGTCATCGACGCTGCCAACGAGCGCGGGGTGGTGATGGTGTTCTCCGGCGTACGGCACTTCAGACACTGACGCGGTCCTGGCACCCATGCAAAAGGCCGCCCGTGGGCGGCCTTTTGCGTTGCTGAGGGCCGTGCGTCGTCACCGGACCAGCTGTCGGAACACCTCGCGAGCGGCTGCAACGGTCTCGGCAATGTCCTGCTCGCTGTGGGCGGCGCTCACGAAGCCGGCCTCGTACAACGCAGGCGCGATGTAGACACCGCGATCGAGCAGGCCGTGGAACAGGTTGTTGAACTTTGCGCCCTCGGTCTTCATGACCGCCTGGTAGTGCTGCGGCAGCTCGGGCAGCAGGAAGAAGCCGAACATGCCGCCTTCGCTGTCGCCGCAGAAGGGCAAGCCCTCGGCGTCAGCCGCGGCCTTCAGCCCGCTCACGAGCGAGCGCGTGCGCGCTGCCAGCGCGTCGAAGAAGCCGGGCTGGCGGATCTGTGCCAGCGTGGCCAGCCCGCAGGCCGTGGCCACCGGGTTGCCAGAGAGCGTGCCCGCCTGGTAGACCGGACCGAGCGGCGCGAGCTGCTCCATCACCGCGCGTTTGCCGCCGAAGGCCGCCAGCGGCATGCCGCCGCCGATGACCTTGCCCATCACCGTCATGTCGGGCTCGAAGCCGGGGATGAGCTTTGCGTACACGCTCTGCGCGCCGCCAAGCGCAACGCGAAAGCCGGTCATGACCTCATCGAAGGCCAGCAGCGCGCCGTGCTGTGTGCACAGCTCGCGACAGCGCTTCATGAAGGGCACGCTGGCGCGCACGAAGTTCATGTTGCCCGCGATCGGCTCGATCATCAGGCACGCGATGTCGCTGCCATGTTCGGCAAACGCGGCCTCCAGCTGCGCCACGTTGTTGTATGCGAGGACCAGCGTGTGCTGCACCACCTCGGGCGGCACGCCCGCGCTGGTGGGGTTGCCGAAGGTGGCCAGGCCCGAGCCGGCCTTGACCAGCAGCGCGTCGGCGTGGCCGTGATAGCAGCCCTCGAACTTGATGATCTTCTTGCGGCCGGTGGCGCCACGCGCCAGGCGGATCGCGCTCATACCGGCTTCGGTGCCCGAGCTCACGAGGCGCACCATCTCCAGGCTGGGCACGAGTTCGACGATGGCCTCGGCGAGCTCCACCTCGCGCTCGGTCGGCGCCCCGAACGAGAAGCCGTCCACCGCGGCCTTCTGCACGGCTTCGAGCACCGCAGGGTGGCCATGGCCCAGGATCATCGGACCCCAGGAGCCGATGTAGTCGATGTAGCGCTGGCCGTTGGCGTCCCAGAAGTGCGCGCCTTGTGCGCTTTGCACGAAGCGCGGCGTGCCACCCACGGCGCGGAAGGCACGCACGGGCGAGTTGACGCCTCCGGGGATCAATGTCTTGGCGCGTTCGAACAGATCGGCGTTGCGGTCGGTCATGGTCGGTGTCAGTGGCGGGTGGTGTCGAGTGGGAAGTCGTCGGCGTCGAGCGTGCTGTCCGAGGCGGGTTCGGCGCCGGGTTCGGCCTCGGCCTCGTCGTCATCGTGGGCCCAGAACAGGCGGTCGGGCACGGCATTGCCCATGCCGGGCTGGAAGCCCGCGTCCAGGCATTGGTCCAGGTAGGTGAGGGCCTCGGCGCAGGCAGTCTGCAGGTCGGCGCCGCCAGCGATCAGGGCGCACAGCGCGGCCGACAGCGTGTCGCCCGCACCGCTGAAGGTGGCCTCGAAGCGCTCGTAGCGCGCGGTGGCCAGCACGGTTTCGGGTGAGGCGAGGTGGCTTTCAAGGAACTGGTCGGCCGCGTTGATGCCCGTGACCAGCGTGTACGAAACGCCATGCACCGCCGCGGCGCGGGCCACCTCGCGCGGGCCCGGCGGGCGGTCGCCCTCCCACTCGGGCAACAGCCAGCGCGACAAGGTGCTGTGGTTGCCCACCAGCACCGTGGTCTGCGGCAGCAAGAGCTCGGTGCACGCGTCAAGGTAGTTCTCGATGGCGAGTTCGTCCCACCATGAGAGGTCGGGCATGTAGGTGACGACGGGCACCTCGGCGTAGTCGCTGGTGATCTGGGCGACCGCGCTCAGGTTCTCGGGCGTGCCGACGAAGCCGACCTTGAACGCCTGCACCGGCATGTCCTCCAGCGCGCAGCGCGCCTGGTCGGTCACCGCCTCTTCATCGAAGGCGATGTGATCCTGCACCGCCGAGGTGTCGCGCACGTAGGTGCCCGTGACCACCGGCAGCACGTGCGCCGACGCGCTGCTCATTGCGGTGAGGTCGGCACTCAGGCCGCCGGCGCCGCTCGGATCGTTGGCGTTGAACGCCATGACGCAGGGCAGGCTGGCTTCGCCGGGGCGGTCAGCGGCGGTGGAAGGGTCTTGGTCTGAAGGGGATGGCATGGAGGCAGGCCCGCAGGGCACAAGGCGGTGGGCTCACCCGGGGCGTGCCCTGCACGCATCAGTATCGTGGCCATTCGCCTGTGAAATCACGCCGCAGAGCGCTTGAACAGGCTAGATACAATTCTTGCATTCTACGATACCGACCCTGAAAACCATGACCGATAGCAAGACTTGGATGTGCCTGATCTGTGGCTGGATCTATGACGAGGCCACTGGCGCGCCCGAGCATGGCGTACCGCCGGGAACACCCTGGGCCGAGGTTCCGATGAACTGGACCTGCCCCGAGTGCGGCGCTCGCAAAGAAGATTTCGAAATGGTGCAAATCTGACCGGTTGACGGGCGCTCGCTCGGCAGCCGGTTGTTCCATGTGACGGGGTGGGCTGGCCGCGTCGTCACAGATGGTGTTGAGGAGTCCGTCCATCGTGAGCGCAACGTCCGCCCTGAAGGTTCTTGTCGTCGACGACAGCAACACCATCCGGCGCAGTGCCGAGATATTCCTGAAGCAAGGCGGGCATGAGGTCCTGCTGGCCGATGACGGCTTTGACGCCCTGGCCAAGATCAACGACTACCAGCCCGATCTGATCTTCTGCGACATCCTGATGCCGCGCCTGGACGGCTATCAGACATGCGCCATCATCAAGCGCAACGCCAGGTTCGCGGGTATTCCCGTTGTCATGCTCTCGTCCAAGGACGGCGTGTTCGACAAGGCCCGTGGCCGCATGGTCGGCTCGCAGGACTACCTCACCAAACCTTTCACCAAAGACCAGCTGCTGCATGCGGTGCAGCAGTTCGGCACCAACCTCAACGGAGTGTCCTGATGCCCATCCAGAAGATCCTCGTCGTCGACGATTCCAAGACCGAGCTCATGGTCCTGTCGGATCTGTTGACCAAAAATGGCTACACGGTTCGCACCCCCGAGAATGCCGACGAGGCCTTTCGTCGTCTCGGCGAGGAAAAGCCTGACCTCATCCTGATGGACGTGGTGATGCCCGGACAGAATGGTTTTCAGCTCACGCGTGCCATCACGCGTGACCCACAGTATTCGAGCATTCCCATCGTCATGTGCACGAGCAAGAACCTGGAGACCGACCGCGTCTGGGGCATGCGCCAGGGCGCGCGCGACTACGTGACCAAGCCGGTCAACGGCGACGAGTTGCTGTCCAAGATCCGCGCGCTGGCCTGACCTGGCTACCGACCACAGCATGGCCAAACGACAGTCGCTCAAGGAACTGCAGGAACGCCTGGCCCAGCGCCTCACGGCGGCCAAGACCGAAGCCTTGACGGCGACCTGGCTGGCCATCGAGGCTGGCGGGCACAAGCTCCTGCTGCCATTGGTGCAGTCGGGCGAGATTTTTCCCTGGTCCGCGGTACAGCCCGTGCCGTACACCAAACCCTGGTACGTGGGCGTGGCCAACCTGCGCGGTGGCCTCAATGGCGTCGTGGACCTGGCCGGCTTGCTGCAGGGCAATGCCGCGCGCCCGGTGCAACGCACGGCCGACCGCGTCACCTCCGATGCCCGGCTGGTGAGTCTGCACGGCGCGCTGGGCCTCAACGCGGTCCTCTGGATCGATCGCCTGCTGGGTTTGCGCAACCCGGGGGCCTTCAAGTCCGTGGCGCAGCGCCCTGCCGACGCGCCGACGTTCATCACCCGCCTCCTGATCGACGACAGCGGGCAGGCCTGGCAGGAGCTGGACCTGCAACTGCTCGTCAACGAGCCCGAGTTCCTGGCCATTGCGGCCTGAAGATGCCGACACACGGCACCCGACGTTTCCGTCACCTGTTCTGAGTTGGAAGGTAAAAACATGGCCACGCTGGATCGCTTTCAGGGTCTTTTCTCCAAGAAGGGCAAGGACGCCGATGAGCCTGACCTCTCCAAGGCGACCGATCAGGAGATCGCCGAGCTGGCAGCGGCGCGGCTCGCACCCGACGACAGCGCCGGTGATCTGGGCGACAACCTGCTGATCACGGACGACGAGTCCGATTCCGGTCGCGACGCGCTGGTCTCCCTGCCGGTGCTCGGTCGCCGGCCAGCGGAACAGCACCAGCGTTCGCTGGCCGTGCTGCTGGCGTTTGCGCTGCTGGTGCTCGGTGCGGTCACCTTCTTCACCCTGAGCCAGACCGAGAAGATCAGTCGTCAGGTGGCGGCCAGCGGTCAGGCGCTCATGCAGTCGCAGCGTCTGGCCAAGAGCGTGTCGCAGGCCATGGTGGGCGCCCCTTCCGCGTTCCCGGAAGTGCGCGACAGCGCCACCGTGCTGGCCACCAGCCTGCGTGGCTTGAAGCAGGGTGACAACAACCTCGGTATCGAACCCGTGGGTGGTGACTTCAGCGGCGCTCTGGACGAACTGCTGCCCCGTGTGGATACCGCAGAGCGCAACGCCGGCACCGTGCTGAACCAGCAGGCCACGCTGACGCAGGTGGGCACCGCGCTGCGCACCATCAACCGCCAGTCTTCCGACCTGCTGGAAATTGCCGAGACGATCGCATCGCTCAAGCTGCAGCAGAACGCGCCCGCCGCCGAGATCTCCGCTGCCGGCCAGCTCGTGATGCTCACGCAGCGCATCGGCAAATCGGCCAACGAATTCCTCACGCTCGAAGGCGTGAGTCCGGAGGCCGTGTTCCTGCTCGGCAAGGACCTGATCACGTTCAAGGAATTGACCGAAGGCCTGCTCAAGGGCAGCGAAGAGCTGCGCCTGGCACCGGCGCGCGACGAGCAGGTGCGTGAGCGCCTGACGGCGCTGCTGCAGAGCTACGAAGCCACCCGCACCGAGGCCGGCGCCATCCTGGGCAATCTGCAAGGCCTGGTGTCTGCCCGTGAGGCACAGGCGGGCATCGTGGCGGACAGCGAACCGCTGCGTATCGGTCTCGAAAAACTGCAGCAGGACTTGTCCGGCCGCTCGGGCATCGGCGGTGGTGAGCTGCTGGCCCTGGCCTTCTCCGCCGGCTTCGCCTTGCTGTGTGCTGTCGGCCTGGCCTACGTGCAACTGCAGGACAGCCGTGCGCGCCAGATGGTGGCCGAATCCCAGCGACTCGCCGCCGAGGCGCAAGAGCAGGAAGCCAAGCGCGTGAACGACGCCAACCAGGCGGCCATTCTGCGATTGATGAACGAACTGCAGACAGTGGCCGAAGGTGACCTGACGCAGGAAGCCACCGTGACCGAGGACATCACCGGCGCCATCGCCGACTCGGTGAACTACACGGTGGAAGAACTTCGTTCGCTGGTGGGCAACGTGCAGGCCACGGCCACCCGCGTGGCGCAGACGACGTCGGCGGTGGAGAACACCTCGACCGAACTGCTGGCGGCCTCCACCGAGCAGCTGCGCGAGATCCGCGAAACCGGCCAGTCTGTGCTCGACATGGCGCAGCGCATCAACCAGGTGTCCAACCAGGCGCAGGAATCGGCCGACGTGGCGCGCGCTTCGCTGACTGCCGCCGAGTCCGGCCTGAAGGCCGTGCAGGACGCCATCGGCGGCATGAACGCCATCCGCGACCAGATCCAGGAAACCTCCAAGCGGATCAAGCGCCTGGGCGAATCCTCGCAGGAGATTGGTGAAATCACCGAACTGATCTCGGACATTACCGAACAGACCAACGTGCTGGCCTTGAACGCCGCCATCCAGGCCGCGTCGGCCGGTGAAGCCGGCCGCGGCTTCTCGGTGGTTGCTGAAGAAGTGCAGCGACTGGCCGAACGCTCCGCCGACGCCACGCGCCAGATTGCCGCGCTGGTGAAGACCATTCAGACCGACACGCAGGACGCGGTGGCCGCCATGGAGCGCTCCACGCAGGGTGTGGTCGAAGGGGCCAAGCTGTCCGACAACGCGGGTACCGCGCTGTCTGAAATCGATCGCGTGTCGCGCCGACTGGCCGACCTGATTGAACAGATCTCGAACGCCGCTTCCCGCGAGGCCGAGTCGGCCAACGAGGTGGCCGGCAACATCCAGCACATCTTCGCGGTGACCGAGCAGACCGGTGAGGGCACGCGCTCCACGGCACAGCAGGTGCGCGAGCTCTCGGCCATGGCCGAAGAACTGCGTCAGTCGGTGGCGCGATTCAAGATCGCCTGATCCCACAACCCGTTCCGCTGACCCACTGCGATCACCATGGCCGAAGCGACCGAATCCGCCCTTCAAGACCTTCCCGTTGCCGATCTCGGTCCCCTGGCCTGGGTCTTCGAAGAGTTGCGCAAGTCGCTGGACGGCGCGAACAAGGCGATCCGGCGCTTTGTGCGCGAGAACGAGGCGGCCCGCCACAGCGATCTGGAGGCTGTCGACCCGGCCGCGTTGCGCATCGCGCGCCAGCAACTGCACCAGGCCGTTGGTGCGCTCGAGGTGGTGGGCCTTGGTGCGCCCGCGCAGGTGCTGCGCGGCATGGAATCGGCGGTGCAGCGCTTCGTGCAAAAGCCCGAGACCTGCACCGAGGACGCTGCCGGTCGTGTCGAGCGTGCCAGCTTTGCCCTGATCGAATACCTCGAGGCGGTGCTCAACCACAAGCCGGTGCAACCGGTGGCCCTGTTCCATCAGTATCGCGAGGTGCTTGAACTCGCCAACGCCGAGCGCATCCACCCGGCCGACCTGTGGGAAACCGATCACCGGGCTGTCGACCTCGCCGCGCCCGATGGCGTCAAGGCGCTGGAGGCAGCGCCCGCGGTGCGTTCCCTCTTCGATCGCCTGATCCTGCTGGTCGTCAAGACCCAGAGCACCGCAGCCAGCCAGCAACTGGGCAAGCTGTGCGCCGGCCTGTCTGCCGGTGCAACGCAGCCGCGTCAGCGCACCTTCTGGCGTGTGGCGGCGGCCTTCTTCGAAGGCGTGGCCACGCATGGCCTGGCTTTCGACGTCTATGCCAAACGCGCCACGTCGCGTTTGCTCATGCAGTTTGGTCAGCTGGCATCGGGCAGCGCCCAGGTGTCCGAGACGCTGCTGAATGACTTGTTGTTCTTCTGCGCCCAGACCCGGCCGAAAGCCGGCCAGCCCGCTGGGCACCTGGGCGTCGTGCGCGAGGCCTATGGCTTCGATCGCTACCAGCCGGTCGACTACCACCAGGCCACGCTCGGCCGCTACGACCCCGCCTTGCTCGCCACCGCGCGCAAGCGCATGAACGCGGCCAAGGAGGCGTGGTCGCTGTTCTCGGGCGGCGATTCGTCGCGCGCGCGCCAGGTCACCGACCAGTTCGGTCTCATCGGCGAGTCGCTGCTGCGCCTGCACCCCGCCAGTGCACCGCTCGCTGCGGCCCTGGTCAAGGCCACCGACCGTGCCGTCAACGAGGCCGGTGGCGTGCGCCCCGAGCTGGCGATGGAAGTCGCCACCACCACCCTCTACCTTGAAGCGGCCTTCGACGATTTCGATCCCGCCGACCCGCAGCTGGCGGTGCGAACGCAGGATCTGGCCACGCGCCTCAATGGCGTCATCGATGGCCAGCCGCCGCGCCCGCTGGACGACTGGATGGAGCAGCTCTACCGCCGGGTGAGCGATCGCCAGACCATGGGCAGCGTGGTTGGCGAGTTGAAGGTCTCGCTCGGCGAGGTTGAGAAGTCGCTCGACCAATTCTTCCGCAGCCCGCAGGAAAAAGCGGGTCTGCACGTGGCCGCGTCGCAGTTGGCGCAGATGCGCGGTGTGTTCTCGGTGCTCGGCCTGGACCATGCGGTGCAGGCGGTCTCGCGCATGCGCACGAGCGTCGAGCAGATTCTCGACACCGAGATCGATGAGGCGCGTGCCCGCGAGGCGGGTACCTTCCAGCAGCTGGGGGATAACCTCAGTGCCCTGAGCTTTCTGGTGGACATGCTCAGCTACCAGCCTGGGCTGGCCAAGAAGCTGTTCGTGTACGACGACGTCAAGGGCGGCCTGGTGCCGCTCATGGGCCGCTCCAGCGTCGGCAAGGACCGTTCCCTGCCAGCCAAGACAGATGCCGAGGCGCTCCAGGAGGGCGTGCGGGGGGTGGTGGACAGCGTCTTCGGCGGTATCGATGACCTCAGCGGCCTGAGCCAGCAACTCGACTCGCTGGCCGACCGCGCGGCCCTGGCCGAGCAGCCGGCCATGGCCAAGGCTGCGCGCGAGGCCGCCGAGGCCGTGGTGCGCGACGACGCCCAGGTGGCCGCCCAGGCTCTGGTGGGCCTCACCGAAGCCGCGACCGCGTCGCAAGCCGAAGCGGTTGCCGAGCCCGCGCCCGCCGCGCCCGCTGACGACGGTGGTGGCGAGGACGAACTGCTCGACATCTTTCTCGAAGAGGCCCGCGAGGTGGTGGGCAATGGCCGCGAGGCCATCGCGCGCCTGCGCAGCGAACCGGCCGACCTCGAACAACTCACCACCCTGCGCCGCGCCTTTCACACGCTCAAGGGCAGCTCCCGCATGGTTGGCCTCAACGAGTTCGGCGAAGCCGGCTGGGCCATGGAGCAAGTGCTCAACGCGGTGCTGGCCGAGCAGCGGCCCGCCAACGACGCCCTGCTGTCGCTCTCGGGCGATGCGCTCGATCATTTCGAACAGTGGGTGCAGGCGATCGAGTCGCAACAGGCCGATGCCTGGCGCTCGCAGCCGTTTCGCGCCAGCGCGGAAGCCTTGCGAGAGCAAGGCACCTGGCTGCCGATCCGCACCACGCCGAGCGCCTTCGCCCCCTTGGTGGCCGATGCGCCCGAGGCCGTGCCCGTTGCGCCGGCGAGCGTGCCGGCGGCCGAGGACGCACCCGAGCCGCCGCCCGCTGCCGAGCACGCCCCCTTGCTGGCCGACATCGACCTCGACCTGCTGGCCGCGGTGGCCGCGCCGGCCGAACCCGTCGACTCGAGTGGCCCGACCGCTGCGGGTGCTCCGACCGACGACGCGCCTGCAACCGCCACCGATGAGCGCGAGGGCCCGCCTTCGCGCGTGATGCCTGAATTCGACGCCATCGAGGATTTCCCGCGCGAGGCCGTCGAGTCCGGTTTTGCCGATGTCGAAGAGATCGAGTTGTCGACCGCGGCGCCGGTCGAAGCACCGATGGCAGAGGCGCCCGTGGATGCCCTGCCCGAAGCGCCGGCACCAGACGATCAGGTTCGTGAGATCGGCCCGCTGCGGATCGGCCACAAGCTCTACAACGTCTTCCTCAACGAAGCCGACGAGTGGTCCCGTCGCCTGAGCACGGCACTGTCCGAATGGGCGCTCGAAACGCACGCGCCGGTGCCCGAACAAGCCGAGGGCCTGGCCCATTCGCTGGCGGGCGCGTCGGGCACCGTGGGTTTCGAATCGCTGTCCGACATCGCACGCGCGCTGGAGCACGCGCTGGAAGCGGTGGCGGCGCGTCAGGCAGAAGGCCAATCGGCCGCGCCCGCGCTGGGCCCGCTGTTCGTGGCGGCGGCCGAGGACATCCGCCGCCTGCTGCACCAGTTTGCGGCGGGCTTCCTGAAGGAGGCCAACCCCACCGTGCTGGCCGATCTCGTGCGTGCGCTGCACGATCCGGACTCCTTTGTCGAGCCGGCGGTCCCCGCTGCCATTGACGCACCTGCGGCCAACAGCGCCGACGGCGTGTTCCTGCAGTTGACCGATGAGGTCGAGTTGCTGCCCGGTGACGATGAACCGGAGGTGCTGCCGCAGGCCGATGCCATCGAGGTGATCGAGACGGCGGCCCCGCTTGAAGAGCCGGTCGAAGCACCGATCGAAGCACCGATCGAAGCGTCGATCGAGGTACCGATGGAGCTGCCAGACGAGGCACCGACGGCCGCGCAGACGGGCTGGGGGGTTCTGCCACCGGAGCCCGTGGCGCCCTTGCCGGTCCAGCCGCAGTTGCATCAGGACATCGACGACGACATCGACGCGGTCGACACCATCGATGTCGATCTGTTCCCGATCTTTGCGGAAGAGGCGCAGGAACTGCTGCCGCAACTTGGCGCTGCGTTGCGCCAGTGGGTGCAGCGCCCCGACAACACCAGTGCGCGTGCCGAGGTGCTGCGAAACCTGCACACCCTCAAGGGCAGCGCCCGCCTTGCTGGCGCCTTGCGGTTGGGCGAAATGGCGCACCGCATGGAGACGGCGGCCGAGCGCCTGGGTTCCGATGTGCAGCGCAGCAGCGATGTGCAGGTGCTTCAGGAGGACTTCGACGCGATCGCTGCGCGCTTCGAGCAGCTGCGCCACCCGGACGCCGATACCGGCAGCGTGGTGCAGTCACTGCCCGAGTCTGTGGCCGCCGACGCGGCACCGGCCACTGCCCCGGTCGAGGCTGCGGAGACCCCGTCGGCAGTGCCCTCGGCATTGCCCCTGGGCGCCCAGTTCACCGCGCCGGTCGCGCCCGCCCAGCTGGGTGCGCGCGCCGCTGCCGCCGTTCGCGTGCGTCCCGAGCTGCTGGATCGTCTCGTCAACCAGACGGGTGAGGTCATCATTTCTCGCGCGCGGATGGAAGCCGAGATCGTCACCCTGCGCACCTCGCTCAAGGAACTCACCGGCAACCTGGATCGCTTGCGCCATCAGCTGCGCGACATCGAACTGCAGGCCGAGAGCCAGATGCAGTCCCGCCTGGCCCAGGCCCGGGATCACGAACAGTCTTTTGACCCGCTGGAGTTCGACCGCTTCACACGCGTGCAGGAACTCACCCGCATGATGGCCGAGTCGGTCAACGACGTGGCCACCGTGCAGCGCAACCTGCAGCGCGCGGTGGAAGCCACCGAAGACAACCTGGTGGCCCAGGGCCGCCAGACCCGTGAGCTGCAACGCGACCTGCTGCGCACGCGCATGGTGGAGTTCGAGGGCATCTCCGAGCGCCTGTACCGCGTGGTGCGCCAGGCGTCCAAGGAATCGGGCAAACAGGTTCGCCTGGACATCACGGGCGGCAACATCGAGATGGACCGGGGCGTGCTCGACCGCATGACCGGTGCCTTCGAGCACCTGCTGCGCAACCACGTGGCCCACGGTATCGAAGCCCCCGAGCAACGCGAGCAGCACGGCAAGCCGGCCGAGGGCCGCATCGACATCACGCTGCACCAGGAACTCAACGACGTGTCGTTGGTGTTTGCCGACGACGGCGCCGGCATCGACCTTGACCGCTTGCGCGAGAAGGCGCGTGAGGCGGGCCTGGTGGCGCCTGACGCTCCGATCGACGATGCGCAAGCTGCCCAGCTCATCTTCGAGGCCGGGATCTCCACCGCCAAGGAAGTCTCCGAACTGGCGGGTCGCGGCATCGGCATGGACGTGGTGCGCAATGACGTGCTGGCGCTGGGCGGCCGCATCGAAACGTCCACACAGCGCGGCCAGGGCACGCAATTCAAGCTTGTGCTGCCGCTGACGACGGCGGTGACCCAGGTGGTGATGCTGCGCGTGGGCGAACTGGCCTTTGGTGTCCCCTCCAACGTGGTGGAGATCGTTCGCCGCCTCTCGTCGGCTGAACTGCAGGCTGCTTACGCGACGGGCCACCTGCGCCACGGCGACGAGGGCGTGCCGTTCTACTGGGGCGGGGCGCTGTTGCAGTCGTCGGCCCAGTCGCAGGAAACGCACCGCACGCTGCCGGTGGTGATCTTCCGAAGCGCGGCTCGCCGTGTGGCCATGCACGTCGATGAGGTGCTGGGCAACCAGGAAGTCGTGGTCAAGAACCTGGGTTCGCAGCTGTCGCGCCTGCCCGGTCTGGCGGGCATGTCGGTGCTGGCGTCCGGCGCTGTGGCCCTGATTTACAACCCCGTGGCCTTGTCCACGGTGTACGGCGCGCAGGTGGCCGACTGGGTGCGCCAACAGCAGGAGCAGCCGCAGCCGTCGTCAACGCCGGCGGGCGGCGATGCGGTGCCCGAGGTGCCCATGGCCCACGTGCCGCTGGTGCTGGTGGTGGACGATTCCATCACGGTGCGCCGTGTGACGCAGCGCCTGCTGCAGCGCGAGGGCTACCGTGTCTCGCTGGCGGCCGACGGTCTGCAGGCGCTGGAGAGGCTGCAAGCGGAGCGCCCTGCCGTGGTGCTGTCCGACATCGAGATGCCGCGCATGGACGGTTTCGACCTCGTGCGCAACATCCGCGGCGACGCGCGCATGTCCGACCTGCCGGTGATCATGATCACCTCGCGCATCGCCGAGAAGCACCGGGAGCACGCGCGCGAACTCGGGGTCGATCATTACCTGGGCAAGCCTTACTCGGAAGACGAGTTGCTGGCGCTGGTGGCGCGCTACGCCCGCACGACCGCCGACGCCTGATCGGGCAGCCGCCAACGCGGCGCCCACACCGCACAAGCCCGGCTCAGGCCGGGCTTTGCTTTTTGACGACGGCGTAGCGCTGCAGGGTCTTCTCGCGCGCCACCGCGTGGTCGACGATCGGGCGCGCGTAGTCCCGATCCAGTTCGACGCCCGCGGCGGCAAGCTCCACGGCCGGGGCCAGCCAGGGTGCGTGCAGGGCCGCATCGGGCAGGCCCGCCAGTTGCGGCAGGTAGCGGCGGATGAAGCGGCCCTGGGGGTCGAACTTCTGGCTCTGGCTCACCGGGTTGAAGATGCGGAAGTAGGGCTGCGCGTCGCAGCCGCTCGAACTCGCCCACTGCCAGCCGCCGTTGTTGGCCGCGAGATCGAAGTCGATCAGGTGCTCGGCGAAATAGCGCTCGCCCCACTGCCAGTGGATGCCGAGGTCCTTCACGAGGAAGCTCGCCACCACCATGCGCAGGCGGTTGTGCATGTAGCCGCTCTGGTTGATCTGTGCCATCGCGGCATCCACCAGCGGGTAGCCGGTGCGGCCCTCGCACCACGCCTGGAACTGGGTTTGCGCGTGCTTGCCGTGTTCAAAGCGGATGGCGTCGTACTCGGGCTTGAAGCTGCGCTGCGCCACGTGCGGAAAGTTCGCCAGGATCTGGTGGTAGAAGTCGCGCCAGATCAGCTCCGACAGCCAGGTCGAAGCGCCCGCGTTGCCCTGCAGGTGCAGTGAATGCGCCGCGCTGGCCAGCGCACGGATCGACACCGTGCCGAAGCGCAGGTGCACACTCAGGTAGCTCGGCCCCTTCACCGCGGGGAAGTCCCGGGCCTCCTGGTAGCGGTCGATGCGCTGCAGGAAATCGTCGAACAGGCGGTGCGCGCCGCTGGCACCGGTGGGCACGGGCAGGCTGGCCAGGTTGGTGGGCACGAAGCCGATGTCGGCCAGCGTCAACACGGGCCGGTCGAGTTCGGCCGGCACAGGCGCCAGCGCACCGGCGTGGTGTTCGATCGGGTAGGCCTTGAGGTGGTAAGGCGTGAGTGCCTTGAGCCACGCGTTCTTGTACGGCGTGAACACACCGAAGGCGTGGCCCGCCTGGGTGAGCACCTCGCGCCGCTCGAACACCACGTGGTCCTTGAAGCTGCGCATCAGCACGCCCTGGTGCGCCAGGTCGCCGAACACGCGGGCGTCGCGCGCCAGCGCATCGGGCTCGTCGTCGTGGTTGGTGAACACGGCCTGTACGCCCAGGCGTGCGGCCAGCGCGGGGATGGCGTGGCGCGCGTGGTCGTGCAGCACGATCAGCCCGGTGCCGACTTGCCCGTGGCGGGCGCCGAGTTCGCGCAGCGCGCTGTCCAGCTCCACCAGCGATTCGCGGATGAACTCCACCCGCCGGTCGGCACGCGGCAGCGCATCGAGGATGTCGCGGTCGAACACGAACACGCACCAGACCTTGCGGCAGCTGCGCAGCGCGTGGTGAAGGGCCGCGTTGTCGCTGGCGCGCAGGTCGCGGCGGAACCACATCAGCCCGTTGTCGAAATGGCTCATGGTGAGGTCAGGGGGAATGCGCGGCCGGGGCCGGCCGCGGGTGCATGGGCGCGCCTAAAATCCGCCCATGGCCGCCGATTCTGCTCCGATCAACCTGACCCATCATTTCCTGATCGCGATGCCGGGGCTCAGCGACGAGCTATTCGGCCGCAGCGTGGTCTTCATGTGCGAGCACAGCGAGCGTGGCGCGCTCGGCCTGGTGATCAACAAGCCCAGCGACATCCTGCTGCCGCGCCTGTTCGAGAAGGTCGACCTGCAACTGCACCGCGAGGACCTGATGGAGCAGCCGGTGTTCCAGGGCGGCCCGGTGCAGACCGAGCGCGGTTTCGTGCTGCACGAGGCGGTGGGCGGCGGTGCTGATGAATCGGTGTACGCCTCCACGCTGTCCATCCCCGGCGGGCTGGAGATGACCACCTCCAAGGACGTGCTGGAGGCGCTCGCCTCGGGCGCCGGCCCGCGCCGCGTGTTCGTCTCGCTGGGCTATTCGTCCTGGGGCCAGGGGCAGCTCGAGTCGGAGATCGCCGAGAACAGCTGGCTCACGGTGCCGGCCGACGTCGACCTCATCTTCGATGTGCCGGTGGCCGATCGCTACACGCGCGCGCTGGCACTGCTCGGCCTGCAACAACCGTGGATGCTCTCGCCCGATGCCGGCCACGCCTGACATTGCGACCACCCTGGCGCAGACCTTCCTCGCCTTCGACGTCGGGCTCAAGCGCACCGGTGTGGCCAGTGGAAACCGGCTCACGCGCAGCGCCACGCCGCAGGCCACCATCGTGGCCGAAGGCGATGCGCGGCTGGAGCACGCGGCCGCGCGCATCCGCGAGTGGCAGCCCGACGCGCTGGTGGTGGGCGTGCCCTTCCACCCCGACGGCGCAGCACACGCCAACACCGCCATGGCGCGCAAGTTCGCGCGCCGCCTGCGCGGGCGCCACCCCCTGCCGGTGTTCGAGGTGGACGAGCGCTACAGCACCACCGAAGCGCTCTCGCGCGGCGCGAAAGACGCCGACGCCGAGGCCGCCTGCATCATCCTGGAACAGTTCCTGAGGAGCCTGCCTTGACCCACCCGCCTGCCGCGCCCGACGCCGAGGCCCTTTACGCCGAGCTGCTGCGCCTGGTGCGCGCGCGCGTGAGCGCCGAGCCCGACTTGCAGCTCGTGGGCATCGCCAGTGGCGGCGCCTGGATTGCCGAGCGCCTGCACGCCGACCTGGGCCGTGCGGGCACGGTGGCTGTGGTGTCCTCGTCCATGCACCGCGACGATTTCGCCCAGCGTGGCCTGGCCAGCAGCGTGCAGACCCACATTCCCTTCGACGTCAACGGCGCCAGCGTGCTGCTGGTGGATGACGTGCTCTACACCGGGCGCACCGTGCGCGCGGTGATCAACGAGCTGTTTGACCACGGCCGCCCGGCGCGCGTGGGCCTGGCCGTGCTGGCCGACCGCGGCGGACGCGAGCTGCCGGTGAGCGCCGACCTGTGCGCCGCGCGGGTGGACGTGCCCGCGGGCCAATCGCTCGAACTCGCGCGCGACGACGCGGGCCGACTGCGCTTTGTGCTGGAGGCCATCCAACCATGACCCCTTCCCGCAACCCCCAGCTCAACCGCAACGGCGAGCTCATCCACCTGCTCTCCACCGAGGGCCTGTCGCGCGACATCCTCACGCACATCCTCGACACCGCGGCCGGCTTCACCAGCGTGAGCAACCGTGAGGTGAAGAAGGTGCCGCTGCTGCGGGGCAAGAGTGTGTTCAACCTGTTCTTCGAGAACAGCACCCGCACGCGCACCACCTTCGAGATCGCGGCCACGCGACTGAGCGCCGACGTCATCAACCTCGACATCGCGCGCAGTTCCACCGCCAAGGGCGAATCGCTGCTGGACACGATTGCCAACCTCAGCGCCATGGCGGCCGACATCTTCGTCGTGCGCCACAGCGAGTCGGGCGCGCCCTACCTGATCGCGCAGCACGTGGCACCGCACGTGCACGTGATCAACGCCGGCGACGGGCGCCACGCGCACCCCACGCAGGGCCTGCTCGACATGTACACCATCCGCCACTACAAGAAGGACTTCACCCAGCTGTCCGTGGCCATCGTGGGCGACGTGCTGCACTCGCGCGTGGCGCGCTCCGATATTCACGCCCTCACCACGCTGGGTTGCCCAGACGTGCGCGTGGTCGGCCCGCGCACGCTGGTGCCGGGCGATCTTTCCCAGATGGGTGTGCGCGTGTGCCACACGCTCGAAGAAGGCATCAAGGGCTGCGACGTGGTGATCACGCTGCGGCTGCAGAACGAACGCATGAGCGGCGCGCTGCTGCCGTCGAGCCAGGAATACTTCAAGAGCTTCGGCCTCACGACCGAGCGGCTGAAGTGGGCCAAACCCGACGCCATCGTGATGCACCCGGGCCCGATCAATCGCGGCGTGGAGATCGACTCCGCCGTGGTCGACGGCCCGCAGAGCGTGATCCTGCCGCAGGTCACCTTCGGCATCGCGGTGCGCATGGCCGTGATGAGCATCGTCGCTGGCAACGAGGCCTGAACCCATGAAGATCCTGATCAAGAACGGCCGCGTCATCGACCCCGCCAGCGGCCGTGACGAGATGGCCGACGTGGCCATCGCCGCCGGCCGCATCATCGCCATCGGCAAGGTGGCGGCCGACTTCCACCCCGCGCGCACCATCGACGCCACCGGCTGCATCGTCGCGCCCGGTCTGGTGGACCTGGGCGTGCGCCTGAAGGAGCCCGGCCAGGAGCACGCCGGCACGCTCGAGAGCGAGACCGCGGCCGCGGTGGCCGGCGGCGTCACCGCGCTGGTGTGCCCACCCGACACCGAACCCGTGCTCGACGAACCGGGCCTGGTGGACATGCTCAAGTTTCGCGCCGAGAAGCTGCACCGCTCGCGCGTGTTTCCGCTGGGCGCGCTCACGCGCGGCCTGCAGGGCGAGGTGCTCACCGAAATGGCCGAGCTCACCGAGGCCGGTTGCGTGGGCTTCGGCCAGGCCGAGGTGCCGATCCAGAACACCCAGGTGCTGCTGCGCGCGCTGCAGTACGCGGCCACCTTCGGCTACACCGTGTGGCTGCGCCCGCAGGATCTGTGGCTCGGCAAGGGTGTGGCCGCCAGCGGTCCGCTCGCCACTCGCCTGGGCCTCTCGGGCGTGCCCACCGCGGCCGAGACGATTGCGCTGCACACGCTGTTTGAACTCATGCGCGGCATCAAGGGCGGCGTGCGTGTGCACCTGTGCCGGCTCAGCAGCGCGGCAGGCGTGGCGCTGGTGCGCGAGGCCAAGGCCGAGGGCCTGCCTGTGAGCTGCGACGTGAGCGTGCACAACCTGCACCTCACCGACGTCGACATCGGTTTCTACGACAGCCGTTTCCGCCTGCAACCACCGCTGCGCCAGCAGCGCGACCGCGATGCGCTGCGCGCCGCGCTGGCCGACGGCACCATCGACGCGCTGGTGTCCGACCACAACCCGGTCGACAGCGACGCCAAGACGCTGCCTTTTGCCGAGGCCGAACCCGGCGCCACCGCGGTCGAGCTGTTGCTGGGCCTGGCTTGCAGCTGGGCGCAGCAGGAAGGCCTGGGCCTGGTGCAGGCGCTGGCGCCGCTCACGCAGGGGCCGCAACGTGTGCTGGGCGCCAGCCTGGGCACCTTGCAGGCCAGCGTGGGCCAGTTGGCCGTGGGCGGTGCGGCCGACGTGCTCGTGTTCCACCCCGATGCGCCGTGGGTGGTGAAGCCCGCCGCACTGCGCAGCCAGGGCAAGCACACGCCTTTCGAGGGCCACGAGATGCCCGTGTCTGTGCGCGCCACGCTGGTGGCGGGGCAGATCGCGCACCTGGTCGAATGAAGCGCTGGCGGGCGATCGGGCGCCTCCTGCGCGCGGTGGCGCACGTGGTGCACGGGCTGTGGACGATCCGCACACAGTTCGGCCGCCTCACGCACGCGCAGAGCCAGTTGCTGGTGCGCGAGTGGTCGCGGCACATGCTGGCCATCATGGGCATCGAACTCGTGGTGCATGGCGAGGTGCCATCACACGGCCCGCTGCTGCAGGTGGCCAACCACCTTTCCTGGCTCGACATCCTGGTGATGAACGCGGTGCACCCGAGCCGCTTCGTCTCCAAGGCCGACGCGCAGCATTGGCCGCTGCTGGGCTCGCTCATCACCGGTGCGGGCACCCTCTACATCGAACGCGAGAGCCGGCGCGACGCCATGCGCGTGGTGCATCGCGTGGCCGAGCGGCTGCGCGAGGGCGATGTGGTCAGCGTCTTCCCCGAGGGCACCACCACCGACGGCCGCGCGCTGCTGCCCTTCCACGCCAACCTGCTGCAGTCGGCCATTGCCGCCAGCGCACCCGCGCTGCCAATGGCGCTGCGCTACCTCGACCGCGAGAGCGGCCAGCCGCATCCAGGCCCGGTCTACATCGGTGACGACACGCTGGTGGCGTCCGTCTGGCGCACGCTGTGCTCGGACACGGTGCAGGCGGTGGTGCGCTTCGGCGCCCCGCAGCGGGCCGGTGCGCGCGACCGCCGCGCCTGGGCCAACGATCTGCGCACCGAGGTTCAGGCCTTGCTGGACGCCCCGTTCGACAACCCGTCGCCGCGCTGAGCGCGCAGCCGGCGGTACAGCAGCCCGCGCGAGACGCCGAGTTGGCGCGCGGCGCGCGCGATGTTGCCGCCGCAAGCGGCCAGGGTGTCGCTGATCACGCGGTCGCGGTGGTGGTCCAGCGTGGCGGCATCGCCATCGGCGGCACTGTCACGTTGAGCGGCATTCCCGGTGTGCGCGGCGGGTGCGACCGTCACCGCTGGCGCCGGATCGCTGGCGGGCCGGCCCGCCGTCACCGCACGGTTGAAGTCCACACCATCGGCCCTTCCCACGTGGGCGCGCATCCACACCGTCAGGCCGTTGGGCAGGCGCAGCGCGCGCGGCGTTTGTTCGCGGTGCAGCGACAGCAGGGCGTCCAGCGGCAGGCCGAACACATCGATCGCGGGTGGCTGCAGCGCGGCGTCGGCGCCGGTGAGGCGTTGTGCGACGGGGTTGAGCCACGCCAGGCGCCCGGCCGTGTCCACGCCGGCCAGGGCCTCCAGCGGGGTGTCCAGCACCTTGGGCGTGGCCTGGAACTGCAGCACCAGGTGCGCGGGCGACTGCAGGCGCAGCAGCCGGTTCTCGATCGTGCTGGCGTACAGGCCCACGAGCGCCGCGGCATCGAAGCCGAAGGGCGAGCCCTCGATCGACAGATCGAGCACGCCGGCCAGGCGCCCGTGTACATCGCGAATCGGTGCCGCCGCGCAGTGAAGGCGCTGCAGCATGGCGTGGAAGTGCTCACCGCCGTGCACGGTGCAGGCCTGCGCCACCCGCGCCACCACGCCCGGCGCGGTGGTGCCGATTTCGCTCTCGGCCAGGTTCACGCCCACGCGGCTGGCGACCTGCAACAGGGGTTGGGCCGCCGAACCAAGTGGCGCGCTGGCGTGGATCACCACCCCCTGGGCGTCGGTGAGCAGCACGCGGCAGTTCGTGCCGCTGAGGGCGGTGGCAAGCTGTTCGAGTTCTTCGTTGCCGGCCTGCAGCAGCTGGCGGTTGCGCGTGAGGCAGGCGTGCATGCGGCTGCGCGTCACCGGGTCGAAGCTCACGGGCCGCTGCGCATCGCGCCTTGCTGCGGTGCAGCGCATCCACGACTGGATCACGGCCTCGTTCACGAGGCCGCTGGGGCGCTCGCCTTCCTCGAAGAACCGCTGTCGTGCGAGCGCCGTGCGCTGCTCGGTGGTCTGGAAGAACAGGGGTTGCGTGGAGAGCGCCATCGTGCTGTCCAGTATGGGGGCGGCACGTCGCTGCGGGTTTCGGGAAATCCCTGCGGGGCGCGACGGTCGTGTTCCACCGTGGAACAAAAGCACTGCGGGAAACCCCGGGGGTGCCGGCGGCGCGCCGGCTGCCGAACATGCCAGGCACGGCATCCGGGCCCGGGCGGGTGCGCGCGCTCAAGAACCGACCCACAACGCCGCCCCCGGGCCGGCCCACAGGAGACACCATGACCGCACCATCGCGCCCGCCGGGCGCCCGCACCGGCGCCGACCCCCGCATCGGCTTCGGCCTCGCCCTGCTGCTGGCTGCTGCCGTGGCGCTGCCCGTGCCCGCGCAAGCCCAGGCCAAGGGTTCGGCCGCGCACATCGCCGCCACCACCCAAAAGGTCAACGAGGCCTTCATCCGCAGCAACGCGCGCGCCACGCCGGACTGGCCCACCCACGGACTGGACTACGCCGAGACGCGCCACTCGAAGCTCGAGCAGATCAACGCGTCCAACGTGAAGGACCTGGGCCTGGTGTGGTCCTACAACCTGGAGTCCACGCGCGGCGTGGAGGCCACGCCGCTGGTGGTCGACGGGATCATGTACGTCACCGCCTCGTGGAGCGTGGTGCATGCGGTCGATGTGCGCACCGGCAAGCGCATCTGGTCGTATGACCCGCAGGTGCCGCGCGAAGCCGGCTACAAGGGCTGCTGCGACGTGGTCAACCGTGGCGTGGCGCTGCACGAGGGCCGGGTGTACGTGGCCTCGTATGACGGGCGTTTGATCGCACTTGACGCCGCCACCGGCGCCAAGGTGTGGGAGAAGGACACCATCATCGACCGCAAGTTCAGCTACACCATCACCGGCGCGCCGCGTGTGGTGAAGGGCAAGGTCATCATCGGCAACGGCGGTGCCGAGTACGGCGTGCGCGGCTACGTGACGGCCTACGACGCGAAAACCGGCGATCAGAAGTGGCGCTGGTTCACCGTGCCGGGCGATCCGTCCAAGCCGTTCGAGGACGCGTCGATGGAGCGCGCGGCCAAGACCTGGGACCCGGCCGGCAAGTGGTGGGAGGCCGGTGGCGGCGGCACCGCGTGGGACGCGATGGCCTTCGACCCCGAGCTCAACCTGCTCTACATCGGCACCGGCAACGGTTCGCCCTGGGCGCACAAGAAGCGCAGCCCCGCCGGCGGCGACAACCTCTACCTCGCGTCCATCGTCGCGCTCAACCCGGACACCGGTCAGTACGTGTGGCACTACCAGGAAACGCCCGGCGACAACTGGGACTTCACCTCCTCGCAGCCGATGATCCTGGCCGACCTCACGCTGGAGGGCAAGAAGCGCAAGGTGGTGATGCACGCGCCCAAGAACGGCTTCTTCTTCATCATCGACCGCACCAACGGCCAGTTCATCTCGGCCAAGAACTTCGTCGATGTGAACTGGGCCACCGGCTACGACAAGAACGGCCGCCCGATCGAGACCGACATCGCGCGGGTGGCCGACCGGCCACGCGAGATCATCCCCAGCGCCTACGGCGCGCGCAACTGGCACTCCATGTCTTACAACCCGAAGACGGGCCTGGTCTACATGCCGGTGCAGGGTGTGCCGATCTCGCTGGTGGACAACAAGGACTGGAAGTTCAACGCCGTGCGTCCGGGTGAACCGCACAGCGGCATGGGCTGGAATCTGGCCATGTTCGCCAACGTGGAGCCACCCACCAGCAAGCCCTTCGGCCGCCTGCTGGCCTGGGACCCGATCAAGCAGCAGGCCGCGTGGGCGGTGGAACATGTTTCGCCCTGGAACGGCGGCACGCTGACCACCGCTGGCAACCTGGTGTTCCAGGGCACGGCAGACGGTCGCTTCGTGGCCTACAACGCCGCCAACGGCCAGAAGCTGTGGGAGACACCCACCGGCACCGGCGTGGTGGCCGCGCCCACCACCTACATGGTCGACGGCAAGCAGTACGTGTCCATCGCGGTGGGCTGGGGCGGCGTCTACGGCCTGGCGCAGCGCGCCACCGATCGCCAGGGCCCCGGCACGGTGTACACCTTTGCCATCGGGGGCAAGGCACCCGCACCGGCCTTCGTGGCCTACAACATGAGCAAGCTCGTGGAGGGCGTGAAGTACGACCCGCAGCACGTGCCTGAAGGCACCGCGCTGTACGTGAGCAACTGCGTGTTCTGCCACGGCGTGCCCGGCGTGGACCGCGGCGGCAACATCCCCAACCTCGGCTACATGGACGCGAGCTACATCGAGAACCTCGACAAGTTTGTCTTCAAGGGCCCGGCCACGGCGCGCGGCATGCCCGATTTCTCCGGCAAGCTGAGCCAGGACGACGTGCAGAAAATCAAGGCGTTCATCCAGGGAACGGCCGATGCGATCAGACCGAAGAAGTGAGCGGCGCGCTCGCTGACAACCAAAAAGGCCCGCGTCGCGGGCCTTTTTGCTGTCGTCGCCGATCGGGCTTCAGGCCTTCGCCTTCGCGCGGCTGAGCATCAGCTCGGTATTGGCCTTGCGGTCGGCGTTGAGCTTTTGCACCGTCGGGCGCTCGCCCATGCGCTTGAGGTAGTCGCGCACCGGCAGGTCGGCCATGAAGTCGCGGCCGTAGATGATCTTCGTGGCACTGCTCACCAGCGGCAGGTGCACGATAGCCGCGCAGTCGGCGATCGTGAACGCGTCGCCCGCGATGAAGGGCGAGAACGAGGCGAGCTTTGCAAACGCGGCAATGTTCTTCTCGAGTTGCGGGGCGATCTTTTCCTTGGCGCTGTCGCTCACCTTGCCGCCGAAGAAGGCCTCGGGGTAGAGGTTGCGCGCCACCAGTTCGAGGTGCAGCTCCAGGTAGCGCACGAGCTCGCGCACATTGGCGGCGGCAAACGGGTCGGCGGGCAGCAGCGCCGGGTGCGGAAAGGCGTCCTCCAGGTATTCGAGGATCACGGTGGATTCGGACAAGCCGCCCTGATCGGTTTTGAGGTAGGGCACCTTGCCCAGCGGGCTGCAGGTCGGATCGGTCTGGCCGAGCCAGGCCAGTTCCTCTTCGAACGTCACGCCTTTTTCGAGCAGGGCGAGCTTGACCTTGTTGTAGTAGTTGCTGGCGGCAAAACCGCAAAGCTTGAGCATGGGGTGTCTCCAGGGAGGTTGTTCGGGGATGCGCCGGCGCATGCTAGCCAAGACCGGGCCGTGGCGGCGTCGCGCAGTGGACCCCCGGTAAAATTGGCCTCATGCCCACCCAGCGCTGGCTCAGGAGATGCACCGCGTGGATCGCCCTGCTGGCGGTCTGCTTCGGTGCGCTGGCGCCCACACTGTCGCAGGCAGCGCTCAAGGCCAACGGCGATGGCGGGCACTGGGTGCAGGTCTGCAGCGCGAGCGGCGTCACCTGGGTGCGCGTCGACGCGGGCAATGCCGGTGACACCGCGGGCGAGCACCCGGCCGACGCCGCGCTCACCTGCCCGTGGGGCGTGATCAACGGTGGCGCCGCCGGCCTGCCGCCGGTGCATGCACTGCACCTGCCCGTGGCGTCGCCGCAGCCCTTGCCGCTGGGGCAGGCGCAGCGGGATGCCCAGGCGCCCGTCAGTGCCCACGCACCCGCGCGTGCGCCGCCCATCCGCGTCTGAACCGTTTGCGTCCGGCGCCGCCCCGTGGGCCCGCGCCGCGTTTTCCCTTCAGATCCGGATTCCCATGAACAAAGTCTTCATCGCCTGTTCGTTCGCGCTTGCCGCCAACGCCTGGGCCCAATCCCCCGTCCTGGTGCAAGACGCGTGGGCGCGCGCCACCGTCCCCAGCCAGTCCGCCACCGGTGCCTTCATGAAACTCACCGCGCCCGCGGCGACGCGCCTGGTCGAGGTGCGCTCGCCGGTCGCCGGCATCGTGGAAGTGCACGAGATGAGGCTCGAGGGCGACGTGATGCGCATGCGCGCCGCGCCCGTGCTGCCGTTGCCCGCGGGCCAGACCGTGGAACTCAAGCCCGGCGGCTACCACGTGATGCTGATGGACCTGAACGGCCCCGTGAAAGCCGGCGATGCCGTGCCGCTCACGCTGGTGTTCGAAGGTGCCGACGGCAAGCGCTTCACGCAGGACGTGAAGGCCACGGCGCGTGCGCTGGCCGCGCCGGCGCCCGCCGCGGCGGGTGGCCATGGCAGCGGCCACGGCAGCGGCCACAAGCACTGAGCGGCAGCGCCGAGGTACCGCCATGTCCTACTCACCCGACGCGTCGGGTGTGGGTGCGCCCGCGCGCGCCCGCTCCGGCCTGTACGCCATCGCCTGGCGCTGGCACGCCTGCGCGGGGCTGTTCGTCCTGCCGTTTCTGCTGACCCTGGCGCTCTCCGGCGCCGTGATGGTCTTCTTCACCGGCTTCCAGACCCGCCTGGGGCCCAACCCCGTGGTGGAGCCGCTGCCGGCCACGCACCGCGTGAGCGAGCAGGCGCTGGCCGCGCTGGCCCACGTGCCCGATGGCCGCCTGCGCACCTACATCGCACCGCGCGCGAGTGACCGCGCCGCCTGGTTCGAGGTGCAGCAGGGCGAGACCACCTACGCGCTGGCCATCGACCCCTACCGCGGCGAGGTGCTGCGCCTGGTGGACAAGGGCAACACGCCTTTCGCCTGGGCCGAGCGCATTCACAGCACGCTGCTGATCGGCGACCTGGGCGACCGCCTGATGGAGATCGCGGCCTGGGCCACGCTGCTGATGCTGGTCACCGGTGCGCTGCTGTGGTGGCCGCGCGGCGCGCTCGGCTGGGCCTCGCGCTTTCGCACGCAGCCGCACGCCAAAGGGCGCCTGTGGTGGCGCTCGCTGCACGCCAGCCTGGGCGTGTGGACGGGGCTGCTGCTGATGGCCTTTCTGGCCACCGGCCTTGCCTGGACCGGCCTCACCGGGGCGAAGTGGCTGCAGCTGTGGAACAGCTTTCCGGCCGGGAAGTGGTACGAGGTGCCCGCCTCGGCGCAGCCGCACAGCGCCCTCAACACCGCGGGTCTGCAGGAGGTGCCGTGGGGCCTGGCGCAGGTGCCGATGCCGTCGTCCACACCGGCCACCCATGGCATGCCGATGGACCTGGACCGCGCTGCCGAGATGGCGCGCGCCATGGGATTCACGGACCAACACCAGATCGCGCTGCCGCAGGGTGTGACCGGCGTGTTCACGATCTCCCGCGACAGCATGAGCGGAGACAGCCAGCGGGCCACGGGGGATCGCACGGTGCACGTGGACCGCTACAGCGGCGCGGTGCTCGCCGACATTCGCTACGCACATTACAACGGGCTGGCAAAAACCATGGCCGTGGCCACCGCGTTGCACCAGGGTGACCTGGGCTGGTGGAACGCGCTCATCAACCTGCTGGTGTGCGCGGCCGTGGTGCTGCTGTGCGTGGCGGGTATGGCGATGTGGTGGCTGCGCCGTCCCCGGCGCTGACGAGGCTCAGGCCTCGCGCCGCAGCGCGGCGGGCGCGGGCGGCGACGAGGCCGCACCGCCGCGCTCGAAGGTGACGACGTGATCCACCTCGGCCCGGATGCCGATCCACTCGCCCACCGCGTGGTTGTGGTGCGAGGGCACGTGCGTCATCAGCGTCTCGCCGCTGGCCAGGCGCAGCGTGTAGAGGAACTCCGAGCCGCGGAAGGCCTTGCGCACGATCTGCGCTTTCACCGGTGCGTCGTCGTCGTGCACGATGTCGTCGGCGCGCAGCAGCACGTCGCACAGACCGGCCGCATAGGCGGTGGGCAGGGGGCATTCCTCCACGTCCTGCAGCGGGCCCAGCGGGGTCTGCACGGCCACTTCGCCCCCGTGCTGCAGGATCTGCGCCGGCGCGAACACGCCGTGGCCGATGAACTCGGCCACGAAGCGCGTGGCCGGGCGGTGATACAGGGCGTAGGCCTCGTCCCACTGGTGCAGGTGGCCGTTGTGCATCACGCCAATGCGGTCGCCGATGGCGAAGGCTTCCAGCTGGTCGTGCGTGACGAACAGCGCCGTGGCGTTGGCGGCCTTGAGGATGGCGCGCACCTCGTGCGCGAGGCGCTCGCGCAGGTCGACATCGAGGTTGGAGAAGGGTTCGTCCAGCAGCAGCAACCGCGGGTTGGGCGCCAGCGCTCGCGCCAGCGCCACGCGTTGCTGCTGGCCGCCCGAGAGCTCGTGCGGGTGGCGCTGCTGCATGCCGTCCAGACCCACCAGGCGCAACACCTCGGTGACGCGCGCGGCGCGTTCGGCGCGCGGCAGGCGGTGGATGCCGAAGGCCACGTTGGCCGCGACGTCCAGGTGGGGGAAGAGGGCGTAGTCCTGGAACACCATGCCGATCCGGCGCTGCTCCGGTGGCAGGTGGTGGTCGGGCCCGCTCACCGTCTCGCCGCCCAGCACGATCTGCCCGCCCTGCGCGCGCTCCAACCCGGCCACCGCCCTCAGCAGCGTGGTCTTGCCGCAGCCCGAGGGGCCGATCAGCACGCCGATCTCGCCCGCTGCCAGGCCGAAGCTCACGCCATCGACGGCAGTGCTTTGTGCGCCGGCATAGCGCACCTGGAGTTGCGAGACCTGCAAGAACATGCGGCCATTGTAGATAACTACAATTCTCATTTGTGTTGATGCGGGTCAAGGCCCCGCGCCCAGAACAAAACCCATGCCGCGCTGGCCCGCCCAGGTCCTGTTGTTGTTGCTGGCCGCCGTGCTCGTGCTGCCGGTGTTCGCGCTCGCCGGTGCCTGGTTCGGGTTCGACGCGGCCGCGCGCGACGTGCTCGTGCAGATGGCGCAAACGGTGCTGCCCGAGTACACGCTCACCTCGTTGGCGCTGTGCGTGAGCGTGGCGATCGGCGTGGCCCTGGTGGGCGTGCTGGGCGCCAGCGCCGTCACCTTGTTCGACTTTCCCGGCCGGCGCCACTTTGAATGGGCGCTTCTGCTGCCGCTGGCCATGCCGGCCTACGTGGTGGCCTACGCCTACACCGACTTCCTGCAGTTCAGCGGCCCGTTGCAGGTGTGGTTGCGCGAGACCTTTGGCCTGCGAGGCCGCCTCCTGCCCGAGGTACGCAGCACGCCGGGGGCGGTCTGGGTGTTCACGTTCACGCTCTATCCCTACGTCTACCTGCTGGCCCGCACCGCGCTCACCGAACGCGCGGCGCAATTGATGGAGGCCGCGCGCCTGCTCGGGGCGCCGCTGTCGCGACGCATCCGTGAGGTCGCCTTGCCGCTGGCGCGCCCGGCGGTGGCCGCGGGCGTGGCCCTCGCACTCATGGAAACGCTGGCCGACTTCGGCGTGGCCAGCTACTTCGGCATCCAGACCTTCACCGCCGGCATCTACAAGGCCTGGCTCGCGATGGACAACCGCATCGCGGCCGCGCAGCTGGCTACCTTGCTGCTGCTGACCGTGGGGGCCCTGTTGTGGGTGGAGCACCGGGCGCAACGGCGCATGCGCTTTGTGTCGCCGCGGGGCCAGCGTGCCGGCAGCGCCGAAGCCCAGCCGGCGCGCCTGCGCGGCGCACGCGCGGCGCTTGCGGTGGCGGTGTGCGCGCTGCCCATCCTGTTTGGCTTCGTCTTGCCGCTGCTGTTCATGCTGCGCCCGCTGATCGGTGGCTGGGATGTGCTGCCCTGGGACATGTTCGTGCAATGGTCGGTCAACAGCGTCTGGCTGGCTGGCCTGTCGGCCGTGCTGGCCACGCTGATCGCGCTGGCCTTGGGATTTGCGGTGCGCGCGCGGCCCACACCGCTCACCCGTGGTGTGTCGCAACTCGCGAGCCTGGGTTACGCGATACCGGGCGCGGTGATCGTGGTCGGCCTGCTGCTCCCGGTGGGGTGGGTGCAAGCGGGCTGGCCCGCGTCGGGCGTGGGCTATTGGGTCACGGCCACGGCACTGGGCATCGTGTGGGCTTACCTGGTGCGCTTCACCGCGGTGGCGCTGCAGTCGGTGCAGGCGGGCTATGCGCGGCTGCCCGCGAGCCTGGACGATTCGGCCCGCATGCTGGGCACCACGGGCATGGCACTGGCCATGCGGGTGCATTGGCCGCTGTTGCGCCGCGCCACGCTGGCCGCAGCACTGCTGGTGTTCGTGGACGTGATGAAGGAGCTGCCCGCCACGCTGGTACTGCGTCCCTTCAACAGCGACACGCTGGCCGTGGTGACCTACAACCTGGCGCGCGACGAGCGACTGGGCGAGGCCGCGTTGCCCGCGTTGGCACTGGTGCTGGTGGGCCTGGTGCCGGTGATCCTGCTCAGCCGCGCGCTGCGGCAGCGATGAGACAGCCCGTGTAAGGGCTTGTTGCCGCCCTTGTGCGGCCGTGCCGGCGCTGCTTCAATGCCTTGCATGAACCCCACCACACCCTTGCCTTCCCTGGCGGGCCGGCGCCAGCTGCTCACCCTGGCCACCACGGGCGCGGCCATGCTGGTTGCGGGCTGCCAGCTGCTGCCCGCGCGCCACGGCGCTGCCGGCGATCCGGTCTACCGGCGCACGGCGGCCAACCACCTGTACCGCAAGTACCCCGAGCGCATCCACAAGGGAATGCTGCCGCCCATGCTGTACGCCATCGGCGTGCTGGAGGTGATGGTCGACACCAGCGGCCGTGTGGCATCGCTGCGCTGGCTGCGCGCGCCCAGCCACGCGCCCGAAGTGGTGTCGCAGATCGAGCGCCTGGTGCGCCAGGCCGCGCCGTTCCCTGCACCGGCCACCCGCACCGGCTACATCGACACCTGGCTGTGGGACCGCAGCGGGCGCTTCCAGCTCGACACGCTCACCGAGGGGCAGTTGTCCGGCTGAGCGCGCTTACCATCGCCGACCATGGCATTGAACTGGGCCTGGGTCGGTCTCTTCACCGTGGCGTTCGCCACGGCCTTCGTGCGATGGCTGCTGGGCGAGCACACCATCCTGCAGGCTTTGCTCACCGCGTTGTTCGACGGTGCGCGCAGCGGCTTTGAAATCTCGCTCGGTCTGGCCGGCGTGATGGCGCTGTGGCTGGGCCTCATGCGCGTGGGCGAGCGCGCCGGCATGATCGAGTTGCTGGCGCGCGCCGCCGGGCCACTGCTGCGCCGCCTGTTCCCCGAGGTGCCGCAGGGCCACCCCGCGCAGGGCGCGATGACCATGAACATCTCGGCCAACCTGCTGGGGCTGGACAACGCCGCGACCCCGCTGGGCCTGAAGGCCATGCGCGAATTGCAGACGCTGAACAAGGAACCCGAGGGCACCGCGAGCCACGCGCAAATCATGTTCGTGGTGATGAACACCGCGGGCCTCACGTTGATCCCCACCTCGGTGATCGCGATCCGCCAGAGCATCGCGCTCAAGCAGGGCCTGGGCGCGGAGTTCAACGCGGCCGACATCTTCCTGCCCACCCTCCTGGTCACGTTCACCGCGTTGCTGGCCGGTGTGCTGGCGGTGGCCGTGTGCCAGCGCCTGCCGCTGTGGCGTGCACGGTTCCTGCTGCCGTTGCTGGCCGTGGGGGGATTGCTGGCGGCCGCCGTGACGGCATTGGCGCGCCTGCCCGCCGACGAGGCCGCGCGCATCGCGGGTGCCACCGGCGCGGGCGTGATCCTGGGGGTGGTGGCGCTGTTCCTGCTCGCGGGGGCGTGGCGCCGCGTGAACGTTTTCGACGCCTTCATCGACGGCGCCAAGGAAGGCTTCGGTGTCGCGATCCAGATCGTGCCCTACCTGATCGCCATCCTCATCGCCATCGGCGTGTTCCGCGCCGCCGGCTGCATGGATTTCCTGATGTCGGGCATCGGCGCCGGCGTGGCCGCGCTGGGTTTCGACACCGACTTCCTGCCCGCGCTGCCGGTGGGCCTGATGAAGATCCTCTCGGGCTCGGGCGCGCGCGGGTTGATGATCGACGTGATGCAGACGCACGGCGTTGATTCGTTCGCGGGGCGTCTGGCGGCCATCGTGCAGGGCTCGACCGAAACCACCTTTTACGTGCTTGCGGTGTATTTCGGCAGCGTGGGCGTGAAGCACGCGCGCTACGCGCTGGGCTGTGCGCTGCTTGCCGACGCCGTGGGACTCATCGCCGCCATCGGCATCGGCTACGCCATGCTGCGCTGAGCTAGCGTCGCGCCACTCAGGCGGGCATGTCCTTCGGCCCACCATTGACACCCCACGGCGTGCCGAAGCGGTCGGTCACCATGCCGAAGGTCTTCGCCCAGAAAGTCTCTTCCAGTGGCATCGTCACCGTACCGCCGTCGCTCAAGGCGGCGAACACGCGCCTGGCCTCGGCCGGCTCGTCGAAGGTGATGGCCATCATGGCACCCTTGATGCCTTCGTAGGCCATGCCGGGCGGCGTGTCGCCGGCCATGATCGTGAAGCCCGGGTGCACCAGGTAGGCGTGCATCACCAGCTTCTCGCCACCGGGCGGGCAGGGCATCTGGTCCTTCAGATCGCCGTAGGTCAGCAGCGCCTCGAGCTTCGCGCCGAACAACTCGGCGTAGAAGGCCATGGCTTCGGCGCAGTTGCCGTTGTAGGAAAGGTAGGGACTGAGCTGGGTCATGCGGATCTCCATTGAGGTGGGGTGAAGGCCTGCACCGTTTGTTCGGCCGTGCTTCAGTTGGTTGACGAATGACTGTCCCGGGGATCGACGCCGGCGCGGTGCGCCGCGATGGACGGCATGGCGTCGATTGCGAATCAAGTGATATTCGGAAAGTTATCGATTTCAGATAACTTTGCAAATTTCTCTATAATCGTGGCATGGACCCGATCCGTAACCCATTTGCTCCCGGCGCGGGCACGCCACCCCCCGAACTGGCCGGCCGCGACGAACTCCGCGAGTCGCTGCGCATCAGCCTGGAACGAACCCGGCTGGGTCGGCCCGCCAAGAGCGCCATGTTGGTCGGCTTGCGCGGAGTCGGCAAGACCGTGCTTCTCGACCGGATCCGCATGGACGCTGAGGCGTCCGGCATTCACACGGTCCGCATCGAGGCGCCAGAGGGCCGGTCGCTGCCGGCGCTTCTGGCGCCACAGTTGCGACAGGCCTTGCTGCGCCTGAGCGGGCTGGAGGTGGCCAAGGACCTTGCCATCCGGGGCCTGCGCGCACTGACCGGTTTCGCGAAGAAGCTCAAGCTCACATACCAGGACATCGAGGTCGGCTACGACTATGAAGCCGAGCCCGGGCTGGCGGACAACGGTGACCTCGAACACGACCTGCAGGCCTTGTTCGAGCAGGTGGGACTGGCCGCCAAGGCGGCCGGTACCGCGCTGGCCCTGTTCATCGACGAATTGCAGTATGTCGAGGAAGACCAACTGGCCGCCTTGATCACGGCCATGCACCGGACCGAGCAGCGCCAGCTCCCGGTCATTCTAGTGGGGGCGGGCTTGCCCCAGCTCCGCGGCCAGATGGGCAATGCCAAGTCCTATGCCGAGCGCTTGTTCGATTTCCCGGAAATCGGACCCTTGCCGGAAGCTGCCGCCCGACAGGCCATTTGTCGGCCAATCGAGGGCGAGGGCGCGGTCATCGAGCGTGATGCCGTGGACCGCATACTGGAGTTGACCCAGGGCTACGCTTACTTTCTCCAGGAGTGGGGCAGCCACACCTGGCTCGCTGCCAAAGGGTCCCCGATCGGGGTGCAGGACGTGGCGCAAGCCTCGGTTCAGGCCGTCGTGGCGCTGGACGAAAGCTTCTTCCGCGTGCGATTCGATCGCTGCACACCCAAGGAAAAGCGCTACCTGCGCGCCATGGCCGAACTGGGGGCCGGCCCCCACCGTTCAGGTGACATTGCCGCTTGCTACGGGGCCAAGGTGACGTCGCTGGCGCCTACACGCAGTTCACTGGTCACCAAGGGCATGGTGTGGAGCCCCAACCACGGTGACACGGCCTTCACCGTCCCGATGTTCGACGCGTTCATGAAGCGCATCATGCCGGGCGACGATTGGCGCGAGTGAGGCCGTGAAACCGGCAGGCGGCAGGCGGCGGACCTGGCGCCCCCGGCAGGAATCGAACCTGCATCTAGCGCTTAGGAGGCGCTCGTTCTATCCATTGAACTACGGCGGCGAGGGGAGCGGCGATTGTATCGACGCGCCCTGGCGGGCCTGGCTCAGTCGTAGCTCAGCGTGAAGATGAGATCGACCGCGTTTTCGCTGCCCGCGCGTGCGCGGATGGTGACGCGGCGCGTGACGTCGTAGAAGACCGAGACGGTATTGAGCGTGCCTGCCAGGCTGCGCTCGTAGCTCAGGTACAGGTTGTCGGCGATCCGCTTGCCCAGCGTCAGCGCACCAGCGGCGGTGCTGCCGTCGGCGTTGGTGGACTCGCCGGTGAAGCTCAAGGTGTCGAGGCCGAGCGCGCTGGCCAGGCCGCCGTCGAGCGCGCCGCCGTCGCGGCCCGCGAGCAGGGCGATGGCGGCCTGCTGCAGCACCGCGGCCTCCGCGCCAGCGCCGCTGGCGGGGCGTCCGAGCACCAGCCACGCGAGCTTTTCGCTGTCGGGCAGATCGGGGTCGGAGAACAGGCGCACGCGCGGGGCTTGTGCGGTGCCGGTGATCTGCACGCCCACGCGTTGCGTGGTGGCGTTGGGGCGAACGGCCACGATCTCCAGCGCAGGGTTGTCGTAGGCACCGCTGAATCGCAACACGCCGGTCTCGATGGCGAGTTGCTGGCCATAGGCGCGGTAGGTGCCGCTGGCGGTGCGCACCTCGCCCACCACGCGCGGCGCGGGGTCGGCGGGCGCGCTGCGCACCTCGAGCCGGCCCGCCAGGCGGGTCTGCAGACCCTGGCCTCGCAGTTCGAAGGCGTCGCCGAGGTCGAGCGTCACGCGCACGTCGGGCACCACGCGCACGCCGCTGCCGCGCTGGATCGGGTACTCGGTGCCGCGCACCACCACGTCGTCGCCCAGCGAGGGCGCGGTTTCGTCGGGCAGCACGATGAGGGCTTCGTCGGCGCGCAGGTTGCCGCGCAACTGCAGGGCTGCGCCCTCCAGCCGCATCTGCAGGGCGCCGGTGACGGTGACGCGCCGGTCGGGTCGCGAAGAGGCGCGCAACTTTGTTGCCGTGGCCTGCAGCTCGATCAGCGGTTCGCGGCGCGCAACCCCGTCGCGCTGTACGCGGCGCCACTCGGCGCTGCCGCTGGCCTGCAGCACGCCGCCGCGCTCGGAGCCGCCGCGTCCTTCGAGGCGGAAGCGCTCGATGACGATGCGCTCGCCCGCGAGCGTCGCGCGCAGCTCGCCGCCGCGGAACGACACACCCTCGACGATGGAGCGCAGCACGAGGTCGTCGGCCTGCAGGCTGCCGGTGAACTGCGGGTCGGCGCGTGTGCCGCTCACCGCGGCTTCGGCGCGCAGCGAGCCGCGCACGCGCCAGCCCGGTGGCGCCAGCACGCTCCACACGCCCACCTGGGGCAGGCTCGCGCGCAGGCGGCCCGACAGTGGCGCGTTGGCCGGCCAGTGCCAGGCGAGGTGTTGTGCGTCGGGCGGCGAAAGCGTGGTGCTTGCCTCGGCGCTCGCCTCGCCGAAGCGCTCGCTGTCCCAGCGCAGTTGGGTGTTCACGCGCGCGCCGTCGGTGCTCATGCGCAACTGCGCGGTTTTCACGCCCGCAGCCACGCGGTTGGTGCGGCTGGCGGTTTCTTCAAACGCGGCGCCGTCGGTCTGCACCGCGAGATCGCCCGAGCGACGCTCCAGTGTCAGGTCCAGGCGCGGTGGCTCGCTGGCTTGTGCGGGAAGCGACAGGTCCCAACGGCCGTCGAAGGTCAGGTCGCCGCCGAGGCCGGCGTTGGCCAGCGGGCCCAGGCGCTCGGCGGCATTGCCCGCGCCGTTGCCAGTGCCAGCGGTGTCTGTGGCGGCGAGCGCGTCCACCCAGGCCAGGGGCAGGCCGTCGAGCCGGCCGCGGGTGAGCAATTCGCCCGCGCGCCAGCGCAGTGTCTCCCAGGCGAGCGTGACGGGCGCCGCATCACGGCCGCTGCGTTGCGGTTGCACGCGCAGGGTGGCGGCTTCCAGTTCGGCGTCGAAGCCCCCGCCGCTGTGTGGCTGCCAGCGCGCGCGCAGGGGGGTGGCGTTGTCCAGTGTCCAGCGCAGTGCCTCGTCGCCGGGCGCGGCCGACAGGCGCAAACGATCCAACCGCAGGCTGCCGCGCTGCCCGTTGAGCGGTGCGGTGGTGGTGGGCAGCGCGAGCTCGCCCGTGGCGTCGAGCGTGGCGCGCCAGGGCATGCGCTCGCCGCGTGCACGCAGCGCCAGCGCGAGCGCGTCGGGCTTTCCCCGCAGCGTGAAGCGGCTGTCATCCAGCGCGATGGCCAGTGGCGTTTCCCCGCCGCGCTGCGCACGCAGCTGATCGATCTGCAGCTCAAGGTCGATGCCTGGAGCGCTGACGCGCCCGGTGCCTGGCCAGCCGAGGGCGGGGAGGGCACCAAGCCCGCCCTGCCAGCGCAGTCGGCCGTCGGCGCGTGCGTCCACGGTGGCATCGGCCCAGGGTGTCAGCGCCTCGCGCAACGGCGGGCCGATCACGGGCGCGTTCTGCAGCGTGCGCAGCCAGGTGAGCAGTCGTGCACCGTCGGCGAGTTGGAGGTCGAGATCGCCTTCGCCATCGGCATGGGCCAGGGTGCCGTCGAAGCGCGCCTGCAACCCGGGCAGTTGCAAGGCCAGTTGGCCGCTGACGCGGGCGCCCGCTGTGTCGAAGCGACCTTGCGCGTCGAGTCGGCCGTCGAGTGCGTCAAGCCGTGCGGTCTGCAGCGTGAGCCTGCCGCGTGCGGGCGAGGCAGCGTCGGGCTGCCAGCGGCCGCGCAGTGCCAGCTCGCGCAGGCGCAAGGCGTCGGCCGCGCTGCGTGGCGGCTGGCGGCCCGCCGGCGCGATGCGCGCGTCGATGTCGATCGCCGGCACCGCGGCCTGCGGGTTCACGGTGCTCGCGCGCAGTTCGCCATCGAGCGAGGCCGGGGCCAGCGTGCTCCACAGCCGCGCCGGGTCGATGCCGCTGGCCGTGAGCCGGCCCTGCCAGTCGCCCAGCGCCGCGAGCGGTGACGCCGTCGCCGCGCTCGCCGCTGCGCGGCGCTGACCCTCGCCTTGCACGCGGCCACCGGCCAGGCGCGCGTCCAGCCGTTGCAGCGTCCATTGCGTGCCTGCTTGTTGCAGCGCGAGTTCGATCGTCTCCAGTGGCACGCGGCGTTGGTCTGCGGGTCCGGGGCGTTCGTTCTGCAGCCGGGCCTGGGCACGCCAGGCGGCACCCTCGGGCTGGGCATTGACGGTGCCGGTGAGGGCAGTGCGGGGTGCCTGCGGCCACAGTGCAGCGATGTCGAGCCGGTGCAGGCGCAGATCGGCCTCGACCAGCGGCTGCGCGGCCCAGGGCCGCAGGCGCGCGCTGCCGGCCAGCGTGGGCGTGGCCTCTGTGCTGCCCGCGGGCTCGATCTGGGCAGTGAGGTCGAGCGCGGCATCAGCGCCAGCAAGCGTGCCCTGTGCGGTGGCTCGCGCGCGCAGCGTGAGGTTGTCGCCCTCGGGAACCTGGGCGCTCAGTTCGCCACGCGCCTGCAATTGCAGCGGCATCGGCGCCTGCGCGCCGAGCGTGGCCTGGGCCTGGTAGCGGCCCTCGGCCCAGCGCAGCGAGCGCAGCGTAAGCGTATGCGCGTCCTGTGTGCCCAGGCCAGGATCGGCGCTGCCGTAGCGGTAGTGCAGCACGATGGCTTGCAGCGTGTGTCCCTGGATGTTCAGGGAATCCAGCGCGAGCTCCACGTCAACCGGCAGTGGCAGCTCGACGGACGCCAGCGGTGTTGCTGCGGCGGTCGGCTCGGGCGACGGCGCGAGGGTCACCTGCACGCGCGTGGCCTGCAGCTGCGCGATTCGTGCCTGCCCGCGCAGCAGGCCGAGCCAGAAGCGCCCGCCGAGTTGCAGGCGTACGTCCTCGGCCCGCACGTCAACGCCGTCGCGCGACCACTGCACCGACGCCAGTGCGCCACCCGCGAAGACGCTGCCGCTCACCTTGGTGCCTTCGCCGTCACTCGTGCCCTGAGCCGCATCGCCGACGGTGATGCGGCCCGCCGCGGGTGCGTGCTCGGCCTGCCAGGCCAGACCCCAGCGCAGGGCCTGCGCAAGCGAGCCCTCGCTGGCAGCCCAGATCCCCAGCGCCAGCGCGCCCGCGAGCACCGCACCGAGCACGGTGGCAGGCAGCCACAGCAGCGCGCGTGCACCCCAGGCCAGCGCGTGGTGCCAGGCGCTGCGCGGCGTCGGGGAAGGGGCCGGAGGGACGTCGCTCATGCGCTCGATCGGGGCTTCAGAAGACGAAGCCCACACTCAGGTGCAGGCGCCACTGGCGCGGCTCGACGCCGTAGGCCAGGTCGACCTGCAGCGGGCCGACCGGGCTGTTGTAGCGCAAGCCGGTGCCCACGCCCCATTGCATCTCGAGGTCGCGCACGCGGTTGGCGACAGCACCGCCGTCGATGAACAGCACGTGTTCCAGCGGCGAGCGCGTGATGCCGTCGCCGCGGATCGGGCGCTGCCATTCGAGGCTCACCACCGTCTTGAAGCGGCCCGCGAGCACGCTGCCATCGGCCTGGCGCACGCCGATGTCGCGCAAGCCGTAGCCGCGCACGGTGTTGTCACCGCCGGTGAGGAAGAGCTGCGTGTCGGGCACGGGCGTGTCATCGCGCGCGATCACGGCGCCGCCTTCCAGGCGCAGCGCGAGGCGACCGAGTGCCGGACCGGGGCCGGGCGCGCCCGGCGTGCTGATGGCGGGCGCGTCACCCAGCGGCAGCACGCCCAGCCAGCGCGCCTGGGTGCGGCCGAACGGCTTGCGGTCGATGCCCAGGGTGCTGCCCGCGCCCAGTTCCACCGCCAGGCCCTGGCCACGCGTGGGGTTGATCGGGTCATCGAAGCGCTCGCGCGACCACGCGTAGTTGGCGGTGATCGATGATTCGATGCGACCCTGCGTACCGGCCGCGCGCTGGCTGGGGGTGATGGTGCGTGCGCGGTCGTATTGCAGGTAGACGCTGCGGTCGTACTCGACGCCATCCTGCGATTGGCCGAAGCGCGCGCGCTGGCTGGTGGTGCTCACGAGCTCGTCCTCCTGGCGCGCGAGCTGCAGCAGCGAGATCCAGCTCCAGCCGTCGCGGTTGGCGGGCGAGCGCCAGTCGGTCTTTGCCAGGCTGTCCTGGCGTTCAAACCGCAGGGTGGTGAGCGCGCGCCAGCCCAGCACCGGCATCTGGTTGTGCGTGTGCTCGATGGAGATGCGCGCGCCGTTGTCGGTGCTGCCGCCCACGCCGAGCACGAGCTTTTGGCGCTGGGCTTCGCGCAACTGCACGCGCACCGGCAGTTCCACGGTGCCATCGCCTGGCTCCACATAGACGAAGGCGCTCTGAAAGTAGCCGCTGTCGATGAGTCGCTGCTGCGCCTGCTGCAGTTTGGCGAGGTCGTAGTCGCTGCCGGGTGTGAGGCCGGTGAGTTCGACGATGCGTTCGCTGATGCTCGCGTCGTAGCGTTGTGCACCCTCGACCTCGATGGCGCCCAGGCGCCGGCGCGGGCCGGAGTCGAGCTCGATGTAGAGGCGGGCCTGCGCAGCGGCGCCGTCGACGTCGGCCAGGCTGGTGGTGATGCGCGCCCCCGGGTAGCGCAGCGCGCTCAGGCGGCGCAGCGCGGTGCTCTTGGTGCGATCCCAGCCGTCCTGCGAGAACGCCTGCCCCACCAATGCCTGCGCCTCGGCCACGATGTCCTCGCGTTGCCCGATGGCGTCGGCGTCCTGCGCCACCGCGCCCTGAAACGTCACTTGTACCGAAGCGACTTGCGTCTGATCGCCCGGTTGCACCGTCAGGGCAATGCGCCCCAGCGGCGCCGGGCCTGAGCCGGCAGCGGCCAATGCTTCGGCATCGGGTGGTTGCAGTGTGCCCAGCGCGAGGCGCGGCGAGAAATATCCGCGCGTGGCCAGCAGGCGGCGCGCGTTGTCGGGCAGTTCGATCAGCAGCCGCTCGAGTTCGGCGGCATCGAGGCTGCGTTGCAGCCGGAATCGCTGGATGTCCAGGTGGCGCTCGAGCAGTTCGCGCAGTGCCTCGGGCGCTTCGATCGTGAGTTCGAAGCGCGGTGCGACGGGCGGGCGCACGGCCCGGGCCGCGCGTGGCGCGGGAGCGGGCTCGGGTGTGTCGGTTTCGTCGGAACTGTCGCTGGCCGGCACGCTGGATGTGGGTGCAGACGCGGGCGCAGACGCGGGCGCGGGCGCGGGGGAAGGGGACGCGGCGTCGGCCTGGGCGTGCGCAGGCGCAACGCCCCAGGCACCCACGGCGAACAGACCGATCAGCAGGAAAAGCGCCGGTGTGCACCGGCGCCCGGCGGCCCGGCGGTGGCGGGCCGAAGACGATCCAGGCATGCCGTGATTATTTCGACAGCATGCGCATGGCGTCTTCCAGGCCCTTGAGCGTGAGCGGGAACATGCGTTGGCCCATGAGTTGCTGGATGATGCTGATGCTCTGTCGATACTGCCAGACGCCTTGGGGTTCCGGGTTGATCCACGCGAATTTGGGGAAGGCGTGCGTGAGGCGCTGCAACCACTCGGCGCCAGCTTCCTCGTTGTTGTATTCGACACTGCCGCCGGGCTGCAGGATCTCGTAGGGGCTCATGGTCGCGTCGCCGACGAAGATCAGCTTGTAGTCCTTGTTGTACTTGCGGATGATGTCCCAGGTCGGGAACTTCTCGGCATAGCGGCGGCGGTTGTTCTTCCACATGAAGTCGTAGACGCAGTTGTGGAAGTAGTAGAACTCCAGGTGCTTGAACTCGCCCTTGACGGCCGAGAACAGCTCTTCGACACGCTGGATGTGCTCGTCCATCGTGCCGCCCACGTCCATCAGCAGCAGCACCTTCACGTGGTTGTGCCGCTCGGGAATCATCTTGATGTCGAGCCAGCCGGCGTTGGCCGCGGTGCTGCGGATGGTGTCGGGCAGGTCGAGTTCGAGGTCGTTGCCCTCGCGTGCGAATTTTCGCAACCGGCGCAGGGCCACCTTGATGTTGCGCGTGCCGAGTTCCTGCGTGTCGTCGTAGTCGCGGTAGGCGCGCTGCTCCCACACCTTCACGGCCGTCTTGCCGCCGCCCTTGCCACCGATGCGAACGCCCTGCGGGTTCTGCCCGCCATTGCCAAACGGCGAGGTGCCGCCGGTGCCGATCCACTTGCTGCCGCCTTCGTGGCGTTCCTTCTGCTCTTCCAGGCGCTTCTTCAGCGTCTCCATCAGTTCGTCCCAGTCCATCCTCGGCGCGTTGGCCTTCTGCTCCTCGGACAGGATGCGCTCCATCTCCTGGCGCAGCCAGTCGGCCGGGATGGGCTTGGTGAAGTCCGCGATCATCTCCACGCCCTTGAAGTAGGCGGCGAAGGCGCGATCGAACTTGTCGAAGTGCTTCTCGTCCTTCACCAGCGCAGTGCGCGAGAGAAAGTAGAAGTCGTCCATGCTGCAGGCGTCGGGGTTGGTCGGCCCCACCACGTCGGCCTTGAGCGCCTCCAGCAGCGTGAGGTACTCCTTCACCGACACCGGCAGCTTGGCCGCGCGCAGGGTGTAGAAGAAGTCGATCAGCATGGTGGTCTCCTGTCGTCCTGTTCAGAGCCAGTCTTCGACCTTGAGCCCGGGCACCCGCCTGAACTCGCGGGTGTTGTGAGAAACGAGCGTGCGACCAAGGGCGCGCGCGTGGGCGGCAATCCAGAGGTCGTTCGGTCCGATGGGCGTTCCCGTCGTGCGTAGCGCTGCCTTGATCTCACCGTAGTGACCAGCAACATCTGCCCCGAGCGGCAGCACATCAAGCGCATCGAGTATGCGTTCGAAGGTCTCCCGCAATTGCGCCTTCAGCGGCTTGAGCGCTGCACCGTAGGCCAACTCACCGCGCGTGATCACGGAAATGCCTGCTTCGGTAGGGCCCAGCTTCATCGCGCGCTTGATCAAGGCCTGGCTGGAGCCGCGAATCAGGTGGCTCACGGTGTCGGTGTCGAGCAGGTAGCTCATGAGCGGCGTTTCGCGGTTTGTCGCGCAGAGGTCAGCTTTTTCAAGGCCTTGTCGCCGCGCCGAGTGGGTTTGCGCGCGGTTGTTTCGTCATCGGCCATCCACGACCAGTCGCGCTCACGAGGTTCGTCCTGATCGGCGCGGACGTTTGCCATCACATCGTCCCACTCGGCGGCCTCTGTGGCACTCAGTGGCGGCAGAGCGGCCAGCACCTCCGCCAGCGTCGGGCGGTGGGCGCGCAGGATCACTTCGTCACCACGCCGCAGGATCTCGATCGTCTTGTCGCTGAAACGAAAAGCCTTTGGCAAGCGAACGGCCTGACTGTTGCCAGAAGTAAAGACGGTGGTGAAGTGCCGAGCGCTCAACTGCTCAGCCTTCAAGGGCTTGTTCATGCTGGCCCCCTTGGTGTGGTATGTATATACGAAAAGTATATATCCAGCACGCTTAGTCGTGCCGGCCGCGCAGGTAAATCAACTGTGCCCGCGCTTCCGGCCACTCGCCGGCGCGCATGCTGTACATCACCGTGTCGCGTATGGTGCCGTCGCGGCGCAGCGCGTGGCCGCGGATCACGCCATCCTTGCGAGCGCCCAGGCGCTCGATGGCCTGCTGCGAGGCGAAGTTGTAGTTGTCGGTGCGCCAGCCCACCACGTGGCAGCCCAGGGTGTCGAAGGCGTGACCCATCATGAGCAGCTTGCAGGTCGTGTTCACGTGCGTGCGCTGCACACGTTTGGCGTACCACGTGTAGCCGATCTCCAGCCGTTTCACCGCGGGCAGGATGTCGTGGTAGCTCGTGCTGCCGAGCACCGTCTCGCTGGCTTCGTCGATCACGGCGAAGGCGAAACGCTGGCCTTGTTCGCGCATGCGCAGCGCGTCCTCGATGTACTGGCGTGTCTGGTCGGGCTCGGGCACCGAGGTCACACGCAGCTTCCAGAGTTCGCCGTCGGCCGCGGCCGCGCGCAGCCCATCCTCGTGGCGCAGCGCCAGCGGCTCCAGCCGCACGCCGCGCTCACTCAGGACGACGGGACTCACGAAGGTCATCGATTCCTCTGGTTCATGAACACCAGCTTCTCGAACAGCGTGGTGTCCTGCTCGTTCTTGAGCAGCGCGCCAACCAGCGGCGGAATCGACACCTTGTCGTCGGCGCTTTGCAGCGCCTCGAGCGGGATGTCCTCGGCCATCAGCAGCTTGAGCCAGTCGAGCAGTTCGCTGGTGCTGGGCTTCTTCTTCAGGCCGGGCAGGTTGCGCACGTCGTAGAAGGTCTTCATCGCGACCTTGAGCAGGTCCTGCTTGAGCGTCGGGAAATGCACGTCGACGATCTTGTGCATCGTCTCGGCGTCGGGAAATTTGATGTAGTGGAAGAAGCAGCGGCGCAGGAAGGCGTCGGGCAGTTCCTTCTCGTTGTTCGACGTGATGAACACCAGCGGTCGGTGCTTCGCCCGGATGAGTTCGTGCGTCTCGTAGCAGTAGAACTCCATGCGGTCGAGTTCGCGCAGCAGGTCGTTCGGGAATTCGATGTCGGCCTTGTCGATCTCGTCGATCAGCAGCGCCACCGGCTGTTCGGCCGTGAAGGCCTGCCACAGCACGCCCTTGACGATGTAGTTGTGGATGTCCTTGACCCGTTCGTCGCCCAGTTGCGAGTCGCGCAGGCGGCTCACGGCGTCATATTCGTACAGGCCTTGCTGGGCCTTGGTGGTGCTCTTGATGTGCCACTGCAGGAGCGGCATGTTCAGCGCCTGGGCGACTTCCTCGGCCAGCATGGTCTTGCCGGTGCCGGGTTCACCCTTGACGAGCAGCGGGCGCTTGAGCGTGATGGCGGCATTGACCGCCAGCATGAGGTCCTGCGTGGCGACGTAGTTCTGGGAACCCTGGAATTTCATGGATGGCGACCTTGGCATGGCAGCGCGGGTGTCCGCGCGCGGGATTCGGGGATGTGCCGGGGGGCGTGGCGACCGCTCCTATAATCCGCGGTTGATCTTTCCCGGCCGTTCTTCATTGTGCTAGCAAAATGACCCCACTGCTGAACCAGACCGCCCGCACTCTTGTCGCCGCTGCGACGTTGTTTGTCGCTGCTGCGTCGGCCCAGGCGCAAGGCGTCACCGGCGACGTGCAGGCCGGGCAGAAAAAGGCCGAAATGTGCATCGGCTGCCATGGCATCAAGGGCTACCAGAACAGCTTTCCCGAGATCCACAAGGTGCCCATGATCTCGGGGCAGTCGGGTCCCTACATCGTGTCGGCGCTCAAGGCCTACCAGAAGGGCGACCGCAAGCACCCCACGATGCGCGGCATCGCGGCATCGCTGAGCGAGCAGGACATGGCCGACCTCGCGGCGTTCTACGCCGGGCAGGCAGGCCCCGCCGCACCGCAAACCATCCCTGCCGCGAACGCCGATGTGGCTGCCCTGCTCACCAAAGGCGCCTGCATCTCCTGCCACGGCGCCAACTTCAGCAGTCCGATCGACCCGAGCTACCCCAAGATCGGTGGCCAGCACGCCGACTACCTGTTCGTGGCGCTCAAGTCGTACACCGTCGAGGGCAACAACCTCATCGGTCGCAACAACGGCATCATGGCCGGCATCGCCAAGCAGTACAGCCCGGCTGAAATGCGTGCCATGGCGAAGTACCTGAGCACCGTCAAGGGCGAGTTGCAGACCGTGCCCCAGCCGCGCTTTCGCTGAACCGGCGCATTGATGCACCAGAAGGCCGCTCGATGAGCGGCCTTTTTTGTGCTCAATCGCGTGTCGCGCGCCGTCGAACGGCGTCGATGTAAGCCTGTCCGTCGGGCGGCCGCCCGGCACGCTGGCTCTCCCACAGCATGCTGCCCAGGCATTCCATGGTCTCGTGGTGGGCCGTGTGCAGGTCGCCACGGCGCGCCGTCAGCAGCTCCACCGCCTGACGGATGCCCGGCGGCTGGTCGATGCTGCACTGCTCGCTGATCGACAGGTGCATCGACAGATGCAGGAACGGGTTCTCCCGCGCGGCGTCGGGCTGGCTCAGGCGTGCGACGGCGGCTTCTGCGTCGCCCAGTTCGTCGTGGTACTCGGGGTGCTCGGCGATCCATTGCGCCGCGAGCTGCTCGAGCGCATCCATCGGCAAACCGTCGCGCTGTTTGGCAAAGGCGCTGCAGAAGAAGCGGCGCACGTCGGCTTGGGAAGGGTTGAACATGACGGGATTGTCGACGGCCTTCAAAGACGCCACGGAGGCAGTTGCCAATCGCGCCACAGCGCCAGCCCACGCAGGCCGGCCGTGACGCCCACGCAAGCCACCAGCGACACCCACCCGGGCGCCTGCATGGACCACAAGCCCACGTAGACCCAGCCGCCCACGAAAGCGCACACGGCATAGGGCCGGTGGTCGTGAAAAGCACTCGGAATCTGGTTGCAGACCACGTCGCGCAGCACGCCACCGGCCACGCCCGTGACGATGCCCATGAGCACGGCCACCAGGCCCGGCATGCCCAGCAGCAGCGCGTGGTGCACGCCAGTGGCTGCAAACAGGCCCAGGCCGAGCGCGTCGGGCCACTGCATGGCGCGCTCGGTCACCCTGAAATGCCGGTTGCGCAGGAACAGCATGGCCAGCACACCGAGCGCCAGCACACCCCACAGAACCTCCACGTGGCGCACCCAGAAAAAAGGACGCTGGTCGAGCAGCAGATCGCGCAGGGTTCCGCCGCCGAAGGCCGCCAGGAAGCCCACCACGACGACGCCCACGGCGTCGAGGCGCTTTCGGGCGCCTTCGAGGATGCCCGAGAGGGCAAAGGCGGCGGTGGCCAGCAACTCCACCAGCAGCCTGAGGGTTTCCCCCCACAATGGCACGTTTTGCATCGACGAATTCTCGCCTGTGTCCTCACTGCCGCTGATCACCGATCCGTACTTCTACCTCGTGGCCGTGCCGGCGGTGATCCTGCTGGGCATCAGCAAGAGCGGCTTCGGCGCCGGCTTCGGGTCGCTGGCCGTGCCCATGATGGCGCTGGCTGTCACCGTGCCACAGGCCGCGGCCATCCTCATGCCGGTGCTGCTGGTGATGGACCTGCTGGGCATGGCGGCCTTCCGCAAGAACGTGGACAGGCAGTTGCTGATGTTCCTGCTGCCGTTCGGGCTGCTCGGGGTGGTCATCGGTACGCTGCTGTTCAAGTGGCTCGATGCACATCTGGTGGCCGGCATCGTGGGTGTGTTCACGCTGCTGTTTCTGGCCCAGCGGCTCGTGTTTCCACCGCGGCCCGACAGTGCGCCGCCGCCGCGCTGGGCGGGTGCCATCCTCACCGCGGCGTCGGGTTTCACGAGCTTCGTGGCGCACGCGGGCGGCCCGCCCATCAACGCCTACGTGATCCCGATGCGGCTGTCGCCGGTGCTGTTCACCGGCACCATGGCGTTCTTCTTTTTCTTCGTGAATCTGGCCAAGTGGGCGCCCTACGCGTGGCTGGGGCTGATCGACCTGCGCAACATGAGCACCTCGCTGGTGCTGCTGCCGCTGGCCCCCATCGGCGTGTGGATCGGCGTGCGCATCGCGCACCGCATCCGCCCCGAGCTGTTCTACCGCCTGATCCACATCGGCATGTTCCTCACGGGCTGCAAGCTGGTGTGGGACGCGCTGGCCTGAGTAACATACCCTTCAACCGTTGTGCCAGTCGCCGCCCTGCAGGGTGGCAAGCCAAGGAGACGACATGCCGATCGTGGTGGTTGCGAATCCGAAGGGGGGTGTGGGCAAGTCCACGCTGTCGACCAACGTGGCCGGGTACTTTGCCCGCCAGGGGCACCACGTGATGCTCGGTGACATTGATCGCCAGCAGTCCTCGGCGCTGTGGCTCAAGCTGCGGCCAACGCAGGCGCGGCCGATTCATACCTGGGACATCTCGCACGACCTCATTGCACGCCCGCCCAAAGAGGCCACGCACGTGGTGCTCGACACGCCGGCCGGCCTGCACGGCTGGCGCTTCAAGGACGTGCTCAAGCTGGCCAACAAGGTCATCGTGCCCTTGCAGCCGAGCATCTTCGACATCTACGCCACGCGCGCCTTCCTGGACGAGCTGGCCGAAACGCGCCGCGCCGACAAGCTAGATGTCGGCATCGTGGGCATGCGGGTGGACCCACGCACCATCGCGGCCGACAAGCTGGCCGAGTTCGTGGGCGGCCTGGGCCTGCCCGTGCTGGGCTACCTGCGGGATACGCAGAACTACATCCACCTCGCCGCGCGAGGGCTCACGCTGTTCGACGTGGCGCCGGGCCGGGTCGAGAAGGACCTGCAGCAGTGGGAAGGCATCTGCCGCTGGCTGGACCATTGACAAGGCCTACCCGCTGTCGCCGCGCCGACAGCTCGCGCGGCAGTGCGCCACTAGAGTGAGCGCATGCGTACCTTCGACACCCTGGAAGAACTCGATGCCTGCGTTGGCCAGCCCCTGGCCAGCAGCGACTGGATCACCATCACGCAAGAGCAGGTCAACCACTTTGCCGAGGCGACGGGTGATCACCAGTGGATCCACGTGGACGTGGAGCGGGCCCGTGGTGGGCCGTTCGGCGCGCCGATCGCGCACGGATTTCTCACGCTTTCGTTGCTGCCCGTGTTCTTTGAGTCGGCCATGGCGATCCGCCAGTCCTCGATGGGCGTGAACTACGGGCTCAACCGCGTGCGCTTCACGGCACCGGTGCCGGTGGGCAGCCGCCTGCGCGCGCACCTGACCTTGCAGGCCATCGAACCGATCGAGCACGGCGGGCGCCAGATGACCTGGTTGGTGAGTGTGGAGCGCGAAGGGGTGGCCAAGCCGGTCTGCGTGGCCGAATCGCTGGTGCGGCGCTACCCCTGAAGCGGGGTGAGCCGCTCAGCGCACGCGCGCGAGCTGCTTCGGGTCGAGCCAGCCCTCGAAGACCTGGATCAGGGCGTCGATACGCTCGGCTGCCGTGCGCTGGTCGTGCCGCTGGGCGATCAGCTGGAAGGCGTCGTTGCGCAGCAACCAGAGCTCCTGCGGCGTGCGGGCTCGCTCGATCTGGCGGCGCAGGCGGTGCGCCGGCACGCTCAGGCAGTCTTCGATGGTGAACAACAGGTGCTGACGGATCGCCATGAGGTCGCGCAGGCGCGGCGTGCGTGGCTTGTGCCGCGCCTGCGGTGCCATGCCGAGCAGCCGCGCGAACAACGCCACCACCGAGGCGGCGGTAACGGGGCGGTGGGCGCGTGGGCCGGAGACCGGACGTTCCATGGGAGGATGGTGGCCCATATCCAACAGTTGGGGGATGACGCGGATGCCGATCCCGTGATGTGCATCACGGCAAGGGCGGATCGGCGAACCCGTGTTGCCGCCACGCTTCGTACACCACCACCGCCACCGCGTTCGACAGGTTGAGGCTGCGCTGGCCGGTGCGCATGGGCAGCCGCAGCCGGCGCTCGGGCACGACACTGTCGCGCAGCGCAGCCGGCAGGCCGCTCGATTCGGCGCCGAACACCAGCCAGTCGCCCGGCGCGAATGCGGTGCCGTGCACCGTGCCGCTGCCACGCGTGGTCAGGGCGAACAGGCGTTCGGGTGCCGGACGCATGTTGTCGAGGAAGCGCTCCCAGCTCGCATGCCGCTGGACGTCCGCGTACTCGTGGTAGTCGAGCCCGGCGCGGCGCATGAGCTTGTCCTCCATGGAAAAGCCCAGCGGCTCGATCAGGTGCAGCGCGCACCCCGTGTTGGCGCACAGCCGGATCACGTTGCCGGTGTTCGGCGGAATTTCAGGGTGTACCAGCACGACATTGAACATGGGGCGGCGATCTTAGCCATGCGCCCGCCTTGTATCACCGGGCCGCGGCTTCGTCGGGCGCGGGCGTGCGGGCAAACACCAGCGCATCCACCCCGGCCACCCCGACCGCATGCAGGGCACGGGCGGCTGCCAGCAGGGTGGCGCCGGTGGTGGTGACGTCACCGACGAGCAGCACCCTGCGACCCGCCAGCCCGCCCGCATGCCGGGGTGACACCGCGAACGCGCCGGCCAGGTTGCGCAGGCGTTCAGCGCGCCCCAGCCGGTGCTGGGGCGCGCCGTCGCTCAGCCGCACCAGCGCATCCGCGCAGAGCCGCACCGGCGCGCTGTGTGCGCTGTGTGCGCTGTGTGCGCTGTGTGCGCCGGCATGTTGCCGCGCCACCGCCTTGGCGAGTTCCCAGGGCGCGTGGTGGCCACGCTCGGCCAGCCGGGTGGGGGTGAGTGGCACCGGTGCAATCACATCGCAGGCCTGGACGAGCGCGCATGCGCCCTCGGCGCGCCACATCAGCGCCGCGAACGGTGCGGCCCAACCCGCCTGGCCGCGGAACTTGAAGGCGCTGATCAAGGCCTCCCAGGGGTACCCGTAATCCACTGCCGCAACACAGCGTCCGAGTCCGTCATCCGGTGGCGGGCTGGCCAGGCAGCCAGTGCATAAGCCCTGCGACAGCGGGGCGGCACAGCGCGGGCAGGCAGCGGCGGTGCGGCCGAAACGCGCCATGCAGGCGCCACAGATCGGCTGGGTGGGCCAGCGCCCGCAGACGTGACAGATGCCGGGGCAGTGGCCCAGGCTGGCGCGGCGGAATAGGGCGGTGAACATGCCGGCTCAATATACTGAGCGCCCTTTGCCGATACCCGCGCCGGTGCCCGCCGTCGTCACGCCTTGCAAGCCTCCCCCGTTCCTTCCGACGACGCCGTGCCCGGCCTCGACCCGGCCGCCGCCAGGCGCTGGTTGCGCCTGCCTCGCACCGAAAGCCCCTGGCTGCACGAAGAAGTGGCCACCCGGATGGTCGAGCGGCTGCAGTGGTTTCGCGAAGCGCCCGGCAGCTGGCTGCATTGGGAGCCCGTGCTCGGTGGCCTGCAGGGCCATGCGCGTGTGCGGGCGGCCCTGCCCGATGCCGCCTGCCAGGTGTGGTCGCACGACCTCGTGCGCTCGCGCGAGCTCACCCGCGAAGGCGCGGCGCGCAGCTGGAACCCGCTGCGTCGCGCGCGCGACTTCGTGCCCGAGGCCGCCGACGTGGCGCGGCCCGTGCAACTGCTGTGGGCCAACATGGGCCTGCACACCGTGGCAGCCCCGCAGACGCTGCTCGCCCGCTGGCGCGACCACCTTGCGCCCGGTGGCTTCCTGCTGATGTCATGTCTGGGGCCCGATTCGCTGGCCGAGCTGCGCGCGGTCTACGCCGCCGAAGGCTGGCCCACGCCCACCCACGCCTTCACCGACATGCACGACTGGGGCGACATGCTGGTACACGCCGGCTTTGCCGAGCCCGTGATGGACATGGAGCGCATCACGCTGACGTTCGGCAGCGCCACCGCCATGCTCGACGAGCTGCGCGCCTCGGGTCGCAACCTGTCCAGTGGGCGTCACCCCGGTCTGCGCGGGCGCGGCTGGCGCCAGGCGCTGATCGAAGCGATCGAGCGCCGCGGCGCGCGCGATGCCGATGGGCGCCTGCGGCTGGGCTTCGAGATCATCTACGGCCATGCGGTGCGGGCGGAGCCACACCTTCGAAGCGGCCAGACGGCACTGCCGCTGGACGAGGTGCGCGAGCAGTTGCGCCGCCGCCGCGGGTGAGCCGGGCCTGGCCTGGCGCACCGGGCGGGCGATAACCCGAGCGATGCGTCCGGCCTGTGGGTCGCCGCCCTCTGGCGGCGGGCTACAATCCCGCGGTTTTGAGTTGAAGGGCATTTTCCCTGCGCTGGTGCACGGTCCTCGGGCTGCGCACCGACCGACCAGTGGTGTGGGTGTGAGTCCGTCCAGCTACGCGTACCGCTTTGCAACCCAGTCCGACGAGGGCATGGAGTGGCGGTTGCGCCGCAACTGCTCGGTGACCCCGGCCCAGCTCGGCCTGCTATACGCCTCCCTCTGTGTGGTTTCACTGGGTGTGGCCGGGTTCTTCTGGACCCAGGGCGCGACGCTGGTGCTGCCGTTTGCGGCGCTGGAACTGCTGGCCGTGGGGGCCGCGTTTCTGGTGTACGCGCGCCATGCGGCCGATGGCGAGCGCATCCGACTGCTGGCGCATGCGCTGGTGGTCGAGCAGGAAACGGCCGGTCGGCTCCAGCGCCGCGAGTTCGCGCGCGAGTGGGTTCGGGTCGAGCCGGCGGCGGTGGCCCCGAACCTCATCGAGGTCCGGGCGGGTGGGGAGTCGGTGCAGGTGGGGCGCTTTCTGCGCGCCGAGCTGCGGCCGGCGCTGGCCCGGGAGATTCGACAGGCGCTGCACAGTGGTTGAGTCCACCGCGCAGCGCGGGCAAGTTTGGTGTAATCGAGGTCGATATCAATCGACGCTTATATTTGAGGCGCAACAAGTGAGTAAGACGACGAAGACGCTCCACGACCTTCGCCACCGTGTCCGGGCGGTGCGCAACGCGGTTGGCCTGACGCTCCTGAGCGCCGGGGTCTGGACCTCGGTGGCTGCCCAGAAGGTCAATGACCTGCCTGGCGGTCCGGCGGTCAACCAGCTCAACTTTGCGCCGCCCGTCACGAAGATCGCCGAGGAGCAGCACTGGCTGCACTGGTTCATGATGGCCCTCTGCGCCGTGATCTTCGTGATCGTCTTCGGCGTCATGTTCTATTCCATCCTCAAGCACCGCAAGTCCGTGGGCCACAAGTCCCAGGAACTGGCCGAGCCGATCTGGGTGGAGCTGGGCTGGACCATCGTGCCCTTGCTCATCGTCATCGGCATGGCCCTGCCGGCCACCAAGGTGCTGGTCGCGCAGAAGGACACCACCAACGCCGACCTGACCATCAAGGCCACCGGCATGCAGTGGAAGTGGGGCTACGACTACATCAAGGGTGAAGGCGAGGGAATCGGCTTCCTCTCCACGCTGGACACGGCGCACCGCGTGATGTCGGCCAGCGGCAGCCCGCCGCCCACCGACGATTACCTGCTCAAGGTGGACAACCCCATGGTGGTGCCGGTCGGCAAGAAGATCCGCATCATCACCACCGCCAACGACGTCATCCACGCCTGGATGGTGCCGGCCTTTGGCGTCAAGCAGGATGCCATCCCCGGCTTCGTGCGCGACACCTGGTTCCGCGCGGAAAAGACCGGCGACTTCTACGGCCAGTGCGCCGAGCTGTGCGGCAAGGAACACGCCTACATGCCGATCCACGTGAAGGTGGTCACGGCCGAGGAATACACCGCCTGGGTCACCGAAAAGCAAAAGGCCATGGCCGCCGCTGCGGACGACCCGAGCAAGGTCTGGACGCTGGCCGACCTGGTCAAGCGTGGCGAGTCGGTGTACGCCGCCAACTGCGCCGCCTGCCACCAGGCCAACGGCAAGGGCGCCGGCCCGATCAAGGCCCTGGACGGCTCCGCCCTCGTGGTCGATGCCGACAAGTCCAAGATCATCAACGTGCTGCTCAACGGCCAGAACAATGGCGCCATGCCCGCGTGGAAGCAACTTTCCGACACCGAGCTGGCCGCCGTGATGACCTTCACCAAGAACAGCTGGAGCAACGCCACCCAGCAGATCGTGCAGCCGGCCGACGTGCAGGCTGCCCGCCAGTGACGCGTGTGCGTACCGTTTGAGAACCTGAGGAACAGACCATGAGTGCAGTGCTCGACCATCACGACGCCCACGGCCACGATCACGACCACCACGCGCCCACCGGCTGGCGGCGCTGGGTGTTTGCCACCAACCACAAGGACATCGGTACCCTGTACCTGCTGTTCTCGTTCGCCATGCTGATGGTCGGCGGCCTGCTGGCCCTGGGCATTCGCGCCGAGCTGTTCCAGCCCGGGCTGCAACTGGTGAACCCGGAGCTGTTCAACCAGCTCACCACCATGCACGGCCTGATCATGGTGTTCGGCGCCATCATGCCGGCCTTCGTGGGCTTTGCGAACTGGATGATTCCGCTGCAGATCGGCGCCTCCGACATGGCGTTCGCGCGGATGAACAACCTCAGCTTCTGGCTGATGATTCCTGCCGCCCTCATGCTCGTGGGTTCGTTCTTCATGCCCGGCGGCGCGCCCGCTGCCGGCTGGACGCTCTACGCGCCGCTGACCCTGCAGATGGGCCCCTCGATGGACGCCGGCATCTTCGCGATGCACATCCTTGGCGCCTCGTCGATCATGGGCTCGATCAACATCATCGTGACCATCCTGAACATGCGCGCGCCCGGCATGACGCTGATGAAGATGCCCATGTTCTGCTGGACCTGGCTCATCACCGCCTACCTGCTGATCGCCGTCATGCCCGTGCTGGCCGGCGCGATCACCATGACGCTGACGGACCGCCACTTCGGCACCGCCTTCTTCAACCCCGCCGGCGGCGGCGACCCGGTGATGTACCAGCACATCTTCTGGTTCTTCGGCCACCCCGAGGTCTACATCATGATCCTGCCGGCCTTCGGCATCGTGAGCCAGGTCGTGCCCGCCTTCGCACGCAAGAAGCTGTTCGGCTACGCCTCCATGGTTTACGCCACCGGCTCCATCGCCATCCTGTCCTTCGTCGTGTGGGCGCACCACATGTTCACCACCGGCATGCCGGTGACGGGCCAGCTGTTCTTCATGTATTCCACGATGCTGATCGCCGTGCCCACGGGCGTGAAGATCTTCAACTGGATCGCCACCATGTGGAAGGGCGAGATGACCTTCGAGACCCCGATGCTGTGGGCTGTGGGCTTCATCTTCGTGTTCACCATGGGTGGTTTCACCGGCCTGATCCTGTCGGTCGCGCCGATCGACATCCAGATGCAGGACACCTACTACGTGGTGGCGCACTTCCACTACGTGCTGGTGGCGGGTTCGCTGTTCGCCATGTTTGCCGGTATCTACTACTGGCTGCCCAAGTGGACGGGTGTGATGTACAGCGAGACCCGCGGCAAGATCCACTTCTGGTGGTCGATGATATCCTTCAACATCACTTTCTTCCCGATGCACTTCCTGGGTCTGGCCGGCATGCCGCGTCGCTATGCCGACTACCCGATGCAGTTCGCGGACTTCAACATGATCGCCTCGATCGGCGCCTTCGGCTTCGGCTTTGCGCAGGTCTACTTCTTCCTCGCCGTGGTGCTCCCTGCCATGCGTGGCAAGGGTGAAAAGGCGGTGCAGAAGCCCTGGGAAGGCGCCGAAGGCCTGGAGTGGGAAGTGCCGTCGCCGGCGCCCTTCCACACCTTCGAGAACCCGCCCAAGCTCGACGCCACCGCCACGCGGGTGGTGGGTTGATCGCACGGTGACGTTGATGACGCCTGAGCAGAAGAAGAGCAACCTGCGCCTGGGGCTGATCCTGGCGTCGGTGGCCATCGCCTTCTTCCTGGGCTTCGTGGCCAAGCTCGCGTTGTTCGGCGGCTGAGCATCAAACGGAGCACACGATGGGACTGCGGCAGGAAAATCTCAAGATCGTCGGCAAGCTGGCCGTGATCGCGCTGGGCATGTTCGCGTTCGGTTACGCGCTCGTGCCGATCTACCGCCACATCTGCGAGGCGCTGGGCATCAACGTGCTGGCCGTGGCCGAGACGCGTGTGCCCGGTGTCGGCGCCAGTCTGCCGGCGAACACGCAGGTCGACCGCAGCCGCACCATCACCGTGGAGTTCGACACCAACGTGCGTGGACCCTGGCATTTCAAGCCGGCGGTACGCTCGCTCGAAGTGCACCCGGGTGAACTGGCCACCGTGGTCTACGAGTTCCAGAACATCCAGAACCGCACCATGGCAGCGCAGGCCATCCCGAGTTACGCGCCCAAGCAGTCGGGCTCGCACTTCAACAAGCTCGAGTGCTTCTGCTTCTCGCAGTACACGCTGGCCCCGGGCGAGAAGAAGGAGTGGCCGGTGGCGTTCGTGATCGACCCGCGCCTGCCCAAGGATGTGACCACCATCACCCTCTCGTACACCTTCTTCGAGGTGGGTGGCGGGGTGCCGCCCGCACCGGCGTCCAGCGTGGTGCCGCAGGCCCGCGCGCCGCAGGCGCCAGGGGCGGTGTGAGTTTCATGGCCACGAAGCCGTCCTCCGGATCCTTCCTCGACACGCTCAAGGCCGTGTCGTGGGGCTTCCTCGGCGTTCGGCAGCGGGGCGAGTACGAGAAAGACATCAAACGCCTGCATCCATTGCACTTGATGGCGATGGGCATCGTGATGGCTTTCGTGTTCGTCGGCGTGCTCATTGCGCTGGTGAACTGGGTGGCCGGTTGAGGGCGGCCGCCCGCATGACGTTTCTTTTGACATTGACACAGCGATAGCAGCACAACAGGAGAGAGCAGCATGTCCGCAGCATCCCATGGCTCGACGCCGTACTACTTCGTCCCCGGACCATCGCGGCACCCGGTCATGGCCGCGTTCGGCCTTTTCTTCGTGATCCTGGGCGCCGGCCAGTGGATCAACGGAGCACAGTGGGGCGCGTATTCGCTGGCCTTCGGCCTGGCGTTCTGGCTCTTCGTGCTGTACCAGTGGTTCAGCGACGCCATCCACGAAAGCGAATCCGGCATGTACGGCCGCAAGATCGACCTCTCGTTCCGCTGGAGCATGAGCTGGTTCATCTTCTCGGAGGTGATGTTCTTCGGTGCCTTCTTCACTGCGCTGTGGTGGGCCCGCTCGCACTCGGTGCCCAACCTCGGCAGCATCGAGAACGCGCTGATCTGGCCCGACTTTTCCGCTGTGTGGCCGAGCATTCAGGCCGGTGCCACCGCGTCGCCTGCCGGCATCGTCGAGCCGTTCCAGACCATGGGCCCGTTCTGGCTGCCCACCATCAACACCGCGCTGCTGCTCACCTCGGGCGTCACGCTCACCATCGCACACCACGCGCTGCAGGCCGGCCAACGTGCCAAGACCATCGGCTTCATGTGGATCACGGTGCTGCTGGGCCTGGTGTTCCTGTTCGTGCAGGGTTACGAGTACTTCCACGCCTACACCGACTTGAACCTCAAGCTCAACTCGGGCATCTTCGGCTCCACGTTCTTCATGCTCACCGGTTTCCACGGCTTTCACGTGTTCGTGGGCATGCTGATGCTGCTGTTCATCACCCTGCGTCTGCACAAGGGCCATTTCACGGCCGAGCGTCACTTCGGCTTCGAGGGCGCAGCCTGGTACTGGCACTTCGTGGACGTGGTCTGGCTCGGCCTGTACATCCTCGTTTACTGGATGTGATGTCCTGCCAGGGACGTCTGCCCCATGGAAAAAGCGCCGCGAGGCGCTTTTTTCTTTCGGTGACCGTTGCGCCGATCAGCGCTGCAGCGGCAAGCCGGTCGGTTGGATCCAGCCCATGAAGTACGCCACCAGCACCAGCACGAAGAGCAGGACGGAAAAGCCGACGCGAAACGCGAGGGCGCGCGCCATCTGCCGTTTGCGTGGCGCTTCGCCCTCTTCCTGCACGCCGCCGCGCATCATGAACACCAGCGCCGCGGCCAGGCTGCCGATGATGGCCACGAAAGCCACGATGACCAGGTACTTCATGCCCCGCATTATCCGGGGCCCGTTCGCGCCCATGACCACGCACGGTCAATGCGGGGTGGCTGGATGAGCCGCGCGCGCTTTCTGGTCGTCACCGTGGCCACGGTCATCACGATGGCCGCGACCGCCTCGCTGGGTCTGTGGCAACTGGATCGGGCGCGCCAGAAGACTTCGCTGGAGGCCGCCATCCTCGCGCGCGCCGAGCAGGCCCCGGTGGGCAATGCCGGATTGCTGGCGCAGACGGATACCGCATCGCTGCTGCACCGCGCCGTGCAGTTGCGCGGCCAATGGGTGCCGCAGCACAGCGTCTTCCTGGAGAACCGGCAAATGAACGGCCGAACCGGCTTCTTTCTGGTGACGCCATTGCAATTGACGGGCAGCGACCGTGTGGTGCTGGTGCAGCGCGGCTGGCTGCCGCGCGATTTCAACGACCGCACGCGCGTGCCCGATGTCGCCACGCCGCCGGGCGAGGTGCTGGTGTCCGGGCGGCTGGCCCCGCCGCCCGGGCGGCTATACCAGTTCGGCGACGCCGGCAGCGGGCCCATCCGGCAAAATATCGACCTTGCCGCCCTCCGACAGGAAACCGGTCTCGCGCTGCTGGATCTTTCGGTGCAGCAGACCGGCGACGATGAGGGCGAAGGCCAGGGGCGTCTGCAACGCCAATGGCCACTGCCTGCCACCGACGTGCACAAGCACCATGGCTACGCCTTCCAGTGGTTCGCGCTGTGCGCCCTGGTGGCTGGCCTCTATCTCTGGTTCCAGATCATTCAACCCCGGCGCCGACGCGCCCGTCTCCATGGCCAAGACGCCCGATGAACCCCTGACGCTGACGGTGCACAGCCTGCCCACGCCCGACCGCGGCGATGCCGAGCGCGCCGCGGCGACGCGCGCCGGCCGCTGGAAGATGCTGGCCATCCTGCTGGTGTGCGCAGCGCCGGTGATCGCGTCCTACCTCACCTACTACGTGATTCGCCCCGAAGGCCGCCGCAACTACGGCGAGCTCATCGCCGCACAGCCCCTGCTGCCTGCGATCGACGGTCGCGACGTGCAGGGCAGGGTGGTGCCGCTCACGGTGCTCAAGGACCAATGGCTGCTGATCAGCGTGGCCGACAGCGCCTGCGATGCCGACTGCGAGAAGCACCTGTACCTGCAGCGCCAGTTGCGCGAAACGCTCGGTCGCGAAAAGGACCGCCTTGATTGGGTCTGGCTGCGCACCGGCGCTGCCGACCTGAGCGAACCGCTGCGACAAGCCACCGCGGCCGCCACCGTGCTGCACGTGGACGCCGCCGCGCTCGGGCAATGGCTGCAGCCCGCGCCGGGCCAGCGGCTCGAGGACCACTTGTACGTGGTCGATCCGCTGGGCCGCTGGATGATGCGCTTTCCTGCCAACATCGATCCGGCGCGCGCCAAGCGCGACCTCGATCGCCTGCTGCGCGCCTCGTCGTCGTGGGACAAGGCCGGCCGACCCGACTGACACCGCGATGGACACCGCACAACCCCTCGTCGACCTGGCGCCCATCGCGCGCCTGATGCTGCTGGGCATCGCGATCGCGCTCGGCCCCTTGCTGTGGATCGGCCTCAAGCACCGCAGTGCCAGCCCGGCGCAGCGCCTGCGCGTGCTCACACTGGTCACGCTCTTCCTCACCTTCGACCTGGTGCTTTTCGGGGCCTTCACCCGCCTCACCGACTCCGGCCTCGGGTGCCCCGACTGGCCCGGCTGCTACGGCGCCGCCAGCCCGATCGGCGCGCACGCCGATATCTCGGCCGCGCAATCGGCGATGCCCACCGGTCCAGTCACCTTCTCCAAGGCCTGGATCGAGATGATCCACCGCTACCTCGCCACCGGCGTGGGCGTGCTGATCATCGTGCTGGCGGTGGGGAGCTGGATCGAGCGGCGTCGCATCCACGTGCACTGGGTCTGGCCGGTGGTCACGCTGGTGTGGGTGTGCCTGCAGGGTGCCTTCGGCGCGCTCACCGTGACGATGAAGCTTTTTCCCGCCATCGTCACGCTGCACCTGCTGGGCGGCCTCATATTGCTGGCGCTGCTGCGCGCGCAATCGGTGGCCTACCGTCTGGGTGAGCCCGGCAGCCCTGGCCCCGCGCTCATCAGCCCGGCGCAGCGCCTGGGCCTGCTGCTCGCGTTTGCCCTGCTGTGGCTGCAGATCGCGCTCGGTGGCTGGGTCAGCACCAACTACGCAGTGCTCGCCTGCAGCGAGTTCCCCACCTGCCAGGGCAGCTGGTGGCCCCCCATGAATCTGCGCGAAGGCTTCACGCTCTGGCGTGAGCTCGGCACCAACCGCGCGGGCGATGCAATCACCTTCCCCGCGCTCACGGCCATCCATTACGTGCACCGCATCGCAGCCTACGCGGTGTTTGCCGCCTTGCTGGCGCTGGCCTGGGCCCTGTGGCGTGTGCCCGGCCTGCAACGCTTTGCACGGCTGCTGGTGGCGCTGTGCGCCTGGCAGTTCCTCACCGGGCTCACGAACGTGGTGCTCGACTGGCCGCTGCTCGCGGCCGTGAGCCACACCGGTGGTGCGGCGGCGCTGGTGATCGTCTTCACGGGCGCCGTGGCCAGCACGCGCGCGCAGCGCCCTGCCGCCGCGTCGCTGCACCTGAGCGAGGCCATGCGATGAGCGCTGCTCCTGCCCCCGAGGCGCGCGCACTGTCGCTGCCGTCCACCTGGCGCCAGTTCAACGCGCTCACGAAACCGCGCGTGATCCAGCTCATCGTCTTCTGTGCCCTCATCGGTATGGTGCTGGCCGTGCCCGGTGCACCCAGCTGGGCGCAGGTGCAGCTCGCGGCCGTGGCCTGCTTCGGCATCTGGCTGGTGGCGGGCGCGGCGGCGGCCTTCAACTGCGTGGTCGAGCAGCACATCGACGCGAAGATGAAGCGCACCGCCTGGCGCCCCACCGCCAAAGGCGAGCTCACCAACCTTCAGACGCTCAGTTTCTCGGCCGTGCTGTGCGGCATTGGTTCGGCCATCCTGTGGTTCTGGGTCAATCCGCTGACGATGTGGCTCACCTTCGCCACCTTCGTGGGCTACGCGGTGATCTACACCGTGATCCTCAAGCCGCTCACGCCGCAGAACATCGTCATTGGCGGTGCGTCCGGGGCCATGCCGCCGGTGCTGGGCTGGGCGGCCATGACCAACACCGTGGCGCCCGAGGCACTGATCCTCTTCCTCATCATCTTCCTCTGGACGCCGCCGCACTTCTGGGCGCTGGCGCTCTACCGCGTGGAGGACTACCGCAAGTCCGGTCTGCCCATGCTGCCGGTCACGCATGGCTCGGAGTTCACACGCCTGCAGATCCTGCTCTACACGCTGGTGCTGCTGGCCGCCACGCTCATGCCCTTCATGATGCGCATGAGCGGCTGGTTCTACCTGGTCTCGGCACTCGCACTCGGGCTGGGCTTCTGCGGCTATGCGTTCGCGCTGTGGCGCAACTACTCCGATGCGCTGGCCCGCAAGACCTTCCGCTTCTCGCTCATTCACCTGTCGCTGCTGTTTGCGGCGCTGCTGATCGACCACTACCTGCCATGGTGAACACCTTATCGCGCCGCCGCCTGCTGTTTGCCGCCACCGGTGCGCTGGCCCTCGCTGCCTGTTCCGAATCGCCGCAGAGCTTCAAGGGCATCGACATCACCGGTGCCGACTACGCCACCGGCTTCTCGCTCACTGACCACAACGGTCAGAAGCGCACGCTCGACGATTTCAAGGGCAAGGTGGTGGTGGTGTTCTTCGGCTTCACGCAGTGCCCCGACGTGTGTCCCACGTCGATGACCGAACTGGCGCAGGCCAAGCAGTTGCTTGGACCCGATGGCGAGCGACTGCAGGGGCTCTTCATCAGCGTGGATCCGGAACGCGACACGCCCGAGGTGATGAAGCAGTACGTGGCCAACTTCGACCCGAGTTTTCTTGCGCTGTATGCCGCGCCGGGCGAGCTGGAGGCGCTGGCCAAGAGCTACAAGGTCTACTACAAGAAAGTGGAAGGCAAGACGCCCACCAGCTACACCATGGACCACTCTGCGGGCAGCTACGTGTACGACCCGCAGGGCCGCATTCGCCTCTACCACCGTTACGGCACCGGTGCGCAGGCGCTGGCCGACGATCTGAAGATTCTGTTGAAGTAACCCACGCCTGCCGCGCCCCCCCTCCCGCCGCAGGCGAGAGAGGGGGACGCCGCGCAGCGGCGCAGGGGGTGTTTCGTTTCAATCCACCTTCGCGCCGCTGAGTTTCACCACCCGCTCGTACTTGGCGCGCTCGCGGGTCATGAACTCACCGAAGGCCTGGGGGGAGCTCGGCGCGGGCTCGGCCATCAGGCCGGCGAACTTCGATTTCACCTCGGGCGACTGCAACGCCTTGCCGAAGGCCGCGTTGAGCTGCGCCACCACGTCGGCCGGTGTGCCCGCGGGTGCGATCAGGCCCCACCAGGTGTCGATCTCGAAGCCGGGCAGGGTCTCTGCCACCGTGGGCACGTCGGGCATCACGCTGCTGCGTTGCATGGTGGTGACGGCAAGCGCCTTGAGCTTGCCCGAGCGGATATTGGCCGCCGCGGTGGCGAGGTTGTCGAAGTTGAAGTCGACCTGACCGGACAGCAGGCCGAGCTGCGCCGGGTTCCCGCCGTTGTAGGGAATGTGTACCGCGAAGATGCCGGCCTGGTTCTTGAACAGCTCGCCCGCGAGGTGGCCGGCACTGCCGTTGCCGCCCGAGCCGTAGTTCAGGCGGCCCGGGTTGGCCTTGCCGTAGCGGATCAGGTCGGGCACGCTGTTGATCGCCAGGCGCTGCGCGGTCTCGGCGTTCATCACCAGCACGTTGGGCACACGCAGCATCTGCGTCACGGGCGCGAAATCCTTCGCCGGGTCGTAAGGCAGTTGCTTGAAGAGCCAGGGATTGATGCCGTGCGAGGCCGTGGTGGCGATACCCAGCGTGAGGCCGTCGGGCGCCGCCTTGGCGACCTGGCTCACGCCGATGTTGCCGCCCGCACCGGGGCGGTTTTCGATGATCACGGTTCCCAGCGAGTCCTTCACCGCCTCGGCCAGGATGCGCGCCGTCACATCGATCGGACCGCCGGCTGCAAAGGGCACGACGATGCGCGTGGTACGCGCCTGCGCCCAGGCGGGCAGGGCCAGCGTGGCAGCGGTGAGGGCGATGGCGTGGCGGCGTGAAATCATGTCGTGGTCTCCGGTGGTGGTGGTGATCAAGCCTTGTCGGCGGCGCTGGTGAACGAGTCGGCGAAGTAGCACTCTTCGGGCAACTTGCCCTCGGCCACGTAGTCCTTGCGGGCCGATTCGACCACGATCGGCGCGCCGCAGGCATAGACCTCGAAGCCGCTGAGGTCGGGGTGGTCCTGCAGCACGGCGCGGTGCACGAAGCCGGTGCGTCCGCTCCAGCCGTCCTCGGGCAAGGCGTCGGAGATCACTGGCACGTAGCGCAGGTTGGGCATGGCAGCGAGCTGCTCCTCGATCCACGCGCTCTGGTACAGGTCGCCCGGGCGGCGGCCGCCCCAGTACAGGGTGGCCGGGCGCTGGATGCCCTTGAAGCGCATGTGCTCGATGATGGCCTTGATGGGCGCGAAGCCCGTGCCCGAGGCGAGCAGGATCATGGGCTTGTCGCTGTCCTCGCGCAGGAAGAAGCTGCCGAACGGGCCTTCGATGCGAAGGATGTCCTTCTCCTTCATGGTGCTGAACACCTGGTCGGTGAACTTGCCGCCGGGCATGTGGCGCAGGTGCAGCTCAAGGCCGGGCGCCTCGGCCTGCGTGTGCGGCGCATTGGCCATCGAGTAGCTGCGGCGGTCGCCATCGCGCAGGATGAACTCGACGTACTGGCCGGCGCGGTACTGGAAGGTGTCGCTCGCCGGCAATTGCAGGCGCAGCACCATCACGTCGTGCGAGGCACGGCTCAAGCTGCTCACGCGCGCAGGCATCTTCTTGATCGGAAAGGCGCCAACCTCGGTGACCTGGCGCGACTCCAGGACCACGTCGCTCTGGGCCACGCCGCAGCAGGTGAGCACATAGCCGGCCGCCGCTTCCTCGGCGCTCAGGGCCTTGGATTGGTGCGGACCGTGCACCACGTTGCCCGCCAGCAGCTTGCACTTGCAGGAGCCGCAGGCGCCGTCCTTGCAGCCATAGGGCAGGCCGATGCCCTGGCGGATGCCCGCGGCCAGCATGGCTTCGTCGGGGTTGGCGGAGAAGGTGCGCCCGCTGGGCTGCACGGTGATGGTGAATGTCATACTCGCAAACTTTCAGAGTGGGGCGCACGCGCAGCAAGCCCCGCAACAGCAACCGCGCATTGTCGCAAAAACCCTCTTCCGATGAGTTTTCTGGGCGCCTTGCCCGCACGCTTCCGGCGTGAACGGGTGTTGATCGTGGGCTGCGGCGACGTGGGCCTTCGCGCCGCGCGCGAACTCGGCGCCGGTCGACGCGTGCGCCTGATGGCGCTCACCTCCACCCCCGCGCGAGCCGATGCCTTGCGCGCAGCGGGCATCACCCCGCTTGCCGGCAACCTCGACGACCCGCGCAGCCTGCGCCGCCTGGCGGGGCTGGCCTCGCGCGTGCTGCACCTGGCCCCGCCCCCCGGCGAAGGCAACCCTGACTGGCGCACGGACCCGCGTACACGTGCCCTGGTGCGGGCGTTGGCCCAGCGTTCGCCACCGTTGTCGCTGGTCTACGGCTCCACCAGCGGCGTCTACGGCGACCGGCAGGGCGCGTGGACCAGCGAAGCCGTGCCGGTGCGCCCGCACACCCCGCGGGCATTGCGCCGCGTCGACGCCGAAGACCGCGTGCGCTGGCTCGGCCGCGCCGTGGGCGTGCGCGCCAGCATTCTCAGAATTCCGGGCATCTATGCCAACGATCGCGAAGGCGGCACGCCACGCGATCGCCTGCTGCGCGGCACACCGGTGCTGCGCGCCGAAGACGATGTGTTCACCAACCACGTGCACGCCGACGATCTGGCGCGCGCCTGCGCGCTGGCGCTGTGGCGCGGGCGTGCGCAGCGCGTGTTCCACGTCGTGGACGACACGGTGCTCAAGATGGGTGACTATTGCGACCTTGCGGCCGACTTGTACGGCCTGCCACGCCCACCGCGCGTGGCGCGCGACGCTGCCAAGGACCAACTGCCGCTGATGCTGTTGAGTTTCATGGGCGAATCGCGCCGGCTCACCAACCAGCGGCTCAAGCAGGAGTTGCGCCTGCGCCTGCACCATCCCACGGTGGCCGAGGGCTTGCGGGCCTGACGTGCAGGATGCGCCGCTGGCGCCATGAAGCGCGAAAGCCCGGCATGACCGGGCTTCGTGCAGGGGTGTTGCGTGGTGCCGAAGGCCGGACTCGAACCGGCACACCTTGCGGCGGCGGATTTTGAATCCGCTGCGTCTACCGATTCCGCCACTTCGGCCCAGGCAAGGGCGCGGATTATGGCACAGTGATGGCATGCAATACCCCACCATTGAAGATGCGATCGGCCGCACACCGCTGGTCGCGCTGCAGCGCATCGGCGCGGCCGAGAACGCCGCCCGCGGCAACGTGATCCTTGGCAAGCTCGAAGGCAACAACCCCGCCGGCTCGGTGAAAGACCGGCCCGCGCTGTCCATGATCCGCCGCGCCGAGGAGCGCGGCGACATCAAACCCGGCGACACGCTGATCGAGGCCACGTCGGGCAACACCGGCATTGCACTCGCCATGGCGGCGGCCATCAAGGGCTACCGCATGGTGCTCATCATGCCGGAGGACCTGTCCATCGAACGCGCGCAGACCATGAAGGCCTTCGGTGCCGAGCTGATCCTCACGCCCAAGAGCGGCGGCATGGAGTCGGCGCGCGACCTGGCCGAGAAGATGCAGGCCGAGGGCAAGGGCCGCGTGCTCGACCAGTTCGCCAACCCCGACAACCCGCGCGTGCATTACGAGACCACCGGCCCCGAGCTGTGGGAGCAAACCGGCGGGCGCATCACCCACTTCGTGAGCGCCATGGGCACCACCGGCACCATCACCGGCGTCTCGCGTTTCCTGAAGGAAAAGAACCCCACGATCCGCATCGTCGGTGCGCAGCCCAGTGAGGGTTCGCGCATCCCGGGCATCCGCAAGTGGCCACAGGAGTACCTGCCCAAGATCTACGACCCCAAGGCGGTGGACGAACTCGTGTACGTGTCGCAGGGCGACGCCGAGGACATGGCGCGCCGGATGGCCCGCGAGGAGGGCATCTTTGGCGGCATTTCGGCCGCCGGTGCGCTGTGGGCCGCGCTGCAGGTGGCTCGTCAGGTGGAGAACGCCACTATCGCCTTCGTCGTGTGCGATCGCGGCGACCGCTACCTCTCCACCGGCGTGTTCCCCGCCTGACGGCCACCATGGCGGGCGAATTCCGCTATTGCCCGCAGTGCGCCGCGCCGCTGCAGCTCATCGCCGCGGCGGAAGACGGTGGCGAGAAGCAGCGCCTGCGTTGCCCGGCCTGCGGCTTCACGCACTGGAACAACCCCACGCCGGTGCTGGCAGCCATCGTCGAACTTGACGGCAAGGTGCTGCTGGCGCGCAACGCCGCCTGGAGCGGCAAGTTCTTCGGCCTCATTACCGGCTTCATGGAGGCCGGCGAGACGCCGGAGGAGGGTATCCGGCGCGAGATCGCCGAGGAGACGTCGCTGCAGACCGAGGCGCTCTCGCTGGTGGCGGTGCACGACTTCCAGCGCATGAACCAGGTCATCGTGACCTACCACGCGCGCTGCAAGGGCGCGGTGCGGCTCTCGCCCGAGCTGTCGGAGTACCGGCTGCTGGAGCCGGCGGCCGTGCGCTGTTGGCGCGCCGGCACCGGCCTGGCCCTGGCGCAGTGGCTTTTGTCACGCGGGCACACGCCGGCATTCCTGGACGACCCACCAAATCCCCGCCCGGCCTAGAATGCAGCGTTTTCCCGCCCGGAGCCTTCTTTCATGATCGCCGCTGACCGCGAACTCGACGCGCGGGGCCTGAACTGCCCCCTGCCCATTCTCAAGGCCAAGAAGGCCCTGGCCGACATGCACAGCGGCCAGACACTCAAGGTGGTGGCCACCGACGCCGGCTCGGTGCGCGATTTCCAGGCCTTCGCCAAACAGACCGGCAACCTGCTCGTGCACCAGGAATCGGTGGGCGGCGAACACATCTCGGTGCTCAAGCGCCGTTGAAACGCGCCATGGACGTCCTGCTTGTCGATCCGCTGGTGCCCGAGGCACTGGCGTGGTTGCAGGAGCGTTACCAGGTCGCCTACCAACCCGAACTGGCCGATGACCCTGCCGGGTTGCGGCAGGCCGTGGCTGACACGCGCGCCATCGTGGTGCCGCCCCACGTCATCATCTCGGCCGAATTCCTCGAGCATGCGCCGCTGCTGCAGATGGTCGCGCGCATGCAGATCTCCAGCGACAACACCGACCTTGAGGCCTGCTCGCGCCGCGGCGTGCGCGTGCTGCAGGCGCGCAGTGCCACGGTGCGCTCCAATGCCGAGTACTTGCTGTACGGCCTGTTGATGCTCTACCGCCGCGGCATGGTGAGTGCCCTGCTGGGCCGCAAGCTGGGCCAGGTGCGCATGGGCCGCGAGCTCGCGGGCAGTACCGTGGGCCTGCTGGGCATGGCGCCGGTGGCGCACACGCTGGCGCCGATGCTGCGCTGCCTGGGCGTGCGCGTGCTCGGCTACGACCCGGCCGTGCACCACGCTGCCGAGCTCTGGGGCAAGCTGGGCGTGGAGCCCGTGCCCTACGACGAACTGCTGTCGCGCTCGGACGCGATTTCGCTGCAGATGGTCTACGCCTCGCGCTTCAAGGGCTGGATCAATGAGCGCCTGCTCAACCACTGCAAGCCCGGCCAACTGTGGGTCGGCGTGAGCCGCAGCGCCCTGTTCGACCCGGAGGCGCTGGCCTTGGCCTTGTGCGACGGCCGCATCGACGCCTGCCTGCTCGACGGCGCCAACCCGGCGTTCGCCGCCGCGGGCTCACCGCTGCACGGCGTGCCCAACCTGCACCTCACGCCGCGTCTGGGCTCGCACACGCGCGAGGCCAAGCTGCGCGCGAGCTGGTACCTGGCGCGCCGCATCCACGAAACGCTCTCCCCCGAGGAGGCCCGCCGCGAGCCCGGCGGCAGCGATTTCGCCGCCCTCGACAGCACCGGCTTCCCGGAGTCGGGCGACCCACCGCAGGCGGCCACGCCCTCGCAGTGGGCGTCGCTCGCCATGCACGACAGGGACTGACGAGGCTCAGCCCAGGCGGGCCAGCTGGTCTTGCACCTTTTGCAGCGTGGCGCCGAACTCGGCCACGCGCTGCTTTTCCTGCTCGATCACCGCCGCTGGCGCGCGTGCCACAAAGCCCTCGTTGGCCAGCTTGCCCTGCGCCTTGGCGATCTCGCCCTGCAGGCGCGCGGCCTCCTTGGCGAGACGGGCTTTCTCGGCCGCCACGTCGATTTCCATGAACAGGCACAGCCGGGCATCGCCCACCACGGCCACGGGTGCGGCACCGGCGGCCTGCGCCCAGGTGGCCTCGTCGTCGAACACGCGAACCTCGGCCAGCTTGGCCAGGGCCTGCAGCACTGGCGCGGCATCGCGCAGGAAGGCGGCGTCGCCCACCGCGTAGAGCGGCAGGCGCTGCGCGGGCGACACGCCCATTTCGCCGCGCAAGGTGCGGCAGGCGTCCACCAGCTTCTTCAGGCGCGCCACCTGCGCCTCGGCGGCTTCGTCGATGCGTTCCGGCTGGCACACCGGGTAGGCGGCCAGCGCCACCGACTCGCCGCCACGGCCGGCCACCGGCGCGACCTTCTGCCACAGCTCCTCGGTAATGAAAGGGATCACCGGGTGCGCCAGCCGCAGGATGGCCTCGAGCGTGCGGATCAACGTGCGGCGCGTGGCGCGCTGCTGCGCGGCGTCGCCGGTCTGGATCTGCACCTTGGCGATCTCGAGGTACCAGTCGCAGAACTGGTTCCACACGAAGTCGTAGATGGCGTTGGCCACGTTGTCGAGCCGGTACTCGGCAAAGCCCTTGGCGACGTCGGCTTCGACGCGTTGCAGGGTTGAGCTGATCCAGCGGTCCGCCTGGCTGAAGCTCAGGTAGCTGTGGAAAGGCTGACCGACGGCGCATTCGTCCTTGGTGTGTTCCCTCAGGCCGCAGTCGTGGCCCTCGCAGTTCATGAGCACGAAGCGCGAGGCGTTCCAGAGCTTGTTGCAGAAGTTGCGGTAGCCCTCGCAGCGCTTGCTGTCGAAGTTGATGCTGCGGCCCAGCGACGCCAGTGCCGCGAAGGTGAAGCGCAGCGCGTCCGCGCCGTAGGCCGGAATGCCTTCGGGGAATTCCTTCTCGGTGTCCTTGCGCACGCGCGGCGCGGTCTCGGGCTTGCGCAGGCCGGTGGTGCGCTTGTCCAGCAACTGCGGCAGCGCGATGCCGTCGATCAGGTCCACCGGGTCGAGCACGTTGCCTTCGCTCTTGCTCATCTTGCGGCCCTGCGCGTCGCGCACCAGGCCGTGGATGTAGACGTGGCGGAACGGCACACGCCCGGTGAAGTGGGTCGTCATCATGATCATGCGCGCGACCCAGAAGAAGATGATGTCGTAGCCCGTGACGAGCACGCTGCTGGGCAGGTAGAGATCAAAGTCGCGCAGGCCTGACCGCTGCGCCGCCGGGCCGCCCCAAGGCGCAGCAGCCCCCTCGGGGGGCAGCGAGGACACGTCAGTGCCGAGCGTGGGGGCTCCATGTTCTGGCCAGCCCATGGTGCTGAAGGGCACGAGGGCGGAGGAGTACCAGGTGTCGAGCACGTCGGGGTCACGCGTGAGCTTTTTGCCCGGGGCCTTGGCCTGCGCTTCTTCGGCGTTGCGCGCCACGACGATGTTGCCGTCCTCGTCGTACCAGGCGGGGATCTGGTGACCCCACCAGAGCTGGCGGCTGATGCACCAGTCCTGGATGTTCTTCATCCACTGGTCGTAGGTGTTGACCCAGTTCTCGGGCACGAACTTCACCTCGCCGGAGGCGACCGCGTCGATGGCCTTCTGCGCGATGCTCTTGCCGCTCGGGTCCTGGGCGCTGACCTTGCTCATGGCGATGAACCACTGGTCCGTGAGCATGGGCTCGACCACCGCGCCGGTGCGCGCGCAGCGCGGCACCATGAGCTTGTGCTTCTTCGTCTCGACCAGCAGGCCCTGCGCCTCCAGGTCGGCCACCACCGCCTTGCGTGCGGCGAAGCGGTCCATGCCACGGTACTTGTCGGGCGCGTTGTCGTTGATGGCGGCGTCCAGCGTGAGCACACCGATGGTGGGCAGCTTGTGGCGCTGGCCCACAGCGTGGTCGTTGTGGTCGTGCGCGGGCGTGACCTTGACCACACCGGTGCCGAACGCGCGGTCCACGTATTCGTCGGCTATGACGGGAATCTCGCGCTCGCACAGCGGCAGCTTCACCGCCTTGCCGACGATGGCGCTGTAGCGCTCGTCCTCGGGATGCACCATCACCGCGGTGTCGCCCAACATGGTCTCCGGGCGCGTGGTGGCCACCACCACCGAGCCCGAGCCATCGGCCAGCGGGTAGCGGATGTGCCAGAGGAAGCCGTCTTCCTCCTCGCTCTCGACCTCCAGGTCGCTCACCGCGGTCTTGAGCACCGGGTCCCAGTTGACCAGGCGCTTGCCGCGGTAGATGAGGCCTTGTTCGTACAGTCGCACGAAGGTCTCGGTGACCACGGACGAGAGCTTGTCGTCCATGGTGAAGTACTCGCGCGACCAGTCCACCGTATCGCCCATGCGGCGCATCTGGCCGGTGATGGTGTTGCCGCTTTTCTCTTTCCATTCCCAGACCTTCTTCGTGAAGGCGTCGCGGCCGAGGTCGTGGCGGCTGATCTTCTGTTCCTGCAACTGGCGTTCCACCACAATCTGCGTGGCGATGCCTGCGTGGTCGGTGCCGGGCACCCACAGCGTGTTCGCGCCCATCATGCGGTGGTAGCGCGTGAGGCTGTCCATGATGGTCTGGTTGAACGCGTGGCCCATGTGCAGCGTGCCGGTCACGTTCGGCGGCGGTAGCTGGATGCAGAACGACGGCGCGCCTGCGCGCGCTTCGCCCGTGCCACGGAATCCGGCTTTGCCCACACCGCGTTGCTCCCACCACGGGCCCCACCGGGCTTCCAGGGGGGCGGGTTCGAAGGATTTGGCCAGCGAAGCGAGGCCGGGTTGCTGCACGGTGTCGGTCATGGGGTGCGCCAGAAAGACAACGGCATCCCGCGGGATGCCGTTGGAATGTTCGGGAATGGCGCCGATTTTACCGGCCGCCCCGTGCCGGACCCGGTTTCAGAGGGCTTCGCGCGCCGCGGCGATGCACTCGCCGAGCACCCGGGCATCGCCCACCTGGTTGGCCAGCAGCAGGATGAGCCGCGCGCTGAAGGCCTGGATCTGCTCGGGCGTGAGCCCGACCTGGGCGTCCAGCAGCTGTTCGTAGAAGGTGTCGGCGTCCTGCCAGTTCGGGGTGGTGATCATGCGTGCACTCCGGTGAGACCGAGGGACAGGGCGATGGCTTGAACCAGTTCGCCGTCGATGGCGTGGCCGCTCGCGGCGAGGTAGCCGTCGGGGCGCACCAGCGCCCAGTCGCCGGCTTGCACCTGGCAGGCCCCGCGCAGGTGGCCCAGTGTGTCGCGCACATGTTCGACGACCTGCGCTGCGTCAGCGGTGCCGGCCACCTGCACCACGCGCAGCGGCGTCGTGCCCGCAAGGCCGGCCAGCCGTGCCAGGGCGGCTTTCGACAGCGGCCCGAAGCACAGCAGGAGCAAGTCGCTGCCGGCCCAGTCGAGCAGCTGGTTGACGCGTCCCTCGCGCCCGTTGGCCCAGCGGAACGCCACGTTCTGCACCGATTGCCCGGCCGCGCTGCCGGTGCGGTAGAGGCAGGCGCGCGAGCGGGTGTACGGGTTGGCCACCGCCATGCGACCGGTGTTGATGAGGGGACGCGCGAACGCGTGGCGCTTGGCCAGCGCGATGGCCGCGCTGCGGTAGACGCGCTCGATGCCATCGGCCGGGCGCAGGAAGCGCGCGGTGCGGTTGGTCACGCGCACGTTCTCCTGCGCGGCCTCCAGGCGTTCGTCGTGGTAACTCTCCAGCAGCGCGGGCGCGGCGCGGCCGGCCCTCACCGCGGCCAGTTTCCAGGCCAGGTTGTCGGCATCGGCCACGCCGGTGTTGCCGCCGCGCGCACCGAAGGGGCTCACCACCTTGGCCGAGTCGCCCATGAAGAACACGCGCCCGGCGCGCATGGCGTGCACGCACTCGCTGCGGTAGGCATAGGGGCCGACCCACACGATCTCGACCTGCACGTCCTTGCCGAACTGGCGCGCCAGGCGCTCGCGCACCACGTCCTCGCGGCTCACCTGGGCCGGGTCGGCGTTCGGGGCCATCTGGTAGTCGATACGCCAGACCTCATCGCCCATGAGGTGCTGCCACACGGCGCGGTTCTCGTTGAAGGGCGCCTCGATCCAGGTGTGGCGCTCCTGCGGCGGGCGGGTGGTGAAGCGCACGTCGGCGATGCACCAGCGGTCGTCGCCACGCTTGCTGTCGAACGGCACGTTGAGCCACTTGCGCAGCGGGCTGGCGGAGCCGGTGGCGTCGATCACGTGTTCGGCGCGCAGCTGGTAGCTGCCTGCGGGCGTCTCGATGGTGAGCAGCGCGCTCTGTTCGTCCTGCTCGAAGGCGGTGAGGCGGTTGCGCCAGCGCAGTTCCACATGGCCGAGCGCGTTGATGCGGTCGACCAGGAAGGCTTCGATGTAGAACTGCTGGATGTTGATGAAGGGCGGCTGTTCGCTCAGGTGGAAGCTGCCCTGCTGGCGCAGGTCGAAGTTGTAGACCTCGTCGTGCCCGGCGTAGGTGCGGCCCACGCTCCATTGCACGCCCTTGGCGGCGATGGGCTCGTACACGCCCAGTCGCTCGAAGATCTCGAGCGACTTCTGCGTGTAGCAGATGCCGCGCGACGATGCGCCCTTGACACCCACGGTGTCGTCCTCGTCGATGAGGATGGCCTTGACCCCCAGGCGTGCAAGCGAGCAGGCCATGGTGAGGCCGGTGATGCCGCCGCCGACGATGACGATGGGGTGGTGTGCCGGTGTTGCGCTGCCGATTTCCGGTGGCGGCACGAAGGGGTAGGTGGGCAGCTCGTAGCCACCGCCCTGGGTGAACTCGTAGCTGTTGGTGTGGGCGACTTCTTTGTAGGTCATCTGCAGTTTCCTCGTATCGGTCGGGCTTGCTGGCGCTTCACTCGACCACCTCGCGTTGCTCGCGATCGCGGGGTACTCCACTCCGCGACTGTCCCCCGGCCCTGCTGCGCAGGGCCTCCTCCTTTATGTCGCTGCGTGGAGCACCCCGCACTCGCGAGCTGTAGCAGCGCTGTGGCAGGCGACCTGACGCTTGCCCCGGGGGCGGTGGTGATCGGTGTCCGGCGCAGCGACATAAAGGAGGAGCCAAGGGCGCAGCCCTTGGCGGGGGACAGTCGCGGAGCCGGATACCGGTCGCCGCCGACCGGCGCCAGTACAACGCCATGGCAGCAAATCAGACCTTCGCAGCCTTTGCCGCCACCTCCGGCCGATCGTTTTGCTGCGGCTTCAGCGGTGCTGCGGTCTTGCCCGCAGCGCGCTCCTGACGCCACTGCTCCTTGCGCGCATTCCACTCACCCAGCCGCGCGTGCGCCGTCTTGCTCTCCTGCAGCATCTGGAATTCGTCGGCCAGTTGCGCCGTCAGCTCCAGGCGGATGCCGTTCGGGTCGAAGAAATAAATGCTCTTGAAGATGTGGTGGTCGGTCACGCCCAGCACCTCGATGCCGTGCGCCTCCAGGCGCGCCTTGGTGTTCTGCAGCTCTTCCACCGAGTTCACGCGGAAGCTGATGTGGTTCACCCACTTCGGCGTGTTCGGGCTCGGCAGCGCGGCTTCGTCGTCGCCGAGGTCGAAGAAGGCGATGAACGAGCCGTCCTGCAGGCGGAAGAAGAAGTGCGTGTACGGGCAGTACTCGCCGGTGCTGGGCACGTAGTCGCTCTGGATGATGTGGTAGAGCGGCAGGCCCAGGATGTCCTCGTAGAAGTGGCGCGTCTCCTCCGCGTCGCGGGCGCGGTAGGCGTAGTGGTGCAACTGCTGGATCGGGGCCGGTGCGGGCAGGTCGGCAAGGGGCTGGGCAGGTGTCATGGCGGTCTCCTTCGACAGGGCTTCAAATTTACCATAGCGAAATGCGTTTCTCCAAACGTAATTCTCCAGCCGGCGCACCCAACCCCACCGGCCGCCTTCCGTCGGACGCCCCCCGATAATCCCGGTTCCCTGGAAAGTCCAGTTTCCCGTTGTCCATGCTCTTCCTCATCTCGCCCGCCAAGGCGCTCGATTACAAGACGCCGCCCCACGTCAAGACCCACACACAGCCGCTGTTCGTCGAGCAGGCGAGCGAGCTGGTGGGCGTGCTGCGCCAGAAGTCACCGCAGCAGGTGGCGGCGCTGATGGACCTGTCGGACCAGCTCGCGGCGCTCAACGTGGCGCGCTATGAAGCCTGGCGCCCCACCTTCACGGCGAAGAACTCGAAGCAGGCCGTGCTGGCCTTCGACGGCGACGTCTATGGCGGCCTGGACGCCAGAAGCCTGACGGCTCACGATCTGGACTGGTTGCAGGAACACCTGTGCATCCTGAGCGGGTTGTACGGCGTATTGCGCCCGCTGGACTGGATGCAGCCCTACCGCCTCGAGATGGGCACGCGGCTGAAGACGGTGCGCGGCAACTCCCTCTACGCCTGGTGGGGCAGCCGCATCGCCGAGTACCTGAACCAGCGCGCGCAGGCCGACAAGAGCCCGGTGGTGATCAACCTCGCCAGCGAGGAGTACTTCAAGGCGGTCGACCGCAAGGTCCTGCGTCCGCGCGTCGTCAGTTGCGTGTTTGAAGAACGCAAGGGGGCGGGGTACAAGGTGATCAGCTTTCACGCCAAGCGCGCGCGCGGGTTGATGGTGCGCTGGGCGGTGCAGCACCGCGCCAGCACGCCCGAGCAGCTCAAGGGCTTCGATCTGGAGGGCTACCGTTTCGAGCCCGCGCTGTCCGACCCCGAGCGCCTGGTGTTTCGCCGCGACGGCGCGGCCTGACGCCGTCAACCGAGGAGGGCCCATGAGCCAGACCGTCACCCCCGAACTGCGCCGCTGGATCATCGAGCAGGCGAGCGCCGGCTTTTCGCCCGAGTCGGTCCTCAAGGCGATGCTGGATGCCGGCTGGGAGGAGAGCGTGGCCGAGAAGGCGCTGGAGCGCACGCTGCTCGACCACCTGAGCACGGTGTCGCCTCAGCAGCTGAGCGCGGTCGCCCCCGAGGTGCGCGAGGCCGTCCAGGCCGCGCTGGGCACCGGCGTGCGTGTGCCCACCATCGACCTTGCGGGCTCGCCGCGGCGCATCGACGCCGGTGACCGTTGGGTCGATGTCATCACGCACCTGAACCACCCGCGTGTGGTGGTGCTGGGCAATCTGCTCAGCGCCGAGGAGTGCGACGCCATCATCGAATCGGCCAAGCCGCGCCTGGCGCGCTCGCTCACGGTGCAGACCAGCACCGGCGGCGAAGAGCTCAACCCCGACCGCACCAGCAACGGGATGTTCTTCAACCGCGGGCAGACGCCCGAGGTCACGGCGGTCGAGGAGCGCATCGCGCGCCTGGTGGGCTGGCCGGTGGAGAACGGCGAGGGCCTGCAGGTGCTGCACTACCGCCCGGGCGCCGAGTACAAGCCGCATTACGACTACTTCGACCCCGACGAGCCGGGCACGCCCACCATCCTCAAGCGCGGAGGCCAGCGTGTGGCCACGCTGGTGATGTACCTCAATGAACCCACACGCGGTGGTGGCACCACCTTCCCCGACGTCGGGCTGGAGGTGGCCCCGGTGCGCGGCCATGCGGTCTTCTTCAGCTACGACCGCCCGCATCCATCAACGCGCACCCTGCACGGTGGTGCGCCGGTGCTCGAAGGCGAGAAGTGGGTGGCCACCAAGTGGCTGCGCGAAGGCGAATTCAAATGATCGAATGCATGTGAGCGGATGCCCCTGATGGCCAACACCCCCGAACAATCGCAACTCGGCAAGGCCTCGGCCTACGTCGACCGCTACGACCCGAGCCTGATCTTTCCGCTGCCGCGCGAGGCCAAGCGGCGAGAGATCGGCATCGCGGGCAGCGTGCCCTTCCTGGGTTGCGACCTCTGGACCGCCTACGAGCTCTCCTGGCTCAACCCGCGCGGCAAACCGCAGGTGGCCATTGCCCACATCACCGTGCCCTGCGAGAGCACGCACATCGTGGAGAGCAAGTCGTTCAAGCTCTACCTCAACAGCTTCAACAACACACCGTTCGACAGCGCCGACGCGGTGCGCGAGCGCCTGCGCGCCGACCTGAGCGCGGCCGTGTGGCACGGCGGGCCGGTGCAGGCCGGTGTCGGCGTGAAGCTCATTGCGCCCGATCGCTTCGACGCCGAGCCGATCCACGAACTCGATGGCCTGAGCCTGGACCGGCTCGACGTGGAATGCACGCGCTACGAGCCCGCGCCCGATCTGCTGAAAGCCGCCACCGACGAGCAGCCCGTGAACGAGACGCTGGTGAGCCAACTGCTCAAGAGCAACTGCCTCGTCACCGGCCAGCCCGACTGGGGGAGCGTGCAGATCGCCTACAGCGGCCCGCAGATCGACCAGGCGGGCCTGCTGCAGTACCTGGTGAGTTTTCGCAACCACAACGAATTCCACGAGCAGTGCGTAGAGCGCATCTACATGGACGTGTGGACGCGCTGCAAGCCGAGCAAGCTCACGGTATACGCGCGCTACACGCGCCGCGGCGGGCTCGACATCAACCCCTGGCGCAGCAGCCACCCGCAACAGCCGCCGGCCAATGTGCGCACCGCGCGTCAGTGAGTCGCTTCCTACCGTTGGTCAGTCCGATCCGCGAATCACCGAAACCCTTAGGTGATCCGCGACTTCCCGCGTAGCATCCGCGACTTCGCCGTGATCGAACGGCTGATCACTGGCCGTTTGGTCCCTTGCGGGTCCGGCGGCTTTCTCTGGCGGCCCGCTTCCACGCGGCAACCGCCCTCTCTCGCGGCGCCCATGCCCTTTGCAGGCCGGCCCGCTTCTTCGAAAGGCTCAGTCATGAGCAGCAAACTGTACGTGGGCAACCTGCCCTACTCCGTCAACGACGACTCGCTTCGTCACAACTTCTCCGAATTCGGCGCCGTGGCATCTGCCAAGGTGATGACCGACCGCGACAGCGGCCGTTCCAAGGGTTTCGGCTTTGTCGAGATGGGCTCCGCTGACGAAGCGCAAGCCGCCATCGACGGCCTCAACGGCCAATCGGTCGACGGTCGCAAGATCGTGGTGAACATTTCCCGCCCCAAAGAGGCGGGCACGGGCGGCGGCGGTTACCGCAGCAACGGTCCGCGCTACTGAGCACGGCCTGAGCCCCAAGAAAAACCGGCGCATCGCGCCGGTTTTTTTTCGTCCCCGTTCGGCGCGGCGAGCGTCAGATCTGTTTCTGGATCAGCGCGCCCTGGAACAGCACCGGCCCGGTGGGCCCGCGCTCGCTGGGCACGCCGCCCAGCGGCTCCAGGCTGATCGCCAGCGCCGGCACCTCGCGCACCGCGCTCTCTTGCGCCGCCAGTTGTAGCAAGCGCTCGGGCGTGAGCACGCCCAGCGAGCGCGGTGCCGCACCCGGGGGCAGGGCCCACAACTGCAGCGAGCGGTCGGCCGCTTCCTGGTAAGAACCCACGCGTTGCAGGCTCAGGCGGTTGTTCTTCGGATCGAAGGTGATCAGCATGGCGGGGCGGGCCGCCTCATCGTTGAGCACCGACACGTAGCGCACGTCCGGCGTGGCGAGCAAGCGGCGTTCAAGCTCGGCCACCTGGGCGCCGCGCTGGTCCAACTGCTGTTGCAGCGCAGCCAGTTGAGTGTCGCGTTGCTGCAGGTCGCGCAGCAGACCCGGCACGAACACGGCCGCCAGCAGCAGGGTGAACACGCCCGCCACGCCGGCGCCACGCCACAGCGCAAGGTTGTGCCACACGCCGCGTTTCGCGGCAGGTGTGCGCGCCTGGGTCATGGCCGTGCGCGCCACGTCGGCCTGCACGAGGTTGTGGATGCGCGTCCACACCTGCGGCGCCGGCTCGGCCGGGCGCTGCAGTTCGTTCAGGCTGGCCACGCGCGACTGCCATTCCAGGGCCGCCGCGCGCACCACGGGTTGCTCGCGCGCGATGGCCTCGAAGCGACGCCGCGCGCCGCCGCGCAAGGTGCCCAGCGCATGGGCCGCGGCCAGGCGTTGCATGAGGTCGGGGTGGCGATGGATCTGCATGTCAGGCAAACCTCGCCATGCAGTCGCGCAGTTTGTCGAGCCCGCGGCGGATCCAGGTCTTCACCGTGCCCAGGGGCAGCGCGAGCCGCTCGGACAGCTCGCCATGGCTCAGGTCGCGCAGGTAGGCCAGGCTGATCACCTCGCGCTGCTTGTGCTCCAGCTGCCCCAGGCACTGGTGCAAAGCCCAGGCCTGCTGGCTGGCCAGGCTGGTGTCCAGGGGGTCGGGCGCGTCGCCTTCGAGTGTGTCTGCCAGTGTCTCGTCGAGTTCCTGGGTGAGGTGGCTTCGTTCGGCGGCGCGGCGACGCAAGCTGTCCAGCGAACGACTGCGCACGATGAGGCCCAGCCAGGCCATTGGTGGACTGAGGCTGGCGCGGTAGTCGCCTGCCGTGCGCCACACCTGCACAAAGGTTTCCTGCAGCGCGTCCTCGGCCGCCTCGGCGCTGCCGACCACGCGCAGCGACAGGCCGTAGAGCTTGCGCGCGGTGAGGTCGTAGAGCGCCTTGAGCGCGACTTCGTCGCGCTGCGCGATGCGTTCGATCAAGGTCATGAGGTGATCGTCGTCGGTGGGGGCGCTCATGCACACATTGTGCGATGGGTGCGCCGGGCTTTGGCCGGTGTCGGGGAATTGCCTCACCGCCGACGCCGGGGCTGGATGCCGGTGCCCACCTCGAAGGCGCTCACGGGGCCCAGGGTGACCGACCGTGCCGCTTCATCGACCAGTTGCTCGCCATGCCAGATGCGCAGGCGCGCTGCGCCTTCGGGCACGCCTTGCAACGTGATGCGCCCATCGGCATCGGTGCGGGCAGCCCAGGGGGAGTCGGTGACGTAGACAAAGCCGCGCATGGAGCCGTGCAGGTGGCAGCCGAGGCGGTAGGCGCCGGGCTCGCGCACGGTGATCTCCGCGCTCGGCGCGGCCTGACCGGGTGCAAGACCGGCGAGGCGCAGCTCATGGCCAGTCGGTGTCGCGCCCGGGCCCGAGAACGTGATCGCGGCGGGCAGCATGCGCACGTGGTGTTCCCAGCGGTCCAGGTTGGTGAAGCGCAGGGTGGAGCCCGTGGGCACCAGGGTGAGCATCGGCGCGAACTGCATGCGCTCCTGGTCGATGCGCGCCTGCACCGGCGCCGGGGTGGGCGCGCTGGTGGCATTCGCCGGTTCGATCAGCACCACCGCATCGGCCAGCGGCTGGCCATCGCGCGCAAGCACGGTGACCTGCACCGTGGCGGCTTGCGCGGTGGCGCATGCGGCAAATGCAAGCAAGGCGACGAAGCGGCGCGATCGGCTGGGTCTCATGGCACTCACCGCACGGTGATGGTGTCGCGATGCATGGGTGCGAGCAGCGCCAGCATCTGGTTCTGGCGCGTGAAGGGAATGCCCTTGGCGTCCATGCTTTGCTGCAGCACCTCGACAAGCGCATTGAAATGCGCCCGGGTGATGTCCAGGTGCGCGTGCGCCGTCTTCATGTCCGGCCCGTTGTAGGTGCAAGGCCCTCCCGACAATTGACACAGCTGCTCCGTCAACGACTTCGCCAGGTTGTCCAGGTTGGTCTCCCGGAATTGCTCCCCGATGCGGGCATCGGCCTTGAGGCGCACGACGAAATCGTCCATCAGCGCACGCAAGCCCTCGCGTTCGCCGAATGCCTGGTAGAGGCCGGGGGCCGGGGCCACCGGCCATGCGCTGGCGGCCGAGGGGGCGGGCACGGACTGGGCCTGCGCGTGCAGGCAGAAGGCAGCGGTCATCGCGACGGTCATCACAGCGGTCAGTTGGCGAAGCATCATGGTGATATCTCCTGAAGGTCAGAAAGCGATCTGGGCCGACACGTAAGCGCCGGACTGTTTGCGGTTGCCGGTGGTGGCAGGGACCACGCGCCCGAGGCTCACGTAGGCCGCGGTGATCGATACGTTGCGGCTGGGCGACCAGGCCACGAAGATGTCTTTCCAGTCGTCGGCGCGCAGACCGTCGCCGAGCCCGGCCGCAGCGCCGGCGCGCTGCAGCTTGTTGGGCATGCCGCGGTATTCGAAGCCGATGGCGAGGTTGCGGCGCAGCAGCCAGGCCACCGACAGCTCAGGCTGCAGCTCATAGCCGTTGTCGGCGCCGCCGAGCCGAGCGCCGTGCCCGAGCAGGCCGTTCTGGTTGGCGCGTGTGGCACGCAGGGTGCCGTTGACCAGGATGCCCTGAGCAAGGAACAGCTTGGTGGCGCTCACGTAGGCGTCGAGCCCGTCGCGCCGGGCACCCAGGTCATTGAGCGTGCCGTCCAGGCCGCTGCGGTGCAGTCGCTTGTATTGCAGGCCCACCGCGATCTGCGGCATCAACGTGTCGCTGTCCAGGATGGCGTCGCCCGCCACGCGCAGCTTGGCGCCCACGATGTCCTGGCGAAGGTGCAGGCCGGGCAGGCCGAGCAGGATGCCGGTGACACCGGTGTCGAAATCCTGATGACCGAGCGAGAGCTCCAGACGGTCGCGGAAGCCCACCGCCACGCCGGCTGCATTGAGGCGGTAGTCGTCGGTGGTGGCCCGGCTGACGTAGGCGGCCACGCCCGTTTCACCTTCCGTGGCCTGGGTGCCGATCACGGCCCAGGGGCTGATGCCGCCGCCGGACGCGCCTTCGACGCTGCTCACCCCGCCGGTGAGCACGAGCTTGCCGGTGTCGGCGCGGGCACTGCCCAAGCCGAACACGGCGGCGGCCATGCACAAGCACAAGGTGGTGTGGAGGGGGCGCCGGGTGGGCATTCGCATCGCAGGTCTCCTGAGGGTCGGGCAACGGCCACATCGCCGTCCCTGGAAGTACGCCCTGCACGCGCCATCGGATTCGCGCCGGCCGTGCGTCTTTGCACGACCAAGCAAATCACTCGGGATTGCCGAATCCGCCGCCGGGGTGAGCCGCGTATCCGTCGTGACAGCTGTCACATCCCACCCCGTTTCAACACACCGCGAGAGACAAGCCCCATGAACCCATCCCACGACAACCGCCGTGCCTTCCTGCGCACCGGCACCACCCTGTCCGCCGTCGGCCTCGCGCTGCTGGCCGGCAAGCCCGCCCTGGCGCAGGGCATGAAGGCCGATGTCGCGAAGGACGTCGACATCCTCAACATCGCGCTCGGTCTGGAGCACGAGGCCATCAACGCCTACCAGCTTGGTGCCGGCAGCGGGTTGCTGCAAAAGCCGGTGCTCGATGTGGCGGTGCAGTTCCAGGGCCACCACAAGGCGCACCGCGACGCGCTCGCGGCCACGATCCGCAAGCTCGGCGGCCAGCCGGTGGCCGAGAAAAGGCTCGACGACTACGCAAAAGACCTCAACGCCGCGTCGCTGAAGAACCAGGCCGATGTGCTCTCGCTCGCGGCGCGCCTCGAACTCGGTGCGACCAATGCCTACATCAGCGTGATCCCCGCCATGGCCGACCGCGAGCTGGCCAAGGTGGCCGCGCGCCTGGCGGCCGACGAGACCCTGCACTTCACCGTGCTCACCAACGCGCTGGGCCGGCCGCTGCCTGCCGGCGCCCTGTCCTTCGGCGCCTGATCTCCCGGTTCACACAACAGGCGCCGGCCAAGCACCGGCGCCACGCCTTCCCTCCTTTCCCTTCACATTCAACGGAGTTTTTCCATGATCCTCAAGACCAGCCTCATCGCCGCGGCCGCCCTGGCCCTCACCGCTTGCGCCTCGCAGATGGGCGCGAAACCCATGTTCTCGCAGGACGGGCTGCCCGACGCCGTGAAGGTGCCCGCCGGCCACAAGGTGGCCATGGAAACCGTGGGCGTGGGCGAGATCACCTACGAATGCCGCGCCAAGGCTGGCATGGCCGGGCAGTTCGAGTGGGTCTTCGTGGGCCCCGATGCGAAGCTGATGGATCGCGCGGGCAAGCAGGTCGGCCGGTACTACGGCCCGCCCGCCACCTGGGAAGCCATGGACGGCTCGAAATTCACCGGCGCGCAGGTGGCGGTGGCACCCGCACCGGCCGGCAACATCCCGCTGCAACTGGTGAAAGCCAATCCCGCCATGGGCATGGGTGCGCTGCAGGGCGTGACCTACGTCCAGCGCGTGGCCACCGTGGGCGGTGTGGCACCGGCCATGGCCTGCGGCGCCAGCAACACGGGCAGCAAGCAGATCGTGCAGTACCGCGCGGACTACATCCTCTACAAGGCCGGCTGAACAGCCACCACGCTTCGCTCCAAGGTCCCGGTATCGGCCTTCGGGCCGTTCGGCCCTGCGAACGATGGATCGTCGCAGGGCACTTTTTCGTGCCGCGTGCGCAGCGGGTCGATGAACCTCAGCTCGGGGGCGCGCGCTCAAGCGCCGTCGCGAAAGGAGCTCAGCGGTGCCAGCGGTGCGAAGTCCGCCGCGCGCCGCTCCTTCGTGGCCGTGATGGCTTCGCGCACGTGGGCGTTGCTCCAGATTGCGCCTTGCAGCCAGCCCATCTGGCGCAGGCTGTCTTCCACCGAATGGTCGCGCGCGTAGTCGATGGCCTGCTTGCTGCCCCAGATCGCCACCGGCGGCTTGCTGGCGATTTCGCGCGCGCACTGCAGGGCGGCGTCCACCGTGGCGGCGTGCGTGTCGAACACCTCGTTGACCAGACCCACGGCCAGCGCGCGCTGCGCACCCAGGCGCCGCCCGGTGTAGGCCAGTTCCTTCACCACACCCATCGGGATCAGCTTGGGAAGGCGCTGCAGCGTGCCCACGTCGGCCACCATGCCGATGTTGATCTCCTGGATGCAGAAGAAGGCGTCGGCGCTGGCGTAGCGGATGCAGCCGGCGCAGATCATGTCGACCCCGGCGCCGACGCAGCCGCCTTGGATCGCGAAGATCACCGGCACGCGCAGCGCCTCCAGCCGCGTGAAGGTGGTCTGCATGTCGGTGAGCAGGTCGAAGATCGCGGCGCGGCCTTCGGGACTCTGGTCGTCCATGGTGATGGCGCCACCGAAGGTCTCGAGCGCCATACCGGCGCTGAAGTGCTTGCCGGTGCTGCTGATCACCAGCGCGCGGGCGCGGCCTTCGTCGTGGATCTGGCGCAGCAGGGTGTCGAGCTCGCGCCAGAAGGTCGGGCTCATGGTGTTGAGCGCCTCGGGCCGGTTCAGCGAGAGGTGTGCGACGTGGTCAATCCAGCTCAGGGAAAAGCAGGTCGGTGTGTTCATCGCGGTGTGCCTTGTCTCGGGGCTTGGTGTGCGGGGCATTCTGGGCCGCGGCGGCGTGCTCGGCTGTCCCGGGTTTGACGAGTTTGCTCGCGCGCACGCCGAGCAGACGAAAGCGGCGCGTGAGGTCCACGCGCTTCAAGCACTGGCCGGCGGCGCGGCGAATCGCCCGCGCCTCGTTCGTCGGGCTGTCCAGCGTGAGGTCGCGCGTGACCTTGCTGAAGCCCACGTAGGTGAGTTTGACGCCGATGGTGCGCGCGAGGTAACCCTTGCGCTGCAGGTCGGCCGACACCTGTTCGCACAGCCGCGTGAGCAGCTCGCCGAGTTCGGCGCGGTCGTGCACCGCGTGCAGGTCACGCTCGAAGGTGGTCTCACGGCTCATGCTCACGGGTTCGCTCTCGGTCACCACCGGTCGCGCGTCGCGGCCCCAGGCGGCGTCGTGCAACCAGGCGCCGTAGCTGCGCCCGAAGTGGTTTGTCAGCCAGTCCGGCTCGCGCGCGGCCAGCTCGCCGATGGTGTTGATGCCGTGCGACTTGAGCTTTTCGTCGGCCTTGGGACCGATGCCGTTGAGCTTGCGGCAGGCCAGCGGCCAGATCAGGCGCTGCAAGTCTTCGGGCATCACGATGCTGATGCCGTTGGGCTTGTTGAACTCGCTCGCGAGCTTGGCCAGCAGCTTGTTGGGCGCCACGCCGATGGAGCAGGTGAGGCCGGTGGCCTGGTGGATGCTCTTCTGGATCAGCCGCGCGAGCACGCGCCCGCCCTCGCGCTGGCCGCCGGGCACGTCGGTGAAGTCGATGTAGACCTCGTCGACGCCGCGGTCCTCCATCACCGGCGCGATCTCGGTGATCACGCGCTTGAACTCGCGCGACAGGCGTTTGACCTCATCGAAATCCACCGGCAGCAGGATCGCCTGCGGGCACAGCTTGGCGGCTTTCATCAGCCCCATGGCCGAGCCGACGCCGAACTGCCGCGCGGCGTAGGTGGCGGTGGTGGCCACGCCGCGGCCCACGTAGTCGGCCAGCCGCGGGAAGAACTCGGGCGGGATGCGGTCCAGCGTGTCGGGACCCCAGTCGGTGTCCGGGTAAGCGTTGCGCAAACGCTCGAACATCTCGGCCTCGCGGCGGCGCCCCCCGCCGATGACCATCGGCAGCCCCTTGAGTTGCGGATAACGCAGCAGCTCGACCGACGCGAAGAAGGCGTCCATGTCGAGGTGGGCGATGCGGCGCTTCGGGTTCACGCGGCGATCGTAGCCCGCTTACCATGCCCGGTATCCCGCCGGCCAAGCCCCGGCGTCCCAGGAGGACCCCCATGACCCACCCGCTGACCCGTTTGCTGGCCGCCGCACTCGTGGGCGCTGGCGTCGCTGTGGCCGGCCTGGCCGTGAGCAATGGCCTGGAACGCTTTCGCCTCGCCGACCGCACCGTGACCGTCAAGGGCCTGGCCGAAAAGGATGTGGAGAGCGACTTTGCCACCTGGACGCTGGTGTTTCGCCGCGGCGGCAACACCTTCGGCGAGGTGCAGAAGGCGCTGGCCAGCGATCGCGACGCGGTGCTGGCCTTCCTGAAGGCGCGAGGCTTTCAGGACGCCGAGATCGAGGTGCGCCCGCTGGCCGTGCAGGATCTGTTCGCGCGCGAATACGGCGGCGGCCAGCAGGCGCTGCGCTACCAGGGAACCGGGCAGGTGATGGTGAAATCGGCCCGCGTGGCCGAGGTGCAGGGCGCCGCGCTCGCGGTGGACCCACTGATCCAGGCCGGCGTGCAGCTCAGCGCCGAGGGCAACGGGGGCCCGCAATTCCAGCTGCGCGGCTTCAACGACGTGAAGGCACCGCTGCTGAGCGAAGCCACGCGCAACGCGCGCGAGCAGGCGCAGAAGTTCGCCGCCGAGGCTGGCGCCACGCTGGGCCCGCTCAAGGTCGCGAACCAGGGGGTCATCAGCATCAGCGGCGCGGACGGCAGCGAGCACGACAGCGCCGGCTCGCGCGTCAAACGCCTGCGCGTGGTCAGCACCTTCGTGTATGAGCTGCGCTGACGCGCTCGGACTCAGGCGGTCGGGAACGTACCCGGCAACAGGATCGAGCGGTCCACCGTCTCCACGTCGGTGCGTCCGCAAAAAGCCATGGTGAGATCGAGTTCCTTGTGGATGATCTCCAGCGCCTTGGTGACGCCTTCTTCGCCCATGGCGCCCAGGCCGTAGAGCATGGCGCGGCCGATGTAGGTGCCGCGCGCGCCCAGGGCGCGGGCCTTGAGCACGTCCTGCCCGCTGCGGATGCCGCTGTCCATGTGCACCTCGATCTTCGAGCCCACCGCGTCCACGATCGCCGGCAGTGCCTCGATGCTGCTTTGTGCGCCGTCGAGCTGGCGCCCGCCGTGGTTGCTCACGATCAGCGCGTCGGCACCCGACTGCACCGCCTTGTGCGCGTCTTCAACGTCCTGGATGCCCTTGAGGATGAGTTTGCCGCCCCAGCGGTTCTTGATCCACTCCACGTCGCCCCAGTTGAGCGCAGGATCGAACTGTTGCGCTGTCCACGCGCCGAGGTTGGCCATGTCGGTGACGCCCTGCACGTGGCCCACGATGTTGCCGAACTGGCGCCGTTTCGTGCCCAGCATGCCCAGCGCCCAGCGCGGCTTGCTGGCAATGTTGATCATGTTGGCGATGGTGAGCTTGGGCGGCGCCGACAGGCCGTTCTTCAGGTCCTTGTGGCGTTGGCCGAGGATCTGCAGGTCCAGCGTGAGCACCAGCGCGCCGCAGTTCGCGGCCTTGGCGCGGTCGATCAGGCGTTCGATGAAGGCGCGGTCCTTCATCACGTAGAGCTGGAACCAGAAACCCTCGCCCGCGTGCTGTGCCACGTCCTCGATCGAGCAGATGCTCATGGTCGAGAGCGTGAACGGGATGCCGAACTTCCTGGCCGCGCGCGCGGCGAGGATCTCGCCGTCGGCGTGCTGCATGCCGGTCAGCCCGGTGGGCGCGATCGCCACCGGCATGGCCACCGGCACGCCCACCATGCTGGTGCGCGTGCTGCGGTTCTCCATGTTCACCGCCACGCGCTGGCGCAGCTTGATCTTCTGGAAATCCGATTCGTTGGCGCGGTAGGTACCCTCCGTCCACGAGCCCGAGTCGGCGTAGTCGTAGAACATGCGCGGCACGCGTTTTTGCGCCAGCACGCGCAGGTCTTCGATGTTCGTGATCACGGTCATGGCGGTGTCTCCTCGAGGTCGGTGTGGGCGCGATGGTAGCGAGCAGGGTGCGAGCCGGCACGTGAAAGCGCGACAGCACGTCTTGAAACTTTTTCAGAAGGGGCGCGTGGCCCGTCCGCCGGTCGGCGGGTGAGGGAACCGGGCGCCAGCGGCCAGAATCGCAGCACCATGACACGCAAGATCCTGCCCCTGGCGCTGCTTGCGCTCGCCGCGTCGACGCTGGTCCACGCTGCCGACATCTGGCGCTGGACGGACCGCTTCGGCTACACGCATTGCACCCAGGCGGTGGACATTCCCGAGCGCTATCGCGCCAGCGCAGTGCCGGCCGACGCCCCGCTGCCGCCCGGCACCCCGGCCTGCGAAGTCGCGTGGCACCGCTACGCTGCCAGCCAGGCCTGTTTTGACGCTTACCGCGTGGTGGGCGGTGGCCTCAAGCCCGAGGCATTCCAGCGCTGCAAGGAACTGCCCGAGCCCGAGCCTTGCCGCTGAGCGTCGCGCTCAGCCCAGGCGATTGCGGTGGCGCGCGATCTGCGCGCGCACCTGCGCCGGTGCCGTGCCGCCCAGCGTGTTGCGCGCCGACAGCGAGCCGCGCAGGCTCAGCACGTCATAAACGTCTTTGTCGATGCTCGGGTGGAAGCCCTGCAACACGGCAAGTGGCAGCTCGGACAGGTCGCAGTTGTGCGAGGTGGCGGCCTTGACCGCATGCGCCACAGTCTCGTGCGCGTCGCGAAACGGCAGGCCCTTCTTCACCAGGTAGTCGGCGAGATCGGTGGCGGTGGCATAGCCCTTGTTGGCAGCCGCTTCCATGGCGGCAGCGTTCACCGCGATGCCGCCTTCCTTCTGCCCGGTCGCGGGGTTCAACTGGCCGCCCACCATCTCGGCAAAGATGCGAAGGGTGTCCTTGAGCGTGTCGACCGTGTCGAACAGCGGCTCCTTGTCTTCCTGGTTGTCCTTGTTGTAGGCCAGGGGTTGCCCTTTCATGAGCGTGATCAGCGCCATGAGGTGGCCCACCACGCGGCCTGTCTTGCCGCGCGCGAGCTCGGGCACGTCCGGGTTCTTCTTCTGCGGCATGATCGATGAGCCGGTGGTGAAGCGGTCGGCGATCTTCACGAAGCCGAAGTTCTGGCTCATCCAAAGGATCAGCTCTTCGCTCAATCGGCTGATGTGCACCATGCACAGCGAAGCGGCGGCGGTGAACTCGATCGCGAAGTCGCGGTCGCTCACACCGTCCAGGCTGTTCTGGCAGACGCCCTCCATGCCCAGCGTCTTCGCAACCCGCTCACGGTCCAGCGGGTAGGTGGTGCCGGCCAGTGCGGCACTGCCCAGCGGCAGGCGGTTGGTGCGCCGGCGCACGTCGGCCAGGCGCTCGGCGTCGCGCGCGAACATCTCCACATAAGCCAGCAGGTGGTGCGCAAAACTCACGGGTTGCGCCACTTGCAGGTGCGTGAAGCCGGGCAGGATCACGTCGACGTTTTTCTCTGCCACGTCGACCAGCGCGCGCTGCAGGTCGGTGAGCAGGCCGTCGATGAGGTCGATCTCGCCGCGCAGCCACAGGCGAACGTCGGTGGCCACCTGGTCGTTTCGGCTGCGCCCGGTGTGCAGTCGCTTGCCCGCATCACCCACCAGTTGCGTCAGGCGTGCCTCGATGTTGAGGTGCACGTCCTCGAGGTCGAGTTTCCATTCGAACGCGCCGGACTCGATCTCGCGCGCGATCTGTGCCATGCCCCGCTGGATGTCGGCGTGATCCGACTGACCGATGATGCCTTGCGCGGCGAGCATTTCGGCGTGGGCCAGGCTGCCCTGGATGTCGGCCTGCCACAAGCGTTTGTCAAAGAAAACACTCGCGGTGTATCGCTTGACCAACTCGCTCATGGGCTCCGAGAATAGGGCGGACCAGGCTTCTGTTTTCTTGTCGAGTTGGTTGGATGACATGGTGTTGTCAGCGGCTGGACGGGGAATGTTTCGAGCGCCTGGGCAACCATGCGCGGGCCTGGGTGGCCGACCGAATGGAAAACGGCATCGCTTCCCATGAAAGATTCGCGGATTTTATCGACCTTCCAGGAGTTGCCCCACGCGGCGGGCGCGCGCCCGTTGACGGAGATGCCGGAGCATGTGCGCGCACGCGTGCAGGTGTTCGACACCTGTCAGGTCGGTGTGGTGCTGCGCGCGGTGCTGTTCGTGCAGGCGGTGGTGGCGGTGGCCGCGCTGTTCCATGCAGAGAGCTTCGTCGCCTGGGGCACGCGCATGGCCGTGATCACCGGCGCTGCCTTGCCGGCCGTGCTGGCGTGGCTGCTGGTGGTGTGTGCCGTCAAGCGGCAGTTGGGGCGTCTTGAGCCGCCTTGGCAATGGACCGTGGGCGTGTCCCTGGGCGCCCTGGCCGGCTTGTACGGTTGCGGGCTGGTGGCGTGGCTGGGCATCCTCGATCACGACGTGTGGCTGGCCAGTGCCGCGGCGGGCGCTCTGGTTGCGGCCGTGCTGGTGGCCGGCCTGGTGTGGCGTGCCAAGGCGCGCATGCCCGCGGGCACAACGGCGCGGCTGGCGGAGTTGCAGGCGCGCATCCGGCCGCATTTTCTGTTCAACACGCTCAACAGCGCCATTGCCCTGGTGCGGGAAGAGCCCGCCAAGGCCGAGGCCCTGCTGGAAGACTTGAGTGAGCTCTTTCGCCACGCGCTGGCCGACCCCAAGGAGGCGGTACCGCTGTGGCAGGAGCTGGAACTGGCCGAGCACTACCTGGCCATCGAACAGGTGCGGTTCGGCGAGCGACTGCAGATCGAATGGGCAATCGACGAGGCCGCGTCCAAGGCCCGCCTGCCGCCCCTGATCCTGCAACCCCTGGTGGAAAATGCCATCAAGCACGGCGTGGAGCCCAGCCCCACCGGCGCCACAGTGCGCATCAGCACGCAGCGCCGCGGCGGGGTGGTGGTGATCAAGGTGACCAATACCGTTCCTGCCGGCACCGGCAAGCGCGGCAACGGCCTGGCACTCGACAACGTGCGGCAGCGGTTGTCTTTGCTGCATGATGTGCAGGGCCGCTTCCAGAGCGCGCTGGTCAATGGCGTGTTTCAGGTGCGGCTGGAAATCCCGGTATAAGCACACAAGGCGCACAGCCAAGCACGGAGCGAGACATGGCACTGAAGGTTCTGATCGTCGACGATGAAGCCCTGGCGCGGTCGCGCATGCGCACGCTGCTGGCCGAGTGCACGGAGCCGCGCACCGACGTGGTGGGCGAAGCGGGCAACGCGGTGCAGGCCATGGACATGATTCAGCGCACCCACTGCGAACTGGTGCTGCTGGATGTGCACATGCCCGGGGTGGATGGCATCACGCTGGCCAACACGCTGCGCCAGATGGCCGCGCCGCCCTCCATCGTCTTCGTGACGGCCTACCCCGAGCATGCGGTGAGCGCCTTCGAGGTGGAAGCAGTGGACTACCTCACCAAGCCGGTGCGCCGCGAGCGGCTGCAGCAGGCGCTGCAGAAGGTGGTGAAGGCGCGCGCCGGCAAGGAGGGTGCACCCGATGCCGGCCCGCCCGAGGCGCTGATCATCCAGGAGCGCGGCCGCAGCGAGCGCGTGGCGCTGTCAGACATCATCTACCTCAAGGCCGAACTCAAGTACATCACCGTGCGCACGGCAGAGAAGGAGCACATTTACGACGGTGCACTCAGCGACCTCGAGGCTCGTTACTCCCACCTGTTCGTGCGCGTGCACCGCAACGCGCTCGTGTCGCGCCGCGCGGTGCGCGCGGTCGAGAAGCACAGCGACCCGGTGGAGGGCGAGGGCTGGACGGTGCGGCTCGACGGCGTCGAGGAGCGCCTGGCGGTGTCGCGCCGCCAGCTCGCCGCGGTGCGTGAAGCCCTGATGGGTTGAATGCTGCGCGGGCACGGACCCGCGCTCAGCGCCCTGGCCGCCAGCGGGGCCAGAACACGATCACCGCGAGCCCCCCGAGCACGAGGGCGCACGCCCCGAGCTTCCAGCCCGGCATGGCTTCACCCAGGCTCAGGGCCGAGGCGCTCAAGCCGAATACCGGCACCAGCAAGGCCATGGGCGTGACGGTGGCCGCGGGGTGGCGCGCGAGCAGCCAGTTCCAGGCGCCGTAACCGAACAGGGTGTTGCCCACCGCCTGCCACAACACGCTGGCCCAGACGCCGGTGCCCGCAGCGCGCAGCGATTGCGCGATCTGCGCCGGGCCTTCCACCAGCAGCGAGATGGCCAGCAAGGGCGGCACCGCGAACACGCTGCTCCAGACCATGAAGTGCAACATGTTCACCGGCCCGAGCGTCTTGATCACCAGGTTCGCGCAGGCCCAGAAAAAAGCCGCGCCCAGGATCAGCGCGAGACCGGTGAGCGTCACGGTCGCGTCCAGGTTGGCCGCGATCAGCGCCAGGCCGGCGATGGCCAGCAGCAGGCCCGTGACCTGGAAGCCACGAACGCGCTCGCGCATCAGCCACAGCGACAGGCCGATGGTGAAGAACACCTGCAACTGAACCACCAGCGAGGCAAGCCCGGGTGAGATGTGGCCGTCGATGGCGAAGAACAGCAGCCCGAACTGACCCGCACCCAGCAGCACGCCGAAGGCGGCCATGGAGCGCCAGGGTGCGGTCGGTCGTGGCACGAACAGCAGCCACGGCAGGGCCGACAGCGCGAAGCGCAGCGTGGCGAACAGGAATGGCGGCAGGCCGTCCAGGCCCCAGCGGATGACGACGAAGTTGGTGCCCCACACCGCGACGACGGCCAGGGCAAGCAGCAGGTGGGAGGTGGGCACGGGGTGGGGCAAGGCGGCGGAGCGGGCAGTGTAGCCACCGCGTTCGGCGTGGATCGCACGGCAGGGTGGTTGTGGTTAATATTCGCAACTCGATTGCGTTAACGACGCTCCTCATGAAGCCCCTCGCCACCCCCACCGACGCGGTACCCGACCACCTTCAGGCGCGGCTGCAAGCCGCCGGCCTGCGCCGAACGCTGGCCACGCGCGCGGTGCTGGGTGTGTTTCTCGCGCGTGTCGGGCAAGGCCTCACGCATGCCCAGGTGCTGCAGGCCCTGCGTCAGCGTGGCCACGCACCGAACCGGGTCACGCTCTACCGCCTGCTTGAGCGCCTGGCCGCGTGTGAAGTGCTCGCGCGCCACAGCGACGAACGCCGCACGTGGCGTTTCACCCTGGTGGCGCCAGAAGCGCAGTCGCGCGTACCGGGCCCTTTGCCGCGCTTCGAATGCCGTCGGTGCGGACAGGAGCGCGTGCTCTGCGACGCATCGGGACCTGGTCAACGCGGCTGGCGCATGCTGCTGCGCGCGCTGGCGGCTCAGGGAGAGCAGGTCGAGCGCATCGATATCGCGGTGCATGGTGTGTGCGCGCGTTGTGCTGCAACCCCGGGGCCCGCATGATCCGCACGCGCGGGCTGGCCTACACGCACCCTGGCGGGCCGAGGCTGCGCTTTGCCGACGTTGACGTTCCCACGGGTGGCACGCTGTTGCTGCGCGGACCATCGGGCAGCGGCAAATCCACCTGGCTGGCGCTGGCCAGCGGCCTGCTCACACCTCATGAGGGCGGCATCGAGGTGAACGGCCAGTCGCCCGGTGCCTTGCGGGGCGGCGCACGCGACGCGTGGCGAGGAGCCACCGTGGGCCTGTTGCCACAACGTCTGCACCTCAGCGCCGACCTGAGCGTGGGCCAGAACCTCGCACTGGCCTACCTCGCGGCGGGGCAGCCGGTGGACCGGCGCGCGATCGACGATGTCCTGCGCGCGCTCGGGCTGGACGGCTTGCGTGATCGTCGCCCGCACACGCTCTCGGGCGGTCAGGCGCAGCGCGTGGCGCTGGCGCGTGCCCTGCTGCGCCGCCCCGCCGTGTTGCTGGCCGACGAGCCCACCGCCAGCCTGGACGACGCCGCCAGCGAGCGTGTGCTCGCCCTGCTGCACCACGCGGTGCGACAGGCGGGCGCCACGCTGGTGCTGGCTTCGCACGACGCGCGTGCCGTGGCGGCCATTGCCCGCCTGGGCGCGCCGGCCATGCTGGACCTTGCCGCACCGGAGGCTGCTGCGTGAGCGTCTTGCGACTGGCCTGGCAATACCTGTGGGCGCGCCCCCTCACGGCCGCGCTCAACCTGCTGTTGCTCACACTGGGCCTCGCGTCGATCGCCTTCCTGTTGCTGGCGCAGGCGCGGGTGGAGCGCGCGTTCGAGCGCGACCTGGCGGGCATCGATGCCGTGGTCGGCGCCAAGGGCAGCCCCATGCAGTTGATCCTGGCCGGCGTGTTCCACCTCGACGTGCCGCCCGGCAACGTGGCACTGGCCGACGCGCAGCGACTCGCGCAGCACCCGCAGGTGGCGCAGTTCATCCCGCTGAGCCTGGGCGACAACCTGCAGGGCTTTCGCATCGTGGGCACCACGCCCGACTATCCGGCGCTCTACGGCGCCACGCTGGCGCGCGGCGTGCTCTGGCAAGCGCCGCTGCAGGCCGTTCTGGGGGCCGAGGTGGCGCGCCGAACCTCGCTTGACGTGGGCGCGCGCTTTGCCGGTGCACACGGGTTGGGCACGGGCGGCGCGGTGCACGACACCACCCCCTACACCGTGAGCGGCGTGTTGCGGCCCTGTGCCTGCGTGCTCGATCGGCTCGTGCTGACCGCCACCGAGTCCGTCTGGGCGGTGCACGACGAACTGCACGCCGACAAAGACATGAGCGCCGCCGAACGCGCCGAACTCGAGGCTGCGCTGGCGGCCGAGCGCGAGATCACGCTCGGGCTGGTGCGTTACCGCAGCCCGCTGGCGGCGGCCAGCTTTCCGCGCTTCGTCAACAGCAACACACCGATGCAGGCCGCAGCGCCCGCGATGGAGGTCACACGCCTCATGACCCTCATCGGCCATGGGACGCAGCTGTTGCATGCGCTGGCCGGGGTGCTGCTGGTCGTGGCCACGCTATCGGTGTTCATTGCGCTGTGGAGCGCGGTGCGCGAGCGCCGCGCCGATCTGGCCATGCTGCGCATGCTCGGTGCCCCGCCGCGGCGTGTGGCCGCGCTGTGGCTCGCTGAGGCGGGCTGGCTGGCGCTGCTTGCCACGGTGGCGGGCCTGTTGCTGGCGCTGGCGCTGGCCAGCGCGGCGGGCCTGTGGTGGGCAGATGCTCCCGCGCTGCTGCCGAACGGCGTGTGGCCGATCACCCTGGCCTGGGTGCCCGCCCTGGCCGCTGCCACCGCGCTGCTGGCGGCGGGGGTGCCCGCCGTCGCCGCCTACCGTACCGACGTTCACACCCTTCTCAACCCCCGGAGCTGATTCCATGAAAGCACGCATCGCCGCCATCCTGTTCTCGTTGCTGTCCGCCGGTACCGCCCTGGCACAACACTCCGCTGAGGAAACCCGACAGGACATCCAGCGCCACCGCGCCATGGCCGCTGCCCACGAGGCCGCCGCCAAATGCCTGGAGGCCGGCAAGGGCGAAAAGGTCTGCTACGCGGAACTCGCCGTGGCTTGCAAGGGTCTTGCCATCGGCAAATACTGCGGCATGCGCCACGCCCACTGAGCCCGCTCAACGAACCCGTCATGAACCATCACGCTGTGCAACGACGCCTTGCCCTGCTCGGCCTGGTCACGCTGGCCTCGGGCCCCGCGCTGGCGCAGGTGCTGAGCTCGCCGCTGGGCGCGCCTTCGGCTGCGCCGCCAGGTGCTCCCCCGGCTGCCGGTGCCGCCCCGCACGGCGTGCCACAGGGGCAGGGCGCGGGCGTGCACAGCCCGCAAAGCCCGATTCCCCCCTTGCCGGTGCGCGACGACGTGGTGGCGTGGTCGCTGCTCACCGACGTGAGGACCGAGGTCCGTGGCAAGCGCATCGCGCCGGTGTATCCGGCCGATGTGCGCGCCCTGCACCAACGCCAGCTCAAGCTGCACGGGTTCATGCTGCCGCTCGACCCGGGCGAGAACCAGCGCCACTTCCTGCTCACTTCAGTGCCGCTCAGCTGTGCCTTCTGTACCCCCGGCGGGCCCGAGAGCATGGTCGAGGTGCGTGCGAAGTCGCCGGTGAAGTATCGCGATGGCGCGGTGGTCGTGGAAGGCCGCTTTCATGTTCTCGACAACGATCCTTACGGCCTGTACTACCGGCTGAGCGAGGCTGTGGCAAGCCGCTGATGGCGCGGCCGGCACACACGCGCGGCGATACCATCGTGCGGTGAACCTCGCCGCGCATCCCGTCTTCGTCTCCCTCACCCCCGTCTTCCTGCTCATCGGACTCGGCTATCTGGCCGGGCGGCTGCAGTGGATCCGCGACGCGGCGGTCAAGGACCTCTCCAACCTCGTCTTCATGGTGCTGATCCCGGCACTGCTGTTTCGCACCATGAGCGCGGTGCGCATCGAGGCGCTGGACCTTCGGCCCCTGCTGGCCTATTTTCCGGCGGCACTGCTGCTGCTGGCGGTCTGCATCGCCTGGCGTGGGGTCCATCGACGCAGTGTGGTGATCGGGCTGGCCAGCATCTTCTCCAACATGGTGATGATCGGCATCACGCTGGTCGAGCTGGCCTATGGCAAGGCCGGTCTGGTGACGCTGCTCACGCTGGTGTCGGTGCATGCGCTCATCTTGTTGAGCGTGGGCTCGGTGGTGCTCGAACTGGTGGTGGCGCGTGAGGCGCGAGAGCAGGGCGGCAGCGCACCGCACTTGTGGGCCACCATGGCTTCGGTGGCCAGGGGCACCCTGATCCACCCGATCCCGCTGCCCATCATTTGCGGTTTGCTGTTTGCGCAAACCGGTTGGGCCCTGCCAGTGGTCATCGACAAGCCACTGCAACTGCTGGGCAGCGCTTTCGGCCCGATCTCACTGGTGCTGGTGGGGGTCAGCCTCGCGGCCACGCCGATGTCTGGCCACTGGCGTGCCGCCCTGCAGGTGGTGCTGACCAAGAACCTCGTGCTGCCCGTGCTGGTGGGTGCCGGTGCCTGGGCCGTGGGCATCACCGGCCTGCCGCTCACCGTGGTGGTGGTGGCCGCAGCGCTGCCGGTGGGTGCCAACGTGTTTCTGTTTGCGCAGCGCTACGACACCGCGAAGGAGCTCACCACCGCCAGCATGGGCCTGACGACGGTCGCCGCTCTGTTCACGCTCAGTCTGGTGATGGCGATCATGTCGTGGCTGAACCCGCTCACTGGCTGATCTTGCGAGCCTCTTCGATCTGGTACTCGAAATAGCGCTGGATACCGAAGGCCAGGCTGCCCATGAAGGCGATCGTGCCGGTGAGCAGCGCCATCACCAGCGCGATGATCGTCAGCCAGTTCGTACGGCCGCTGCCGCTGCCGGGCTTCGAAGGGTTGAACCATCCATCCCACTTCTCGGCGTCGCTCAGGGCATAGACGATGCCGGTGAGGCAGGCGGCCGCAATGCTCATGCCCAGCAAGGGAATGAGCACCCACGAGAGTTTGTCGTCCTGCCCGTAGGCGAGCACACGCTCCACGCCATACCAGCCCAGCGCCGTGGGCACCGGGTGCAGCCAGCCCACCCAGTCACCCAGGCCGCGCAGGTAGAAGCGGTGCAGCCCGAGCGAGCCGCCCACGAGCGCCAGCCAGACCGCCACGGTCTTGTTCTTCGCGTGCGCCATCACGCCTCCTGCGGCGGTGTGCGGTCGGCCTCGCCGATGGCGCGCTCCATCAGCACGATGTCCAGCCAGCGGCCGAACTTCCAGCCGCAGGCCTTGACCGTGCCCACGTGCTCGAAACCCAGCGCGCGGTGCACGCCGACGGATCCCGCGTTGTCCGAGTCGCCGATCACCGCCATCACCTTGCGGATGCCCGAGCGCTCCAGCACCGCCACCAGTTCGGCCAGCAGCAGCCGGCCCAGGCCCCGGCCGGCCGCCTCGGGCGCGAGGTAGATCGAGTCCTCCACGGAGAAGCGGTAGGCCGGGCGCGGCTTGAACCAGTTGCCATAGGCGTAGCCGATCACCTGGCCATCGTCGTCCTCCAGCACCAGCCAGGGCAGGTTCTTGCCCAGCACGTCGGCCCGTCGCTGCGCCATCTCGGCCTCGGTGGGGGGGGTGGTTTCGAACGTCCCTGTGCCGTGCAGCACGTGGTGGGCGTAAATGCGGGTGATGGCGGCGACATCGTCGTCGCGGCTGGGGCGGATCAGTGGCATGGGGGCGGGAATGCGTTGATGGGGAAAGCGGCCGGGCTATAATCGCCGGCTTTGCAGCGTTTCGCTGGCCGGGTGGTCAGTCGTGTGTCTCAGGCGCTGCAGGAAGTCCGGTTCCGAACCCGTCGGTTCCGGCGGTCCCGGGAAGTACCCCGGGGAGCAACCACCCGAAGGATAAATCATGGTCGTCATTCGACTCTCCCGTGGCGGCGCCAAGGCCCGTCCGTTCTACAACATCGTCGTGGCCGACAAGCGCGCCCGTCGCGATGGCAATTTCATCGAGCGCATCGGCTTCTACAACCCGCTGGCCAAGGGCGGCGAGGAAACCCTGCGCATTGCCCAGGACCGCCTGACCTACTGGACCGGCGTGGGCGCCACCCCGTCGGACACCGTGGCACGCCTGATCAAGCAAGCGGCCACCAAAGCCGCCTGAACGCGGCCATGAGCGCGGCCCTGGTCGCGTCGGCACTGCCGGCCGACGCCGTCGAAATGGGGCGCGTTCTTGATGCCTGGGGCATCAAGGGCTGGGTCCGCATCCAGCCCCACAGCGCCGACACCGAGGCGCTGTTTGCCAGCCAGAACTGGTTCCTGCAGCCGCCCGAAGCTCGCTTCGCGCGCGGCTTTTCTGCTTTTGCGGGCACGGTGGTGGTGCGCGTGGCCGAACTCAAGGCACACGCCGACGGCCTGGTGGCACGCATCGAAGGGATCGACGACCGCAATGCCGCCGAAGCCCTCAAGGGCTGTCGCATCAGCCTGCCACGCAGCGCCTTCCCCGAGCCCGCCGAGGGCGAGTACTACTGGGTCGATCTGATCGGCCTGGACGTGGTCAATCGCGAGGGCGAACACCTGGGCGTGGTGCGCGATCTCCTGAGCACCGGCCCGAGCGACGTGCTGGTGCTCGAATACATCGAGACCGTGGACGGTGAAGAGCGAGCGGCCGAGCGCCTGATCCCGTTCGTGGACGCCTACATCGACGAGGTCGACCGGGCGAAGCGCCGCATCACGGCGGACTGGCAGAAAGACTACTGAGCAGGTCTGAGCGAACCCGCCATGCGCTTCGACGTCATCACGCTGTTTCCCGAGCTGTTCGAACCCTTCTTCGCACAAGGCATCAACCGGCGCGCGTTCGAAACGAAGCAGGTGGACGTGCGGCTGTGGAACCCGCGCGACTTTGCCGACGGCAACTACCGCCGCGTGGATGACCGGCCCTTCGGCGGCGGCCCGGGCATGGTGATGATGGCCGAGCCCCTGTGGCGCTGCCTGCAGGCCATTCGAGGCGATCGTGCCGAACCCGAGGGCTCCCAGGCGCCCGTGGTTCTGTTCTCGCCCGTGGGCGAGCGCCTGGACCACGCCGGCGTGGCGCAATGGTCCGCCAGTGCGGGCGCGGTGCTGCTGTGCGGGCGCTACGAGGGCGTCGACCAGCGCTTCATCGACGCCTGCGTTGACCGCCAGATCAGCCTGGGCGACTTCGTGCTCTCGGGGGGTGAGCTTGCCGCCATGGCATTGCTCGATGCTGTCGCGCGCCTGCAGCCAGGCGTGCTGGGCGATGCCGGCAGCCACCAGCAGGACAGCTTCAACCCGGCGCTGGACGGGTTGCTTGACAGCCCGCACTACACGCGCCCCGAGGTCTGGGGCGGGCCGACGGGCCAGGTTCCGGTGCCGGAGGTGTTGCTGGGCGGGCATCATGAGCGCATCGCCCGCTACCGGCGCGAGCAAAGCCTTCGACTGACGGCCGAGCGCCGCCCGGACCTGATCGAACGGGCGCGCGCTGAGGGGCGTCTGGACGGCGCCGACGAAGCCTTCCTGGCCAGACTTCGGTAACGTCGGGCCGAGTCTGGCTATAATGGTGGGCTTTTCGATCCTCTGGCCGGCCGCCGCGACCGGGATCGCGACCCACCACCACAGCCCGTTTCGCGGGCGCGTGCGGTGACGACGCACCGGATTCGCGGCCTTTAGTGCAGCGCGGCCATGATCGTGGAACAGGAACCATGAACCTCATCCAGACCCTTGAGCAGGAAGAAATCGCCCGTCTGGGCAAAGAGATCCCGGCTTTCGCCCCTGGCGACACCGTGATCGTCAGCGTCAACGTGATCGAAGGCACCCGCAAGCGCGTGCAGGCCTACGAAGGCGTGGTCGTTGCCCGTCGCAACCGTGGCCTGAACTCGAGCTTCATCGTGCGCAAGATCTCCAGCGGCGAAGGCGTGGAGCGTACCTTCCCGCTGTACAGCCCGCTGATCGCGAAGATCGAGGTCAAGCGCCGTGGTGACGTGCGTCGCGCCAAGCTGTACTACCTGCGCGAGCGCAGCGGCAAGTCGGCCCGCATCAAGGAAAAGCTGGGCGCCTGAAGCCAGCCCTGCGAAAAGCCGCTCCCCGGAGCGGCTTTTTTGTGCGCGTCACACTCTGCTGGCCCCCGCTTACCGATGACTGTTCGCCTGCCACCCTTTGACCCTCGCACCGTGCCCGTCGTGGCCACCGGTGCGACCGAGGGCCTGTTGCCCGCGCCGGCCCACCGTCTCACGCCCGACGGCCTGCGCACGCAGTTCCTCACGCCGCCAGTGTGGACGCCCGAACTGGTGCGCGAGCGCCGCTTCGCCGAGCGCGAGCCGGCGGATGCCGCCGTGCTCTTGCCGCTGGTCGTGCGCGACCAACTCAGCTTGCTGCTCACCCAGCGCACAGCGCACCTGTCCACCCACTCGGGGCAGATTGCGTTTCCGGGCGGCAAGGTCGACGCCACGGACCGCGATGCCACTGCCGCTGCCTTGCGCGAAGCCGAAGAAGAGATCGGGCTGGCGGCGCACCACGTCGAGGTGCTGGGTACCTTGCCCGAATACATCACCGGCACGGCATTCCACATCACGCCGGTGGTGGCGCTGGTCAGCCCGGATTTCGACTTGCAGCCCAATCCGCACGAGGTGGACGACGTGTTCGAAGTGCCGCTGTCGTTCCTGATGGACCCGCGTCACCATCGCCGTCATGCACTGAGCTTCGAAGGCGCCGTGCGTGAGTGGTACTCCATGCCTTGGCATGACGGGCAGCACGAGCGCTTCATCTGGGGCGCCACCGCGGGCATGTTGCGCAACCTGTATCGTTTCCTGTCGGCTTGAAACGCGGGCCGCCGCCGGGGCACGCTGTGCCGCCCACTATCATGCGCGCATGGGTTTCCTGGCCATTTTGCTGGCGCTGCTGATCGAGCAGGCTCGCCCCCTTTCCTTCGACAACCCCGTTCACGCCGGGCTGCGCGCCTGGGGCCGCACCGTGCGCCGCAACCTCGACGCGGGCGAGCGCTCGCACGGCTGGATCGCGTGGTTGCTGGCGGTCGCCTTTCCTGGCGCCGTGGCGGCGCTGGTGCACCACGGGCTGTGGCAGATCAGCAGCTTCCTCGCGTTCGCGTGGACGGTGGCCGTGCTGTACGTGACCCTGGGCTTTCGCCAGTTCAGCCACCACTTCAGCCAGATCCGCCGCAGCCTGGAGGAGGGCGACGAACGTTCTGCACGCGAGCAACTCGCGGCCTGGCTGCGGGTGGACGCGAGCAGCCTGCCGCGGGCCGAACTCTTGCGCCAGGTCATCGAGCACTCGGTGCTGGCGGCGCACCGCCATGTGTTCGGCGTCCTCGTGTGCTTCATTGTCTTCTGGGTGATCGGCCTGGGGCCGGCCGGCGCGGTGGTCTACCGGCTGGCCGAGTACCTCTCGCGCAACTGGCGTACCCGTCCCGACGGCACGCCCAGTCCGCCGCTGTGCGACGCGGCGGTCACCGCCTGGCGCTGGATCGATCACGTGCCGGCGCGCGCCACGGCGCTGGGCTTTGCGGTGGTCGGCAACTTCGAGGAGGCGGTCGGGAGCTGGCGCGCCGATGCCGAGCGTTTTGCACCGGGCAGCGACGGCGTGGTGCTGGCGGCCACCTCGGGCGCGATGAACGTGCGCCTCACGCCGCAAGACCCGACGGTCGAACCGCCCGACGAGATGGATCCGGGCGCCCGCCCCGAGCCGCAATTGGCGCACCTGGGCAGCGCGGTCGGGTTGGTGTGGCGTGCGGTGGTGCTGTGGATGCTGCTGCTGGCGCTGCTCACGCTCGCGCGGATTTGAGGGCATCGCCCGCGCCGTTTGTGTGCGGGTTCAGTACGCGGGCTTGGCGGCCAGTTCGTCGAACAGCGCCTGGTAGAGGGTGTAGCGGGTGGCGTCGATGGCGAGCGGGTCGCTCGCCGGATCACTGCCCACGTGCGGGCGCACGCCGCAGCCGGGCTCGTGACGGTGCGTGCAGTTGTAGAACCGGCAGTTGCCCAGCGTCGCGCGCACATCCGGCATGAGCATGGCCAGCTCGGTGGGCTCGACGTGGTGCAGGCCGAAGGCCTGAAAGCCTGGCGAGTCGATCAAGGCGCTGCGGTGCGAAGCGTCGATCCAGTACCAGGTTGTGGTTGTGGTGGTGTGGCGGCCCGAGTTGAGCGCGGTGGAGATCTCACCGGTCTGCGCGCCGGCCTCGGGCACGAGGCGGTTCACCAGCGTGCTCTTGCCGGCGCCCGAAGGGCCGAGCACCAGCGTGGCCTTGCCTTCGAGCCGCTGGCGCAGATCGTCCAGGCCGTGGTCGGTTTTCAGGCCGAGCGGCAGCACGGCGAGGCCCATGTGCCGGTGTGGGGCCAGCCGCGCCCAGGCAGCCTCGAACGGCGCGCCCAGATCGTGCTTGTTGAGCACAATCAGCGCTGCGATGCCCGCGGCTTCGGCTGCGATCAGGGCGCGCGCGAGCTGCATGTCGGAGAACACCGGCTCGGCCGCCAGCAGCACCAACACCTGGTCCAGGTTGGCTGCGAAGGATTTGGTGCGGAGTTCGTCCTGGCGGTAGAGCAGATTGCGGCGTTCTTCCACACGTTCGATCACGCCCTCGTCGCCACTGAGCGACCAGCGCACGCGATCGCCCACCACCACCGCATTCTTCTTGCCCCGCGGGTGGCAGAGGGTGCGTTGGCCGTCGTCGCCTTCGACGAGACAGTGTCGGCCATGCGCGGCCACCACCCGCCCGGCAAGCTCAGCGCTCAATGGACGACCTCCGCCGTGCGGAATGCGGGGCGATGAGCCTCGGAGGCGGCCCGGCGACCCATCAAGTGCCCTGCAGCGCGTTGACGGCGGCGGCGCAGAAGAAGTCGCTGACCGAGATGCCGTTCACATCGTGCGTGTTGAAGCGCAGCGTGCAGCGGTTGTAGCCGAAGGCCACATCGGGGTGGTGATCCTCGCGGTGTGCAACCCAGGCCACCGCGTTGACGAAGGCCATGGTCTCGTGGAAGTTGGCGAAGCGGAAGGTCCGCTCGATCGAGCCGTCGATGAGTTTCCACCCATCGGGATGGGTGCCGTTGAGCTGGCTCAGTTGCGTGACGATTTCGGTGGCGTTGAGCGCGCGGCGGTTCTGGTGGATGGGGTTCATGTTCAGGTGGCCTGCAGGCGCGACAGGCGCTCGCTGGCGGGCGGGTGGGAGTAGTAAAAGCGCGCGTACAGCGGATCGGGCGTGAGCGTGCTGGCGTTGTCCTGGTAGAGCTTGAGCAGCGCGCTGGCGAGATCGGCGCCGCGCGTTTTCTCCATCGCGAAGGCGTCGGCCTCGAACTCGTGCTTGCGCGAGACCTGCGCCATCAATGGCGACAGGAAGAAGGTGAACAGTGGTGCCACCAGCAGGAACAGGATGAGCGCGAGCGCATCGTTGGGCGCGTCCATCGCTGGCGTGACGCCCAGGCCGCTGTAGAACCAGGCCTGCGACGCGGCCCAGCCCAGCGCCGCAAAGCCCAGCAGGCTGAGCGCGAACAGCAGTGCGATGCGCTTGAGGATGTGACGGCGCCGGTAGTGGCCCAGCTCGTGCGCCAGCACCGCATCGATCTCGTCGGCATTGAGCTGCTGCAGCAAGGTATCGAAGAAGACCACGCGCTTGGCCGCGCCGAAGCCCGTGAAGTAGGCGTTGGCATGCGCGCTGCGCTTGCTGCCGTCCATCACGAACAGACCCTGCGCCGAAAAGCCGCAGCGCGCCATGAGCGCGTTCACGCGCGCCTTGAGCTGCTCGTCGGCCAGGGGTTCGAACTTGTTGAAAAGCGGCGCGATGAGCGTTGGGTAGAGCACCAGCGCGAGCAGGTTGAAGCCCATCCACACGCCCCAGGCCCACAGCCACCAGGTCGACCCGGCGCTGCCCATGAGCCACAGCACCAGCGCCACCACCGGCGTGCCGATCAGCAGGCCCACCAGCGTGCCCTTGAGCCCGTCCGCGACCCCCAGGCCGGGCGTCATCTTGTTGAAGCCGAAGCGCTCCTCGAGCCGGAACGTCGCGTACCAGGAGAACGGCAACCCGATCAACCCGCCGATGAGGGCAAAGGCACCGATCAACGCAAGCTGCTGCCACAGGCCGGGGCCGAGGAGCCCGAACAGAGCCTGGTTCAAGGCATCGAGCCCGCCGAGCAGCGTCCAGCCCACCAGCACCGCGGCCTCGAACGCTGTGGTCAGCAGGCCGAAACGCGCCTTGGCGATGGTGTAGTCGGCCGCCTTGCGGTGCGCTTCGAGGGGGATGGTGGCATCAAAGGGCGCCGGCACCTGGTCGCGGTGTCGCGCCACGTGGCGGATCTGACGGCTCGCCAGCCAGGTGCGGGCGAGCAGGCCCAGCACCAGCAGGGCGCAGAAGACGGCGGTGAAGGTGAGGGCGGCAGCGTCCATGAGGGCACCGAGTCTAGCCAACCGGGCTGGCCACCGGCGCGGGGCAGGGCCATGGCCCCGATGGCGGATCGGGGACAATCGCGCGATGACCGTGAACCCCTCTCCCATCGCCACCCCCGGCACCCTGAGCAAGAGCGACCTGAACCTGGTCTGGATCGATTGCGAGATGAGCGGCCTCGACCCCGAGAAAGAGCGCCTGCTCGAGATCGCGGTGGTGATCACCGGCCCGCAGCTCACCCCGCGCGTCGAAGGCCCGGTGATCGTGATCCATCAGAGCGACGCGGTGCTCGATGCCATGGACGCGTGGAACAAGGGCACGCACGGCCGCAGCGGCCTGATCGACAAGGTGCGCGCCAGCACCGTGGATGAGGCCGAGGCCGAGCATCAGCTGATCGACTTCATCGCGCGCTATGTGCCCAAGCAGGCGTCGCCCCTGTGTGGCAACACCATCGGGCAGGACCGCCGCTTCCTGGTGAAGTACATGCCGAAGCTGGAGGGCTACCTGCACTACCGCAACGTGGACGTGAGCACGCTCAAGGAACTGGCCAAGCGCTGGAAGCCCGAGGTGGTGGACGCGTTCAAGAAGCGCCAGTTGCACACCGCGCTGGCCGACGTGCACGAGTCAATCGACGAGCTCGAGCACTACCGCACGCACTTCCTGCGCTGACGCGGCGAAATCGCCGGGCCGATGCGGCTTGGCGCGCACATCCATGACAATACGGTGACATTCACGCCGAATTCACATGAAGAAGAAGTCCCGTCCCTTTGCCGAGCGTCACCTGGAGTCGCTGCAACTGGCCACCGCGGTGGCCTTTCTTCTGCTCGTGGGCCTGTACGCCTCACTGACCGGCGCGGCCGATGCCGGGCTGAGCCGCACGGCCGTCTGGCTGCTCATCGTCGCCGCGGCGGTGGGCGCCTACATGGCCATGAACATCGGCGCTAACGACGTCGCCAACAACATGGGCCCGGCGGTCGGATCGGGCGCCATGACCATGGGCTGGGCCATCCTCGTGGCCGCGGTGTTCGAGGCACTGGGAGCCATCGTGGCCGGCGGCGATGTCGTCGGCACCATCAAGGGCGGCATCATCGATCCGGCCGACATCAGCGACCCGACGGTGTTCGCCTGGGTGATGTTCGCGGCACTGCTGGCCGGTGCGCTCTGGCTCAACCTGGCCACCGCGCTGGGCGCGCCCGTGTCCACCACGCACTCCATCATCGGCGCTGTCATGGGGGCGGGCATCGCAGCCGGCGGCTGGGGGCTGGTGAACTGGTCGACCATCGGCGCCATCGTGGCGAGCTGGGTCATCTCGCCTCTGGCCGGGGCCCTGATCGCGGCGGCGTTCCTCTACGTCATCAAGCGCAGCGTGACCTACCGCACCGAGAAGACCGAGGCCGCAGCGCGCGTGGTTCCGGTGCTGATCGCCGTCATGGTGTGGGCCTACACCACGTACATGCTGCTCAAAGGGGTGAGCCAGCTCGTCAAGATCGGCATCTTCCCGGCGCTGGCCATGGGTGCCGTGGTTGCGATCGTGGTCTGGGCGTTCATCCGCCAGCCGATCGCGCGTGCCGCGCTGCGCCAGGAAAACTCCAAGGACGGCGTGAATCACCTGTTCACCTGGCCGCTGGTGTGCTCTGCCGCACTGCTGAGCTTCGCGCACGGCGCCAACGACGTCGCCAACGCGGTCGGCCCGCTCGCCGCCATCTACGAAGCCGTCAAGACCGGGGTCATTGCCACCAAGGCCGGCACACCGCTGTGGATCATGGTGCTGGGGGCGCTCGGTCTGGCCGTCGGGTTGGCGCTCTACGGGGCGCGTCTCATTCGCACCGTGGGCAAGGAGATCACCGAACTCGACCAGATGCGCGCTTACTCCATTGCCATGGCCGCCACGGTCACGGTGATCGTGGCGTCGCAGCTGGGCATGCCGGTGTCCACCACGCACATCTCGATCGGCGCGGTGTTCGGCGTCGGCTTCCTGCGCGAATTGCTGAAGGTGAACTACGCCAAGATGGAAGCCACGGTGCGTGCCGGCCACCAGGGTGTGGATCGCGAGGAAGTCGAGGCCTACATGCAGCGCTTCGAGGCCGCCGAAGTGCAGGAGAAGAAGCAGATGCTGGCCGAGATGAAGCAGCGCGCCAAGGTGCGCGGCCTCGACGGCGCGGTGTTCGCCAAGGGTGAGCGCAAGGCCTTCAAGAAGGCCTACAAGAAGGAAATCGTCAAGCGCTCGGTGGTGATGCGCATCATCGCGGCCTGGATCATCACGGTGCCCGCCACGGCGGTGATTGCCGCGCTGCTGTTTCACATGGTCGCCGCGGTGCTCGGCTGACCAAAAGGTGAAGCGGACCTGGGGTTTTCCCTGAATCTGTGCGACAATCACAGGCTTCGCCGGCAACGGTGAAGTCTTTGTGCATTGGCCTCACACACCCGGCCCCCCGACACCGCCTGCTTTTGAGCATTGGCGAGCAGGGGCCACCGCTTCCGGGCGGACCGTTTGTGGTTGATGTTGTGTAACCACGAACGGATCCGACGCCCCGGGGCTCAACTTCCCCTTCGCGCGGCATTCGGTCATTGGCGCCCATTTCTTTTTCGGGCGCAGGAACGAACATGAGCGACGCTTTTGAAGCGCGCGGCGAAACCTCGCCCGCAATGAACCCCGAACAACAACAAGCCCCGGTCGACGCCAGCGCGTTTGCCGAACTTGGCCTGGCGCCGGAACTGGTGGCCGCGGTGGCCGACCTCGGCTTCACCCAGCCCACGGCGGTGCAGGCGCACGTGATGCCGCTGGCCCTCAAGGCCGAAGGCGCCGAGCGCTTTGCCGACCTGATGGTCTCCAGCCAGACCGGCAGCGGCAAGACGGCGGCCTTCCTGCTGCCCGTGCTGCACACCCTCATCCAGCAACAGGCTGCCCGTGCCGAAGCCGAACGCGTCGAGCGTGAACGCCTGGTGGCCGAAGCCATGGCCCGCGGCGAAGCCCCGCCCAAGGCGCCCAAGCGCCAGAACCCGCTGCTGCCGCGCAACTTCAAGGCCGCCACGCCCGGCGCCCTCATTCTGTGCCCGACGCGCGAACTCGCACAGCAGGTGGCCCACGACGCCATCGACCTCGTGCGCCACTGCCGTGGCTTGCGCATTGCCAACGTGGTGGGTGGCATGCCCTACCAGTTGCAGATCGCCAAGCTGCAGAACGCCGACCTCGTGGTGGCCACGCCGGGCCGGTTGCTCGACCTGCAGCGCTCGATGCAGCTCAAGCTCGATCAGGTGCAGTTCCTCGTGGTCGATGAGGCCGACCGCATGCTCGACCTCGGTTTCTCGGACGATCTCGCCGAAATCAACGCACTCACCGCACAGCGCCGCCAGACCATGATGTTCAGCGCCACCTTCGCGCCGCGCATCCAGCAACTCGCCATGCGCGTGATGCACGACAACGGCAAGCACGTGCAGAAGGTGCAGATCGACAGCCCGCAAGAGCAGCACGCCAACATCAAGCAGGTGCTGTTCTGGGCCGACAACGCGGATCACAAGCGCAAGCTGCTCGACCACTGGCTGCGCGACGCGTCGATCAACCAGGCCATCGTGTTCGCCAGCACCCAGATCGAATGCGACGGACTGGCCACCGAGCTGCAGCAGGCCGGCTTTGCCGCCGTGGCGCTGCACGGCGCGCTCAGCCAGGGCCTGCGCAACCGCCGCCTGATGGCGCTGCGCAACGGCCAGGTGCAGATTCTGGTGGCCACCGACGTCGCCGCGCGCGGCATCGACGTGCCCACCATCACGCACGTCTTCAACTTCGGTCTGCCGATGAAGGCGGAGGACTACACGCACCGCATCGGCCGCACCGGCCGCGCCGGTCGCGACGGCCTGGCTGTGACGTTTGCCGAATTCCGCGATCGCCGCCGCATCGGCGACATCGAGGCCTACACGCAGCAACGCTTCAAACCCGAAGTGGTGCCCGGCCTGGAGCCGCGTGAACGCGCTCCCCAGCCCGAGCGCTTTGGCGGCCGCGGCCGTGGTGGCGATCGTTTCGCCGGCCGTTCCAACGACCGTTTCGGCGGTGATCGCCGCGGCGCGCCGCCCCGTGGCCCGCGCTTTGAAAACCGCGACAGCGTACCGCGCTTCGATCCGCGCGGCGGCGACCGATTCGACGCAGCGCGTGGCGACCGGGCTGCGCGCCAGGACACGCGCTTCGACCCGCGTTTCGAGCAACGCACCGATCAGCGCGCTGCACCATCGCGTGGCTTCAACGACCGCGGCCCTGCTGCCCCGCGCGGCGGTTTTGCTGACCGTCCGGTGCGCTCGGGTCCGAGGCCCAACGGCTTTGGCGATCGCCCGGCCTTTGGTGACCGGGCCCGCCGCGGCCGCTGACGCGCACGTCGCTTCACACCAACGGGCCTGCGGGCCCGTTGTTCATGGGCGATGGTCGCTCAGGTTTCGTTCCACTCCAGCACCTCCCACGCGCCGTCGAGCCCGGGGCCGCCACGGATGCGAGCGAGGTCCATGCCCAGTCGCTGCAGGTGCCACGGGTGCTCCTGACCATCGAGACGGTCATCGCTCGCGCGTTCGATCGTGCACACACCGCGCGCCATGTCGATGCGTGCAAAGCGCAGCGCAGGCGTGGCGACTGACCCATCCGGCCCGGGCGCGCGGTGCAGCAGGTAGTCGCCGCACACCAGCAGCAGTTCGTGCGTCGGTTGACCCTGTCCGTCTCGTCGCGACAGCACGATGCGCCGCCCCTGTGAACCCGGCAGCCTCTCCCACACCGCGAGGTGCCGCTCGTTCATGCCGAACTGCACCACGCGATCGGGCGTCTGGAACACACTGCGCTCCGCTCCCGGGCCTATGGCGCATTCCACGGCCCGCTCACCGTCGTGCGCCAGACTGCCCTGCCAGCGTGCTGTCTGTATCCAGCGTGCCCAGGTATCGGTGTCGCGCCCGCGGGCCGTTTCAAGCAGCGTGCGTGCCCAGACACCCTGGTGTGCGGCGGGCATCGCTGCACTGGCGGGCGATGGCGCTTGCGCTGCCTCGCGCGTGATGGTCGCCCCGCTTTGCACGTTGCTTGCCTCCATGTCTGGCCGCTCGGCCGGTGGTCCGATTCGGTGCGGGCCGCACCGAGCCGGTCCGGCCTCAAGGCAGATGTAGCAAGCAGCGGGCCAGCAGCGGCGTCAGGTGCCGCGTCGTGTGCGCGGCGAGCGCGCCGATGCGCTGGTGCTGGGCTGCAGCGGAATGAATGGCGCCCGGGCTTCGTCGGCCAGGCCATCGGTGAGCGTCTGCAGCAATTCGATGAGCTGGGAACGCTGCGACTGGCTCAGGGGCGAGAGCAGGCGCTGGTAGGCACGCTCGGCGGGTTCGCGCGCGGCCTGGAGCACTTCCTGGCCTTGCGGGGTCAGGCTGACCGTCATCTGGCGCCGGCTCACGCTGGATCGCTCGCGCAGCACCAGGCGGCGTTCTTCCAGCCCCTTGAGCACGCGCATCACCGTCACTTTGTCGAACGCCAATGCGCGCGCCAGGCGGGTCTGGTCGAGCCCGGGCTCGGCGGCCAGCACGGTGAGCACACCATATTGCGCTGGCGTGAGGCCGACCTCGGCACAGGCGCTCTCGAACACGGCCGCCGAGATCTGGTGGGTGCGGCGCAGCAGGAAGCCGGGGCGTTGGTAAAGATCGGACAACATGGCGGTGTGGGTCGGGCGACCCGGGATTCTACGGACGCGGTGCGAGGTCATTGCCGCGATAATAGGAAGCATGCTTACGCTTGGAGACGGTGCATGAGCTTTGCCCTTTCCCGCGCACGCCGCGCATTGATCGGTACTGCGTTGCTGGCCTGTGCCGGTATGGTCGCCGCGCAAACGGCCGAAGGCCCGCTGCGTCTGATCGTGCCGTTCACGCCAGGCACCGGCATCGACCTGATTGCGCGCACGGTGGGCCCGAAGCTGTCCGAGCGCCTCAAGCGCCCTGTGGTGGTGGAAAACCGCGCCGGCGCCTCGGGCAACATCGGCACCGAGGCGGTGGTGCGCGCTGCGCCCGACGGCAACACCCTGTTGGTGAGCGTGAACACGCTGGTGATGAACCGCAGCCTCTACCCGCAGCTGCCGTTCGACCCGGTGCGCGACCTGCAGCCGGTGAGTCTCACGAGCTGGGGGCAGTTGGTGCTGGTGACGCATCCGCGCACCGGCTTCAAGACCGCGGCCGATCTGGTCGATGCGGCAAGGAAGGCGCCGGGCAAACTCAACTACGCTTCGCCGGGTGTGGGAACGCCGCACCACCTGTCGATGGAGCTGTTCAAGACCACGGCCAAGGTGTTCCTCACGCACATTCCCTACCGCGGTACCGGTCCGGCGGTCACCGATCTCATCGGCAGCCAGATCGAGGCCATGTTCCTGCCGATCCACGTGGCGCTGTCGCAGGTACGCAGTGGGCGCCTGGTGGCGCTGGGCATCGGCAGCGACAAGCGTCACCCGCTGCTGCCCGATGTGCCCACCCTCACGGAGGCACGCGCGGGCGAGGTCAACGTCGACATGTGGTACGGCATCTTCGCGCCCAAGGGCATGCCGGCGGCGCAGGTGGCCGCGCTCAATCGCGAGATCAACGACATCTTGCGCAGCGAAGATGTCAAGAAGGCCTTCGAAGGTCAGGGCATGGACCCGGCGAGCGACACGCCCGAGGGTTTTGCACGGCTCGTGGCCCGCGACGCGGACCGCTGGGCCGCGCTCATCAAGACGCAGGGCATCAAGGCGGAATAAGGCATGGGCAAGGGAGCTGACATGAAGATCGCCGTGGTGGGCGGCGGCATCGCTGGCCTGGCGTTCGCGCTCGGCCTGCAGCGGCACGGTTTGTCGTGCGAGGTGTACGAAGGCGCGCCCGAGGTGAAGGAACTGGGCGTGGGCATCACGCTGCTGCCGCACGCCATTCGCGAACTCGACGCGCTGGGACTTCTCGCCGAGCTCGAGGCCATCGGCATCGAGAACCGCGAAAGCGTTTTCTTCAACCGGTGGGGCCAGTATGTCTACAGCGAGCCGCGTGGCCGCCACGCCGGCTATGGCCTGCCCGAGCTCGGCATCCACCGCGGCAAACTGCATGGCGTGCTCTGGCGCGCAGCCCAACAACGCCTAGGCAGCGCGCACCTGAACGCCGGGCATCGCTGCATCGGCATCGAGCCGGCCGAACATGGCGCCACACTGCGCTTTGACAACGGCACCGAGGTGCAGGCCGACGTGGTGGTGGCGTGCGACGGCGTGAACTCGGTGGTGCGTCGCCATTTCTTCCCGGATGACCGCGTCTGCTATGCCGGCATCAACACCTGGCGCGGTGTCACGGTGCACAAGCCCATCCTCACCGGCAAGAGTTACCTGCGCGTCGGCAGCATCGACACCGGCAAGATGGTGATCTACCCGATCGTCGACAACGTCGATGGCCAGGGCAACCAGCTCATCAACTGGGTGGCCGAGATCCGCGACCCGGCGGCGCGCATGAACGACTGGAACAAGCCCGGACGCGTCGAGGATTTCCTGCCGATCTTTGACGGCTGGCGCTACGACTGGCTGGATGTGCCCGCGCTCATCACCGGTGCACAGCAGATTTTCGAGTACCCCATGGTCGACAAGGACCCGTTGCCGCGCTGGAGTTTCGGGCGCGTCACCCTCATGGGGGATGCTGCACATCCCATGTACCCGCGCGGCTCGAACGGCTCGGCGCAGGCACTGATCGATGCCCGCACCCTGGCGGACGAACTGGCCGACACCCCGGGCGACCCCGAGGGCGCGCTGCAGCGGTACCAGGCGGCACGCCTGCCGGCCACGGCGCGCGTGGTCGAGACCAACCGCACGCTGCCGCCGGACTTCATCATCATGAAAGCCGACGAGCTCAGCGGCGGGCAGCCGTTCCAGCGCATCGACGATCTGATCAGCCAGGACGAGCTGCGCGCGATCTCCGACAACTACAAGCAGATCGCCGGCTTCGCCCTGAAAAGCTGAGCGGGTATTGTTCACACATTTCCGACGGACGTCGGGGTGCATGGCGCCAAAGGCGGCAAACACCCCGGGGAGTGTGGCAACGTAAGCAGTTGTGACGCCCAAGCGGGGTGTTGCAACACGCTGTGTCCCCAAACCCCACGACCACCTCTGCGACTTCGAGGCCCGCCGCGCGCACCCTGCGCTATGGCGGTGACGAGGCCTTTGCCCCGTTCGAGTCGCTCGACGCGCAAGGTCGACCCGTGGGCTTCCATGTGGAGCTGCTGCGAGCCGTCGGGCACGAGCTCGGCGCCGAGATCGAGATCGCCTTGCAGCCCTGGGCCGCCACCGTCGAGGCGTTCCGCGCCGGACGCGTTGACCTCATCGCGATGGTCGACACCACGAACCGACGCGCGTTCGCGAGTTTTCTCAAGGGCCATGCGTCACCCCTGCACGCGGTGTACCTGCGCGCCGATGCCGTGGCCCCGCACGCGCTGCAGGACCTGCAGCGCGTGCGTCTGGCCGTGCTCGACACCGAACCCATGCGCGAGAGCATGGCGCGCTGGCTGTCCGGCATCAGCGAGTCCGCGCTGCGCGTGCCCGACGCACGTTCGGCCTTGCTGGCCGTGCAGCGCGGCGAGGCCGACATGGCACTGCTGCCCAGCGCCTATGGCGATCCGTTGCTGCCGCAGATGACCGGCCTTGTGGTCGGACCGACCCGATTCGGACTGCAGACCTACGCCTTTGCCGTGCAGCCAGGCAACGAAGCCTTGCGCGCCGAGTTGCAGGAAACGCTCGACCGTCTTGAGGCCAACGGCACCCTGCCGGCATTGCGGGCGCGCTGGCTCGATACCGATCCGCACGCCGCCGAGCGCCAGGCGATCGCGCGTGATCTGGACGATCAACGCCGCTGGACCTGGGTCCTGGGCGCCGGCGGCACCGTGCTGCTGGCTGGCGCCGCTTTCGTGCTGCACCGTCGCGGACTGGCGGTGGCGCGCGAACGCCAGCGCCGACGCGAGGCCGAAGACGCCCTGCAACGGGTGCAGGAGCTGCTGGACCACACCTTTCATCGCAATCCCGACCCGATGCTGGTGGTCGATCACGCCAGCGGTCTCGTGCGCGATGCCAACGAGGCCGTTTCCGATCTGCTGGGTGTATCGCTCGACACCATCACCGGTCATCCCCTGCGCGCGCTCGGCCACCACCTGGGTATCGAGGCGCTCAAACGCATGGCGCGCGCCATCGACATCCAGGGCCACATCGATGGCCTGCCCGTCACACTCACGCGCGCCGACGGCGCACAGCGGGCCTGCCTGGTGAGCGCCCAGCGCCTGCAGCTGGCGGGCGAGACGGTGGTGCTGTGCATGGTGCGCGACGTGAGTGAGCGACTGGCGCAGGACGCGGTGTTCCGCCTCGGCTATGAACAGCTGCAGGCCGACGCTCAGCAGGCCGAACCGGTGACGGTGCCGCCGGTGGATGGGGGTTCGCCAGCGGACGACCGATTGCGCGAGTTCACGCGCGCGGTGGCGCACGATCTGCGCGCGCCGTTGCTCGCGATCCAGGGATTCGTGGGCCTGCTGCGTGAGCGACTGCATCTGGGGCACACCCAGGAAGCGCTTGAATACAGCGAGCAGGTCGAGAAGGCCACGCGCCGCATGAACGCCATGATCGAGGCGCTGTGCAGCCTGGCGCAGATCGACCAGCGCGCGCCGGTGCGTGAGCCGATCGACATGCACGCGCTGGCGCAGGACACCTGGCGCATCGTGCGTGCGGCCGATCCGAAGCGCACCGTCGACATGCGCATCGACCCTTTGCCTGCGGCCCGGGGCGACCCCGATCTGGCAGCCCAGGTGTGGCAGAACCTGCTGCACAACGCCTGGAAGTACAGCGCCTACAACGAAGCAGCGCGTGTGCGCGTGGACAGCTTCGCCGAGGACGGCTGCACCTGGTACCGCATCACCGACAACGGCGCCGGCTTCGACATGGCCCAGGCGCGCGGCCTGTTCCAGCCATTCCGGCGCATGCACCCCAAATCGCAGTTCGAAGGCAGCGGCATCGGCCTGAGCATGGTGCAGCGCATCGTGCGCCACCACGGCGGCGACGTGCGCCTGCGCAGCCAGCCGGGCGTGGGCACGGTGGCCGAGTTCACCCTGGGGCCGCAGGCGCGCTGACCGCGCCGTGCATCAGGCGGCCGGTGCGAAACCGGCGCCCGTCTGCTCGCGCCGCCAGGCCGCGGGCGAGGCGTTGAAGCTGCGCTTGAACGCGCGGTGGAAGGCGGGCTCGCTTTCATAGCCGGCGGCCTCGGCGATGCGCGCGATCGGCGCATCGGACTCGCGCAACTGCTGCGCTGCAAAGCGCATGCGCTGCTGTGCCAGGTAGCGCATCGGCGGCTCGCCCACCAGCGCGGTGAACCGTTCTGCAAAGGCGGAGCGCGACGCACCCACGGCCTGCGCCAGTTCCTCGGTGGTCCAGGCGCGCTGGCGCTCGGCGTGCATCATCGCGAGCGCGCGCCCCACCTTGGCATCGCGCAAGCCGGCCAGCCATCCGGTGCTGCCTTCGGGTTGCTGCGCCAGGTACTGTTGCACCGCCTGCGCGAACAGCAACTCGGCCAGCCGGCTGAGCACGCTGGGCGACAGGCCGTGCGGCGCAGCGAGTGGCTGCGCGGCAAAGCGCATGGAACTCTCCAGCCATTGGGCCGACGCCCCGCTGCCCAGGGGCAGGTGCAGCAGGCGTGGCAGTGCGTGGATCAGCGGATCGTTGACGTTGTCGTGGCCCAGGTAGCCGCAGAAAAAGCGTGCACCGCGCGCTTGCCCGGGGTGCACCAGCCGCATCACGCCCTGGCCGCCTGCATGGTGCTCCAGCATTTCCACCGGCATCGGCGGCACGGAGAGGTCGCTGCCCAGGCGGTGGCGGTGGTTGCGCGGCAGGATGGCGAGATCGCCCGCGCGCAGCGTCAGCGGTTCGGCATCGCCGTCGAGCTGCAGCGACATCGTCCCCTCACACACGTAGTGGTACGCGATCACCTCGCGTGGCAACGGGCTGAACTCGGCACAGTCCTCCGGGCCCACCTGGGACAGCACGCACCAGGGTTCGCCGAACTCGGCCTCCACGAACACACCCCCGCGCAAGCGCAGTGCACGCAGCACGTCGCTCAGGGCGTCGGCGGTGTCGTTCGGCGTCATGTCCGGCGGCTCGGCAAGAAATGGCGGCGGCGCGGGCATGGCCGTCGCGAGTGGGGCTGTCTAGATTAACGGCACCGGCCCGGCGGATGCAAACGCCCTCTGCATGGGGCGGCAACGACGAACCACGGAGCTTTGAACATGATCACCGACGCACAGGGACACGCCCTCAGTGGCGCCAGCCGCGAGGCCGCCGCCTTCTACGACCAGGCGGCCACCGCCTTCCACCTCTACCGCGGCGACCCGATGGCCGCACTGGACGCGGCGCTCGCAGCCGCGCCCCGCTTCGCCATGGCCGCGCTGCTCAAGGCGCACCTGCTGGCCGTGGCCACCGAACCCGCGGCCTCGCAGATGGCGCGCGAGTTGCTGGCCGAGGTGGCCGACTGGCCGCTCAACGAGCGCGAACGCTCGCACTTGATGGCGGTGCGCCAGGTGCTGGCCGGCGAATGGTCGGCCGCCGCGCAGACGCTGGACATGCACCACAGCGAGAGGCCGTACGACATCGTGGCGCTGCAGGTGGGCCACCTGATCGACTTCTTCCGTGCCAATGCACGCAGTCTGCGGGATCGCATCGCGCGCACGCTGCCGCAGTGGTCAGCTTCGATGCCCGGGCACGGCTTTCTCCTCGGCATGCTGGCCTTTGGCCTGGAAGAAGCGGGCCAGTACGCGCAGGCCGAAGACGCGGGCCGCGCTGCCCTGGCGGCCGAACCCCGCGACTGCTGGGCCCACCACGCCGTGGCGCACGTGATGGAGATGCAGGCCCGCCACGAGGATGGCATCGGCTGGGCCCTGATGCGCGAGCCGCACTGGAGCGGGGCGGACAACTTCTTCCAGGTGCACAACTGGTGGCACCGTGCGCTGTGCCACCTCGAGATCGGCCAGATCGAGCCGGTGTTCAACCTCTACGACGGCCCGATCCGCGCCGCGCGCAGCGCGGTGGCGGTGGACATGGTCGATGCCTCGGCGCTGCTGTGGCGCCTGCATCTGGGCGGACACGACGTGGGCGCGCGCTGGGACGAGCTGGCCGGTGCCTGGGACGCGCACGCCGACGGCCACAGCTACGCCTTCAACGACTGGCATGCCGCCATGGCCTGGCTGGGCGCCGGGCGCCTGGCCGATGTGCAGCGCCTGCAGGCTCGACTGCGCAGTGCCGAGCAGGGCAGCGAAGCCGCCCGCTGGGCCGCCGACACCGGGGCCGATCTGGTGGCCGGATTCGCCGCGTTCTGGCAGGGACGCTACGACGAAGCGATCGAGACGTTGTGGCGCGCCCGCGCCATCGCCAACCGTTTCGGTGGCAGCCACGCGCAGCGCGACCTGATCGACTGGACACTGACCGAAGCCGCCCTGCGCGGCAAACGCCAGACCGTGGCCGAGGCGCTGGCGCGCGAACGCCTGGCACAGCGCCCGCACAGCGGCATGAACCGCCAGTTCCTGCGCCGCGCGCTGGCGCCGGCCGTGCGTTGCACGCCAACGGTAGCTGCCGAGGCATAAGCCGGCCAGCCGGCGAGCGCAGCCCCCAGTGCACCCGAGGAACGGGCTTTGCCCGGCCTCAGGGTGCGCCCCCCTCCCGCCGCAGGCGAGAGAGGGGGGAGCCGCGCAGCGGCGCGGGGGGTGTCTTTTCTAGTCCTCGCCGCTGATGGTGACCAGCAACTGGATCACCTCGGCGCACTCTTCCTGAATGCGCTGGATCGGGTAGATCTCGCTGGCGTTGGCACCGGGGCGCACGTGTTCACGCAGCGTCTCGGCCTGCGAGAGGATGGCCGACATGCGTTCGAACAGCTCCGAGGTGACCGCGTGCACGTCGATCGGCGCGGCGGGTGCTGCCAGGGGCGCCGGTGCGGACACCGGGGTCGTGGGCCTGTTGACGGCCGGCGCGGGCGCCGCAGCGGCCGCGGCGCGTTGCACCGGCAGCGGGCGTTCGTCGAGTTCGATCAGCTCCATCGACTCGCCGTTGAGGATCTGCTGCACGCGCAAGCGGATGAGTTCGCGATCGATCGGCTTGGTGAAGAAATCGAGCACGCCCGCGGCAAAGGCGCGCTGGCGGTGGCTGGCGTCGTCGTGCGAAGTGACCATCACCACCGCGGTGTGCGCCAGTTGCGGGTTCTCGCGCAGCCGTGCGATCACGCTGTAGCCATCGAGGTCGGGCAACTCCGCGTCGATCACCAGCAGATCGGGCTTGTGTTGCGCCAGCTTGGCCAGCGCGTCGTCGCCCCGCACCGCGAAATGCAGTTGCGCCATGTCGAGCAGGGTACGCGCGAGCAGGTGCACCATGCCCGGATCGTCATCGACGATTAGCACCTTGTGGCGTTGGGGCGCCGGGTTCGTGGTCATGTTGGGCTCCTGTGGCGATCGGTCCGGCGCCATTGCGTGCGGTCCTTGCCGGCTAGATCGGCGGTGGCTGCGAAATCTTTAGTACCAGTGGCGGGCCGTTGCCGGCGTGGCTGCGCGCCGCCGGTCAGGGTGCCTCCGGGATGGTAGGGGAACTGGGGGTGTGCGGTGCCGCGTTTCATATTTGAAACGCGATTCCCGGCCCCGATGATCCAGCGATCCCTCCGGGGCCGATCCAGCTTTCCCCGCATCCACATGAAGCTCACCCTCAAACTCCCGTTCGCTTTCGTCGCCAGCGTGCTGCTCGTCACCGCAGCCGCGCTGTTCGGCATCCAGCAGCTCAACCGATCCGTGCACACCTTCGAGACCGAGGTGCACGCCAGCCACGAACGTGCGGCCCGGGTGTCCAGCCTGCTGAGCCAGTTCAAGACCCAGGTGCAGGAGTGGAAGAACACGCTTCTGCGCGGCAGGGACCCGGCGCAGCTGGACAGGTACTGGAAGGCATTCGGCCGCATCGAGCAGGAAATGGCGGCCGCCGCCGCCGGCCTGATCAGCGCGCTGCCCGCTGGGCCTGCGCAGGACCTGGTGCGCCAGTTCGCCGATGCGCACGCCACCATGGGCCGCAATTACCGTGCGGCCTTCGAGCAGTTCACCGCCTCGGGCATGGACCCGACGGTGGGCGACAAGGCCGTCAGCGGGATGGACCGCGAGCCGGCGCGTCTGCGGGATGCGGCCGTCAAGCAGATCGCCGAGGACAGCGTGGCGATCGCCGAACGCGCGAACGCGCAGGCTGCCCGTGCACCACGCTGAGTTTGGCGCTCATGGCCGTGGTCTGTGTCGCCGGGGTCATCGGTGGTGTGCTGTTCAGCTGCGGCATCACGCGCCGCCTGGACGAGGCGGTGCAGGTGACGTCGAAGGTGGCCGCGGGTGACCTCACGGCGCGCGTGAGCGTCGACGGCCGCGACGAGATCGCGCAGCTGCTCGCCGCGCTGCGGGCCATGCAGGGCCAGCTCTCGCAGGTGGTGACCGAGGTGCGCCACAACGCCGAGAACGTGGCCACCGCCAGTGCCCAGATCGCGCAGGGCAACCAGGACCTGAGTCAGCGCACCGAACAGCAGGCCAGCGCGCTGCAGGAAACCGCGGCCTCGATGGAGCAGCTCGGCTCCACCGTGCGCCTGAACGCGGACAACGCGCGCCAGGCCAACCAGCTCGCCGCCAGCGCGCGCGACCTCGCGGTCAGCGGCGGTGAGGTGGTGGGTCAGGTGGTGTCGACCATGCAGGGCATCCAGGCCAGCAGCCAGAAGATCGCCGACATCATCGGCGTGATCGACGGCATCGCCTTCCAGACCAACATCCTGGCCCTCAACGCCGCGGTGGAAGCGGCGCGCGCCGGTGAACAAGGCCGAGGTTTTGCCGTGGTCGCCGGCGAGGTGCGCAGCCTGGCGCAGCGCAGCGCCGAGGCCGCAAAGCAGATCAAGACCCTGATCGACAACAGCGTGGATCAGGTCGGGCAGGGCGCCACGCTTGTGAACCAGGCCGGTGGCTGCATGGGCGAGATCGTCGGCTCGATCCGCCGCGTCTCGGACCTGGTGGGTGAGATCACCGCCGCGACCACCGAGCAAAGCGACGGCGTCAATCAAGTGGGCAACGCCGTCACGCAAATGGACCAGGCCACGCAGCAGAACGCCGCGCTGGTGGAAGAAAGCGCGGCCGCGGCCGCCAACCTCAAGGGCCAGGCGCAGCGGCTGGTGGATGCCGTCGCCGTGTTCCGCACCACCGCCTGAGGCCGACCGTCGGGCCCGGCGCGGCCACAATGGCGCCATGTCATGGGATATCGCCACCACCTACGCTGCCTTGCGCGGCCTTCACATGACGCTGGCTGCGGCCAGCGTCGGGCTGTTTGCTGCGCGATGGCTCGCGGTGCTGTTCAGCCAGGGCTGGCCCATGCAGAGTGGCACGCGCCGCACCAGCATGGTCATCGACACCGGGCTGCTGCTCGCGGGCGTCGGCCTGTGGGTGCTGATGCAGCACAACCCACTGCGTGAGCCATGGCTGCTGATCAAGCTCCTGTTGTTGCCGCTCTATGTGGTTCTGGGCGCGCTGGCGCTGCGGCGCGCGCGCACCCGCGCGGCCAGGGTGTGGTTCGGGCTGGCCGCGCTCTCGGTGGTGGGCTTGATGGCGTTGAGCGCCATCAGCCGACTGCCGCTCGGGCTGGCCTTGCTGTCAGTCTGATCCGAGCACGCTGAACACGTCATCCGGCTGCGGCCGCGCGTGCGCGGCGCGCCATGCCTTCACGTGGCCCACATTGACGAAGCACAGCGCGTCCTCGTCGGCATGCAGCCCGACGCCTTCGCGCAACGCGCGCGATGCCATGGCCTTGCCGCTGGTGAGTGCGCTGCCCAGGCCCATGGCGGTGGCCATGAGCAGCAGGTTCTGCACCGCGCAGCCAGCCGACAACAACCGTTCTGCGGGCGGCACCTCGGGGTCGTCGCCACGCACGCGGCACACCAGCAACAACAGCCAGGGTGCGCGGTGTGCCTTCTCGCGCGCCTGCGCCTGCTCGGCGGCATTGGCGTGCGGATCGCGCTCCAGCAACGCCTGCGCAAACCACTCGCCCAGCAGCGCACGTTGATCGGCCCCGATCTCGATGCAGCGCCAGGGCCGGCGCTGCCCGTGATCGGGCGCGGCGCAGGCGGCGCGCCGCAGCGCGACCTTCTGATCTTCGGTCGGCCCGGGGCCGCACAGGCGCTTGGGCAACGTGGTCCGGCGCGCGTCGATCCAGTGCGCGGCCCAGGCGGTGGCATCGTCGTCGAGATGGGGCTGAACGGTGTCGTTGTTCATGGCGTTGGTGAGGAGCGGGCATCAGCCCGGGCGGCCATCGGGCCGGGGTTGGCCGTACCAGCGAAGCAAGCGCAATGCCCAGGGTGCGACCACCGCGAGCCACAACGCGGCCACCGCCAGCGTGAGCGGGCCCATCCACGCCGGCGGCGCCAGCGCCGCTGCGATGCGCAGCACCGTGGCCGCCTGCAACAGCAGGAAGGCCGACCACGCGAGCCGGTCGGCCACCAGGCTGCGTCCCCCGTGGCCGCAGGACACGCGCGTCACCATGGCCACCATCAGCGAACCCAGGAACCCCATGGTGGTGGCGTGCAGCGCGGCCAGCGGGTTCAGGGGCGCGCCGCTGATCCAGCCCCACACCAGGCCAGTGCCGTCGATCACCAGTCCCAGACCGAGCCAGACGAAGCCCAGGTGCAGCATGGCCAACAAGCGGATCTTCAGGCTCTGCGCCAGGCCCCACATGAAGGCCAGCCACAGCACCACGAAGCCCGCCACCAGCAACGCAAAGCCTTCGAACGCGCTCCAGGCGCTGGCGCTCAGGCCGGCGAGCGTGAGCCACGGGCCCAGCACCTTGAGCGCCACCGTGGCCACCAGCGCATGCAGCACCCACATCGGACGCCACAGTTGCACCAGCGGCAGCGTGCTGGAGGTGAAGAAAGGAATCATGCGGTGCACGACCGTCACATAGACCAGGGCCACGAAGCCCCACAAGGCGGTGTGCAGCCAGCGCCGCGCGCCGTCCAGGTCGTCTTGCCAGAGCGCCAGCGCGAGGCCTGCCAACGTGAGCGTGCCGACGGCCCAGCCGATGGCGATGACGCGCGCGTGTGCGGTATCCCCGGCGGCGCTGGCGCGCAGCAGGCGTGCAAAGCGCAGCGTGGCCAGCGCCTGGCCGGTGGCCGCCAGCAGCAGCGCGGCGATGGCAAGCCCCGGTGCGAGGTGAACGCCGGCCAGCCACAGCGGCCAGGCCAGCACCTGCAGTACCACCGGGGGCAGCACGTCGCGCGCGTCGGGACCGGGCACACCCAGCCACTTGGGCCCGGCGGTGAACAGGAAGCCGGTGAAGAACAAGGGCATGAAGCCGTGCACCATCACCACACCGTGGCCCAGACTGGGCGACACCGCCAGTGGCCCCGGTGGCAACCAGCCCAACCGCGACGCCTGCACCCACACCCACCACAGCGCGCTGAGCAGAAGCACCGCGCAGGCGCCCGCAAAGGCCAGCCGGTGGGGTGCCAGCAGCAGGGTGGCCCAGCGCCAGCGCATCACGGGGGCGGTGGGGGGGCGGCCATCCCCGGCGCGGGTGGCCTGGATCGGAATGCTGCGGTTCACGGGCGCTCGGTGGGCTGTCGCATGGCGGAGGACAAGGCGTTTCGCCGACTGTGCCGCGTGCGACGCACAGGCGCCATCCTTCCGTGGCAGGTGTGGCCGGCTCCTCGTGTGGCAGCGCCATCGTTCGAAAGAACGATGCGGGTCGTCGCATGGACAGTGCGCACGAGGCTCGCCGACAATGCCCACGCCGCCGTCCCCGCCACCCATGCCCATCTCCGCCCGCGCCTGGCCCCGCCAGCTGTCCACCAAGTTCGTGCTCATCGGCCTGTCGATGCTGCTGCTGGCGCTGCTGTCGATCGGCTTGACGATGTGGGTGACGCGCCAGCTCGACGGCGGCGCCGCGGCGGTGAACGAGGCCGGGCGCCTGCGCATGCAGACCTGGCGCCTGGTGAGTGCCTGGCAGGGCGGTCGCGAGCCGGCACAGGTGCAGCAACTGGTGAACGAGGTCGATCGCACGCTGCGACTGATCGAGCGCGGCGACCCACAGCGGCCGCTGTCCGTGCCCTGGAGCCAGCCCAGCCGCGAGCGCTTCGGGGCCATCGAAGCCGCCTGGCAGCGCTTGCGGCCCACCTGGTCGGTCCCGGCCGCGTCAGCGCAGGATTTGAGCAGTGTGACCGCCGAGGTCGATGCGCTGGTGGGTCAGATCGATGCGCTCGTGCGCGCCATCGAGTCCACCATGGCGCGCCTGACGGCGCTGCTCAACCTGTTCCAGTTCCTCATGATGGCGATGGCGGTGGCCGCGGCCATCATCTCGCTCTACGTGGGTCAGCTGTTCGTGATCCATCCGCTCAAGCGCCTGCGCAGTGCACTGCGCCAGGTCGAGGCGGGTGATTTTTCGGCGCGCGTGGAGGTCGATTCGCACCAGGAGTTCGCCGAACTCGCCGCCGGCTTCAACCACATGGCGCAGACGCTGCAGGGCCTGTACCACGGGCTGGAGCTGCAGGTGCAGGCCAAGACCCGCGACCTGGAGGCCAAGCGCGCGCGGCTGGCGGCGCTCTATGCGGTGAGTTCACTGATCGTGGAGGCGCGCACGCTGGATGAGCTGGCGCGCGGGTTCGCCCGCAAGCTGCGCGAGGTGAGTGGCGCCGACGCGGTGGCGATCCGTTGGTCCGACACCGGCACGCGGCGCTACCTCATGCTGGCCAGCGATTGCCTGCCCGAGCAACTGATCGAAGACGAACAGTGCCTTGAGGCCGGTGTGTGCGCCTGCGGCCAGCCACCGGCCACCGCGCGCACACGCGTCATCCCGATCGCAGCCGCCGAGGAACGCAGCCTGGGTGGCTGCGCGCAGGCCGGCTATGTCACGCTCGTTGGCGTGCCGATCCGCCAGCAGCAGCAACTGCTGGGCGAGATCAACCTCTTCTATCGCCACGAGGTGTTGCTGGGTGAGGACGACCGCGGCCTGTACGACGCGCTGGCCGGCCATCTGGCCAACGCGGCGGAGAACCTGCGCGCGCAGGCGCTGCTGCGCGAGGCCGCGGTGAGCGAGGAGCGCAGCCTGCTGGCGCGCGAGTTGCACGATTCGATCGCGCAGGCCCTGTCGTTCCTCAAGATCCAGGTCGGCCTGCTGCGCGCCGCGGTGCAGCGCAACGACAGCGCCGCGGTGCCGGCCATCATCGACGAAATCGAGACCGGCGTGCGCGAGAGCACGAACGACGTGCGCGAGCTGCTGGTGCATTTCCGCACCCGCACCGACGGCGACGACATCGAGGACGCGCTGCGCACCACGCTGCGCAAATTCGAGCTGCAAAGTGGCTTGAGTGCCCACCTGGACGTGCAGGGGCATGGCGTGCCGCTGCCTTCCGACACGCAATTGCAGGTGTTGCACGTGGTGCAGGAGGCCCTGTCCAACGTGCGCAAGCACGCCCAGGCCAGCGAGGTGTTCGTGGACGTGCAGCGCGGGCCGCACTGGCGCTTTCGCGTGCGCGACAACGGCCGCGGCTTTGCCACCGACGCAGACCGCGACCAGGACACCCACGTCGGCCTGCACATCATGCGCGAGCGCGCCGAGCGCATCGGCGCCCTGGTGGCCGTGCATTCGCACCCCGGCGGCGGCACCGAGGTCTCGATCGACGTGCCGGTGCAGACCGAGGCCTCCACACCCAACCCATGACCGACACCCCGATCCGCCTGCTCGTCGTTGACGACCACAACCTGTTCCGCCGGGGTCTCATCGCGCTGCTGACCCAGGACACCCGCTTCCAGGTGGCAGGCGAGGCCGCCGACGCGAATGCCGCCATCGGTCTGGCGCAGCGCCTGCAACCCGATCTGGTGCTGCTCGACAACCACCTGCCGGGCGTTTCGGGCATCGATGCGATCGGCGCGCTCAAGGCCGCAGCGCCGAAGGCGCGCGTGCTCATGCTCACGGTGAGCGAGCACGAGGCCGACCTCGCCCGCGGCCTGCGCGCCGGTGCCGATGGCTACCTGCTCAAGACCATCGACACCACCGATCTGGCCGATTCGATCCAGCGCGTGTGCGAGGGCGACTCCGTGATCAGCCCCGAGATGATGGGCAAGCTGGTGGCGTTGCTGCGCCAGTCGCCTGCCGCGGACCCAGCGACAGCCGCCCCACCGATGCCGGACAGCGCACCGGTACCGCTGGCGCCCGCCGCCAGCCCCGAGCCGCCGCCGTCCGACCCCATTCACTCCCTGTCGCCCCGCGAGCGCGAGATCCTCTGCCTGATCGCGCGCGGCGACAGCAACAAGCACATCGCGCGCGCTCTCGACATCGCAGAGACCACGGTGAAGATCCACGTGCAGCACATCCTGCGCAAGCTCGCCCTGAGCACGCGTGTACATGCGGCGGTGTACGCCGCCGAACGCGGCCTGCTGGCTTAGCGCGCGCTCAAGGTGCGGCGATGCCTCGGCGCTCGCGCATGGCGCTGCCCACGCGGGTCAACGCGGCCGCATCGAGCAGCCGGGCGGCCAGCGGCAGCAGCTCGTTTTCCTCGCGCTCGATGTGCTGCGTGTAGGCGGCCACGAATGCGTCCACCGTGCCGCGTGCGAGAGCGCCTGCATGGCCACTGCGCACCTGCTCCAGTTCGCTTTCCAGGCGCTGCCACAGCCCCTCCAGCGAGCGGTGCTCCTCGATCAGCGCGCGCGTGAGCTGGCGCACGCGGGTGTGATCGGGCCCGCGGGCCGCGTCGAGCAGGGCAGGAAAGAGGTCGGCCTCTTCGTCGGCGTGGTGGTGTGGTGCGGCCAGGCGGAAATAGCGCAACACCGCTTCAACGGCCTGCACCGCAGCGCTGTCGGCGCCGTGGCGCGGCAGGTGCTCGCACAGGCGCTGCAGTGTCTCGCACTGCGTCTGCACGCGGCCGTGGCAGGCCGAGAGCATCTCCAGCGGGACTTCGGTGGTGGCCGCGGCCGAAGCCTGGCCGGGCAGGGCGATTCGCATGACCATGGCCCACATGGTAGGCCCGTGACGCGGGTGTGACCCGGGCATACGCCTTTCGGAGGATGCCCGGGGTCGTTCCTTCGCGTCGTGCCGATCGCCCGTGTGAAGGATGGTCGCCGCCCGGGCGAAAAAGCACAGTCGCCGTCATGGTCAATGGAGCGCATCCCATGAGCGACGACACCACAAGAACCCGCAAGGCCTGGTCCGTGCTGATCGTGAGCACCTGGTCTTTCACCGTGTGCTTCATGGTCTGGATGATGTTCAGCGTGATCGGCATTCCGATCCGCCAGATGCTGGACCTCAACGCCACGCAGTTCGGCCTGCTGATGGCCACGCCCGTGCTCACCGGCTCGCTGGTGCGCGTGCCGCTGGGCATCTGGACCGACCGCTACGGTGGCCGCATCGTGATGGCGGTGCTGATGGCCGCCACCGTGCCGGCAATCTGGCTCATGGCCTACGCCACGCAGTTCTGGCACTTCCTGACGATCGGCCTGTTCGTGGGCCTGGCGGGTGGCTCGTTCTCGGTCGGCACGCCTTACGTGGCGCGCTGGTTCCCCAAGCGCCAGCAGGGCATGGCCATGGGCGTGTACGGCGCCGGCAACAGCGGCTCGGCGGTCAACAAGTTCGTGGCGCCGGTGATCCTGGTGGCCTTCGGTTGGGCCATGGTGCCGCAGGTGTACGCGGTGATCATGGCCGCCACCGTGGTGCTGTTCTGGCTGTTCAGCCACAGCGACCCGGCGCACCTCGTGCCCAGCCAGGTCAGCTTCGCGCAGCAGCTCAAGGCGCTCAAGGACCCGAAGGTGCTCAAGTACTGCCAGTACTACAGCATCGTCTTCGGCGGCTACGTGGCGCTGGCGCTGTGGATGGTGCAGTACTACATCGGTGAGTACGGCCTGGACATCCGCGTGGCCGCGTTGCTGGCGGCCTGCTTCTCGCTGCCCGGTGGTGTGTTGCGCGCGGTCGGCGGCGTGCTCAGCGACAAGTACGGCGCGCACAAGGTCACCTGGTGGGTCATGTGGGTGAGCTGGATCTGCCTCTTCCTGCTCAGCTACCCGCAGACGCAGTTCACCATCACCACCGTCAACGGCCCACAGACCTTCCATATCGGCCTGAACGTCTACATGTTCACCGCGTTGATGTTCGTGCTCGGCATCGCCTGGGCCTTCGGCAAGGCCAGCGTCTTCAAGTACATCGCCGACGACTACCCCGGCAACATCGGTGCCATCAGCGGCATCGTTGGCCTGGCTGGTGGCCTGGGTGGCTTCGTGCTGCCCATCCTGTTCGGCGCGCTGCTCGACATCACCGGCATCCGCTCCAGCGCCTTCATGCTGCTCTACGGCGTGGTCTGGGTCTCCCTGATCTGGATGTACTGGACCGAGGTGCGCCAGACCGAGGTGCTGGGCAGCCACGCCAAGCCCTTCTCACTTCAAGGCTGACCCTCCATGAACACCCCGAATCAACCGGGTACACCGGACGCGTCGTTCGAGCAACGGCTCGCCTCGCGCACCGACATCCACGACTGGCGCCCCGAGGACGAGCAGTTCTGGGAGAGCACCGGCAAGCGCATCGCCTACCGCAACCTCTGGATCTCGATTCCCGCGCTGTTGTGCGGCTTCGCGGTCTGGGGCATGTGGGGAATCATCACGGTGCAGATGCTCAACCTGGGCTTCCCGTTCACGCAGGCCGAGCTGTTCACGCTCACCGCGATCGCGGGCATCTCGGGCGCCACCATGCGCATCCCGGCCTCGTTCTTCGTGCGCCTGGCCGGCGGGCGCAACACCATCTTCCTCACCACCTCGATGCTGCTGGCACCGGCCATCGGCACCGGCATCGCCCTGCAGCACCCCGAGTGGCCGCTGTGGGTGTTCCAGCTCATGGCGCTGTGGTCGGGCGTGGGCGGCGGCAACTTCGCCTCCAGCATGTCCAACATCAGCACCTTCTTCCCGAAGCGCTTGCAGGGCACGGCGCTGGGCCTCAACGCAGGCCTGGGCAACTTCGGCGTCACCACCATGCAGATCGTCATTCCGCTGGTGATGACGGTGGGCATCTTCGGCAGCTTCGGTGGCGAACCCATGCTGCTGCAAAAGGACAGCGGCTGGATCTTCGGCAAGATCGCCGCCGGCACGCCGACCTGGATCCAGAACGCCGGCTTCGCCTGGCTGCTGTCGTTGGTGCCGCTGAGCGCGGTCTGCTGGTTCGGCATGAACAACCTGCGCACGGTGTCGCCCGATGCCGGCCATCCCTTGATGGCCTACGCCAGGATCACCTACCTCTACACGCTGGCCTTCGTTCCGGCGATCACCATCCTCTACCTCTACCTGCCGGCACCCACCGGGCTGGGCCTGCTCAACATCTGGGTGGCGGTCCTGCTGGACATCGTGGCGGCCCTGCTGGTGGTGCGTCTGGCCGCCTTCGGCCCGATGAAGGAGGGCGTGGCCAAGCAGTTCGCGATTTTCCGCAACAAGCACACCTGGTCGCTCACCGCGCTCTACATCGTCACCTTCGGCTCCTTCATCGGTTTCTCGATGGTGCTGCCGCTGGCCATCACGGTGATCTTCGGCTTCCAGCACATCCCAGATGCGCAGGGCGTGATGCAGCACACCTTGAAGAATCCGAACGCGCCCTCGGCGCTCACCTACGCCTGGATCGGCCCTTTTGTGGGTGCGGCGGTGCGGCCGGTGGGGGGCTGGATCTCGGACAAGGTGGGTGGCTCCATCGTCACGCAGGTCATCTCGGCGGTGATGGTGGTGGCCTCGGTGGCGGTGGGCTACGTGATGATGCAGGCCTACGCTTCGCCCACGCCCGAGCAGCACTTCGTGGCCTTCCTTGGCCTGTTCGTGGTGATCTTCATCGCCAGCGGCATCGGCAACGGCTCCACCTTCCGCACCATCGGCGTCATCTTCGACCGCCAGCAGGCCGGTCCGGTGCTGGGCTGGACTTCGGCCGTGGCGGCCTACGGTGCCTTCGTCGCGCCGGTGGTCATCGGCGCGCAGATCAAGGCCGGCACGCCGCAACTCGCCATGTACGGCTTCGCGGCTTTCTACGCTGCCTGCCTCGTCCTCAACTGGTGGTTCTACCTGCGCCGCGGCGCAGAGATCCGCAACCCCTGATCAAGTCCCACGCATTTCCCCTCACGGAGACACCCCATGAGCCATTTCCTTGACCGCCTGATGCACTTCAAGTTGCCGAGCGAGTCCTTCGCCGGCGGGCACGGCCAGGTCACCAACGAAGACCGCACCTGGGAGGACGCCTACCGCAATCGCTGGGCGCACGACAAGATCGTTCGCAGCACGCACGGCGTGAACTGCACGGGCAGCTGCTCGTGGAAGATCTATGTCAAGGGCGGCATCGTCACCTGGGAAACCCAGCAAACCGACTACCCGCGCACGCGCTGGGACATGCCCAACCACGAGCCGCGCGGCTGCGCGCGCGGCGCTTCGTATTCCTGGTACCTGTACAGCGCCAACCGCGTGAAGTACCCGATGGTGCGCGGGCGGTTGCTGCAACGCTGGCGCGCGGCGCTGGCGGTGGCCAAGGACCCGGTGGCCGCCTGGGCCAGCATCGTCGAGAACCCCGACGCGCGGCGCGACTACCAACAGGTGCGCGGCATGGGCGGCTTCGTGCGCAGCAGCTGGGACGAGGTGAACCGGCTCATCGCCGCGGCCAACGTCTACACCATCAAGCAGCACGGGCCCGACCGCATCATCGGCTTCTCGCCCATCCCGGCCATGAGCATGGTGAGCTACGCCGCGGGCTCGCGCTACCTCTCACTCATCGGCGGCGTGTGCATGAGCTTCTACGACTGGTACTGCGACCTGCCGCCGGCCAGCCCGCAGATCTGGGGCGAGCAGACCGACGTGCCCGAATCGGCCGACTGGTACAACAGCTCGTACATCATTGCCTGGGGATCGAACATCCCGCAGACGCGCACGCCCGACGCGCACTTCTTCACCGAGGTCCGCTACAAGGGCACCAAGACGGTGGCGGTCACGCCCGACTATTCCGAGGTCGCCAAGCTGGCCGACCTGTGGCTGCACCCCAAGCAGGGCACCGACGCCGCACTCGCCATGGCCATGGGCCATGTGGTGCTCAAGCGCTTCTACTTCCCTGAGAACGGCCAGCGTTCCCGCTACTTCGACGACTACGCGCGCCGCTACACCGACCTGCCCCTGCTGGTGGTGCTCAAGGACAAGACCCTGCCCGACGGCCGCGTGGTGCAGGTGCCCGAGCGCTACCTGCGTGCGAGCGATTTCAACGGCAAGCTTGGCCAGAAGAACAACCCCGAATGGAAGACCGTGGCCTTCGACACCGCCGGCAAGGCGGTGCTGCCCAACGGCAGCATCGGTTTCCGCTGGGGTCCCGAGGGCCGCGAAGACGCGGGCAAATGGAACCTGGAGAACAAGGAGGCACGCAGCGGCGACGAGGTCACGCTCAAGCTCTCGGTGCTGGAAGACGGTGAACAGGCCCACGAGGTGGTGGACGTGGGCTTTCCCTACTTCGGAGGCCAGACCACGCCGCATTTCCCCAACAACGACGGCACCGGCGAAGTGAATTGCGCGCGTGTGCCCGCGGTGCGCCTGCGCCTGGGCAAGGCCGGTGAGGAGCGTTACGCGCTGGTGGCCACCGTGTTCGACCTGCAGGCCGCGCAGTACGGCATCGACCGCGGCCTGGGCAGCGGCGCGGCGAGCTTCGATGACGACGCGCCCTATACACCCGCCTGGCAGGAGCGCATCACCGGCGTGCCGCGCGACCAGGTGGTCACCGTGGCCACGCAGTTCGCCGACAACGCCGACAAGACGCGCGGCAAGTCGATGGTGATCATCGGTGCGGCCATGAACCACTGGTACCACGCCGACATGAACTACCGCGGCGTGATCAACCTGCTGATGATGTGCGGCTGCATCGGCCAGAGCGGGGGCGGCTGGGCGCACTACGTGGGCCAGGAGAAGCTGCGCCCGCAGACCGGCTGGACGGCGCTCGCCTTCGCGCTCGACTGGATCCGCCCGCCGCGCCAGCAGAACAGCACCAGCTTCTTCTACGCCCACACCGACCAGTGGCGCTACGAGAAGCTCGGACTCGAAGAGATCGTGAGCCCACTGGCCGACAAGTCGGTCTGGGGCGGCAGCATGATCGACTACAACGTGCGCGCCGAGCGCATGGGCTGGCTGCCCAGCGCGCCGCAGCTGCGCACCAACCCGCTGCAGGTGGTGAAGGACGCCACCGCCGCCGGCATGGACCCAAAGGACTACGTGGTCAAGGCGCTTAAGGACGGCACGCTCGAGATGAGCTGCGAAGACCCGGATGCGCCGCAGAACTGGCCGCGCAACCTGTTCGTGTGGCGATCCAACCTGCTGGGCTCCAGCGGCAAGGGACACGAGTACTTCTGCAAGCACCTGCTCGGCACCGAAAGCGGTGTGCAAGGCACCGACCTCGGCCCCGACGACGCGCGACCCACCGAGGTGCGTTGGCACGACAAGGCACCCGAAGGCAAGCTCGACCTGCTGGTCACGCTCGACTTCCGCATGAGCACCACCTGCCTGTACAGCGACGTGGTGCTGCCCACCGCCAGCTGGTACGAGAAGAACGACCTCAACACCAGCGACATGCACCCCTTCATCCACCCGCTCTCCGCCGCGGTGGACCCGGTGTGGCAAAGCCGCAGCGACTGGGAGATCTACAAGGGTTTCGCCAAGGCCTTCAGCGAGGTCTGCGTGGGCCACCTGGGCGTGGAGAAGGAGGTGGTGCTCACGCCGCTGATGCACGACAGCCCGGCCGAACTGGCCCAGCCCTTCGACGTGAAGGAATGGAAGAAGGGCCAGTGCGATCTGGTGCCGGGCAAGACCGCGCCGCAGATCGCGGTGGTCGAGCGCGACTACCCCAACGTCTACAAGCGCTTCACTGCGCTTGGGCCCCTCATGAACAAGGTGGGCAACGGCGGCAAGGGTATCGCGTGGAAGACCGACGTCGAGGTCACGCAGCTCGGCCAGCTCAATGGCACCACCGAGGAGGCCGGTGTCACCCAGGGCATGCCGCGCATCGTGAGCGACATCGATGCCTGCGAGGTGATCCTGCAGCTCGCGCCCGAGACCAACGGCCACGTGGCGGTGAAGGCCTGGGATGCACTGGGCAAGGCCACCGGTCGCGACCACAAGCACCTGGCGCTGTACCGCGAGGACGAGAAGATCCGCTTCCGCGACATCCAGGCGCAGCCGCGCAAGATCATCAGCTCGCCCACCTGGAGCGGCATCGAGAGCGAGACCGTGTCCTACAACGCGGGCTACACCAACGTGCACGAGCTGATCCCGTGGCGCACGCTCACAGGGCGCCAGCAGTTCTACCAGGACCACCCCTGGATGATCGCCTTCGGCGAAGGCTTCAGCAGCTACCGACCGCCAGTGGACCTGAAGACCACCGACGAGGTGCAGGGCCGCAAGCCCAACGGGCACACCGAGATCGTGCTGAACTTCATCACGCCGCACCAGAAGTGGGGCATCCACAGCACCTACAGCGACAACCTGCTGATGCTCACGCTCAACCGCGGCGGCACGGTGATCTGGCTCAGCGAGACCGACGCGAAACGCGCCGGCATCGAGGACAACGACTGGGTGGAACTGTTCAACGTGAACGGCGCGGTGGCCGCGCGCGCGGTGGTGAGCCAGCGCGTGAACCCCGGCATGGTGATGATGTATCACTCGCAGGAGAAGATCATCAACACGCCGGGCTCCGAAATCACCGGCGTGCGCGGTGGCATCCACAACTCGGTCACGCGCATCGTGCTCAAGCCCACCCACATGATCGGGGGCTACGCGCAGCTGAGCTACGGCTTCAACTACTACGGCACCATCGGCACCAACCGCGACGAGTTCGTGGTGGTGCGCAAGATGCGCAAGGTGGACTGGCTCGACACGCCACGCGATGACCACCTGGCGCCGGTGTACCAGGCCCAGGGCGAGAACCCTTGAGGCGCGCGGAGCACCACCATGGCATTGCCCCACGCCGCCGCTGCCGAGGTGATTGCCGCCGGCCCGCTGGGCGCGGCGCTCACCGGCGCGCGCTCGCAGACGCTGGTTCGAGATCACGGCCTGCAGATCTTTCGCCTCGTGCTCACGCCCGGCCAGGTGCTCGCGCCCCACAAGGTGCGCGACCGCATGGTCATCCAGTGCCTGGACGGCAGCTTCGAGTTCGAGGCCATGGGCCGGCGGCTCACGCTGCGCGCCGGCGACCTGTGCCACATACCACCCGAGGAAAGCCACGCCGTGTACGCCCTTGAGGCCTGCTCGGCCCTGGTGACGCTGTTCGGCGTCGACACCCACGAAACCCCCGCCCCCGGAGAACAACCATGAAAGTGCGCGCACAGATCGGCATGGTGCTGAACCTGGACAAATGCATCGGCTGCCACACCTGTTCCGTCACCTGCAAGAACGTCTGGACCAGCCGGCCCGGTGTCGAATACGCCTGGTTCAACAACGTCGAGACCAAACCCGGCATCGGCTACCCCAAGGAATGGGAGAACCAGAACCGCTGGAAGGGTGGCTGGGTGCGCAAGGCCGACGGTTCCATCGAGCCGCGTCAGGGCGGCAGGTGGTCGCTGCTGATGAAGATCTTCGCCAACCCCGCGCTGCCGCAGATCGACGACTACTACGAGCCCTTCACCTTCGACTACGACCACCTGCAGTCGGCGCCCGAGATGCAGCACGCGCCCACCGCGCGGCCGCGCTCGCTCATCACCGGCCAGCGCATGGAGAAGATCGAGTGGGGACCGAACTGGGAGGAGATCCTGGGCGGCGAATTCGCCAAGCGCAGCAAGGACGCCAACTTCGACGGCTTCCTGGAAGCGCAGAAGGCCATGGTGGGTGAGTTCGAGAACACCTTCATGATGTACCTGCCGCGCCTGTGCGAGCACTGCCTCAACCCGGCATGCGTGGCTTCTTGTCCCTCGGGCTCGATCTACAAGCGCGAGGAAGACGGCATCGTCCTGATCGACCAGGACAAGTGCCGCGGTTGGCGCATGTGCGTGAGCGGCTGCCCGTACAAGAAGATCTACTACAACTGGAAAAGCGGAAAGGCCGAGAAATGCACCTTCTGCTACCCGCGCATCGAGGCCGGCCAGCCCACCGTGTGCAGCGAGACCTGCGTCGGCCGCATCCGCTACCTGGGCGTGTTGCTGTATGACGCCGACCGCATCGCCGAAGCGGCCAGCACCGAGCAGGAGACCGATCTCTACCGCTCGCAGCTCGACATCTTCCTCGATCCGAACGACCCGGCCGTGATCGCACAGGCGCGTGCCGACGGTATCCCCGACGCCTGGATGGAGGCCGCGCGCAACAGTCCGGTCTACAAGATGGCGGTCGAGTGGCAGGTGGCGCTGCCGTTGCACCCCGAGTACCGCACGCTCCCCATGGTCTGGTACGTGCCGCCGCTCTCACCCATCACCGCCGCCGCCAACGCCGGGCATGTGGGCGCCAACGGCGAGATTCCCGACGTGTCGCAACTGCGCATCCCGGTCAAGTACCTGGCCAACCTCCTCACCGCCGGTGACACGCAACCCGTTGTGCGGGCACTCGAACGCATGCTGGCCATGCGCGCCTACCAGCGCAGCAAGCACGTGGACGGTGTGCTCAACCAGGCCGTGCTCGACCAGGTGCAGCTCAGCGCCAGCGAGGTCGAGGCCATGTACCGGGTGATGGCGATCGCCAACTACGAGGACCGCTTCGTCATTCCGACCTCGCACCGCGAGTACGCGGAGAACGCCTTCAACGTCAAGGGCGGTTGCGGCTTCAGCTTCGGCAACGGCTGCAGCGAAGGCGTGACCGACACCAGCCTGTTCGGCAGCGAGAAGCGCCGCACCATTCCGATCAAAGCAGAGCTCTGACATGAAGAACCCGTTTTCCCTGACCCGACCCGCGCCCCACACCCTGCGCGTGCTGGCGCGGCTGCTGAGCTACCCGGATGCCGAGCTGCGCGAACACGCGGGCGAGCTGGTGCAGGCGCTGGCGCGCGAGGCTGCGCTGTCCGGTGAACGCATCGGCGAGATCGGGCAACTGCTGCACCGGCTGTCGCGCCGCCCCGCGCTGGCGGTGGAGGCCGAGTTCGTCGAGCTGTTCGACCGCGGGCGCAGCACCTCGCTGCACCTGTTCGAGCACGTGCACGGCGACTCGCGCGACCGCGGTCCGGCCATGATCGACCTCATCAAGACCTACGAGCAGGCCGGCCTGATGCTGCGCGAGGACGAACTGCCCGACCACCTGAGCGTGCTGCTCGAATACGCCTCCACCCAACCGCCGCGGGAAGCGCGTGAGCTGCTGGGCGAGACCGCGCACATCCTGCGCGCCATCTTCAGCGCGCTGCACAAGAAGGGCAGCCCCTACGCCAGCGTGCTGGCCGCCGTGCTGGAACTGGCGGGCGAGCGCGCCGAGCCCGTGGCGGTGACCGAGGACGAGCCGCTGGACGAGAGCTGGGCCGAACCGCCCGTATTCGGCGGCTGCTCCACCGCGGGCCAGGCGCGGCCCGGCCAACCGCAACCCGTTCGAATCGTCCGGTCCGCCGGTCAAGGAGCCCAGCTGTGAACACGCTGCACAACTTCCTTTTCAATGTCTATCCCTATGTTTGCCTCTCGGTGTTCCTGATGGGCAGTCTGGCGCGCTTCGACCGCGATCAGTACACGTGGAAGAGCGATTCGTCGCAGCTGCTGCGCGCGCGCCAGTTGCGCTGGGGCAGCAACCTGTTCCACATCGGCATCCTGTTCCTGTTCTTCGGCCACAGCGTGGGCTTGCTCACGCCACACTGGGTGTACGAGCCCTTCATCACGCCGGGCCAGAAGCAGCTGCTCGCCGTGGTGGCCGGCGGTGTGGCGGGTGCGGTGTGCTTCGTCGGCCTCACGCTGCTGCTGCACCGGCGCATCTTCGATCCGCGCATCCGCCTCACCAGCCACCGCACCGATCTGTTCATCCTCATCATCCTGTGGGTGCAACTGGTGCTGGGCCTCATCACGCTGCCGTATTCCATCGGCCACAGCGATGGCAGCGTCATGCTCGCGCTGTCCGACTGGGCGCAACGCATCGTCACCTTTCGCCCCGACGCCAGCGGGCTGGTGAATCTGGACTGGCCCTTCAAGGTGCACCTGGTGCTGGGCATGACGATCTTCCTGCTGTTCCCGTTCTCCCGACTGGTCCATGTGTGGAGCGGATTTGCCACCGTGGCCTACCTGTTCCGCCCGTATCAGGTGGTGCGCAGCCGCCGCCTGGGCCTGCCCAACCGAGGGGAGCGCTGAGCCATGACCGGACACGAACCTGTGAAGGGCGGCTGCGGCAGCGGTCACTGCGGTTGCGCCTCGGGTGCCGAGCCCGAGGTGGCCGTCGAAGCCGCGACAGAAACCCCCAGCATCAACGGCGTGCGCCTGCACGGGCCGGGCGAACGCCTATCGGCCGACGAATTGCTGGAGCGCGCCCACACCGAACTGCTGCGCCAGGCCGCGGTGCAGCGTGGCCGCCTGCCCGCGCAGGACGTGAGCGTGGCTCCTCCGCTGAATGCCGAACAACGCGCCGCCGTGGAAGCCATGCTCGACGACGAGGTGCAACTGCCCGTGCCCGACCTGGAGGCCTGCCGGCGCCACTACGAGGCCAACCGCAACCGCTATCTGGTGGGGCAGGCGCGCCATGTGCGGCACATCCTGTTCGCGGTGACGCCGGGGGTGGACGTGCACAAACTCGCGCAGCACGCCGAGACAGCGTTGCTGGAGCTCACGCGCAAGGACGCCGCACCCGGGCGCTTCGAGGAACTGGCACGCACGCTGTCCAACTGCCCGAGCGGCGCGCAGGGGGGTGACCTGGGCTGGCTCACGCCCGAGGACTGCGCCCCCGAACTCGCCAACGAGCTTTTTCACCAGCGCGACAGCGGCTGGGGCATGGGCGTGCATCCGCGCCTGGTGCATTCGCGCCACGGCCTGCACATCGTCGAGGTGCTGGGCCGGCGCAACGGCACGCTGCCCCCGTTCGAGGCGCTGGCCCCGCGCATCGCCGACGAACTCGGGCTGCAGGCGCGGGCCACCGCCTGGCGTCAGTTCATGCAACTGCTGGTGGGCGATGCCGAGGTGCGCGGCATGTCACTCGATGGCGCGAGCTCGCCCCTGGTGCAATGAACCCCGGCGCGCCCGGTGGCCCGGGGGAGGGCGAGGGCGCCGGCGATGAACTGCTGGCGCGATTGCGTGATTTCCACGCGGACTATTTCCCGCGCCACCAGCAACGCTTCCAGGACCTGGTGGCGCAGGGTCAGCACCCCAAGACGCTGTTCATCGGCTGCTCCGATTCGCGCCTCGTGCCCTACCTCCTCACCGGCGCCGGCCCGGGCGAGTTGTTCATCGTGCGCAATGTCGGCGCGCTGATCCCGCCCTACGACGGATCGCGCGGCTGGCACGGCACCATGGCCGCGGTCGAGTTCGCGGTGCTGAGCCTCAAGGTCGAGCACATCGTGGTTTGCGGCCACAGCCATTGCGGCGCGGTGCGCGCCGCCTACGAAGGCGTGCCCGAGGAAGCGCGTGCCCTGCGTTTCTGGCTCGAGCTCGCGCAAGAAGCCCTGTTGCCGGTGCGGCCGTCGCCCGAGGCCCTGTGGCGCACCGAGCAGCGCAGCGTGGTGTTGCAGCTCGAACGCCTGATGGACTACCCGATGGTGCGCCGCGCCGTGGAAGCGGGTACCCTGTCGCTGCACGGCTGGCACTACGTCATCGAGGACGGCGAGGTGCACGTCTTCGACGCCGCCGCCGGCGGCTTCGTGCCGGCCTCGCGCGCCAACAGCAGCGGCACCGGCCCCTATCTGCAGTACGTCGAACACGACGGCCAGCCGGCCGTCTGACCAGGAACCCGAACCATGAACCGAGAACCCGCCGCGCGCGAACTGCTGCCCGAGCTGGAGCCCCAGCCCATCAGCGAAGAGGTGCTGCGCGAGAAATACCTCAAGGGCGACGAGACCACGCGCGAGCAGTTGTTTGCGCGCGTGGCGCGTGCGCTGGCCAGCGTGGAAGCACCCGAGCGCCGGACCGATTTCGAGCCGCGCTTCCTGGCGCACCTGCGCGAAGGCGGCATCGGTGCCGGGCGCATCATGAGCGCGGCTGGCACCGACATCCAGGCCACGCTCATCAACTGCTTCGTGCAGCCCGTGGGCGACTGCATCCAGGGCCGCGACGAGAGCGGCTACCCCGGCATCTACGAGGCTCTGCGCGAGGCTGCCGAAACCATGCGCCGCGGGGGCGGCGTGGGCTACGACTTCTCGCGCATCCGCCCGCGCGGCGCGCGCGTCAAGGGCACGGCGTCCATCGCCTCGGGGCCTTGCAGCTACATCAACGTGTTCGACCAATCGTGCGCCACGGTGGAGAGCGCGGGCGCGCGCCGCGGTGCGCAGATGGGCGTGCTGCGCATCGACCACCCGGACGTGCGCGAGTTCATGACCGCCAAGCGCACGCCCGGGCGCTGGAACAACTTCAACGTCTCGGTCGCCGTGCCCGACGCCTTCATGGATGCGGTGCTGGCCGACGCCGACTGGGATCTGGTGCACAGCGCCCAGCCCGGTGCCGAGCAACTGGCCGCCGGCGCCCACCAGCGTGCCGACGGCCGCTGGGTCTACGAGACGGTTCGTGCGCGCGACTTGTGGGACACGATCATGCGTTCCACCTACGACTTCGCCGAACCCGGCATCCTGTTCATCGACGCCATCGGCCGCGACAACAACCTGCGCGCGATCGAAAGCATCGAGGCGACCAACCCGTGTGTGACGGCCGATACCTGGGTCATGACCGAGGAAGGGCCCCGCACCGTGCAAGAACTGGTTGGCAAGCGGTTTCATGCCGTGGTCGATGGACGCAGCCACGCGCTGCGCAGCGAAGGATTTTTTGCGACCGGGCGCAAGTCGGTGTTCAAACTGAGCACGCGCGAAGGCCATGCGCTGCGCCTCACGGCCGACCATCGCGTGCGCCGCGTGGCGCGCAAGACGCGCCACACCCTGGAGCTGGACTGGACCGAAGCAGCCAGTCTGCGGCCCGGCGATCAGATCGTGCTCAACAACCACCGCGCGCTGCAGGGCTGGGACGGTGAGGGCACGCGCGAGCAGGGCTACCTGCTGGGCCTGCTGATCGGCGACGGCACGCTCAAGGCCGACAAGGCCGTGCTGTCGGTCTGGGCGCCCGAGTTGCGCGTGGTGGGGCAGGACGCAGTCGTATTCGCCGCCACCGGCGCCGCTGGCATCGTGCAGGCGGCCGAGGCCGCGGCCGCCTGCCTCGACCACCGCGCCGATTTCCGCGGCTTCCAGCGCCCGATCGCGGGGCGCGGTGAGATGCGACTCGCCAGTGCGCCGCTGCGCGATCTGGCGTTATCGATGGGCATGGCACCGGGCTACAAGACGATCACGCCCGCGATGGAACGGTGTTCCTCCGGTTTCTGCGAAGGCCTGCTGAGCGGCCTGTTCGACGCCGATGGCAGCGTGCAGGGCGCGCAGGAGAAGGGCGTGAGCGTGCGCCTGTCGCAGAGCGACACCGCCTTGCTGCAAGCGGTTCAACGCATGCTGCTGCGCCTGGGCATCGCATCCACGATCTACCGCGAACGGCGACCTGCCGGATTGCGCCGCCTGCCCGATGGCCGGGGCGGCGCTGCCGACTACGCCACGCTGCCGCAGCACGAACTGGTGATCGCCAACGACAACCTGCACCTGTTCGCCGAACGCATCGGCTTCCACGACACCGACAAGGCGGCCCGCCTGGAGGAATCGCTGGATGTCTACCGCCGCACCCCCAACCGCGAGCGCTTTGTTGCCACGGTCGAGTCGCTCCAGCCCGATGGCGAAGAAGCGGTGTACGACGTGACCGTGGACGACGTGCACGCCTTCGACGCCAACGGTCTGGTGGTGCATAACTGCGGTGAGCAACCCCTGCCGCCCTACGGCTGCTGCGACTTGGGCCCCATCATCCTCACGCGCTTCGTGCGCCACCCGTTCGGCGTGGGCGGTGAGCCGGCGTTCGACTTCGAGGCCTTCGAGCGCAGCGTGGCGCTGCAGGTGCGCATGCTCGACAACGTGCTCGACCTCACCTTCTGGCCACTGCCCGAGCAGCGCGCCGAGGCGCAGGCCAAGCGGCGCATCGGCGTCGGCTTCACCGGCTTGGGCGACGCGCTGATCCTGCTGCAGCTGCGCTACGACGAAGCAGCCGGCGTGGCCATGGCCGCGCGCATCGCCGAGCGCATGCGCGATGCGGCCTACCGCGCCTCGGTGGAACTCGCGAAGGAAAAGGGCGCGTTCCCCAGACTCGACGTGGCGAGCTACCTCGCGCCCGGCACCTTCGCGAGCCGCCTGCCGGCCGACATCCAGCAGGCCATCCGCACGCACGGCATCCGAAACAGCCACCTGCTGTCGATCGCGCCCACCGGCACCGTGAGCCTGGCCTTCGCCGACAACGCGTCCAACGGCATCGAGCCCGCGTTCTCCTGGGTCTACACGCGCAAGAAGCGCGAGGCCGACGGCACCACGCGCGAGCACGAGGTGGCCGACCACGCGTGGCGCCTGTGGCGCGCGCTCGGGGGTGACGTGCAGCAACTGCCGCCGTACTTCGTCTCGGCGCTGGAGATGGGCGTGGACGGCCACCTGGGCATGATGGCCGCGGTGCAGCCCTTCATCGACACCTCGATCTCCAAGACGGTGAACGTGCCCGGCGACTATCCGTTCGAGGACTTCAAGGACCTCTACCTCAAGGCCTGGCGCGGTGGCCTCAAGGGCTTGGCCACCTACCGGCCGAACGACATCCTGGGGTCGGTGCTGTCGGTGTCGGGCACGGCCCCGGCCGATGAGCCTGCGGCGGTTCCGGGCGACCCGATGCGTGCCGTGATCGAAAGCCGCCCGCTGGGTGCGCTCGATGCGGTGGCCGAAAAGATCGAGTACTGGACGCAGGAAGGCCACCACACCACCTACATCGTGGTCTCGTTCCTGCCCGTGCCGGCGGCGGACGGGCAGGGCACGCAGTCGCGCGCCATCGAGTTCTTCATGCCGGTGGGCCAGCGCGCCGAATCGCAACAGTGGATCACCGCCAGCATGCGCCTGCTCTCGCTGGCGGCGCGCGGCGGCTTCCTGGAGCGCGCGCTGCGCGACATGCGCAAGGTCGCCTGGGACCGTGGCCCGGTGCGTCTGGGCACGCGCTCGCGCGAGGACGGCGCGGTGATCCCGATGTGGCACGACTCCGAGGTGGCGGCGCTGGCCTACGCGGTTCAGAACATCCTGCAGCGCCGCCGCGGCGGCACTGCACCCGATGCAGTCGACACCGCTTCCGCGGCATTGCCCGCAACACTGACCGTGCCCGGCCAGATGGCCGGCCGCAAATGCCCCGACTGCGGCGCGCACGCCATGATCCGCAAGGATGGGTGCGACCACTGCACGGCCTGTGGCTACGTGGGCTCCTGCGGTTGAGGGCCGCGCCGCGGGATAGCATCGCGGCATGAACCAGGACCCTCTGTCCCACGGCTTGTGGGAAGCCTCGGCCCCGCCCGCGCCCGAAGCGCCCGCCCTGCAAGGCCATGCCTCGGCCGACGTGGCCATCGTCGGGGCCGGCTACACCGGCCTGTCGGCTGCGTTGCATCTGGCCGAGGGAGGCGCCACGGTCCGCGTGCTCGAAGCGCGGGACATCGGCTTCGGCGGCTCGGGCCGCAACGTGGGACTGGTGAACGCGGGCATGTGGGTCATGCCTTCGGTGTTGCCCGCCGCGCTCGGGCCGGTGTACGGCGAACGTTTGCTCGAACGCCTGGGGCAGGGCCCGTCGGTGGTGTTCGACCTGATCGCGCGCCACGGCATCGCCTGCGAGGCCGAGCGCGCCGGCACGCTGCACTGCGCGGTGGGCGCGGGCGGGCTGCGCGAGATCACCGAGCGTGCCCGCCAGTGGCAGGCCCGCGGCGCGCCGGTGGAACTGCTCGATGCCGCCACCGCCGCCCAACTCACGGGTGCGCGCGGCTTCAGCGGTGCGCTGCTCGACCGGCGCGCCGGCACCATCCAGCCGCTGGCCTACGCGCGCGGCCTGGCGCGCGCCGCGCAGGCGGCCGGTGCGGTGCTGCATGCGCGCTCGCCGGTGGCCGCGCTGCACGACGAAGGCACCCACTGGCGCCTGAGCACCGCTCAAGGCGCCACACTGGATGCGCGCTGGGTGCTGGTCTGCACCAACGCCTACAGCGCGGCCGACGGCCTGTGGCCCGGCCTGGACAGCGAACTCGTGCACCTGCCGTATTTCAACCTGGCCACGCGAGCGCTCACCGACGCCGAGCGCGCCACGGTGCTGCCGCAGCGCCACGGCGCCTGGGACACGCGACAGGTGCTCACCTCGTTCCGCCTCGACGCCGCGAACCGCCTGGTGTTCGGCAGCGTGGGTGCGCTACACGGCGCGGGACTGACCATCCACCGGGACTGGGGCCGCAGAGCGCTTGCGCGCCTGTACCCACAACTCAAGGGGATCGATTTCGAGCACGCCTGGTACGGCCGCATCGGGATGACGCCCGATGCCTTGCCGCGCCTGCACCGGCTGGCGCGCAACACCTGGTCGTTCAGCGGCTACAACGGCCGCGGCATCTCGCCCGGCACGGTGTTCGGGCGTGAACTGGCGCGCCTGGTGTTCGGCCAGCAGGGCGAGGACGACATGGCCCTGCCGGTCTCGCCCTGGCGGCCAGTGCCGCTGCGCCGCGTGCGCGAGGCCGGCTACGAACTCGGCGCGCGCGCGGTGCACCTCACGCACGCGCGCTGGTGAGCCGGAACGTTCCCGCCGGCGCAGAATCCCAACCTCTCCCTTCCAGCACGACACCACGCATGGACCGCAGAACCCTCATCAAGGCCCTGGGCGCCGCCCCGCTCGCAGGCGCCCCGTTGTCGCACGCCCAGCGCGAGATCCCGGCGCCCGCCATCGGTGCGGCCGTGGCGCTGCCCGATGTGCCCCTGTTCGACGGCAGCACCTTTCGCGCGGCCGACGCCGAGGGGCAGGTGGTGGTGGTCTATTGGTGGGCCAGCTGGTGCCCGTTCTGCGCCGAGCAGTCGCCGTCGATGCAGAAGCTGTGGGACGCGCAGCGCGCCCGCGGCCTGAAGATGCTGGGCCTGTCGATCGACCGGCGCGAGGAAGACGCGCGCCGCTACCTGGCGCAACGCGGCTACACCTTCCCCAGCGGCATGGCCACGCCGGCCACCGAGCGTGTGCTGCCCAAGGCCAGCAAGGCGCTGCCGATGACGCTGGTGCGCGGGCGCGACGGACGCGTGCTGCTGGCCGAGAAGGGCCAACTCTTCCCCGAAGACGTGGAGCAGATCGCGCGCTTCCTGTGAGCGCTTGGCGCTGCTTCAGCGCCGACCCGGCTTGAGCAGCGTCAGCGCGTGCGCCACGCCGCCCAGCGCGAGCCACAGCAACAGGTGCGCCGTGCGCTGCGGGCCCAGGGCCTCGAGCAGCGCCAGCAGCAGCGCCAGCCCCGCGGCGCCGTGCCACAGGCCCGCCAGCCAGCCCGCACGCCTGGGCCCGCGCAGCGCCAGCAGCGCGCGCAGCACCAGCTCGATGCCGACGATGGCCAGTGCCAGCCACACGGCATGGACCGGACGCAGAGCCGACAGGATGTCCACGGCCGCGCTCACACGCGCGCGATGCCCAGCAGGTGCGCGGTGTCCTTGAGGAAGATGCGCAACTGCGCCAGCGGGCGGCGCCGGCTCAGCACCTTGTTCATGTAGGACTCGAAGGTCAGCTGCTGCACGTTCTTGTCCTCGCAGATTTTCACGAAGCGTTCGCGGCGTTTGTCGCTGCCGTACCAGAACCACTGCATCAGGCCCAGCACCTGGAACACGCGGCCGTGCTCGGCCATGAAGCGCCGGCGCGCCTGCTTGAGCGCGCGCGGGTCGTGCGTGGCCAGCAGCTCCAGCACCGCCTCGGCCGCAAGCTGGCCGCCCAGCATGGCGTAGTAGATGCCTTCGCCCGAGGCCGGCGCCACCACACTTTTGGCACGACCCAGCGGAAGTACCAGATGCCGTGGCGGCTCTTGAAGATGTGAAGGGCCTGAGGGCGCATGCAGATGCACGATTTGGATCACCTGGATGGGTCACTTCGCGCACAGCCGCCCCGGAAAAGAAAAAAGGCCTTGTGAAACAAGGCCTTGCGGAATTTTTGGTGGAGACGAGGAGGATCTCCACCAAACGTTTGCAAGTCCTTGTCCCCCAGGGAGTTTTCGGGGCGGATGCGCGGGAAAGTGCGCGTTTTGGACCACCTGATTGGACCACTTGTTAAGTCTATCTGGCACGTTGAGGGTCGGCCAGCGGCGGAGATGCAAGTGGTTGACGAAGCCCTCACGCAGGCCACGCGCATCGACAAAAGCGATAACGACCTTAGTCGTCCACGGGTAAGCCCTAACCCCTTGCGAGTCTGATCGTCGCATCCGACGATATTCCGTCCCGCGGGTCTGCTTATGGTTCGGACCGCGCCAGCCTTATGGCCAGGGTGCGCAGAACGAACTACGCGGAGACAAGCGCTTGTTGATATTTCAGATCATCGTCGCGGGCATCGCACAGGGCTGTGTGTACGGCCTCATTGCGCTGGGTTTCGTGCTCATCTACAAGGCGACCGAGACCGTCAACTTTGCTCAGGGCGACCTGATGATGCTGGGTGCGTTCGCGGGTCTGGCTGGCATGGGTCTCTTCGGCTGGCCGTTCTGGCTCGCGGCATTGGCCGCGATCGGCGCCATGGCGCTGCTGGGCTTCCTGCTGGAGCGCGCCATCATCCGCCCGGTGCTGGGCCAGCCACAGTTCTCCATCGTGATGCTGACCTTTGGCCTAGGCTACGTGATGCGCGGCCTGGTGACCATGGTGCCGGGCATCGGCACCGACACCCACGCCCTGGCCGTTCCCTACAAGGGCCAGACCGTGAACACGGGGGTGGTCACGCTCGGCATGGAGCAACTGGTGGTGATCGCGGCCACGGCGCTGCTGTGTGCGGCGCTGTGGCTGCTGTTTCGCTTCACGCGCGTAGGGATCGCCATGCAGGCTTCGTCGCAGAACCAGCTTGCGGCCTATTACATGGGCATTCCGGTGCAGCGCCTCAACGGCCTGGTGTGGGCGCTGGCGGCGGCGGTGGCGGCGGCGGCGGGTCTTCTGCTGGCACCCGTCACCTTCGTGCACGCCAACATGGGTTTCATCGGCCTCAAGGCGTTTCCTGCGGCCATCGTCGGCGGGTTCGGTAGCTTGCCGGGAGCCATCGTGGGGGGGCTGATCATCGGTGTCGTGGAGGCGCTGTCGGGCTTCTATCTGCCTGAAGGCTTCAAGGACGTGGTGCCCTATGTGGTCGTGTTGCTGATGTTGGCCGTCAAGCCGACGGGCCTGTTTGGCGACCGCGCGCGCAAGAAAGTCTGAGAGCCCCGATGCGATTCATTTTCAAGACCCACTACGACCAGGACATCGCGCTCGCCAAGCACGGGGGGCAACGTTTCTGGTATTCGATGCTGGCCGTCTTTCTGGTGCTGGCGCCCTGGCTGTTGCCCGAGTACTGGCTCGCGCAACTGAGCTTCGTGTTCATCTACGCCATCGTGGCGGTGGGCCTGATGCTGCTCGCCGGGTATACCGGTCAGTTCTCCATTGGGCATGCGGCCTTCATGGGGGTGGGCGCCTATTGCGAAACCTACCTCGCAGCGCGCGGCTGGCCCTTGCCACTCAGCCTCGCCTGCTCCACGGCCCTGTCTGCCGCGGTGGGCGTGGTGGTGGGTTTGCCGGCACTGCGCGTGAAAGGCATGTACCTGGCCATCGCCACGCTGTCCTTCGGCTTCATCGTCGAGGAGGTGCTGGCGCGATGGGAGAGCGTGACCGGCGGCAACGCCGGCCTGTCGGTGCCATCGGCGTCGCTGTTTGGCATGCCGCTGGACAGCACCGAGCGCTTCTATGTTCTGTGCCTGGTCTGCGTGGTCGGGAGCACGCTGGTGGCGCTCAATCTGTTGCGGTCACCGTCAGGACGCGCTTTTGTGGCCATCCGGTCACCCCTGACAGAGTGATGAGCAGATGATTATTTTTTTGTAAGGATCAATGCAATAGGAAGTCCTTGCCAGAGAGAAATGCTCCCAGCTTCTGCGCGGGCGGCTTGATCCCTCGCGTCCAGCAGGGCCTCGTCGTGAGGCCCTGCTGGACGGCCAAGTTAGCGCGGCTTACGCATCAGCAGATAGGCAGCCGGAATCACGAACAGCGACAGCAACGGTGCGGTCACCATCCCACCAAGCATCGGGGCTGCGATGCGGCTCATGACCTCCGAGCCCGTACCGCTGCCCCAGACAATGGGGACCAAGCCCGCCAGGATGACCGCGACGGTCATCGCTTTTGGCCGCACGCGCAGCACGGCGCCTTCCCGGATCGCATCGAGCAGTTCTTCTCGCGTTGGGTTGCGGCCATCCGGGCAACGTTCCGCCAAGGCCTGCTTCAGATAGATGAGCATCACTACGCCGAACTCCGCCGCCACACCTGCCAGCGCAATGAATCCCACGCCGGTGGCGATGGACAGGTTGTAATTCAGCAGGTACAGGAACCAGATGCCCCCCGTGAGCGCGAAGGGCAAGGTCGCCATGATCAAGCCCGCTTCGTCCACACGCGCGAAGGTCAGGTACAACAGAACGAAGATGATCAACAGGGTGGCAGGCACCACAACCTTCAGGCGTGCATTGGCCCGCTCCATGTATTCGAACTGCCCGGAGTAGGTGATGCTCACACCCGGCTCCAGCTTGACCTGCTGCCCGATGGCATCGCGCAGTTCGTTGGCCACCGAGGCTAGATCACGGCCGCGCACATCGACATAGACCCAACCGGAGGGCCGTGCGTTCTCGCTCTTGAGCATGGGCGGTCCATCGGTGATCGCGATGCGTGCCACGGTCCCCAACGTGATCTGCTGACCCATCGGCGTGAAGATGGGTAGTTCTGCCAGCCGTTGTGGTGAATCACGCCATTCTCGCGCGTAGCGCAGATTGATCGGAAAGCGGGCAAGCCCCTCGACCGTTTCCGAGACGTTTTCGCCACCAACCGCGCCGGCGATGACCGCCTGGACATCGGCGATGTTCAGGCCGTAGCGACCGGCGGCTACGCGGTCGATCTGAACATCCACGTAGCGCCCGCCCGTCAAGCGCTCCGCGAGGGATGACGTCACGCCGGGAATGCCCTTGGCGACCTGCTCGACCTCTGCAGCGATGCGATCGATGACGCCCAGGTCGTTGCCGGTCACCTTCACCCCGATCGGGCTCTTGATGCCAGTGGCCAGCATGTCGATGCGATTGCGGATGGGGGGAATCCAGATGTTGGACAGGCCCGGGATCTTCACGGCACGGTCCAGCTCTTCCACGAGCTTTTCGGGCGTCATGCCTGGACGCCATTGCTCCCTGGGCTTGAGCTTCACCGTGGTCTCGAACATCTCCAGTGGCGCCGGATCGGTTGCCGTTTCAGCCCGTCCTGCCTTGCCGAACACCTTGTCCACTTCAGGCACGGTCTTGATCATGCGGTTGCTCAGCTGCAGCAACTCCGTGGCGCGCTGCGCCGAGAGTCCCGGCAGGGCCGAGGGCATGTAGAGCAGGTCCCCTTCGTCCAACCTCGGCAGAAACTCACCGCCGAGCCGCGCCAAGGGCCAGGCGGTGGTCGCCAAGGCCAGCACGGCGATCAGCAGCGTCGCCTTGGGCCGGCGCAGTACCCACTCCAGTGCTGGCCGGTAGGCCGCGATCAGGATGCGGGTGATGGGGTTCTTCTGCTCATCCGGGATACGCCCGCGAATCCAGTAGCCCATGAGTACGGGAATCAGCGTCACTGACAGCCCTGCGGCCGCGGCCATCGCGTAGGTCTTGGTGAACGCCAGCGGGCCGAACAGCCGGCCTTCCTGCGCTTCTAGGGTGAAGACCGGGATGAACGAGAGCGTGATGATGAGCAGCGAGAAGAAGAGCGCAGGACCGACTTCCTCCGCGGCCTGTGTGATCACGTCCCACCGTTCCTTGCCCTGCAGCCGTTGATCTGGGTGCGCGTGCTGCCAAGCCTCCAGCTTCTTGTGGGCGTTCTCGATCATCACCACCGCTGCATCCACCATCGCCCCCACGGCGATGGCAATCCCCCCCAGCGACATGATGTTGGCGTTGATGCCCTGGTAGCGCATGACAAGGAATGCCGTCATCACGCCCAGCGGGAGGGAAATGATGGCCACCAACGCAGAGCGAAGATGCCAAAGGAACAATGCGCAGACCAGCGCCACCACCAGAAACTCTTCGCCCAGCTTGGTCGTGAGATTGCGAATGGCCCGCTCGATCAGCGCGCTGCGGTCGTAGGTGGTGACGATCTCGACGCCCGGCGGCAGGCTGCCCTGCAGCTCCGCGAGCTTGGCCTTGACGGCAGCGATCGTCTCCTGGGCATTCTTGCCGGAGCGCAGCACCACCACGCCGCCGGCGACCTCGCCTTCTCCGTCGAGTTCGGCAATGCCACGCCGCATCTCCGGGCCTATCTGGAGCGTCGCCACATCCCCCAGCCGCACCGGCACACCGCCGCGTGCCGTCAAGGGGATCTCCCGGAACTCGTCCAGGGTCTTGAGGTAGCCGCTCGCGCGGACCATGTACTCCGCGCCTGACAATTCCAGGACGGAGCCGCCGGTCTCCTGGTTGGCCCCCATCAGGGCATCGCGGACTTGAGCCTGACTGAGGCCATAGGACGCCAACTTGATCGGGTCGAGCACGACCTGGTACTGCTTGACCATGCCCCCCACCGATGCCACCTCGGCCACGTTGGGCAGGCTCTTGAGTTCGAACTTCAGGAACCAGTCCTGTAACGCACGCAGTTGCGCCAGATCGTTCTTGCCCGTGCGATCCACGAGCGCGTACTGGAAGATCCAGCCGACGCCTGTGGCGTCCGGACCCAGGGCCGGCTTCGCCGTGGCGGGCAATCGGCCCTGGACCTGGTTCAGGTATTCCAGTACCCGTGAGCGGGCCCAGTACAGGTCGGTTCCGTCCTCGAACAAGACATAGACGAACGAGTCGCCAAAGAACGAGAAGCCGCGCACGGTCTTGGCCCCTGGCACCGACAGCATGGTGGTGGCCAACGGGTAGGTGACCTGGTTCTCGACGATCTGCGGCGCCTGTCCTGGGTAGTTGGTGCGAATGATGACCTGCACGTCTGACAAGTCCGGCAGCGCATCCACGGGCGTGCTGCGAACGCCCCACACGCCCCATGCCGTGAGCATGGCGGTGGCCAGCAGCACCAGGAAGCGATTGGCCACCGACCATCGAATCAGCTTGGCGATCATGGCTGCACCTTTTCGATGGCGGTGATCACGTAGCCCTCACCTTGCTTGGAGAAGGTGAATCGCACCTGCTGCCGAACCGAAAGACCCTCGGCGAGCTGCGGGCTGCTCAGCTTGAAGCCCATGGTCATGGCCGGCCATTGGAGGGCTGGCACGGCCTCGTGCGCCAGCGTCAGCTCGGTGGGCGACATCTCCTCGATCACGCCGCGCACCACGAAAGCGTTGGTGGCCGCGGCCGGTGGCGACGATGTGCCGTGCCCGTTGTGCGGCGATGCAGGTGCGGACGCCGCGGCACCTGCAGGCAGCACGCCCCGCAGGCTGGCTTCCGAATCGATCAGGAACTGCGCCGAGGCCACCACCTGCTGTCCCGCCGCGAGCCCGCCGTTGACCACCAGTTGATCGCCTACCTCCGCGCCCACCTGGACCTCCACGGGATGGAACTTGCCGGGTCCATCGACCACATAGGCCAGTGCGCGCTTGCCGGTGCGGATGACCGCTTCGCTGGGAACAAGCAGCGCGGGCTGTTCGTTGCCTTTGAGCGCGATCTGGCCGGACATGCCGGCCTTCAGGCGCTGGCCGGGATTGGCCATTTCAAGCCGCACTCGCACCGTACGGGTGTCGCGGTTGGCTTCGGGCAGGATGCTCACGATGCGCGCCTGGAGCACTTCACCGGGAAACGCCGCCAGCCGGACCTGCGCCGTTTGGCCGACCTGCAATGGTCCGCTTTGTGCTTCGGGGACGGCCGCTTCGATCCACACCGTGGCCAAGCCATTCACCCTGGCCAGGCTTTCCCCGGCGGAAACCGTCATGCCCTGGCGCACCATCAGTTCGGCCACCAAGCCGCCTTGAGGTGTTGTGACCGTGTACAGCCCCTTGGGCTCGCCTGTGCGCTCCACCTGGGCGATCAGGGCTTGCGGCATGCCGAGCAGCAGCAGCCGTTGGCGGGCAGCTGCGGTCAACGGTGCGTCGCCCATCGCGCGAACCGAGAGAAACTCGCGCTGTGCGGCGATCCACTCCGGCAGCAATAGGTCAGCCAGCGGTGCCCCTGCTGCGATCACGTCGCCCGCAGCCCGTGCGTAGACACGCTCGACGAAGCCAGCGGTCCGCGCCTGCACGATGCTGACGTCGCGGTCGTTGAGCAGCACGGTGCCCACGACGTTCACATCTGCGCCGATCTTGCCTTGCAGGACTTCGGCTGTACGCAGCCCCAGGGCTTGCACCGCTTGCGCCGACACGCTGAGGCCCGTGCTGTCTTGCGTGTCTTCATCCGCGTACTTCGGCATCAACGGCATGTCCATGTAGGGCGACTTGCCGGGCTTGTCGAACTTCTGGGTCGGCACCATCGGGTCGTACCAATACAGCACCTTGCGCTCGGTCGGAGCGCTTGCAACGGTGATGTTGGCAGCGGGGGAGCCGCTGAGGTGGCCGGCGCGCCATTGGGGGACGCCCCATCCAACGGCAATACCGGCAGCAACCAGCGTCAAGCCGGCAAGAATGTTTCTCGAAGAGGTATTCATGGCGAGGGTCTCCACTCAGTCCGCGATCAGGCTGTTCAGTCGGGCGACGAGGCTGTCGCGCTGCGCTCCGAGGTCGATCAGACGCATGCGCGTCTCCAGCACCTGGGCGCGTGCACTGAGCACAGCGCTCAGGTCCCCCTTGGCGGATCGGTAGTTGCTCAACGCAAGCGCCGCTCGGTTCCGTACCAGCTGCAAGCCGGCGGTCTGCAGGCGGTCGATCTGGCTGTTCAACGCTTGGAGTTCGGCGGCGCTGTCGTCCAACTCCTGCAAATGCCGCCGCGCCACGTCTTCGCGTTCGGCGTCCAGACGCTCCAACTCGTGCCGTTTTGCCTCGATCATGGGCACTTGGCGTCGATCCTTCTGCCATGGCAGATCGAATGTCACCTGGAATGACACCATGTCGCCCCATCGGCGATCACGCCGGCTATAGGCAATCTCCCAGGCCCAATCGCCGCGGGTCTCTGATTGGGCTTCGCGGGACTCGGCCCGGGCCATGCTTTGCATCGCCGGATAGAGTTCAAGCTCCGCGTGATTCGCCAGTTCTGTGCGCAGTTGCGCGACGGGGCGAGTGAGCGGGCCTGGATCGCCTTGCAGTGCTTCGTCGGCCCTGGAGCCCACCCAGCGCCGCAATGCGGCCCTGGCCTTGGCCCGGTCCCGCTGTAGATCGTCACGGCGGTCCGTGAGTGTCAGCGCCTCCTGTTGCGCGACCAACAGGTCGCCAGCCTGGGCCGTGCCGCCGGCGACGCGAGCGGGGAGACTGTCTTGCAGGCGCTGGTTCTCCGCGAGCAGTTCCGTCAGCAGTATCTCCCGTTGCTCCACCGCCTGCGCGGCGATCCACGCCAGGCTGAGTTCCTGGCGGATCTGCAATCGCTGCAAAACCAGCGCCGCGCGCTCTCGATCCACACGCGCCTGCGCACTGGCGACCTGGGCGTCGCGCTTGGCCCTGTTGGGCACTTCCTGCATGAGCGCCAGGCGCTGCATCGTCATGGATTCGCGCGTCATGCTCCAGCGATCCATGCCGCTGATGGGGTAGTTTTCGATGCCGAGCGAGAGCTTGGGATCGGGCAGCGAGCCTGCCGCCTTCTGCACCGATTCGGCGACGTTGACCTGCAACTGCTGCGCGTTCATGCGCGGGCTCTGCTGCTCCGCGATAAGGCGTGCCTCAGCAAAATCGAGTGCGTAAGCTACAGGCGCAACAAGAGCGCTACCCGCCAACGCGATGCTGATAGCTTTCAGACGAGGCAATCGCATCGAGGCCGGTATAGAGCCTCGGCCGAACGCCGAAGGGCGTCCCTCGGGTGCGCCAAAAAAGGGAGTAAACATGTTTGTCCTCGGAATTGATGTTCACGAAATCACGTGGTCTGCCGCATCGGTGCGCGGCGAGCACGGACACGTGCATCAATTCCGCAGGACTTGAAACGTGAGGTAGATCGGTGGAAAGCCCGCTCGATGGTCGGGCGGGACATGGGCGACGCGCTGCCCGGCTGCCGCGTGGGCTTCGATCACGGCTGGAAGCATGTACGCGAACCAGACCACCTGGGCTGCGAGAGTCTGGACGTCCAAGCCTTGCAATGAAGGCGCTGGCCTGCCAGCGCCGCTGCAATGTGCGCGGCACAACTGCGGCGCCTCGCCGTCCATGGTCCCCGGCATGGCGTGGCAGTCCGGCATGCCGGGCATGCTGGCGGCATCCTCCATGGCCATGCCTGCTAGTTGCATTGAGACGATGTGGGTGTCCGAGTCCAGCTTGGGGCAGGCATACATCGCCAATGCGACCTGCGAAAAGAGCAAGGTCACGACGAAACCGCTTGCAATCCAGCGGCCCCATTGCGCGACGATGCGTCTAAAGCAGATCATGAGGATATGTTAGCCAGGTGATTGTGTTGGGGAATTGATGTCAATCAATCTGAAGACTTGATTTTCGACCTGTTCGACTTGATAGCGGCTCCAAATCATCCTGGGCTACTTCACGCCGCGCAACCGAAGCGCATTGAAAATCACAGAAGCAGAACTCAGGCTCATCGCCAGCGCCGCGATCAATGGGGAGAGCAGCCAGCCCGTGAACGGATAGAACACGCCAGCCGCGATGGGTACACCGATGCCGTTGTAGACAAAGGCGAACAGCAGGTTCTGCCGCATGTTGCGTACCGTGTCGATGGAAACTTCGCGGGACGAGGCGATGCCGCGCAGATCACCCTTCACGAGGGTGATCTGGCCACTGTTCATTGCGACGTCGGTGCCCGTGCCCATGGCGATGCCCACATCGGACTTGGCCAGGGCCGGAGCGTCGTTGATGCCGTCTCCCGCCATGGCGACCACATGGCCTTCCTTTTGCAGTTTGTCCACCAGCGCCAGCTTGTCAGCGGGCTTGACCTCGCCGTGCACTTCATCGATGCCGAGTTTGGCCCCCACGGCCTTGGCCGTGGTGAGCCCATCTCCGGTAGCCATCACGATGCGCAACCCGCTCGCGTGAAGGGTTCGAATGGCATCGGGCGTGCTGGCCTTGATGGGGTCGGTCACGGCCAGGATGCCCGCGAATACGCCGTCCACGGCCAAGTGCATGATGCTGGCGCCTTCACCGCGCAACCGTTCTCCGTCGGCCCGCAGTGCAGAAACTGCGACTCCTTCCTGCTCCATCAGTGCCGTGTTGCCCAATGCCAGGCGCCGTCCCTCCACCGTGCCGCGCACGCCGATTCCGCTGCCCGACTCGAAATCGGTGGGCTTGGCCAGTTGCAAGCCCTTGGTTCGTGCGGCGCTGACGATCGCGTCTGCCAGCGGGTGCTCGCTGCCCTGGTCCAGACTGGCCGCCAACCTCAGCACTTCATCGGGCGTGAAGCCTGGAGCCGCAATAGCCGTGTCGAACGCGGGTCTGCCTTCCGTGAGTGTGCCGGTCTTGTCCACGATCAGAGTGTCCACCTCGCGCATCTTCTCGATCGCGCCAGCGTCGCGAAACAGCACGCCCTGCGTCGCGGCGCGGCCGGTGGCGACCATCACCGACATGGGGGTGGCCAGACCCAACGCGCACGGGCATGCAATGATCAGCACAGCCACTGCGTTGATCAGCCCGAACACCCAGCTTGGCTCCGGCCCGAACAGACCCCAGACAAAAAAGGTGGCGATGGCGACCAGTACGACCACCATGACGAACTTGCCCGCCACCACGTCGGCCATGCGTTGCATGGGGGCCTTGGAGCGCTGGGCAGACGCGACCATCTGGACGATCTGCGACAGCATGGTAGCCGCCCCGACTTTCTCGGACTGCATGATCAGCGCACCGTTGGTGTTGAGGGTGGCGCCGATCAGCTTGTCGCCAACCCGCTTGGTCACAGGTACGGGTTCACCGGTCAGCATGGACTCATCGACCGCGCTGCTGCCTTCGGTGACGGTGCCGTCGACCGGAATTTTTTCCCCGGGACGCACGCGCAGCAGGTCGCCGACGTGTACGTGGTTGAGAGGTACATCTTCTTCACTGCCGTCCGCATTGATGCGCCGGGCGGTCTTCGGCGCCAGCCCCAGCAGGGACTTGATCGCGGCCGATGTCTGGGAGCGGGCTTTCAGCTCGATGATCTGACCCAGCATGGTCAGGGAAATAATGACTACCGCCGCCTCGAAGTACACGGCGACGCGACCCATCGCCACGAACGATTCGGGAAACACCCCCGGGGTCACCGTGGCAACAACGCTGTAGACGAAAGCCGCGGCCGTTCCCAGGCCGATCAAGGTCCACATGTTCGGGCTGCGGTGGATGATCGACTGCCAGCCCCGCACGAAGAATGGCCAGCCGGTCCAGAGCACGACGGGGAGCGACAGCACCAACTCAACCCAGGTTTGCGTTGCCATGCTGAACCAGCCAAGGCGATGGCCCCACATCGCAAGAACCGTCACGATCACAGTAAGCGGCAGCGTCCACCAGAAGCGCCGCTGAAAATCCTTCAACTCACTGTTGTCCTCTTCATCCAGGGGGATGATCGGCTCCAGTGTCATGCCGCACTTGGGGCAATTGCCCGGATGGTCCTGCCGCACTTCCGGGTGCATCGGGCAGGTATAGGTGGTGCCGGCAGGCGCTTCCTGCGGTGCGGCGGCCGTCGCCCCAGGAGCCGACTCACGAACAGCGTGAGCGTGGGGGGCGTGGTGGCGGTGGTCGCTATGCGCAACTTGTCCTTCGGGCACCAGGTTCATCTTGCACTTAGGACAGCGCCCCGGATGATCCTGCCGCACTTCCGGGTGCATCGGGCAGGTGTAGGTAACCGCGGAACCAGCCAATCCCGGTGTGCCATCGATGGCGGGGGCCACATTGGTCGCTACTGGATGATCGACCGAAGAAGCTGCGTCCCTTTTGCCGTGCGTATGTTTATGCGTGTGGTCGTTCATACCCGTCCGTGCTTTCGTGAATTTTGCCTTGATTATTAGCCTTGCCATTGTGTGAAGGTCAAGCCAATATTCTGTCGAGCAATTCCGTTTTGCTTATTCCGGTGTCTGGCTGCCTCGTTGGTTATCGATTCAGCGACTTGCGGTACTGGGCATTGATCTCGTCGTGACGGCGCCGGATTTCAAGAGGCCATTGGGACTTGATCCATGACAACGCGGCCACGATCTCGTCATCGCTCAGTAGCTTGTCGTAGACCGGCATGGCCGTCCGGTAGTCGGGCTGCTCAATCAACTTGGCCAAGCCGTATTTGGTGATGGCGAACAGTTGTTCATCGGGGTGGTGCCATGTGTGGCCGCTGGGGTTGTGGGGCGGCGCTGGCAAGAGACCATCAGGTCCGCGGTCGCGCCAGTCGGGCTGGCCTTCGCCCTTGACCCCATGGCAGGCCGCGCATTGCTGTGCATAGATCGCGGCGCCGAGTCGCAGCACCTGCGGATCTTCTGGCCGGAGGCTTAGCGTGGGCGGAACCACTGGCGCAGCACTCTTGAGAAGTTGGAAGTAGCCGCCTGCCGCCGTGGCGATCAAGGCAAGCAGTCCCGTCGTGATCCAGACCAGTTGCTTCAACTTCATGGTTCGCTCCCTCCAGGTGCCTGTGTTGCAGGATGCGACTTTGCGGTTCGCCGGCGGTTCCGAAGTGCAGCCAAGCGATCCCATGCGAACGGAGGTGCGGATCGCGGCACGCTCACTTGTGGCAGACCCGGAGAATGCAGTGGGCCTTCCTGCTGGCATCGCGTGTCAGTTGCGTGTGCAACCGCGTTCGGATTGGCTGAACGGCCGAAGAGAGGCGGAGCGGTCAAAGAGACGCAGCCATAAGGCCTACCCCGCGCGGCCCGTGGTGGTCAGTCCCTGTCGGAATTCGACCGCCTGCCCTCGTCGGACCCAGGGGATTGGTTGCCATGTCCGCCATGCCCCTTGTGCATGAATAGGTGCATCAACGGACAGGCCAACAACAGCGCATAGGGCCACCACTGCTGTAGATGGGCCCGGTGTTCGGTCCAGAGGAAGTACCCGGCAACGATACCGAGGACGAGCATTCCCAGGGCGTAGCGCGACCGCCAGAAGCCACTGCGTCGATCGCTGGTATGGGGGGAGGAGTGGTCGTGATGCATGATGAATTTTCAGTTGCCGGGAAACAATGAGCAAGCGGACACGGACTGCCGACCCATCCTCATCCGCATTGCAGCCTTCCGCATATTCGCCTCAGTTCGCTGGACGTATATCCGTGACGACCATTTTTCCGCCTTCGTTGACAACCATGAATTTCACCTTGTCCCCGGGCTTGAGGTTGGAAAGCAGTCCCTTGTCCTTGGCGGTGAAAACCATGGTCATTCCCGGCATGTCCAGGTGCTTGATATCGCCATGCTTGATGGTGACCTTGCCGTTGTCCAGGTCCACCTTCCTGATCTCACCGTCGGTCAGCGACGCTTGTTGAGAGGCCTGTGCCTTGTGCGATTCGGCTGTGGTCTGGGCCATCCCACTCATGGGCAGGAAAATGCCGAGCGCGACGGCGGAAACGGAGAGAAATTGCTTGAAGCTGTTCATGACTACCTCACGGGCGCGAGTTGAAAAATGTCTGCTGATCCGCCTTGCGGATCAGCAGGACGTGGGAGAGGTGACACAGTCACCGTGCATCCTTGATGAAGCGGCGTGGTTCTACTTCTTGCTGACCTGAACGAGGCCCTTCATGCCAGCTTCGTAGTGGCCTGGAATCAGGCAGGCGAAGTTCACACCGCCAGCTTTGGTGAACTGCCAGACGATCTCGCCTTGCTTGCCAGGCTGCAGCGTGACCTTGCCGGGCTCGTCGTGCTCCATGTCCGGGAATTTCCGCATCTGCTCCAGATGCTCAAGCAGTTCCTTCTCGGTGACAGAGATCTCACCGTGCTGTCCCGCTTCTGTTGGGTAGCGGTCTCTACGATGAACACATCTCCTCATCGCCTACCAAGCGGACGGGAGATGCAAGTTCATCGACTTTTACAAGGACTCCTATCATGACTCAACGTAGCCACTCCATCTCTTCCATGATTGCAGCCGTAGCCGCGGCTGCCGCCCTGGGGTTGCCGGGAATGGCCTCGGCTGAATACTTGCATCCGACTAGCGACGAAGTCGGCGTGGTCGTTCACGCGGATCACTTCAAGAGCGAGAAAACCCGTGCGCAGGTCCGAGCCGAGGCCGAGGCTGCGGTACAGCAGGGACTCCTCAATTTCGGCGAGGGCAGCTACCCGCCTCCGGTGCCCAGTGCCGGACCGGGCAAGACGCGCGAAGAAGTGGTTCGCGAGCTGCTGAGCGAGACGCCGGCGGAGCGGAACGCACGCATGCAGCTCTACAGTGGAGGCTGATTGTCGGTTAGGGCGAACGGCGGAGAGCCGAAGAGCATCCAACCTCGTACAAGATGAAGCCGCCGCGCAGCGCCGCGGCGGCTTCACTTTACGAGATGCTCGATGAGAAGCCCAGCGTCTGCTCCGCTTGGAGTGGGCCCTCGATGGGAGGCCAGAAACTGACACTTGACATTGCCACGATGGCAAGGTCTAGAGTCAGCAGCACCTAACCACTGACGGAGAGAACCAATGCTTGCATTCGAAGTGAACGATATGACCTGCGGCCATTGCGCCAGCACCATCACCAAGGCGGTCAAGACCATCGACCCAGGTGCAGATGTCCAGGTCGACCTGGGCCGCCATTTGGTGAGCGTGGCAACCGATGCGAACGCGGGCATCGTCCAGAAGGCGATTGCCGACGCTGGGTATTCGCCCGCTCAGGTGAACGCGCCGGCTGCTGCGCCGGCATCCGCTGTCAAGCGAGGGGGCTGCTGCGGCTCCTGCCACTGATTGCGGGGCAAGAGCCTGCACGCTCACGTGAGCCTGTCTGGGCGGACTACTATGGTCTGGCCGACCGTTCCTTCGGCGCAAGGCCCACCGTTGACCCGCGTGTCCCCGTTTGAAAGAGCGCGGGTGGAGCTTGAACTGATGGCCGTGGCATTTCAGTCGATGTCGTCGACCAAGGTGGTGCAGCCGCGTGGATGTCTCTGAGCGCTCGGGCACGGAACAGCTCGGGCTGTATGAGATAGCCCCCCAAATCCCCGGACCCGTCCTATCGCTTATCTTTAAAGATAGGAGTAGGACTGTGAGTACGACTAGGCATACGGACACTGTTGAAGTCATCTTGAAAGACCAGCGCCGCAGGCGC